>NZ_AP028679.1:3011960-4479191 GCF_037076455.1 Desulfoferula mesophila | reverse complement strand
TCATATAAGTTTAATAATGTTAAAGTGTTAGGAGGGTGAGCGGACCCAGCTTCGCACCCCCTGACGCCTTTCGGTCGCCCAACTCGCCGAGTTGCTGATTTTCTATGCTGAGACCCTATCATAATGACAACCACCCCCTGGGCGCAACCACAAATATTCACAGGTTGCCGGGCTGTTAGGTGAAATGCCTTGACAGTCTGTGGTGTTTAGCATAGCTTTTAATTTCACAACTCATTACTAATAGCTAATTTCGGGAGTAATTGCCTTGTCCTATGTTATTGCCGTGGCCGGCAAAGGCGGGGTGGGGAAAACCACCGTGGCCGGGATGATGGTGCGCTGGCTTGTGGAACACGACAAGACCCCCGTCTTGGCGGTTGATGCCGATTCCAACAGCAATTTCAACGAAGTGCTTGGTTTGGACCTGGACGGAACCCTTGGTCAGGCCCGCGAGGACATGAAAAAGGGCCAAAGCGAGGGCATGACCAAAAACTTGTTCATCGAGATGAGGGTGAACCAGTGCCTGGCCGAGGCCGAGGGCTTCGACCTCATCGCCATGGGCCGTCCCGAGGGGGCGGGCTGCTACTGCGCGGCCAACCACCTGCTCACCGAGTGCATGGACAACCTGGCCGACAACTACGGCTACCTGGTGGTGGACAACGAAGCGGGCATGGAGCACATCAGCCGGGTCACCACCCAGCACGTGGACTTGTTGCTGGTGGTCAGCGACCCCAGCCGCCGCTCCCTGCAGGCCGCCCAGAGGGTCACCGAGCTGGCCCAGGAGATGAAGGTGCTCCGGGGCAAGGCCTACCTGGTGCTTTCCATGGTGCGCGGCGAGCCCAGCCCCGAGTTGTTGGCCACCGTCGAGGAGATGGGTCTGGAACTGGCCGGGGTGATTCCCGACGATCCCATGTTGGCCGAATACGATCTCAAAGGGTTGCCCACCAGCACCCTTCCCCTGGAAAGCCCGGCTAAGAGTGCGGCTTTTAAGGTTTTTGACAAAGTCATGGCCGAATCCGACGCCTAGACCGATCGCCCCATGAGGGGCGGTTCATGTGGTCTAGCCAGGGATTACAGGCAGTTATGCATTTTTTCTTGACACGTTTTTTTTATTGGCGTAGCGTGGGACGCGCTTCACATAGTATGCCGTTTGGCCTCGGCCAATTTTTTTAAGCAGGGCATTGTTCCACTGCTCACAAGGCGCTGTGCAAGACAGTGGTGACAATGAAACTTTTCCGTCAGTTTTCCCTGGGGGCCATGAAGGGCGCCCGTTGGGTTAAGTTTACTGATTCCTAACACTTGGGATGTGAACATCCCCTTGTTCAGTTGGAGGGAATTACTGTGGCCTTTGAAATTCCAACTATTAAATACGCCGGCGCAATCAAACAAGTAACGCTGGGCAAAGGGGACAAAGCCCTTAAGGTGGGCGGCGAAACCGCCTATCCCTTCCACTCCTGGGAAGGTAAGACCCCGTCTCGCCCCATCATCGCCATGGAGGTTTGGGACTTCGAGCCCACCGAGTGGCCCGAGGCGGCCAAGGCTCCCTTTGAGGGCGTGTTGGGCGATCCCGCGGCCTGGGCCAAAAAGAACGTGGAAGAGTACGGGGCCGACGCCATCGTGGTGCAGCTGAAATCCACCGACCCCAACGGCATGGACGCCTCCCCCGAGGCCGCCAGCGAGGCGGTGGGCAAGGTGCTGGGCGCGGTGGACGTGCCGGTCATCGTCTGGGGCAGCGCCAACCCGGCCAAGGACGCCGAGGTGCTCAAGAAGATCGCCGAGGACTACGCGGGCAAAAACCTGCTGTTGGGCCCGGTGGACGAGGACAACCACAAGCAGATCGGCGCGGCCGCCCTGGCCTATGACCAGTCACTGATCTCCTCCAGCCCCATCGACGTGAACCTGGCCAAGCAGCTCAACATTCTCTTGGGCAACCTGGGCGTCTCCCTGGACCGCCTGGTCATCGACCCCACCACCGGCGGGCTGGGCTACGGCATGGAGTACAGCTACTCGGTGATGGAACGCATCCGGGCCGCCGCCCTGGTGCAGGACGACGACAAGCTGGTGCTGCCCATGATCAACAACGTGGGCAACGAGGTCTGGAAGTGCAAGGAAGCCAACCAGACCAACGAGGACGCCCCCGAGCTGGGCGACGCCATGAAGCGCGGCGTGTACATGGAAACCGCCGCCGCGGTCAGCTACCTGCTGGCCGGCAGCGACGTGCTGCTCATCCGTCACCCCGAGACGGTCAAGCAGATCAAGGCCTTCATCAGCGCGATCATGGCTGATCGCGCCCCGGCCGCCGAAAAGGCCGCCGTGGACCGTCCCAAGGCCGCCGCCCTGGCCGGCGCCAAGCCCAAGGCCGCGCCCAAGCCCGCCGCCGCCGCGCCCAAGCCCGCTGCCGCCGCGCCCAAGCCCGCTGCCGCCGCGCCCAAGCTGGCCGCGGTTCCCGAGCCCGAGGCCGCTCCGGCCGCCGCCGCTCCCGCGGCAGACCCCGAGGCCGAAGCCAAGGCCAAGGCCGCCGCCGAAGCCAAGGCCGCCGCTGACGCCGAGGCCAAGAAGAAGGCCGATGCCGAGGCCGCCGCCAAGGCCGCCGCTGACGCCGAGGAGGCCAAGAAGAAGGCCGTGGCCGACGCCGAAGCCGCCCGCCAGGCCGAAAAGGACAAGGAGCGGGCCGAGCTGGACGCTCTCAGGGCCAAGCGGCGCGAAGAGCGCATGGCCCATCTTCGCGAGGAGCACGAGGCCCCAGAGGGCGAAGAAGGCGTGGAATACGGCGAGCCCCGTCCGGCGGGGGTGGCCGGACCGGACGCGGTGTTCGTTCTCAAGTCCCTCAGCCGCTGGCGCCTGCGCGGCGACGGCGTGATGCGCAAATAAAGGGACCTGGCCCGCCCCCTCCGGGGTGGCGGGCCGGCCCCCGTATATAGGAGGAGGCGAGGCGCCCCTTCCGGTTGAGCCCCAAAAAGGCCAAAAAAACCGGAGAGGCAAGGCCCCGAGGGGGGCAAAGGGAATAAAAGATTTAACACGCCCCGGACTTGCAAGTTTGGAGCGTAGACCAGTCAACGAAGTTTATAGGAGAGGGGAACCGCCAACCCCCAATTTAAAGAAGAGGAGGAACCTCTGATGTCGGCAGACGAGATCAAGGTGACGGCCGCGTCCAAGAAGGAAAAGAAGGCCAATCCCAAGGAATCCAGCGTCGACCAGGCCACCATTCAAATGCTGGCCAAGGCCCAGGCCGATAACGTCGAAACGATTTTCGACCGGGCCCTAACTATGAAACCCTGCAACATCGGCGAGCAAGGAACCTGCTGCAAAACCTGCTCCCAGGGTCCCTGCCGCCTGCCTTTGCCCAAAAAGGGCATCGAGGGCGTCGACACCCGCAAGGGCCTGTGCGGCGCCACTCCCGAAACCATTGCCGCCCGTAACTTCGCCCGCATGGTAGCCGCCGGCGCCGCCGCCCACAGCGACCACGGTCGCGGCGTGGCCGAGGTGTTCCTGGCCGCCGCCCGCAAGGAAACCGAAGACTACGGCATCCAGGATGTGGAAAAGCTCCTGGAAGTCGCCGTGGACTTCGAGGTTCCCACCACCGTGATGGTGGAAAACGAGGCCGGCGAAAAGGTCGAGCAAGAGCGCGACATCTACAAGATCGCCGAGGAAGTGGGCGTCAAGGCCCTGGGCGAGTGGGGCAAGCAGGAAGGCGAGATCTACTACGCCAAGCGCGCTCCCGAAGCCCGCTACGAGCTGTGGAAAGAGCTGGACGTGGTGCCCCGGGGCATCGACCGCGAGATCGTGGAGATCATGCACCGCACCCACATGGGCGTGGACCAGGACTACCACAACATCGTCAAGCAGTGCTCCCGCGCCGCCCTGGGCGATGGCTGGGCCGGTTCCATGATCGCCACCGACCTGCAGGACATCATGTTCGGCACCCCCTACCCCATCCAGGGCGAGATCAACCTGGGCGTGTTGAAGGCCGACGAGGTCAACATCATCGTGCACGGCCACGAGCCTCTCTTGAGCGAGATGATCGTGGTGGCCTCCCAGGATCCGGAGATGCTGGCCTACGCCAAGACCAAGGGCGCCCACGGCATCACCCTGGCCGGCATGTGCTGCACCGCCAACGAGATCCTGGTGCGCCACGGCCTGCCCATCGCGGGTAACTACCTGCAGCAGGAGCTGGCCATCGTCACCGGTGCGGTGGACGCCATGGTGGTGGACGTACAGTGCATCATGGAAAACATCGCCAACGTGGCCGACTGCTACCACACCAAGGTCATCACCACCAACCCCAGGGCCATGATGGAGTCCGGGCATACCGTGCACATCGAGTTCGACGAGCACCACGCCCTGGAAGACGCCAAGCGGATCGTCAAGGAAGCCATCGACAACTTCCCCAACCGGCGCGCCGAGCCCCTGATTCCCAACGTCAAGGAAAAGATGGTGGTGGGTTTCAGCCAGGAGGCCATCAAGTACCACCTGGGCGGCACCTTCCGCGGCTCCTACGTTCCCTTGAACGACAACATCATCAACGGTCGCATCCGGGGCATCGGTGGCGTGGTTGGCTGCAACAACGCCCGCACCTGCCACGACTCGGCTCACCTGACCATCGTCAAGGAGCTCCTGAAGAACGACGTAATCGTGCTGACCACCGGCTGTAACGCCATGGCTTGCGGCAAGGCCGGCCTGCTGACCCCCGAGTCGGCGGCGGTCTACTGCGGTCCAGGCCTGGCCGAGGTCTGCGAGACGGTGGGCATCCCGCCCGTGCTGCACATGGGCTCTTGCGTGGACAACAGCCGCATCCTGATGGCCGCCACCCAGGTGGTCAAGGCCGGCGGCCTGGGCAAGGACATCAGCGACCTGCCCGCGGCCGGTTCCGCCCCCGAGTGGATGAGCGAGAAGGCCATCAGCATCGGTCACTACTTCGTGGCCAGCGGCGTGTACACCATCTTCGGCGTGGGCCTGCCGGTCACCGGCGCGCCGCGCCTCCAGAAGCACCTGTTCGAGGAGTTGGAAGACATCTACGGCGGCATGTGGGACCTGGAAGTGGATCCCTACGAGCACGCCAAGAAGATGATCGCCCATATCGACAAAAAGCGCGCGGCTCTGGGCCTGGACAAGAAGAAGGAGCGCGTGCTTATGGACATGGCCGACCGGCAGAAGCTGGACGCGGCGTAGGCCCGCTAGGGAGAAAGGGGACCATAAGAAATGTCCAAACTAGTCGCGTTTGCCGCCATCCAGGGCGCATACAATATCGTGAACAAGGTGGAGGGCCTGTACAACCGCGCGGTGGAGCAGTACGGACCCGAGCAAAAGCTCGAGTTCCCCAACACCGGTTACTTCCTTCCCATCATTTATTCCCTGTTGGGCATCCCGGTGACCGACTTGGCCAGCGCCAAGCGGCCCCTGGAAGTCGCCCGTGAGTTGCTGCCTGCCCACGTGCAGCGGGCCACTCACCTGCCTTACCTGGGCCCATTGCTCGATGCGGGCATGGCGGCCCTGTTCGCCGAGGAAATCGCCGAAGCCATCCGCTACGTGGACGACCCCGACTTCTACCTGCACTCCGAGGAGTGCGAGGTGGTCAAGGGCGCCGACGGCAAGGTGGATTGGTCCAAGAGCAAAGTATGGTTGGGCGCGGCCGACGACGTGGTCATGCGTAAACGTGGCGTGGAGTTCGTGGACGGTTCCGCTCCGGGCTTCGCGGCCATCGTGGGCGCGGCTCCCAACAAGGACCTGGCCAAGGAGATCGCCGAGGAGTATCAGCGGCGCAACCTCTACGTGTTCATGGCCGCCAACCAAAACGGCACCACCTTCACCGAGCAGCTCATCGAGGCCGACGTGCAGGTCGGGTGGAACACCCGCCTGGTGCCCTTCGGTCCCGACATCAGCGCCGCGGTCTTCGCCCTGGGCTTCGCCAACCGTGCGGCCATGGCCTTCGGCGGCGTGAAACCCGGCGACTACCGCCGCATCCTGCAGTACAACAAGGACCGCGTGTTCGCCTTTGTCAATGCGTTGGGCGAGGTTAACGCCGAGTGGGCCGCCAACGCGGCCGGCTGCGTGAACTGGGGCTTCCCCACCATCGCCGACACCGACATTCCCGAGATCCTGCCCACCGGCGTGTGCACCTACGAGCACGTGGTGGCCAACGTGGGACCCCACGAGATGGTGCAGAAGTCGGTGGAGGTTCGCGGCCTGAAGACCGTCATCACCAAGGTGGACATCCCGCTCAGCTACGGCGCGGCCTTCGAAGGTGAGCGCATCCGCAAGGACGACCTGTTCGTGGAGTTCGGTGGCGGCAAGACCCAGATGACCGAGCTGGTGGAAATGGCGGAGATGGACGAGATCGAAGACGGCAAGATCACCGTCATCGGCAAGGACCTCACCGACCTGGGCGACAAGGGCGGCCGCATGCCCATGGGCATCTACGTGAAGGTGGCCGGGCGCAAGATGCAGGCCGACTTCGAGCCCATCCTGGAGCGCCAGATCCACCACCTGATCAACTACGCCCAGGGCGTCATGCACATCGGCCAGCGCGACATCTCCTGGGTGCGCCTGGGCAAGCCCGCGGTGGAGAAGGGCTTCGCCCTGAAGCACTTCGGCCAGATCCTGCACGACATGTTCCACAAGGACTTCGGCAGCATCCTGGACAAGGTCGAGGTGACCATCTACACCGAAGAGAAGGACGTGGAGGAGTTCACCAAGAAGGCGCGCGCGGCCTACAAGTCTCGCGACGAGCGCGTGGAGAACATGACCGACGAGGGCGTGGAGACCTACTACTCCTGCACCCTGTGCCAGTCCTTCGCCCCCACCCACGTCTGCGTGGTCAGCCCCGAGCGTACCGGCCTGTGCGGCGCTTACAACTGGTTCGACTGCAAGGCTTCCTACGAGATCAACCCCACCGGCCCCAACCAGCCCATCGAGAAGGGCGAATGCCTTGACCCGGTCATGGGCAACTGGAAGGGCGTCAACGACTTCGTGTCCAAGGCCTCGCGCGGGGCGGTGGAAAGCTACAACTTCTACAGCCTGATCAACGAGCCCATGACCACCTGCGGTTGCTGCGAGTGCATCGCCGCGGTGCTGCCCACCTGCAACGGCGTGATGACCGTTCACCGCGACTACACCGGGGAAACCCCCTGCGGCATGAAGTTCACCACCCTGGCGGGCGTCATGGGCGGCGGCCAGAGCTCGCCGGGCTTCGTGGGCCACTCCAAGTACAACGTCATCCAGCGCAAGTACATCGTCGGCGACGGCGGCCTGCTGCGCATGGTGTGGATGCCCAAGAGCCTCAAGGAAGAGCTGGCCGAGGGTCTCAAGCGCCGCGGCGAAGAGATGGGCGTGCCGGACCTGTTCGACAAGATCGCCGACGAGACCGTGGGCATCGATGAGGCCACCGTGCTGGAGTTCCTGCAAAAGGTGGGGCACCCCGCCATGAACATGGACCCCATCACCGGCTAATAAACAAACCAAGCACGTTTGGGGCCCCCGCGGGGGCCCCAAACGAAACTTGCATGATACAAGCGGGTTCCTCGGAGAGGAGTGGACCATGGCCCTGACCGGAATTCAGATTTTCAAACTTCTGCCCAAAACCAACTGTGGTGAGTGCGGGGTGCCCACTTGCTTGGCTTTTGCCATGAACCTGGCGGCCGGCAAAGCGGAGTTGGACTCCTGCCCCTACGTGTCCGATGAAGCGCGCGAGCAACTGGCCGAGGCCAGCGCTCCCCCCATCCGGCCTCTCACCGTGGGCAGCGGAGACACCGCGGTCAAGATCGGCGGCGAAACCGTCTTGTTCCGTCACGAAAAAACTTTTTTCAATCCTCCGGGGATCGCCGGGCGCATCAAGGACACCGACGAGGGAATCGCGGACAAGGCCAAGAAGTGGGCCGAGTTCCAGTATGAGCGCGTCGGCCTGAACCTGCGCCCCGAGCTGGTGTTCCTGGAGTGCGCCAGCGGCGACGCCGCCAAGTTCGAAGCCGCCGCCAAGGCGGTGGTGGACAACAGCGACCTGTCGCTGGTGTTGGCCTGCGAAGACCCCGAGGTCATGGCCCCGGTGGCCAAGGCCATGAAGGACAAGAAACCCCTGGTCTACGCGGCCACCAACGCCAACGCCGACAAGATGAGCGCCATCGCCGGCGAGCTGGGGCTGCCCCTGGCCATCAAGGCGGCGGACATCGACGAGGCCATCGCCCTGAGCGACGAGCTCACCGAGGCCGGCCACAAGGATCTGGTGATCGACAGCGGCGCCCGCGACATCGCCGGCCTGTTCCAGGATCAGGTGGCCATCCGCCGCTCGGCCCTGCAGCAGCAGAACCGCTCCCTGGGCTTCCCCACCATCTGCTTCGCCGACGCCCTGGGCACCGACATGGGCGAGCAAGTGGCGGCCGCGGCCATGCTGATCGCCAAATACGCGGGCATCGTGGTCCTGGACGACATGACCGCCGAGGCGGTGTTCCCGCTGCTTCTGGAGCGCCTGAACATCTACACCGACCCGCAGCGCCCCATGACCCAGAACGAGGGCATCTACGAGATCGGCGGCCCCAGCCCCGACAGTCCTCTGCTCATCACCACCAACTTCTCGCTGACCTACTTCATCGTCAGCGGCGAAATCGAGTCTTCCCGGGTGCCTTCCTGGCTGTTGATCAAGGACACCGAGGGGCTCAGCGTCATGACCGCGTGGGCGGCCGGCAAGTTCTCCGGCGACGACGTGGGCATGTTCGTCAAGAAGATCGGCATAGAAGAGAAGATCAATCACAAATCCCTGGTGATCCCCGGCTACGCCGCGGCCATCGCCGGTGACGTGGAGGAGGAGCTGCCCGGTTGGAACATCCAGGTGGGCCCCCGCGAGGCAGCGCACTTGACCAAGTTCCTCAAGGAATGGAGCCCTGGCAAATAGACGGGCTTCCCCCGAGCAGAGAGGGTTAACATGAAGACCATTGGCGAGAACCTAAACGTTATCAAAAAAGAGATCGGTCAGGCGTTCAAGGACCGCAATCCCGAGCCGATCCAGCGCTACGCCTTGGCCGAGAAGGCCGCCAAGGTGGACTACATCGACATCAACCTGGGCCCGGCACGCAAGGGCGGTCCCGAGCTGATGCAGTGGGTGGTGCAGACGGTGCAGGAGGTGGTGCCCGACATCCCTCTGGCCCTGGACACCAGCAACATCGAAGCCATCGAGGCCGGCCTGGAGGTGCACAAGGGCACCGCGTTGGTCAACTCGGTAATGGCCCGTCCCGAGCGCTACTCCGTCATGTGGCCCATAGTGGCCAAGTACAACGCCGAGGCGGTGGCTCTGCTCTGGGGACCGGAGGGACTGCCCCGGGACGAGAACGAACGCGCCGCCCTGTGCGTGGAGCTGTGCTACGCGGCCAACGAGCTGGGCATCGAAAACGACAAGCTGTTCGTCGATCCCATCATCACCCCGGTGAACATCCAGCAAGAGCAGCTCATGAACGACCTTACGTTCATGATGATGCTGCAGGACATCTGCCCCGGCGCCAAGAGCACCAACGGCCTGTCCAACATCTCTAACGGCACCCCGTGGCGTGAGCCGCTCAACCAGATCTACATGATCATGTTGGAGCGGGCGGGCATGTACAGCTCCATCGTGGACTACGAGGACAAGCTGATCATGCAGATCGCCCAGGGTCACCACCAGAATCTGGTGGAGATCGTACACAAGGTCCAGGACGGCGAAATCAGCGACCCCGGCGACGTGGAGCCCGGCATCGGCCGCACCTACGTGGCGGGCGCCCTGGCCATCCTGGGTAATATCCTCTACTCCGACTCCTGGTTCCAGATCGACGGCGGAGCCACCGAGAAGGATATGGAGGAGTTCGCCGAGGCTTACGCCAAGGAGAACGGGCTGTAGGACCCAATCTCCGGCGGCCTTGGCCGTGTTGACGGCGCCGGGAGCGTCCCCATGGGGCGGCTCCGGCGCGGGAGAGGGTAATTATGAGTGAGCAAAAGGTGAAAGCCAAAGCTGCTAAGAAGCCCAAAGAGGAATACGGCGAGCCCCGCCCCCAGGGCGTGGCCGGCCCCGATGCTTCTTACGTGGAAAAATCCATAAACCGCTGGCGCCTGCGCGGCAGCGGCGTGCAATTCAAATAAACCACACCAGGCCGGCGCCAGCCGGCCGATGACGATCCCTCCAGGGGCTTCACGGCCCCTCCCTTCCAAGGGACCCGGGACCGGCGGACGGCAACCCCGTCCGCCGGTCATTTTTTGGGGGCTGGGTGGCGGCGGCGGGACGGCTCGCCAAATTTTGCGGGCCAAGCGGAGCCCGGATGGGTTAAGCTGGTACGGCGCGGCGTGGGCGGGGATACCGCGCCGAATTGGGTAGAAGTCACCAAAAAGGGTGGGGGAAAAGCATGCATGGGGTTGGCATTCCAGAGTTGCTGATAATCGTAGTATTGATGGTGGTGTTTTGTCTCCCCATGATCCTCTACCTCAGGACCCTGAGCCAGGTATTGCGGTTCGTGGACGCCCGCAACCGCACCATGGCGCCGGGCCTGGTGTGGCTCAACCTGATTCCGATTTTTAGTTTGGGCTGGCATTTCTACACGGTGTTCTCGCTGCGAAGCTCTCTGGAGGCCGAGTTCAGGGAAAAGCGCGAGGCTGACCCCGGACGGGCCGCCTTTGGGGTGGGCCTGGCCACCTGCATCCTGGCCGTCTGCTCGGTGATACCCTACGTGGGCGTGCTGTGTATATTGGCCTCCCTGGTTTGCTGGATCATCTATTGGGTGAAAATGGCGGGCTATCGGAGGCGGTTGCTGGAGTTGGGCGGAGCCTAAGCCCCGGATACGGGCCAGCCGGCAATACCGGCGGACGGCGACCCCGTTCGCCGGTGGTTTTTTGCGCTACGGGGCCGGGTAGCTGAAACCGAAGCCCCCTTGAAACAGCGCCCCCAGGCCGTCCCTGACGGGGTGGCCCGGGGGGATAATCAGGGCTCGAGGTTCAAGCCGAGCCCCTTGGCGTGATCGGCTCCCGGCGCGCTAGGCGCCCCGGCCGCCCTGGTCTCGGCCTCGGCCGCCGCGTCCGCTTTGATCGCGTCCGCCGCGCCCGCCCTGGCCTTGGCCCTGAGCTTGACCTTGACCGCGCCCGTTTTTGCGGTTCTTGCCGGCACCGCAGGGGCCCTTGCCCCGGCCGGTGCCGCTTCCGTTGCCGCGAGGTCCGGTTCCGTCTCTAAATGGCATGCTCTTCACCTCCCTTCCTCTGCGCTGAGGTTGCTGGTTGCTAATCGCTTTCGCGGCGAGCCAGGCGGGCCTCCACCTGGGCCAGGCGTTGGCGCAGCTCCTGGGCCTCGGCTTGCAGGTCCTGCACGCTGGGCCCCATGGCCGCCGGGGCGTAGTCGGCCGGATAGCCCGCCGCGTAGCCTTGGCCTTGGCCCATGCCCCGGCCGCCGCGTCCTCGGGCCCGGCCGCCGCCGCAGGGGCCCATGCCCCGTCCCTGGCCCTGGGCCACGGGGGCGCCCCAGGCCGGAGCCGCGTATCCGGCGCAACGGCCTCTGCCGCCGCCGGTCATGGAACCTTGTCCGTTCGGTCCTCTTCCATTGAATCCAGGCATATTTCTTCTCCTTATCGCTTTTGGTTTATTGGGGGATGGGGCCGCCGCCTTGGCGGCCGCCACCGCGTCCTCGGCCCATGCCGCGTCCCCGGCCGCCCATGCCGCGTCCCCGGCCGCGGCCCGGATCGCCGGGCACCAACTCGTAGTCGCCGCCGGACACCACCAGTTCCAGGCCGCCGTTCAGGGCGCGGGCCACCTCGGACCGGGCCGCGGCCAAAACCCGCCCAAAGGTCTGGCGGCTGACTCCCATGAGCTCGGCCGCCGCCTCCTGGTCCAGACCCTCCACCTCGGCCAGGCGAAGGGCCTCCAGGCCCTCCAGGGGCAACACCACCTGCCCGGCGGGCGGCCGGTCGTAAGGGCCGAAACGGCGGGCCGGGGGATCGGCGTATATGCGGCGGCAGCGGCGGGGGCGGGGCATGGGTTCCTCCTGTGAGTTATGAGCCTGTGCCCATAATCTAAGGCGGAGCCCGGCCCGTGTCAAGAATTATTATGAGCGCTAGCCCAAAATAAAAAGTCCGTGGCCTAGCCCCTTTTCATTAGGGCCAGCGTGAGCCATAATTAGGGCCACTCAAAAAGCCTGGGGCCCTGACCCTGGATTTAACGGCAAGCGAGGTCCGCCGCGGAGGCAAGGGAGAGTTTTTCCCGCGCCGTCCAATCTTTTGGAGGAATGAAGATGTTGAATAAATCGCGACGCCTGGCGACCATGGCCGTCTGCCTGGGAATCGTGGCCCTTTTGGCGGGCTGTGCCGCCACCTACACCGGCATTCGCTATGCCGATCTGAAGGTGGAAAACAAGATGAGCGCCTCCATCTTCCTGGACCCGGTGCCCCCGGCCCAGCGTACCGTGTATATCCAGGTGCGCAACACCACCGACAAGCAGTTTGACATGCAAGCCGACGTGGTGGCCGCGGTGCAGGCCAAGGGCTTCCGGGTAGTGGACGACCCCAACCAGGCCCATTACTGGCTGCAGGCCAACATCCTCTCCGTGGGGCTCAACGACCAATCGGCCCTGGAAAAATCGGAGCTGGCCGGCTTTGGCGGGCCCATAGCGGGCGCGGCCGCCGGGGCGGTGATCGCCGGCAGCAGCAACGCCGCCGCGGGCGCGGCCATCGGCGCGGTGGCCGGCGGCGCGGCCGAGCTGATCACCGGGGCCATGGTCAAGGTGAACACCTACGCGGTGATCACCGATTTGCAGATCTCCGAGCGTAGCGGGGCGGCCATCTCCCAAAACTTCAACAGCAACCTGCAGCAGGGCACCGGCCAGACCACGGTCAGCCAGCAGTCCTCCAGCACGGCCGGCATGAAGAAGTATCAGACCCGCATCATCTCCACCGCCCGCCAGACCAACCTGGAGTGGCCCGAGGCCTACCCGGCCCTGCGCCAGGGCATCGCCCAGTCCATCGCCGGCATCATGTAGCCCGGCGCCCACGCCGGCCGATACGCCCCCGGCCCCCAGGGCCGGGGGCTTTTTTTGGCCGTCGCCGGGTTAAGTTTCGGAGGCGATCCTGTTCTCCGGAACGGTTTCAGGCTAGAATTTGTTCTCAGGGTTCCAGCAAGCCGCTGGCGGGGAGGTAGCCGATGTTCGAGGTCATGCCGGAAAGCGGGGGTCGCGTCCTGGCCGTAAGGCTCTTGCAGGCCTATTCCAAGAAAGACGTCCTGGCCTTCGAGAAGCTTCTGGAGGAGTGGATCGACCGGGTGGGCGGTCAGCTAGACATGCTGGTGAAGCTGGACGGCCTGAACCTGCGCCGGGTTCCGGTGGAGAATTATATCGAGGATTGCCGCCGCACCCTGGCCCACCGCGAGAGCCTGCGGCGCATCGCGGTGGTGGGCGACAGCGATTTCGCCCGCAGCCTGGTGAGCCTGGACAACCTGATCATGGCCAACGCCGCGCACGGCATAACCGAGCGCTACTTCGACGTGGCGCAGCTGGAAGAGGCCTGGAGCTTTCTGCGGGCCTGAGCCCCCCGCGCCCGCCTACGCCGCCGCGCCCTACTTCAGGTAATAGCCCGCCACCCGCCATTGGCCGCCCGACTTCTTGATGAGCGCCACCTGCTCCAGAAGATCGGGTTGTTTGGCGAAGCGGGGCTTATAGACCAAGAGGTAGTACTGGCCCTTGGGCGCGCCGGGCAAATCCTGGGCCGGGCGGCCGTGCAGGAATTGGTGCTCCTGGGCCGGGCCTGTCTTGGCGGCCAGCGCGCTCATGGTCTGCCGCCACTTTTCCAGGGTGAGGGCCCGTTGCAGCAAGGGGGCGGCATCATAATAGGCGGAGTCGTAATCGCCCCGGTCCAAAAGCTCCAGCCAGCGCAGGGCCGTTTCCCGGGCCCGTTCGCCTTCGGTGTCTCCGGCCGCGCCTGCCGCGCCGGCCAGGCCCAGCAGGGCCGTTAGCATCAGCAGGCAGGCGGCAAGTTTTTTACAGGCGCGCATGAGTTCTCCTTCGATCCATTGGCTAGCGCACCGGGCTGCCCGGCGGGGTGGGCTTGCGGGGCGAAACCACGCACAGGCCGTCCGTCCCCACCGCGGCCAGGACCATGCCCTGGCTGGTGATGCCCCTGAGCTTGGCCGGCTTGAGGTTGGCCACGATCACCACCTGCAATCCTACCAGTTCCTCGGGGGCGTAGTGCTGGGCCACCCCGGCCACCACGGTGCGGGGCTCCTCCTCGCCCGCGTCCAGGGTCAGCTTGAGAATCTTGTCCGCCTTGGGGATGCGCTCGGCCATGAGCACCGTGGCCACCTTGAGCTTCACCTGGCCGAACTGCTCGATGCTTATCTGCTCGGTCTCCTCGGCGGGCTTGGGCGGCTCGGGCTTGGTCTCGGCCTTTTGCTCGGCCTTGGCCGCCTTGGCCTGCACCTTCTTGGTATCGATGCGCGGGAACAGGGCGGGCGGCTGGTGGGTCTGGGTGCCCGGGGTGAGCAGGTCGCCCTCCTGGCGCATGCTGAGCAGCATGCCCGCCTCCACCCGGCCCAGGCCCAACACACCGGCCATCTTCTCGGCGGTCAGCGGCATCACCGGGCGGATCATCACCGCCACTTTGGCCAACAGCTGACACAAATCGTGCAGCACCCGGTCCAGGCGGGGGGCCAGCTCCGGGTCCTTGGCCAGGGCCCAGGGCTCGCTGACCACCACGTATTTGTTGGCCGCGCCGATGAGGCTCCACACGGAGGCCAGGGCCTTGTGGAAGGCGAAGCGCTGGTTTTCCCGCCAATATTCATCGAGCACCGCCTCGCCCAGCTTGGCCAGCTCGGCGTCCTCGGGCTGCTCGGGGCCGGGCCGGGGCACCACCCCCTCGCGGTACTTGTGCAGCATGTTCAGCACGCGGGAGAACAGGTTGCCCAGGTCGTTGGCCAAATCGGAATTGTAGCGCTCCACCAGGGCCTGCTCGCTGAAGCTGGAGTCCAGGCCGAAGGACATGTCGCGCAGCAGGAAATAGCGGAAGGCCTCCACCCCGTAGATCTCGGCCAGCTCCAGGGGGCGCACCACGTTGCCCAGGCTCTTGGACATCTTGGCCTGTTCCACGTTCCAATAGCCGTGCACGTTCAGGTGCTGGTACAGGTAGTCCTGGGCCGGGCGCCCCTCGGCCCGGGCCAGAGCCATGAGCATGGTGGGCCAGAAGATGGCGTGGGGTTTGAGGATGTCCTTGGCGATGAGGTGCTGGGCCCCGGGCCAGAACTTGGCCAGGTTGTCGCCCTCGGGCCAGCCCAGGCCGGTGAGGTAGTTGATGAGCGCGTCGAACCACACGTAGGTGACGTATTCGGGGTCAAAGGGCAGGTCGATGCCCCAGGTTAGGCGGCTCTTGGGGCGGCTGATGCACAGATCCTCCAGCCCCTGCTCCAGCATGGAGAGCACTTCGTTCTTGTAGCGCTCGGGCCTTATGAAATCCGGGTTGGCCTCGATGTGGGCCTTGAGCTGCTCGGTGTAGTTGCTCATGCGGAAGAAGTAGTTTTCCTCTTCCTGATACACCGGCACCGTGCCGTGGTCCGGGCATTTGCCGTCCACCAGCTCGTGCTCGGTGAGAAAGCGCTCGCAACCCACGCAGTAATGACCGCCGTACTTGGCGAAGTAGATGTCGCCCGCGTCGTAGACCTTTTGCAGGATGCTGGTGACCACCTTCTTGTGGTCCGGGTCGGTGGTGCGGATGAACTTGTCGTTGGATATGTGCAGCTCGGGCCACAGATGGCGGAACTTGCCGCTGATCTGGTCGGCGTACTGCTGCGGGGTCACCCCCTGCTTGGCGGCGGCCTGGGCGATCTTGTCGCCGTGCTCGTCGGTGCCGGTCTGGAAGCGCACCTCGTCCCCGGCCAGGCGGTGAAAGCGCGAGGCCACGTCGGCCACGATGGTGGTGTAGGCGTGGCCCAGGTGGGGCTCCGCGTTCACGTAGTAAATGGGGGTGGTTATGTAAAACGGTTGGCTCATGACTTTTCGGGTCCCTTTTTACCCCGGCGGCGCGGTCGCCGCCGGCGGGAAGAGGCGGGTTTGCCGCCCTTGGCCTCGGGGTTGTCTTTTTGCGGCGAATCGTTTTTCTTGGGGCCGGAAGCCTCCGGCTTGCCTTGGTTGTTACCGTTTTGCTTGGCCACAGCGGCGCCCTGACCCTCGGGCTCGGTCAACATCTGGGCCAGCTCCTCGGGGTCCACGGTCACCTCGCCCTCGCCGGGGACATAGAGGGTGACCCGTTTTTCCAGGACGTTCTGGCGGATCACCTTGGCTTCGCGGCCGTCGGCCAGAACCAGGCGCTTGCCCAGCTTGGGCAGGTCCTTCTTGAGCGAGCGGTAGGTCTCGAACTCGTAGGTGAGGCAACACATCAGGCGGCCGCAGAGCCCGCTGATCTTGGTGGGGTTCAGCGAGAGGTTCTGCTCCTTGGCCATCTTCACGCTCACCGGCTCGAAGTCCTTGAGGAAGGTGGCGCAGCAGATCTCCCGGCCGCAGGAGCCCAGTCCGCCCAGGAGCTTGGCCTCGTGGCGCACTCCGATCTGGCGCATCTCCACCCTGGTGCGCAGGCGTCCCACCATGTCGCGCACCAGCTCGCGGAAGTCCAGGCGTCCCTCGGCGGTGAAGAAAAAGATCATCTTGGAGCGGTCGAAAAGGCACTCCACCTTGACCAAGTTCATGTCCAGCTTGCGCGCGGCGATGCGCTCCTGGCAAAAGCGGTAGGCTTCCTTTTCCATCTCCGTGTTCTGGGCCTGATGCTCCAGGTCTTCCGGGGTGGCCAGGCGAAACACCTGCTTGAGCTGTGGCGCCTCGCCGTCCTCGGTCGACTGGGGCTCGGGAGCCGGCCGCGGCCCCCGGGTCACCTCGCCCAGGGCTTGGCCGTTTTCGGTGTCCACGATGACGAAATCGCCTGGCTTGAGCACGAACAGGCCGGCGTCGAAGTCATATATCTTGCTGCCGCGGGAAAAGCGGACTCCCACTACCTTAGGCATGCGTTGGGGCCTCCTTTAGCCCGGCCAAGAGCACCACCAGGGCCAGCTCCGGGGCCGCGTTGCCCAGGATTTGTCCCTGGGCGCGCCGCACCCGGGCAAAGGCCCGGCAAGCGCTCTCAATATCCAAAGACGCGGGGCGGCCGGGCAGCCAGGTCAGGCCGTCCCGCCCGGCGGCGCTCACCGCCGCGTCGCGAAAATACAGGGCCAGCAGGTCCAAAGCCTGGCTGATGCCCTCGCGGTCGATGCCCCCGCTGCCCCGGTGGGCCCCCACCAGCTCCTCGGCAAAGCCCCAGTCCTCCAGGGCCTGGCCCCCGGCGCCCAGCTGGTCGATGAGCCGCGCCAGGTCTCGGCGCAGGGCCTCGGTATCCATCTCCAGGGCCCGCCCCAGGCTGCCCCCGGCCAGGCCCGATTTCAGCCGGGCGTCGGTCTCGTCCTGGCCCCGGCGCACCAGCTCGGCGGCGATCTCCTCGGCCGTGAGCGGCAGGAAGTTCACCTTGCGGCAGCGGCTGACCAGGGTGGGCAACAGCTCCTTGGCGTCGCTCACCGTGAGCACCAGGATGTTGTTTGGCGGCGGCTCCTCCAGGGTCTTGAGCAGCGCGTTGGCGCTGGCCGGGTTGAGGTGCCCGGCCTGCTTGATCAGGATCAGGCGTTTGCCCCCGCCAAAGGGGGCGAACCCGGTGGCCCGGATGGCCTCGCGCACCGCCTCCACCTTGATCTGGCTGGAGCGGGCCTGGCTGGGCGGGGCCACCACCAAAAAGTCCTCGTGGGTTCCGGCGGCCAGGCGGTGGCAGGGCCCGCAATGGCCGCAGGGCCCCTCCGGGGTGGGCTCGGCGCAGTTCATGGCCGCGAACAGGGCCTGGGCGGTGGTGGCACGGCCCACGCCGCCGGGCCCCACGAACATGTAGGCGTGGGCCAGGCGCTGGGCCTCCAGCTCGCCTTGCAGTTGGGACAGCGCCCGGCGCTGGCCTATGACCCCGGTAAGCTTCATGATTGCCTACGCCGCCAGGCGTTTGAACTCCTTTAGCAAAGGTTCGGCCAGGGCCCATACGGCGCCTGCCACCTCCTCCTGGGCTTGGGAGGCGTCCACCACCTTGATGCGCTGCGGTTCTTCCGCCGCCTGGTCCAAAAATCCCTGGCGCACCTTTTGGTGAAACTCCAAGCCTTCGTTTTCCAGGCGGTCGGGGGTTAGCCCCAGCCGCCCCTGGCGCTGGTTCACCCGCCCCAGCCCGGCCCCCGGCTCCAGGTCCAGCAGGATGGTGAGGTCGGGCCACACCTCGCCGCAGGCCCAGCGGTTAAGGGTGCGCACCCAGTCCGCCCCCAGGCCCCGCGCCCGGCCCTGGTACACCTCGCTGGAGTCGGCGAAACGGTCGCAGATCACCACCTGGCCCTCGCCCAGGGCCGGGGCGATAACCCGCTCCACGTGTTGGGCCCGGTCGGCCAGATACAAAAACAGCTCCGAGCGCCGGCCGGGGTGGTCCTTGCCCGGCGCGGTGAGTAGCTCGCGCACCGCGGCCCCCAAGAGGGTGGCCCCCGGCTCGCGGGTGCTGGTAACCGTTAGGCCCAGGCCCCGCGCCCGGCGCACCAGCATGTGCTGCTGGGTGCTCTTGCCCGCGCCCTCGCCGCCCTCCAGGGTGATGAAGGGCGGCCTGGTTTTGATCGCCTCGGGACCCATCTAGCCCTCTCCCCCCCCGGTGCCAAAGAGGTCCGGGGTGGTTTCCTCGGGCGGCTCGGGGCGCTTCTTGCGCTTGGCCGGCCGGGCGGCCGCCTCGGGCTCGGCCGGGGCCGGGCTTTCGGCCGCCGGCGCCACCTCGTCGCCGGGCTCCAGGCCCTCCAGGGGGCCGGGACCGGTGTAGAGAAAGCGCTCCAGCAGACGGTGGTATTGGCTCCAGTGGCCCGGCCCGGCCTCGCGGCGGGCGGCGGCGGCCATGGCCATCTTGGCGTCCAGGTCGTCGATGAAGTTGAGCACCAGGGCCTCGGCGGTCTTGGGCTTGCGTGGGCTGCCGAACTCGTAGGCCCCGTGATGGCTGATGATCATGTGCCGGAGGTGCTCGGCCAGGTTGGCGGGGAAGTCCGGCAAGGCGGCCAGCTTGGCCTCCAGCATGCGAAGCCCCAGCACCAGGTGGCCCTCCAGGCGGCCCTGGTCGGTGTAGTCGATGGGCGGGCCCAAGGTCAGCTCGGCCACCTTGCCCACATCGTGCAGCAGGGCCCCGGCGATGAGCACCTGGGGCTCCAGGTCGCTGGGGTACAGAGCCGCCACGGCGTGGGCCGAGCGGGCGGTGCTCACCGTATGCTCAAGCAAACCGTGCACATAGGCGTGGTGGGCCCCCTTGGCCGCCGGGGCCAGGGCGAAGGCGGCGGCGAACTCGGCGTCCTCCACGAAAAAAGCTTCCAGTATTTGCTTTAGGTCCGGCTGGCTCACCCAGGCCAGGGCCTGGGCCAGCCCGGCCTGTAGCTCCTCCAAGGGGATGGGGCTGGCGGGCAAAAAGGCGCCGGGATCGACCGTGGGGTCGTGCTCCAGGCCCTGCACCACCACCTGGGTCTTGCCCTGGTAGGCGTCCACCCGGCCGCTGGCCTTGACCACCATGCCCGGCGCCAGGGGGGCCAGCAGTTCTTCGGCCTGGTCCCACAGGCGGCCCTCCATCTCCCCGCTGCGGTCGCCCAGACGCAACATGCCGTAAGGCTTGCCGTTCTTGGTGGTGCCCAGGGAGGCGCGCACCAGCAGATAGCTGCCGTCCAGCGCCTGGCCCGGTTGCAGGGAGGCCAGTTCGGGGGAGGCGGGGCTCATGCCAGGGCCTCCCGGGCGGCGGCCACGGCGTTGCTGAAGATGGCCAGGCCCAGGCCCGCGCCCAGGGGATCGGGCTCCCGCCCTTGGCGGCGGGCCTTTTCCCGTTGCAGGGTCCAGTCGGGATGCTGGCTGGCCCGGTAATAGCCCTCCGGGTGGGGCATCAGGCCGAAGACCCGGCCGGAGGGGTCGCATATGCCCGCGATATCGTTGAGCGAACCGTTGGGGTTGGCCGGATGGCGGCCCGCCGCGGGCTTGCCGCTGCCGTTGCCGTAGCGCACCGCCACCATTCCCAACTCTTCCAGCTTGGCCAAGGTGGCCTCGTCGCAGACCAGCTTGCCCTCGCCGTGGCGGATGGGCAGGTCCAGGCGCTTCAGCCCTTTGGTGAACAGGCAGGGGCTGTTCTCCTGGGCCAGCAGCTCCACCCAGCGGTCCTGGAAGTTGCCGCAGTCGTTGGCGGTAAGGGCCACTTCCCGCTCCCAGCCGTGCAGCATGGGCAACAGGCCCAGGTTCACCAGGGCCTGAAAGCCGTTGCAGATGCCCAGCACCAGGCCGCCGCGATCCAAAAAGGCGCGCAGTTGGGTATTCAAGTGATTACCCAAACGGGTGGCCAAAAGCACGCCCGCCCCATGGTCGTCGCCCCAGGAAAAGCCACCGTCAAAGACGAGTATCTGGTAATCGTCCAGGGTTTCCTTAGGCTTGCGCTTGGCGGTGCCGGTCAGGTCGCTGATGTGCACTATGGAGGCCGCCGCCCCGGCCAGCTCCAGGGCGTGGGCCGTCTCGTTGTCGCAGTTGAGCCCGAAGCCGCCGAGCACCAGGGCCCTTACCTTGTCGTGGCCGGGCATCACACCATCCTCCCGAAGCGCCGCCGCCAGGCCCGGCGCATCTGGGCTCCCGTGAGGGCCAGCACCGGCTCTCCGGCCAGGCTCACCGCCAGCTCCTGTTTGCGGGTGACCTGGCCGATGCGGGCCCAGGGCACATTTTCAAGTAAACGCTCGAACTCGTCGCACCACTGGGTAGCCACGGTCACCACCATGCGACCGGTGGATTCGCTGAACAATAGGCGCATGGCGTCCAGCTCCTCGGGGGCGGGAGCGCCGTCCAGCTCCACCGTGAGGCCCAAACGCCCGGCCAGGACCATGCGGGCCAGGGCCAGGGCCAGGCCGCCCCGGCTGGGCACGCAGGCCGAGGCCACCAGGCCGTCCTTGAGCCCGGCGTACACCGCCCGGCACAGCCGCTTGCTGGCCGCGAAGTCGCTCTGGGGCACGTGGAGTCCGGTGTGGCCCAGCAGCCCGTAAAGGGCGCCGGCCCCCAGCTCATCGTTGGTCAGGCCCAACAGGTATACGTAGTCTCCGGCCAGCTTGGGCTCCGGGGTCTGGATGGCCCCCAGGTCCGGCACCGGCGCGGTGGCCGTGAACATCATGGTGGGCGGGCCGCTCACCCGCTGGCTCAGGCCGTGGATGCCGGTCAAGGTGCCGTCCACGTACATGGAGTCCTTGCCCGAGAGCAGGGGAACCTCCAGGGCCAGGCAGGCGTCCTTGAGCCCCCAGCAGGCCCTGACCAGCTGGGCCGCCTTGTAGCGGCCGTCCGGATTGGTCACCGGGTCGTAGATGATGCTGGGCCAGCAGAAGTTGTCCACCCCGCCCACCTGTTCGGGATCGCCGCCCACCGCCACCAGGCGGCGCATGGCCTCTTCCACGCTGGCGGTGACCATGTGGTAGGTGTCGATGTCGCCGTAGTCGGTGAGTAGCACCTGGGCCATGGCCAGCCCGGCCCGCGAGGTGAGCACCGGCAGGATCACCGCCGCCTCGGAAGGGGCGTCCTGGTCGCGGCCCACGAAGGGCTTGACCAGGCTGGTGCCCTGCACCTCGTGGTCGTACTGGCGGTTGATCCACTCCCGGGAGCACAGGTTGGGCGAGTCCAACAGGTCCAGCACCAGGCCGCCGAAATTGCTGGGCGGCTTGAGCACCGGCTCGCTGAGCCCCCGGGCCGCGGGCGGGGTCCACAGGGCCTCGAACTCCCACTGGGGGAAGCCCTCTTCCAGGAACTCCACGTCCACGTAGCAGCAGACCTTGTCGCCGTAGGTGAGCTTGAGCTTGCCGTCGCCGGTAAAGGCCCCGATCACCGTGGCTTCCACCTGGTGCTTGTCGGCCAGGGCCATGAAGGCCTTCCGGTCGGCCGGGTTAACGGCCACGGTCATGCGCTCCTGGCTCTCGCTGACCCAGATCTGCCAGGGGTCCAGGCCCGCGTACTTGAGCGGCACCTTCTTGAGGTCCACCTCGGCGCCGGGGCTCAGGCGGGCGCTCTCGCCCACCGAGCTGCTCAGGCCGCCGCCGCCGTTGTCGGTGATGTAGGGCACCAACCCGGCGTCGCGGGCCTCCAGCAAAAAGTCGTGCATCTTCTTCTGGGTGTAGGGGTCGCCGATCTGCACGTGGCCCGCCGGGGTGTTCTCGCTGTAGCCCGCGCTGGAGGCGGTGACCCCGTGGATGCCGTCGGCTCCCACCCGGCCGCCGCACATCACCACCAGCTGGCCCGGCTCGGTGGTCTTCTGCTCGCTGGGAGCGCCGCCTATCTGGGCGGGCATGACCCCCACGGCCGAGACGAACACCAGGCACTTGCCCAGGTAGCGGGGGTCGAAGTAGAGGATGCCCGAGGCGGTGGGGATGCCGCTCTTGTTGCCCCCGTCGCGCACCCCCTCGATGATGCCGTCCAGCAGGCGGCGGGGGTGCAGGGCCGGGGTCAGCTCGCCGTCGTAGTCGCGCGGGGCCACGCAAAAGCCCCACAGCCCGGCCACCAGCTTGGCCCCCTTGCCGGTGCCCATGGGATCGCGGTAGACCCCCACGATGCCGGTGATGGCTCCGCCGTAGGCCTCCATGTTGCTGGGGCTGTTGTGGGTCTCGCCGGTGATGACGTAGTTGTTGGTCTCGTCGAGCTTGGCCACCCCGGCGTTGTCCCACAGCACGCTCACCACCCAGTCCTTGGCCGCGGCCAGTTGCTCGGTGGGTGCCTTGATGGTCTCCTTGAACAGGTTGGCCACCTCGCGGCGCTCTCCGCTTACCAAATCCTGGTAGAGGTAGCGCCCGCCAAAGGTGTTGTGGTTGCAATGGTCGCTGCGGGCCTGGCTAACGTACTCCAGCTCCACGTCGGTGGGGTCGCCCAGGCCCACGGCCTTGCGCTGCTTGCGCACCTTGGGGTCGTTGAAGTAGGCCCTGATCACCGGCACGTCGGCCGGGTTCAAGAACAGGTCGCGCTCGGCGCTGAGTTGCATCAACTCCTGGTCGCTGCCGATGGCCAGGCTCTTGAAGGCGGGACGGCGGGCCAGGCGCACCTTGGGGATGGTGACCCCCACCCCCTCCTCGGGGTCCCACTGGCCCCGGGGGATGATCCGCCAGGTCTGGATGAGCCCGTTGGCCAAGAGCTGGCGGCAGACGGCCTCGGCCCCCTCGGCGTCCAGCTTGGGGGCCTCGATGAGGTACAGGCGGCTGAAATACACCGCCTCGTCCTTGCCGAAGCGCGCCCCCAGGGCGTCGGCCATGGCCTCCAGGGCGGTGTCGCCCTGGTTGTCCTTCACGCCGGGCTTGAAGCCCACCCACAGGGCCCAGTGGAAGCCGGGCAGCACCTGGCCCGCCAGGGGCGAAAAGGAGCTCAGCTCGGTGACCGGATTGGTGAAAATCTCCAGCCGGGCCCGCTCCAATTGGGCGGCGTCCAGCTTGGTGTCAAAGGTCAGGACCTTGAGCACCCGAACTTTTTCCAAGGCCAGGCCCAGATAGGCGCGGGCCTTGGTGATGAGCCCCGCCGCGGCGGGGTCGTTAAGCTGGGGCTTGAGGCCTATTTCCAGGCGCTGGGCCATGGTACCTCGCAGGGGTTAAACATGTATCGCAACGGGAAAACATGATCTTAGCAAGCAGGCGGTTGCCTGGCAAGGCTCACTCCCTAGGCGGCAGCTTGGCGCTCATCTTGCGCAGCCAGCGGCCAAAGAGCAGACCGATGCCCACGGCCAGGATAATGCCCACGGCCATGGCCATGGCGTTCAGCGCCCAGGAGGGCAGGGATTGCAGAAATTCCAGCATGGGCTCTCCGGCTGGGTGGTCGGCGCGCGCCCCGGCGGCGCATGGTTTCTTGTCGGCGCCGGCTAAGAGGATATTATACCGGCTTTTCCCGGCGCTCAAAGCCTGGCGCTTTGCCCCCTGCTGGACCATAATGGGTCATGCCTGAATGTGAGCCGCAAACCAGCGCCCTGGAAATCCTCTACCCCCTGGACCGTTGGCCTCCCCTGGGGGCCACCCTGGTGCTGGCCGCCCAGTGGCTGGTGATCCTGGTGCCCGGCGTCCTGGTCCTGGGCGACGTGGTGGGCCAGGCCTGGGGCCTGGACGGGCCCGCGCGGGAGGCCTACATGCAGCGCCTGCTCTTGGTCACCGCGGCGGCCCAGGCGGCCCAGATACTCTGGGGCCACAAGCTGCCCGGCCAGGTGGGGCCCTCGGCGGTGCTCATCGTGGGCACCCTGGCCACCATCGCCAGCGGCGAGGCGGCGGTGGCCGGGGCCGTGGTGGTGGGCGCGGGGCTCACCGCCCTGGCCGGGGTCAGCGGCCTGGCCGCCCGCCTGGGGCGGCTCTACACCCCCACCGTGCTCTCCTGCACCCTGTTGTTGGTGGCCATGAGCCTCACCCCCACCATGGGCAAGCTGCTCTACACCCCGGCCGCCGGGGCGCGGGGCCTCTCCGGCGGCTTCCTCTTCGGCCTGGGCCTGGTGCTGGTCATGCTCCTGGCCCAATACCGCCTCAAGGGCCTGTGGTCCTCGGCGGTGCTGCTCATGGGCCTGTTCCTGGGCAGCCTGGCCTACTACGCCCTGGGCCTGGAGCCCTGGCCCGCCTGGCCGGGCGGGGGCCTGGGCGGCCTGCCCCGCCTGTTTCCCGTCGGCCTGGAGTTCAACCCCGGGGTGATCGCGGCCTTCGTGCTGTGCTACCTGGCCCTGATCAGCAACGAGCTGGCCACCATCGAGTCCACCGGGCGGCTCATCAAAGCTCCGGGCATGGACGGCCGGGCCAACCGGGGGGTGGCGGTCTCCGGCCTGGGCGGGGTCATGGCCGGGCTCATGGGCTCCCTGGGGCCGGTGACCTATTCGGTGAGCCCGGCGGTGGTGGTGAGCACCAAGAGCGCCAGCCGCTACACCCTCTTGCCCATGGCGGCGGCGGTGGCCGCCCTGGCCCTGTGGCCCGGCGGGCTGGCGGTGTTCGGCCTGGTGCCCAACCCGGTGGTGGGCGCGGTGCTGGTCACCCTCATGGCCCAGAGCGTCTACGCCGCCCTGCACCTGCTCCTGGAGGGCGGCAGGACGCCCACCTGGGCCAGCGGGGCCACCGTGGGCATGGCCCTCATCGCCGGGGTCATCGTCAGCTTCATGCCCGAGGCGGCCCGCCAGGCCCTGCATCCCCTGGCCCGGCCCATCCTGGGCAACGGCTTCGTCATGGGCCTGGTGGTGGCCCTGCTTTTGGAGCACGTATTTTTCAGGAAACATAAAGGCGCGGAGGCACCGGCCTCTCGCCTGTAAGCGGCGGCTTCGCCAAGCAGCGTCAGGCAGCGCTCAGGGCGACTCCGCCAGGCGCCCGTGGACTGTGTTGCCGGCATCGCTCAGGCCTCGAGCTTTGGCTACGCCTGCGGCCTGCACTCGCCGGACGCCTTGCCCACGAACCCCTGGCGAATCCGCTCAAAGACGGCTCTCCAAGCAATAGCGCACCCTGCCGCCTTGCCCTGCGGCGTCTGGTGTGCCGCGGGGAGGGGGATTGTTCAGGGCGCAATCCAAGCAATAGCGTGGGTTGGGTTGAGCGCGGCGAAGCCCAACAAATCCCCTTGGCGTTGCGAGGAGCGAAGCGACGAAGCTATCTCCGCCCCAAGCGGACGCCACCCGGGCACCAACGAGCCTATACAGACCCCAGCCTTGCCGCGCCTAAATTCCAGCTAATAGCCGTCATTGCGAGGCCGGGCAGCGGCCTGTGTCCGGCCGAAGCAGGCCGCCCCTCCTGCCCGGCCGCGGCAATCTTCCGTTTCCCTTCGTCATGCCCGCGCTGGCCAGACACGGCCTCACCGCCCGCCGCGCCACAAACCTTCCCGCTTGGGGGAAAGCGAAGATCGCCGCGTCGCATCCCCTGCCGGGATGCTCCTCGCGATGACGGCTGTTTCTGGAAAACGGAGGGTGGAAACAAACCCCTCCACTATTAGGCCCAACTAGAGCAATAGCGTAGGTTGGGTGGGGCTTCTTAGCCCGAAACCCAACAATTCCCTACGATGGCGGCAAATACGGTATTCGGAGGGCGGCTAAGAGTCGGTACATATATTTTACCAAGATTCCACGCCATTATCGCCGCTGTAATCCGGGCGCGCTGGGGGTAGCCTTAAAAGAAGGGGCAGGCATTTAGCGCGGCAATGCGCCCGCCCGGCCCGGTGCAGCCACTCTCGCCAGGAGGCCCAGGCATGCAGGAAGGCAAACCCAGCCGAACCGCCCTCAGGGTGGCCACCCTTCGGGCGGCCCACCAGCTTTTGGACCACCCCAAGGTCCTGGACGATCCCATAGCCCTGGATATCCTGGGCCCGGAGCGGGCCGGGGCCCTCAGGGCCAATCCCCAGATCGCCGAGACCTCGCCCATCTCGCCCTATCTGCGGGGCTTCGTGGCGGCGCGCAGCCGCCTGGCCGAGGACGAGCTGGCCCGGGCGGTGGGCCGGGGGGTGAGCCAATACGTGGTGCTGGGGGCCGGGCTGGACACCTTCGCCCTGCGCAACCCTCACCCGCCCGAGGCCCTGCGGGTGTTTGAGGTGGACTTTCCCGCCACCCAGGCCTGGAAGTGGGAGCTGATGGCCCAGGCGGGCCTGAGAGCCCCGGAGGGCCTCACCTACGTGCCCCTGGATTTTCACCAGCAGACCCTGGCCCAAGGCCTGGCCCGGGCGGGCCACGACCCGGCCAAGCCCAGCTTTTTCTCCTGGCTGGGGGTGGTGCCCTACCTGGAGCCCGAGGCGGTGATGGCCACCCTGGGCCACATCGCCTCCGGCCCGGCGGGTGGCGGGGTGGTGTTCGACTACATCCTGGACCCGGCAGGCCTGGGCCCTCGGGAGCGCCGGGTGCGCGAGGCCATCGGGGCCTTTACCAAGGCCGCCGGCGAGCCGCTGCGCTCGGCGTTCCAGCCCGCCGCGCTGACCCGGGAGCTGGCCGCCCTGGGTTTCGGCCAGGTCTCCGACCTGGACTCGGCCGCCCTCAACGATAGGTACTTCGGCGGCCGGGAGGATGGCCTCAGGGTCGGCGGGGCTTCGCACCTCATGGTGGCCTGGGTATAGCCCGCGGCCCGGCGCAACCTAAGCAATAGCGTAGGTTGGGTAGGGCGCAGCGAAGCCCAACAAATCCCTATAAATGCTAGTTGGACATCTTGGCCCGCAGGTCCCGCACAAAGGCGGGGTCCGGGCGGGCCCCCAGCTTGCGGGCTTGCTCCAGGTGGCGCCAGGAGGCCTGGTAGTTGGCCACGGCAAAGTAATAGTAAGCCGCGTTTTCATGCACCATGGGGTCCTGGGGGGCCAGCTCCAAGGAGCGGCGCACAAAGGGCGCGGCCTGGGGCGCCTTACCCTGGGACCAATACACCACGGCCAGGTTGCCGTAGGCCTCGGCAAAGTCGGGGTCCAGCTCCAGGGTCTTGAGGTAGTTGGTCTCGGCCAGGTCCCAGCGCTGTTGCCGGGAATAGACAAAGGCCTGGCCGAAATAGGCGGGGGCAAAGGTGGGGACGGCCTGGGCGGCCTGATGGAAAAGGCGCAGCGCCCTGCGCAGATCGCCCCGGTCAAAGTAGGTCCAGCCCTTGTCCACCGCGTTGCGGGCCGAAACGTCGGACCGCGCGGGCTCCGGCGCCGCCGGCTTGGCGGCCAGGGCCGGGCCAGAGGCTTGGCAGCAGGCCAAACCCAGAACCAAAACCAGCAACCACACCTTCATGCGCGCCTCCCTGGGGGCAAGTTGGTGAGCGCTCTATGGCTGCAAGGTCAGGGCTGTTTATCTTCGAGCTTTTTCTTGAGTCGCCAGATTTCCGAGGCGTAGGCCGCGGCCACCACGATCACCGCCAGCACCAGAAAGGTCCACCAGGGGGTGGTCTGGTGGAAGAAAAAACGCCACAGGAGGAAACCGCCCAACAGACCGGCAGCGGCTCTTATCAGAAATACGTTCAGCTTGCTCATTTGGTCTCCTGAATAGACCCTAGCATAGGCCAGGGGGCTAGGCAAAGATCATCAACACCGCCGAAAGACTGAAAAAGCTGACCAGGGTGGTCAACACGATGGCCGCCCCGGCCAGGTCGGCGTCGGATTTCATCTGGGTGGATAGGATATAGGCGCTGGTGGCCGTGGGCAGGGCCAAAAAGACCATGGCCACGGCCAGGGACAGGCCCTGCACCCCGGCCAACGACAACAGGCCCCAGCCCACCAGGGGCAGCACCACCAGCTTCAACAGGCACGACAACAGGCTGAGCGCCAACCGGCCCTTGAGCTTGTCCAGGGCCAGGGAGCCGCCGATGGACAACAGGGCCAGGGGCAGGCTGAGCCCTCCGGCCAAGGCCAGGGAGCGCCGCAGGAAAAGCGGCAGCTCCAGGCCGGAGTGGGCCCAGGCGATGCCCGCCAGGCACGACAGGATCAGGGGATTGGCCAGGAGCGCCTTGAAGGCCAGCTTGGCCTTTTGGGCCCCGCTGTAAGAGGCCTGGGAATACCACACCAGGGTGGAGACGGCCAACAGGTTGATGAAGGGAATGGCCATGGAGATGATGATGCCGAAGCGGGCCACCCCCTCCTCGCCGAAGGCGCTTAAGATCACCGCCATGCCCACATAGGTGTTGAAGCGATAGCTGACCTGGCTGAAGGTGCCGGCCTGAAAAGGGTTCACCCCGGCCAGGCGGGCGTAGACCAGGCTCAGGAGCCAGACCACGGCCACCGAGGCCAGCACCGCGGAAATGAGGGCCGGGGGGGCGCTAAGCTCCGCCCCGGCCGAACCTATCTTGAGAAAGAGCAGGGCCGGGAAAAAGATGAAATAGGTGAGCTTGTCCGAGATGGTGAAAAAGCTGGCCGGAGCCCAGCCCCTGGCCATGACCAGGCGGCCCAGGGCCATGAGCACGAACACCGGCAGCACGTTGTCCAATATCTGGCTCACCGTGGTCCTCCCCGACCGGGAGCGAACTTAATCCGCCCCATGAAGTTGATGTTCCATTGACCATAGGGGCGATTAGGTCTAGAGTCTATGGCATTTGGATGGATACGCCAAGCCGATGTTTTTAGTGGTTTAATCAGCCGGTATCACCTTCGGCTCGCGGGGAGCGACAAGAACGCGGGGCGGCCATCCAAACACCGCCAGGGCCCCTGCCTGGTCGGCATCGAACCGGATAGGCAGCATGATTCCTGATTTTCTGGTCATCGGAGCCCAACGCAGCGGCACCACTTCGCTTTTCCAGGTGATGCGCCGCCACCCCGAAATATTCATGCCCGACGTCAAGGAAGTGAACTTTTTCTTCCACGACAACCATTACCGCCGAGGGGTGGATTACTATCGCTCGGTCTTCGCCGAGGCCCCGGCCCGGGCCCAGGCGGTGGGCGAGGCCTCGCCGGGCTATATCTGCAAGCCGGGCGTGGCCCGGCGCATCCACGAGATGCTGCCCACGGTGAAGCTCATCGCGGTGCTGCGCAACCCGGTGGACCGCGCCTATTCCCAGTATTGGGACAACCGCCGCTTTCTGGCCGAGCCCCTTTCCTTTGAGCAGGCCATGGAGGTGGCCCTCACCCCGGAGTACCGTCATGGAGAGCGGGGCTATTTCAGCCGGGGGGTGTACATCGAGCAGCTGGAGAGCTATCTGGAGTGGTTTGAGCGCGAGCAGCTTCTGGTGCTGGTTTTCGAGGACCTGAAGCAAGACCCGGAGGCGACGTTCGAGCGCTGCTTCGAGTTCCTGGGGGTGGATCCCGGTTTCCGCTGCCCCGAGATGACCAGGGCCTCCAATTCCGCCATGACCTGGGACAACCCGCTGCACGCCTTTTTCCTGGAGCACAACCGCTATCAAAGGTACGTGCCCAAGCACTGGATCAAGCAGGTCTGCCGGGGGCCCTTGGTCAAGCGCCGCTACTCGCCCATGAGCGCGGAGGCCAGGGAACGCCTGCTGGCCTTCTATGGCCCCTACAACCGCCGTTTGGAGGAGTTCCTGGGCCGCAAGCTGCCCGCTTGGGAGCGCTGAGACCGCCGGCTTTGCGGCGCGGCACCTATTTCGTTTGTGCGCGGGAATTTTTATCCTACAATGAACTCTTCCCCAGCGAGGTATGCGTTATGGAAAAAGAACCCAAAGAGATCATGTCCAAGCCGCGCCGCCTGGAAGAGGGCTTCGATCCCGGCAAGGAGCTTTGGGAGCGCCTGGTGGACGACGCCATCGAGCGGGGCGGACCCTGCATGGCCACGGTGGAAAACCTGTTGACCGAGGCCTGCGAGCTGCCCGCCAACCCCGACAAAAAAGACAACGACCAAGCCGAAGGGGAGTAACCCTTGGACTGGCGGGAGATCTACCGCAAGCGGCGCATGGACGCCGACCAGGCCCTGAGCCGCCTGCGCTCGGGCAGCAGCATCCTCATCGGCTCGGGCTGCGCCGAGCCCCGCCACCTGGTGGGCGCCCTGGCCCACCGGGCCCCCAGTCTTTTGGACGTACAGGTCATCCAGGCCATCAGCGTGGCCGCCAGCGAATACACCTCCGAGGCCTTTGCCGACAGCTTCACGGCCATGCGCTTTTTCGTGGCCGCCGCCGCCCGCCGGGCCATCAGCGAGGGCGCGGCGGACTACGTGCCCCTGCACATGAGCGATCTGCCCGGCCTGATAAGCTCCGGCCGCCTGGCGGTGGACGCGGTGCTGGTCCAGGTATCGCCGCCCGACGAGCACGGCTGGTGCTCTCTGGGGGTGTCGGTGGACGTCATCGGCGAGGCCATGGACATGGCCCGTCTGGTGGTGGCCCAGGTGAACCCCGAGATGCCCCGCACCCACGGCGACACCTACGTGCCGGTGAGCCGCCTGGACTGCATCGTGGAGCACACCCAGCCCCTGACCACCTTCAGCCAGACCAGCCCCGACGAGGTGGCCCTCAAGGCCGCCCGCCAGGTGGCCCGGCTCATTCCCGACGGGGCCACCATCCACGCCGGGCTGGGGCGCATGGCCCAGGCGGTGCTGGGCGAGCTGACCGGCCGCAAAAACCTGGGCATCCACAGCGACGCCCTCACCGACGCCTATCTGCCGCTCATCGAAAGCGGCGCGGTGACCGGCTCGGAAAAGGGGCTCAACCCCCACAAGATCGTGGCCTCCTTCTGCCTGGGGGGGCACAAGCTCTTCAGCTTCGTGCACAACAACCCCCAGGTGATCCTGCGGCCCACCCGGGTGGTCAACAACCCGGCGGTGATCGCGGCCAACCACCGCATGTTCAGCGTGCACGAGGCCCTGGAGGTGGACCTCACCGGCCAGGTGTGCACCGCCGACCGCGAGGGCCAGGTCTATTCCGGCATGGGCGGGGTGATGGACTTTTTGCGCGGGGCCTCGGCCAGCCCCGGCGGCCAGGGCATCGTGGTGCTGCCCTCGCTGCGCCCCGATGGCACCAGCCGGGTGGTCTTCCAGATCACCCCGGGGGCGGGGGTGGCCGTGACCCGGGCCGGGGTGCGCAGCGTGGCCACCGAGTACGGCGCGGTGTATCTGCACGGCCTGTCCTTGCGCGAGCGGGCGGTGGCCCTGATCGACATCGCCCACCCCAACCACCGCGACTCCCTGCTGACCGCCGCCCGCGGCGGCGGGCTCATCAGCCAGCGCCAGGTGCTGGCCCCGCTTTTCACCGGGATCTATCCCGAGAAGTACGAGCGCCGGGCAAAGCTCAAGGGCGGCGGCGAGGTGGCGATACGGCCGGTGAAGCCCACCGACGAGCGCATGGTGCAGGAGTTCTTCTACTCCATGACCGACCGCGAGGTGTACTACCGCTTCTTGCACGCCACCAAGGCCTTCCCCCGCAAGGACATGCAAAAGATGGTCAACATCGACTATCACCATGAGCTGTCCTTGGTGGCCCTGAGCGGTGATTTCGGGGCCGAGCGCATGGTGGGGGTGGCCCGCTACGTGCTGGGCAACGACGGCGAGCCGGAGGTGGACTTCGCGGTGGCCAGCGAGATGCAGGGCCAGGGCCTGGGCCGGGCCCTCATGGGCGCGGTGTTGGAGGTGGCCCGCGACCGGGGCTACAAGGTGGCCAACGCCTACGTGATGCCCGAAAATCTGGCCAGCCTGAACATCCTTAAGACCATGGGCTACGCGGTGAGCGGCCTGGTGAGCCAGGGGGTCATCGAGATGAAGCTGCACCTGGACCAGCCGGTGAGCGAGCCCCAGGTGAACCTCAAGTACGACGAGCGCTATAGCGCCGGGCAGAAGAAGGACGAGCCTTTGAGCCGTATCTAAGGGGCGGCTGCCGGGCGGCTGCACCAGGCGCCCGTGGGCGTTGTTGCCGGCATCGCTCAAGGCTCGCTGTAGGCTCGGCTACAGCTACGCCTTTCGCTCGCCGGACGCCTAGCCCACGGACCCCTGGCTGTGCCGCAAGAGGGGGTGCCGGTCGGGGAGGCCCTCAAGCAATAGCGTAGGTTGGGTTGAGGGCGCAGCCCGAAGCCCAACAATTCCTCAAGAGCCTTTTCCTCGGGTGTAGGGGCCGGGTTTATCCCCGCCCGAGAGAGCCTGCCGCTGTCGACCGCGCGACGCGTCAAGCAGCCCCTTCCCGTGCCCAATTTACAGCCAATAGCCGTCATTGCGAGGCCGGGCAGCGGCCAAGGTCCGCCGGGACAAGGCCGCTCCTTCTGCCCGGACGCGGCAATCTTCCGTTTCCCTCGTCATGCCTGGTTTTGCACAACACGGCCCCTCCCGCCTGGGGGAAAGCGAAGATCGCCGCGTCGCTTCTCTTGCGAGATGTTCCTCGCGATGACAGCTATGCCTGAAAACAAAAAGGGCGGGGGTTAACCCCGCCCCGTGCCGTACGTCTGTTTGGACGCCCGTCTACTTCTTGCCCTGCTCCACCGCGTGCAGGGCCTTCTCCCTATCCCGCTCCAGGTCCATGCTGAGGAAGGGCCCCGAGGTGGGCAGGGCGATGCTCAGGTTGGGGGTGAGGTCCACCTCCACCTTGACCTGGCCCAGGGTGGCGGCCAGCAGGTGCCCGCCCTTGGTCTTGTCGGCGCTCAGAAAGTGCAGATGCCAGCCCGGCGCGCCGGTGCCCTTGGCATAGGCCGGGGAGATAAAGCCCACCAGCTCGCCGTCCACCTGGGTCCAGTCGAACACCGCCTGGTGCTTGACTACATCCAGCAGCGGAGGGTAGGGCGGTTTCTGGGCGGGCACGCTGCGGGCCTTGACGGCCGCGAAGCGCCCGGTCACCCGCAGGGCGTAGAACAGGTTGGGGCTGGGCAGGCGCGCGGCCAGCCACTTCTTGAGGCCCGCGAAGTCCAGGCCCGCCGGGGGGGTGAGGGTAAGGTCCGGGTCGAAGAAGGTAACCTGGGCGAAGGGGGTCAGGGTCGCGGGGGCCATGGCGTGGGGCAGGCCCTGCATGTCGATGCGATAGGCCACCCCGCCGCTCACCACCATCTCGCCGTCCAGGTCTTGGAAGGTGCCCAGGCCCAGGTCGCCGTGGGTGAGCAACTCGCCCACGCTCATCGAGCCGTAGTAGTCCCCGGCCAGCAGGGCGTCCAAGAGCGAGACCTGGTACAAGGTTTCCCGGCCCGGCCCGCCGGCCAGGGCGGGCAGGGCCAGGATGAGGCTAATTAACAGGGCGGCGGCCAGGCGTCCCGCGCGCATGGCGCTACTCGCCCAGGCGCTCGATTACCGCCTGGGCCATGCCCATGGTGCCCAGGGGGCCGCCCAGGTCGCCGGTGGTCTGGCCCTGGGCCAGGCAGGCGGCCACCGCCGCCTCCACTGCGTCGGCCTTGTCGGTGTAGCCCAGGTGCCGAAGCAGCATGGCCGCGCAGAGGATGGCCGCCGTGGGGTTGGCCTTGCCCTGGCCCGCGATGTCCGGGGCGGTGCCGTGCACCGGCTCGAACAGGGCCGGGCCGTCGCCCAGGTTGGCGCTGGGGCACATGCCCAGGCCGCCGATGAGCCCGGCGGCCAGGTCGCTCAGAATGTCGCCGAACAGGTTGGTGGTGACGATCACCTGGAAGTCCTCGGGCTTGAGCACCATGCGCATGGCCACCGAGTCCACCAGGGCCTCCTCGTAGGCCACCTGGGGGAACTCCTTGGCCGCCCGGCGGCAGGCCTCCAGGAACACCGTGTCGGTCTTCTTGAGCACGTTGACCTTGTGCACGGCGGTCACCTTGCCGTAGCCGGCCTGGATGGCGAACTCGAAGGCGCAGCGGGCGATGCGATAGGAGGCATGGTCGGTAATGATGCGGGTGGCGGTGGCCTTGCCCGGCTCGGGCTCGTCCTCGCCGCCGAAGTACATGCCCTCGCTGTTTTCCCGCACGATCATCATGTCGGTCTCGGGGCGCAGGCAGGGCACTCCCTGGTAGGCCTTGCTGGGGCGCAGGTTGGCCCAGGCCTTGAGCTCGGCCCTCAAGCGCAGGATCACCTGGGCCGCGCAGGCCCCGGCCGCGCCGAAGAGCACCGCCTCGGACTTCATCGCCCCGTCCAGGGTCTCCTGGGGCAGGGCCACCCCGGTGGCCTCCAGGGTGCCGTCGCCGGCCTGGTAGTGGGTGAAGTTGAACGGAGCGCCGGTGGCCTCCAGTACGGCCAAGGCGGCCTCGGTTACCTCGGGCCCTACGCCGTCGCCGCCGATCACGGCTATCTCATGCTGCTTGCTCACTACTGCTCTCCCTTGGTCGCCGCCTGCCAGGGCTCGGCGTGTTTTTTCTCATAGTCGGCGATGGCCGCCTCGTGGGTAAGGGTCAGGCCCACCTCGTCCAGTCCCTCCAGCAGGCAGTGCTTGCGGAAGGGGTCCACCGGGAAGAAGCAGGCGAAGCCGTCGGGACCGCTCACCGTTTGGGCCTTGAGGTCCACGGTGAGGCGGTAGCCCGGCTGGGACTCGGCCCGCTTGAACAAATCGTCCACCAGGGCCGTCTCGATCTCAATGGGCAACAGGCCGATCTTGTAGCAGTTGGCCTTGAAGATGTCGGCGAAGCTGGGGGCGATCAGGGCCCGGAAGCCGTAGTCCTGCAGGGCCCAGGGGGCGTGCTCGCGGCTGGAGCCGGAGCCGAAGTTTTCCCGGGCCAGGAGGATGGTGGCCCCCTGATAGTGGGGCTGGTTGAGCACGAACTCGTCCACCAGGGTCCCGTTTTCGTCGAAGCGGTGGTGATAGAACAGCACCTCGCCGTAGCCGTCGCGCTCCACCCGCTTGAGGAACTGCTTGGGCACCAGCTGGTCGGTGTCCACGTGGGCCATGTCCAGGGGCACCACCACCCCGGTGAGCTTTACGAACTTTTCCATTAGATGAACTCCCTGGGGTCGCTCAGGCGGCCGTTAACGGCGCTGGCCGCGGCGGTGGCCGGGCTGCACAGATGGGTGCGCCCGCCCTTGCCCTGGCGGTCCTTGAAGTTGCGGTTGCTGGTGGAGGCGCAGCGGCCGCCCACGGGCAGCACGTCGGGGTTCATGGCCAGGCACATGGAGCAGCCGGACAGCCGCCACTCGAACCCCGCCTCCTCGAAAATCTTGTCCAGGCCCTCGGCCTCGGCCTGGGCCTTCACCTGCTTGGAGCCGGGCACAACGATGGCGGTGACCCCGGCGGCCACCTTGCGGCCCTTGGCCACGGCGGCGGCGGCGCGCAGGTCTTCCAGGCGGCCGTTGGTGCAGGAGCCGATAAAGGCGTAGTCGATGGGCACCTCGCTCAGCTTCTGGCCGGGGGTGAGGTCCATGTAGGCCAGGGCGTCGGCCGCGGCCTTTTGCCGGGCCGGGGCCAGGGAGGCGGGCTCGGGCACCACGCCGCCTATGCCCGCCACCTGGCCGGGGTTGACCCCCCAGGTGAGCATGGGCTCCAGGGCGCTTACGTCCACCACCACCGTCTGGTCGAACACGGCGTCCGGATCGCTGGCCAGGGTCTTCCAATAAGCCACCGCCCGCTCCCAGTCGTCGCCCGTGGGGGCATAGGCGCGGCCCTGAAGCCAGGCGAAGGTGGTCTCGTCCGGGGCCACCATGCCCGAGCGGGCCCCGGCCTCGATGCTCATGTTGCACAGGGTCATGCGCCCTTCCATGGACAGGGCGGCGATGGCCGGGCCGCGGTATTCGATGGCGTAGCCGGTGGCCCCGTCGTTGCCCAGCTGGCCGATGATGGCCAGGATGAGGTCCTTGGCCGAGCACCCGGCGGGCAGCTCGCCCTTTACCTCCACGGCCATGCAGGGGGGCTTGGTCTGGGGCAGGGTCTGGGTGGCCAACACGTGCTCCACCTCGCTGGTGCCGATGCCGAAGGCCAGGGCCCCGAAGGCCCCGTGGGTGGCGGTGTGGCTGTCGCCGGCCACCACGGTGTTGCCCGGCAGGACGATGCCCTGCTCGGGCATGGTCACGTGGATCACACCTTGGCGGTCCTGGTCCCAACCGAAGTAGGGAATCCCGAAGTCCTTGGTGTTGTTCTCCAGGGCGGTCATCTGGGTCTCGGCCACCTCGTCGGCCAGGGGCCGGGCCATGTGGGTGGTGGGCACCACGTGGTCGCACACCGCCCAGGTAAGGTCGGGCCGGCGCACCTTGCGGCCGTCGCGCCGAAGGGCGGCGAAGGCCTGGGGCGAGGTCACCTCGTGCACCAGGTGCTTGTCTATATAGATGAGGTCCGGGCGGTCTTTTTCGCTCCGCACCAGGTGGGTGTCCCAGATTTTGTCCAGCAGCGTGGGCACGTCGTTCCCCTTTTCGCGGCGTCCGGGATCGGTCGCCCAAAAACGTTAGGCTCGCCAGGCGGGCCTGGCCACTATAGCACGAGCGGGAGCGGGCCTAGGGCCCGCTCCCCAACGGGTCTAGCTTACTCGCCGAGCCACTTCATCATGCCGCGCAGCTGGGCGCCGACCTGTTCCATCTGGTGCTTCTCGTCCTTGCGCAGCAAGGCGTGATACACGGGAAGGTTGGCCTGGTTCTCCAGCACCCACTCGCGGGCGAAGCGGCCGTCCTGAATCTCGTCCAGGATGCGGCGCATCTCCTGCTTGGCCTCGGGGGGAACCACGCGGGGGCCGCGGGTGATGTCGCCGTACTTGGCGGTCTCGGAGATGAAGTGGCGCATCTTCTTGAGGCCGCCCTGGTAGATCAGGTCGATGATCAGCTTGGTCTCGTGGATGCACTCGAAGTAGGCCATCTCCGGGGCGTAGCCCGCCTCCACCAGGGTCTCGAAGCCGGCCTTCATCAGGGCGCTCAGGCCGCCGCACAAGACGGCCTGCTCGCCGAACAGGTCGGTCTCGGTCTCTTCCTCGAAGGTGGTCTCGATGACCCCGGCACGGGCGCCGCCGATGCCCCAGGCATAGGCCAGCGCCAAATCCTTGGCCTGGCCCGAGGCGTCCTGGGCCACGGCGCACAGGCAGGGCACGCCCTGACCCTGCTCATACAGGTCGCGCACCAGCTTGCCGGGGCCCTTGGGGGCCACCATGATCACGTCGTTTTCCGGCTTGGGGATGATCTGGCCGTAGTGCAGGTTGAAGCCGTGGGCGAAAAGCATGGCCGCGCCGGGCTTGATGTTGGGCTCCACGTACTGCTTGTAGACCGCCGGCTGGGCGGTGTCGGGCAGCAGGAAGCAGATGATGTCCGCGCTCTTGATCGCCGCGGTTATCTCCACGGGCTCCAGGCCCTGGGACTTGACCTTGTCGAAGGTCTTGCTGCCCTCGCGCAGGCCCACCACCACGTTGAGGCCGCTGTCGGCCAAGTTGCGGGAGTGGGCGTTGCCCTGGCTGCCGTAGCCCAGCACGCAGATGCGTTTGTCGGCCAGCAGCTTGGGATTGGTGTCGTTCTCGTAGTAGATGTTAACGCTCATTACTCAGGTTCTCCTTGAAATACGGCTACGCGCCTTAGTCTTGTTCTTGTATCTCTTGGGCCAGGCGCTCTGCCGCCCGGCTGATATTGTAGGTGCCGTCCTGGTCCTCGTCGAACCCGGCGGCCGCTTCGTTCCAGTAGTCGGCCATGGGCCCTTGGCTGCGGGCGATGGCGATCTGGCCGGTGCGGGCCATCTCCAAGATGCCGTGGGGCCTTAGTATATCGATAAAGGCCTCCAGCTTCTCGCGGTTGCCGGTAACCTCCAGGATCAGGCTCTGGTTGTCCACGTGGTCCACCCTGGCCCTAAAGATCTGCACCAGCTGCATCAGCTCGCCCCGCTTGTCGTGGGGGGCCTTCACCTTGATCACCAACAGGCCGCGCTCCACCCGGGCCTGCCCGGTGAGGTCACTGACCTTTATCACGCTCACCAGACGGCGCAACTGTTTAACCACCTGTTCGATCACCGGGGGATCCCCGGCCACCACCACGCTGATGCGGCTCACCGTGGGATCGTCGGTCTCGCCCACGGCCAGGGAGTAGATGTTGAAGCCGCGCCGGGCGAAGAGTCCGGAGACCCGGCTGAGCACGCCGCGCTCGTTGCGCACTAAAACGGAAATGGGGCTCAGATTTTCCATGGGTCTACTCCTCGCGTTTCTGGCCGGGACAGGGAATGAAGTCGGCGTTGGCTCCGCCGGGGGGCACCATGGGCAGCACCAGGGCCTCGCGCTCCACGGCCACGTCCAGCACCACGGGCACGCGCTTGTCGGCCGCCTCGGCCCGGGCCCAGGCGATGGCCTCCTCAAGCTCCTCGCTGGTGGTGACCTCGCGCCCCAGGCCGCCGAAGGCCTGGGCCACCTTGGCGTAGGGCGGCGGCTGCAGGTCGGTCTCGGCCTGGCGCTTGTCCATGAACATCTCCTGCCACTGGCGCACCATGCCCAGGAAGTGGTTGTTGAGGATAAGCACCACCACGCCCACCTTGTAGCGCACCGCCGTGGCCAGTTCCTGAATGGTCATCAGGAAGGAGCCGTCGCCGTCGATGAGCACCACCTCCTTGTCCGGGGAGCCCACCTTGGCCCCCACCGCGGCGGGCAGGCCGAAGCCCATGGTGCCCAGACCGCCGGAGGAGATCAGGGTGCGGGGCTCGCGGAAGGGATAGAACTGGGCGGTGTACATCTGGTGCTGGCCCACCCCGGTGACCACGATGGCCTCCTCGGGCAGGGTGCGCCCCAGAAGCTCCACCACCGCCTGGGGGGAGATGGCCGGGGGCTTGGGCTGGTAGGTCATGGGGTAGCACTTCTTCCAGCCGTCGATGCGCTCGCGCCAGGCGCTGAAATCGGGCTTTTCCTCCCACTGCTTCACGCCCTTGATCATCTCGATCAGAACCGGCTTGGCGTCGCCCACGATGGGCACCAGGCAGGGCAGGTTCTTGCCGATCTCGCTGGCGTCCACGTCGATGTGGATGAACTGGGCGTCGGGGGCGAAACGGTCCAGCTGGCCGGTGACCCGGTCGTCCAGGCGGTTGCCCACGCAGACGATCAGGTCGGCGTGGTGCAGGGCCAGGTTGGCGTAGCCGGTGCCGTGCATGCCGGGCATGCCCAGGTAGAGCTCGTCGCCCGCCGGGTAGGTGCCCAGGCCCATGAGGCTGGTGGTCACCGGGATGCCGGTGAGGCGCACCAGCTCGCGCAGCTCCTCGCTGGCCCCGGCGGTGACCACGCCGCCGCCGGCCAGGATCACCGGCTGCTTGGCCTTGGCCATCACCTTCAGCGCCCGCTCGATCTGCAGGGGCTGGCCCCGGTAGGGGGGCTTGTAGCCGGTGGGCGCGCTGGGCGCGGCCAGCAGGTGGTCGCAGGGCGCGGTGGACACGTCCTTGGGCAGGTCGATCAAGACCGGGCCGGGGCGGCCGGACAGGGCCACGAAGAAGGCCTCGGCGAACACCCCGGGCAGCTCGTCCACGCTGGTTATCTGGTAGTTGTGTTTGGTGATGGGCATGGTGATGCCGCGCATGTCCGCCTCCTGGAAGGCGTCGTTGCCCAGCAGGTTGCTGGTCACCTGGCCGGTGATGGCCACCATGGGGGTGGAGTCCATGAAGGCGTCGGCCAGGCCGGTGACCAGGTTGGTGGCGCCGGGGCCGGAGGTGGTCATCACCACCCCCACCTTGCCGGTGGCCCGGGCGTAGCCCTCGGCCATGTGGGCGGCGCCCTGCTCATGGCCCACGATGACGTGCTTGATGCTGCCGTCGCGGAAAAGGGCGTCGTAAACCGGCGAGATGACGCCGCCGGTCATGCCGAAAATGACCTCCACCCCTTGATGTTTGAGGCAGGCCACCACCGCGTCGGCACCGGTGTAGGCGGCCTGGGGATCCTGGGGTTTGGCTGGGGCATTCATGGCGTCCCTCCTTGGGCTGGCGCTTTGTCCGCTCGCGCGGGTTAGTCCGATCTGTCTGTCGAGCATCAGGCCCAGCTCGTCGCGGGCCGCGTTGCTTCTCTGGCTGTAGGGGCTCATTGCTTAGTTTCCCTTGAGGACCGCTCCCCCGGCCGCGCTGCCCACCAGGGCGGCGTAGCGGACCAGGGCTCCGCGGGTGAATTTCGCTTCAGGCTTGCGCCAATCCTTGCGGCGGCGCTCCAGTTCGGCCTCCTCGACCTTGAGCTCGATCTTGCGGTTGTCGAGGTCCAAGGCGATGACGTCGCCGTTTTGTACAAGACACATGGGGCCTCCCGCGGCGGCTTCGGGGGATACGTGGCCGATGGCCGCTCCCCGGCTGCCTCCGCTGAAGCGCCCGTCGGTGACCAGGGCCACCTTGCCGTCCAGGGGCCCGCCGCTGATCAGGGCGGTCAGGGCCAGCATCTCGCGCATGCCCGGTCCGCCGGCGGGGCCTTCGTAGCGCACCACGATCACCTCGCCGGGCTCGATGACCTGGGCGTTGTAGGCGGCCACCGCGTCTTCCTCGCAGTCGAAGACCCGGGCCGGGCCGGAGAAGACGCGCATGGCCGGAGCCACCGCCGCCGCCTTGACCACGCAGCCGTCGGGGGCCAGGTTGCCCGATAGCACCGCGATGCCGCCTTGGGGGCTCAGGGGCGCCTCCAGGGTGTTGATCACCCGCTGGCCCAGGGCCTCGTAGGCGCTCGGTTGGGGGGCCAGATAGTCGGCGATGCTCTCGCCGCCCACCGCCTTGCAGGTGGTGTCCAGCAGGGGCTCCAGGGCCTTCATCACCGCGCCCACCCCGCCGGCCGCGTCCAGGTGCTCGATGCGCAGATCCCCGGCCGGGCTCAACTTGGACAGATGCGGGGTTTTTTTGGACAATCGGTCGAAGTCCGCCAGGCCGAACTCCGCCCGTGCCTCGTGGGCGATGGCCGGCAGGTGCAGACAGGTGTTGGTGGAGCCGCCCAGGGCCAGGTCCACCCGGCAGGCGTTGATGAAGGCCTCTTTAGTAAGGATGTCCAGGGGCCGCAGGTTCTTCTTGAGCGCCGCCACCGCGGCCCGGCCGCTGGCCTGGGCCAGCTCGGCCCGCCTGGGGCTCTGGGCCAGGGCGGTGGCTCCGCCGGGCAGGGCCAGGCCCAGGGCCTCGCACAGGCAGGCCATGGTATTGGCGGTGAACATGCCCGAGCAGGAGCCGGGGCCGGGACAGGCGGCGCACTCCAGGGCGGCCAGCTGCTCGTCGTTCCACTGGCCGGACTGGTGCTTGGCCACCCCTTCGAACACGGAGATCAGATCCACCAGCTTGCCATCCAGCTCGCCCGCGGCCATGGGCCCGCCGGTGAGGATGACCGCCGGCAGGTTGAGGCGGCAGGCGGCCATGAGCATGCCGGGCACGATCTTGTCGCAGGAGGCGATCAAGACCAGGGCGTCGAAGCCGTGGGCCAGGGCCATCATCTCCACGCTGTCGGCCACCAGCTCCCGGCTGGGCAGGGAGGCGTGCATGCCGGCGTGGCCCATGGCCAGGCCGTCGCAGATGCCGATGGTGTTGAACTCCATGGGGGTGGCCCCGGCCTCGCGCACGCCGTCGGCGGCCAGCTTGGCCAGGCGGTCCAGGTGCATGTGGCCCGGCACCACGGTGTTGTAGGAGTTGGCGATGCCCACCAGGGGGCGGGACATGTCGTCGTCGTTAAGGCCCAGGGCCCGGAGCAGGGAACGCTGGGGGGCTCGGGCGGCGCCCTTCTTCACTTGATCGCTGGGTAAGCTCATAACGCGTTTTCTCCCCTTGGGGGCTTTCCGGCGGTTCAAGACCCAAGTCCGGAAAACTTGCGGCGGCCGGCCCCCGAGGGCATAGCCTTGCGGGGGGCCCGACGGCCTGTGATTAAAAAATCAGGATGTCGGTAAAGTGGTTGCGGCCCCTAGAGGGGCAGGATAATTACGGAGGGTACCAACAACAATACGCCGAGGATGGCGCCAAGAAGGGAGGCGGAGCGGAAGGAAGCGGTTTGGTGAGCCGGTTTGGCCTTGCCGTTAGTTGTTTTTCGCCTCATGGGTCAGATCCTCCGTCAGATCACTAGTAGATATGGCTCTACCACCACCCGGGCGGCTTGTCAACGGCTGAATGTGGGGTTTTTTGCGCCTGTAACGGCATAGTTACAGAAAAATTGCCTGAGCGGTTGCTCAGCTTGGCGGGCCGCCAGGGCCCCCGACTGAGCGCGGCGGCCGATTTGGGCCGTCATGTTCAGGCGATAGCGGTGGAGTAGTGGGCCCAGAGGCTGAACCAGGTGAAATCCGCCTCCCTACGCTGGGTTATGGCATAGGACCGCGAGCGCAGAAGGTCTTCTAGCTTGCCCACCTGGGAGCGCATCACCCCCGAGAGGATGAGCTGGGGAAAACCGTCCAAAACCCGGGGCGCGGCCCAGAGCTCCTCCTGCACCGCCCAGGGCAGGTTGGCCAGCACCAGGCCGGCGGGTCGATCGAGAAAGTCCCCCGCCGCGCCCTCCACGGTTTTCAGCTCCATCCCGTTTAATTGCGCGTTGTTGGCCGTGGTGCTCACGCACAGGGGGTTCAGGTCCACCGCCAAGACCTCCTCGGCTCCCCAGGCGGCGGCGGCCAGGGCCAAGATGCCGGTCCCGCAGCCCAAATCCAACACCCGCCCCAGGGGGGCCCGTTGGCGGCGCAGCCACAACAGCTCCAGGCAGTGGCGGGTGGTGGGGTGCAGGCCCGAGCCGAAGACCAGGCCGGGGTCTATGAGCAGGCGGCGGGCCCCGGCGGGCGGGGGGACCGGGCTCCAGGCCGGGCAGAAAAACAGGTCGCCCACCAGCCAGGGCTTGATCTCCAGGCCGCCCTGCCACTGCTCGTAGGTCAGCTCGTGGCGCTGGCGCAGACTAAGGCCGCCCGGGGCCAGCAGACGCTCCACCTCCTGGGCGGCTGGGGCCGAAAAGAACAAAAAGGAGGTGTCGCCCTCCAGCCACAGGCCCAGGTAGTGGGGGCCCAAACCATGGGCCTGGGCGCGGGCGTCTCCCAAAATCTCATAGATATAAAGGTCTTGGTATGGAGGGGTGTTCACGCTGCGGCCATAAGGAGATCAAAGGCCTCCCCGGCAAACCGGGGAAGCCGAATGTGGCGAGGGGTGCTGGATTTAATCGTTGCGGCCGCTAACTCAGGCCTCGAGGACGAAAATCACTTCCAGGCGGACCCGGTATTCGGAGATCTGGTTCTCCATCACCGAAACGCGCTGCTCCACCACCTTCATGCCGGTGATGCCCCTGAGGGTGCGAGTGGCCCGTTCGAAGCCAACCTTGATGGCGTCGTCCAGGCTAACCGGACTGGCGGCCACGATTTCGGTAACTCGGGCAACACGCTTTTCTCCCATGCTAATCCTCCCAATCCCCGCGGGAGCACTCCCCGCTAAACCAAATTGCCGACTGACTGTAGTTGTGCCGCTGAATCCCCGGCCCCCCTCAAGCCGGTTACCCTCGGCAGGATCAGGTTATCATAAGGCGAAAAGAGGGTACAAGGCGAAATGTCCCCGCTCAGCTAGGCGCTAGGGATTGGTTTGTGCAGGTTTGCACTTTGTCCTTGACATGCAAAAGTGTCAGGTCTATTAATGCCTAGTCAGCCCGCTAAACCTTTAAGTATCAGAAGCTGGTCATCATGCTGACTAGACCACCGCGAGCCGTTTGGGACCACTTGGCCCTGGTCATGCAGGTGGGGCTAACCTTCGCCGGCTCTGTGCTCTTTTGCCTGTTCGTGGGCTATTGGCTGGGAGAGTGGCTGGGCGCAAAAGCGGTTTTCATCACGGTTTTCATTCTCCTGGGCATCGCCGGGGGAGGATACACGGTCTACCGCCAAATATCCGAGGTGGACCTGGAGCCCGAGGAAGATAAAGTTGAGCGCAACGGCGATCAAGAGTAGCGGCCCCACCGGCGTGTTTCTGCGCCAGGTGATCACGCGCGCGCTGCTTTTCGCTTTGGGCGCGGCCCTCATCCTCACCCTGATCGGCCAAGCCTCCTGGGCCCGGGGCGTGGCCCTGGGCGCCCTGGCCTCGGCGGGCAACTTCCTGGCCATGGCCTGGCTTCTGCCGCGGGCCCTGGACCCGGCCCAGCGCCGGGGGCAGGCCTTCACCGTGCTTTCGGTGGCCCTTCGTTTCGGTCTCATGGCCGCGGCCCTGGCCGTGGCCCTGTCCATGCCCCAGCGGGTGGCCCCCCTGGCCGCCGCCGCGGGCCTTTTTACGGTTCAGTTCACCTTGTTGAGCGACCGCCTCCTGGGCGGCCGTTTGCTGGGTATTACCTCGGAGAGCAGGTAGCGCCGTGAACGAGCTGACCCACATACCCCACTGGTATCTGAATCTGGGCGGCATGCGCCTGGAGTTCAACGCCGAGACCCTCATCATGTCCTGGATCGTGATGGCCGTGCTGGTGGCTTTCGGCTTCATGGCCACCCGCAAGCTGTCGTTTCTGCCGGGCTCCTGGCAGACCTTGGGCGAGGTGATGGTCAACGCCTTCCAGGGCCTGGTGGCCGACGCCCTGGACGAGCACAACCGCAAATACTTCCCCATGATCATCACCATCTTCCTGTTCATCTGGCTCAGCAACATGTTGGGGGTCATCCCGGGTCTCAGCGAGCCCACCAAAGACCTCAACACGCCGCTGGCGTACGGGCTTTTGGGTTTTATAATCTCCCACTACGCCGGCATAAAGACCAAGGGGATCAAGGCCTACCTCAACGAGTACATCCAGCCCATGTTCTTCATGGCGCCCCTGAACATCATCGGCGAGCTTTCCAAGGTGGTCTCCATCTCCTTCCGTCTCTACGGCAACATCATGGGCGGGTCCATCATCATCCTGGTGGTGAGCGACCTGGTCTACAGCCTGGTGCTGCCGCCGGCCTTGAACGCCTTTTTCGGGCTGTTCGTGGGGACCATCCAGGCCTTCGTGTTCACCATGTTGACCCTGGTCTATATCTCGGTTCAAACCAAGTAGGAATCGCTTAATGCCCTTTAGCACGGAAACTTGGGTACAGGCCGCGGCCTTCTTGGGGGCCGGATTCTCGGTGGGATTCGGGGCCATCGGTGCGGCCCTGGGCGAGGGCTACGCGGCGGGCAACGCCTCCCGGGCCATCGGCAAGAACCCGGCCATGAGCGGCCCTATCCTGAAGAACATGCTCATCGGCCAGGCCGTGGCCGAGAGCGCGGGCATCTTCGCCCTGGTCATCGCCATGCTCCTGGCCTTCATGGACTGCTCCGAAGCGCCCATGATCGAGGCCTGGTCCCTGCTGGCCTCCGGGCTGGCCATGGGCCTGAGCGCCATTGGCTCCGGGGCCGGCGGCGGCTTCCCGGCGGCCGAGGCCTGCGTGGGCATCGCCGACAACCCGCCCACCCAGGGCGCGTTGACCACCAACATGCTTATCGGCAGCGCGGTGAGCCAGACCCCGGCCATCTTCGGCATGGTCGTGGCCTTCATGCTCATGTTCATCGACTGGTCCACCCAGCCCCTGTGGCCCGGCTGGGCCGCGGTGTTGGGCGCGGGTCTCTCGGTGGGCCTGGCGGCCATCGGCTCGGGCGTGGGCTCGGGCATGCCCGCCGGCAGCGCCACCGCCGGCATGGCCCGTCAGCCCGCGGCGGCCACCACCATTCGCACCAACATGCTCATCGGCAGCGCGGTGAGCCAGACCCCGGCCATCTTCGGCATGGTCGTGGCCTTCATGCTCATGTTCGTGGACTGGAACGGGGTTCCCGCATGGCCCACCTGGGCCGCCCTTTTGGGCGCGGGCCTGTCCACCGGTCTAAGCGCGATCGGCCCGGGCATCGGTAACGGCTTTACCGCCCAGGAGGCTTCCGCGGGTATCGCCCGCGTACCCGAGGCCTCTGGACCGGTGACCACCACCATGCTCATAGGCCAGACCGTGGCTCAGTCCACGGTCATTTACGGCTTCCTGGTCAGCCTCATCCTGTTGTTCATCCCCAGGGAGGCGTCCGATACCATGGTGGCCTGGGTGGCCCCCCTGTCGGCGGGCATCTGCATGGGCTTCGGCGGCATAGGCCCCGGAGTGGGCGAAGGTTTGGCCGCGGCCTACACGGTCAACCGCATCGCCCGCAACTACGAGGAAGTCGGCGTGCTGCTGACCAGGGTCATGCTGGTCGGTCAGGCGGTGAGCGAGTCCACGGGTATCTATTCGCTCATCGTATCGCTGTTGCTGTTGTTCGTAATTTAAGACCACCGGGCCTCGCTAATGGGGCCCCGAGGACATGTTCATCACGGGAGGAATTAGGAAATGGCCATTGAAGGCGCGGATCTGGTGAGGGCGGCCGCTCTGATGGGCGCAGGTATCGCCATGGGCCTGGGCGCCATCGGCCCCGGCGTGGGCGAGGGTTTCGCCGCGGGTAAAGCATGCGAGGCCATCGGCCGCAACCCCAAGGAAGCGGGCCTGTTGACCCGCACCATGTTGGTGGGCCAGGCGGTCTCCGAGTCCACCGGCATCTACTCCCTGGTGGTGGCGCTGCTCTTGATCTTCGTGGTCTAGGCCGGAGGTCGGGCCCATGATCAGCATCAACGCAACGCTGCTGGTGCAGATCATCAACCTGTTGGTGCTTATCTTCATCCTCAACAGGTTGATGTATAAGCCCATCAGCAAGATGGTCGCCGAGCGGACGGCCACCTTGAAAGGCGGGCTGGCCGAGGCCGTGTCCCTGCGCGCGCAGGCGGCCGATACCAAGGCCGATTACAAACGCCAGTTGGACGAGGGCCGCCTGAAGGTGCGGGAACGGCTGGATGAGGTGCGCCGCAAGACCGAGGGCGAGGCGCGCCAGGTAATCGACCAGGCCCAAGCCAAGGCCAAAGACCAGACCGACCAGATGGTGGCCAACATCCACAAGGAAATGGAACAGGCCCGCGGCGAGATTCGGGCCCAGGCCGAAGGCGTGGCCAAGCAGATGGCCGGCCGCATCCTGGGTAGGGAGGTCGCGTGAAAGCCTTGCATCTGATGACAGCCCTGGCTCTGGTGGCACTGGCGCTGTTGCTGGGTTGGGCCGAGCCGGCCCTGGCCGCCAAGCACCACGTGGTGCCCACCTGGAAAGTCTGGTGGGACTGGGGCTGGAAGATCGTCAACTTCCTGGTGCTGGCCTTCTTGATCTACAAGATGGCCAAGAAGCCTCTGAAGGAGTTCTTCGCCGGCTCCAGGGCCAAGGTGGCCGCTGAGCTGGAAGAGGTGAACCAGGCCAAGGCCGAGGCCGAGGCCCAGCTTAAGCTCATCCAGGAAAAGACCGCCACGATGGCCCAAGAGCTGGCCGGCTACGAAGAGTCCTTGGGCCAGCTGGCCGAGCGCGACCGCCAGCGCATGATCGAAGAGGCCCGCGAGGCCTCGGAGATGATCATGGAGCGGGCCGGGTTGCAGGCCGATATGGCCCTGCACCACGCCCGTCGGGAGCTGGCCCACGAGATCGTGGAGTTGGCCGCCGAGCTGGCCGAGAGCAAGCTCAAGGAGGCCGTGGGCAAGCAGGACCAAGATAGCTTCCTGGATAAGTTCACCTCCGGTGCCCTGACCGCCCGAAGCGGAGCCTTGTAAAAATCGCATGGCCATAATCACCGTCAGCAAGGAATTCGCCGCCGGCGGGCGCGAGTTGGCCCGCCGCTTGGCCGGTGAGCTTGGCCTTCGCCTGGTCGGCCGCGAGGTCTTGGCCGAGCTGGCCAAAAAGCTGGACATGAGCGAAGGCGAAGTGGAGCTCATGCACCGGGGGCAGGAGAACAACCTGTTCAAGCTGGTGGACGAGGTGTTTTTGCACACCGTGCGGCGCATAGCCCAAAAGCCCGAGGCCGCCTTGGACGATGAGCGCTACTACGCGGCGGTGAGCGAGTTCGTCAAGGGAGTGGCCGCGCAGGGCGACGCGATCATCGTGGGCTGGGGCGGCCAGTACATCCTGGCCGACGACCCCGGGGCGCACCATTTCCGGGTGGTGGCCCCCCCGGCCGCGCGGGCCGCGCGCCTGGCCAAGCGCGAAAACCTCTCCCCGGAGCAGGCCGAGGCCGAGTGCCGCCGCCAGGACGGCATCTCCGCCAGCTACGTGAAACACTTTTTCAAGCGCTCCTGGGACGACGCCACCGCCTACAAGCTGGTGATCAACCACGGCGCCCTGGGCTACGACCTGGACCGGGCGATAAAGATCATCCAGGCCGCCCTCTAGGAGCGCAGCGGCCAAGCCAATTTGGGGGCCTTCCCGCGGGGAGGCCCCTTTCGCTTGTCCGGCCCCTGATTGCCGCCCGCGCCTTTTCCCCCGGCCCGCCGGATGTTATGCTTGCCCAGAACCCGCATTGGAGAAGCCCTTGCCCTTTTATCCCGCCCTGTTGGATCTGAGCGGCCGCCTGGTTTTGCTGGTGGGCGGCGGCCGGGTGGCCGCGCGCAAGCTGGCCTCGCTCTTGGAGGCCGGGGCGCGGGTGCGCCTGGTGACCCCGGCGTTGTGCCAAGAGGCCCGCGAGCTGGCCGGGCTTGAGGGTGTGGAGCTGATAGAGCGCGGGTTTGAGCCGGGGGACGTAGAGGGGGCCTGGCTGGTGATCTCGGCCACCGACGACGAAGATCTCAACCGGTCGGTGGCCGTGGCCGCCGAGGCGGCGAGGGTGTTCGTCAACGTGGTGGACGTGCCGCCCATGTGCTCCTTCATCGTGCCCGCGGTGGTGCGCCGGGGCGAGCTCACCCTGGCGGTGAGCACCGGCGGGGCCAGCCCGGCGGCGGCCCGCCGCCTGCGCCAGGGCTTGCAGGCCCAGTTCGGCCCCGAGTGGGCCGACTATCTGGCCATCCTTAGGGCGGCGCGCCAAAAGCTCACCGCCCAGGGACGCCCGGCGGCCGAGAATCGGCCCCTGTTCTACCAATTGGTGGACTCACAGCTGATGGAGCGGGTGCGGGCGGGCGACGCCGCCGGAGTGGACGAGGTGATGCGCGCGGTGCTGGGGCCGGGCTTCACGCTGAAAGAGTTGGGCCAAAGCCTGGGCCGAGACGCCGCCCGGGAGAGGGAGGGGGCATGAGCACCACCCTGCATTGGATAACCCTGATTGCCTACGTGGTGGGTTCGCTCATCTCCCTGGGCTTTCTTATCCGCCAGCGCCAGGGGCTCTACCGCATGGGCCTGGCCCTGTTGTGGGTGGGCTTCGGCCTGCACACCCTGGCCCTGGCCGCCGCCTGGGTGGAGGGCGGGGTGTTGCCCGCCACCAGCCTGCGCCAGTCCCTGGACGTGTTCTCCTGGGCCCTCATGGGCGCGGTGCTGGTGGTGAACCTCAGCCTGGAGGTGAAGATCCTGGGCGCCCTGGTGGGGCCCATCTGCGTGCTGCTCATGCTGGCCGCCTCGGTGTTGCCGGCGGTGCCGGTGGTCAAGACCGCCGCCTTCAAGAGCGCCTGGGTCATCGTGCACGTGGTAAGCATCATGGCCGGTTACGGCCTATTGGCCCTCACCTGCCTGGGCGGGGTGCTCTACCTGGCTCAGGACAGGGCGCTGAGGGCCAAGACCATGGGCCCGGTGTTCAAGCGCCTGCCCAGCCTGAGCCGCCTGGATTCGCTCAGCCAGTCCAGCCTGCTGGCCGGTTTTCTGCTCATGACCATCGGGCTCATCTCCGGGGCGGTCTACGCCCAGATGGCCCTGGGCTCCTACTGGCGCTGGGACCCCAAGGAGGTGTGGGCCCTGATCACCTGGCTGCTCTACGCCGCGCTCTTGCACACCCGCCTGGTGCAGGGCTGGCGGGGCCGCCGGGGGGCCTGGCTGTCGGTGGCCGCCTTCGCGGCCCTGGTGGTCACCTTCCTGGGCGCGGGCCTGTTGATGCCCGGCTACCACAGTTTCAGCTCCATGGCCGACCTGGGAGGACCCCGCCCGTGAAGCTGCACTTGATCGGCCTGAGCCACAAGACCGCGCCGCTCGAGGTGCGCGAGTGTCTGGCGCCCCCGCCGGAGACGGTGCCCCAGGAGCTGGGGCGCATCGTGGACTTGCCCCTGGTGCGCGAGGCCTTGATGGTCAGTACCTGCAACCGGGTGGAGGTGTTGGCCGCCACCGAGGACGAGGGAGGCGAGGCCGAGCTCAGCGCCTGGCTGTGCGGCGGCCGGGGGCAAGACCCCCAGGCCATCGCCGAGCATCTCTACCTCTACCAGGGGGCCGACGCGGTGCGCCATCTGTTCCGGGTGGCCTCCAGCCTGGATTCCATGGTGGTGGGCGAGCCCCAGATATTGGGCCAGATCAAGGAGGCCTACCGCGCCGCCACCGAGGCCGGCACCACCCGCACGGTGCTTAACCGCCTGCTGCACAAGACCTTCCAGGTGGCCAAGCGGGTGCGCTCGGAGACCAACATCGGCGGGGCGGCGGTGTCCATCTCCTTTGCCGCCGTGGAGCTGGCCAAGAAGATCTTCGACTCCCTGGAGGGGCTCAGCGCCCTGGTGGTGGGGGCCGGAGAGATGGCCGAGCTGGCGGTGGAGCACCTGATGGCCCAGGGGGTCAGCCGGGTGCAGGTGGCCAACCGCACCCTGGAGCGGGCCATGGAGCTGGCCCGGGGCTGGGGGGGCCAGGCCATCGGCCTGGATGACCTGGGCGAGGTGCTGGGCGAGGTGGACATCGTCATCGCCAGCACCGGCAGCCCCCAGGCGGTGATAACCGCCAAGATGGCCCGCGCCGCACTCAAGGCCCGGCGGGGGCGGCCCCTGTTTTTCATCGACATCGCCGTGCCCCGCGACGTGGAGACGGCGGTGGGCGAGCTGGACGGCTGTTATCTCTACGACATCGACGACCTGACCTCGGTGGTGGAGGCCAACCGGGCGGGCCGGGCGGTGGAGGCGGGCCAGGCCGAGCGCATCGTGGCCGAGGAGGTGGTCAAGTTCATGACCTGGCTGGCCGGGCTGGACGCGGTGCCCACCATCAGCGCCCTGGCCGCCAAGGCCGAGGAGATCCGCGCCGCCGAGCTGGGGCGCACCCTCAAGGGCCTGGAGGGCCTGAGCCCCGAGCAGGCCGCCGCCCTGGATCGCTTGACCCAGGCGTTGGTCAAGAAGCTGGTGCACGATCCCATCATGTTCATCAAGGGGGCCAGCCACAGCAAGAGCCCCGACACCCTGCGCCAGCAGTTGGCCTTGGTGCGGCGCATCTTCAACCTGGAGGAAAACGGGGGCGAGTAGGCTCCGGCGGGGATACGAAAGGGGGGAGAGGCCTGAACGTGTCCGGCGCGAAACGATACCAGGGAGCCGTTCCCTGGCTGGGGTCCATGGCGGCGGTGGCCGTTCTGGCCGGGGTGTTCCTGTTGCTGTTCAGGGATTATCTGTTTCCCTTGGGCCGGCCCGGCCTGTTGCTCTTCGGAGACTTTCCGCGCCAATTCTATCCCTGGCGGGTGCACGCCGGTGAAATCCTCCAGGCCTGGCTTTCCGGGCAGGGCCTGGCCCTGTGGAACCCCTATGGCGGCTGCGGGGTGGATTTCGTGGCCCGGCTGGAGACCACCCTGTTCTACCCGCCCCACCTGCTGTTGGGGATCTGGCTGGGCAAGGCCTTGCCTTATGCCGCCTACCAGGCCCTGGCGTTGGGCCATTTCTTTCTCTACGGCCTGAACCAATACTTGCTCTGCCGCGAGCTGGACTGCCGCCGTCCCGCCGCCTTGGTGGGAGGGGTCGGCGCCATGGGCGGCATCATCCTGGTGAGCTGGGCCCACGCCCCCATCCACCTCACCACCTTGTGCTGGGCCCCCCTGATGATCCTGTTTTTGCATCGGGCCCTGGACCGGGTCAGTTGGCGCGCGGCCGCCCTGGCGGGGCTGTTCATGGCGCTGGGCTTTCTGGCGGGCTCGGGGCAGATGATTTTCTACGCGGGCTTCTCCCTGGGCTTGTTGTGGCTGGTGTGGGCGGGCTGGTACTGGGGCCGGGGGCGGGCCGGAGCCCTGAAGCTGATTTTGCTGGGTGCGGTGGTGCCTTTGCTGGGCCTGCTCCTTTCCTCCCTGCAGCTGCTGCCTTCGGCCGAGTTGGCCCTGAGCTCCCACCGGGCCACGGTGGACGCCGCCTTCGCGGCCATTGGGTCGGCCTCCTACACGCGCATGGCCGAGTTGCTGACCCGGGCCAACCTGCTGTTGGGGCCGCTGACCCTATGCCTGGCGGCGGTGGGCCTTTTCGCGCGGTCCAACGCCCTGCCCTGGGGGCTGGGCCTGGTGGCCGCCTGGAGCGCCCTGTACGCCGTGGGCTCCGACGGGTTCCTTTTGCCCTTCATGTCGGCGCACCTGCCCTTTTTCAAGCTGTTCCGTTTTCCGATAAACGCGCTGGCCGTCACCAACTTGGCCCTGGCCCCCCTGGCGGCTCTGGGCGCGGACTTTCTGTGGCGAGGCAAGGCCGGCAGGCTGCGCGCCAGCCTGGCCCTGGGCGCCCTGATGCTCATGGGCGCAGTGCTGCTGTGGGCCGGGGTTCCCGTCGCGCAGCTGTGGCCCCTTCCTCTGGTGGCGGCGCTATTGGTGATGGCCCTGTTTTTCCGCGGCATGCTCACGCGCCTGGGGCTCGCCGCCCTGTGCCTGGCGGCGGGCGCGCTGGGCTTGGGGGCGGCCGACTCGCTGCCCATCAATTCCATCCATCACCCCGGCGACTTCTACGCCCCCAACCCCGAGGTGGCGCGCTTCCAGGGCCTGGTGCAAAGCGAGCCGCCCTTTAGGGTGAAGTTCCAGGGCTTCCTCACCAATTTCGACGTGCGCCATTCCGACCCCTCCATCTGGCTGGCCGGGCTGGTCCACCACATTCCGGCGTTGGGCATCGCCGGGCAACTGAACGACGCCCGTTTGGGTAGGCTCAGCCTGCTCTCCAGATATAACCTGCGCCTGTTCGACCTGCTCAATATCCGCTATATCCTGGGCCCCGTCGGCCAGGCCGCTCCGCGCTATGCGCGCTACAAGGGGGTGGTGGTGGAGCCGGGTCAGGTGTGGCGGCTGAACCTGAAGGGTCTGTACGACGCGCCCGTGGGCAAGATGGAGTTGACCTCCCAGCTTTCCCAGGCCATGGAGGTGCCCCAAGGCCAAACGGTGGGCAGTCTCACCCTGGTGTTGGCCGACGGCACGACCCGCGAGTTCCCGGTAAGGGCCGGGGTGGAGACGGCGGAGTGGGCCGTGGAGCGGCCGGGAGACAAATTTGCCCATCGCCGGGCGAAAATCAACCGTTCCTGGCCGGTGGACGGCGCCAGGTTCCAGGGGCACGACTATCTGGCCGCGTGGCGCCTGGAGGATTCGCGTCTGGTCACCGCCATTATCCTGCGCAACACCCAAAGGCAGGCCAGATGGGGGGTCAACGGCCTGGCCCTCAACGGCGAACAGATCATGGGCAAGCCTCTGGTCATGAAAGCCGTGGCCCCCGGCGTGTGGGAGAATCCTTATTGCCTGCCCCGCGCTTACCTGGTGTCGGAGATCAAGGGGTTGGCCCGGGGCGAGGCGGCGCAAGAGTTGGTGGCCGGGCTGGCCCCCGCCAGGGAGGTGGTGCTGGAGCGCAGGCCGCTGACCTACCGGGAGGGCGAGCCCTGCGAAAATGCCGCGCCGCCCGAGGTGCTGCGGGATGGTCCGGACCGGACCGTGGTGCGCGCTTGCCTGGAGCAACCGGGCATCCTGGTGCTCACCGATACCTACACCTCCAACTGGAAGGCGCGCGACAACGGGCAAGAGATTGCCATGCTGCGCGCCAACCTGATGTTCAGGGGGTTCGCCTTGGGGCCGGGCAGGCATGAGCTGGTGCTCACCTACGAGCCCTCGTGGCCCAAGCTGGGCCTGGTCCTCACCGGCCTGGGCCTGGCCCTGCTAATGGTGCTGTTGTTTTTGGGGCCCAAAAAACAGATGGCCGGCCCGGAGGAGGCCGCATCCGGCAAAGGGGAGCCGCATGAAGCAGGACAATAGGCCGCCCATACCTCAAGGCCGATAGTCGCCGCAACGACGAGACGTTTGGTTGCCCCTTGGGCTCGCCGCCCCGCGTGAAAAATCGGCGCATTCCAGCGCAGGGCCAGGGGGGTTGAAGACAAGGCCCGCCGGTCATAACTTTATAGGACATGTTTGTTCACCAGCCCGAGCGGGGTTCGCGCTCCGTGGGAGAAATCATATGCGCCGCTTTTCGCCTTTCCTGGTAGTGCTGCTGGCCCTGGTTCTGCTTCCCCTGGCCGCCTGGTCCGCGCCCCGACGTCACACCCTGCCCAACGGCCTGAAGGTCATCACCTCCGAAAACCACGAGTCCCCGGTGGTTTCCTTCCAGGTGTGGGTGCGCGCGGGTTCCATCTACGAGAAAAAGGGCGAGTACGGCATCACCCACCTGATAGAGCACATGATCTTCAAGGGCACCCCCCGCCGCCCGGCCGGGCAGATGGCCATGGAGATCGAGGCCCTGGGCGGCGAGGTCAACGCCTACACCACCTTTGACCACACCAACTACTACGTGACCGCGGCCAGCGCCTCGGCGGGCCAGGCCCTGGACATCCTGGCCGACGCGGTGGTCGAGGCCACCTTCGACCCGGCCGAGCTGGCCAAGGAAAAAGAGGTGGTGATCGAAGAGATCCGCATGAACCAGAACAACCCGGCCCGGCGCAAGGGCTGGGAGGTGTTCGCCCAGGCCTTTGGCGACTCCCCCTACGGGCGGCCCATCATCGGCTCCATCGCCTCGGTGCGGGGCATCACCCGCCAGGACATCCTGGACTACCGGGCCCGCTGGTACCGCGCCCCCGACATGCTGGTGGTGGCGGTGGGCGATTTCAAGACCGCCGAGATCATGCCCCTGATCGCCAAGGCCTTCGCCCCGTTGTCCAAGCAGCCCGCGCCGGAGTTCAAGCTGCCCCCGGACCCCCGGCCCCTGGGCCCGCGCCTGAAGATCATGCGCGACAAGGTGAGCCAGGCCAGCATCAGCATGACCTGGCTGACCCCCGGCCTGCCCGATCCGGCGGTCTATCCCCTGGACATGGCCTCCACCGTTTTGGGCGACGGCCAGACCAGCCGCTTGTGGAGCAACCTCAAGGAGAAGCAGGGCCTGGTGGACTCTGCCGACGCCTCGGCCTACACCCCCCAGGGGGTGGGACTGTTCGAGATGGAGGCCTCCCTGGCCCCGGACAAGGTCAACTCCGCCTGGCCGGCCATGCTGGCCCAGGCCATGACCCTGTTCACCCGGCCCCCCAGCGGCGAGGAGCTAAAGCGCGCCCGGGTCAACCTGGCCGCCACCTTTGTGCGCTCCCGCCAGACCATGCAGGGCCAGGCCCGGGAGCTGGGCTACTTCGAGATGTTCCGGGGCGGCTTTGAGAACATCGTCACCTACACCCAGCGCTTCAACGCGGTGGACGCCGCGGCGGTGTCCGAGGTGACCCACCGCTGGCTGAGCCCGGCCGGGCTCTCTGTAGTGATCCAGGTGCCCGAGGGCACCCCCGCGCCCGAGCTGGCCGCCCTCAAAAAGCAGGCCATGGCCCTCTACACCCAGGCCCCGGCCCAAAAGGAGGCCCAGGGGCCCCAGCGGGTGGTCTTGGACAACGGCCTGATCCTGTTGATCAAGCCCGCCCACGCGGTGCCCATCGTCAGCTACCTGTTGGCCGCGCCGGGCGGCCAGGCGGCGGAGAGCGACCAGCAGGCCGGGCTCTACAACCTGTGGTCCCGCGCCGTGGAGCGGGGCACCAAGGACATGAGCTACGAGGAGCTTACCCGCGAGCTGGAGGACATGGCCGGCTCGCTCAGCGGCTTCAGCTCCAAGACCGACGCCGGGCTCTCGGGCAGCTTTTTGGCCCGGGACTGGAAACGGGGCCTGGAGCTGATGACCCAGGTGTGGACCGGGGCCAACTTCCCGACCGCCCAGGTGGAGCGGGCCAGGCAGGAGCAGTTGGCCGCTCTCAGGGCCCAGCAGAACTCGCCGGTGGCTCGGGCTTTCAAGCGTTTTCGCCGCCTGGTCTACGGCGACCACCCCTTTGGCCACGACCCCCTGGGCACCCCCCAGACCCTGGCCACCTTCGGCCCGGCCCAGCTCAAGGCGGTGATGCAGCGCCTGCGCGGGCCCGGCGGCTGCGTGCTGGCCGTGGTGGGCGACGTGGAGCCGGCGGAGTTCATCGCCGAGGCCAAGAGGCTGTTGGGCGGGCTCAAGGGCCAGGCCGCCCCGGTCAAGGTGACCCCGCTCAGCGCCCCGGCCAAACCCCGCCTAAGCAAGATCGACGAGCCCCAGGCCAAGCAGAGCCAGATCCTCTTGGGCTTCGTGGCCCCGGGCCTGGCCTCGCCCCAGCGCTGGCCCCTGGAGCTGGCCGACGCGGTGTTGGGCGGCATGGGCGGGCGGCTCTTCGAGGATTTGAGGGACAAGCGCTCCCTGGCCTACGCGGTGCAGCCTTTCTATAGCCCCAGCAAAGGCGGGGGCATCTTCGGGGTGTACATGGGCGTGGGGCCGGGCAAGGAGCCAGCGGCCCTGGCGGGCATCGGCGAGCATCTGGGACGCCTGCACGCCCAGGCCCCCAGCCCCAAGGAGATGGCTCGGGCCAAGGCCTATTTCCTGGGCGGCTACGCCGTTGGACTGCAGCGCTACGGCGCCCAGGCCGCGGCCATGGCCGACGGCGAGCTGAACGGCCTGGGCTGGCTCAGCTACACCCAGGTGCCGGACAAGATCAAGGCGGTCACCGCCGAGCAGGTGCTGGCCGCGGTGCGAAAGTACCTGAACCCCGAGCACCGGGCCGAGCTGATCGCCGGGCCGCCGGCCCCGCTACGGGCCAAGTAGGCGCACCCGCGTGATGGCCCGCTTGCTCCGATCGCCCCGCGCCCTGTGGCTGGCAGCGCCGCTGTTATGTGGGCTGCTGCTCCTGGGCGGCTGCGGCGGCATCTTCTACGGCGAGATGGGCGACTGGGAGCCGGGCCAGGTGCGGGCCCTGCCGCCTCCGGTAAATCAAGCGCCCGCGAGGCCAGCCTAGGGGGTGCCCGGCGGCTGGACGGCGGGTATCATAGGGCCCATGTTTAACCTGAGCGTCAACGCCCGGGCCGGAGATCGCGGACGCGCCTGGGCCATCTATTTCGTCTGCATCAGCTGCTACATGCTGAGCATGTTCTACCGCGTCTCGGTCACGGTGATCAGCCCCCAGCTCAGCGCGGACCTGGGCCTGGACGCCGCCCGGCTCAGCGATCTTTCCGCCGCCTTTTTCTACACCTTTGCCGCCGCCCAGATCCCCCTGGGTTTTGTCCTGGACCGTTGGGGCACCCGGCGGGTCATGACCCTGCTCAACCTCTTGGGCGTGGCGGGGGCGCTGCTTTTCGCCGCGGCCCCCGGCGGGGGGGTGGCCACCTTGGGCCGCATGCTCCTGGGCGTGGGCATGAGCTGCAACATGATCGGGGCCATGATGCTCATCGCCGCCTGGTTTCCGCCGCATCGTTTCGCCACCCTCACCGGGGCCATCGTGGGGGCCAGCACGGCGGGGCAGTTCCTGGCCGCCACCCCCCTGGTCTACATCTCCCAGGCCATGGGCTGGCGAGGGGCGTTCATCGTGGTGGCCGCGATCAATGCCCTGCTGACCGGGCTGTTCTACCTGGTGGTGCGCGACACCCCGCCGGGGGTGGAGCTGCCCCTGGTGGGAAAGGAGAATCCCCTCAAGGGCCTGGCCCAGCTTTTCCGCCATGGCTATTACTGGGTGATCAGCCTGAGCACCTTTTTCCGCTACGGCTGCCTCATGGCCCTGCAGGGCCTGTGGGCCGGCCCCTACCTGATGAACGGCCTGGGCCTGGACCAGGTGCAGACCGGCAACATCCTGCTGTTCGTGCCGGTGGGCTACATGATCGGCCTGCCCCTGTGGGGCCGGGTTAGCGACGATGTGCTGGGCTCGCGCAAGCGGGTGGCCATGCCGGGCCTGTTCGTCTCGGCGGGGCTCACCCTTTCCCTGGGCCTGATGCAGGGCATGCCGATGTGGGTGCTCTGCGTCCTGTTCTTCCTGCTGGGGCTGATGTCGGCCCCGGGACAGGTGATGTATCCCCACATCAAGGAACTGTTGCCCGACCACCTGGCGGCGCGGGCCCTGACCGGCATCAACCTCTACACCATGCTGGGCGCGGCGGCTCTGATGCAGACGGCCGGCTTCTTGGTGGACGGGGAGCCTTCGGCCATGCACGGCATCGAGGGCTACTGGCCGGTGTGGCTGTTCATGGCCGGGGGCTTGAGCCTGGCCGGGCTCCTCTACCTGCTCATTCCCGACAGCCGGATTGGCCGCGAGCGGCGGGCCGTGGTGGAAGGCTAAACAACTTCCCCCTGGCTGTGCCGCGCGGCTGCGCCAGTCGTCCGTGGGCTGTGTTGCGGGCGTCGCTCACCTCCTCGACGTATTAACCAATACGCCTGCGGGTCTCGCTGGCCCGACGCCTTGCCCACGAACCCCTGGCTGTGCCGCGTGAGAGGGCGCCGGTTGCGGGCCCCTTCTGAGCAATAGCGTAGGTTGGGTAGAGCGCGGCGAAACCCAACAATTATCTATAGCCATTAGCCGTCATTGCGAGGCCGGGCAACGGCCTGCGTCCGGCCGAAGCAGGTTGCCCCTCCTGCCCGGCCGTGGCAATCTTCCGTTTCCCATCGTCATGCCTTTGCCAGTACGACAGGGCCTCACCGCCCCACCGCGCCGCAAACCTTCCCGCCTGGGGGAAAGCGAAGATCGCTTCGTCGCATCCCCTGCCGGGATGCTCCTCGCGATGACGGCTATAACTGGACAGGGCTAAGCGGGAGTGCACAGGTACTTCGGGGGCGCAGCAGGACCCTACGGGGGGCAAACCACTCCCCCTCGCCGTCCGTTGGGGCGACGCCCCGGGCCGGGCGCCGAGGCGATGTCCTGTGAGGGCCCTAGAAGGAGCAGGCGGCGGCCAGGGAGCCGACCCCGTCCACCTTCAGCCAGCGCAGACGCCAGAAGCCGCCCAGGCTGACGTAGATCTTGGGGCCGGACAGCATCAGGCCGCGCTGCAGGAAAACCTCCACGCCATCGACGACCTGGCGGTTGAACAGGTGCTTCTGGTCTGGGTCCGGGGGTTGGGGCGCGAACTGCGCCCCGGTGGCGGGGGCTCAGCCGCCGCCGCGGACCGGGGGCATGATGGTCAACTGATTGCCTCGGGAGGCCAACCACTCGCGGGCCTCTGGAGTGATCTCTACACGCATGCGCACCTCGCGGGGTTTGTGGTGTCGCGGGCCATGGGAATGCTCAATGGCATACCGCTTGTTCTATTGTACCAGCCGCTTTTGGCTTCGCCAGGAGGGAAAATTTGCATGGCCGGGGCCTTTGCCTTCACAATATTACAAGAACCGCTTAGCGAGGAGTTTCATGAACAGGCAACAGCGGGAAGAATTGTTGGCTCAGCGACATGGGCTGATTGAGGACGTGGAACAGGCCCGCGCCGCCCTGCCGGCCCATTCGGTGCGCCCCTGGCAATGGCAGCGGGTGGAGGACGCCGAGGAGGCCCTGGCCGAGTTGGATCGCAAACTTGAGGAGTTGGAAAAAGATTAAGCCCTTTTATCCTTAGCCACGCGAAGGATTTTCCCGGCCCTGCCTCCAGACGCATAAAAATTATGCGTCCAGGAGAGGCGCCAGCCGCCGCCATTTTCCGGTCCTGCCTCGTAACAACTTGTTAATACGTATCAAAATCGTAAAGGCTGGCCGCGGAGAGCCTTGGCACGGGTGCTGCTATTAACCTAGGGCAAGGCGGCACCCTAACTTAGGATCGAACCAATGGAATATACCCGGCGCAAATTTCTACAGACCTCGCTCGGCGCCTTGGCCGGGGCTGCGGCCGGCGGCCTGTGGTCCGTGCCGGGGTGGGCCGCCGGGGGAACCAAACTGGAGCTTACGGCCCAGGAGTCGCGCATCGATCTGGGTCGAGGCCCCGCCTTTAATGCTTTTTCCTTCAACGGCCAGACGCCGGGACCGGTGATCAGGGTGCGGGAGGGCCAAGAGCTGCAGGTGATCCTGCGCAACCGCCTGCAACGGCCCACCACCATCCACTGGCACGGCCAGCCCGTGCCCAACGCCATGGACGGGGTGCCCGGCGTCACCCAGGCCGCCGTGCCTCCCGGCGGGAGCTTCACCTACCGTTTCCGCGCCCACCCGGCGGGCACCTATTTTTATCACTCCCACTTCGGCTACCAACTGGACCAGGGCCTCTACGGCGCGCTGATCGTCGAGCCCGCCCGGCCCGTGGGCGGCTGGGACCGCGAGGAGGTCTTGCTCCTGGCCGACTGGGTGTTGGCCGACGGCGGCGGCATGGCCCCGGTGCCCCGGCGCTCCCCCATGGGCGGCATGATGGGCGGCGGCATGATGGGCCGGGGCAGAATGGGCGGCAGGGGCGGCAGGGGCGGCTGGAGCGGAGCCCCCGGCGAACCCCTGACCGAGCCCTATTACCAGGGCTACGCGGTCAACGGGAGGCTTTATCCCCATGGGGAGCCTATCAAGGTGAAAAAGGGCGACAAGGTGCGCCTCAGGCTCATCAACGCCTCCTCGGCCACCACCTATGACCTCAGCCTGGCCGGGCACCGGCTCACCGTGCTGGCCCTGGACGGCCAGGATATAACCCCCAAGACCTTTGACGTGGTGCGCCTGGCCATGGGCGAGCGGGTGGACGTGGAGTTCACGGCCGACAACCCCGGCGCCTGGCTGCTGCAGGCCTACGACACCGGCCTGGGCGAAAGCGGCCTGGCCACGGCCGTGCTCTACCAGGGATATGAGGACCGCCCGCCCAACCGGCCCGGCTTCCGCCCCGGCCTGAGCCTGGCCACCTATTGGGACCTGGCCGCCGCCCGGCCGGTGGCCCACCCCGCCGGGCCTCCCCAGCGCTGGTACCAACAGGTGCTGAGCGGGGGCATGCACTCGCCCTATTGGAGCATCAACGGCCGCATGTACCCCGACAGCGAGCGCCTGGGCGCGGCTCCAGGGGAAAAGGTGCGCCTGAGCTATTTCAACCGCAGCATGATCCCTCACCCCATGCACCTGCACGGGCATTTTTTCCGAATTGTGAACTTCGCGCTGCCGCCGGAGCGCTGGCTGGTGAAGGATACGGCAGTGGTGGAGCCCATGCGCCGCTTGGACGTGGAATTCGTGGCCGACAACCCCGGCCTTTGGTTCCATCATTGCCACAATCTCTATCATATGGAGGCGGGCATGGCCAACCTGGTGACCTACGCCGGGGCCACCCCGCCCAAGGAGACCTAAACCATGTTTGTAGACTGGTTGGCCCAAAAGGCCCTGAGCGAGCCCCTGGCCCAATACGGCGGCGGTTATGGCGGCGGCCCCGGCTGGGGCGGGCACATGATGTACGGATGGGGCGGCTGGTTGGGAGGGCCCTTCATGATCATCATCTGGATCTTGATCATTGTGGCCGGGGTGGCCCTGGTCAAGTGGCTCTTCGCCGCCTCGCGCAAGGACCAGGCCCCGCCCATTTTCCACTCCACCGCGGGCCATGACCGCTCCCTGGCCATCCTGCGCGAACGCTACGCCAAGGGCGAGATAACCAAAGAGGAGTTCCAGGCCATGAAGGCGGACCTGGAGAGCTAGGGCGCGGCCTGGCCGTTGACATCGCGGCGCCTGGTTGGGCGTTGATCTTCGATTAGCGAATCGCGGCCCCAAGAACGGGGCGGCTGACGGCCCATGCGCGACAATCCCGCCGTCCCGGTCCAGCCGGGGCGGCGGGCTCACTTCCGGCCTAGTCAACCTGGGCCCACCGTGGCATTATGGGGGCATGGAAGCGACTCGACGCTACACCCGCCTGCGGTTCCCCCTGGTTCTGGTGCTGGTGATCTTCATCAGTTGGCTGCATTTTCGCCTGGGGCCAGACCAGGCGGTGGCCCACGTGTTTTTGCAGGACTTCTATTTCCTGCCCATTATCCTCACCGGCTTTTGGTGGGGGCCCTGGGCGGGGCTGCTCATCGCCTTGCTGGTCTCCGGGGTCTACGCTCCTTACGTGGCCCTGGTGCACAACTTGACCCCGGCCACCATGGCCTCGGCCGCCACCCAGATGGTCTTGTTTGTGGCCGTGGGGCTCTTGGTGGGTTGGCTGCGCCGCCGGGAGCAGGTCCACCAGCTTGCGGCTCGCCGGGCCGAAAACCTGGCCGCCGTGGGGCGGGCGGTGGCCAGCGTGGCCCACGACATGAAAACCCCCCTCATGGCCATCGGCGGCTTCTCGGCCCAGGTGCGGCGCAAGCTGGACCCGGAAGGCCCCGAGGCGCACAAGCTGGGGGTGGTGATCGAGCAGACCGCCCGCCTGGAAGACATGGTGCGCGAGATGCTGGACTTCTCCCGGCCCCTGGAGCTGCACCGCCAGCCCCTGGACCTGCGCGACCTGGCGGAGCGCACCCTGGAGGTGGCCGCGCCCCTGGCCGAGAGCCGGCAGGTGCGCCTGGCCAGCGACCTGGAGGAGGGCCTTCCCGACCTGGAGGCCGACCCCCAACGCCTGCAACAGGCCCTGATCAACCTCATCAACAACGCCGTGCAGGCCTCGCCGCCCCAGGGCGAGGTGAGCCTGGACGCCTGGCGCCAGGGTGATTACGTGGCGCTGGCCGTGTCCGACCAGGGCGAGGGGGTGTCTCCGGCCGAGCGCGGGCAGATATTGCTGCCCTTTTTCACCACCAAGAAGGAAGGCACCGGCCTGGGCCTGCCGGTGGTGAACAAGGTGGCCGAGGCCCACGGCGGCCGCCTGGAGATAGGCGACAACCAGCCCCACGGCGCGGTGTTTCGCCTGGTCCTGCCCTTGCAGGCCGAGACGGCCAAAAGCGACGCTACCGCTGATTCCTAGGCCCCGGAGGGGGCGGAGACAACCCCGGCCTTACATCACCTAGCGATCACCCGACAACCTGTGCCCGTCGCGAACAGTGTGCGGCGGCGAGGCGATGCCCGGCCCGGGCGCGGCCCCGGGATGGTGGGCAAGGTTCAGCTCTTGATGTAGGCGGCGAAGCGCTTTTTCACCTCTTCGGGGGTGCGGATGGACCAGGGCTCCAGCAGGTCGCTCTCGAAAAGGCGCTGGGGGCTTACCCGCGAGGGATGCCATTTCTTGAGCAGGTCGCTTTCGCGGTATTCGGGCAGGCAGTACAGGGAAAAGGCCACCAGCTCCGAGCAGAACCAGGTGGAGCGGCTGTTGAAGGGGTTGCGCCACTTGGCCAGCAGGTTCCAGTGGTCGCCCACCTTGACCAGCTTGTCCAGGAGCATGCCGAAGATGCCCACAAAGGAATAGCCTTGGCCCAGGTGGGCCCGGGCCGCGTCCAGGACCATGGCCGCCCGTGCGGAGTTCATGCCCTTGGGCCGCTTGAAGTAGACCTCGCACTCGTGGCCGAAGTAATGGCTCAGCCGGTTGCGCACCACCCCCTGGCCGGTGGCCTCGATGCAATAGGTCGCGTTCTCCACCAAAAAGGCGTGGGACACCTGCACCCCGCTCAGCGCCTCGTCGCCGGTGACGATGGTGATGCCCTCGCTGACAAAAGCGCCGGGGGTGAAGGAAAAGCCCACCAGGCCGGGCTCGTAGTTCACGCCGTAGGACGGCTTCACGTAGATGCGCTGGTTGTCTTGGGGCATGGGCGGTTTCCTTAATTAGAGGGTCAATACGCCCCCCAGGGGCAGGTTGTACACCTGGCTGGCCAGCACCGGGTCGTCGGCCAGCGCCTCGCGCAGGAGCCTTTGGCTGCGCCCCAGGGACTCGTTGCACAGGGTGAAGGTTCCCCAGTGCACCGGCACCATGCGCTTGGCTCCGGACTGGCGGAAGGCCTCCAGGGCGTCATGGGGGTTCATGTGGCGGGGCCGCAGGAAATCGCGCCGGTTGGAGGCGTCGATGGGCATCAGGGCCAGGTCCAGGTTGAACGAGCCGGGCAGCTCGGCAAAGGCGGGGCACATGCCGCTGTCGCCGGGGTAGTAGACACTGCGCCTCGCGGAGGTAACCACGAAGCCGCCGTAGCCGTATTTCCGGAAGTCCAGGGTGATCCAGTGGCGGCCCCCCAGGTGCTTGCCCGGCCAACAGGTGATGTTCAAGCCCTTCACCGCGGCCCGGTCGCCCCAGTCCAGGTCGATGGCGTGCACCGGGTGCTTGGGCTCCAGCTTGGCCTTGGCATAGCCCGCCACCCCCCGCGCGCCCACGATGGTCAGGGGCGCGGGGTTGTGGGCGGCCACGGCCCTCAGGCTGGGCAGGTCCAGGTGGTCGCCGTGGGCGTGGGAGAGTAGCACCAGGTCGATGGGCGGCAGCTGATCCACCTCGAGCGGCGGTGCGGTGCGCCGCTTGACCATCTTGGCCATGGCGAAACGCCGGGAGAACATGGGGTCGGTCAACAGGTGCTTGCCGTCCAGGCCCATGAGCACCGTGGCCTGGCCCAGGTATTGGACAAAGTCGCCCGCCCGCTCGGGGCGGCGCTCCGGCTCGGGGGCGGGCCGGGTGGGGCAAAAATTGCTGGCCAGCAGAGCCCCGAAAATCAGCATGTATTCCCAGGGCCAGGCCAGCATGCGGCCGATGCCTTTCATCTTCCCTCCCCCAGGCAAGAACACGCCGGACAAACACCTACGGTATCCCTATATTTTTGATTAGCACACCCAGGGGCGCGGTGTCCATGGGCCTGTTTCCCCGGACGGCGGCCGCTTGACGCCCCCCCGGCCCTTGGGTAGCTTTATCAAAAGCTTGATTCGACAACCGCAGCCAGGGAGGCAGCCGTGGACGTGGCCGTAGCTTGGGAAAATCTGGTGCAGGCCATCGCCGCCATAGAGGGGGGCGAGGGCGATTGGGAAATTCTCGCCGCCACCTGCATGGCCGCCATGGAGATTCTCTTGGAGTACCCGCCTGAGGAGGTGCTGGAGGTCATCGAGGCCTCGGACATGCCCACCCGGGCCACGGTCAGTTGGCTGGCCTGGGAGGGCTCCAAGCTGGGCGGCCCCAACGCCGAGCGCAGCCGGGGCCTGGCCGCCTGCTGGCAACAGGCCAACCCCGGCCGGGAGCTCATCGCCGCACCGGCGGGCGCCAGCCAACAGCCCATGATTTTGCAATAGCCCGGCCCCCACGCCTTGGCCGGGCGGCCTCCGGGAGGAGCCATGCCCCCCGCGCCCATGCCCAGCGGGCCGCCCTGGTCCGGCCCCGGCCAGTGGGCCCAAGCCAACCAGGCCCTTGACGCCCTGAGCCGGCTTCCCGCCTGCGCCCCGGCCCGGTCCCTGGCCCACGAGTTCGCCGCCGCCCGTCTGGCCCTGGCCCCCTTCATGGAGCGCCTCTGCGCCGCCACCTGTCCCCGCTGCCTGGATCCCTGCTGCGTGCGCGCCCGCCTGTGGTGGGGCTTCGCCGACCTGGCCTTCTTGCACCTGGCCGGGCTGCCCCTGCCGCTTAAGCAAATCAGCTACGCCCCCGGCGGGGCCTGCCCCCACCTGGGCCCTCACGGCTGCCGCCTGGCCCGGCCCCTGCGCCCCTGGGTCTGCGACTGGCACCTCTGCCCCGCGCAGAAGGCGCGCCTGGGCGGCTGGCAGGAAGCGGAGCGCCGCGAGCTGTCCCAGGAGCTGGAGCGGGCGCGGGCGCTCAGAAAAAAGATGGTGGAGGCGCTGGTGGAGGGGGCGGGGTGAACCTGCCAAGGGGCTTGCCGCATAATGGGGATAGATGCCCTCTGAGCGCGAACCGCCTTACCGAGAATGGGAGAAGCCGTCATGCCCGAGCTGAGTCTGGCCCAAGCGGAGATCATCGCTGACGAGACCCTGAAAAAGGGGCGGGAAATCAAGGCCAAGCCGCTGACCGTGGTGGTCCTGGATCAGGGCGGCCACTACAAGGTGGTCAAACGCGAGGACGGCTGCGGGCTGCTCCGGGCCGACATCGCCCGGGCCAAGGCCTGGGGGGTGTTGGGCATGGGCCAGGCCGGCCGCGAGCTGGCCCGCCGCGCCGAGAGCATGCCGGTGTTCTTTACCGGCCTGGCGGCCATCTCCGGCGGCAAGCTGGTGCCCCTGCCCGGCGGGGTGCTGATCCACACCCCCGAGGGCGAGCTGGTGGGCTCGGTGGGGGTCAGCGGCGACCTGTCGGAGGTAGACGAACAGTGCGCCGTGCACGGGATCAAGGCCGCCGGGCTGGTGCCCGAGACCGGGGAGTAAGCGCGGCAGTTCGCCTGGGTTGCGGGACGAAAGCGGGGGGCGGGATATGGTTGGGGGAAGCAAGAGGGTTGAGAAAGAGAGTGGTGGGGGATTTGGTGTAAGGGGCAGGGACAACCGTACCACAAGAAAAGCCCATTAAAAGTCACGGGGGGCGTAATGCCTGAAATTCCAACTCATCTATTTCGTTATTTTTCCATTAATGACCAAACAAACTTTAAGTGGATAGAGTCAATATTTTCAGAAAGAAAACTTTTCTTTCCAACCGCGGATATGTTTAATGATCCTTTTGACTGTAATGTAGATTTGGTTCGCTTTTCAAGAGATAAGGAAAAATGGAAACAATATATGGAAGGCATGGCCAAGAGAAAGCACCCCGATTGGAATAGAAGCACTCGTAGATCATGGGTAACGAAGCAAATTAACAACCGAATATATGATAAGATTAACTTTAATACTATAAGAGAAAACTTGAAAAAAAGGTTTTATCAAAATGGTATCCTTTGCCTGACTGAAGTGCCTGATAATTTGTTAATGTGGTCTCATTATGCGAACGGACATAGAGGATTTTGTCTATGTTTTGAGCACAACAATCCCTTTTTTGGAGAATCTGTCCAAGTTGAATATATTGAAGAATACCCCGAGATAACTGGTCCATCATATCCAGAAGAAGAGGAAATAAGGGCAACAGTTTTTTCAAAGTCCAAAATTTGGGAATACGAGAAAGAATGGCGTCTTGTTAAAATCGGAGGAGGAAAACAAGACCATGTTTATCCAGAGGGGGCACTCAAGGCTGTATTTTTTGGATGTCAGATGGAGAATACACATAAACATATGATATTTAAGTGGGCAAACTCCATGAGTATTGTCCCAGAAGTATTAGAATACCGAAGAGAAAAAAGAATTTTTGGTTTGAAGCCGTACCAATGGAAACTTACCTAGTATTTGTTTTTAGGATTGTCGTCAAAGAAATATAGCTAGGGCATTAACCCCATACACGACTTTCTCAAACAGATTCGTGTTTTGGTGGGAGCGGGGGGACTCGAACCCCCATGCCTTGCGGCACTGGCTCCTAAGGCCAGCGTGTATACCAATTCCACCACGCTCCCGTAGCGCAGGCCCCAACTCTAAGCCAAGCTCGGCCGGGCGTCAACCGCCTGATGGCCATATCGTGGGGCTTTCCGGCGGGTTGACACCCCTGGGGGCCTAAGCTAGATTTAGCCCACTCCCAAGCACTTGAAAAAGGAGGCCCTCTTGCGGCCCTACGGTCGAAAGCCCCTGGAAATGCGTCCCTTGAGCCTCGCCACCGGGGTCAACCCCTATGCCGAGGGCAGTTGCCTGGCCAGCTTTGGCCAGACCCAGGTGCTGTGCACCGCCTCGCTGGAGGACAAGGTGCCCGGCTGGCTGGATGGCGGGGGCAAGGGCTGGGTCACGGCCGAATACGCCATGCTGCCCCGCTCCACCCACACCCGCACCGGGCGCGAGCACCGCAACAAGGGCCGGGCCCAGGAGATCAGCCGCCTCATCGGGCGCAGCCTGCGCATGGCGGCGGACCTGCCGGCGCTGGCCGGGCACACCATCCGCCTGGACTGCGACGTGCTGGTGGCCGATGGCGGCACCCGCTGCGCCTCCATCTGCGGCGGCTGGGTGGCCCTGGCCCTGGCCATGAAAAAGCTGGGCCTGGCCCCTTCGCGCCAGGTGGCGGCCATCAGCCTGGGGCGCATCGCGGGCGAGCTGCGCCTGGATTTGTGCTACGCCGAGGACTCCACCGCCGAGCTGGACCTGAACCTGGTGCTGGCCCCCGAGGGGCTGGTGGAGGTGCAGGGCACCGGCGAGGACGGCCTGTTCAGCCCCGAGGAGCTGGCCCTGTTGGTCAAGGCGGGCATGGGGGCCGGGCGCGAGATTTTCGCGGCCCAGCTGGCCGCCCTGGAGGCGGCCTAGTGGAGCTGGTGCTGGCCTCGGGCAACCCCGGCAAGCTGGCCGAGATCGCGGCCATCTGCGCCCCCTGGGGCATAGAGGTGGTCACCGCCTCCTCCCTGGGCTTCACCGACGAGGTGCCCGAGACCGGCGAGACCTTCGAGGACAACGCCCGGCTCAAGGCGGTGGCGGTGGGCCGTGCCCTGGGCCGACCGGTGTTGGCCGACGACTCGGGCCTGGTGGTGGAGGCGCTGGACGGCGCGCCGGGGGTGCACAGCGCCCGCTACGCCGGGGAGCACGGCGACGACGCGGCCAACTGCGCCAAGCTGCTCACGGCCATGCTGGGGGTGCCGCCGGCCAAGCGGGCCGCGGCCTTTGTTTGTGTTATGCTTTGCCGGCGGCCCGACGGGGCCGAGCTGGTGGCCACGGGACGCCTGGAAGGGCGCATCGCCCCGGCCCCGGCCGGGCACAACGGTTTCGGCTACGACCCGGTGTTTTTTTTGCCGGAGCGGGGGCTCACGGTGGCCCAGATTCCGGCGGCGGAGAAAAACGCCATCAGCCACCGGGGCCGGGCCCTGACCCAGTTGGCCCGGGAGCTGCGCGGCTTCCTGGGCGGGTAGAGAAGAAGACAGTTTAGGTCGGGGCGTGGCGCAGTCTGGCAGCGCACCTGCCTTGGGCGCAGGGGGTCCCCGGTTCAAATCCGGGCGCCCCGACCAGTTTTCAACCTGTCTTTTTCCGCCGCGCCTCCCGCCCCGCCCCGCGCGCGGGCCTCGCCCCGTTCCCCCTCAATAGCGATAAGGCAAATCCTTGCGTTGCAGCCAAAAGGCGCCGGGCCAATCGCCCAGCAGGCCGCGGCGCAGCTTCTCGACCTGGGCGTAGTAGGGCCCGGCCAGCACGCTGTAGGAGACGCCGCAGCCCTTGGCCCGGGCGGGGCAAAGAAATATCTCCCCAGCCAGGCGGTGGCCCTGGAGCCAGGCGGCGACCCGGTCGCGGAACTGGGGCTGGGGCACCGTGACCATGATCGTCACCGGGCCGCCCTTGTTCGCCAAGGCCTTGGCGTCTTTCAGGGCGTTGGCGGTTTCATCGAAGCGGTTGACCTGGATGAACCAGTCCGCCGGGTTGGGCGGGGTGGGCTTGGCTGCGGCGGAGGCCTGCGGGGCCTTGCCTTCCTTGATGCCCAACACGCCCACTCCCCGCCGGTCCAGCACCTTCAGCCGCTCCTGGGCCTGGCCTCTGGTGGGCTGGGGCGGCAGGCAGGCGAAGAACTTGCCCTGCGAGGAAGATACCAGCTCCGAGGCCGTGGGAACCAAGGCCAACTCCGGAGGCATCTTATCGGCAAAGGCCAGGATCTGTTCCCGCGCGGCCGGGGCGCTGTCGCGGGGCGTGTCCAGGCAGACGTAATAGTTGGTGGCCGAGGCAACGGGCGGGGGGACCACCCTTTTCAAAAAGGTGGCCGGGGCCGCGCCTTTGGCCGGGGCCGGGGCAGGCGGCGACGCGGGGGCCTGGCGCGGGGCCGGTGGTGGCGGCCAGGTATTGCGCGAGGCCGGGGTTTTCGCCGGGCAGGGGCAGGCTGGGGCGAAGGCCCTTGTGGTTCCAGGTGTGGCCGTCCGGGGCCAGCAATTGGCCGTCGGTGAGCACCAGGGCCGAGCCGTCTTGCAAGGGGAAGACCTTCTGGGTGGAGGCCTTGCCGAAGCTGACGGTGCCCACCGAGCGGGCCACCTGGTTTTGCACCAGCGCGGCGATCATCAGCTCGGCCGAGCTGGCGGTGTAGCGGTCTTGCCAAAGGAACAAGGGGCCCTCCAGCTTGAGGGGCGCCTGGCGGCTGCGATAGGTTTTGCTCTCTTCCCGGCGGCGCAGGGTGACGATGGTTTTACCCAGGGGCAGCAGCAGGTCGGCCGCGTCCACCCCGGCGAAGAGGCTGCCCCCCCGGCAGGAGCGCAGGTCGATGACCAGCTTGTCGCCGCGCTTGGCCTGGGCCAGCGCCTGGCGCAGCAGGTCGGGGGTGGAGCTGTCAAAGCGCAGCACCCGCACCAGGAGCAGCCCCGGCCGGCGGCTATGGCTAACCGCCGTGTTGTCCAGGGCCCGGCGCTGGAGGCGCACCCGGCGCTCGCCCTGCGGGGTTCGCAGCACCAGGCTCACCCGGCTGCCCACCGGCCCGCGCACCAGATCGCCCACCGCCAAGAGCGAGAGCCCGGCCACCTGCCGGCCGTCCACGCTGACCAGCCGGTCGCCGCTGTGGATTCCGGCCTTTTCGGCCGGGGAGCCGGGGTGGGGCAGGCACACCAGTGCGCCGGAAGGCTCGCGGTAAACGTCCATACCCACCCCGGAGTAACCGGCCTTGCCCGAGTTTTTGTGGGCCTCATACTCCCGGGGGCTCAGGTAGGTGGAGTAGGGGTCCAGGCCCTCCAGATAGCGCCGCAGCGCCTGGCGCACGATCTGGCGGCCGCTCTGTTTCTCCAGGGCCTCTTCCTGGATCTTCAAAAAGGCCTGGTAGAAGAGAAACATGTTCTGGTCGTTGGTCCAGGCCTGGCCCGGCGGCTGGGCCGGGGCCGGGGCCGCCAAGCCCAGGGCCAGCAGCAGGGCCCCGACGGCCAGGACCAGTTTGGCGGCAGTAATTGCGGGCCAGGCCATACAGGTTGTCCTTGCGGCCGCCCGAGAGGCGGTGGGCCTTGCCCTGGTCAAAGGCGGCGGTCTGGCCCGGCCGGTAGCGGCCTCCCCAGTCGCCGAAGGGCACCGGGCTGTAGCAGTGGCGGCGGCGGGGAACGCAGAACCAGTCCTTGGCGTTCACCCCCTTTTCACCGGGGTTGTAGCGATAGCTGAGGCGCTCCGACAGGGTGACCCACACCCGGCCCTCCTCCAGGGAGCGCACCTGGCCCACGTAGACCAGAAGCCAGGCCCCGCCCTGGGGCAGGCACTTGGCGCGCTCCAGCACGTACACCTCGTCCCCCGGTTGCAGGGCCGTCCGGGAGGGCGCGGGAGAGGGGGCCGCCGAGGGCGGCGCGGGCTTGGGCTTGGCCGGGGTAGGGGCCGGGGCGGCCGGGGGCGGCGGTGGCTCGGGCCCATCCCGGGGCCCCGCCTGGTACCAGGGCCTCCCGCTGCGCCTCCGCTCCCTGGCCGCGGCCTTGAGGCGCGCCCAGGTCTGCTGGTCCAGGTTGCCGTCGGCGGGGGCCAGGCGCTGGTCCTCCTGGAAGCGCATCAGCGCCCGGCGCATCTGCTCGGTGTCCATCACAAACCGGCAATCGCCCGGCTGGTAACCGGCTTCGCTTAGCAGGGAACAGACCTCCGCCGGGGTCACCGAGGGCACCTGGACCAGGTCGTGGGGCGTGGCGCAGGCGGCGCAGAGCAGCAGCAGGCATAAGGTCAAAAATCGCTGGGCCATGATTTTCCTACAGGCCCGTGCGGGCCAGCACCTCTTCCTCCAACTCGGCGATCTCTTTTTGCAGCTGGGCGATCTGGGCCTGCAGCTCGGGCACGCTCAGATTTTTCTGGCCGCGCAACTGGCTCAGCTTGCCTTGCAGCTCGGCCCGGCGCTTGAGCAGCGCCTCCACCGCTTGCCGGTCCTGGGCGTTTTTTATCTTGCCCTGCTGGATGGCCCGGCGCATCTTGTCCAGTTCGGCGCTGGTCACCTGCATGCGGGCCTGCGAGGCGTCCAGCTTTTGGCGCTCCTGGGCCATCTGGCTCTCCAGGGCGCTGCCTTGTTGGTTCAGGCTGGCGTTCTTGGCCTGCAGTTGGGTCAGCTGTTGCTCGCGCTGGGCCTGTCTTTGCTCGTAGTCGCCCCGGTGCACGAAGTAGTCGAAGAAACCGCCCTTGGCCGGGTCGGAGGTGGTGTGGCAACCGGCCAGCCCGGCGCAAGCCAGCATCAGCAGCGTCAATGCGACTTTGAACATCTTGGCTTTCCTACATGGTGTTGATGGGCAGCTGGGCCAGCACGTTGAGTTGGCTTTCCAACTCCCGTTGGCGTTCCTGCAGGGTCTTGACCGAGGCGAGCAGCTCCTGTTTCTGCTTGTCGCTTTCTATCTTCTTGTTGCCCAGGATGTATTGGGTCTGCTCGATCTCCTTGGTCACCTCGGCCATCAGTTCCTTGGTGCTGGCTTGCTCGGCCTCCACCTTGGCCTTCTCCTGGGCCAGTTGGGAGGCCTGGAGCTTGTTCTGCTTGGCCATGGCCTGCATGCGTTTGCCCCCGAAGCGCATCTCGGCCAGCTTCTTTTCCATGGCCTGGTTGTGGGCCAGGGCCCGCTGGTTCAGGTTCTCGGTCTGGGTGATCTGGGAATCCAGCCATTGCTCCTGGGTGGCGTACTTTTTCTGCTCGTTGTCCACCTCGTTGCCCACCAGGGCCCCCGCGCCCGCGCCCAGGGCCGCGCCGATGGCCGCGCCGCTGCGTCCGCCCACCAGATAGCCGATCACCCCGCCGACCACCGCGCCCACTCCCGCGCCGGTGGCCACGGTTTCCTGGCTCTTGGTGGCGCAGGCCCCGCTCAGGGCCATAACCGCGACGAGCATCACCAACATCACTTTGCGCATTTTCTTTCTCCTTGCCTGGGGCCGCGCCGGTCTTCGGCCAGCCCCTGTAGCCCCGGTTCAGCGGGGGCCGGACGCCTGGTTCGGGACGAACAGGGCCTGCCGCAGATCCCCGACCCAAGCCGCCTTGTCGGCCTGCTTGGCCTTCAAATAGCTTTGATAGTGCCGCCCCAGCAGTTGGTTGATCTTCACCTTCTGGGGACCGGCCGCCTGGTTGACCAAAAGCTTGCGGTGCTCCTCCAGCTGCCCCAGCACCACCTCCCGGCTGTAGAGGCGGTCCATGAGGTCCAGTTGGGCGAAGTACTGCTCCAGGGATTCCTCGCGGGCCACCTGATTGTCGTGCAGGTTCTGCTGGGCCCGGCGGCGGCGCTCGCTGCTTTGGCTCATCTGGACGATGGGTTTTAGGTACATCTCGTTGAGCATGGTCTTGTAGGTGGCGTAGAGGCAGTAGACCGCCGTGCGGATGGTGACCAGGGCCGAGTCGCTCTCCACCTTGCGCATCTTGGTGGCGGCCTGGCGCAGCTTGGCCTCCAGCTGGTCGAGCTGGGGGTCCACCGCCTTGAGGGCCTGGGGGCTCACCCGGCCCAGAGTGTCGCGAAGCTGTTGCCAGCCCGCCTGGGAGCCGCCCAGGGAGACCCCGAACACCGGTTGCCCGCCCTGGCCGTAGCGCTCGTAGATTTGCTTGAGCCGGGCCACGTCTTGGCGGGAGGCGGTGGCCAGGGAGGCGATGACCAGGCGCAGGCCCACGTCGTTGCGCGTAAAGGGCTTGCCGTTTTTATAAAGGGGCATCTCCGCCCGCAGGCTGGGCAGGCACTGCTCGGCCCCGTCCTTCATGGTCGAACCGCCGCGCAACGCGTAGCCCCCGCTGCGCCCGGCGGTGTACTCCACCCGGAACAGGGAGGAGGTCATCTCGGCCACGTTGCCCAGCAGGTCGTAGAAGCCCAGGGGGTGGGGCTTTTTGAGGCCCACCGCCCGCACCCGGGGCGGGGCGCGCACCACCTCGGGAAAGCACCACTCGTGCACGACAGTTTGGTTGGGGCCGTAGGGCGTGCGCTGAAAATATTGGCTGGGCTCGATGAGCCCGCCGCCGCGCGCCGCGAACTCCCATTCCACCTCGTCCGGCAGGCGCAGGTAGGTCGCCCCGGCGTCCGCGGCCCCGGCCGAGCGGGGCAGCTTGTCCGGGGCGTTGGCCGCCAGCCACTGGTTGTAGAGCTTGAGAAACTCCTGGGCCTGGAACCAGGAGACCCCCGTGACCGGTTGGGCGCTCTTCATCAGCTCCGAGCGCGAGCGCCTCGGGGGCGGGGGCATCAGGGAATAGAACTGGGCCTCGGTGACTTCGTACTTGCCCAGGTAGTAGACCCAATCCTCGCTCCCGGCCCGGGCCAGGTTGAAGGCCCCGCTGATCTCCACCTGGGTGGGGGTCTGGTAGAAAATGTCACCCTCGCCCCGGCCCACCCATACCATGCGGGTGCCCAGGCCCTCCATGCTTCGGCCCAGGTGCACCGGCCGAAAGACCATGCGCGCCCCGTCCGGCAGAGGCAGGGACAGGTCGCCCGCTTGGGGGTGGGGATCGTGGATGTCCGCCCAGGCCGCGCCGCCCCCCAGCAGGACGGCCGCGGCCCAGACGAGCATCACCAGGGAGGCTCTATTCATCGCGCAAAGCCTCGGCGGGCTCGATGCGGCTCACCCGCAAGGCGGCCAGCACCGCGGCCAGGGCGGCCACCGCCAGGGTGGCGGCCAGGGCCAGGCCCAACTCCTGCCAGGGCAGACGGCAGAAGCTCTCCCCCGGGTGCAGGTGGGCGGCGAACAGGGTGTTGATGGCGTAGGCCAGCAGACCGAAAAAGCCCAGGGCCAGCCCAAAGCCGCCCCCGGCCAGCGCGGCGCCCTGGTACACCGGGAAGCGCAGCAGCGCGCTACGGGGCAGGCCGATGAGCCGCAGCACCGCCAGGTCGCGCTTCTTGCGCTCCACTGAGGCGTAGAGGCTGGCCACCAGGGAGGCGGTGCCCCCGGCGATGCCCACCGCCGCGATGAGCCAGAAGATGAGGCTCAGATAACGGTCCAACTCCTTGACCTGGAGAATCTCGGCCGCCTTGGTGCGCACCTCGATGCCTTGGGACTCGAAATGCTCCTTTAGCCCGGCCACGTCGTCGATGCTCCGGGCGTAGAGGCGGAAGGCGGCGTAGCCCCGCCGGTGCAGGAGGAAGCTGTGGTGCTCCGGGTCGTAGCGCACCGGGCGGGTCTGGCCCAGGCGCAGCACCCCGGCCAGTTCGGGGGGAATGAAGCTCATCCCCGGCCGGGGCGAGGCCTGGGCGCTCAGGCTCACCGGGAACACCAGCTCCCCTTGCGGCAGCTGCAGGCGCAGGCGCAGCTCGCCTTCCGGGGCCCGCACCTCCGGGGCGGGCATGAGGCTCAGGCGCGGAGCCTGGCCCTGGGCCAAGGCGGGCCAGGGCGGGGCCGGGGAGGGGCGCGCCGCCGGGGGCAGCGCTTCGCCGCCGTCCGGCAGGGCGTAGAGCTTTAGCCCGGCCAGGGTTTGGCCCGCCGGGCCGACAAGCTCGGCCTCCTGCGGCGCGGTCCAGGCAAACAGCCCCGGCTTTTGGCCGCGCAGGCGGATGCGCACGGCCTCCAGGTTCTTGTCGTCCACCGGGCTGGAGGCCCCGGAGGCGGAGGCCGAGGCGCCGCCCAGGGTGGCCAGGAAATAGGTGTGCGTCTCCGGGGGGAAGCTCAGGCCGCTGAGCCGAAGCACCTCTTCGCGGGCCATGGGCTCGGCCCGGTGAAAGCCGGTGTTGTTGCGCAGGGAGATGAGGGTGGTCTTGTCCAGGGGAGCCGGCAGGGCCACCACCGCGCCGTCATACAGGGGATAGGCCAGGGGCAGGGAGCCGGGCCAGCCGTAGGCGGGCACCGCCTCGCCGTCCTTGTAGCTCTCCATGGCCTCCAGCACCGGCAACAGCACGAACAGGCGGGCCTGGGAGGTGGCCCGCGCCTCGGCCACGCCGGCCACCTTGAGCTCCATCTCGCCCTTTTCATAGACGCCCTGGCGCCGCCGGGCGGTGGCCACCACCAGGGTGTCGCCCGGCTTGGCCCCCAGCTTGCGCGCGGCCTCCTGGCTCAGCACGCACTGGCCCTCCTCGGGGGGGCGGGCCTGGTTTAGCAGCAGCAGGGGATCGCCCGGCGCGGTGGGCACGATCTCCATGCGCGTCTCGCCCTGGCCACCCTTGAGGCGCGCCAGCACGCTGGCCGAGAGCTGGCGGGTGTTGGAAATGGCCACCTCCACCTCGGGCCGCGCGTTCAGGCGCTCGATCCATTGGCGGGTGTAGGAGCGGCTGACGCTGGGGCGAATCTCGCGGTTCACCGGGTTTTCGATGAGCCGGTGGCGCAGGGTCTCGATGGTGCCGTGCTTGAGGCCGAACAAGAGCAGCAGAGGGGCCAGGATGGCCGACACCGCCAGGGTGAGGCACAGGCTCAGTATCCACTCGTGACGTAGGTCGGCCAGGGACAGGCGCAACACCAGGGCCCGGTCGGATTTTTGCCGCGCGCCCATGTCAAGCAGCCTCCAGCAGGGTGGAGCGGGTCAGGGTGTCGTCCAGGGGCTCCACCAAAAAGGTGTAGGTGCGGTCGGCCGAACCGCGCACCAGTTCGTGATCATGGGTCACCATGATCAGGGTCGTGCCCATCTCTCTGGTCAGCCGCTTGAACTGGTCGCGAATCTTGGTGGCGGTGAACTTGTCCACCGCCGCGGTGGGCTCGTCGGCCAGCACCACCGGGGGGCGGTGGGCCAGGGCCCGGGCGATGGCCGCCCGCTGCCGCTGGCCCCCGGAGAGGAACTGGGGCTTCTTGCGGGCCTGTTTCTCGATTTCCAGGATGGCCAACAGCTCCTCCACCCGGTCGCGCCCGCCCGCCTGGCCGTTCAGGCGGCAGGGCAGGCGGGCGTTGTCGCCCACCGAGAGGAAGGGCAGCAGGCCGCCGGTCTGCAACACGTAGCCCAGGTGGACCCGGCGCAACCGGGCCAGGGAGGCCTCGTTCTGTCGCATCAGGTCGTGGGTCTGGCCCCCGGCCCGCAGGCTGAACTCTTCGCAGCGGCTGGGGGAGAGCACCAGGCCCAGCAGGTCCAGCAAGGTGCTCTTGCCGCAGCCGCTGGCCCCCACGATGGCCACGAACTCGCCCCGGCCGATATCCAGGCGGGGCACGCACAGCTCAAAGGCGCTACCCCCCTTGGCCCTTTGCTTGACCACCTGGCGCAGGCAATACACCACCCCCCCGTCTTGGGGCTCCGGGCTTGGCATGTTTTCCTCCCTCGCCCGGTCAGGGCATCAGGCTGAGCTTGACCGGATAGACGTACTGGTCCTTGTCGTCGCCCTGGTTGAGCTGCACCCACTGGTCGGCCTGCTCGTGGATGTCCTGGTAGGCCTGAATCTTGCCGTCCAACTCGTCCATGAAGCGGTCCTGCTCCATGGCGTTCCAGCTGGCCCAGGTCTCGCCGGTGAGGGCCATGATCTTGCTCTTGTAGGGCAGGCCCTTGAGGAACTCCGGCACCAGGCCGCTGTCGCTGTACTTCTTGGCGCTCAGGATCTTGTCCGGGTCGGCCCCGCCGAGCACCGCCACGTTCTTGAGTGACTCGAAAAAGCCCTGGCCGCTCTTTTGGCCCAGGCGGCCCGCCTCGATGATGGTTTGCAGGGCCTTGACCAGCGAGTCCAGTTGGCGCTTGTTGAGCAGCACGCACACGTCCAGGCTGGGTATGGCCGGGTTCTCCAGGTCGCGGTCCATGGCAAAGGCGGTGATGTCCTTGGGGGCCTGGGCCCCGGTGGCCTTGCCCAGCCACTGCACCTGGGCCGCGCGGATGACCTCGGCGATCTGCGCCGCCTGGGAGGCCGGCGCCGCCGGCGCGGCGGATGCCGCCGGTGCCGAGGATGCCGCCGGTGCGGCCGGAGCGGCGGCCATGACCGCACCGCTTTGCCCCTTTTGCAGGGCCGCCACCATGCTCTCGGCCACCAGCTTGGATACCTTGGCGAAGTCCTGGGGGTCGTTGCCCTGGATGGGGAAGTAGGCGGCCTTGTCGGTGCCGGGGTTGGTGGCCAGCTTGGCGAACTGCCCCTCGCCCACCTGGTGATAGGAGCTCAGGCGCGGGTCGGGGTATTTGATGTGCATGGAGAACAGGTAGACCTTTTTCTCGTCGGCCAGGGTGCGCAGGATGTTCTCGTCCTTTTTGCTGCTGTTCCACTCGTGGCCCAGGGGGTGGCTGGGGGCGTCGCCCACCAGCACGATGAAGCGCAGGGCGTCCCCGGTCCACTGGGTGTTGAGGATGGCCTGGTCCACCCCGCCGAAGACGTCTTCCTCAAAGCCTTCGCTGCCCACGTTCGCCTCGCGCACCGTGGACAAGGTCTGGCCAAAGGCCTCCACCTCCTGCAACTGGGGCGTGAAGTTGCGGGTGTCGAACTCGATGCCCCGGATGGTCTCGCTGTCGCGGTAGCCCCACAGACCGAAGCGGATGTTGCTGCCCAGGTCGTGGCCACCGGCCATTTTCTGGCTGAGCAGGGCGCTGGTGTCCAGGATGGTCTTGAGGGTGGCCTCGATGAACGGCCGCATGGACTTGGTCATGTCCATGACGTAGACGATGTCGATCTTCTGGTCCTTGATCTTCTGCGCCGCGTCACCGGAGTCGGCGGCCACCAGGGCCTGTTGGCGCTCCTGCACGTTGGTGCGCACGTTGCTGGAGCCGCGCCCGGCGGCGGTGGCCGCGGCCAGCTTGACCAGGGTGGTGTAGAAGGTGTCCACCTCCAGGTTCACCGCCTCCAACACGGGCATGAGATAGAACTGGGTGCGCGGGTCTATCCAGCGCTTGGGCTCCACGGCCACCACCGGGAAGTCCTTGGGTAGCTGTTTGCCGCCCGCCTCGGCGATGGTTTGGTAATAGCCCTGGGCCTGGGCCAGGCGTTGCTCCTGAGGCTGCTTGACCATCTGCTGCAGGGTCTTGATCTCAGAAAACATCAGCACCGGCTTGCGGCCCTCTGGCGAGGTGTAGAGCAGGCACATGGCGTGTTTCCAGGGCATGACGTCCGTGGCCTTCATCCAGCCCTTGACCTGGCCCCGGTCGTTGGGCCCCACCTCGTACCAACCCTCCTCGGCGGTCTTGGACACCGCCTGGGCCTGCTGGGGCTGGGTGTAGACGTAGAAGGGCTGGAAGGTGCGCACGTTGGCCTCCACCACCTCGGCCCCTTCCTTGGGCTCCTTGTAGATCTTGGCAAAGGGCCGGGCCACCACCCTGAGGTACATGGCCTTGGTGCCCTGGATGCGCACCGGCTTTCTTTCGCCGGCCGCCATGGCGCTCCAGGAGAGGGCCAGCAGCAGGGCCAGGACGAGGCTAAGAGGCAAAAAGACTTTTCGGGCCATGGTTTCCCCCCGTGGCTGGTCCGGCCCGCGTCCGGGGCCGGAGCTTGATTTTTGCGAGGCCGGGGGGTAGCCATGGCGCGCCTCCGGGGCGCGGCGATGCGCTCGGATTCCCCCCACGGACGAGGCCGCCCGGCGGCCTGGCCGGGCCCGACGCCCAAAAATAAAAAACGCCCCCCTCCCCGCGTGGCGGGGAAGGAGGCGGTCATGGCCTCTAAACAGGGCGGTCCTGGCCCTGCTCGACATCTAATTAGCAAATGAGGCCGGAAGCTGTCAAGCCCGCGCTGATTGACGCCTGGGTTCCAGGGCGCCATTGGCGTAGAATGGGGCCCATGCCGCGTAGCAAATTCCATTGGGCCTGGGTGATCCTGGCCGTTTGTTTCGCCGACGTGTTCATCAACTTCGCGGCGCGGCTGGGCTATGGCCTGGTGCTGCCGGAGATGCTGGGGCCCCTTAACCTCTCGCGCACCGGCGCGGGCACCATCTACAACGCCTACCTGCTGGTGTACCTGATCTTCACCCCTTTGGCCGGCTACCTCAACGACCGGGTGGGGGGCCGGGCGGTGCTCACCGTCTGCGTCCTGATCCTGGGCCTGGGCCTGGTGGGCCTGGGCGCGGCTGACGGCCTGGGTGGCGCGGCGGCCGCCTTCGGCCTAGCCGGGATGGGGGCCGCGGGCATGTGGGCCCCGCTCATCGCCCTGGTGCAACGCTGGTTCGCGCCGCGTCGCCGGGGCCTGGCCCTGGGCATTCTCTCCACCTCCTACGGCCTGGGCCTGGCCTGCCTGGGGCTGGTGTTCCCGCTGATCGTGGGCTCCCTGAGCTGGCGCTGGGCCTGGTGGATTCTGGGCGGCGCGGCCCTGGTGATGGTTCTGATCAACGGCCTGTTTTTGCGCAGCACCCCCGAGGGCGCCGGGGTAGCCCCCTGGGGGCCGCGTCAACCCTACGAGCCCGCGCCGGGGGGCCGGGCCGCCCCTACCTGGCAAAAGGGCCTGCTGGGCCCGGTGCTCCGGGGGCGGCTGTTCTGGAACATCGCCCTGTCCTACTTCTGCGTGGTCTACGCGGTGTACGGGGTCACCACCTTCATGGTGGACTACGCCCAGCATTCCCTGGGCCTGCCCATGGCCCAGGCCAGCCAACTGGCCACCCTGCACGGCCTGGCCCAGGCGGCGGGGGTGCTGGTGCTGTTGCCGCTGAGCGACCGCTGGGGGCGGCGCAACACCATCTTGCTGGCCAACGGTGTGGTGGCCCTGGCGGTGCTGGGCATCCTCTACTGGGGCACCTCCTGGGTTCCCCTCATGGTGATGGTGGGAATCCTGGCCTTTTTCTTCGGCGCGGTTTTCCCCATGTACGGGGCCTGCGCGGGGGACTACTTCCCCCACCGGGTGATGGGCACGGTGGTGGGCATGTGGACGGTGGCCAACGGCCTGGCCAGCATCAGCGTGCACTGGGTGGCCGGGGCCCTGCGCGACTACACCGGCGGCTACGAGCTGAGCTTCATCATCGACGCGGCCATGGCCGCCCTGGGCCTGTTGCTGATGCTTCGGGTGCCCAACCACCGCCAAGGGTAGGCCGACTAGGCCGGGCCGCAATGGGCCTGGAGTTTACCGCACCGCCTCTCTTGCCTTCAGCCATAGAGTCATCGCGGGGAGCATCCCGGCAGGGGATGCGACGCGGCGACCTTCGCTTTCCCCCAGGCGGGAAGGCTGGAGGGGGAGAAGGTGGTTTGGCCCTGTCTGGCCGCGTAGGCATGACAAGGGAAACGGAAGATTGCCGCGGCCGGGCAGGAGAGGCGGCCTGCTTCGGCCGGAGGCCGGACGCTGCCCGGCCTCGCAATGACGGCTATTGGCTATAGGGAATTGTTGGGCTTCGCTGCGCTCAACCCAACCTACACCAACGCTAGATTTTTTTGCTACGACCGCCGACCTTTGCTCAGCGGCCCAGCCAGGGGTTCGTGGGCAAGGCGTCGGGCTAGCGAGACCCGCAGGCGTATTGCCCAATACGCCGAGGAGGTTAGCGCCGCCCGCAACGCAGCCCACGGGCGCCCGGCTGGGCCGCCTACACCACAGGTGTAACGCCGTCCTGGCCCTGTTCCCACACGTTGAACACCGCCTCCCACACCGCGATCTTGCCGTCCCTGAGGGTGAGGAACTCCATGCCCTTGCCCTGCATCTTTTTGCCGGTGGCCGCGTCGATCCAGGTTCCGGTCCAGGAGTCGCCCAGGACGTCGCCGGTTATGGCCTGGAAGCTCTTGACCAGGCGGTAGTCCTTCTGGCGGGCGAAGCGGGCGGCCACCCAGGCCTTGGCCGCGGCCTTGCCTTTTATCTCGGGCAGGTCCGCGAAGCGGATGACGACGTCCTCGGTCCAGCCTTGGGCCAGGGCCTCCACGTCCTGCTGGTGGAAGGCCTCCACGAAACCGGCCACCATGGTCCGGGCCTGGTCCAGGGTGAGGCAGGAGGGGACGGTGGCGGGGTAGTCGTTCTCAGGATTGCTCATGCCTAATCTCCGTTGCCGGCCTTGATGCCCAGGCTCTTGAGCTTCTTGTGCAAGTGGCTGCGCTCCAGGCCCACCTCCTCGGCGGTGCGCGAAACGTTGCCCTGGTTTTGCTTCAGCTTGCCCTCCAGATAGGCCTTTTCAAAGGCGGCCTTGGCGGACTTGAAATCGCCGTCGAAAAGCTCGGGCAGGGGGAGGGCCGGGGAGGCGGCCCCGCTCATCTCCGGGGGCATGTGCTCCAGGCCGATCTCGCGGTCCGGGCAGAGAATCCACAGGCGCTCCACCAGGTTCTTTAGCTCGCGCACGTTGCCCGGCCAGGGCTGGGCGGCCAGCACCTCCAGGGCCTGGGGCGTGAAGTGCTTGAGCGGCTGGTTGTGCTTTCGGGCCAGGTGGCGCAAAAAGTCCCCGGCCAGCTCGGGCACGTCGCCCGCCCGCTCGCGCAGGGGCGGCACGTGGATGGGGATGACGTTGAGGCGGTAGTAGAGGTCCTCGCGGAAGCGGCCCTCGGCGATCTCCTGCTTGAGATCCTTGTTGGTGGCGGCCAACACCCGCACGTCCACGGAGATGGTCTTGGTGCCCCCCACCCGCTCGAAGCGCTGCTCCTGCAGGATGCGCAGGATCTTGGCCTGGGTCTTCAGGCTCATGTCGGCGATCTCGTCCAAGAACAGGGTGCCCTGGTGGGCCAGGTCGAACTTGCCGCGCTTCTTGCCGGTGGCCCCGGTGAAGGCCCCCTTTTCGTGGCCGAACAGCTCGCTCTCGATGAGCTCTTCGGGGATGGCGGCGCAGTTGACGTCCACGAAGGTGTGGGCCGCCCGCTTGCTCTGACGGTGGATGGCGTGGGCCACCAGCTCCTTGCCGGTGCCGTTCTCGCCGGTGATGAGCACCCAGGAGTCGGTGGGGGCCACCTGGGCGATGGCCCGGCGCACCTGCTCTATGGCCTGGCTGGTGCCGGTGATGGAGGGGGCCTCGGCCTTGGCCCGCAACAAGAGGTTCTCCTCGGTGAGGCGGCTCATGGCCAGGCCGTTGCGCACGGCCAGGATGATCTTGTCCATGTCCAGGGGCTTTTCGATGAAGTCGTAGGCCCCCAGGCGGGTGGCCTTCACCGCCGTCTCCACCGTGCCGTGGCCCGAGATCATCACCACCGGCAGCTCGGGCAGGCGCTTTTTCACCCGCTCCAAGACGCTGAGCCCGTCGATGCCCGGCAGCCACACGTCCAGGAGCATGATGTCGGGCACCTCCTGCTCCAACAGGCTCAGGGCGCTCTCGCCGTCCGGGGCCTCGGAGATCTCGTAGCCCTCGTCGGAGAGAATGCCCCCCAGGCTGGAGCGGATGGATGGCTCGTCGTCCACGATCAGCACTTGGGCCAGCAAAACTTTTCTCCTATAGCTCCCGCGCCCCGCGGGCGGGCAGCTCCACTATGAGCCGGGCCCCGCTGGGCTGGTTGTCCTGCACCCGCACGTAGCCGTTGTGGTCGGCCACGATGGTGCTGACGATGGTGAGCCCCAGGCCGGTGCCCCCCTTCTTGGTGGAGAAATAGGGCTCGAACAGGCGGATCTTGTCTTCCGGGGGTACTCCCGGCCCGCTGTCCTCCACCTCCAGGCGCACCATGTTGAGGATCTCGTCGTAGCTCAGGCGCACCACCACTTGGCGGGGCGGCTCGCTTTTTTGCACCGCGGCCACGGCGTTGTCCAAAAGGTTGATGAGTACCCGCGACATCTGCTCTCGGTCCAGCTCGAACACCGGGATCTTGCCCTCCACCTCCAGCTCCAGGTTGACCTCGGGGTGGCCGCTCTTGAACAGGCTCACCGCGTCGGCGGCGATGGTGGTCAGATCGGCCGGAGCGGGGTTGGCCGAGGGCAGGCGGGCGAAGGTGGAGAACTCGTTGACCAGGCGGCGTAGCTCCTCCACCTGCTGCACGATGGTGCGGGTGCATTCGTCGAACACCGGGTCGTCCGGGGACACCCGCTCGCCGTAGCGGCGCATGAGCCGCTGGGCGCTGAGCTTGATGGGGGTCAGGGGGTTTTTCACCTCGTGGGCGATGCGCCGGGCCACCTCGCGCCAGGCGGCCATGCGCTGGGCCTTTTCCAGCTCGCTCAGATCCTCGAACACCACCACCATGCCCAGGTTGCGCCCCTGCTCGTCCTTGAGCAGGCCCAGGTGCACTATGAGCGAAAGGCTCTCGCCGCCCAGGGTGAGGCGCATCTGCCGGTCGATGGTGCCCGCCCCGCCGGGGATGAGGCTGGTAAGCATGCGCTCGATGACGACGCGGTTTTCCTCGTCCACCAACTCTTTCCAGGGGCGGCCCACCACCGAGCCCCCCTGCACCTTCAACAGGCGCTCGGCGGAGGGGTTGACGGTGGCCACCTTGCCCTCGGCGTCCACGGTGATGACTCCGGCGGCCACGCTCTTGAGCACGATCTCCATGTAGCGCCGCCGCCGGTCCAGCTCCAGGTTGGTGCGGCGCATCTCGGTCTGGGCCTCGTCCAGGCGGGCCTTGGAGGTCTTGAGATCGGCGGTCATGCGGTTGAAGGCGTTGACCAGGGTGCCGATCTCGTCGGGCCCGGCCCCGGTGATGTGAAAGTCGTAGTTGCCCCCGGCCACCCGCTGGGTGCCCTCGGCCACCTCCCGCAGGGGGTCGGTGATGGTGCGGGCCAGACGGAAGCCCAGCCAGGTGGCCACGAAGACGATGAGCAGGGTGACGATGGACAGGGTGATGAACAGGTTGGTGCGGATGGGCTCCTTGAAGGCCTTGAGCTGGCGGTAGCCCTCCAGGCCCTTGCGCACCTGCCGGCTGCGGGCCAGCGCGCCGGGGGGCAAGAGCTGATAGGCCACCACCGCGCCGATCACCTTGGGCTTCATGTCCTTGCGCGGCTGCATCACCGGCTGGATGGCCGCCGCGAAGTCGCCGGTGGGGGCGGGTTGCAGGTGGGTCAGGGGCAGGCCGGTGGAGATGGAACGGCTGAGCATCTCCATGGGCAGGCCCTGCAAATGGCTGGCGTGGGTGCCGCTCTGAGTCGCCTGGGCCAACGGCTGCAGATCGTCGGAAAACACCTTGGCCCCGGCCAGGTCGAAAAGGGCCCGGCGGCTCTCCAGGAGCTCGTCGAGCTTTTCGTCGGGCCGCGACAGGCGGTAGCCCCGGCGCTCCAGCTCGTGGGCCAGCACCCCGGCGAAGTGGCTGGACTCCGAGGCCAGTTGGCGGCTGTAGGCGTCGGAGACCTCCATGGCGTCGAAGAGGCTTTTTTCCACCTGGGCGCTGAACCAGTATTCCATGGAAGCGCCCACGAACTGGAAGGCCGCGAACAAAAGCAGGATGGTGGGGGCCAGGGAGAGCAGCACGAAGGTGCTCACCAGCTTGGTCCTCAGCCGGGCCCCCCACACCCCCTTGCGCCGCTCCATGGTCATCTTGACCAGGTTGCGGAACACCAGGAAGATGACCAAGAGCAACAACAGCGCGTTGACGTTGATCAGGGCGAAGACCAGCAGGGAGCTGCCCATGGGCAGGCCCTGGGCCATGTCCACCACCTGGGTCTCCACATAGGTGATCACCGCCACCAAGACAAGGGCGACGATGATGATGACCCGCTCGCGCTTGCGGCGACGAATCTCCTTGGCGCGCTCGGCCTGGGCGGTGGTGTCGGCGACCATGGCCCCTCGTGGGAGATAGGGGATAAATGCAAAATCAAGGCTATGTTACGTTAGGGGGCCCGGCCTGGCAAGCGGTAGGAAGTAAGGATCTAGGCCTGGGCCAGCCTCAGGCGGGTGGCCGCGGCATGGGCCAGGGTGCGGGCGATGGTGCGCAGACGGCTTTCCCAGGCGGTGCGAAGGCGCTCCACGGCCGCTTCCAGGCCCGCCCAGTCGGGCTCGGCGGCGGCCTAGGAAGGCGTCTCATTATTTCAGCAAAAAAACGCCCCGGCGGGGTGCCGGGGCGGGGGATGCTTGGCTTGGTCTCGGTCTAGGCGGTGGCCGCCACCCGGTCGAACAGGGGCAGGGGCTCCTCGACGTACTGGGGGATGTCCTCGGGGCCGGGGGTCACCAGCTCCCAGGCGGTGGGGTCGGCCAGGAACTTGCGGAACAGCTTGTTGTTCAGGGCGTGGCCGGACTTGTGGGCGGTGAAGGCCCCCACGATGGGGCGGCCCACCATGCCCAGGTCGCCGATGAAGTCCAGCACCTTGTGGCGCACGAACTCGTCGGGGAAGCGCAGGCCGTCCTCGTTGAGCACCTGGTAGTTGTCCAGCACCACGGCGTTGTCCAGGCTGCCGCCCAGGGCCAGGCCGTTTTCGTGCAGATAGCGCATGTCGCGCAGGAAACCGAAGGTGCGCGCCCGGCTGATATCCTTGTCGTAGGCCTTCTCGTCCAACACGAAGCCCATCTTCTGGCGGTGGATCAAGGGGTGGTCGAACTCGATGGTGAAATCCACCTTGAGCTTCTTGGAGGGGGCCACCTTGATGTGCTTGCCGTTTTCGCTGACCTCCACCTCCCGCTTGACCCGGTAGTACTGCCGGGGCCTGCCCTGGGAGGTGAAGCCGGCGCCACGCATGAGAAACACGAAGGGCGCGGCCGATCCGTCCATGATGGGGATCTCCGGCGCGTCCACCTCCACCAGCACGTTGTCCACCCCCAGACCCGACAGGGCCGAGAGCAGGTGCTCCACGGTGGAGATGGTCACCCCGTCCATGCCCACGGTGGTGGACAGGTCGGTGGAGACCACGTGGTTGACATCGGCGGGAATCAGGGGCGAGGCGGGCAGGTCGGAGCGCTTGAACATGACTCCGGTGTCCGACTCGGCCGGGCGCAGGCAAAGGTTAACGGTTCTGCCGCTGTGCAGTCCGATTCCGGTGCAAGATACGGGGCGCATTAAGGTGCGCTGGTGACGATTCATTAAGTCGGCTCCTCGTGCGGACATAACTCTGGCAATTGTCAAAGCAATTTGTGTGCCACAAGGCCGCTTTGTCCGTCCGGGGGAGAAAAATACGGCTAATGATACAAAATTGCAAGTAAAAATAATTAGGGTCATCTAATAGGAATAGGGTGGCAAAATTTTTCCCACCTTTCGCCTTTGGGGGAGGAAAGCCACACTACGCTTCCGACGGTGTGTCAAAAAGCCCACGTTCGGTGGCCAGCCGCTCGGCCAGCTCCAGGTCTTGGGGGAAATTCACGTTGAGAAAGCTCAGGTTGTCTGGGTCCAGGGAAAGCGTCTCTTGCCGGTCGATTATCAAGGCGCCGCTGCGCTTGAGCAGCAGGCGCAGCCGCCACTCGCCTTCCTCCAGCATTTTTCGGGCCAGGGGCAGGCAGCCCCGGTCATACCAGGCCATCAGGGGCTCCAGGCCGCCGGGGCCCTCGCAGCATACCGCCTTTTGCCCGGCCCGCCGCTCCAGGATGCGCCGGAGCAACGCCGGGCGCATGAGGGGGGCGTCCACCGGCAAAAGCAATATGGAGGTGGCCGGGGTGTCCAAAAAGGCGGTGACCAGGGCGGCCAAGGGGCCCTGGCCCGGCCAACGGTCGGCCACCACGGGGCGGGACAGGTCGGCGAAATCGGCGCAGTCCACGGCGGAGACCACCACCTGGGGGCAAAGCTCGCCGGCCCGCTCCAGGGCCAGGTCTATGAGGCGGCGTCCGGCCAGGGTGCGCCAGGGCTTGCCGCCGCCCATGCGGGTGCCCGGCCCGCCGGCCAGCACCACGGCGGTCAGCTCGGGCCGCATCAGCTTTGCCGGGCCAGCGGCCCGTCGCCCGCCGGCTCCAACACCCGCTCGACCGCGAAGTCGCGGTTTAAGTACACCGCGCAGCGCGCGCAGGGGCCGGGGCAAAGGGTGTCGGTTCGCCCGCGAATCTCCCAGCAACAGCGGTGGGGCTCGGCGTAGGCGGCGCAGGAGCGCTTTTGGGCGCAGTCGAAGATGTTCCAGCAGGGGGCCAGCACCATCAGGTTGCGCAGGCAGGCCAGGGTGAAGCCCCGTTCGTGGATGAGGAAGTTGATGCGCTTTATCTGGGAGACCTCGAAGTCGCTGTAAAGGCGGTTGTTGGTGTTGGTCTCGCGCTGCGGGCGGATGAACCCCTCTTTTTCATACTCGCGGATGCGCTTCTGGCTCAGCTCGACCTTGCGGGAGACCTCGTTGATCAGGTACATCGGCCCACTCCACGCCCTGGGGGTGCAGGGTATAGACGAAATGTCGTGCAGACGGGTGCCCACCAATAGCATGGCTGGAGGACGCTGGCAAGTTTTATGTGGCTGGAGCCTGAGCCGCGGCGGCGGCCTCCGCGATGGCCCGAAAATTGTTCCCTCCGACCCGAATTGTATTTGAGTCTATAATAAAAAAATAAAATCGGCCCCTGACGCGGCGTATCCGGCCCGGGTCAAAGCCGCCACCAAACATCGCCAACCGAATAGGGCCGGCCGTGTTCGTTAAAATAGAGGCAACAGCTTGATTTTAAAGTTAGAGTTCGGCGAGGACAAAAAGTTTGAGACCGACCTGCACCACCGCGTCAACCAATACTTCGAGGCCGGCGGGGGGAGGTCAAAATCGGGGGATTGGCGCCTTTACTTGAAGACCGGGGTAATTTTCGCCCTTTTCGTGGCCTCCTATGTGCTGTTGGTGTTTGTGGCCCAGAGCATTTGGCAGGGCCTGCTGCTGGTCACCCTGCTGGGTTTGTGCACTGCCCTGATCGGCTTCAACGTCGCCCATGACGCGGGGCACAAGTCCTTCGCCAAAAGGCCGTGGGTCAATCAGGCCATGGCGGCCACCATGGACCTGGTCGGGGGCAGCTCCTACCTGTGGTTTTGGAAACACGTGGTGATCCATCACCGCTATGTCAACATCACGGGATATGACACGGACATAGATCTGGGTTTTCTCGGCCGCCTGTCGCCGCACCAAGAAAGGCTTCCTTTCCATCGTTGGCAACATATCTACCTCTGGTTCGTCTACGGTTTTTTGGCCATCCAGTGGGAATTCTTGGCGGATTTTAAAAAAATAATATTAGGGCGTATCGGCGGGCACGGTTTTTCCCGGCCGACCTCCTGGGATCTGACGGTATTCATCGTCGGGAGGGTCGCCTTCTTCACTTGGGCGCTGTTATTTCCCTGGCTCTTCCACCCTTGGTATGCCGTGATTTTTTTCTACGGCGTCGGGGTTCTGGTGCTGGGCGGGTCCCTGAGCATCGTGTTCCAGATACCCCACTGCGTGGCGGAGTCGGAATTCCCCTTGCCCAACCCGGACACGGGACGCATGGAAAATGCCTGGTCGGTGCACCAATCCAACGTGACGGTGGACTATGCCCGCCGAAACCCGTTGGCTGGCTGGTTGTTTGGCGGGTTGAATTTTCACAAGGAACATCATCTGTTCCCGACGATCAGCCACATCCATTACCCGGCCATCGCCGGGATAGTGGAGCAAACCTGCCGGGACCACGGCCTGGCCTACAGGGAGCACCGGTCGTTTTCGTCGGGCATAGCGGCCCATTACCGCTGGCTGCGCGAGATGGGGCGAGAGGACCGCTTTTCCAAATAGGTAGCGGCCGGAAGTTTCAGCGTCCCCCCGCCTCAGACCCCGGCGTAGCCCGATTCGCGCTTCAAGAGATCCAGCGCCTCGTCGCGCCGGGCGTAGAGGCGCTTGGGCTCGCGGCTGCCCACCGTCTCGGCCAGATAGCTGGTGATGATGGGCAGGGCGATGGTGGTGTCGGTGTAGCACACCACGGTGTCGGGCAGGCCGCTGGGGTCCACCTTGCCCCAGCTCACCGCCTCCGAGGGGGTGGCCCCGCTCAGGCCGCCGGTGTCCGGGCGGGCGTCGGTGATCTGCAGGAAATAGTCGTGGCCTTTTTCGTCGATGCCCAATACCTCCTGGATGTGGGGCTCGGTCTGCAGCATGAAGTTCTTGGGCGCGCCGCCGCCCAGGATGGCCACCCCGGTCTTGCCGCCGGAGCGCTTGGCCATGAGCACCAGGCCCGCCGTCTCGTTGACGTCGCGGTTCACGTCCCAGGCGAAGGCCGAGCCGCTCAGGGCCAGGGCCGCGGCGTTCATGCCGATGCTGCTGTCGCCGGGGCTGGCGGCGTACACCGGCACCTCCATCTCGTGGCAGGCGGCCAGCAGGCTGTGGTCGCCCAGGCCCAACACCCGCTGGCGCTCGGCCAGGTACTTGCCGGCCAGGTGGTGGAACTCGGCGCTAGCCATGGTGCGCTGAAACTCCGGGGCCTTGATCATCTCCCGGAAAAAGGAGTCGGTCTCTAAAAGCACCGTGTAGTCCATGACGATGTCGTAGATGCGCACCAGGCCCTCGCGGCGCAGGGCGGCGTCGTCGGCAAAGGGGCTGGAGACGTGCAGGCCCAGGCCCAGGGCGAAGTGGGCGTCGTGGTAGAGGTTGGCCCCGGTGCTCACGATGAAGTCCACCAGGCCCCGGCGCACCAGGGGCACCAGGCAGGAGGCCCCCAGCCCGGCCGGGGTCAGGGCCCCGGTGAGGCTCATGCTCACGGTCACCTCGGGCTGGGCCATGCGCCGGGCCCACAAACGGCAGGCCTCGCGCAGGCGGGCGGCGTTGTAGGCCAAAAAGTAGTTGTCCACCAGTTGGACGGTGGAAAGGCCTCCGGCCAGGGGGGCGGGGGCGATGGGTTCTCCGGCCATTTTGCGGCTCATAGCGTTCCTCTGAAAATAAGGCCCAAGGCCCGGTAAAGCAGGCGGGCGGCGGTGAAGTCCCAGGCGGTCTGCCCGGCCAGGGGGGCCAGCTCCACCAGGTCCAGGCCCAGCACCTGGTGGCGGGCGCACACCGCCGTGAGCCAGGCGGTGGCCTGTTGCCAGCTCAGGCCGCCGGGCTCCGGGGTGCCGGTGGCGGGCATGATGCCCGAGTCCAGGCCGTCGATGTCCAACGTCAGGTACACGGGGCCGGTGAGGCCCTCCAGGGCCTTGTCGATCCAGTTGGGGTCGGCGTGGGACTGGTGGGCCCACAGGGGCTCGATGCCCTGGGAGCGCAGGAAGTCGATCTCTTCGCGGGAGCAGGAGCGCGCCCCGGCCCAGCGCACCCCCAGGCCCATTTCCCAGGCCCGGCGCATCACCGTGGCGTGGCTCAGGCACTCGCCCTCGTAGTCCTCGCGCATGTCCAGGTGGGCGTCCAGGGAAAGCACCGTGAAATCGGTGCCGTAGCGCTCCACCATGGCCCACAGCGCCCCCACGGTCACGGTGTGCTCGCCCCCCAGCACCACGGGCAGGCGCCCGGCGGCCAGCTCTGCGGCCACCGCCGCCCGGATGTTCTCCAGGGATTGTTGCACCGTGCCCGAGGTATTGATCCGACCGTGGGTGTAGATGCCCTGGTCGATGGGCGAGGCGTCGAGCACCTCGTCGTAGAGCTCCATGTTGGCCGAGGCGCTCATGATGGCCAGGGGCCCCTGGGCCGCGCCTTCGCCGTAGGTTACCGTCACCTCCAGGGGGGCGGGAATGATGGCCGCCCGGCAGCGTTCCAGCTCGGGCTGGCGCACTCCGCCGAAGGTGAGAATTTTGCTACGAAGCAAGGACATGGGACTCCTCAGCAGGTTTTGCTTGCAGTATAGCAGCCCTTGGCCCGGCCGCCATAACCGCGAAAGGGCAAAACGCTCTGCGGGTATTGACGAAACCGCACTTGCAGGCCATAAGAGAATTCTTGTTGAGTTACAATATCCACCAAAACAACCCAGGAGGGCGCCATGCTGGTACCCAAGTACATCTACCTGACCAAGGGCAAGGGCGAGCACAAGGAAAAACTGGCCAGCTTCGAGCTGGCCCTGCGCGCCGCGGGAATCGCCAGCCAGAACTTGGTGCATGTGTCTTCCATCTTCCCACCGGACTGCCAGCTCATCAACCGCCAAAAGGGCGAGGCCATGCTGGTGCCGGGGCAGATCCTCTTCTGCGTCATGGCCCGCAACGAGACCAACGAGCCCCACCGGCTCATCTCCTCGTCCATCGGCCTGGCCCTGCCCACCGACCACAAGCTGCACGGCTATCTGAGCGAGCACAAGGGCTACGGCCAGACGGCCAAGGTCTCGGGCGACTACGCCGAGGACCTGGCCGCCGAGATGCTGGCCTCCACCCTGGGCATCGACTTTGACGTGGACCAGAGCTGGGACGAGAAAAAACAGGTGTTCCGCATGTCCGGCCAGATCGTCAAGACCAGCGAGATCACCCAGACCGCCATGGGCCCCAAGGACGGCAAGTGGGTCACCGCGGTGTCCGCGGCGGTGATGATCATGGAGTGGCTGGAAGAGGGAGAGGCCCCCAAGTGATCGAAAGCGGCGGCGGGCTGGGGGGCCGCCGCCTGGCTCCCCAGGAGCGCTTTCGCTTCGCCTGCCGTCCCGGCCTGGCCTGCTTCAACACCTGCTGCCGCGACAAACGCCTGCCCCTGTTGCCCTACGACTTCCTGCGCCTGCGTCTGGCCCTGGGCCTGCCCGCCGCCCGGCTGCTGGCCGGGCACGTGGAGCTGGAGGCCGACCCGGTCTCCGGCTGGCCCGCCCTGCGCATCAGGCTGGGCGACCGGGGCGTCTGCCCCTTTGTCACCGATGCGGGCTGCTCGGTCTATGCCCACCGCCCCACCTGCTGCCGGGTCTATCCCCTGGCCCGGGCGGTGCGCCCCGGCCCCGGCGGCGGCCCGCCCCAGGAAATTTTCCTGCGCCAGGAGACCCCCGGCTGCCTGGGCTGGGAACAGCCCGACGAGCTGGATGTGGCCGCCTGGGTGGAGCAGCAAGGCTTGGCCCCCTATCAAAAGGCCAACAACCACTGCCTGCGCCTGTTCCTGCACCCGGCCCGCCGGGGCAAGGTGAGCCTGGACCAGGCCCAGACCCACGCCTTTATCAGCGCCCTGTACAACCTGGAGGCCTTCCGGCCCCTGGCGGCCTCGCCGGGATTCGGGGAGAAATTCGGCTTTGACCAGGCGCGGGTGCGCGCCGCCCTGGACGACGAGGAAGAGCTCATGAAACTGGGGGTGGACTGGCTGGCCGGGGTGCTGTTCGGTAAATAGATAATAGATTTATTATATTGCTACTTGACAATATCGGCAATTTAGTGAAAATTTTACCTGGAACTGGCTTTGAGAAGTTCTGGCTAGCCGGGAGCCCTGGACGTGGTCCGGGGCTTTCGGTTTTTGGGAGCCACCAAAAGGGACGGCCCCGCGACCTGAGCGCCGCGGGGCCGTTTTTTTTGGCGAGCGGGCTAGTCGGTTACCACCATCACGCTGGTGGCCTTGATCATGGCCTTGACCTGGGAGCCGGGCTTGAGGCTCATTCTTTCGGCCGATTCCTTCTCGCGAGACCGGTCAAATTACCGGCTTGGGTGCGGGTCTTGGAGGGGGCGGCCGGGATCAATTCATGAAATAGCCCACCAGGTACTTGGCCGCGGTGCCCAGAAGGATCAGCCCCAGCATCACCTTGATGTAGATGGGCTTCACCCGCTTTTGCAGGCGCGCCCCGCAGTACATGCCGCCCAGGCCGCCCAGGCCGAACAGGGCCCCCAACAGCCAATCCGGGGCCACGGCCATCTGGCCGGAGTACAGGGGGGCGATGGCCTGGTAAAAGGCCACCCCCACCACGCTGGTGACAAAGGTGCCCATGAGGGCGGCTCCGGCCACCGCGTGCACCGGCAGGCCGCATACCGCCACGAAGAAGGGAGCCACGATGGAGCCCCCGCCGATGCCGTAGACCCCGCCCACCATGCCCACGGCCAGCGACAGGAAAAAGATCATGGGGGTGGAGCAGGCGTATTCCCGCCCGGCGTAGGTAAAGCACAGGCTGCGCGAGGTGATGCGGCAATGCTCCACCACGCAGAGGGCCGGCTGGCCCTCCAGCAGGGGCTCCTTGGCCTTGCGCCGCCCCTTGGCCAGATCCCAGAACATGCGCGCCCCGATGTAGAGCAGCACGCAGGCCACGAAGACCTTGAAGGGGCCGGGATCGGGCAGCCAGGCCAGGCGGATGAAGCCCCCGGCCACCACCCCGGGCAGGGTGCCCAGGATGACCACCCAGGTCAGCGGCCAGACCATGCGCCCCTCGCGCAGATAGCGCCACACTCCGCTGGGGATGGATACGATGTTATAGACCAGGTTGGTGGGGCTCACCGCCGGGGAGGTGAAGCCCAGAAAGCTCATCTGAAACGGCAGCAGCAAAAAGGCGCCGCTCACCCCGCCCATGGAGGTGAAAAAGCTGACCACGAAGGCCACCAGGGGCGGCAGCCAGATGGGGCAGTCAACGCCGGAAACCGCAAAGTGCACCGATGAGCCTCACGGGATGGGTTCAGCGCCTATCGAAGCATAGAACGCCGCTAATTGCAAAGCAAGACCCTAGGCTTTGGGCATGGAAGAGGCATGAGGCCTTGGCGGCCCGGCCCTGGCCCAGGATTCAGCGCACGGTTACCAGGACGAAGCAGACCTGGGCCTCGCTGTAGACCTGCAACTGACAGGCGCCGTCGTCCGCCGTGGCGGCGCAGTAGAGCTGCCGGCTGTTGCCGTCCTGCAACTGGTTGGCCGTATCCACCGTGACCCGGCAGATCGGGCCGAAACCCCCGCTGCCCTGGCTGACCGCGAGAACGTGTTGGTAGTCGTGGCGCGGGCCCTCGCGGGCGGGGTCCAGGGCCGTAAAGGTGACCGATTTTCCCTGGTCCAGGTAGTGGCGGCCGGGGGTCTTAACCTTGCCGTCCAGGCGCAACAGCAACATCGCGCCGCTTTGGTTGACCACCGGGATCACCAGCTTGGTGAACGCGGCCGGTTCCCCGGCCCGGGCCGGCGTGGCGGCCCACAACAGACCCGCGGCCAGAAGCGCCGCAAACACTCTGAACATGCACGCTCCTCTTTCCCTCGAATGCACCGATCGTTCTCCATTTAGCATACACCAGCCTGCGGGCGGAGGCAGTGCCGGCGAAACCGCGGGTATGAACCTCATTCACCGGCTTGCCGCCAAGGTTTGGCGCGATTGGCCCCCGGGACAAAAAACTGTGAAATACTGGGATTTCGGTCTTGCAAATGGTAAACTTTGCGGCTGAGGGGATCGATCAGCCCCTTTGAATTTAATCAGCAAGCGTCTCGACGCGATCCCCAAACCCCCGCACAGAGACGCCGGCCCGAACGATTTCGGGCCAAACGCGCGAGAGCGCCCCCCCGAATGGGGAGGCTGGATTTGGAAAAATGCACAATGCCAAAGTAGTGGGAGCCGGCTCCTACACTCCCGAAACGGTCGTCACCAACCGCGATCTGGAAAAGGTCGTGGACACCAGCGACGACTGGATCACCCGCCGCACCGGCATCAAGGAGCGGCGCATAGCCACCGGGGGCATGGTGACCAGCGAGCTGGCCGCCCGGGCCGCCCGCCAGGCCCTGGAGCAATCCGGGGTGGATGCCTGCGACCTGGACCTGGTGGTGGTGGGCACGGTGACCCCGGACCGCCAGTTCCCCTCCTGCGCCTGCGTGTTGCAGGAGAAGATCGGGGCGCGCAAGGCGGCCAGCATGGACGTCTCGGCCGGGTGCTCCGGCTTCATCTACGCTCTGAGCGTGGCCAACAACGCCATCCGCTGCGGCGAGGCCGAGCACGCCCTGGTGGTGGGGGCCGAGGTGCTCTCCGGGGTGACCAACTGGTCCGACCGGGGCACCTGCGTGCTGTTGGGCGACGGGGCCGGGGCGGTGGTGCTTAGCCGCACGGAGGAGGACACCGGCATCAAGGCGGTGCACCTGCGCTCCGACGGCTCCTTCGGCCACCTGCTCTATTCGGTGGACAAGGACTGCGAGCTTCCGTCCCTGGACATAGTGCCCGGCATCAACGAACAGCGTCCCTTCTATCTGGTGATGGACGGCAAGCCGCTTTTCAAAAAGGCGGTGGAGTGCCTGGAGGAGATCACCCGCTGGACCCTGGACAAGGCCCAGGTGAAGGTGGAGGAGCTGGCCCTGATGGTGCCCCACCAGGCCAACATCCGCATCATCAACGCCCTGGCCCAGCGCCTGGGCCTGACCGAGGACAAGGTCTACACCACCATCGACCGCTACGGCAACACCTCCTCGGCCTCCATCCCCATGGCCCTGGCCGAAGCGGCCTCCGTGGGCCGTCTGGCCCCCAAGGACAAGCTTTTGATGGTCACCTTCGGGGCGGGCCTCACCTGGGGCGCCTCCCTGGTGGAGTGGTCCATCTGATGGCCGAGGGGGGGATGACCCGGCGCCTGGGCATGTACGGGCTGCACCTATTCATCGTGGTGCAGACCATCATCTGGTCGATCATCTCCATCCTGTGGTTTTTGGTCGATTCCACCGGCAGCCTCACCCACCGCTACGGAGCCCGGCCCTGGAGCCGGGTTTTGCTTTGGGCCAGCCGGGTGAAGGTGGAGACCCACGGCCTGGAAAACCTGGAGCGCCCCGAGGGCGGGCCCATGGTCTTGGTGTGCAACCACCAGAGCCTGTTCGACATCCTGGCCCTGTTGTCCGGGCTGCCGCTGGATTTCAAGTTCGTGGTCAAAAAGGAGCTGGCCAAGGTGCCCCTGTGGGGCTATGCCATGAAAAAGGCGGGCTATATCTTCGTGGACCGCGGCCAGAGCGGCCAGGCCGGTGAGTTGATGCGCACGGCCGTGGAGAGGATCAAGAAAGGCAGCGCGGTGCTGTTTTTCGCCGAAGGCACCCGCAGCGCCGACGGCAGGCTGGGCGAGTTCAAGCGGGGGGCCTTCGTGCTGGCCTCCCAGGCCCGGGCCGACGTGGCCCCGGTGGCCATCGAGGGCTCGGCCCAGGTGCTGCCCAAAAAGAGCTGGTACATCCGGCCGGGGCGCATCAAGATCACGGTGTTGCCGCTCATCAGCGACCCGGAGCTCAAGAAAAACTCCCGCAAGCTAATGAAGGCCACCCACGACACCCTGTCGCTGGCTCTGGATGCCCCCCGGACCGAGGCCCTGGCGCAAACCTAAATCGGGTCGCTCTGCTCCTCGCCTTCGTCTTCGTCCAGATCGGGCTCTTCTTCGAAATCCGGGCCCTCGGCCAGGCGCTTTTTCTCCAGCTTTTGCTGGCGCTTAAGCTCCTTTTTCTTCTTACGTTCCATTTCCTTCTGCCGCTTTTGAAACTGATAGTTGGTTCTCGCCAAAAGGTCACCTCCAGGTTTGAGGTCAAAAAAATCCCCAAGGACGGCGAGCCAGGGGCGGGCCGGCCTCGGGGATGCGGATGCTCTGGGGAGGGACAGGCCCGGCGCGCCAAGGGGCCGTCCGGGCCGGTCACGCTCTACCAGCGGCGAGGCGGACGGGAGTCGCGGGAGTCGCGGGATTCGCGGGGCTTGGCCTCGTTGACCTTTACCTCGCGGCCGTCCAGCGAGGTACCGTTGATGGCCTGGATGGCCGCCTGAGCCTCGCCGTTGTCTTCCATCTCCACGAAACCGAAGCCGCGCGAACGGCCGGTCATGCGGTCGGTGATGACCCGAGCGGAGAGCACGGTGCCGTGCTGGGAAAAGGCGTTGCTCAAGGAATCATCGGTGGTGTCGTAGGACAGGTTGCCCACATAGATATTACTGCTCATCTTTCAAATACTCCTAGTGAAAAAAGCGGTATGGCCCACCCGCTTTACGGGAGGGCTGGTCTGGCTCAACGAGCCTTAACTTTTGGCTTAGATCACTGGGCGTAGCCTGGAAGATCAAGCGGAAATTTAGACTTATTGGCCGGTAAACTCTTAAAAGCTTACCTTGGCATCATGATTTGTCAACTATCTTTAGAGATTTATGGCCTACGGTTCCCGCGGCCCCGCTCGCGCCGCCGGCGCTCCCGCTAGCGGGACAACTCCCGAAGCAGCCGCGCGCCGTTTTGCCGCAGGCTCCCCCGGCCTTTGCCCAGCAGCCGGGCCAAGCGCCCCGGTTGCAGATAAAAGCTCCGGCAGGCCCGCTTGCGCCAGGCCTCCAGCTCGTCGTGCGCCGAGGGCTGCGCGTCGCAGGCGCTCCAAGCGGGCGAGTCGGGGCAATCGGCGGCCAGGCCGGTGCCGGGATAGGGGACGGCCACCTGGAAGGAGACCCAACCGGCGGGCAGGGAGCGGGCCAGTTCCAGGATGGCCGCGCGCTCGGCCTCGCCCTCGCCGGGCAGGCCCAGCATGAACGAGCACACGCTGTCCATGCCCGCCCGCTCAGTAGCCGCCACCGCCTCGCGGGCCGCCTCCGGGTCCAGCGGCTTGCCCAGGCCCTCCAACACGGCCGGCGAGCCAGATTCCACCCCGTAGCGCACCAGGCGGCACCCGGCCCCGGCCAGGGCGGTAAGCAGCTCGGGGTCCACGGCGTCCGGGCGGCTCTGGCAGCCCCAGCTAAGGCCCAGGCCCAGCCCGGCCAGCCCGGCGCACAGCTCCAGGGCGCGCTCGCGCTCGCCGGTGAACTCCAGGTCCATGAAGTAAAAACAACGCGCCCCCAGGCGGGCCACGGCCTCCGCCTCGGCCAGCACCCGCGCTACGCTCTTGCGGCGCACGCCGGGTCCGTACATGGCCTTGAGGCAAAAGCGGCAGGCGTGGGCGCAGCCCCGGCTGGTCTCCAGCAGGGCGAAACGCCGGCCCAACGCCTCGTGCTCATAGAACTCCGGCGGGGCCAGCTCGAAGGCGGGCATAGGCAGGGCGGCCAGCTCCACCGGAGCGGGCTCCGGCCCCAGGCGCAACTCGCCCTTTTGCAGCCAGGCGGCGCCGGGCAGCTCGGAGCGGTCGGCGCCGCGGGCCAGGGGCGCGGCTTGCTCGCTCTCGCCGCGCACCAGGGTCCAGGCCCCGGTGGCCGCGAGCATCTCGGCGGGGCTCAGGGTGCCGTGCACCCCCAGGAGCACCACCCGGGGATGATCCAGGCCGCGGCAGGTTTGGGCGAAGCCCCGGGTGTCCAGATGGGGGCGCTGCCAGCGGTCCAGGGGGCTGGAGGTGATGAACACCGTGTCGGCCCGGGCGGCCAGAGCCTTGAGCGCCGCCGGGGCGGTGGGCACCGCGCGGGCGTCGGCCAGCTCCACCGTGGCTCCCTGGCCCCGGAGCAGGGCGGCCAGGCCCAGCAGATCCAGGGGAGGCCAGCGGCGGGGGCGGCGATCGCCCCAGGCGGGGTTTATGAGCAGCACGTCGGGCATGGGGCTAGATTGGCACCAAAGGCGGCCGGAGCCAAGCGGCGCCGGGCAGGGACGGGGTCAACTGTGGGGGCGGATACAGCATGCTATTACCTAACATGCTTTGCATCCTAAAAAACACCATTTTCGGCAAGCGGAGCGGTGGGTGATCAGCGTAGCAGGGCGCGGGCCCCCTCCAGGGCCGAGGGGGTGGCCATGAGCACCAGGAAGTCGCCGGGGGTGAGCACCGTGTCCGCCCCCGGATTGGCCAAGGTTTCCCGCCCCCGGCGCACCGCCAGGACGGTGACCCCGTGCTTGGCCCTGAGGCCCAGGGCGGCGATGGTCTTGCCCGCCGCCGCCGCGTCGGCCATCACCTGCAGGGTGACGATGTCCACCTCGCTGATGAGCTTGGAGATGTCCGGCCCGTGCTCGGTGGGCATCTCCAGGCCGCGCAGCATCTCGTAGCCCTCGGCCCTGAGCCCGCCCACCAGGCGCTCTATCTCGGCCTGGGGCACCAGAAAGCGCCGCAGCACCCGGGCGAAGATCTCCACCGAGGTCTCGTACTCCTCGGGGATCACCTCGTCGGCCCCCAGCCGGTACAGCTCGCCCATCTCCTGCAAGAAGCGGGTGCGGGCGATGAGGTGCAGCGCCGGGTTGAGGTCCTTGACCGTGGCCACGATGTGGCGGGTGGCCACCGGGTCGGCGATGGCCACCACCACCACCCTGGCGGTGAGCACCCCGGCGTGCTCCAGCACCGCCTGGTTCATGGCGTCGCCGAAGATGAAGGGCTCGCCCTTGGCCGTCTCGCGGCGCACGGTGAGCGGGTTCATCTCCACCACCACGTAGGGGATGCCCGCCGCCCGGGCGGCGCGGGTTACGTTCTGGCCGTTGATGCCGTAGCCCACCACGATGACATGGCCCATTAGGTCTTGGTCCGCCGGGGCCGGCATGCCCGGCGGACGGGGCAGGGTTATCTGCTGGGTGCGCGCGGCCAGCTTGCCCCCCAGCCACACCGCCGGGGGGGTGAGGGCCATGGTGAGCACCGCCACGGTGAGCATGAGCTGGTAGCCCTGGGGGCTGATCAGCCCCACGCCGTGGCCCGCCTTGGCCACCACGAAGGAGAACTCGCCCACCTGGCTGAGCATGAGCCCCACGCCCAGGGCCACCCTAAGCGGCTGGGCCAGGGCCAGGGCCGCGCCCCCGGCCAGCAGGGTCTTGGCCACCAGCACCGCCCCCACCCCCAGGGCCACCCAGCCGGGGTGGGCCAGGAGGAAGCGCAGGTCCAACAACATGCCGATGGAGACGAAGAACAGGCTGGTGAACAAATCGCGCATGGGCATGAAGCTGCCCACCGCCTGGTGGCTGTAGCGCGAACCGGCCAGGAAAAGCCCGGCCAAGAAGGCCCCCAGGGCCAGGGAGAGCCCGGCCCAGGAGGTGAGCCACAGCACCACCAAAAGGATCACCACCACCGCGATGATGAACAGCTCCCGGTTGCGGGTGGCGGCCATGCGGCTCATGAACCAGGGCAGCACCCAGCGGGCCCCCACCAGAAGCAGAACCAGGGCGGCCAGGCCCTTTAACAACAGGCCCCACCCGGCCTGCGCCGGGGCCGCGCCGCCGGTACCGGCCGCCGCCAAAAAGGGGATGGTCAACAGCATGAGCACCGCGGCCACGTCCTGGAAGATCAGCACCCCCAGCACCGTGCGCCCCTGGGGGCTGTCCAGGGCCGCCTTTTCCTGCAGAAGCTTGAGCACGATGGCCGTGCTGGACAGGGCCAGGATGAAGCCCCAGAACACCGCCTGGCCCGGCCCCTGGCCCAGGAGCAGGGCCGCTCCGGCCCCGGCCCCGGCCGTGCCCAACACCTGGAGCCCACCCCCCACCAGGGCGGGCAGGCGCATCTGCTTTAGCTGGGCCGCCGAGAATTCCAGGCCGATGGTGAAAAGCAGCAGGATAATGCCGATCTCGGCCAGCATCTCCACCTGGTGCACCTCGCCCACCAGGCCCAGGCCGTGGGGCCCGGCCAACACCCCGGTAAGCAAAAAGCCCACCACCGGCGGCACCTTGATGCGCTGGAAAATGGCCACCACCACGGCGGCCAGGGCGTAGATGATGAGCATGTCTCTGAGCAGCGAGGCTTCCATGCCCTAATGATAGCGAGGGCCGGGCCGCGCCCCAAGGCAAATCGGCGAGGGAGGGGGCCGAATTGGCGGCGCTTTCTTCTTGCCCATCACCCCCGCCTCGCGCTAGTGATTAGGTAGGCGCCGCAAGCCCACCCACACCAGGAGCGAACCATGGACCGCTACCCCCTGCTTTTCGAGCCCATCACCCTGAACCGGCTGGAGCTCAAAAACCGCATCGTCATGCCCGCCATGCACCTGAACTACACCCCGGGCGGCAAGGTGAGCGACCAACTCGTGGCCTTCTACCGCGAGCGGGCCGCCGGCGGGGCGGGGCTGATAATCGTGGGCGGCTGCGTGATCAACGAGCAGGCGGGCGGCCCCATCTTCATCAGCATCAAGGACGATGCCGACGTGGAAGGCCTGAGCCGCCTGGCCCAGGCGGCGCACGCCGAGGGCGCGGCGGTGGGGGCCCAGCTCTACATGGCCGGGGCCTATGCCCACGCCATGCTCATCGGCGGCCAGCCGGTGAGCGCCAGCCCCCACACCTCGGGCTTCACCAAGGACGAGTGCCGGGCGCTGACCCTGGAGGAGATCACCCAGACCCAGGACGACTTTGCCTCCGCCGCCAGGCGGGCCAAGGACGCGGGTCTGGACATGGTGGAGATATTGGGCTCGGCGGGCTACCTCATCTGCCAGTTCCTCTCGCCCAAGATCAACCAGCGCGAGGACGAATATGGCGGCTCGCTGGAAAACCGCATGCGCTTCGGTCTGGAGACCATCGCCAAGGTGCGCGCCGCGGTGGGGCCCGACTTCTGCGTGGGCATCCGCATCGCGGGCAACGACTTCGTGCCCGGCAGCCACACCGGCGACGAGGCGGCCCTTTTTGCCAAGGCCTGCGAGGACGCCGGGGTGGATATGATCAACGTCACCGGCGGCTGGCATGAGACCCGGGTGCCCCAGATCACCCAGGAGCTGCCTCCCGGCGGCTTCTCCTACCTGGCCCGGGGGGTCAAGTGGGCGGTGCGCTCGGTGCCCGTGGCCGCCAGCAACCGCATGCACAGCCCCGAGCTGGCCGAGGCGGTGTTGGCCCGGGGCGACGCGGACCTGGTGTGCATGGGCCGCCCGCTCTTGGCCGACCCGCGCCTGCCCGCCAAGGCCAAGACGGGCCACAGCGAGCTGATCCGCCGCTGCGTGGCCTGCAACCAGGGCTGTTTCGACGCCATCCCCCAGATGAAGCCGGTGGGCTGCATGGTCAATCCCCGGGCCGGTCGCGAGGCCAAGGACACCGGGCCGGGCAAGGCCGAGCGGCCCCAGCGGGTGGCCGTGGTGGGCGGCGGCCCCGGCGGCTGCATGGCGGCCATCACCGCCGCCCGGCGGGGCCATCACGTGGTGCTCTTCGAGCGGGCCCCGGAGCTGGGCGGGCAGATCGCCTGGTGGAACCGGCCGCTGATGAAAACCGACTTCGGCTCCATCCCCCGCTGGCAAAAGGCCCAGCTCACGGCCCTGGGGGTGGAGCTGCGCCTGGGCACCGTGGCCACCCCGGAGATGGTGGCCGAGCTTAAGCCCGAGGCGGTGGTGCTGGCCAGCGGGGCCACGCCCACCCGCCCGCCCATCCCCGGCGCGGAGCTGCCCCACGTGCTCACCGCCTGGGAGCTGCTACAGGGCAAGGCCCTGGCCCGGGGCCGGGTGGTGGTGATCGGCGGCGGGGCGGTGGGCCTGGAGACGGCGCTGTACCTGGCCCGCCAGGGAGCCCTGACCCCGGAGCAGAGCTATTTCATCAACCTGTTCGGGGCCGAGACCCCGGAGGTGGTGGAGCGGCTCATCGCCCAGGGCAGCCACCCGGTCACCGTGTTGGAGGCGCTGCCCAAGATGGGGGCGGGCATCGGCCGCTCCACCCGCTGGATCGTCTTCGGGCTGCTCAAGCGTTTCGGGGTGACGGTGCACACCAAGGTGCAGGTCAAGGCCATCGCCGAGGGCAGCCTCACCGCGGTCATAGACGGCCAGGAGCAAGAGCTCGAGGCCGACACCGTGGTCTTGGCCACCGGCACCCGGCCCCAGGCCGAGCTGGCCTCAGCGCTGCAGGCCCAGGGCCTCAAGGTGGAGCTGGTGGGTGACGCGGCCGGAGAGGCCAACGCCCTGGCGGCCATCGCCGGGGGCTACCGGGCGGGGTGCCGCCTATAGAAAAAGGAGCAGGTCATGCAAGTGTTCGTCACCGGGGGGAGCGGTTTCGTGGGGACCACCCTGTGCGCCCGTTTACGCCAAAGCGGCCACGCGGTGACGGTGCTGACCCGCAGCGAGAAGGGGGCGGCGCGCCTGCCCGCCGGGGTGGAGGCCTGCGTGGGCGACCCCACCGCCCCCGGCGACTGGCAAGAGGCGGCGGCGGCCTGCGACGCGGCGGTGAACCTGGCCGGGGCCAACCTCTTCAATCGTTGGAGCGAGGAGTACAAGGCCCTGATCCGCTCCAGCCGGGTGGACACCACCCGCAATCTGGTGGCGGCCCTGGCCCGCCACCAGGGCGAGGCGCCGGTGCTGGTCTCGGCCTCGGCGGTGGGCTATTACGGTCCCCGAGGCGACGAGGAGCTGAGCGAGCAGTCCCCGCCAGGGGACGACTTTTTGGCCAAGGTGTGCCTGGAGTGGGAGGCCGAGGCCCGGGCGGCGGCCAAGTTCGGGGCGCGGGTGGCCTGCACCCGCTTCGGCATCGTGCTGGGCGACGGCGGCGGGGCCCTGGGCCAGATGCTGCCGGTGTTCAAGCTGGGCCTGGGCGGTCCCCTGGGCTCGGGCCGCCAGTGGTTCTCCTGGATTCACCAGGAGGATCTGGTCGCGGCGCTCTTGTTTTGCCTGGAGAGCCAGGTGAGCGGGGCGCTGAACTGCTGCGCCCCCCACCCGGTGCGCAACCGGGAGTTCACCCGCACCCTGGGCCGGGTCCTGGGGCGGCCCGCCCTGCTGCCCGCGCCGGGCTTCGCGGTGCGCCTGGCCCTGGGGGAGATGGGCTCGGTGGTGCTCACCGGCCAGCGGGTCATACCCCAGGCCTTGACCAGGGCGGGATTTTCCTTCAAATTTCCGGAGCTGGAGGGGGCGCTCAGGGACTTGCTGGCTTAGGGGAGGTCGGTTGGGCCGCTTGGGGGGGTAGCAACGGTTGTACAAGGAGGTTGCTTAGTGGCCAGTTTTTGGGCGGGGCTCGCCGCGGTAATGGGCCTGGGGGTGATCGTGGCCGCCATGCTCAACCAATTTCATTTGGTGCCCTACCACTTCAGCGCCTGGCAGGGAGCGGGCACCCTGGCGGCCCTGTACCTGCTGGGGCAGCTGTTGCGCTCGCGCACCGTGGCCCAAAGCCAAAACCCGCTGCTGGCCTGGCTCTCGCGGGCCCACGGCGCCCTGGTGCTCTTGCTGGGCCTGGCCCTCATCGCCACCCTGCCCGCCCTGTGGTGGGGCATCATCAAGCAACTGGCCTCCGGGGCCATCAAGCCGGGATAAGGCGGCCTAAGCCTACTGCCAGGAGATGGCCTCGACCGGGCACTGGTCGATGGCGTCTTCCACGCAGTCCGGCCCGCCCTCGGGCTTGATCACCTGGGACTTGTCGATGGCCGGGTCCAGCTTAAACACCTCGGGGCAAACCGCCTCGCAGTTGCCGCAGCCGATGCAGGTTTCCTGGTCCACCACCACTTTTTGACTCATAACGTTTCTCCCGGTGCTTGCCGCTGCCTCCATGATGGGGCCTGGGCGCGGCGGGGGGCGCGAAAAATCCCCGCCCGGCGCGTTGCCGGACGGGGATCAGGACTTTTAAGGCGTCTGTTGAAAGGCCTAGAGTTCCCCGGCCACGGTGCGGCCGTAGTCCTGCCCGGCCTTGATGCCGTCGGGGGTGTTGACCTGGTCTTCCAACAGGTTCATGGAGCCCAACTCGGCCGGCTTCATTTTGAACACGTGGGTCATGGTGTCCATGATGATGCCCGGGGCGTCGCCGCTGTGGGTGTAGGAGCCAAAGGCCCCGGCCAGCTTGCCGGCCAGCCCGGCGTTCTCGGCCTTGAACAAAAACTGCTGCATGCCGCCGGTCATGTTGCGGTGGTAGGTGGGCGATCCGAAGATGTAGCCGTCATAACCGGCCAGCTCGGCTCCGTCCTTGATATCGCTGATCTTCTTGACTTCGACTTCGTTGCCGGTGAAACGCACGCCCTCGGCGATGTAGTTGGCGATGGTTTCGGTTTTGCCGGTGCGGCTGGCGTAGGCAATCAGAACTTTGGCCATTGGTGACTCCTCCCTTGATCAATTTTCATAAACGTATTGTAGCAACCCCGGTGCGCGAAATGCCAACAACCGGGTGATTAATCAATTGTGATAATGATTATTATTAATCTACAGAGGGTAGCTATCGCGGTCAAGAATCTTTTGCGCCGCCAGGGCGCGCTTGTCGCCAGGCGATGGCCTCCACCGGGCAGGAGTCGATGGCGAACTCCACGCAGGCGGGGTCGCCGGGGTCGCCGCTGGGGTCAACGACCCGGCACTTGCGAGGCTCGCCCTCCAGGGCGAAGACCCGGGGGCACAGCGAGCGGCAGGTGCCGCAGCCAAAGCAAAGCTCCAAGTCCACCGTCACAATCCTGGCCACGGCGATTCCTTACAACAGGTTGAGGGGGTCCACGTCGACGACCAGGCGCACCCCGGCGGGCGGGGGCCCCGCCTGGTGGCGGGCCAGGCGCAGGATGGACGCCGCCACCCCCGCGCCGGGGCTCTTGATGAGGATCAGCCAGCGCCAGCGGCTTTGGATGCGGGCGATGGGGGCCGGGGCCGGTCCCAGGATGCGGGCCCGGGGCTCCAGCTTGTGCTTGGCCCGCTCCAAGGCCCGGGCCAGGTTTTGCGCCGCGGCGGCGGTGGCCGTCTCCGAGGCCCCTTCCAGGCGCAGGCTCACCAGGCGGGCAAAGGGCGGATAGCCCAGGGCCTGGCGTTCCTCCAACTCCGGCTCGTAGAACAGGGCCGGGTCGTGGGCGAGGGCGGCGCGCAGGGCGTGGTGGGCCGGGTCGTAGGTCTGCACGATAACCCGCCCGGCCTCGCCCTCGCGCCCGGCCCGCCCGGCGGCCTGGGTGATTAGGGTATAGGCCCGCTCGGCTGCGCGGAAGTCGGGCAGGCCCAGGGCCTGGTCGGCCAAGAGGATGCCCACCAACCCTATGCCCGGCAGATGGTGACCCTTGGTGATCATCTGGGTGCCCACGATAACGTCCAGCTCGCGCTTGGCCACCGCGCCCAGCACCTTGCGCAGCTGGGTGGGGTTGGCGGCGGCGTCGCGGTCCAGGCGGCCCAGGCGCATGGCGGGGAACAGCTCGGCCAGGGTGGCTTCCACCTGCTCTGTGCCCAGGCCCAGGGGTTTTAGCTCGGCCTCGCTCTGGCCGCAGGCGGGGCACGCGGCGGGTATCGGCTGGTGATGGCCGCAGGTATGGCAGACCAGGGCGTTTTGCTCCTTGTGCAGGGTCAGGCTGACGCTGCAGGCCGGGCAGCCCACCCGCCGGCCGCAGGCCGGGCAGATCAGGGCCGGGGCGAAACCGCGCCGGTTGAGGAACAGGATAGCCTGGCGGCCCTCCGCCACGTTTTGTTCAAGCGCTTGCTTTAACTGAACGCTGAGAAAACCGCCCCCGAGCCTGCCCGCGCTCCTGAGGTCCACCACCTCCATCACCGGCAGCACCGCGTTCTTGACCCGCTTGCTCAGGGTGAGCCGGGTCAGCTTGCCCTGGGCGGCCCGCCAATAGGTGGTCACCGCCGGGGTGGCGGTGCCCAAGAGCACCGGGCAGTCCTGCTCCTGGCCCCTGAGCAGGGCCAGGTCGCGGGCCTGGTAGTGCAAGCGGTCGTTTTGCTTGTACGATTCGTCCTGCTCTTCGTCCAGGCAGATGACCCCCAGGCGCTCCAGGGGGGCGAACACCGCCGAGCGGGCCCCCACCACCAGCGGGGCCTGGCCCCGGGCGATGGCCAGCCACTGGCCCCGGCGCACCGCCGGGCTCAGGCCGCTGTGCAACACCGCCACCTTGTCGTCGCCGAAGCGATCCTTGAGCAATCCCTCCAACCTCAGGCACAGGCCGATCTCCGGGGCCAGCACCAGGGCCTGGCGGCCCGCGGCCATCGCGGCCCGGCAGGCGGCCACGTACATCTCGGTCTTGCCGCTGCCGGTGACGCCGTAAAGCAGAAAAGGCTCGAACTTGTGGGCGCTTATGGCCGGAAGCAGGCGTTCCAGGGCGGCCTGTTGCTCCTCGGTGTAGGCGGCGGGCTCGGGCTCGGGCAGGATGGGCCGCCCGGTGAGGTCCTTGACCACCGGGCGGTGGGTCAGACTCAGCCAGCCGCCCGCCTCCAGCTTGCGGGCCAGGGCCAGCACCCGGGGAAAGCGCTCCCGCAGGGAGTCCAGGGCCAGGGGACCTTGTTCATGTAAATGCTCTAACAAGGCCGCCGCCTGGGTGCCGGGGCGGGGGGCTCCCTCCGGCGGGCCCTGGCGCCAGGCGGCCCAGGCCACCTGGGCCCGGCCGGGGGCCTTGACCGCCCCGGCGCTCTCCCCGCCCAGCCCGGCGGGCAGGGACCAAGCCAGGGTCTGGCCCAGGGGCGCCTGGTAATAGGCGGCGGCGCGGCTGAAAAAGTTCAGTAGCGACGGTGGGATGAGCTGAGGCTCGCCGGCCTCGTCCAACACGTCGGAGATGGGCTTGAGGCCCTCGGGGTCGCCGGGCTCGGCCGGGCCCAGGGCGAAACCCAGGCGATCCTTGCCCCGCAGAGGGACCAGGAGGCGCGTCAGGGGTTTGATCAGGGGGGCCAGCTCCGGGGCCACCCGGTAGGAGAGGGAGCGCCACAGCGGGGCGGCCACCGCCACCTCTACGCGCAGGTTCAAGGCGCTATAGCTTCAACCCGGTAAGCTCGCTGGCCCACTGTAAAAAGCCGGGGCGCTTCTCTTGTTGGGCCATGGCTTCCAGGGCGGCGATGGTGTTGGCGCCGGATTTCCAGGAATGGATGGGCTTGAGGTTTTTGCGCCGCACGTAGGCGGTGGGCAGAAGGAAGTTCAAATCGCCCTGCACCGGCTGGAAATAGAGGAACCCCTCCTTGACCGTGACGGGCATGGATATGCCCCGCTCGCGCAGGGTGCCCAGGGCCACGGCGGGGTGGGGGTAGTGATTGATGTTCTTGTTGAGGTAGACGATCTCGGAATGGTCGATGCCCTTGAGCTGGAAGGACTCGATCATCACGTTGCGCTTCAGGGCCGGGTCCCAGAAACAGGCCCCGCCCTTTTGCGGGTTTTCCGGGTGGTTGGTCACCACCTCCATGACCATGCGCGCCCCCTGCTCGCCCAGCTTGAGCGCGGTGGCCAGTCCGGTCATGTCCAGGGACTGGCTCAGGTAGTCCAGGTCCTCGATGTTGAAGGAGATTTTGTCTTCCATCTGGCTCAGGAAATCGCGGAAGGTGAGCCAGGCCAGACGCTCCTTGTCGCCGTTTTCGTTGCGGTAGACCTGGCCGTCCATGGTGGTCTGCATCAGCATGTGGCCGTGATTGTGCAGCCGCCGGGGCGAGGAGTTGTCGTAAAACCATCCCTGGGGGCCCAGGTCGAAGCCGTGGAAGGATTTCTGCACCATGAAGAAGACCTTGGCCGGATCGAAGCCGTAATATCCGGCTTCCATGAAGTCCAGCTCCACGCTGGTGACCGAGGCCTCGTTGACGATGACCAAAAGGGGCTGCTTTTTGAGCACCTGGGCCGGGTCGCGCCCGAAGTCACCGGCCAGGTTGCTGAGATCCCAGGCCAGCTGCAGCATGTGGCGGCGGCCCAGGCTCATGGAGCTGAGCTCCAGAGGGTCCACCGGCCAGGACTCCTGCCCGGTGAGCCGGCGCATCGTCTCTCCGTCCAGGTCCAGGCGGGGGTTGAGCAGGTACTTGGTGCCCAGACCCAGGCGGGTGGCCTCCCCGGCGCAGGTGTGCTCCAGGAGGACCTTGCCGTCCAACAGGGCCAGGGCGGCGCGCTCGATGTCCCGGGGGCTGATGCTTTCCTCGTCACTGACAAAGATGTCGCGGGGCTCTTCCAGGCCTTCCAGGCGGGTGTAGGCGTTCAGTTCGTCTTCGGCTTGGGCCACCGCTTCCAGGCTGGCAAAGCCCTTGAGGCGAGCTTGGGCCAGCTCCAGGCAGGAGTTGATATATCCCGTGAAATCGGTGACATCCAGTGGCTGGGGTTTGCTGGGGTCGAGCATGGCTCCCATATTTGGCTTGGGGTTAGGGGTCTGGGGCCGCCGCGGGCGATCCCCCGGCGGGCCTAGACCATATATAGCACATGCCCGGCCCCTCCCCCAAGCCCCGCTCCGGCCGCCCGGTCGCGGGGGGCTGGGAGCCAAAAAAAGCGGGGCCCGGTGGGGCCCCGCCTGGGGTTGGTTCTGAGGGAGGGTTAGGCCTCGATGGCCCGGCGGTCGTCCATGCCCACCAGCACCCGCTCCTTGTCCTTGTCCAGGCCCAGGGCGGCGCGCTTCTTCTCGATGTGGGCGATCATCTTGGCGGCCATGTCGTGGGGGTCCACCGCGAAGTCCCACTTGCCCATGCCCTGCTTCTCCAGGTCCTCGAACATCAGCTTGTAGAACTTGGTCTGCTCCACGATGGGGAAGGTGACTCCGAAGATGGTGTACACGCCTGAGGCCACGAAGTACTGGCCGATGGCGATGGCCTTCTCGCTCATCCACTCCGGCGCGGCGCCGGCCACGGGCAGGTCGGCGATGGAATCGCCCAGGCCGCCGGCGGCCACCATGTTGCACACCGCGGTGAGGATGCGGCTGTTGTCCACGCAGGCGCCCAGGCCCAGCACCGGGGGCATGCCCACGGTCTCGCAGACCTCGGCCAGGCCCGGCCCGGCCAGGTGGGCCGCCTCGGGGGTCAAGAGCCCCGCCTTGGCCAGCGATATCTGGGAGCAGCCGGTCTGCACCACCAGGATGTCGTTCTTGATCAGCTCCTTGACCAGCTCCACGTGCACGTAGTCCTGCTTGACCCTGGGGTTGGTGCAGCCCACCACCCCGGCCACGCCGCGGATGCGCCCGTTGATGATGTTGTCGTTGAGCGGGGTGTAGCTGCCCCGGAAGGTGCCGCCCAGCATGTAGTTGATGTACTCATGGCTGAAGCCGAAGACGCCCTTGTCCTTGCGCTTGGGGATGTCGATGGGGGCGGTGCGGCCCGCATAGCGCTTGATGGCCATCTCCACCACCGTGTCGGTGCACTCGCGGGGGTAGTCCTCCTCGAACTCGATGTGGGGCACGCCCTCGATGTGGGCCCTGGGGTTGGTGGTGAACAGCTTGGTGCCGTAGCAGTCGGCCACCTTGGCCAGGCCCTGCTTGATGCACTGCACGTCCACGGCCATGGCGTCCACCGCGCCGGTTACCAGGATGGCCTCGGTGCTCATGAAGTTGCCCGCGTGGGGCACGCCCCGGCGCGAGAGCATCTCCAAGCCGGAGCAGCACATGCCCACCAGGTTGATGCCCTTGGCCCCCGAGGCCTGGGCCTTGGCGATCAGCTCGGGGTCGTTCACCGAGGCCAGCATGGAGTCGAACAGGTTGGGCTCGTGGCCGTGGATGATGATGTTGACCTCGTCCTCCTTGAGCACGCCCATGTTCACCTCGCCCACCACGGGGTAGGGGGTGCCGAAGAGCATGTCGCCGATTTCGGTGGCCACCATGGAGCCGCCCCAGCCGTCGGCCAAGGCGGTGCGGTTGATCTGCTTGATGAGGTTGGTGTGGTCCTGGTCCATGCCCATGTGGGTGCGGGTGGTGATCTCCATGATCTCGCGCATGGCGCCCCGGGGCACCACCCCGGCTTCGCGCCACATCTCCTGGGTCTTCTTGGGGGCGCGCTTGATGAAGGGCAGCTCGCCCTCGATCTGGGTGTAGGTCTTTTCCATCTCGGCGCACAGGTCGCGGGCGATGTCCAACACCTCGCGATCCTCGGTGGCGATGCCCAACTCGCCGGCCACCTGGATGAGCTTCTCGGTGTCGCTGATCTCGTAGTCCTTGATGTGTCCGCTCACCACGCCCTTGAACAGGTTGAGCATCTCCATGCCATGGTCGGTGTGGGAGGCGGTGCCCGAGGCCACCATGCGGGCAAAGTTGCGCGACTGGATGGTGTCGATGGTGGCTCCGCATACCCCGACCTTGGAGTAGGGGTCCTTGGCGTTGAGACGGCAGGGGCCCATGGCGCAGTGCTTACAGCAGGCGCTCTTTTCCCCGATGGGGCAGGCCTTCATGTTGGCCGCCCGGTCAAAGGCGGTTTCCACGCCGTCGCGATGAGCCTTGGCCAACATCTTTTGGGTGGTTTCACAGATGGTGACGTCGGCCGGGTTCAGGCTGTTCAGGTCTTGCAGCTTGTCGCTTTTGCTCATAACACGTCCTTTTTCTAGGAGGTGGGGCGGAAGCTCGAAGGCCTCCACAGCCGGTTTCATACCGGTATTATCCTACTTTAAAAGTATAGTTATGAAAGTTGCGTTATGCCAACGAGTTAGGCGCTTTTTTCTGTCCCCAAAGGGCCGTCCGAATTAGAGGCTAATGATAACAATTCCTTACAAGGGGTAGAAAATAAATAGGCGGCTCAGGCCAGGGGGCCGCTTAGCCAGCAAAAGGGGTCGCGCTGGGTAGAAACGTCCCGGCCCGCGCCGTGGGCCACGGCCAGGCAGCCACCGCACACCGCCCGCAGGCGGCAGGGGGCGCAGGCCTCGGGGGCCCGCCGATAGCGGCGGGCCGCCTCGCCGTCGTAGATCTCGCCCAGGCCCTGCTGATAGAGATCGCCCACCGGGGAGGGCAGTTTGCGGCAGGCGTGCACCTGGCCGTCGGGCAGCAGGGCCAGGAAGTTGAAGGCCGCGCCGCAGCCGAAGCCGGTGCAGCCGCCGAAAAGAGGCAGGCCCTCTTGTTCGTAATGAAGGTTGAGCAGGTTGTCCTTGAGGCCCAATACGGGGTTCTCGGCCGCCTCGGCGGCGTAGTCGGCCAAAAAGCGGCGGAAGTCATCCGGGTCGGCCATGGCCAGGGCCGCCCCGGAGCCCACTGGGGCCAGGCGGTTGAAGTTGAACTGGTCCACCTTGCCCCGAAGCAGGCGGGCCAGGGGAATCACCTGGTCCAGGTTGTCCCGGCTCAGGGTGAGCATGACCATGGAGCGTACGCCCGCCTCCCTGAGCAGATCCAGGAAGGCGCTGGTGCGCAGGAAGTGGCCCCGGCCCCGGATGTAGTCGTTGTGCGGCTCCAGGCCCTCAAGGCTCACCTGGTAAAAGGCTGGCGGTGCGATGTCCAGGATTTCCGCCAGCTTGGCCTCGCCGCAGGGGTTGCCCAGGATGGCCACCCCCAGGCCGCGCTCCACCGCCGCCCCATAGAGGGTCAAAAAGTCGGGGTGCAGCAGGGGGTTGCCCCCGGAGAACGACACCTGGCCCCGCACCCGCCGCGCGGCGCAAAAGGCGGCCAACTGGTCCAGCACCTGGAGGCCCCGGGCCAGGTCCACCGGCGGTCGGTCCGAGCGGTCGTAGCAGTGGCGGCAGTTGAGGTCGCAGGCCTGGGTGATGTGCCATTGCAGGGTGAACCAGTCGGCGCGCAAAAACTCGTCCGAGACTGCCGGCCCGGCCTGGGGGGCGGCGCGGGCCAGCAGCGAGGGCGGCCGCAGCAGCAGGCCCTCCTTGGCCGCCAAATCCAGGGCGTCCAGCACCACCGTGGGCGGCGACCCGGCCTGGCGGGCGGTTTCCAAGGGGTCCAGGCCCTCGGCCGCCACCTTGAGGGCCAGCAGCCGGGGCTGTTCCATTTCGGCCAGGCGTACCTCGCCCCCCGGCGCGCGCCAGGCCCCCACGTAGACCGGTTGCGAGGCCGCCTGGGGCTCGGGCGCGTCCTGCGCCGCCAGGCGCTCCGGCAGGCCGCGCCAGGCCACCTCTTCCACCACCAGGGTGGGGTTCAGGCCGAGGCTCTGGCCGGGCCGGGGCGGCTCGGCCGCCGCGGCCCGCGCGCGGGCGCGGCGCAGGCGCTCCAGGTCGCTTTGGTATGGCTCGCTGGGTGACATGCTGGGCATTGTAACTCAAAAAACGGCGCGCCGATGGCCAGGGCCGCCGGCGCGCCGCGGGGGCAGGAAAGGTTCTACTTGGCGCCGCCGGGCGCCTGCTTCATCTGGTCCTGGGCCTGCTTGGCCGCGTCGCCCTTCATCTTGTCCGTCTGCTGCTGGGCCGCGTCCTTGGCGGCCTGTTCCGCCTGTTGCTTGGTTTGGTCGGCGGTTTGCTCCGCCTGCTGTTTGGCCTGGTCGGCGCTCACGGCGCCGCTCTTGCCGCTTCATCCGCTGGCGGCCCCGGCCACCAGGCCGGTGCCCGCCACCAGGCCGGTAACGCACAGCCCGGCCAGGATTTTCTTGAGCTTTTGGTTGTCCAAGGCATGCCTCCCTTTGCTTCAAACCGCTCCGAACGGAGCGGCGTTTAAAACCGTGCTTCAGGCCCAGCCCCCGCCCAAGTCCTGGGAGGGGGCCGCCTCACTCAGTCCTGGGCGGGTTTGGCCGGGGCCTTTTGGGCCTCGCCCCCGCCTTGAGGCTGTTCCTTCTTTTGGTCGGCACCACCGGTGCCGCCGTTGCCGCTTCAGCTGGAACAGCCGGCCAGGCCAGCGCCTCCCGCCAGGGCGGCGATGCACAGCCCGGCCAAGAATTTCTTCAGGGTTTGCTTGTCCACCTTCGACCTCCGGAGATATGGGTCGGCGGTCAAACGCGCCAACTAGTTATCGGCCGCGCCGATTAAATACAGGCGATGCGATCGTCAATATATATTCTGAACGGGATTCGGCGGGAGAGTCAAGCGGGCGCGGCAAGAGATGCCCGGCCATGGCCGGAGCAAGGAAAGGATCGCGATCCGCCGGGCGGGCCGGGGATCAGGCCAGGTGCAGCTTGCGGGCCTCGCGCGACAGGTCTTCGCGGTGGTCGGGGTGGGCCAGGCCGATGATGGCCTGAGCCCGCTGCTTGGTGGACATGCCCTTGAGGTTGGCCACCCCGTGCTCGGTGACCAGGTAGTGGGCGTCCATGCGCGGGGTGGTCACCGCCGCGCCCAGCTCCAGGCGGGGCACCACCCGGCTGATCTTGCCGCCGCGGGCCGTGGAGCGGAAGGCCAGGATGGACTTGCCGCCGGGCGAGTCGTAGGCCCCGCGCACGAAGTCCAGCTGCCCGCCGGTGCCGCTGATCTGGTGCCCGGCCAAAAACTCGGCGTTGCACTGGCCGGTGAGGTCCACCTGGATCAGGCTGTTGATGGAGATCATGCGCCGGTTTTGGGCGATGACCTGGGGGTGGTTGACGTAGGACACCGGGAAGGAGGCCATGGAGGGGTTGTTGTGCATGAAGGCCAGCATGTCGGCGTCGCCCTGGGCCACGGTGTACACGTGCAGATAGGGGTGCAGGCTCTTGCGGTGCCCGTTGATGACCCCCTTCTGGATCAGCCTGGCCATGGCCGGGCCGAACACCTCGGTGTGCACCCCCAGGTCCTTGTGGTCCATCAGGTAGTCGGCCACCGCGCCGGGCAGGCTGCCCACCCCTAGTTGCAGGGTGGCCCCGTTGGGCACCAGCTCGGCCACCTTTTGGCCGATCACGCAGTCCTCCGGCAGGGCCGGGCCGTCCATGAAGGGCCGGACCGGCACGTGGTTTTCCACGATAAGGGCCACCTCGGAGATGTGCACCAGGCTCTGGCCGAAGACCCGGGGCATGTTGCGGTTCACCTCCACGATGAGCTTGCCGGCCTTGCGGGCGGCGGTGGAGGTGAAGTCGTTGGCCGTGCCCAGGCTGAAAAAGCCGTGGGTGTCCATGGCCGACACCGTGGTGACGCACACGTCCAGGGGCGGGCCGTCGCTGATGAGCCGGGGCACCTGGTGGAAGTGGCAGGGGATGAAATCCTCCACGCCTTCGTCCACCAGGTCACGGTCGCAGGCGCTGACGAACCAGGTGTAGGCCTTCACCGCGTTGCACAGCTCCGGGGCCAGGATGCTCTCGCAGGCGGTCTTGGTGGGCAGCAGGGAATAGACGGTAAGCTCGCTCAGCCCGCCGGCGGCCACCCGCGCCGCGATGGCGCCCAAGAGCGCGGGGGGCTCGGCCATGGTCAGGCCGTGGATCAGGGCGCCGCCCTCGGGCACCGCTTCGGCGGCCTCCTCGGGGCTGACCAGCTTGCGTCGATATTCCTCGGTGTACATGGGCTCCTCGCGGGCTTGAGTGGGCGCGGTTTTGGCGGGCATTGTAGCACGGCCCCGGCCAGGCGGGAACCGGCCTCAGTCTCCGGCGGCGAGGCCCAGGGCGGCGGCCATCAGCCCGCACAGCCCGGTTAGTTCGGTTGGCTTGTCCTCCGGCTCGGGCAGCATCAGGGCCAACCCGCCCTGGGGGCGGTGGGTGCCCGTGAGGTGGCTCAGGCCGAATACCCCGGCCCGGTCCAGGCCGCCCCTGAGGCTGTAGCCCGGCGCGGGCTCGGCCACCAGGTCCGGGGCGTGGGCCGCCTGGGGGCCGTGGTACAGCTCCTGGCCCAAATGCACCCGGGCCACCGGGGCCTGGCTCTCCAGCCTGGGGCCGCCCGGCCCCTGGGTCAGGCGGGTGAAGCGCAGGGCCTTGAGCTTGCCCGCGATCTCCCCCAGCAGGCGCTGGGCCTCCGGGCCGGGGGTGAGGCTGCCGTCCGGGAAGCGCCCCGCCCAATGCAGATAGATGCGCCCCGGGTCCAGGGCCAGGGCCCTGGTGGCGGGCAGGATGCGCTCGTGGGGCGGGCTGCCCTCGATCACCAAATAGCCCTCGGCCATGAGCCATTGGTTCAAATACACCTCGCTGACGATGGGGCCGAAGGAGTGGTCCGCCGCCAGCATCAGGCCGATCTCGCCCGCCTCCACCTGGGGGCCGAAGCGGGCCCACAGGCGACCGATGTGTGTGTCCACCTGGCGGTAGATATCCAGGGCGGCGGGAGCCAGGGGGTGCTCCGGCTCCCACAGGGCGGGCCAGGCGAAGTGGTTTACCCGGTCGGTGTCGGTGATGACTCCCACCCACAAATCCCAGGGGTCGTCCCAGGTCTGCTCGAACAGCTCCAGGCGCACCGCCAGGGCCCGGGACACGTCGGCCAGCAGGGCCGCCGGGTCGTGGCGTCCGGTGTCCAACTCGGCCTCGGGGCGGTAGCCCATGGCCATCAGGCGGGGCAGCAGGGAGGGCGGGTGCACCCCCCGGGCCAGGTCCAAAGTGACGAAGCCGCTGACCATGGAGCCCCGGAGCGGCGCGGCGGGGTAGGTTAGGGGTACGTTGAGGACCACCGAGGTGAGTCCGGCGCGGTCGGCCAGCTCCCAGAGGCGCGGGGCGCGCACCATGGTGGAATCGCAGGGGGTGATGCGGTAGGAGCCCTTCACCGGCGCGGCGAAGCCGTAGATGCCGTGGCCGCCCGGCCCCTGGCCGCTGAACAGGCTGGTCCAGCACACCGGCGAGACCTCGGGCAGGGGGCTGGCCGTGGCCCAGGCCCCCGCCCGCTCCAACAGCCGACCCAGGTGGGGCATGATCCCGCGCCCCGCCAGGGAGGCGGCCAGGTCCAGACCCACTCCGTCCAGGCCCAGGAAGATCAGTCTTCCTGGGACCAACGTTCCTGCGCCTGGCGGAAGATGTCCCAGCCGCTGCTGGTGCCCAGGCGGGTGGCTCCGGCCTCCAACAGGGCCAGGGCGCTGTCCAGGCTCTTGATGCCCCCGGCGGCCTTGATGCCCAGGCCGCCGCCGTTGTCGGCCAACAGGGCCACATCGGCCAGCGTGGCCGGGCCGAAGTAGCCGGAGCCGGTCTTGAGGAAGGCCGCGCCGCAAAGGGCCAGGGCCTGGGCCGCCTGGGCGCTGGCCTCGGGGCCCAGCTCATTGGTCTCCAGGATCACCTTGAGGCGGACCGGGGCGATGGCCTGGGCGATCTGGGCGGCCTCGTCCACCGCCCGGCCCAGGGCCCCGCCCAGGGCCAGACCCCGGTTGAGCACCATGTCCAGTTCGGTGGCCCCGGCCTCGGCCAGCTCGTTGGCCTCGGCCAGCTTGGTGGCCAGGCTCTGGGTGCCCAGGGGGAAGCCCACCACGCTGCACACCGCCACGCCGCTGTCCTTGAGCCCCTCCACGGCCAGGGGCACCATCCAGGGCGAGACGCAGGCGGCCACGCAGCCCATCTCCCGGCACTGCTCCAGGTGGGCCTCCAGCTCCTTTTCCCCGGCCTCGGGGGAGAGCAGGGTGTGCTCGATCACCCCGGCCAGGGCCGCCGCGCTGTCCAGACCGGGGGGCTCCTCTCCGGCCAGCGCCTCCAAGAGGGCCTCGGCCCGCTCCAGCTCCGCCTCCTCCACGTAGAACACGCCGTAGCCCTTTTGGCTCACATAGAGCCCGTCATAGGCGGTGTCCTGAAAGGTGCGCAAACGAAAGTCGACGCCTTCGGCGATCAGCGCCTGCTCCCAGACGTCGGCCTGGAAACGGTTGTCCACTGCTTTTAGTTTGACCATGGCCATGGAGGGCTCCTTGTTTACCGGTTTCGCCGGGCGTCCGGGGGCGGCGTTGCTTGGTCTAGCGTCGTTGGCGCCAGGCCCAGGTCTCGGCCATGCCCCGGGCCAGGTCGTAGTCGGGCCGCCAGCCCAGCTCCCGGGCCGCCTTGGCGCAGTCCAGGGCGCTGTAGCGGATGTCCCCGGCCCGGGCCGGGCCCATATGGTGGGCCATCTCCCGGCCCGCGGCTTTTTTTACCGCCTCCCAAATGGTCAGGGTGTCGCTGGCCACCCCGGTGCCGATGTTGTAGACGCCTTGTCCCCGCTCCAGGGCGGCCAGGTTGGCCCGCACCACGTCGCCCACGAAGGTGTAGTCGCGCTTCATGCCGCCGGGCAGGTCTTCGGGGCTGTAGATGGTGGGCTCGTGGCCGTCCACCAGGCAGTCCATGAAGATGGCCACCACCCCGGCCTCGGCGTGGGGGATCTGGCGGGGTCCGTAGACGTTGGCGTAGCGCAGCACCACCGAGCTAAGGCCGTGCTGGGCGGCGTAGTAATCCAGGTACAGCTCGCCGGAGAGCTTGGCCACCGCGTAGGGGCTCATGGGCCGGGCCGGGAAGGACTCGTCCACCGGGGCGCCCTCCATCTCGCCGTACACCGCGCCCCCGCTGCTGACGAAGATGAAGCGCTCCAGCTTGGCCCGGCACCCCGCCTCCAGCAGGTTCAATAGGCCCATGACGTTGCTGTGGGCGTCGTCAACCGGGTCGGCCACCGAGGCGGGCACCGAGATCTGGGCCGCGTGGTGGTTGATGAGCCCGAAGCCGCCCCGGGCCACCAGCTCCGCCGCCTGGGGCGAGGCGATGTCCGCCCGCACGAATTCGGCCTCGGGCGGCAGGTTTTCCTGCTTGCCGGTGGAAAGGTCGTCCAGGATCGTCACCCGATGTCCGGCCTGGAGGTAGGCCTGGGCCACTTGGCTGCCGATGAAGCCCGCCCCGCCGGTGACCAGAATTTTCATGCGCCTTCTCCTCGTTGCACGATGCTCTAGGGCCGATTTTACCATAGGAGCGCCGCGCCGCCGGGCGGCGGCGTTTTTGCGAGGCCCTTCCCTGGGCCGCGCCCCTTGGCGCCCTTATAACAGGCAACATGAGCGAGCGGCAAACAACCTTGGTCTTGGTGGACCCCGACGAGCGCCAGGCCCTCAGCCTGGGCGGCGCGGTGTTTTACTATCGCCGCCTGTCCCTGGGGGCCCTGGCCGCCATCGAGCGTCAACAGCTCTGCCTGCTGCCCGCCGACCAGGGCCGGGGACCCCGCCCCTGGCTGCCCCCCCAGGCCCTGGAAGCGGCCCTGGCCGCCCACGCGCTGGTGGGCTGGGAAGGGGTGTCGGGGCCGGAGGGCGAGCCGGTTCCCTACAGCCCCGCCGCCGCCCTGCGCCTGCCCGTCGCCGTCCGCCGCCGCCTGGTGCGGCGGGCCCAAAGTCCCCAATTTCAGCCCGGAGAGAAAACATGAGCCAGGGCGTGCAGATCATCGACCCCGAGGAACGCTTCGACCTCACGGTGGACGGCTCCACCTTCAGCCTGCGCCGCGTCGACTCGGCCACCATGGTGGCCATGGAGCGCCGCTGCCGGGGCCAGGAGGGGGTGCTCAACGACGAGGTGCTGGACTACGTGCTGCAACAGTGGAGCGAGGTGAGCAGCCCCCTGGGCGGGGCGGCGGTGCCCTGCACCCGGGAAAACAAGCTGCGCCTGCCCGCGGCGGTCAAGCTCAAGATTTTGGCCGCGGCCCAGGGCCTGAGGGCCGAGGGCCAAGCCCCGGCCTAGCCAAGCCATCAAAGCGGCGCCGTCCGGGGCGGGCGTAAACCCCTCCCCCGCGCCCCGGTCCCCGGATGGCGCCGCCCCCTTGCTCCCCGTTTATTATTTCGGGCGGAAGCCTGTTCTCATGTGAAAGATATGCGTAAAATTATAATTATAGAAAGGGGTTGGAGGACAACCTCTTCGGCCTTAACCGCAGTTGGGAGGGCAAAATGGCAGGTTCAGGGAATCCGAAAACCGTCAATGGAATCAACATAGACCAATTATTCGCGACCATCGAGCAAATCAAGGGCAACGCCGAAATCGCCAAGTTCAAGTTCAGGGCCAAGAACCAGTGGGTCGGCGGCACGCACAGCCAGGCCACGGTCAAGGACTTCTACGGCGCTCTGCAGGAGGACGACGCGCGGGACGCGGTGGTCTTCCACTTGGACGAGCCCCCCATCCTCCTGGGTACCAACGCTGGGACCAATCCCGTGGAATACCTCCTGGTCGCCTTGTCCGGCTGCCTGACCACCTCCATGGTGGCGCACGCCTCGGCCAAGGGTATTGAGATCAGGGGGGTGCAATCCAGGTATGAAGGGGACATCGACCTGCGCGGTTTCCTGGGGATATCCGAGGAAGTCCCGGTGGGCTACCAGGCCATCAGGGTGTTTTTCAAGATTGACGCCGACGTAAGCGAGGCCCAAAAGGAGGAGATGATCCAGACCGCCCAGAAATACTCGCCGGTGTTCAACACCATCACCCGCTCGGCCCCGGTGAAGGTGGAGTTGGACAGGGCCTAGCCCCGGATGGACTGATGTTCACCACCAAGAGCTGAGTCACCTCCCCCGCGCCCCGGTCCCCGGACGGCGCCGCCCCTTGCTCCCCGAGCGGCGCTGGGCCATAGTTAAAGGCGTCATCTAGGGAGCGGAGCATGAACCCCCAACTGGGCAAGCTGTTGGTGATCCTGGGCCTGGCCCTCGCCGGGCTGGGGGCGCTGTTGTGGCTGGGCCCCAAGCTGGGCATCTTCAGCTGGCTGGGCAAGCTGCCCGGCGACTTTTCCTGGCGGGGCAAGAACTTCTCCTTCTACTTTCCCCTGGGCACCAGCATCCTCATCAGCCTGCTGCTCACCCTGATCTTCTGGCTTTTCCGGCGCTAGGCGCGGGCCGGGGTTGTAGCCTTGGCTACAGACTTAGGGCTCCCGGCGTGGCATCATTTTAGCTGGAGCCAAAGCCAACCCGAGACGGCGAGGGGTCATGAGTTCTTGTTTGTGTCAGAAATTGGCCGGGGACGGCATGGAGCTGAGCCCGGTCTGCCTGGGCAGCCTGTGGGTCTTCGCCAACCTGACCCCGCCGGAGATGGAGGCCCTGACCCAGGCGGCCCAGCGCCGCCGCTACGCCAAGGGGGAGACGATCTTCGCCCAGGGCGAGGCGGCCCGGCGCATGTTCCTCATCAAGGCCGGGCGGGTCAAGCTGTGCAAGGTCACCCTGGAGGGCAACGAGCTCATCCTGGACATCCGGGGCGGCGGGGATTTCCTGGGCGAGGGCATGCTCACCGTTGAGGAGGAGTTCCCCTTGAGCGCGGTGTGCCTGGAGGAAACCCTGACCTGCGGCTTCACCCGCGAGGGCTTCGAGAACCTGGTGCTTGAGCACCCCAACATCGGCCTGCAGGTGATCCGCAACCTGAGCGCGCGCATCGACAGCCTCACCCAGCGGGTGGGCAGCATGTCGGCCACCCACCTGGAGGAGCGCCTGCACCAGGTGCTGTGGCAGGTGGCCCGGGAGCACGGCCGCCCGGCCAAGGAGGGCCGGGAGCTGGCCATGCCCTTCACCCACGAGGAACTCAGCTTCCTGGTGGGGGCCCACCGGGTGAGCATCACCCGGGCCATGAAGGCCCTGCGCGAGGCGGGCGCGGTGGTGCAGCGGGGCAAAAACCTGGTGGTGGCTCCGGCCTGATTCCCCTTACAGATCGAAGGTGGCCAGCATCTCCGGCAGGGAACGCCGTTGGCTGCGGAAGGCGTTTACCGGGGCCTGGGGGTCGGGATGGCCCAGGGCCACGCCGATGACCAGCTCCTGATCCTCGGGAATGGGCACCACCGCCCGCACCTGGTCGGGATAGCGGGCCAGGGCGGCCAGGATCACGGTGCCCAGGCCCAGGCTGGCCGCGGCCAGGCACAGGCCGTGGGTAAAGGCCCCGGCGTCGAACAGGGCGTAGCCGGTCTGGCCCCGGGGCACGGTGACGAACAGCAGGCAGGGCGCGCCGAAGCCACCGAAGTTGTTGGCGTAGTGGGCGGCGCGCTTGTCGGCGTCGTCCCGGGTGATGCCCAACACCTTGAACAGGGCGCGGCCCAGGTCCTTGTAGCGGGCGCTCATGTCGTCGGCGAAGCTCATGGGCATGGCGATGTCCGGCTCCTGGGGCCGCTCGGCGCGCATGGCCTCCACCAGGCGGCGGCGGATTTCCTTGGCCTTGTCGCCGCCCACGGCGGTAAGCTTCCAGGGCTGGGTGTTGCCCCAGGAAGGGGCCTTGGCCGCCAGGGCGGCTATCTGGGCCACCTGGTCGGCGGTTACCGGGGCGTCGCTGAAACTCCGGCAGGAATGACGGCTCTCCACCACTTGCTGATAATCCATGCTCACTTCTCCTTGGGGGCGTGTCGGTTCATAAAGCGCCGCACCCGCACGGCGAACTCCGGGTCGTCCGCCGCGCTCACCACGCCTTGGCGCTCCAGCTCCAGATGGGGGGCCAGGCCGCCGCGCACCGCCCGGCCCAGCAGGCGCTTGGTGGCGGCCAGGGCCTGGGCCGGGCCCTCGGCCAGGCGCTGGGCCAGCTCGTGGGCTTTGGCCAGGGCCGCGCCGGGCGGGGCCAGGTGGGTCACCAGGCCCAGCTCATGGGCCCGCGCGGGGGTCATGGCGTCTCCCAGCATGAACAGCTCGGCGGCCAGGGCGGGGCCGAAAAGATGGGCGAAGTGGTAGGTGCCGCCCGCGCCGGGCACCAGGCCCACCTTGACGAAGCCGGGCACCAGCCGGGCGTCCTCGGCGGCCACGGCCAGATCCCCGGCGGCCATCCAGCTCAGGCCCGCGCCGGAGGAGGCCCCCTCCACCGCGCAGATGAGCGGCTGGGGCAGGGCGGTGATGGCCAGCGCCACCCGGATGACGTACTGCAGGTAGTTGGCGAAAATCTCGCCCGCCCCCTGGCCGGGGTGCTCTTCCAAAAAGGCGGCCGCCCGCTTGAGGTTGCCCCCTCCGCTGAAGTTGCCCCCCGCCCCGGTGAGGATCACCACTCGGGCCTCGGGATCCCGGGCCAGGCCCTCCAGGGTGCGGGCCAGGCGGGGGCCCATCTCGTCGTCCATGCCGTTCAAGGTGACCGGGTTGTCCATGGTCACGGTGACCACCGGTCCCCGGCGGTCCAGGCGCACATAGGCGGGGGTGCGGTTCATGGGGCTCCTTGCCTTCATGGTGAACGAGGCTCAAGCTTGCCACAGGCGGCGGCAGGGGGCAAGCCGCCCGGGTGCTCCGTCGCAACCAGCAAAGCCAAGCCAGACCGGCTATATTTTTACCAGATTATGTAGAGCGCCAGGACTTGACCATGCGTATGAGCATGAGGCGCTTTACTCGCCTAACTAACGGCTTTTCCAAGAAGTGGGAGAAACTTGCGGCTTAGGCGAGTCTGCATTTCATGCACTACAATTTCGCCCGCATTCATCGGACGCTTAGAGTAACCCCCGCTATGGAAGCGGGTATCAGTGGCCATGTTTGGGAGTTGGTGGAGATTGCTAAGTTGTTGGATCAGTAGTGGGTGGCTCTTGTATGGGTGGCTCTTGTAACGGTAACTGCCCCATTCTGGTGCTAATGTCTTGGAGTATGACCGTAATCGCATGAACGGCCAACATTAGGGCGCTTTCGGCATCGTCTAGGTCCCAGAACTCTTCCGGGTGGGATATTGGATTCCTATAATAATCTTTGATGTTGCGTAGCGTCCCTAATATTTTTTCGTCAACTTCAGCCGCCTTTAGGTGGTTAATGTGCTGCCCAAGATTATTGCTTTCTGCCTTTATGGCCAAGAGGGGGAAATACTCTTTTTTGATAATCGTTTCAATGGCGCGGAATATATGAAAACCAACGGCAGTAGGAATATCAAACGCAAGGCTCCTGGTGGCTTCTCGAATATCCTGAACAACTAAATCCCGGTTCCCCGCGTCTAAGGCACTAAGAGCCTCCGGGGATAAAATGCTTTCGCCCCGATTGATGAGTAGGGTCATGTCATAGGCGCGCTTGGGGGTGGTATAAAAAATATTGGCGCGTGGTAATTCGGTCGCCAAAACCGCTTGGAAATGCACGATTGAGTAAATAAGACGGTTGGCTTGATCTTCTGTCATTAGGTGGGGTTCAGGATGTTGTTCGTCAGCCTTGGGCAAGGCGCTTTCTATTTCTGCCAAAAGCCCCTTGGCAGATTCGGCACTAAGCGGGGGAGTTTGCTTATATGCCGAAAAAAACGCAAGTTGGCTACGCGCCTCCGCAAGCGCCGGGATAGCGAACATCATTTTTGATCCAGCAAAACATTGCGTTAGAAGCCTGCCAATCGCAGACCCTAGCCCATAGAGCGGCATCACGTTGACTTTTTCCATGATCTCCTCCCCCTTGCAATTCCCCCAGAATTACCATAGGAAAGAGTGCCCCTGGTGTCAATGTGCACTTCTGGCCGTCCTCTCATTCAAACTGACCCACTACCAGCCGACCGGCAGGGTGGGAAGGGGCGGGCTCCATGGGTTATATTTAAGGTTCAAGAACAAAAACCCCAACCGGCGCGCCCTAGAGCTTATGAGCGTTTTCGACCAAGTATTGGCCCTGCTGCAAGACCCGGACCCGCCCAGCCGCAACCGGCACTTCGCCCGTTTCGCCGGGCAGCGGGGCGGGCGGGTGCACCGGCTCTACCAGCTCTATCGCTCGCTGGCCCAGGAGGCCGCCCGCCTGGCCGCCCGGCCGGGGGCCGGGGTCAGCCTGCGCCACGAACGGGACGGCCTGTGGCTGGAGCTGCACGACCCCGACCTGTCCTATCGCCGCCGCTGCCTGGTGCCCCCCGAGCTGGGGCCCTATTTCAGCCAGCGCCTGGCCGAGCTGCGATGAGCCCGGCCCAAAACCCCGACGAACTGCTGCCCGTGGTGGATGAGGACGACCGCCAGGTGGGCGTGGCCCCCCGTGGGCGGGTGCACCGCGAGGGCCTGCTGCACCGGGCGGTGCACGTGCTGGTGTTCGACTCCGAGGGACGCCTGTGGCTGCAACGGCGCAGCGCGGCCAAGGACACCTACCCCGGCCTGTGGACTTCCTCGGCCAGCGGCCACGTGGACCCCGGCGAGGACTACGAAACGGCCGCCCGGCGGGAGCTGCAAGAGGAGCTGGGCCTCAGCCTGGTGCTGACCTATGTGGGCAAGGTGCCCGCCGGCCCGGCCACCCAGGGCGAGTTTTCCGGGGTGTTTAGCGCCCAAAGCGACAGGCAGCCCTTCCCCGACCCCGAGGAGATCGCCGAGATGGGGCTGTTCAGCCTGGACCAGGCCCGCGCCCTGGCCGCCGACCCCGCCCGGGCCTGCCCCTCCCTGGCGCCGGTCATGGGCCTGGCGGGGCTTATCTAGCCATCCTTGGATATGCGGGCTAAAAACGCCCCATGAACTGGGCGATGGCCTGGTTGGCCTCCCGGAACTTTTCCAACTGCAACATGTGGCTGCCGCCCTCGATGATCTTCAGCTCGGCGTCCGGTATGGCCTGGGCCATGGCCCGGCTCAGCTCGGGCGGGGTCATCTTGTCCCGCTCGCCCACCACGATCAGGGTGGGCAGGCCCAGCCCGGCCAAACGCTCGGTGCTGTCAAAGGCGTCGCAGGCGGACAAATCGCCGTGCAGCACCTGGGGATCGTTCTGGCCCATCTGCTCCACCCCCTGGCGCAGGATGGCGGGGTCCACCTCCTTGCTGTAGGCCCAGCCCACCATGGTGCGCACCGCGCTGGGGAAGTCCTGCAGTATGGCCGCCAGCAGGGCCGGGTTCACCGGCAGATGGGGCCCGGTGCTCATGAGGATGACCCCGCGCATCAGCTCGGGATGGGTCAGGGCCAGCTCCTGCACGATGGCCCCGCCCATGGAGTGGCCCAGCACCACCGGCCTCAGCGGACCGGCGGCCAGGAACTCGCCCACCCACTCGGCGTAGTCGCCCACCCTTCGCATGCCGGGGCCGGGGGTGGCGAAGTGGCCGGGCAGATCCAGGGCGGCCACGTTGATCTCCTTGAGGTTGCTCAGCTGGGGCAGAAAGGCCTCGCCCCGGCCGCCCGCCCCGTGGATGAGCAGCAGGCTGGGCCGGGCGGGATCGAAACCGCCGCGCCCCAGATAGAGGCCGATGTCGCGCCCGGCCAGGTGCTGTTGCCACATTTGCTTTGCCTCCCTTAGTTATCGCCGGGGTCGGCGCCGCCGGGGGGCGGGCCGCCCATCTTCTTGAGTTTTTGCACCAGGGTGGTGCGGTTGAGCCCCAACAGGGCGGCGGCCTGGGCCTTGACCCCGCCGCTCTGGGCCAGGGCCTGGGCGATGAGCCGCCGCTCCACTTGCCCCAGGGTCTCCTTCAGGTCCAGGCCGCCGGGGGGCAGCTCCGCCGGGGGCGGCGCCTCCGGGGCCAGGAGCCGCTCCCGGCCCAGGGAGGGGGGCAGGTCCTCGGGGCCGATCACCTCGCCCTCGGCCAGCACCACCAGGCGCTCCAGGAGGTTTTCCAACTCGCGCACGTTGCCCGGCCAGTCGTAGCGCAGCAGGCGCTCGGCCGCCTCGGGGTGCAGCGTCTTGGGCCCCAGGCCCTTCTCCCGGTGCAGGCGCTCCAAAAAGAAGCGGCCCAACAGGGGGATGTCGCTGCGCCGCTGGCGCAGGGGGGGCACGGTGATGGGCACCACGTTGAGGCGGTAGTAAAGGTCCTCGCGGAACTCGCCGGCGGCCACCTGGGCGGCCAGGTCCTGGTTGGTGGCGGCCACCACCCGAAGGTCCACCTGGATGGTGCGGGTGCCGCCCACCCGCTCGAAGGCGTGCTCCTGCAACACTCGGAGAATCTTCACCTGGAGATGGGGGGGCAGGTCGCCGATCTCGTCCAGAAAGATGGTGCCGCCCTGGGCCAGCTCGAAACGCCCCACCCGGCTGCGCACCGCCCCGGTAAAGGCCCCCCGCTCGTGGCCGAACAGCTCGCTCTCCAACAGCTCGCCGGGAATGGCCCCGCAGTTCACCGACACCAGGGGGGCGTCGCGCCGGGGCGAATGGTGGTGGATGGCCCGGGCCACCAGCTCCTTGCCCGTGCCGCTTTCGCCCAGGATGAGCACCGTGCTGTCGCTGGGGGCCACCTTGAGGATCAGGCGGAACACCTGCTGGATGGCCCTGCTTTGGCCCATCAGATGTTGCACGTCATAGGCGGGGGGCGCCGGACGGGCCTGGGCGGGGGGCCGCAGGCGGTGGTTGCGATGCTCCAGGGCCGCCTCCACCACGGCCCACAGCTCCTCGCGGTTTCGGGGGGTGGCCACGTAGTCGAAGGCCCCCCGGCGCAGGGCGGACACCGCCTCCCGGGCCTGGGGCCGGTCGCTGAACACGGTGACCACCGTGGCGGGAAAAAGCTGGGTAAAGCGCTCCAGCAGGGGAGCGACGGGCTCGCCGCCCAGGGGGTCGGACAGAAGGGCCAGGTCGAAATAGCTCTGGTCGGCCAGGGCCAGGGCCTCCTGGGCGCCGGCGGCCAGGCTCACTTCCACGTCGCGGCCTTGCAGCCACTTTTGCATGGCCCGGCCCCGGGCCTTGTCGCCGCTCACCTGCAACAGGGCTATGGGAGGGTTGGCGGCCATGGGTTTCCTTTACCGAATGGGGGTCGCGACGGCATTCATTGTCGGATATGGGGAGGCGTTTTACAAGGGCGGCCCCTTCCGGGCCCTTGCCTTGACAGACAACGATTCCTGCTTATCATTTATACCAATGACCAAGCGGAGGAAACGAAGTGCCCATCTATGAATACAAATGCGGTAAATGCGGCCATGAGTACGAGGCCCTAGTGATGGGCAGCCCCGATTCGGTGGAATGCCCCAAGTGCGGCTCCAAGAAAAAGGAGCGCCTGATGAGCTGCTTCAGCTCGGCGGGCAAGGGGCTGGACTCCCTGGCCGGGGCGGCGGCCTCCTCCAGCTCCGGCTGCGGCGGCTCGGGCTTTTCCTGAGCGGGCTAAACCCGTCGGCGCGGTTCGCGCCGAGAGCCCCCAATGCCCCCTCCCGCCGGGAGGGGGTTTTTTTATTGGAACAGCGCCCCGGCCCCGGACAGGGACAGGGCCAGGGAGAACACCACCGGGATGAGGTTGGCCACCAGCGACAGGCGCACCGGAGTGCGGTGGGCGGCGGCCAGGCCGTAGACCAGGATCACCAGGTTCCACACCGCGAAGCCGGCCAGGCCCGCCACGGGGATCACCGTGAGCAGCGCCGGCCCCTGGGCGTAACAAGCCACCCTGAGGGTGTCGCCCAGGTTCTTGCCCGCCGCGCCCAGGGCCATGAACATCACGTGGATGATGGCCGCGTTGAGCGGCATGAAGCCCAACAGCACCAGCCAGGGCACCGGCCCGGCCGGGGAGAGCCCCAGGGGCCACATGACCGCCATGGGCAGCAGGGTGCAGATCACCGCGAAGAGCGCGGCCCGGAGCAGGCCGCCGCGGCGCGCCTCGGCGAAGGCGGCATAGGGATGGCGGCACACCGCCCACCAGGTGGCGGGCAGGCCCCATAGGGGGCCTTGCAGGACTTCCCAGGCCAGGGGGCGGCGGGCGGTTTCCACGTCCTAGGCCCCGCCCAGGCTCAGACCGGCCAAAAGCATGCCCAGCAGGAAAAAGCCCACCATGGGCAGCACCACGCTCAGGATGGCGCTGCGCTTGTCCTGGCCCAGGCCCACGTTGAGCCCCACGGCCAGCACGTAGATGTTCCACAGCAGGTGGGCGAAGATGCCGATCATGGGCACCAATAGGGCGGCGGTGGTCACCTGGCTGTAGCACACCAGGCGCAGCACCAGGGGAAAGGGCGGGTAGGGGCCGTTCTTGGCCAGGATGCGCAGCGTCAGGTGCACCGCCCCGCTGTAGATGGGCAAAAAGATCGCCGCCTGAATGAACATGCCCATCAGGCCCAGCAGCAGCACCGATATGCCGCCGCCGGTTTCCTCCAGGCTCCAGGCGAAGATGAACAGGTAGCGGGCCAAAAAGACCAGCAGCCACATGCCCACCGCGAAGACGACCCAGCGGGGCCAAGAGGCCGCCGGCCGGGCGGAGAGGGCCCAGCGGGGCTTGGCCATGATGCCGTACATGGTGGCGAAAAAGGCCTTGGCCCCCGCGCCGGGGTTTTCCCAGGGCATCTGGATGGGCGGCGGGGCCTGGGGGCCTTGGGCTTGGTCGTAGGAGGTCTCAGGCAAACTTGGGCTTCCTTTTTTCAAAAAAGGCGGCGATGCCCTCGGCGAAGTCCGGCTGGTCGCTCAGGCGGCACAGGCCCTGGCGCTCGTTTTCCATCACCGTCTCCAGGTCGCCGAACAGGGCCTGGTTCAACAGAGCCTTGGTCTGGGCCAGGGCGGCGGCCGGTCCCTGGGCCAGGCGCTGGGCCAGGGCCAAGGCCTCGTCCAAGAGCGCCTCGGGCTCCACCACCCGGTTGACCAATCCCCAGGCCAGGGCGGTGGGGGCGTCGATGGCCTCCGAGAGCATGAAGAAGGCGCTGGCCCTTTGCAGGCCCAATACCCGGGTGAGCAGGGCGGTGCTGCCGCCGTCTGGGTTCACCGCGATGCGGATGTAGCCGGGATCGAAGCTGGCCTTGGTGCTGGCCACCACCAGGTCGCAGCCCAGGGCCCAGCCGAGGCCCCCGCCGCTGGCCACCCCGTTGAGGGCGCAGACCACCGGCTTGGGCAGGCGGCGCAGGGTGCTTATGGAGCGGTGCAAAATCGCGGCCAGCTCCGAGAAGAACAGGCTGATCTTCTCGCCGGCGGCCAGGGCCTTGGCCATCTCGCGCACGTTGCCCCCGCCGCTGAAGGCCGGGCCCGCCCCGGTGAGCACCACCGCGCGCACCGCCGGGTCGGCCCCCGCCTTTTCCAGGGCCAGGATAAGCTCGGGCCCGCTGGAGTAATCCAGGGGATTGAACATCTTGGGCTGGTTCAGGGTGATCTGGCGCACCGGACCGTGGTCCTGGACCAGCAGCGTTTCGTACTCGGCCATGCCATCTCCTCAAGCTAGACTTATGCAGGCCTCCAGCATAGGCCGAGCGCCGGGGGCCGTCAAGACATGGCGGCCTTGCTAAACCCGCCGGGCTTTGTTAGTTTTGGGCCATCTATAACGTAGCGAGATGACTAATGCCCAAGGTGCTTTCCGGCCCCAAGCTTCCCACCGGCAAAGGGAGCGGCCGCCGCAGTTTCCGCCTCTCGCCCCTGGAAATAGGGGTGGCCATCCTGGTGGCCATGGGAGCGGTGTATCTGATCTACGTGCTCTTGAGCGGTCTGTTCGGGGGAGGGGCCGCGGCCCCCACGCCCGCCGGAGGCCCGGCGGGCCAAGGCATCAACCCCGCCCGCCTGGACAAGGTGCTCAGCGCCGCGGAGTCCGCCAACCTCCGCATCCTGGCCCTGGAAAAGCGCGTGGAGCAGATGGACAAGCGCCTGGGGAGCGGGCAGGGCGGAGCTCCCGCCGCCGGAGGCAAGGGAGACGCCAAGCTGGCCGCCAGGGTTGAAGCCCTGGAGAAAAAGCTGGCCGAGGTGTCCGCCGCTCCGGTTCCAGCGGGCAAGGGCACGGGCAAGGCCGCCGTGAACCCCAAGCTGGCCGCGCGGGTGGACAAGCTGGAAAAGGCCCTGGCCTCCCTGGGCCAGCAAGACCAGCAAGCCGCCAAGGCCGCCGAGGCTGATCGCGGAAAGCAAGCCGCCGCCTTGGCCCAACTGCAGCAGAGCGTGACCGCCTTGGACAAGCAGAACAATGCCTTGGCCGACGCGGTGAAAAATGTGGGCGCCGACAAGGGCGAGGCCAAGCTGGCTCCCAAGGTGGCTGGTCTGGAGAAATCCGTGGCTGCCCTGGAGAAACAAAACCAGGCACTGGTCAAGGACATGCAGAAACAGGCGGCCACGGACAAGGGCGACGCCAAGCTGACCGCCCGGGTGGCCGAGCTGGAAAAACAGCTCAAGGCTCAGGGTAAGGGGGAGCCCGTTTCCGCCAAGCTGCAAGAGCGGCTGGGCTCGCTGGAAAAGCAGGTCCAGGAACTGGCCCAGCGTCCGGCGGCCCAGGCCGGGGGACAGGCCCCGGTCTCTTCCGGGCTGACCCAGCAGGTGACGAGCCATGGCATGGTTTTGTCCGGGCTCACCGCCACCATGGGCCGCATGCAACGCAGCCAGGAACGTTTGGAAAAGCAGGTCAGCGCCTTGGCGGTGGCCGCCCCGGCGGCGCAGGGAGCCCCCCTGGCCTCGCCCCTGCTGGCCAAGCGCTTGGACGGCCTGGAAAAGCAGATCACCGATCTTAGCCGGGTCCAGGCCAAGCCCTCCCGCCAGGAGGTGCAGGCGGACAAACGCCTGGACGCGGTGGAAAAGGAATTGGCCCGGCTGAGCCAGCAGCCCGCCGCGGCCGACTCCAACCTGAACGCCCGCATTCGTTCCCTGGAGAAGCAGATCGCCGCCGACAACCGCGACGAGAAGGTCGTGGATCGCCGCCTGGATCAATTGGAGAAGCAGGTCGCCGGGGTTGCTGCCCAGGTCAAGACCCGCCCGGCCTCCACGGCCCGCCCGGCCCCGGCTGCCAAGCCGGCTTCGGTGGCCCGCCCGGCCCCGGCGCCGCAGCCCAAACCGGTGCGCATAGAGCACGTGGTGCGCCCCGGCCAAACCCTCTACGGCCTGGCCCGCGGCTATGATGTGACCATAGCCCAGATCAGGGAGTGGAACCCCAAGCTGAAATCGCGCGACAAACTCTACATCGGGGAAAAGCTGGTAATCGTGGTCAGGAAGTAGCCTTGACCCACGGGGAACTGTGGCGCCAGATCAGGGAACATCCGGCCCTGGGCGCCCTGGCCGAACTGGCCGGGGAGCAAGGGGCGGAGCTCTGGTTGTGCGGCGGCACCCTGCGCGACCTGCTGTTAAAGCGCCGCCCACCGGATTTGGACCTGGCGGTCCACGGCGAGGCCATGGCCCTGGGCCAGGCCCTGGCCGCCCGCCTGGGCGGGCGCTTCGTGCCCCTGGGGCGCGAGTTCGCCACCTGCCGGGTGGTGACCGGGCACGGCGAGCTGGATCTGGCCGGCCTGCGCGCCCCCACCCTGGCCCAAGACCTGGCCGCCCGCGACTTCACGGTCAACGCCCTGGCCCTGCCCCTGGGGGCCCTGTGGTCCGATGATCCCGCCGCCGCCTTGCTGGACCCCACCGGCGGCCGGGCCGACTTGGCCGCCATGGTGCTAAGGCCCGCCGGTACCGGCGTGTTGCGCGCCGATCCCCTAAGGGTGCTCAGGGCCTTGCGCTTCGTGGCCACCCATGGCTTCAACCCCGCGCCGGGCCTGGAATACCGCTTGGCCGGGGCCGCGCCGGGGCTCTTCCGGGTGGCCGCCGAGCGCATAGGGGGAGAGTGGCTGCGCCTCATGGCCGGGCCTTGGGCCGTGGAGGCGGTGGGGCTCATGGAGCGCTGCGGGGTGCTCACCCGCCTGGTCCCCGAGTTGGCCGCCGGGCGGGGCCTGGAGCAAAATCCCTACCACCATTTGGATGTGTTGGGCCACAGCCTGGCTTGCGCCCGCGCCGCCGGACGGCTCCTGGCCGGGCAAGGGCCTGTCTCCGGGGCCCTGGCCGCCGAAGGGCCGGCCTACCTGGACCAGCCGCACCGCCGCTCCCTGTTCATGACCGCCGCCCTGCTGCACGACCTGGGCAAGCCGCCGATGCGCCAGGTCAAGGACGAGCAATGGGCCACCTTTTACCGCCACGAGATCGTGGGGGCCACGATGGCCGCCGCGCGCTGCCGGGCCCTGGGGCTCGCCAAGGCCGACGCGGCCTGGGTGGGCCGCCTGGTGGCCGAGCACATGCGGCCTTTCCATCTGCTGGGGGCCCAGGGCCGGGGCCAGCTCACCCGCCGGGGGGTGCGCCGCATGCTGGGGGCCCTGGGCCGCGACCTGCCCGCCCTGTTCATGCTGGCCATGGCCGACACCATCGCCGGTCGGGGGCCCTTGCGCCCCCCGGAGGCGGAAGGTAGGCTTTTGGCCCTGTATGAGGAGGTGGCCCGGCTGCGCGACCGGGAGTTGGCCGCCGCCCTGGCCGCGCCGCCCCTGCTGGACGGTCACGAGCTCATGCAGGCCCTAGGGCTGGCCTCGGGCAAGGAGGTGGGCCGTTTGCTCAACCTGGTGCGCGAGGCCCAGCTGGACGGAGAGATAGGCAGTCGGGAAGAGGCGTTGGCCCTGGCCAAACAGGCGCATGATAACGGCGCTTCTTGACGCTAACCGGCGCCGATGATAGGTTTTGCCCATATCGGAAGTGGAAACGTCACTGGTGGGCGTCCCGGACTTCAAATCCGGTGTACCGTCTGAGTAAGGCGGTAGGTGGGTTCGATTCCCATGCACTTCCGCCACAATGATTTCAAGGGGTTAGGCTCATTGCCTAGCCCTTTACCAGTCTTAGACCATGAGACCCGGCACGCTCTGAGTGTGAATTTGAGTGGGGCTTTTCCCTGGCCGCTGCCTCCCGAGCCATCGTATTTCCGCCTGTGGCCCGCTCGAAAGCAGCCATGGCGGCGCGTTCGCTGTCACCCATGCTGTGCAGGTAAATCTCTGTGGTCTGACGGTTCTCATGGCCCAATATTTTCTGAATGGTGCCCAGGGGAATGCGCTTTTGGTCTAGGAGGGAGGCTCCAGCATGCCGCAGGGCATGGAACCCGAAGGGTGCAACTCCGGCCCTATCGCATAGGGTACGCATGAGTTTGTGCCGATTGTGGTAGGGCCCTTCTATCCAGCGTTTTTGTTTGCGGTCCCAATAGCGGTGCCAGAATACCCAAGGCTTTTTTTCATCTGGGTCTTTGCTTCGCCTGCTCAGTATATCAACGAGAAGATCGGTAAGAGGAATCACGCGCGGCGTGCGGTGGCCGCCCCTTTTTTTGCGGGTATAGAGCGTCACGGTCTTTTGCCTCAGGTCTACGTCCTCCCATTTAAGAGCGTTTATCTCGCTCACTCGGCCCATTGTGTCCCTGATAGTCCAGAGATAATCCCGCGTGTCTTGGTTAGCTTCGGCAATCACTTTGGCGATGTCCTGAAAGGAGGGGATATGCTTTCGTTTCTTGTCCTCAGGCATCATATCTATGCCCATAACAGGGTTGGTGGTGATCATCCCCTTCTTTATGCCGAAATTGAAAGTGGCTTTGAGGTAGCGAATCTCTTTGTTTGCCGTATAGGGAGAGACCTCGCTCCTCTCTAGCACGAATTTTTCGATGATCCGTTGAGTGATCTCGCCGCAGCTTAGCTTGCCCCAAAGCGCATGCCACCTGCGGGCTGCATATACGAATTCTTCATAGTGGCTTTTTGAGTTGTAAGCCTTTACGTTATCCAACTTGTAGTTAACTAGGTCCAAGAAGGCCATGTCTGTTTGGGTCTCCCCTAGTTTCTGTACCGGACGGTTCAACTCCTCCCTTCTCGCAGCCTCTGCCCGTTTGGCCTCGGTCTTGGTTTTGAAATAACGGCTTGTGTGCCTTTGCTTCTTCAGAACGAAGTCGTATTTGTAACCGCGTCCCGGCTCCGAATAAACGCCCATAAAAATGCTCCTTGCTCGGGAAGAGCAAGACACCCCTGAGCTTCCTTGCACCCAGCAACTCCTGGTTCTTGTAGACCCAACTAATGCTGACGCGGAGATACTCGGCAACCTCCTCAGAGGTCAGTATGTCATATGGCGTGTTCACTGCTCAATAGCCACAGTCACGTAACTGTTGAGGGTGTTCCATAATCGTTTTTGATGTCACCCGACAAAACCGCTCCTCATTGAGCATCTTTGAAGAAGTTTTGCATTGTAATCGACTAGCTCGTACTCATCACATTTGGAACGGAAGCAATGCGCAGCCAAATATTTGATCGCACGCTCGCGGTCATCGATGGTTTTAACCTGAGCAATGAATGGCCATTGTCTCTCCCAAACACTGGTATTAATATTTCTTAGATACACAAACCTTTGTTGATAATTTCCTCTGCCAAGAAGAAGGAGATGAACATGGGGGTGCTTCTTTTTCCAGCATGCAATTCCCATGTAGGCCACCTGTAAGTGCTCAAGAGTCTGAAGCTTTCTAACCCAGGAATGTAGATAATGATTAACATTATTTATGCTGATGTTATTTTCAAAGGTGAAAGTGCCCAGCCATTCCCATTGCCATTCATCAAGCCAATCGACTGCTGCCCAGAAATGACGACGTCTCCAATGTGAGATCAGCGGATTATTCACGCTCCTCCTCCTACAATAAATTCCGGGGACAAGCCCATTGGGCCCTATTTTTACTAATAATTTCGTAGCCTAGCCCCAGTAGCTGACGAAGTCACTTGGCTACTAAAGAGAAGCCGCCGTTGCCTTGAGGCCTGCGAGAACACAAAGTCATTTAAGGCTTTGTGACGTCTATAATTTTAAGAGGGGTAGGGGAATAGATCTAGGATAATTGAGGTAAAATTTCTGGTAACATTGCTACAGTAAGTATAATGCTCTGGTAGCATAGTTAAAAAAGGTCAGCTCGAAGAGCCAGTCTTTGCCACTCTCCTTTATTGATATATCTCGAGGCGGTGTTGAGTGCGTTTCGAGCTGAGGATATCCCACCAATAAAATTAATAGATTCTGTGATTGTTCTCCAACTGCAACGATGTTGTCTCAAGTCCCATACTTGTAATATATAATTACCGGCCCAATCTGCAATTCTTACGTTCATTCTCTTAGGTTCAGGAAACGTCTTCCTCATTTTATTTAGTAAGCGCTTAAAGTCGGAGATGATGACTTCATTTCGTCTATTAAAATCAACGATTATTTCTCTCCTTTCTCTTAGCTGTTCATCTTCTATCGAGTATTGCTGTCCGTGGAATCCCATGGGCCAAGTTCCAGGAAAATATACAGCGGGAGGCAGGAAAACAGCCCTATCAACCCGGCCTCCTAACTGCTCATAGGTTCTGTAGTAGCGTAACCAGTCGTATTCGATGAGTTTTGCTATGTCGGGTTCTGGATTCATAGCATCAACAGGTCGCCCTTCCAAATTTTTCAAGAGACGTGCCCGGCGCATGAATTCCCAGATCCATCCATTCAGCGGCATTTCATTGGTGTAATCATAGAGGGAAGAGTTCCACCACTCCGGCGGTAGGTTGACTTCCCGCCTCGAGAGTCCATTGGACATAGCAGGCTCCTAGGTTGGTGCTATGTGAAGCTTAGCAATACCGCAACAATGAACTCAAGGAGGGAATGTGTCCTTTAAGAAAATTTTGATTTAAATACGAATACTTGAAATCTGGTCTTGGACGGAAAGGACATCAGATGTTTGAGATCGTCTTATTACTGAAGATGCTAAGGAGATTAGAATCTGACAGCGGGATAAGCGAAGCATATGGGAGCGCCTCAGGTAAATTGGACAGATAAGCCGAGAAGATAGTGCTATAACCTCACCGCAACGCCCATTTTAAAATGAAATCGATTTCACCGAGCTTATTTGGCGGTTAATGCTCCAAGAGGATGAGGGGTGAAATGCCCAGATCCATCCCTATCGGTACCCTAGACAAAAACTAAAAATGGCTCTGTGAAAAAGACGATCGGTGGTTTTTTTCTTTAGTAAATTACCCTTTTTGATGGGTCTGAGTGCCTATTACCGTTGCCGGCATCAACGGTTGATATGGTTGTGTTAAGGAGCCGAGCTTAAAGATAACCCATTCCGCTTAAAATAGTCCCACATAGATTTTCAGGAAAAAATAAAGGGGTTTTGGACTGTTTGTTTTGCATTTCTCGTCCCCACCATCCCTCCTCCGCGAGAAAAGCCAAACAGACTTTCAATTTTGATTTCTCTCTCACTCCCTCTTTCTATATGCACAAATATCTTAGGGGACATATCGGTCTTCGGTTAAAATTAACTGGAGAGACTACAAGAACAAATGGTTTTTGGGGGACACCAGTTCAACCTGTAGATGAGATGAACGTGGTCTTCCCCCCGATGGCCGATAATGGTCATTTACAGGAAACCCATCAACCATGGGAGGAAGACAATGATTTATGTTGGCATGGATGTACACAAGCGGAGCACCACTTTTGTGTCTTGGGCGATGAATGTCAGGTCGTTCGCCGCGGCAAAGTCGCCGGTGGTTAAAGTATCTGGCTCGATATCGTTAAACATTGGCCTCTGCGTGAGACCCGGGTAGCGATCGGGCCCTTCTGCACTTTGAATATGGACTGTCGGATGGCCAAGGGGAAATATCTGGGGGTGGCGAAAGTAGGGCTATTCTTGAACGTGATGGCCTTCAATCTTAAAAAGGCAATGTGAATGGCGAGTGCATAAAGGAGCGACTCTGGACCGGGGCGCACCACAAGGCCTCCGGCCCGGGTAGGGCAAAAATAATAGTGGTCATCCCAAATCAAAACCTAGGCCTAAAAAAAAGCCAGAATCTTTGATTGGCACGGCGGATAAATTGAAAAAAAATACCGGCGATTATGCAGCAGCCTCGATATGTCGTTATTTTTCATCGCCAAGAAACATTTTAAAACTCAATGCTTTTTAATATATTTATTGTAGAATCCTCTAAATGTTCTTTGTACGCACTGCCCTAGGCTACAAGTACAATCAGCCTCGACACCTCCATCTGTGAAAATCACTCTTACTATCATTTTCTTAGAATTTGCGATCTTCTCTAAAAATTCATCAGTGACAAGATAGTTCCTAGAACTTGTATTATAAGCGCTTCGATAGTAATGCAAGCGATAATCTGAATATCCTGGGTGGGTTTTCATGTGGGTTTGTTTGCTAATAGAGTCAAAAGTATATATCTTGTCATCGATATTAATCTGTAATGAATTGTAACGTTCTATAGTATGAGCCCCCATAACTTCTACCGTTAAGAGCCACAAATCTCCTTGTGACTTTGAATTTTGGTACAGTCCCATTCCCAGTTTTGTTTCACACCAAACGGGCACTAGTTGCACGTATGTAGAATTATCAAATTCGGACCGCCCAGTAAGTACTTCACCAGGTAATCCCATACCACAGCCGCCGATGGAAACGAAGAGAGCCACAATTATCAAAATGCAGTGTATCTTTCTGTAACTATACATCGCCAACAACCCCTTGGTTAATATTCGCAGTATTTTACGGATAAACTTTAGGTCACGTTGCAATCACTGTAAAGTATTATATTGAACTGACCTACCTCCTTAAACTTGGTCCAGATTTTAAGGTAGGATATTGGGCAAGAGAGTAGGGGTGTCGGTGGCCAGGAAGCACTATTCGGCCGAGCAGATCATTAGCAAGCTTCGAGAGGCAAAGATTCTTTTGGCGAAAGGCCAAGCGGGGGGTTAAGATCCTGTTCATCTCTCAGGGCGGCTCCTAGGAGAACGGCTATATCGAATAGTTCAATGGCAAGCTGAGAAGTAAACATCTAAATCGGTAGATTTTTTACAGTCTTATAGAAACCTAGTTGCTGATAGAAAACTGGAAAGTTGAGTATAACACCTTCCGGCTCTATATCTCCTTCGGTTGCCAACCATCTGCTCCCAAGGCCACCTTGCCCATGGTAAACCATTGAGGGATAGCCGGTATCCTCGGCCCAAAAACAAACAGTATCTAAAAATGGTACGTTTATGAGGGGCTGGGTGGTGCGGCTGATATCTGCGCGAGATCAGTGTTAAACAAAAAACCCCTAAGCTGTTACCCAAGGTAAGATCCGCTCGGTAAAAAGACAAAATGGTTGATATTTTGTAGTTGGTCAGGGTAACGTTAATCTACATAATCGAATTAAAAAGCTTGACAGGTAATCCGACACTTGGGAATCTGAATTTTGAGCACCGCAAAAAAATAAAGGATGAGTCATGGATAACAGGTTGGGTAGTATCGCAATAGCTATAGTGCTATCGATTTCATTTTTTACAACTGCGCAAGCTAGGCAGGTAGGACCTCAAGAGGAAAAGCCTAAAACAAAATTGGAGTTGTTCGAGAGGCAGACTGGGACTGTTGTTTTAAAGGGCTATTCAGAGATCGGAACAATTAGTGCGTTGGGATCAGTATCTGTTGATTGTATAGAACTAAAAAATATGACTACAGGCAAACGACAATTTGGAATTGTAATTGAGGTTAAGGAGAGTGGCAGACTAGAAAGATCCAATAGATCATTCATAGATTATGATGAAATATCACCACTTATCAAGGGAATCAGTTATATATCAAAAGTTGATAAAAATGTAACAAAACTTAAAAAATTTGAGGCAACTGTGAATGGCGGAGTAAGTGCGGGACAGTTGGCGGTCTAAAACCGTGACACTTGTTTTAGAGATATAGTCCTGTTGTTCATGCTGTCAATCATGATCTTGCCTTAGTTGGTTTTGGGCTTTGCCTGGGATCGTCTTTTGGCTTGGCGGAGCCGGTAGCTTTCTCCATTGGCCTCGATGATGTGGCACCTATGGGTCAGTCTGTCCAGCAGTGCACCGGTGAGTCTTTCGGAGCCGAAGACCTCCGTCCATTGCTGGAAAGGGAGATTGGTGGTGATCATGAGGCTTTGTTGTTCATATGCCCTACCCACCACCTCGAATAGCATTTGAGCGCCTATCTTGGAGAAGGGCACATAGCCCAGTTCATCGATGACCAGCAGGTGTAGGCGCTGGAGCTGTTTCTGCAGGCGTTGCAGACGTCTTTCCTCGCGGCATTCCATGAGCTCTGTGACCAGGGCGGTGGCGCTGTAGAATTTCACCTTGCTTCCCTGGGCGCAGGCCGCAAAGGCCATGGCGCTGGCCAGGTGGGTCTTGCCGGTGCCGGAGTTTCCGATCAGGAGCACGTTTTCCTTTTTGGCGATGTACTCGCCCCTCATCAGCTCCCTGACCAGCTGCTGATTGATGGAGGGCTGTGCCTTGAAATCAAAGGTGTCCATGGTCTTGATCACCGGAAAGGCGGCTTGCTTGATGCGCCTTTCGGCTGCCCGCTTCTCGCGGTCCAGAAGCTCCCGCTCGGTCAGGCGCAGCAGGTAGGTCATGTAATCGGAGCGGTCTTGGCTGCAGACCTTGGCCATGGCCGCGTATTCCCGGAGAATGGTGGGCAGCTTCAGCTTTTTGAGGTGGTACTCCAAGAGCACGGTGGGTTTGTCCTGGTCCTTCATGACAGCGCCCCTCCCTGCGCGAGGAGGGAGTCATAGACTGTGATATCGGGCCCGGCCACGCTCACTCGGCCCAGGTGCTCACGACCGTCCAGCAGGAAGGTGGCCGCGGGCCCTGATGATGGCGGCTCCAGCAGGTGGACAATGGCCTCCGGGGCATAGGCTCCCGCGTACAATGCCTGCTCCACCGCCCGCTTCAGTCTGGCCATGGAGTGGTCCTCCAGCAAACGTAGGACCTTTATGTATTTACGGGTGCCCTGGCCAGGCATGTCTTCCCCGGCCACCAGCCGCCGCCTCAAGACCTCAAAGCACTCAGACAGATCTAGGTCAGCCAGGGGGCGGGCGTGGTCCAGGGAGCCAGGCTTGCGCTCCAGCAAGGGCAGATAATGCCGGTAGTCGAAAAACACCCCTTCCTTGCCCCAGGATCGGGAGTGGCGGGCCACCACCACGTCATGGTGGCAGAGCACCACCCGATCCACATAGCCCTTGGCCACAATTTCATGGTGGGCACAAGCCACCGGCACCGAGTAGTCATTGTCGTCGAAGCGGACCAGGGACAATGAATTGGCCCGGGTAGGCTGTTTGCGGCAGGCATCGAAGCGGGAGGGAGGCAGGGGGACAAAGGCTGTCTGGTCTTCCTGCAAAACCTCGGCCTTGCTACCGCCCTTGCCACGCAAACGGCGCTTCATGTCGTCGCGGCACTGCCTTAAAAGCATGGCATTGAGCTCGGCCAGGTCCTTCACCTGGGGCACTGGCACCAAAAAATTCTGCCGGGCGTACTTGACCACCCCTTCCACCACGCCCTTCTCGTTTGGACGCCGCACCCGACAAAAATGCTCCCGAAAAAGGTAATGGCTCTGCAGCTTGAGAAAACCATCGGTCAGCTTGCGCTCATGAGGCCCTATGATCTTGGAAACCAGGACCTTGCTATTGTCGTAACTGATCCGGTGGGGCACCCCACCGAAAAACTCGAACGCCCTGGCATGCCCTTCCCAGTAGCTCTCGCTGCACTCCTTGTCGAAGGCCGCCACGAAAAAGGCATCGGAGTACGGCAAGGCCATGATAAAAAGCGCTATCTTGCGAAGCTCCCCGGAAACCTTGGCCAGGGCATAGCCAAAGTCCACCTGCGCCTCGCCGGGACGATGGACCAGGGGCATGTACACCTCCTGGCTCACGCGCTTGATTGCGCGCACCGCCTCCTTTACCTGGGTGTACTTGCCCTGATAACCCGCCTCCTTGATGCGGTGATATATGCGCGTGGCCGTGTGCCTTTGCTTCTTGGGAACCTTTTTGTCCTCTTTTATGATCCGGGCGATCAACTCAAGGTAGGGGCCAAGCTTGGGCTTGGCTCGGGGGGTGCTGAGCCGGTATCCGGGAGGCTCGGGAAAATTCTGAATCTTTTGCAGGGTATCCCAATGGATGCCCTCTCTACGCATTAACTCGCGCTTGCTCGCCTGGCCATCGCGCAACTCAAGTCTGATCCGGGCCCATTGATCCATGTCCGTGTACACCCCTTCCGCTCCTCCAGAGAGTCCTGGCCTGGAAGCCACCATGGCCTCCATCGCACCAAAACACCTGAAGAAAACTGAATCAATGTGTCACGGTTTTCAACCGCCACTAAAATCGTCTCGCTTTTGGACCGCCATTTACACGAGAGTCGGCGGCAGTCGGCAAAACCGTGGTCAGCAGCTTGATGATAGATCGCGTCACCGCGAAACTCGGCCGCAAACTCTACGAGGTGCCCGTCGGTTTCAAGTGGTTTGTGGAAGGCCTGCTGGACGGCTCCCTGGGCTTTGGCGGCGAAGAGAGCGCCGGAGCCTCTTTCGCCCGTCTGGACGGCAGCGTCTGGACGACGGACAAGGATGGCATTGCCCTGGCCTTGCTGGCTGCGGAGATAACGGCTCGCATGGGCCGCAATCCCGGCGAAATTTACCACGATCTCACGCGCGAATTAGGTGAGCCGGTCTATGACCGCATCGAGGCGCCTGCCACTGCGGATCAAAAGAAGCTGTTGGCCAATCTCTCCCCCCGGCAAGTAACTCTCGCCGAATTGGCGGGAGAAAAAATCCAGGCCGTTCTAACCCATGCGCCGGGCAACGGCGCCCCCATAGGTGGGCTCAAAGTAGTGGCCGAGAACGGATGGTTCGCGGCGCGTCCGTCAGGAACCGAGGACATCTACAAAATTTACGCGGAGAGCCTCCAGGGGGCGGATCACCTGCGCCGCATTGAGGAGGAAGCCCAGGAGATCGTCAGCGCTGCCTTGGCAGCGGTGCCGCCGGAGCAAGGCAAGGGTCACGCGTCCTAGGACCTTGTTCTCCGCCCCTTCATCATTGCTCATGGCTCACTCCTTTGACGGGTGATCTTACCTAGGAGGCTCCATTAGCTAAAACCTAAAATCTGTCCCAGGGGCTCTGACGCCAAACATACCTGCCCTTGCATAGCTAGAAATTAGCTTCTTAATTGTTGATCCAGATTCTGGAGTGTCGCGATGTCTCGCGCAATAATCTCCCATTCAACTTTATTTGACAAAGGGAGACGCGTTTTATCAAAATTATCTTGTTGTTTAGGGGACTTTTAGCTAGAGGACCATATGATTCAGATCAAAAATTATAGCCACACTGCCTTGGTTGTTAAGGACCTTGAAAAGTGTAAGTGGTTTTATGGGAAAGTGTTGGGGTTGGCTTCAATAAATCGCCCAAAGTTCCGCTTTCCCGGAGAATGGTACCAAGTTGGGAATTCCCAGCTACACCTGATGGTAAGAGATGAAGATATACCAATAGGCTCACACCACCTGGCTTTTGAAACCGAGGACTTTGCCGAGGCCAAAAGGATTTTGAAGCAAAACGGAATCGCGGTAGTGGATGGGCCAGGCAAGCGGGAAGATCATTCAGACTATCTCTTTTGTCGGGATCCTGATGGTAACTTAGTGGAAATTACCTTTCATGTAGCTTGAGCCTGGGGTTGCTGGAACTCATATTTCATTGAGCTAATTTTAACTCACGTAATCCAAAATTTAATTCGGGGCCAGGCACTGAGGAAAATCCCCAACCCTGGCCCCGCTTATGTTTGCCTAGTCTTCCCTAAGCTGCAATCTCGCTTAGAATTACTGACCCGTATTTTCCTAGGTGCGCGGACCGACCGCCTACCCCTAGTGCTTTTGGAACTTTTGCTGCCGAGGGGGCGACTGCTGCATATCCATACCGTGCATCTCAGCCATCTCGCAGTAGCCAGGCTTCAGGTCATACTCTTCCTTGTACTCCTGCTTCAGAGGTAGGCCCCAGTTATGCTTCTGCAGGAAGTTAGCCCCCTCCATGAATCCGGGCAGCATCTCCGGCAGCAGGGTGAAGAGCAGTTCGTCGTCTTGGGCCATAGCAAGGCGGCGGTCTCCCTTGCAAGGAATGGCAACCTGACACTCCTGCTGGATCAGAGAGGGCACGGTGCAGTATACGCAGGCTGCGTGGCCTGAGAGTTGGGAAGGCACGTCCTTGCCGTCCAGCCAGCATTTAATGATGAGGAGTTGACTGGTCTGCAGGCCATTTACGTGCATAACCACGAGGTCGGGCATGAAACTGCAGGTGTTGATGGGCGCCACTACCAGGCCTAGGTACTGGCCGAACTCCAGGCGGGGCATGTTCTGGCACCACCTGGCCGCGTCCTGCAGATCGCGCACACTGTCCGGATAGCGGTGATGGCCCTCAAAGAACTCGGGACGAGGCGGCACTAGGCCCAGGCCCAGCACCGGCTCGAAGCACCAGTTATCGTCCTTAAACATCGCGATGGTCATGCCGTCGCGCTGTGCCTTGGCCATGGCTTGGCACAAGGCGTATTTATGCTTCCAGTCCCGGGTGGGAATGATGGCGTCTTCGGGGACTTCGTCAATGCTCTTTAGCATTTTGAAAGCTATTGGATGGCTGCGCATGCGCAACCATATTTCCAGTTCGGTCCCCAGCTTGTGTACTTCTTCTAAGCTAATCATGGCTGTTCTCCCTTACGACGACGAGGGCGGGCCGGGCCCGCCGGTGGGTTTTCGGTTGGGAGGCGAGAGGCCTCCTTCAGCTTGTTTAACACCCGCTCCAAGGCCTGGGTTTGGTGCTCATACAATATGTCCACGATAGTCGCTACATCCTGACGGCGGCAGGCCTCAAGGATATGACGGTGCTCTTGATTGGAGCGGGCTAGGCGGACCGGATCCAGGGTGAACCCGGCGAACCAGCGGATGATGCGGTCATTGTCCTGGTAAAAGTCGTGCAGGCGGGGATTGTTCAGAGCGCTAACAATGACGTAATGCCAGGCAGTATTGGCCTCTCGGTAGGCCTTTGTGTTGCCCTGGCGCACTATTTCGTCCATCCCCCGGGTCATCTCCTCCAACTTATCCAGCACCCGCTGGTCGGTGCTCTTAGCGTGGGCGATGAGGCCCTGGGTCTCTATGAAGATGCGCACCTGGTAACATTGCCTGAGATCCTGCCCGCTGAGCGATACCACTTCCCGGCCTTTGGCCATTCCGATTTTTTCCTGGAGGAGTCCCCGGCTCTCCAGCACCAGCAGGGCCTCACGCACCGGCCCACGGCTTACCCCCAGGCGTTTGGCGATCTCGGTTTCCACCATACGATCACCGGGCTGGTAGAAGCCAGAGAGGATCTCCTCCTCCAGAACCTCCAGCACCTGTTCGGATATGGTTTTGGGCGGCTTTATTATAGAACTCATCGAGCATGCTTTCCCGGAAAGGTTTCATACCGAGCACCAGCCGCGGGGCAGCCGACGGCATGTCATTTCATACCACGCGAACTCGCAATTCAAGGCAAGTTCCGCGGCTGCCCATGACTCACGCCCCGATGCCCGGGGGCAGGGGCACTTGGCGGAACTCATCCACCGCCTGGCTGATATACTCCACCATGTTACCAATTATCATCTCGCCCTTATCCGCGGAAGCCTGGCTGGGGTTGCCCATCACCCCCGATTGGGTCAGTTCTTCCGAGGTGTGGTAGATGCTTATCACCCGCCCGCCAACTTTGGACTTGGAACTGAGCAGGGGCTGGTAGCCTTCGCTTTTAGGCTTTAGGTACTCCGTCACCGCCTGGGACATGTCCACCAGGTCCGGCCGTATGGCCATCACCACCGAGGTCATTATCTCGCCAGCGTGCAAAAAAGAGTTTTCCTTCAGCTCGCTCATGTGCTGGCCCATCTCGCTGGCCAGCGGCCAAATGCTCACCATGCCCACCCGGGCCAAGCCCTCGGCGGTAAGGTCGTTGGCGGTGTTCCAAATGGAGGCATCATTCCCGATGTGGGAGTTGATGAAAAACAGCCTCTTGAAACCATGGCGGCACAGGTCGCGGCAAATCTGGCTCATCACCGTCATCAGGGTAGGCATGGTCAGGCTCAGAGTGCCCGAGAAGGCGCCGTGCCAAGAGGAATAGGTTACGTTGAACAGGGGCGCCACGATGACTCCCTCGGTGGCATCGGCCACCCGGCGGGCCACCTCCATGGCTACGATGGAATCCACCGCTAGGGGCAAATGGGGGCCTTCCACTTCCACCGAGCCGGTCGGTATCAGGGCCGTGTCCGCCGAGGCCATGGCCTCCCGCAGCTCGGTCCAAGTCATTTCTTCCATGAGTTTCTTGCGTGACAAGTCGTCTTCTCCTTAATACAGACTGCTAACGATTTTAGCCTTTGCGCTTGCCCATGCCGCGCCTCGAGGGCGGCAGGCGCCCCTACGCCCTTGGCGATTCGTCATGAGGGGTGGGCGCCTGCCGGTTCCATGTCGCTTAACCTATTTGACCAGGCCGGTGAGCTTGACCAAATTGGCATAGTCCTCGCTTTGCACCTTGAGCCATTGGCCGAATTTTTCGCCGGTGATCAGATGGGGAGTGACACCGTTTTTGGCCATGAAGTCCAGGAACTCCTTATCCTCGGACAGCTTAGTTATGGCCTTGATCAGGTAGGTCACTCGATCCTTGGGGGTTTTATTGGGCGCCACCAGGCCTCGCCAGGCCACCACATTGGCTTTAAGCCCCAGTTCGATGGTGGTGGGCACATCAGGCAGGACCGGGAAGCGCTTGTCGGCGATGATGGCCAAAACACGCACCTTGCCCGCCTGCACATGCGGGAAAATTTCGGCGGCGCTGGTGATGGCCGAATCTATGTGTCCTCCCATCAGGGCGGTGATGGTCGGACCAGCCCCCTTATAGGGCACGAAGGAGAAATTCACCTTGGCGGCATTGCCCAGGGCCGCCCCGGCCAGGTGCCAGGGGCTTCCCGTGCCGGAGGTGCCCACGCGCATTTTGCCGGGCTGCGCCTTGGCATCTTTGAGAAAATCCTGCAGCGTCTTGTATTTGCTTTCGGCGGACACGCTGATGCAGGAGGGAACCACGGCCAGCAGCGCCAAAGGCGCATAATCCTTGTAGGTGACTGGATAACCCTTGGTCATATAGGGAGCGATGGTTAGGGTAGTTACCGCCAGCGTCAGGGTGTAACCATCGGGCTTGGCCTTGGCCCCATATACGAAACCGATCGCCCCAGCCCCTCCGGCCCGGTTGGTCACGAAAATGGGCTGTCCCACGTACTTTTCGCCGAATCTGGCCACGGCCCGTCCAAAGGTGTCCGAGCCACCGCCGGGATTGAAAGCCACTACTAGTTCTATCTTCTTGTCAGGGTAATCTCCGGCCACAGCGGCCCCGGCCAAGGTACAAAGAACAGCCACACAAGCGGTAGCCAGCGCCACCAGCCTCATCGTCTTCCTCCCTCTCATAACTCCCATCCTTTTCCCGTTAAGGTTCGATTGCGGGTCAAAGTCCCGCTCAGTTGGGCTGCCGCCTTGGGCTGCGCAGCGAGCGCCAAACTTTTTTCACCAGAGGTTTGCTGAAGGGGGCCACGGCAAGGATCAGTAGACCGGTACTGATTGGGGTGAAAAACATCATGGGGTTACCCGCGCAGAGCATGACGCTACGGGCCAGGTTGGACTCGATCATGCCGCTCAGGATCATGCCGATGACCAAGGGTGGCCGAGGGATGCCGGTTTTGATCAGAGCATAGCCGAACATTCCAGAGATGCCCATCACGTAGACGTCAAACCAATTGTTGCGCATGCTGTAGGAACCGGCGATGCACAGCAAGATGATTATGGGGTTTAGCAGCGCCTGGGGCATGCGTGATACCTTGCCGAAAAATCTGGCCGCGCTCAAGCCCACCGTCAGCATGACCAGGTTGGCCACCCCGAAACCCAGCACCAGTTTGTAGACGATATCGGCGTTGTTGGCCATCAGCAGCGGTCCCGGCTGTAGGCCGTGCACCATAAAGGCACCCATGATGACCGCCGTCACCGCCCCCCCGGGGATGCCCAAGGTGAGCAAGGGGACCATGGCCCCACCGCAGGCGGCGTTGTTGGCGCTCTCCGGACAAGCAATGCCCTCGGGGTAGCCAGTGCCGTACTTTTCCGGATGCTTGGACATGGCTTTGCCTTGAGCGTAGGCGATGATGGCGGCGATGTCCGCCCCGGTACCGGGAACTGCGCCCACCACTCCTCCGATGACCGAAGAGCGAAGAACCGGTTTGAACAAGCCCCTCAGCATGCCCTTGGAGGGCAACACCCGCTCCACGGGAGGAAACTTGGGTTTGACCGCCGAGAGTTGCTCGATGGATATCATGGTCTCAGGTATGGCGAATAGCCCGATCATCACCGGGATGTAGGGGATGCCCCCAAGCATGTCGACGTTGCCAAAGGTGAAACGGGGGATGCCGTGAATTTCGTCGATACCGATGGTGGACACGAACAGCCCGATTGCTACCGAAAACACGCCTTTGATGAAGGAGGCCCCGGAAAGATGGGCCACCGCGGTGAGGGCCAGGATGCCCAGGGCCAGGTACTCCCGTTCTCCAAAGGCCAAGCCAAAGATTCCTACCGGCTTTGCCAGCACCGCCAGTAGCGCCACCCCAAACAAGCCGCCCACGAAGCTGGAAATTGTGCTGATGCCGATGGCACGACCGGCCTCACCCCGCTTGGACATGGGCTGGCCGTCCAGAACGGTAGCCACCGCCGCCGGCGTGCCCGGTATACCCAAGAGAATGGCCGAGATGGAACCGCCGTAGACGGCTCCCACGTAAATGCCAAGCAGCAACAAGATGCCTTGCAGGCTGTCCATGCCAAAGGTGATGGGAGCGGCCAGGGCGACCCCCAAGGTGGCGGAAAGGCCCGGCAACACCCCCACGATGATGCCCAGTACCACGCCCTCCACGATGATAAGAAGGCTGAACGGGTCAAAGACACCACCGAAAATTCCCAACACGAACTCGCTCATAACGCAGCCACCTTAAGGAAAGACAACCATGAAGGCCTGGGTGAACACCAGGTAGACCGCGACGCAGGACCCCAGACTGACCAGGGTAATAAGGGGCAAGGCTCTTTTCAGGGGTCCGGGCCACAGAATCAGGCTTAGGAGCAGCACCATGGCCAGGGAAGCCGGCAAATAGCCGGTGACCGGAGCCAGCAGCATGAAGGCGGAGAACAGAGCCAGCACCCCAACCACCTTATAAAGGCTGACCATCTGACGGTCGGCCCGCCAATAACCGGTATCGCGCCCTATCTCCTGGGCCACCTGGGCCTGAGCCCGCCAAAATTCTGCGGTTTCCTCCGGGCCCAGCAGGTCCGGACGGATGCCGTGCCCCCGCATGCCCTGGCTTACGGCTTCCTGGTTTTCGGGCCGGGAAAGAATTGACCATAAATCCCGTACCTGTTCCCGGCTCGCCCCCTTAGGATAGGCCAGGACGGTCCAGTGTCCTAGGCACAGGTCCAACCCCAACTCCAGCAGAGTGGGGATCTCGGGAAGCTCGGCCAGCCGGGCCGGAGCCCCCACCGCCAACAACCGATAATGCCGATGAGTCAGGTCGCCGGCCGCCAACTCGTCCAGAGGGCAGAAGGCGGCGGCTATCTCACCTTGGGCCAGGGAGCGCAGCACCCTGGGAGTGGAGGCAAAGACCCGGCTCTGCACGGCCACTCCCGCCCGGTGGGACAGGGCTCTGCACAGAAAGTCCACTTCCTCCGGCTGCGCGCTGAAACCCAATGGCCCAGCCGCCAGCAAACCGGGGAGGTCCACGGCCTCGTTGTCGGCAGTGATGGGCCCCAAGAGCAGGTAGGGGTCGTCGCTCAACCGCATGACCGGCACAAAACGCTCCAGGCACTCGGCAGCGTTGCTAAAGGGCGAGGGGGTGGGACAGGAGCCGTCCAGGACCACAAAGTTGTGTCCATCCGGCTTGGCCCGACTGCCTTGGAACATGGAGGAGAAGCTGCCTTGACCCACTCCGCTGTACACCTTGACCGGATCGCCCATTTCGCGGCCAATCACCTGAGCCAGACGCGCCACGGCCAGGCCGCGCAGGTCGCTGCTGCCAAACGGTGAGAAAAGGCTGTATTTGATCGGCTTGCAGGCGCGATAGACGATTATCAGGCCGGTGACCAACATGAGTCCCAGGGCGGTTAGCGGATAGACCCCCGGCCCGATGGCCCCGGCTACCGATCCCCGGAAGCCCAGGACATCCAGCGAGGTCAGCAGAGCCACAGCCAGGACTCCTAAAACCAACAACAACACCTCGAGATTTATTCGGCGCATCTTTTTTTCTCATTCCCGGCACCCAACCGGGGCGCCGAGTCCAGACAGGAACCTATGCAAGGGCGGCTAAAATTTGCCCGACATCATTGAGTTCCTCCAAGCGCTCCACCAACCTAGCGGCGCGCAAGGCTTGCTCCGGCTCCACGGGCCGGGCTGCACCCCGCGCGCAGCCCAGGAACTTGTTCATCACCTCTTGGCGGCTAAGGGGGTTAGCGGGAGTCCCTCGCCGCTCGCGGCCTAGAGCCTCAAGCACCCGTCCGTCGCGAGTTTCCACGCGTACCCGCGCAGGGCTGACTCCGGATGGGCATCGCTCCTGCAGATCGGGGTCCACCCAACATTCCACCCGTCCAGCCAGGTCGCGTACCTCCGGCAAGACCAGGGTCGCTGGTTCGAAATCAGCCGTTGCGAGCCGGCCGGTGGCAAAGGAGGCCGCCAATACGTGGTAAATGCTGAACTGGGCCTCCGGCACGCTCCGGGGGGTAATTTTATCCGACGAGGCGGCGCCCACGAAGTTGTAGCCTTGTTGATTCAGCCCCACCCTTATGCGGGCGATCTGGGCCTCGTCGATCAGGTGCTTGGCCTTGACCTCTTGCAGGGCCTCGATGGCCGCGTGGGTGTGCATGCAGCAGGGATAGATCTTTTGGGTCACTTCCGGTCCGTAATACCTTTGGCCCAAGCCCTCCAACAGCCGGTCGCGGTCATACGCGCCCCTCTGATAGACCATGAAATAGCCGAACTTGCCCTCCAGCGAATCCCGCGCGGCGGTTAAACCGACTCTCGCCAATTCGGCCGCCATGACCCCACCTTGAGCGGCCAATCCCTGGTTCAAACGTATAGCCAAGGTACCTTCAAGGAGATTTTGGGAATTACCGGCCACCTGGGTGTAGGCCAGGCCCAGGGCGTGGCGTAGGCCCTCCACTTCCAGCCCCATGAGCTTGCCCGCCACCGCCGCTGCCGCGAAATAGGCGCACTGGAAGGTGGAGTTCATACCGCTTACCCCTGGCGGCAACTGGATGGCCAGGGAGAGGCGACAGATCAGGTCCACACCCAGAGCCAGGGCGGTTAATAGGCTCTTGCCGTCCACCCCTCCCTGGGCCTCGGCCACCGCCAAGGCGGCTGGGACCAAAGAGGCACTGACGTGTAGGGTGCCGGGCTCGAAAACATCGTCAAAATCCACCGCCCGAGCCATGGTCCCGTTGGTTAAGGCGGCCATGGGAGCGGGCAGGCGCAAGTCATGGCCCACCACCCGACTTTGGGGGGCACCACCCCAGCCGCGGCAGAGCTCAACCAACTCCGGACAACCCGGCGCGCCGCTCCCAGCCAGCATGCATCCCATGGTGTCCAGCAGCTTCAATTTTAGATCGGGAAGCAGCTCGCTGGGGATACAGGCGAAAGATGTGTCGTATAGGTGCTGGGCGATAAGGGCGGCCGCCTCTGTTGGGGCCGCAGTAGAGGAAGGGGAAGGCGGTATAAGTCGGTCAGATTTCATATACGTGCGCTTTGAGGTGCAGGCTTTTCGTCAGATTATTAGTTTACTGTTTACTGTTTACTGTTAGCAGACATTTATTGTCAATACAAATCAGAAGGCACCATCTTAATTCACGCCCCTTAGGTGCCCGATAGTTCTTACAACCATTTGATATTACTACAGTTTTTAAATGGGCCCTGTGTAACACCAAAAAGCATAAAAAGCTAGTGAAAACAATTATTTAGGCAAGATAGGTGGCGTGGACTTTAATCGAAAGCTGGTTGAATGGGAAAGCTCCTACAACTATTGCCGGCCCCAAAGGTCGCTCAGGGGAAGACCCCTTATGAACTAGTAAGGGAAAAGCTACAATTGGCATGATCAATGTGTGGCGAGGTCTGAGTCCTCACATGCTGGTGCTTCAGTCGGTAAGCCATGCCGGCAGGTCGGCCAACTCGGTCCCTCTAAACCTGCAGGCGTAGCGACATGACTTACAAGTACCTTTAAAACCTGGCAAAACAGGTTCTCCCTTGATGCCCTCTACCAGCTTGATGGCTGCCTCGACATCAGGTTTATTGCCCTCCACCACTAGTACCACCGAACCGGCTGATTCGCCCACACCCCCTGAGGCCACATGGGTAGCCTCCACACCGCACAGGACTTCCAATGACTCTAATTCGGTGACCACCACTGCGTTGGGCATAATGACCATACCGAAGTCGGCTCCCAAACAGTAGTCCAGGCGCTTTGCGCCCACTGCGGCGGCCGCGGCGTGTACTGAGGGTACCATCTTCTCCAAGCCAACCGGTACGATGTAGCGTAGCCCCTGGGATTGCACCGTGCCCATGGTTTTGCCCATTGTGCCACCGTCGAAGCCAGCCACTACCACACCCACGTTCCAATCCGGGTCAATGGCATTCGCACCCTTAATTATCACTGTGTTTACATTAAAATCCTGAAACACCTCGGGAGTTGTTTTGGCCACCACCTGGCCTTTGTGCAGAATAATGGGGAACGGCGTGCGTTTATTTTCGTCGGTCACGCAGAGAAGGCGGTGGGTGTTAGTGCCAGCAGTGAACTTCTGAGGTTCTAGGTTCTTGGCACCCGCTAGCTCCTGTGCGATGTACCCGTTGGTGGTCCCTCCACTAATGATTACGTATGCGTCATGCACGGCGTGACGTACTTCTTCCAACTCGACCACCGCCTTGGCGATCAATCGGCGAGACTCAGCCGGTGTGAGGGTAAATGCTGCCCTCATGTTGCTCCTCCTTAGAGATGGTTCATGTGTAACCTGCCCCCCTTGAGTTGATTTAGTTAAGTATTTACCAACCAATAATGGAATCTATATTTAATAGTCTATTAGTAAAGCAATAAGGGAATGATAGGGGGCAATTACTTGATCAGGTTGAAGTTGCCCTGCTTGTCGAAAACCGAAAAACGCATTGCCCGGGAAAGCAGATTCTCAATGTGCTCGCGGGCCATTTGCTCCACTTGGGCGGCATCACCTCTTTTAAAGGCTGAGATGATTTTTTCATGTTCCTGGATGGTAGTAACAAAAAAGTCGGCCTTCCGGGCGTAAAGGGTTGAAACCCAAAGGCGCACAATGCGCTGAATCATGGGCCGGATGGCTTGACGAAGGGCCTGGTTCGCAGCCCCCTTCACATAGAAGCTGTGGAAATTGAAATTCAGGCTTATGCAGCGATCGATTTCCCCTGCCTGGTAGGCCTGCTTTAGCTCATCGTTGATCTGAATGAACTCTTTCAATTGTGGGGTGGTAATTTTTTCCACAGTCAGGCGAGCTGCACAGCCCTCCAGGCAGGCAAGTACTGGGATCACCTCGCGGAGGTCCTCGCGGGTGATCTTGCGCACGTACTTTTTCTTGTAAGCGTTGACCACTACCAGCCGGTCGGCCGCCAGCAAGCGTATCGCTTCCCGGATGGGTGCCCGGCTTGTCCCGAAACGCTGCTGTAGATCCTTCTCGAGGAGGGCTTGCCCCGGTTTGAGGGAGCCGTCCATGATTTCCATGCACAACAAGCTGTAGAGCTGCTCTACTATGGACCCTGGCTGGTAGACTTTAACCATAGGCTCGTTTTGACTCTTTCTCGTTCTCGCATAACCGCCGCATTAGGTTTGCAGCAGTCTTTAGGGATAGAAATAAATCAGTTAGGCCTAGTCGCCGGCTTAGCGCCTACCATGGTGAGGGCCCGGCTGTAATCGGGGTCCACCTCGACGAACTAGGCGGCAACATAATATAGGGGCATCCAAACTTACAAGAAATTACATATATATCCATTTATTGTTTCGCCCCCAGCCGGCTAAAGTGTTTACTTACCCGTTTCCATTTCGCAGTATATAGCTTATTATAGTTTTTGTCGACATGATTTCAAGTGAACAAATTTATAAATCCACTGTTTGAGCGGTAGGGAATTCACCTGCGTCAAAATAACTCACCTAGTAGGGCAATATGGACATTCATCAGGTTGGTTGGAACCAGAAAGTGGCTCATGGCATCATCGCCTGGCTTGAAAAAAGGCGGATGAGCGGCTCCTATGCAGTGGACGCCGTCCAGGCTGGCCAGCAAATCATGGAGATGATTCCACCCGGCAGCACAGTTTACGGGTGCGGCTCAGTGAGTGTAGTCGAAACGGGTTTATGGGAGAAACTTGCGGCCATAGAGGGCCTCACAGTGCTAAGGCACTACCAACGACCTGATGCCACTCCGGAAGAGGAGATGGACCTCCGTCGACGCGGCCTCACAGCTGATGTCATGGTGGCCAGTAGCAATGCCATCACCCTGGATGGCCGTCTGGTGAACCTGGACGGCATGGGCAACCGAGTGGCGGCCATGGCCTTTGGTCCCCACAAGGTGATCCTAGTGGTTGGCATGAATAAAGTAACTCCGGATCTAGACAGCGCCATTGCCCGGGTTAAGCACTATGCTGCCCCGGTAAACGCCTTGCGCCGGGGCAAGCAAACCCCCTGTGCCGAGAACGGCCTGTGCGTCGATTGCCGCGCTTATGGACGCATCTGCAACTTCTGGAGCATCATTGAGGGCTCCATGATTCCGAACCGCATCCACGTGGTACTGGTGGGGGAGGCCCTTGGCTACTAGCCCAAGGGCACCTGCTCAAGGCCGAGCATAAGGAAAATTACGACGTCCTAATCAGGACAGGGACGCATATTTAATCTGTTGGGTCCTCATCGCCCGCCGGTTGCTGACGATAGCGGGCTTTCCGGATAACTATTTTAATAAATTAATAAAGTTACCTGCGAAATGCCTCTTTCCAAACCAAAATCTTCCGGGGACAGGTCTGTGTGACTTTAGCCTGCAGTCTAGGCCGCAATTCATTACAGTTATGCTGCGAAGCCGAGCCCCAATCAAAACTAGCACAATATAATCAATTGGTTAATGCGGTAAACTTGTTTGAGGCACAAATACAAAACTAGGGTTAGTCGCTGTTATAATCACTCAATTGGTCAAAAAACAACTTGACTACATGTCGACAAAAAGTTAGCGTGGTTTCACCGTATTTCAGAGGGCGTCGGTTACCGATTTTTGCCATCGCATTTTGAATTGGCTGAAAGGCGGAGGGAGCAAATGGCCAAGAAAAGCGTTTTGTTCGCGCTGATGATCCTTTTATTGGTGAATCTGATCGTGATGGGCCAGCCAGTCATGGCTGCTGAGAAAATGCCTTATGTAGACGTGCCGATAACCTACACCGGCTCGCCAATACCCTGTCGCTACGGCATTTATCTAAGTCCTGGTCACCATATGTACTCCGAAGGTTGGCATACCTTCACTACTTTGGTGGACCAACGGACTAAAGGAAAAATCAAAGTCAAAGAGTTTGTAGGCGGGGTATTGTTCAAGGCAAATGCCGGATTCAAAGCTGTGCGTGGCAATATTTGCGACGTATCACCAGCCTATCCAAACTATTCGCCAACGGGTTTTTCGCTGGTCATGGGGGCCGGGCTTCCCTTCATGTGGGAAAATGCTTACGTTGCCGCTCGCGCTTTGGAAGAGCTCTACCCCAAGTATTTCAAAAAGGATTATGAGGCTCTAGGATGCAAGCTTCTGCTTATGTCCTCTACTAGTAATTACCATCTGTTCACCAACAAGCCGGTTACCAAATTGGAGCAGCTTAAGGGCATGAAGGTTCGCAGCGGAGGCGGCATGCTCAACAAGCTACTCGAAGGATACGGCATGGTTCCTGTGGTGGTACCCTCTCCCGAGATTTACACCGCTATGCAAAGAGGCATGGTTGACGCGTGCATCTTCTCCTGGGCCAGTGCCCAAAGTTACAAGCTCTATGAGGTCTGCAAGTATGTGACGGAGATCGGCCCCGGCCTAGCTGCTTTTGCACCTACCTCGGGCATCGTCAACCCCGGTTGGCTCAAGAAACTGCCTCCGGATCTTAAGAAGCTGGTGTACGGGGCGGCGCGCGAGACTGGCATTAATATTTCAGCCTCTTATGAGGACCATACCCCCGGTGCTCGCAAGGCTTTCGAGGAACACGGCGTAAAGATCATCAAACTGCCTCCCGATGAAGTCAAACGGTGGAAAGCGGCCGCACAGCCGGTTGTGGACCAGTGGGTGAAGGACATGGAAGGCAAGGGCTTACCGGCCAAACAACTAATTAAGGAGATGGAAGCTCTTAACGACAAGTACAAAAATTTTACGAAACAACAAATGTTGGATCTCCAAAGAACAAACCCAGTTCCCATGGACAAGCTTTGGTAACTTCATGATCGAGCCATGCCCGTCGTCCGAATGTCGACGGGCATGGCAAATATTATCATATTGACAGGTGGGATCATGGAAGATCATGGGATCGATAATTCGATATACCAGCACAAGATATTTATCGACTTCATAAGCTACTGGTTCGCACAAGTCGGGTCAGTAATCGTTCTCGTAGCTATGATGTGCCTAGTCACAATTGACGTTATCCTGAGGGATATATTCAATGCCCCAATCCGTGGTGCTAACGACGTTAACTGCCTCTTGATGATGATCCTGGTTCTACTTTCTTTGTCCTATTGCTGGACGCGGCGCGGCCACATAAGGATGGAGCTTCTTGTGCGAATCCTTCCCAAGAGAGGACGGAATTTCTGCTGGGCCTTGGCGGCCTTGGCGGGATCGACGGTATTCGGATTTATGTCACTTCAATCATTTTATGCTGTAATTGACGCCATCGAACTGCACGAAATCACCTTCGAAGCCAACGTAGTACTTTGGCCTTTCCGCATCATTTACCTTATAGGATGTCTAGTGTTCACGATCCAGATGATTGTGGACTTTTTTAGATATTTGCGCGCTACTTTCGTTTATGAGAAAGCAGTGTAGTCTCACGAGTCCAATAGATTGATAAATCTGGAATCTCAAAGGACATAGGTTAAACAAGCATATGGGCAACGAGTTTCTAGGTCTAATTAGTGTTTTCGTTCTAATGGCGTGCGTGGCGTTGGGTATACCCATTGCTTTTAGCATGTTGCTGACGGGTTTTTTAGGTTATGCATACTTTGCTGGCTTTGACACGGCAATATCTCAACTGCTGTTAGTTGGCTGGCACGAAAGTGCTGAAAACTTCGTTATGGTATGCATACCATTATACATCTTGATGGGTTTCATCGTCTCTAATTCGGGTATAGCAAAGGACCTTTACGCTGCAGCCTATAAATGGTTTGGACACTGGAAAGGTGGCTTGGCTATAGCCACTGTTTTTGCCTGCGCCGGCTTTGGGGCCATAACTGGCTCCAGCGCTGCCACTGCCTCCACCATCGGCTCCCTGGCCAAACCCCAAATGGACCGTTATGGGTACGATTCCAAGCTATCCACCGGATGCCTTGCCGCTTCCGGCACCTTAGGGGTGCTAATTCCACCTAGCTTGGTGTTTGTCTTCTATGGAGCCATGACTGAGGAGTCGGTGGGACAGCTTTTCATGGCCGGGGTTATCCCAGGCATAGTTACGGTGTTGGTTTTCGCTGGTGTTATCTACTTCTGGTGCCTTTGGAACAAGAAACTCAGTCCCACCGGCCCCACTTTTTCCTGGGTGGAGCGCTGGAAGAGTGTGAAGGCTGTCTGGCCTATCTTGCTGCTGTTCCTTTCGGTGATCGGCGGCATCTACGCAGGTGTGTTCACGCCCACCGAAGGCGCGGGCATCGGCTCATCTATGGCCCTGTTGTTGACAGTGCTCATGAAGCGCATGACAAAGGGCCTTTTTCTTAAGGCCCTGCGGGAGACAGTACGTCTGACTGCCATGATCCTGGCCATCGTTTATGGCGGTATCTTGTACTCGCGTTTCCTGGCTCTCACAGGGGCGACCGAGTATCTAGTTAACCTGCTTTTGGGTATGGAGGTGAACAAATATCTCCTAGTAATAGCCCTGCTGGCAATCTACCTGATATTGGGCATGATTCTTGACGTATACGGTATGTTGGTGCTGACCTTGCCCATAGTGTTCCCTGTCATCATCGGCCTTGGTTTCAGCGGAATCTGGTTCGGGGTCATCTGTGTAGTTATGGCTGAGGTGGCCCTGATCACCCCGCCTGTGGGTGTAAACGTCTTTGTAATTAGCGGTGTTGCTCCAGATGTGCCATTGGAAAAGATCTTTAAAGGTATATCTCCCTTCTTCTTAGGAGAACTTATTGTCATTGCTTTTTGCATAGCTTTTCCGTGGATGGCGACCTGGCTTCCCGAAACCATGCTCGGCCGTTAAGAAACCTTACTACCCCAAGTGGTCATCTATCGCTTAAAAGCGGTTTTTCAAATACACAGGAGTTCGTGATGAAGCTGCCTAAAATCGTAAAGGTAGTCAGAACCTATGAAGACAATTCGATACAAGATATCGAATCACATGTTGAGAAGGTTCTAAAGGACGCGGGTATCCAAAACCGGGTGAAGCCGGGTCAGAAAATCGCCCTCACCATGGGGAGCCGAGGCATCAACCGAATTGACCGCATCCTTCGCACCGTGGGCAAAGTTCTCAAGGAACTCAAGGCCGAACCATACATCGTTCTGGGCATGGGCAGCCACGGCGGTGGGACAGTGGAGGGTCAGCTCAAGGTGGCCGAGAAGTTCGGAGTTACCGAAGAGAGTATGGGCATGCCGATTAAGGCCACCATGGAGGTGGTAAGGATTGGCACCACCCCCAACAAAGGTATCCCCGTGTTCATAGACAAGTATGCCGCCGAGGCCGACGGCATCCTAATGGTTCATCGCATTAAGTTCCATCGTCACATTATGGGGCCCCACCAGAGTGGGTTTCTCAAGATGTTCGCCATTGGCCTGGGTAAAAAGACCGGTGCAGCCACGGTACACAGCTTTGGCTGGGAGCAGTTCCCCGAAAACGTCTTCGAAGTGGCCTCCCTTTGTATCCAAAAGTTACCGATCGTGCTGGCCCTGGGGATCGTGGAGAACTCCTTTTCCAAGACTGCGATCATCGAAGCAGTTGAACCCAACCAGATCATCGTCAAGAATGCCGAGTTGCTCCAGAAGTCCCTGTCCATGATCCCACGTATACCTTTTAAGAAAATAGACGTGCTTGTAGTGCAGGAGATCGGCAAGAACGTACCGCCGGACACAAATATCCTGGGCAAGCCTACTTTGCGCTGTTATACAGAGCGACACGACCCCGACCCCACTCGCATGGTGGTGCTGGACCTGCACCCATCCTCTCTGGGAAATGCTGTGGGCGTGGGCTCTTTTGACTACATTACCGACCGCTTCTTCAAAAAAATCGATTACGGCATCACCACAATTAACGCTATCGCTGCCAGCCTGCCCGAGGCGGCGGTTACGCCCCCGCCCTTGCCCACCGATCTTCTGGCCGTGGAGGCCGCCGTGCAGACTTCTGGCTACCCGGACGTGGAAGGCGTGGCCAACCCCGATGACGCACGTATTGTGTTCCTAAAACACACTGGCAAGATGCAGGTCCTCTATATTTCTGCCTGCCTAGTGGACCAAATCGATGACAAGGCCACCAACCATGTGGTCGGCGAGCCCTTCGAAATTCCCTTTGACAAGGACGGAAACCTTTGTCTGGATTTTTCCGCTTAAGGTGAACAATGAGCCAGCAACAACAGACCAAAAAGGGCGCTTCGGTCCTTATACATCCAAAGCGTTGCAAGAATTGCGGCATATGTCTGGAGTTTTGTCCCCAGGGCGTTTTTGCCTGGAGTGCTGATTCGGTAGTGGAAGCCGTTCAGCCGGAGAAGTGCAACTTATGCCGGCAGTGCGAGATGCGATGCCCCGACTTCGCCATCTTTGTACAGGAGATAGCCTGATTATGAAAGGCCAGAGTAAAGAGGTCCTCCTTTTAGGGAATGAGGCCTGCGTGGAAGGTGCCATCATGGCAGGGGTACGTTTTTTCGCGGGCTATCCCATTACCCCAGCTTCGGAGATTGCCGAGCACATGTCTTTACGCCTACCCCAAGAGGGCGGGTGTTTCATTCAAATGGAGGACGAGATCGGTAGCGTTACTGCAGCTACAGGCGCCTCCATGGGCGGCGTTAAAGCAATGACCGCTTCCAGCGGTCCGGGCATCTCCCTCAAACAGGAGGGCATAGGGTGCGCGGCCATAATGGAGGTACCCCTGGTGATCGTGAACGTGCAGCGCGGTGGCCCCGGCATTGGCAACATTCAGCCGGCCCAAGGCGACGTGATGCAGGCGCGCTGGGGTACACACGGTGGGGTCCACATGATCGCCCTGGCCCCTTCCTCGGTGCAGGAGTGTTTTGACCTCACCGTAAAAGCGGTGAACCTATCTGAGAGATTCCGTGTGCCAGTGATGATCCTCTCCGATGCCTCCATCGGTCACATGCGCGAGAAGGTAACTTTGCCGGAATCGCTGGAGTTGGTTGAGCGCCCCCGCCCAAAGGTAGACCCAAAGGACTACCTAAGCTACGACACCGAAGCGCCCGACGGCGTGCCACCGATGGCCGATCTCGGAACGGCCTATGAATCCCACTTCACCAGCTTTATACATAACAAGAAGGGATTCGCCGCCTGGACTGACTACGCCATAACCGATGCTTTGGTGCACCGCCTAAACAACAAGCTGCTAATGCACCTGAACGACATCCTTCTCATAGAATCTTATCTCCTCGATGATGCCGATATGGTGGTGGTGGCCCACGGCTCCACGGCCCGGCCCAGCAAGGCCGCGGTGAACCGAGCTCGCCAAGCCGGTATCAAGGCAGGTCTACTAAAACTGCTTACGGTTTGGCCCTTCCCTTACGAGCATGTGCGGTCCCTAGCCAAGCGGACCAAGACTTTCCTGGTGCCGGAGCTAAACCTGGGGCAACTGGCAGGTGAGGTAGAACGCTGCCTGGGCGAAAAGAACGTCTTGCATCAGGTAAACCGGGTGGACGGAGGGCTGCTCACTCCCGACCAGATTTTGGCGGCGATAGAGGAGGCAAAATAAATGGCCAAGATAGAGCCTCTGCAAAATCTGATGGCGGAATATCTCAATGAAGCCACTCTACCTTCCACCTGGTGCCCAGGTTGCGGTATCGGTACCACCATGGGCGGCCTAGTCCGCGCGGTGAGCGCTTCGGACATCCCTCGGGAAAAATTCGTCCTAGTCACCGGAATCGGCTGCTATGGCGGCGCGGGCACCTACATTCGCATGAGCGATATACACGCTCTGCATGGTCGCTGCCCATCGTATGCCACCGGGCTCAAACTGGCCCGTCCTGATCTGCATCCCATTCTGCTGATGGGTGATGGTGACTCCTCGGCCATCGGAGGCAACCACCTGATCCACGCCGCCCGACGTAACATTAACATCACCGCCATCATCATGAACAATCACATCTACGGAATGACAGGTGGCCAGTATTCACCCACAACCCCCATAGGGACCAAGGCGGCTACCGCTCCCTTCGGGTTGACCGACCATCCCTTTGACATATGCCGGCTGGTGGCCGCGGCCGGCGGCACCTTCGTGGCCCGCACCACCGTATATCACGTAGCTCAGTTGGCCAGCCTGATTGGCCGGGCCATAGCCCACCCGGGCTTCTCTCTGGTGGAGGTGGAAAGCATCTGCCCCACCTATTTCGGCCGACGCAAGAAGATGGGCAGCCCGGTACAGATGCTGCATTGGCTCAAAGACAACTCCGTTTCAGCAGCCAAGGCGAAGGAGATGAGCCCCGAGGAACTAGAGGGAAAGGTGGTGACCGGGGTCTTCGTGGAAGAACATCGCACAGAGTGCGTCGCTGAGTACCAGGAACTGATCAAACGAATTCATGCCAAGTGACGGAAAACCACAAGGCCTTATCTAAGGAAGAAATGTGGACGACAAGATGGCAGAGCAGATTGAAATTCGTCTTAGTGGGGCCGGGGGCCAAGGCATCGTTCTAGGAGCGATCATCCTGGCCGAGGCAGCAGGAATCTATGAGGGGAAGCACGTGGTGCAAAACCAGTCTTATGGAGTGGAAGCCCGCGGCGGGGCCAGTCGGGCTGAGGTCATCATTAGTGAACAAGAAATCGTATATCCCGAGGTAGTGCTGCCCGACATCCTTTTGGCCATGAACAGGCAGTCCCTTGAAAAGTACCAGGGCAAAGTTAACTCCAAGGGAATTCTTCTTTATAACACTTCGCTGGCCACTCAAAAGATCGATTCTCCCGCAAAGATTATCGGCCTACCCCTCACTGAGATTGCCAAGGCTACCGGTGGCGAGGTTGTTAGCAACATCGTGGCCCTGGGCGCCTTGGTGGGGCTCACGAAGGTTGTGTCGCTGGAGGCGATGGAAAAGGCGCTGGAAAAGAGAGTACCCGCCGGAACCATGGACAAGAACCGCAAGGCTCTGGCTGCCGGATTCAAGGCTGCCCAAGAGTTGGACCAAAACTGGACCAACTAACCACTTCCTGGATAAGGAGTTCAAGCAATGGAGGTAGGAACCATCCAACGGCTGCCGCAGGAGATAGTCGAAGGATTTAAAGGCCTATGCACCAGCACCATCGGCAATGTGCTAGACGACATGAAGATTCAGGGGGTTATCCCCAATATCAAACCCGTGCACCATGGCTTTTCCTGCGTGGGCAGCGCGCTGACGGTCAAGGAAGTCACAGGTGTTTTGGGTACTTACACCAACGCTGATTTCAAATTAGGGCAGGTTATAGATACTACCGAGGCCGGAGACGTGGTGGTCATAGACAACGCAGGGCACCAGGTTTCAACCTGGGGCGGCATCGCCTCCTTCGCGGCCAAGAACCGGGGGGTGAGTGGACTAGTGGTGGATGGTGGGGTGCGCGATTTGGAAGAGATCGTGGAGTTCGGTTTCCCGGTTTTCTCTCGCCATGTGCTACCCATTTCGGGCAAGGGCCGGGTGAAGATAACGGCTATGAACACGGTGGTTAAGATTGACGGAGTAATGGTGTCGCCCGGCGATGTCATCGTGGCCGACGGCACCGGCATTGTCTGCGTGCCGGCCGGCGTCGCCGCCGAGGTGCTTAAGATCGCCCGGGAGTTTGAACGGCAGGACCGCATGGCTATCGAGGAGGTGAAGAAGGGACTTTCCTTCAGTGAGGCCCTCAAGAAGTTCGCTAAGATGTGAGACCTGAAAAATCATGGACATGATTCAAGAACTGTGCGCCAGGAAAGCACAGATAAGGCTGAGCGCTGGTGAAGCGCGGGTCAAGGACTAGTTTTCCGACAGGGGCATGTTGACTCCACGCGAGTGCAGAACGCGCCTGTCGGATTCAGACAGCTTCTTCGATCTGCACTTGCTGGCTACTCACCATTAACCGGAGCTTGGCATGGACCGGCTCAGGAAGGGCCGGGGCCATTCCCAGCCGCCCATTCATTCCGAGGGCTCGGATCGTCTAGGGAGTCGGAAATGGAACGAGCCTTACAAGGGCTAAAGGTATTGGATTTGAGCATGAACCTGCCGGGTCCTTATATGACTTGGTTGTTGGCCTCGCTGGGGGCCGAGGTGCTTAAGGTAGAGAACCCCCAGGGCGGCGACTTCGGCCGCAGCATGGGGGCCTCTCCCGAGGCGGCTCGCCTTTCCTTTGATTCGGTGAACCGCAACAAAAAAAGCCTGGCCTTGAACCTGAAGCACGTGGCGGGCAGGGAAATATTCCTGCGCATGCTGGATGACTACGACGTGGTGGTGGAAGGCTTCAGACCGGGGACCATGAACAAACTGGGGCTGGGCTGGCCGGAGTTGAGCGCCCGCCAACCCCGCCTGATTCAGGTGTCCATATCCGGTTACGGACAAAGTGGTCCCTATCGCCTGCGCGCCGGGCACGACGTCAACTACCTGGCCCTATGCGGGGTCTTGGCCATGGGCGGCAGCCGGGAGGACGAACTGGCTATCGCCGGGGTGCAGATCGCCGACGTGGCCGGGGGCAGCCTCATGGCCCTGTCCGGGCTGATGGCTGCGGTGGTGCAGCGGCAGCGCACGGGTCAGGGACAGTTGGTGGACGTGGCCATGTTCGATGGAGCCCTTTCCATGGCCACCAAACTTCTGGCTCGGGTGCAGGCCGGGGCCGATGAGCCCGCGCCCCGAGGCATGACCCTCAACGGGCGCTACCCCTGCTACAACGTCTACCGCACCAGTGATGACGGGTTCATGTCTTTGGGGGCGCTGGAGCCCAAGTTTTGGCAAGGCTTCTGCCAAGCGCTGGAGCGACCCGATCTGGAGGCGGGCCAGTTCGGCGGAGCAGATGTGATCGACGAGGTACAAGCCATCTTCGCCTCGCGCACTTGTGAGCAGTGGGAAAAGTTTTTTAAAAATCATGACGTGTGCTGTGAGCCGGTCCTCTCCCTGGAAGAGGCGGTCCAGAGGCCTTTAGTGGCAGCGCGGGGCATGCTCTCCAAAGACGACCAGGGCCGCGAATTCCTCAACTCGCCCTTCAAGCTTTCCGCCTCGCCCCCGTTACCGGAAGGCCCCTCCCCTCGGCTAGGCCAGCACAGCCGGGAGGTCCTGCTAGGCCTAGGTATGAGCCCGGAAAATATCGAGAAGCTGGTGGCCGAGGGAACCCTAGGAATCGGCCCCTGACTAAAGGCAAAATCGATTTATCTGACGCGGGGTCTGCATAGCTTAGGAAGGGCCCGTCATTAATTAATACAACATGCGGAAGGCTAAAAATGGATGAACATCCCCTGCTGCAACAAAAACAAACGTTGATAAACTCCACTTCTCCGGAAGTAGCTCAAAAGCTTTTCTACGACAAAGACATGTTTACCCCCCGGGAAAGGCTAGACAAATTACTGGATGCTGGATCCTTTGCCGAACTGGATGTCTTTGCGCGGCATCAATATTCCGATTTCGGCATGGACCGGCGGGAGATCCCGGCTGACGGGGTAATCACCGGCTTTGGCGAAATCAGCGGCCGCAAGGTGTGCGTCTACGCTCAGGACTTCGCCGCCCTTGGTGGGACCTACGGCGAGATGCACGGCAAGAAAATATGCGCCCTGATGGACCTGGCCGCCGAGGCACAGGTACCTATCATCGGCATCTGCCATTCGGGTGGGCTTCGCCTGCACGAGACCCTGGGCCCGGAGGGGATGTTCGGCCACCTGTTCCGACGCAACACTCTCTACTCTGGGGTGGTACCTCAGATATCAATCATCCTAGGGATCGTAGCCGGCGGCCAGGCCTACTCCCCCGGACTTACCGACTTCATCCTTACCACCAAGTCCAGTTGCACCTACATCGCTGGCCCCGCCTTTGTGCAAGCTCAGACCGGCCAAGCCATTAGCGACGAGGAACTGGGCGGCGCACCCATGCACTCCCGGGTGAGCGGCCTAGTGGACATCATGGAGGAGAGCGAGGAGGAGATCCTGGCCCAGGCCCGCCGCCTGCTGGACTTCTTGCCCCAAAGCTGGCAGAGCCCGACACCCAAGCTGGATTGCACCGACGACCCGGAGCGGGCCGAGGCCTCACTGGACAAGGTGGCCCCGCAGATGTCCTTTATGCCTTTTGACATGCACAAGGTCATCAACGCTGTGGTGGACCAGGGCGACTTCTTGGAAACCAAGCCCTTGTACGCCGCTAACATGATCACCGGCTTTGCCCGCCTCAACGGCCGCTCCGTGGGGATCATGGCCAACCAGCCCAAAGTGTTGGGTGGGGTCATAGACATCAAGGCGGCGGAAAAGGGCGCCCGCTTCGTGCGCTTCTGCGACGCCTTCAACATCCCGGTGATCACCTTCCAGGACTCGCCGGCCTATCTGATAGGCCGGGAGATGGAGCGGGGGGGCATGATCTACCGGGGGGCCAAATTGCTGCATGCCTATGCCGAGGCCACGGTGCCGGTAATCACGGTAATCGTGCGCAAGGCCTACGCCGGCTCCTACATCGCCATGGGCAGCCAGTACATCGGGGCCGACCTGGTCTACGCCTGGCCCGGCGCCGAGATATCCAGCGTGGCTCCCAAGACCGCGGCCAGCGTGATCTTTCGTAAAGAGATTGCGCAGGCCAAGGATCCCGCCGAAGCCCAAGAACTGCTGGACTACTACTACCAAAACTACGTAAACCCCATACGGGCGGCGTCCCTCAGGCACATAAACGATATCATCCGCCCGAGCGACACGCGGCCCACCCTGATCAAGGCGCTGGAGCTCTTGGTTAACAAGAAGAAGCTCGTGCCCGCCAAGAAGCACGGCAACATACCGCTATAAGTATTGGCTGCAAGGAGAAGACGCAATGGATTTTAAATTCAGCGAAGAGATAGCGGCGGTCCAAGACGTGGCCCGCAAGTTTGTGGACAAGGAAGTCCGCCCCCGGGTGGCGGAAGATGAAAAGTCCCACACTTTTCAGCGCGACTTGGTGGACCAGATGGCCGCTCTGGGCTTCTTCGGCTGCCCCATTCCCGAGGAGTACGGCGGTAACGATATGGGCTTTTTGGCCCACACGGTCATCTGCGAGGAAATAGCCAAGGTCAGCGGTTCCCTGCGGGCCGCCTTCAACATGCAGACCATGGGCACTGCCCGCGAAATTTATCAGTTCGGCACCCCGGAACAAAAAGAGAAATACATCTCCGACCTGGTCAGCGCCAAGACCCTGGGCTGCATCGGCATCACCGAGGCCAACGCCGGTTCGGACGTGGGATCGCTCAAGACCACTGCGGTGAAAAAAGGCGATGTCTACATCCTCAACGGCTCCAAAAACTGGATCACCTACGCCCAGGTGGCGGACGTGGGGGTGGTCTACGCTTATACCGATCCCAGTAAGCCCTACAAGGGCATGTCCGGATTCATCGTGGACATGCACCTGCCGGGCATCTCCAGCGGGCCCACTGCCGAGAAGATGGGCTGGAACGCCTGCCCCACCGGCGAATTGTTTTTCGATGACGTGGAAGTACCAGCCGAAAATCTTTTGGGCGGCAAGGAAAACCAAGGCTTCCCCTGCGTGATGGCGGGCCTGGACAATACCCGGCTCACCGCCGCGGCCGGAGCCTTGGGGGTGTGCCAGGGGCTCATAGAAGAAGCCACCAAATACGCTCAGGAACGGGAGCAGTTCGGGCGGCCCATCGGACAGTTCCAGATGGTCCAGGAGGAGTTGGCCCGCATGATCGTGGAGACCGAGGCCGCCCGCTGGCTCACCTATCGCTGTGCGGTGCAAAAGGATGAGGGCATGCTCCACAACACCCTGGAAACCTGCACGGCCAAGTACTACACCTGCGACGTTGCTTCTCGTGTGGCTGATGGAGCACTACGCATTCTTGGGGCCTACGGCTACTCCAGCGAATATCCGGTGGAGCGTCTATTGCGCGAGGCCAAGCTTTATCAAATCCTGGAAGGCTCGGCCAACGTGCAGAAGATGATCATCGCTACTGACGCCCTGGGATACCGGACGGCCAACAAACGCTGAATCCCGATGAGCAGTAAAGGACCAAAAGCTACCGCTGGACTGACCTTGCGCCTTGCCTGACCCTTGGCTAGGACTCTTCAAGGGTTGTTATGCACCCTGATTTAACAAGAAAGTGAAGCAATAAATCATGCGTGAAGTAGTTATAGTAAGCGCCTGCCGTACGGCGGTGGGCTCTTTTCTGGGCGGCCTGTCCAGCCTTAGCGCCACCGAGTTGGGCGCGGCGATCATAACCGAGGCCATGGCCCGCTCCGGCCTGCCGGGCGAGCAGGTGGACGAGGTGATCATGGGCTGCGTGCTGCCCGCCGGGCTGGGGCAAAACCCGGCGCGCCAGGCGGCGCTCAAGGCGGGGCTGCCCTTCGAGGTGGGCTGCATCACCGTGAACAAGGTCTGCGGTTCGGGTCTCAAGGCGGTGATGCTGGCCGCCCAGGCCGTGGCCTGCGGCGACGCGGACGTGGTGGTGGCCGGAGGCATGGAGAGCATGTCCAATGCGCCTTACCTTTTGCCCAAGGCCCGCACCGGCATGCGCATGGGCGACGCCGTGGCCGTTGACTCCATGGTGCACGACGGCCTGTGGGACCACATCAACGACTTCCACATGGGCATGAGCGCCGAGCTGTGCGCCGAGAAATACGGGGTGGGCCGGGCCGACCAGGACCGGTTCGCCTTCGAGTCTTATACCAAGAGCCTCAAAGCAGCGGACGATGGCCGCTTTGACAGCCAGATCATGCCGGTCAGCATCCCGCAGCGCAAGGGCGATCCCAAGGTGGTGTCCCGCGACGAGGGGCTCATGGTCCCCAACCTGGACAAGTTGGGCGGCCTCAAGGCGGTGTTTAAGAAGGACGGCAGCGTGACCGCGGGCAACGCCTCCAGCCTCAACGACGGGGCGGCGGCGGTGGTGGTCATGGCGGCCGACAAGGCCCGGGAGTTGGGCATCACCCCCATGGTGCGGGTGGGGGCCCAGGGCGCGGCGGGCATCGACCCCAAGTACGTGTTGGTGGCGCCCATCTATTCCATCCCCAAAGTGGCGGCCAAGCAGGGCATCGACCCCAAGGACATCGAGCTGATGGAGGTCAACGAGGCCTTTGCCTCCAGCTCGCTGGCGGTGGAGCGCACCCTGGGCCTGGACCCCAAGCGCATCAACATCTACGGCGGCGCCCTGTCCATCGGCCACCCCATCGGGGCCTCGGGAGCGCGGGTGTTGACCACGCTGATCTACGCCATGAAAGACGTGGGCGCGGCCAACGGCATGGCCAGCCTGTGCCTGGGCGGCGGCGAGGCGGTGAGCCTTATAGTGGAGAATATTTAGCACGCAAGATTAGTCAAGGAGTTAGCAGCATGCGGATCAAGACCATCGGCGTCATCGGTTCCGGCCAGATGGGCAACGGCATAGCCCAGGTGGCGTCCGCCGCCGGCCTGAACGTGATCATGAGCGACATCAAGGAAGAGTTCTGCCAAAAGGGCCTAAACACCATCAGCGGCAGCCTGGCCCGCCTGGTGAAAAAGGAAAAGATCAGCGCCGCCGATCAGGAGGCCATCCTGGGGCGCATCAAGACCACGGTCGAGCTGAAGGACATGGCCCAGGCCGACATCGTGGTGGAAGCGGCCACCGAGAACGTGAACCTCAAGCTGGAGATCTTCCGCCAGTTGGACGGCATCTGCCCGGCCGGAGTGATCCTGGCCAGCAACACCAGTTCCATCAGCATCACCAAGATCGCGGGCGTGACCAGCCGGCCCGAGCTGGTCATCGGCATGCACTTCATGAACCCGGTGCCCATGATGAAGCTGGTGGAGGTGATCAAGGGCCTGGCCACCAGCGAGGAGACCTTTGCCACGGTGATGGAACTGGCCCAGCAGATGGGCAAGATTCCAGTGCCGGCCAACGACTACCCCGGCTTCGTGGCCAACCGCATCCTGATGCCCATGATCAACGAGGCGGTTTACTGCGTGATGGAGGGGGTTGGCAAGCCCGAGGACATCGACCAGATCATGAAGCTGGGCATGGCCCATCCCATGGGCCCCCTGACCCTGGCCGACCTAATCGGCCTGGACACCTGCCTGGCCATCATGCAGGTGCTGCACACCGAGCTGGGCGACAGCAAGTATCGCCCCTGCCCCCTGCTCAAGAAATATGTGGACCAGGGCTGGCTAGGACGAAAAACGGGAAAGGGTTTTTATCAGTACTAGGCGACTTGCCAATCATTAGCCTGCCGCCTATCGCGATGTTCCTATGGTTGGAGAGTTACCGTTAACTAGTTGAAGGAGGAAAACCGTGCTAAAGAAAGCGTTAAATAAGCAAGCATGGATATGTGTAATTACGCTTTGCCTTTTACTGCTGGCAAGTGCAATACCCTCGGCCGCGGAAAACAAGATAACCATTAGATACGCTTCTGGATGGCCGGCAACCCACAGCACCAGCAAGCAGATAGTCAATTGGCAAAAGAGAATCACGGAATTGACCAAGGGTGAAGTCACCTTCCAAAACTATTGGGGAGGCGCTCTTGTAAAGATGAAAGAAACGCTGACTGCGGTTAAAAATGGCATCGCCGACTTGGGGTTGGGATTGAGCGTTTACGCACCATCATACCTGCCTCTGAGCAGCGTCACCGACATACCTTTCATCACTTCGGACAGCTACGCTCAGCTGAACGCATGTAAGGATTTATACGATTCCTTTAAACCGTTCCAAGCTGAATACGAAAAAAACAACCTAGTTCCTGTGGCCTGGATCGCCAGCGAACCTACATTGCTTGGCTCCAAGACTGATATCAAGCGACTTAGTGACCTCAAAGGGCTCAAAATACGTGTCACTGGCTACTTGTCCCAGGTGATCAGCGCGGTAGGCGCATCACCCATTGCCCTGAGCGGCTCGCAAGTTTATGAAGCCTTGGAAAGGGGAACCATTGATGGCTACACCGGGGCAAATCTGCGCTATGCCACAGCCATGAAGTTCTATGAGGCCGCCAAGTATTTCTTAGACCCAGGTTTCGGCACCTATGTAACCATCAACCTAATCATGAACAAGCAGATTTGGGAGAAACTCTCGCCGGCAAACAAAGAGGCTTTCCAAAAAGCCGGCAATGAGTTCCAGGATCATCAGATCAAGGCAATGAACAAGGCTAACATCAAGAACGCCCAAACCCTAATTGATGGCGGTGGTATACCCATCGTATGGCCAAAGGAAGACCTTCAGAAAATCGAAACGGTCGGTGGTCCAGTAGTGGAGAAGGCTTGGATTAAATCGCTTAAGGACAGAGGCCTTCCTGCAGAGGAAATGCTCTCTCGTTACAAGGGCTTGGTCAAGAAGTACGAGACCAATTCGCCTTATGTCAACCCTTTCAAGATTTGCCTGAAACTTTATGAGCAAAAGAAAAAGTAACTCGGCTGCTTTGGCGGGGTTGTGACCTAGCGCTGACTCCTTACCTAAATAGTGTAATACCGCTACACATCCGGGGAGGCTTCTTCGATGATCGAATTCATTAAAAAAGCAGCGGCAAAAATCAGTATTGCGCTGGCCTTTGTCTGTGCTGCCTCAATATGCGCCATGGTCATCCTGACCATGGCTGACATTGGATGGCGAACAATCATTGGAAGAAGTCTCCCCGGAGCCATTGAGTTAATCGAATTGCTTATGGTTATCACTGCATCCGTATCTTTCGCCTATGCTCAGCTACATAAAAAGCACGCGGAAGTAGGGATCATTGAACAGTTTTTAAGCGAGCGATCAAAACTTATATCCGACTTAATCAACTGTACAGTGGTGTTTGTATTTATCTTGATAATGGTATGGCAGGGAATCATTGGTTTCTGGGAGTCCTATAAAATTGATGAATTCAGGTTCGGTTTGATTCCGTTCCCCGTTTGGCCGATGAAGCTATTCATTCCATTAGGTTTTTTGGGCCTCGCTCTGCAACTATTCTCTGACATCCTCTCCACCTGGATGGGATTGGAAAGCCATAAAGAATAGGCGAATGAAACATTATCTTCTGATTTGCCCTATTAAGTTAATGATTTTTACTGGGAGTTAAATTATGGATCCTACACTGGTGGGAATCGGCGGAATAATCCTGCTTATGGTCTTCTTAACCTTGCGTGTGCCCATTGCCTGGTCGCTGGGCATCGTGGGCTTTATCGGCCTATTGTTTTTGTTGCCTTCGCATGCAGCCTTCGTTAGCCTTTTTGAATTGGTCTGGAGCAAAGCGGATTCCTACAACTTGAGCGTCGTGCCTATGTTCGTGTTCATGGGAATGTTAGCTATGGAGTCCGGCGTGGGTTCGGAAATATACGATGCCTGCAACAAGTGGGTCGGCCATCTGCCAGGTGGCTTGGCCCTGGGAACAGTGGCGGCTTCCGGCGGATTTGCTGCAGTCAGCGGTTCAAGCATAGCCTCCGTAGCCACCATAGGCCGAGTGGCCATACCGGAAATGCGAAAATATCGTTATGATCCCCAACTCGCTGTTGGAAGTGTAGCTGCGGCTGGAACCCTAGGCGTTCTGATTCCCCCCAGCATCATTCTGGTGGTTTATGGAATATTGACTGAGCTGTCCATCGGCAAGTTGCTTTTGGCGGGGATAATTCCCGGCATTGTTACTATGATCTTTTTCGGCTTGATGATCGTGGTTAGGATACGGATCAGACCTGCCTTGGCTCCTCCTGTGGCGCCTTTCAGTTGGGGTGAACGATTTAAGAGCATCCCACAAGTGATTCCAATCGTCATCCTGTTTGTTGCAGTGTTGGGTAGCCTGTACCTCGGTATCGCCACGCCTACTGAATCAGCCGCAGTCGGCTGTTTCATCGCCTTTATAATTTTGCTGGTTAAAGCCGATAAGCCCAAGGAAGCATTTTTGAAGGCCATCTGGGGCACGGTAGATACCGTCGGCATGATTTTCGCAATTATAGTTTGTGTAACCATTTTCGTCGCCTTCATCAACTTAAGCCAAATCCCATCCAAGGCTGCCGATGCGGTAGTAAGCCTGCCTTGGCCCAACTATGTCGTGTTCATCATGATAATGCTCCTCTATATTCCTTTAGGCATGTTTCTAGATCCTTTGGGCATTTTATTCATAACAATGCCCATAATCTTTCCGGCGGTAATTGCTTTGGGATATGACGGAATATGGTTCGGCGTTATCGTCACTAAATTAATAGAAGTGGGACTGATTACCCCTCCCTTGGGGCTGAACGTATTCGTTGCTAAATCGGTGGCTCCAGAAATGGAGATTTGGGACATCTTCAGGGGAATAGGGTGGTTCGTAGTGATGGATTTTGTCACCATCTCGAGCCTGATGCTGTGGCCGCAACTGGTGCTGTGGCTACCAGACATGCTCATGAAATAAGGATGAGGAGATTACCGTGAGCAACATGGACGAGGGTCTAAAACATCTGATAACTAAAGGCGTAGTCTATGATTTGGGGCAGCCTCTCTATCCTGGCATTCCCCACCACCCCCTGCATCCTCCATTTGGGTATGTAATGGCCCGTCAGCACGGCGATGTGATTTTCAAAGAAGGCGCAAGCTCAGCTAATGACCTTTTCACCTTGGGCGGGCATACCGGTACCCACTTGGATGCCGTAGGTCACATTTCTCAAGACGGAAAATTGTTTGGGGGCGTGGATGCCAAATCTGTGCAGGACTGGCGTTATGGCCTGGGTCAGTGCGGTATAAACGAAACCGCGCCCATTGTGGCTAGGGCGGTGCTGTTCGACGTCCCTGGCTGGAAGAGGGTTGATGTCTTGGATAAGGGCCAGGCCATTTCCGGCGAGGACCTGGAAAAGACTCTGGGCTGGGAGGGCCAGGAAATTAAACAGGGAGACGTGGCCTTGATCCGGACAGGTTGGGGCAAGTACTGGGATGATCCCGAATCCTTTAACAGCCACGAAGGCACACCAGGCATCAATCTTGACGCAGCCCAGTTCCTTGTGGAAAAGGGGGTGCGCTTTGTGGCAGCGGACACCACCGCCTGCGAGGTAGTTCCATCACAGACGATGGAAGTGCACTCCTTTTTGCTGGCTCAAAATGGGGTGCAGATCATGGAAATGCTCAATTTGGAGGTTTTGGCCAAAGAAAAGGCTTATGCTTCATTTTTCGTGGCAATCCCTTTGCCCATTTCGGGAGCTTCCGGCTCACCAATCCGGCCCATAGCAATAGTGTAGATGATGCTTTTGCCCAAGAAGCGAGGCGGCCACGGGCCGCTCTTTAGCCAAAAGCACTAACGTAGTAAAGGGGTGGTCATGAAAATTTCTAAAGTCAACGCTTACGCCCTAAGTTTGCCACTAGTAGCGGACAAACTTCCTCTGCCAACCTTGAAAGCCATCACCCCGGTGATCGTGGAGGTGGCTACCGAGGAAGGTATGGTGGGATACGGTGAGGCCTACGGATTTTCCTGTGCCCCGGTGGTGGCTAAGGCTGTGGAGAATCTGCTCCAACCGGTTTTACTGGGTCGGGACCCCACGCAGATTCAAAAAATCTGGCAGGATTTGTACCGGGTAACCTTCAATTATGGCCGCATGGGCATCGTTATAGCGGCCATGGCCGGGGTGGAGATCGCCCTATGGGACTTGGCAGGCAAGGCCAGCGGTACGCCAGTTTACCAAATGCTGGGAGGCAGGGCTCACCAACGCCTCCAGGCCTATGCCAGCCCCTTGCGCTATGGCGATTCCGCGACTGCCGTGGAGGCCTGCCAGGCCATGAAGCTGATGGGCTTCACCGCCATGAAACCCCATGAGATTGAATTGGACACAGTTGCTCGGATCCGCGCCGCGGTCGGCGAGGACGTGGATATCATGCTGGATGTCAATGGCCCCTGGAGCGTACGAGAGGCGGTGTACATGGGTCGCCACCTGGAGGAACTCAATCTTTACTGGCTAGAGGAGCCGGTGTGGCCAGGAGATGACTACCAGGGTCTGGCCGAAGTGAGGGCCTCCATCGACATCCCCCTGGCCGCCGGAGAGAATGAGTACACAGCGCGGGGATTCATGGGGCTCATCGACAATCAAGCTGTGGATATATTGCAGCCCAGCGTTTTCAAGATTGGCGGCCTCTGGCAGGCAAAACAGGTCTTCACTCTTGGGCGGACCTTCGGCTTTCAGGTAGCGCCGCACTGCTGGTCCCTGGGTCCGGCTATGGCTGCTTCCCTGCAATTGTGTTTCAGCGAACAGGACTGCCAGTGGGTGGAAACTTGCATGGAGACTCCAGTGGAAAGCCCTCTGCTGGAGCCCCTGCATCCTCGAGAAGGTTGGTGGTATCTGGAGGACAAACCCGGTCTGGGCATTGAAATCAACAAGGATACAATAGCCAAGTACTTGTTGGCAGACCAAGAGGTGAAGCCTTCTTTTTGGCTAGATTAGACGGTTCGGGGTGAGAGAGCAATGAAGATCACCAAAATCAATCCGGTCATGGTGGAGATTCCCTTGGCCAAGCCCCTGGCCACGGCTATTCATCATATCAAGTCAGTATGCGCCGTAACTTTGAGCATGGAAACCGACGCTGGACTGGTAGGCGAGGCTTACATGTTCACCCTAGGGCCATCCAAGCTGAAGGTCATCTCGGCTATGCTCCTAAGCCTGGGTGAAGTAATAGAAGGGGAGGATCCATGCCTCACCGAGCGCATCTGGGACAAACTGTGGCGTAATATCAACTTTTTTGGCCACAAGGGCATAAGCATCTTTGCGTTGTCGGTCCTCGACATGGCCTGCTGGGACCTCAAAGGCAAGTCCTTGGAAGCGCCCGTCTACAAACTGCTGGGGGGCCATCGCCAGCAAGTACCGGTGTATGCCAGCGGGGGGCTATGGCTTTCCCAAGACATCGACGAGTTGCAAGAAGAAGCGGCGGATTTCGTGCGGCAGGGTTTTAGGGCTATGAAGATGCGCATCGGTAGCCACACTATAGAACAAGACTATGCGAGAGTGCGGGCGTTGCGTCAGGCTATTGACCCGGAGATCGTGTTGATGGTGGATGCCAACCAAGGGCTGAGTGTTGATCACGCCATCCGCCTGGGCCGTCGTCTGGAGGAGTTCGATTTGTTCTGGTTCGAAGAGCCCGTACCGGTCTATGATCAGGAAGGCTGCGCCCGAGTGAAGGCGGCCCTGCCCGGCCTTAAAATAGCCAGCGGCGAGACAGAATATACTCTTTATGGCTTCAAGGATCTGCTGGAATATAAAGCGGTCGACGTGCTGATGCCCGACCTGGCCCGAGTGGGAGGCGTCACGGAGTTCGTAAAGGTAGCCCATCTGGCCCAGGCCCACCAAGTGCCCATCTCCCCCCATATCTTTTCCGAGCAGAGCCTGCAGGTGATGGGGGCCTTGCCCAACACGATTTACCTAGAGCATATCCCCTGGTTTTCTTGTCTTTTCCAAGAGACCATAACAATCCGGGACGGATTGGCCGAGGTGCCCTCCAGGCCGGGTATGGGCTTTACATTTGACCATCAAGCCTTGGCTAAGTATCGACTTGACTGAACGGTGCGTGTTCAGTTTGGACGAACAAAGCAAAGAAATGTATCTGGCTGAGACTGACGATTTGGCCCGTTTTGATGAGGTGCGGGCGCTGGCAGGCTGGCAGGTGCTAATCTGCATTTTGGCCATGAATGGTTCGGACTGGCTCGGGCTGGGGTCTTTTACCGGCTATTAGGCTAAATTAGGGACGGGCTCACGGCGTCCGCGGCATATAATTACCTGTTATTATATAATAATTTGTTAAGTGCCAGCCTCAGGTCTCAAGCAGCCCATTCAACCAGCGCGGAAGCAAAAATTGATAAATAGCCCTTCTTCCGCCCGGAAAGACCCGGGCCGTAAACTTTTTTTGGGCTGGGTCATGGTGGGCCTGGCCTTCACCAACATGGTGGTGGTATTCGGAATTTGGTATTCCTTTTCCGTCTTTTTCCTGGCCCTGGTTCAGGACTTTGGCTGGAGCCGGGCCGTGGCGGCGAGCATTTTCTCCATCTTCATTTTCTGCCAATCGATGACCGGGCCATTGGCCGGCCGGCTCATGGACACCATAGGCCCCCGCCTGACCATCCCCCTGGGAAGCTTGATTCTCAGCGGCTCGCTAGTGTGGGTCAGCCAAGTGGACAGTCTCAACCAATTCCGCTTAGCCTACGGCGTGGCCGCCAGTTTAGGAGTCGGGCTGATGGGCTTCAGCGCCCATGCGGCTTGGCTACCCCGCTGGTTCGAGCGGCAGAGGGGCCTTTCCCTGGGCATAGCCACCTCGGGCATCGGGGTGGGCGTTCTGCTACTGGTGCCAGCATCGGAGTTCATCATCTCCCAATACGGATGGCGTGTGGCTTACCTGGTTCTGGCGGGCTTGGTCCTGGGCATACTGCTGCCCCTTAATCTGATCTTCGCCCGCCGCGCGCCGGGCGACATGGGCCTGGAGCCAGACGGGGGGCAAAAGCTGAGCAAAACTGGCCTGGCCAGCCCAGCCACCATGATCGTCATGGACGAGGCCTGGGTGGGTAAGAAATGGAGGCTCAAGGAAGCGGTGCGCACCAGCCGATTTTGGTTTCTCACTGCGGCCATCGGCTTCGGCAGCTTTTGCTACCAGGGGGTATTCATGCACGCGGTGGCCGGCATGGTCGACCGGGGTTTAGAAATGAGTATGGCTGCCATGTTCCTGGGCACTATGGGCATCATGGGCTCCATGGGCAAGATCAGCTTTGGCTTCATCTCCGATCGCATGGGGCGGGAGTTGGCCAACACCCTTGCCGCGGTGGTGGCCACCTTGGGCGTGTTCTTCATCGTCATCCTCACCCCCAACGCCCTCATCCTGGCCTTGCTGTTTGCGGTGCTTTTCGGCTTCGGCTACGGTGCGGCCGCTCCCCTGTTCCCCGCAGTGGTGGCTGACCTGTTCATCGGCCGCTCCTTTGGCACCATTGTGACCGTGATTTTCCTGGGTTCCAGCGTGGGCGGCGCCCTGGGCCCCCTGCTCATGGGCCTGCTTCGGGACATCACCGGCCAGTACAATACCTCCTTTGAGGTGGCCCTGGCCATGCTCTGGATTTCCTGCCTGCTGATTTGGCTGGCCGCGCCGCGGAAGGTTCGCAAGATCGCACGGGGCAAACAGGGCGCGGATCCCGGCCCGACCAAGCAGAACGCCGGCTCATGACCGGATCCTTCAAAGCGAATTGGCTGTAAGCCCCGAAGGCTAACCGCCGGTTTTTTCGACCGGTCTTGTGAACCTGGTGGGCTTATCCCCCACCAAATAACAACTTGTCAGTTCATTGACATGGGGCACCTTGTTGACCTGCCTCCTTAAAGCAGTCCAGATTTTAAGTCAGGATTTTGGGCCACTATGCTAAAAATCAAGGCAATTGCGAGTTTGGTTGTGAATGGCGGAGTAAGTGCGGGACAGTTGGCGGTCTAAAACCGTGACACTTGTTTTAGAGATATAGTCCTGTTGTTCATGCTGTCAATCATGATCTTGCCTTAGTTGGTTTTGGGCTTTGCCTGGGATCGTCTTTTGGCTTGGCGGAGCCGGTAGCTTTCTCCATTGGCCTCGATGATGTGGCACCTATGGGTCAGTCTGTCCAGCAGTGCACCGGTGAGTCTTTCGGAGCCGAAGACCTCCGTCCATTGCTGGAAAGGGAGATTGGTGGTGATCATGAGGCTTTGTTGTTCATATGCCCTACCCACCACCTCGAATAGCATTTGAGCGCCTATCTTGGAGAAGGGCACATAGCCCAGTTCATCGATGACCAGCAGGTGTAGGCGCTGGAGCTGTTTCTGCAGGCGTTGCAGACGTCTTTCCTCGCGGCATTCCATGAGCTCTGTGACCAGGGCGGTGGCGCTGTAGAATTTCACCTTGCTTCCCTGGGCGCAGGCCGCAAAGGCCATGGCGCTGGCCAGCTGGGTCTTGCCGGTGCCGGAGTTTCCGATCAGGAGCACGTTTTCCTTTTTGGCGATGTACTCGCCCCTCATCAGCTCCCTGACCAGCTGCTGATTGATGGAGGGCTGTGCCTTGAAATCAAAGGTGTCCATGGTCTTGATCACCGGAAAGGCGGCTTGCTTGATGCGCCTTTCGGCTGCCCGCTTCTCGCGGTCCAGAAGCTCCCGCTCGGTCAGGCGCAGCAGGTAGGTCATGTAATCGGAGCGGTCTTGGCTGCAGACCTTGGCCATGGCCGCGTATTCCCGGAGAATGGTGGGCAGCTTCAGCTTTTTGAGGTGGTACTCCAAGAGCACGGTGGGTTTGTCCTGGTCCTTCATGACAGCGCCCCTCCCTGCGCGAGGAGGGAGTCATAGACTGTGATATCGGGCCCGGCCACGCTCACTCGGCCCAGGTGCTCACGACCGTCCAGCAGGAAGGTGGCCGCGGGCCCTGATGATGGCGGCTCCAGCAGGTGGACAATGGCCTCCGGGGCATAGGCTCCCGCGTACAATGCCTGCTCCACCGCCCGCTTCAGTCTGGCCATGGAGTGGTCCTCCAGCAAACGTAGGACCTTTATGTATTTACGGGTGCCCTGGCCAGGCATGTCTTCCCCGGCCACCAGCCGCCGCCTCAAGACCTCAAAGCACTCAGACAGATCTAGGTCAGCCAGGGGGCGGGCGTGGTCCAGGGAGCCAGGCTTGCGCTCCAGCAAGGGCAGATAATGCCGGTAGTCGAAAAACACCCCTTCCTTGCCCCAGGATCGGGAGTGGCGGGCCACCACCACGTCATGGTGGCAGAGCACCACCCGATCCACATAGCCCTTGGCCACAATTTCATGGTGGGCACAAGCCACCGGCACCGAGTAGTCATTGTCGTCGAAGCGGACCAGGGACAATGAATTGGCCCGGGTAGGCTGTTTGCGGCAGGCATCGAAGCGGGAGGGAGGCAGGGGGACAAAGGCTGTCTGGTCTTCCTGCAAAACCTCGGCCTTGCTACCGCCCTTGCCACGCAAACGGCGCTTCATGTCGTCGCGGCACTGCCTTAAAAGCATGGCATTGAGCTCGGCCAGGTCCTTCACCTGGGGCACTGGCACCAAAAAATTCTGCCGGGCGTACTTGACCACCCCTTCCACCACGCCCTTCTCGTTTGGACGCCGCACCCGACAAAAATGCTCCCGAAAAAGGTAATGGCTCTGCAGCTTGAGAAAACCATCGGTCAGCTTGCGCTCATGAGGCCCTATGATCTTGGAAACCAGGACCTTGCTATTGTCGTAACTGATCCGGTGGGGCACCCCACCGAAAAACTCGAACGCCCTGGCATGCCCTTCCCAGTAGCTCTCGCTGCACTCCTTGTCGAAGGCCGCCACGAAAAAGGCATCGGAGTACGGCAAGGCCATGATAAAAAGCGCTATCTTGCGAAGCTCCCCGGAAACCTTGGCCAGGGCATAGCCAAAGTCCACCTGCGCCTCGCCGGGACGATGGACCAGGGGCATGTACACCTCCTGGCTCACGCGCTTGATTGCGCGCACCGCCTCCTTTACCTGGGTGTACTTGCCCTGATAACCCGCCTCCTTGATGCGGTGATATATGCGCGTGGCCGTGTGCCTTTGCTTCTTGGGAACCTTTTTGTCCTCTTTTATGATCCGGGCGATCAACTCAAGGTAGGGGCCAAGCTTGGGCTTGGCTCGGGGGGTGCTGAGCCGGTATCCGGGAGGCTCGGGAAAATTCTGAATCTTTTGCAGGGTATCCCAATGGATGCCCTCTCTACGCATTAACTCGCGCTTGCTCGCCTGGCCATCGCGCAACTCAAGTCTGATCCGGGCCCATTGATCCATGTCCGTGTACACCCCTTCCGCTCCTCCAGAGAGTCCTGGCCTGGAAGCCACCATGGCCTCCATCGCACCAAAACACCTGAAGAAAACTGAATCAATGTGTCACGGTTTTCAACCGCCACTAAAATCGTCTCGCTTTTGGACCGCCATTTACAGATTCCGGTGCAGGACACCATGATTCGTTCGCTCAAGGCGGATCATCTTTCCTTCATGAAGTTCGGTGATGGCTTCATTTCATCGATTGCCATGAGCTTCCTGATCACCACCCCTGGCGGTGTTTCGATCTATGCCATGGGCGATTCAGCCATCTTCATGGACCTGCAGCTTTTTGGGCAGCTCTACCGGCCGCAGGTCGGCTTGATACCTGTGGGCGGGTTCCCAGGATACTTCACTGAGATGTCCCCTCGGGAAGCGGCCCTGGTCGCCGACTGGCTGGGAGTTGGACTCGCTGTGCCGATCCACTATGTGGACAATCCGGAGAATGGGGAGATTTTCCGTCAGATATGCCGACAAACGGCGCCTCAAGTAAAGGTCCAGATCCTAGAGCCGGGTCAAGACCTTGTCTTGGAGCCCCGCCCCGAGATTGAACCGGGGTGCCCGGACAATGAATCAGAATGATGCCTACGGATTAATCTGAAGGAGATGTTTATATCATGCGCGAAGTAGTTATAACCAGCGCGGTGCGCACCCCGGTGGGCTCCTTCCTGGGCGGGCTCTCCAGCCTGAGCGCCACTCAGCTGGGGGTGGTGGTGATCAATGAGGCCATCGCCCGGGCGGGCATCGAAGCAGCGGCGGTGGACGAGTGCATCATGGGCTGCGTGCTGCCCGCCGGCCTGGGCCAGAACCCGGCCCGCCAGGCGGTGCTCATGGCCGGCCTGCCCCATGACGTGGGCTGCATCACGGTGAACAAGGTCTGCGGCTCGGGGCTCAAGGCGGTGATGCTGGCGGCCCAGGCGGTGGCCTGCGGCGATGCCGAGGTGGTGGTGGCCGGGGGCATGGAGAGCATGTCCAATGCGCCCTACCTGCTGCCCAAGGCCCGCAGCGGTTATCGCATGGGCGACGACAAGGTGATCGACTCCATGGTGCACGACGGCCTGTGGGACCATCTCAACGACTTCCACATGGGCATGAGCGCCGAGTACTGCGCCGAGAAGTACGGGGTGGGCCGGATCGATCAGGACCTGTTCGCCTTCGAGTCCTACGAGAAAAGCCTCAAGGCGGCCGACGAGGGCCGCTTCGAAGCCCAGATCGTGCCGGTGGAGATTGCCCAGCGCAAGGGCGAGCCCAAGGTGGTCAAGCGGGACGAGGGGCTCATGGCCCCGGACCTGGACAAGCTGGGTTCGCTCAGACCGGTGTTCAAAAAAGACGGCACGGTGACCGCCGGCAACGCCTCCAGCCTAAACGACGGGGCGGCGGCAATGGTGGTGATGAGCGCGGAGCGGGCCCGGGACCTGGGCTGCGCGCCGATGGTCAAGGTGGGGGCCCAGGGCGCGGCGGGCATCGAGCCCAGTTACGTCTTGGCGGCGCCCATCTACTCCATCCCCAAGGTGGCGGCCAAGCAGGGCATCGACCCGAAGGACATCGATTTGATGGAGGTCAACGAGGCTTTCGCCTCCAGCTCCCTGGCGGTGCAGAGGGAGCTGGGATTGGACCCGGCCAAGATAAACATTTATGGCGGGGCGCTTTCCATAGGACACCCAATAGGGGCTTCTGGAGCCCGAGTCTTGACCACCTTGATCTACGCCATGAAGGACACCGGTGTGGCCACGGGCATGGCTAGTCTGTGCTTGGGCGGCGGGGAAGCGGTAAGTCTCATCATGGAAAATCTGTAGCGCGCAAGACATGGCAAGGAGCAACACTCATGGGAATAAAGAAAATTGGCGTCATCGGTTCTGGTCAGATGGGTAACGGCATCGCCCAGGTGGCGGCCGCTGCGGACCTCAATGTGATCATGAGCGACATCAAGGAAGAATTCTGTCAGAGGGGCATGGACACCATCAGTGGCAGCCTGGCCCGCCTGGTCAAAAAAGAAAAAATCACCGCCGAGGACCAGCAAGCCATCCTGGATCGCATCAAGACCACCGTCGATCTGGAGGACATGGCCCAGGCCGACATCGTGGTGGAAGCTGCCACCGAGAACGTGGGCCTCAAACTGAACATTTTCCGTCAGTTGGACGAAATCTGCCCCGAGGGCGTGATACTGGCCAGCAACACCAGCTCCATCAGCATCACCAAGATCGCCGGCGTGACCGGGCGCCCCGAACTGGTCATCGGCATGCATTTCATGAACCCGGTGCCCATGATGAAACTGGTGGAGGTGATTAGCGGCCTGGCCACCAGCGACGAAACCTTTGATACAGTCATGGAGCTGGCTAAGGCCCTGGGCAAGGTGCCGGTGCCGGCCAACGACTATCCCGGCTTCGTGGCCAACCGCATCCTCATGCCCATGATCAATGAGGCCATCTACTGCGTAGTGGAGGGGGTGGGCACGCCCGAGGACATTGACCAGATCATGAAGCTGGGCATGGCCCACCCCATGGGCCCCCTGACCCTGGCCGACCTCATCGGCCTGGATACCTGCTTGGCCATCATGGAGGTGTTGCACAAGGAGCTGGGCGACGGCAAATACCGTCCCTGCCCCTTGCTCAGGAAGTATGTGGACCAAGGCTGGTTGGGTCGTAAGTCTGGACGCGGCTTTTACCAATATTAAACAAAGGTGGAAACTTATCAGGGATTGTGGTCGCTCGGCTAGGCCCCATTGTCCTTAGGATTGTTTGCGGTCCAGAATGCATATATGCCCCTCCGGATCAAAACATTTGTTACAGGCAAGACAGCGGGGCTTGTGGGTGGGGTCTTCACGCCATTTGTTAACCAGGTCCGGTTCACTTATTATGGTGCGGCTCAAGGAGAAATAGGATATTGCCGTGTCATCCAATATATTCTGCAACATTAGCGCATCGCGATTACCACCAACCAAAATTACCGGAGCCGACACCTTTTGGGCCACCTCGGCAGCGTAAGGACAATAGTAGCACTGCTGCTCAGGTTTTAATATGTGGGGTTTTATGAAGAAGGTCTCAGGGTCTTTGGTTCGCATCCCGCCACTTATCTCGATGCCACTGATCCCCGCCTGATCCAGTAAACGGCATGCCTCCAGACTATCGGTTGCGGTGAGCCCACCTGGTATAAAGTCTTCGCAGTTGATTTTAATTAGCACCGGGTAATTTTCGCCCAACTCCTGGCGTATGCCAGCTAATATTTCCAGGTGAATGCGGCAGCGGTTTTGCACTGAACCGCCGTAGTCGTCTTCGCGGCGGTTGAATACAGGGGAAAGGAATTGGCTTAGCAAATAGCCGTGGGAACTGTGCAGTTGCACGCAATCAAAACCCGCCCGCTGGGCCCTGCCAGCGGCCAGGGCAAACGCTTCCACCAACGCGGCTATGTCCTCATGGCTCATGGCTTGGGGTGTCACGCCGGTAAGGGGGTGGGTTACCGCCGATGGCCCCCAGATCAGCCGGCCCTCGGGCCGGTAGTTGGTAAGGGAGCCGCCATATACCATCTGCAGCCCTATGACTGCGCCCCGCTCATGTACCTCGTCGGTCATACCCCGAAGACCGGGTACACAGGCATCATCATGGATTCCCATCATGCCTGGATTGGGCTGCTCCTGGGCGGTTACAAAGGCATAGCCGGGAAAGATAAGGGCCACGCCACCCTCTGCTATGCGTAAAAGCGTTTGCTCCAGGCGAGGGGTGAGGTGGCCCCTTTCATCGGCCATGCGTTCCCAGGTGGCGGAGCGAACCAGTCGGTTGCGTAGCTTCATTCCGGCTAAGTTGGTAGTTTCAAATAAGGATGACACGCGTTTCACCATTGCTTATGTTTGTACTATATTTTTTACTATAGCTAAGTGAGGTGCTTCTCTGGGTTTCATTTTTGTGAGGACTCAGACCTCGCTGCACATTGATCATGTCGATTGTAGCTTTTCTCTGAGCACTTCGTAAGGCGTTTTTCCTTTCAATGATCTATGGGGGCGGCAGTAGTTGTAGAAGTCTTCCCACTCGACCAGTTTCCGGTTCAAGTCCACGTCATCAGTGAAACTCATCAGTTGGTAAAATGTTTGGTGTCAGAGCCTCTGAGACAGATTTGAGGTGTTAGCTAATGGATACTCCTGGGTAGAATCGGCACCCAAAGGAGTGAGCCATGAGCCAGAGTGAAGCAGTTGAAGGGAAGGTCCGGGAGATCAGGCGGAAGACCCGTAGGAAGTACTCGGCCGAGGAGAAGATCCGCATCGTCTTGGAGGGTCTGCGGGGCGAGGAGAGCATCGCCGAGCTCTGCCGCCGGGAGGGGATAGCCCCAAATTTGTACTACAGCTGGAGCAAGGAGTTTCTGGAGGCGGGCAAGCGGCGGATGATGGGCGACACTATGAGAATCACGACTTCGCTTGAGAATATGGGAAAGTGGATGTTTCCAAGCAAGGGAGGCCGTGGGATGATTCAGGCACAGATGGTGGACGTATTGCTTAATAATTTATGGGTGCGATTGCAACTCTAAGTCATCGGGCTATAAATTCATTGACGGGAGTCGGCTAAACCTTTTAATAATTTCCACCCAACTAAAATCATAAGAGCTTTTATAAGGTACTATGGGGAGCTTGCAGAAAGTATTTCTCGATGGGAATTATTTGGCGAAAGAATTGAATGAAAGCGATGCCAAGCCCAACTGAGGAACCGGCTCCCGGCGGCAGCCTCCGCGCCAACCAGGTGATCGCCGCCTCGGTCGGGCACATGGTGCACGACATCTTTACCGCCTTTTTGCCCCCCCTGCTCCCCCTGATCATTGCCGAATTTTCCCTGAGCATGTTCCAGGCCGGGGTGCTCAACGTCTTCGCGGTGCTGGCCTTCTACTTCAACCCCCTGCTGGGCATGCTGGTGGACCGAGTGAACCTGCGCCTGCTTTTCGTGGCCGCGCCCGGACTGGTGGCGATGTGCATGAGCCTCATAGGCGCGGCCCCGTCCTATTGGGCGGTATGCCTGCTCTTGCTGTTCACCGGCATCGGATCGGCGGCCTACCACACCATAGGGCCGGTGTTCATTACCCGGTCCGCGGGCAGCCAGCTGGGCCGGGGCATGAGCTTTTTCATGGTGGGCGGCGAGTCGGCCCGCACCCTTGGGCCCCTGGCTGCGGTTGGCGCCCTGACCTGGCTGGGCTTCGGCCATATGTGGCCCCTCATGACATTGGGATTAGCCTGCTCGCTGTATCTGTGGTCAGTGTTCCGCCGCGCCTCCACCGTGGGGGCCACCGGACGTGACCCCGAGTCGCTGGTTAAGGTGTGGCGGGCCCTGAAGGGCCTCCTACTGCCCCTGCTGGGCCTAGTGGCCTGCCGCAGCTTCGTGCTGTGGACCCTGATGATCTATTTGCCGGTGTATCTAGTGGGGCGGGGTTACAGTGTGGCCCTGGGCGGCACTGGCCTGGCCGTACTGGAGCTGGCCGGAGTGGGGGGCGCCTTCTTGGGCGGCTGGCTTTCCGACCGGGTCGGCCGTCGTCCGGTACTGGTGGCCGTAATGCTGGTGGCCCCCCTGGCCATGCTGGCTTTCAACTACAGCTCCGGCTGGCTGCTCTGGCCGCTGCTGGCCGTGCTGGGTCTTAGCGTCTTTGCCTCCAATCCGGTGATCTTGGCCCTGGTGCAGGACCACTCCGCCGGGCGGAGGGGGGCGGCAAACGGCTTGTACATGGGCATGGCCTTCGCCACCTCCTCGGGAGTGCTGGTGCTGGTGGGGTGGCTAGTGGACATGCTGGGCTTTCAGACCGCCTTTGCCATCGCTGCCTGCCTTGGCCTCATCGGTACGCCCTTCGCCCTGCGCCTGCCCCTGAGTACGCCGAGCGAGTAAAGCTCGAGCCCCGGGGGAGCCGTGATTAGCATTGTGGTCACCAAACCACCCCAAGTTAGCGAGGTGTTTTACACTTGCAGTTGCAAAACGACGACCACGCGGTCAAATGAATGTAGTCGGCTATACCTTTGAATAATCCCCACCCAACCAAAATCATAAGAGTATTTACAAGGTAAGCTGGGGACCCTGCGGAGAGCATCTTTCTGTGGGTATCATGGGAGAATTCCTTGACCAGAATCGATGGTCCCATCCGGCGAAGGGTTGGGGTAGAGGTTCCTGCAGAAAAGCTGTCTGTAGCGGCTTGCATGCGTTGGTAGGGAGGGCAATCCGAAAAAGAGTGCTATAATTAAATTAAATATCAAGAGAGGCGCGAGGGAACTGGCCCTATGACCGCTCGGCAACCTGCACCCGCAAGGTGCCAAAGCCAGCCCGAGAGGGAACGATGAGGTCATGATGACAAAGGGGAGGCCTCCTCCTTGAGGGGGCATTTTTTTGGCCTGCCGCCCAGTGGCGGAGCCGGTGAGCGATTTGAACGGCAGCTTGCAGCTCACCTTAAACAAATCTAGCTAAAGCGCCAGAGTCGAGCCCCGCGCCGTTCTGGTGTGGGGCTTTGGCTTTTGGCAGGAAGGAAACCGTCATGGTCACCAAGCCTAGAAAGAGCCTTGTACTGCCCGAAAGACCCAAGGGATTCATCTGCCACAGAGCGGGCGAGGAGAACCTACCCCCAGAACTGGTGGCAACAGAGATACCAGAAGAAGCCCAATTCTTGGCCGGGGTGTTCTGGTCCTGGTCTCCAGCGCATTGCCTAGTGGATCGCTTTTTCCTTTCTTCCAATGAGCAAGGCAGCCACTGGTTGCTCTGGTTGCAATGGGCGAACGCGGACTGGGAGTGGAAAACGGAGTTGTACGCCTTCGGGCCCAAGAGAGATGTGCCTCCAGAAACCGCCGCGCTCTATCTCCTCGTTGATGCGTTCACCTATGACAATCGAAAGGAAAGGCTTACTAACGCTTTCCACGAAATAGACGAAGTTGGCCTCCTTAAGGTCCCCCAACTCGAAGCCATCGCCAGGATCGCGTGGCCCGATGATGAGCGATACCAGGAACCCGAGCCCGAGATGGTTCCTGTTCCAGAGGCCAAGACTACTCGAAAGAATGGGGAACTGATCCGCAAGGGGAAGCGCTTATTCGCAGTAGAAGCCTTGCCGACCGATCCAATCTACACTCGTAGCGTTCAGGTTGGTGGTTTTATCAAGACTGATTCCTTTACGCATAATCAACCAACCCTCAAGGAAAGAGGCTTCACTATAAGGGAACTCCCACCGGACGATCCAATCTACACTCAGGGCTTTCAAGTCGGCGGATGGATTACGAGCGACTCCTTTCCGAATACCAAACGCTGGGAGGACATGACGGAAGCGGAGCGGCAGGTTTACGCGGATCGGGGTCACCAGCAAGTCATGGAAACGCTGCACCGCGAGTTACTGGAATTATTTCCCCACCATGTTAGGAAGGAAACGTCATCCTCCGACGACGAATAACCAAAGGGAAGAGAACAAATGCAAGAACAAGAGACCACGATACAGTTCTGGGCGGCATTCTCGTACATATTCCCGAAAACCGGCATGACCCAATCGGAATTCGCCCGGAGGGCAGGCATGGCTCAATCGACAATAAACGAGATGCTTAACCGGAAGAAGGGCCGCAAGCTGGATACTCAAGCTACAGTTGCTAGGGCTCTTGGACTATCCATGTTGGAGCTACTCACCATTGGGGATAAGGTCATCAGGGGAGAGTCGCCAGAGGTGAATCTGGACAACATTGCTCCAGACATCGCAGCGCTAGATGACAATCTCACCCCGTGGGAGAAGCAAGTCCTCATGGATGTCCTGCGGGCGCTGCGAGCTAAGGAAAAACAAGAAAACTTGGCTGATTTTTAGGCAGACGAAAAGCTGACACATTCGCCCCCTCGTCGATGCCGCTTTTTGGGTCGGCGAGGGGGTTTTTATGGGGTAAATGCTGTACATCGTCAAAGCGTTTGAGAGAAGAATGAGTTTTTAATTTCAAGTTCTGCCTCAGGGCCTTAAAAAACAACTCGATTTCCCGACGGTCTTTGTGACTGGTGGAAATGGTGGAGGCAGCCAGTTTGTGGTGTTTGGTCAAGAGTACGATTTATCTATTGCCGACTGGGTCCCGCACCACTACCCATGGAGGGCTCTTTGCTTCAGACGATCAGTCTTGTTTGGAATCGATTTTGAACAAAAGGTACTCAAAAACCCAAACAAATAAAAATCCAATCACTAGGCTGAAATGCAACACAATAACCAGCAGCACAAGTGCAACGATGCCCGCGACTATAAAAAAAAGAAGTTTAACGGCTTCTCGTTTATCTTCCGAATGTGCTATTTTTTTGATAACCCACCAGATACCCCACCCGGCCATAATAAACAAGGCTATGCTGGATACTAGGTCTTCATGTTTATCAATGAGAAATATTAACCCGAGTAGAGCAATACCATAACAAACACACAATATGGTTGTTCCTAAACGGCCCATTTCTTATCCGATTTTCAGTTACTACATGCGCTCCTGTGAGGAAACTGACTTCGCGTCACGCTGATTAGCATGATTGTAACTTTTCCCTGAGTAGGTTGTAAGGGCTTTTTCTTTTTCATACACAATTGGGCAAGCGAATCCAAAATCCTTAATTGTTGAATTTTCACGGAACCGGACAAATGGGAGAGAGGGTGGCTATGGATGCGATCCTGGACTTGGCAGCCTTGAGTCTAGCGGCGAATATCGAGCGCCTAGATATGAGACGGCCCATAATCCCGAACTGCTACGTACTGAAATTTTGGCAGACTTGGTTTTATCTGGATGGAGAAGGACTTGGTGAATTCGCTCCGCCCAACCGGCTGAATTTTAGGTTGACGAGAAGTTGACGGATTCCCTCCCTCGTCGACTCCAATTATGGCTTCGGCGAGGGGGTTTTTGCTGGCGGCTAGTCCCGGCACAATTGGGGCACATTCGGGGGATAGGGTTAAATACTCTAGTTCTATGCACCCGGTGTGTTGCCCCATGGCTAGTTGAGATAAATGCCTTAAATTATATATAAAAAAGTCTTTTGGGGGGCTGACAAAAAGCAGACAGATAGATGCAAGTGGAAATTGTTGTGCCCCCCTCTCAACGTCCCTCAAGCCTGGTCGTCCTAGGGGTCTGGGTTGGCTGGAAGTAGGCTCTGCGGACCGAGGTGTCAACCCCCGACAAAAGGCCTTTTTGAATGAGATTCAGCCTGTACGTCGTCAAAGCGTTTGGGACAAGAATTGGTTTTTGCTAAAGGATACATTCCCTGTAGACCTTTGGTCTGATCACCTCTTCGTTTAGGGGCCTCAGCCCCAGGTTTTGGCCCATGCCTAGATCATTGGCACGCGTCATAAGGTTTGGCAGACGGGTGGTCAAGTCCAGCAGACTGTATTGAGTGTGGGTGTACAGATGGACGTCAGTGCCTACTAATAGCTGACTGATTCGCCCCCTTGTCGATACCACTTTTCGGGTCGGCGAGGAGTTTTTTATGGGGGAAATGCGTAGGAACGATCCTGGCAAATATAAAGCACTTGAAGGGATTATGGAGAGAAATAAGGGAGGCCGTCAAGGCTAAAAAGACTTGATATAATTGCACTTAACGTCTATATGCCTGTTTTGAGTTTTAGAGACGATCTTTATAGTGTCTTGTCCCTTCATAACCCGGAAGGCAGTAAAGGGGTAGAATATTGTCAAACGACTAAAAGGAGACCGCTATGAAGAAATCTCTAGGCCCCAAAACGCTCTTATGCCCAACACCAGTGGTCCTGGTGGGTACTTATGACCAAGAAGGCAAACCAAACCTTATGACCGCAGCTTGGGCCGGTATCTGCTGTTCCAAACCCGTCTGTGTAAATGTCAGCCTTCGTGCGGCCACCTACAGCCATAGGCAGATAGTCAACAATCAGGCATTCACGCTCAACGTACCCACCGCCTCCCAGGCCAAGGAGGCTGATTTCATTGGAATGGCCAGCGGTCGCGATCGGGACAAGTTTGCTGAGCTGGGCTGGACTGCCGTCAAAAGCGAACTTGTCAATGCTCCTATGGTGGCCGAGGCTCCTCTCAGCCTGGAATGTAAGGTTGTGGTGACCAACGAGTTGGGTCTGCACACCCAGTTCGTTGGCCAAGTACTTGATGTGAAGCTCGATGAAGCGTGTTTGGACGAAAAGGGCATGATCGATCTGGTCAAGTTTGAACCTTTGGCTTACCTGCCCGAGTATCGGCAATATCTAGGATTGAGCCGCGTGTTGGGTGCGGCCCATGACCTAGGTAAGGACCTCCTGGCCAAAAAGAGGGGTTAAACAGCCTCTGTGACCGATGAAGTACCTCGAACGGCATTTTGGCTTGTAAATGGCGGTCCAAAAGCGAGACGATTTTAGTGGCGGTTGAAAACCGTGACACATTGATTCAGTTTTCTTCAGGTGTTTTGGTGCGATGGAGGCCATGGTGGCTTCCAGGCCAGGACTCTCTGGAGGAGCGGAAGGGGTGTACACGGACATGGATCAATGGGCCCGGATCAGACTTGAGTGCGCGATGGCCAGGCGAGCAAGCGCGAGTTAATGCGTAGAGAGGGCATCCATTGGGATACCCTGCAAAAGATTCAGAATTTTCCCGAGCCTCCCGGATACCGGCTCAGCACCCCCCGAGCCAAGCCCAAGCTTGGCCCCTACCTTGAGTTGATCGCCCGGATCATAAAAGAGGACAAAAAGGTTCCCAAGAAGCAAAGGCACACGGCCACGCGCATATATCACCGCATCAAGGAGGCGGGTTATCAGGGCAAGTACACCCAGGTAAAGGAGGCGGTGCGCGCAATCAAGCGCGTGAGCCAGGAGGTGTACATGCCCCTGGTCCATCGTCCCGGCGAGGCGCAGGTGGACTTTGGCTATGCCCTGGCCAAGGTTTCCGGGGAGCTTCGCAAGATAGCGCTTTTTATCATGGCCTTGCCGTACTCCGATGCCTTTTTCGTGGCGGCCTTCGACAAGGAGTGCAGCGAGAGCTACTGGGAAGGGCATGCCAGGGCGTTCGAGTTTTTCGGTGGGGTGCCCCACCGGATCAGTTACGACAATAGCAAGGTCCTGGTTTCCAAGATCATAGGGCCTCATGAGCGCAAGCTGACCGATGGTTTTCTCAAGCTGCAGAGCCATTACCTTTTTCGGGAGCATTTTTGTCGGGTGCGGCGTCCAAACGAGAAGGGCGTGGTGGAAGGGGTGGTCAAGTACGCCCGGCAGAATTTTTTGGTGCCAGTGCCCCAGGTGAAGGACCTGGCCGAGCTCAATGCCATGCTTTTAAGGCAGTGCCGCGACGACATGAAGCGCCGTTTGCGTGGCAAGGGCGGTAGCAAGGCCGAGGTTTTGCAGGAAGACCAGACAGCCTTTGTCCCCCTGCCTCCCTCCCGCTTCGATGCCTGCCGCAAACAGCCTACCCGGGCCAATTCATTGTCCCTGGTCCGCTTCGACGACAATGACTACTCGGTGCCGGTGGCTTGTGCCCACCATGAAATTGTGGCCAAGGGCTATGTGGATCGGGTGGTGCTCTGCCACCATGACGTGGTGGTGGCCCGCCACTCCCGATCCTGGGGCAAGGAAGGGGTGTTTTTCGACTACCGGCATTATCTGCCCTTGCTGGAGCGCAAGCCTGGCTCCCTGGACCACGCCCGCCCCCTGGCTGACCTAGATCTGTCTGAGTGCTTTGAGGTCTTGAGGCGGCGGCTGGTGGCCGGGGAAGACATGCCTGGCCAGGGCACCCGTAAATACATAAAGGTCCTACGTTTGCTGGAGGACCACTCCATGGCCAGACTGAAGCGGGCGGTGGAGCAGGCATTGTACGCGGGAGCCTATGCCCCGGAGGCCATTGTCCACCTGCTGGAGCCGCCATCATCAGGGCCCGCGGCCACCTTCCTGCTGGACGGTCGTGAGCACCTGGGCCGAGTGAGCGTGGCCGGGCCCGATATCACAGTCTATGACTCCCTCCTCGCGCAGGGAGGGGCGCTGTCATGAAGGACCAGGACAAACCCACCGTGCTCTTGGAGTACCACCTCAAAAAGCTGAAGCTGCCCACCATTCTCCGGGAATACGCGGCCATGGCCAAGGTCTGCAGCCAAGACCGCTCCGATTACATGACCTACCTGCTGCGCCTGACCGAGCGGGAGCTTCTGGACCGCGAGAAGCGGGCAGCCGAAAGGCGCATCAAGCAAGCCGCCTTTCCGGTGATCAAGACCATGGACACCTTTGATTTCAAGGCACAGCCCTCCATCAATCAGCAGCTGGTCAGGGAGCTGATGAGGGGCGAGTACATCGCCAAAAAGGAAAACGTGCTCCTGATCGGAAACTCCGGCACCGGCAAGACCCACCTGGCCAGCGCCATGGCCTTTGCGGCCTGCGCCCAGGGAAGCAAGGTGAAATTCTACAGCGCCACCGCCCTGGTCACAGAGCTCATGGAATGCCGCGAGGAAAGACGTCTGCAACGCCTGCAGAAACAGCTCCAGCGCCTACACCTGCTGGTCATCGATGAACTGGGCTATGTGCCCTTCTCCAAGATAGGCGCTCAAATGCTATTCGAGGTGGTGGGTAGGGCATATGAACAACAAAGCCTCATGATCACCACCAATCTCCCTTTCCAGCAATGGACGGAGGTCTTCGGCTCCGAAAGACTCACCGGTGCACTGCTGGACAGACTGACCCATAGGTGCCACATCATCGAGGCCAATGGAGAAAGCTACCGGCTCCGCCAAGCCAAAAGACGATCCCAGGCAAAGCCCAAAACCAACTAAGGCAAGATCATGATTGACAGCATGAACAACAGGACTATATCTCTAAAACAAGTGTCACGGTTTTAGACCGCCAACTGTCCCGCACTTACTCCGCCATTCACATATCGCTCGATCTTGCCCTGAGTCATGGGGTGGTAGGGCTTGCCCCTGGTGTGTCTGATGCCATGCTGGTCCAGGTACTGCTTCAGGTCCCCGGCCAGGTAGCAGGGCCCGTTGTCCGATAGCAGCCGCGGCCGGTGCCGGACCTTGACCCCGGTAATCCCGGTCTTGGTGATGGCCAAGTCCAGAGTGTTCTTCACGTCCTCCGCCGACATGGTGCTGGTCAGAAGCCAGGCGATGATATAGCGGCTGTAGTCATCCAGGATCGTGGACAGGTAGTACCAGCCCCAGCCGATGATCTTGAAATAGGTGAAGTCGGTCTGCCAAAGCTGGTGCACCCGTTTGGTCTTGTGCCTATACTCATCGGCGGCCGTGAGCACGATATAGGCCGGACTGGCCACCAGGTCATAGTCCCTCAAGATGCGATAGACGCTGGACTCGCTGATGAAGGCCCCCTGGCTGTCGGTGATGTGCCAGGCCAGCTCTCGGGGGGTGAGCTCAGGCATCTGCTTGGCCTCTGAAACAATATGCTTCTTCTCGCTCTCAGGGATCTTGTTCCAGAATCTCCTGGCATGGGGAGGCTGGCTGGCCAGGCCATCGTAGCCATAATCCAGATATCGTCGATACCAGCGGTAGAAGGAGCTGCGCGGCACGTCCATCTCGCGCAGCGTCTGCTTCACCGGCAGGGACGACCCCTCCACCAGCCGGATGATCTCCATCTTCTCAGCTTGGCTGAAGCGCATCACTGATCCAGATCTTCGCCCGTGCCAGCCAAGCTTTTTTTAAGCACCACGTTCTTCAGGGACAGATCAGCCACCAGTTCCTTGAGCTGGCTGTTTTCCAGACGCAAGGACCGCACCTCGCCGCTGGTGGCCTGACGCTTGGTGTCGCCCATCAGGCGCCGCTTGCCAGCCTCCAGAAACTCCTTGCTCCAGCTGTAGTAGAGATTGGGGGCTATGCCCTCTCGGCGACAGAGTTCGGCGATGCTCTCCTCGCCCCTAAGACCCTCCAAGACGATCCGGATCTTCTCCTCCGCCGAGTACTTCCTTCGGGTTTTACGCCTGATCTCCCGGACCTTGTCTTCCACTGCTTCACTCTGGCTCATGGCTCACTCCTTTGGGTGCCGATTCTACCCAGGAGTCTCCATTAGCTAAAACCTCAAATCTGTCTCAGGGGCTCTGACACCAAACAGTGGCCTGATCAATTACCTGATCCTCAGCCTCCTCTATTTCGACTTCGGGGGCGTCTTCCAAGTCCTCCATATCCTCGGCGTCCAGCATTGGCCCAGTGACGGCAAAGACTGGCGTCACCTGGCCTCCTCGTTGCAGCACCTCAAGCTCGCGCAGCCTGCTTTCCAGGCGCTCCCGCCGCCTGCGTAGCGATTGATAAATCGCCTCTGGAGATGATGCCAGGCGCCGCTGTAGCACGGTGAGCGCGAAACCGACCGTCCCCGCGCGCTTATCATTTTCCAAGGCTTCGGCGCGATTAAATTCCTCGCGTACATACTCCGTGACGATCTTATATAGGTGAGCTTCCAACTCCGAGAGCTTGTAGGGCACGGTCTTGGCAATGCGCTCGGGGAATAACCGCGTCCCGTCAAATTTAAGCAGGCTCTCCTTAACCATTCGGCGCATCAAATCGGAAACATCGGCTACGTGGACCCCATCGCGGAATCTTCCCTCAAAGCGGTCACCGTCCACCAAGGCCATGAATAGCTGGAAGTCCGTCTCTTTGCCGTTATGAGGCGTAGCGGTCATCAAAAGGAAGTGGCGCGTGAGGGTGGAGAGGAGCTGCCCAAGCTTGTAGCGCTTGGTGTATTTCACCTCACCGCCGAAGAACGTCGCGGACATTTTGTGGGCCTCATCGCATACGACAAGGTCCCATCGACAATCCGGGGCCTGAAGCTTCTGCTGCACATCTTCGTTGCGCGAAAGCTTGTCAAGCCGGGCGATGACCAGGTTCGTCTCCAGGAACCAGTTGCCCGTGCGCGCGGCCTCCAGCTTGTTATTGGTCAGAATCTCAAAAGGCAGTTGGAAGCGGCGATAAAGTTCGTCTTGCCATTGCTCCGCCAAACTCCCCGGACAGACGATCAGGCAGCGTTGTAAATCACCCCGCGCGATCAACTCCCTGATCAGCAGGCCGGCCATAATGGTCTTACCGGCACCGGGGTCATCGGCGAGAAGGAAGCGCAGGGGCTGCCTTGGCAGCATCACCTCATAGACCGCTGTTATCTGATGCGGTAGGGGGTCAACCACCGAGGTGTGAACCGCGAGGACTGGATCAAACAGGTGCGCGAGGTTAATACGCTGGGCCTCGGAAACAAGGCGGAAAAGTGCCCCATCGCCATCGAAACTCCAAGGCCGCCCTTGCTCCACGATCTCCAGGCGTGCCTCGTCATGCCGATAGAGCAGTTCGTTTGCCACCTTGCCGGTAGGTGTTTTATAGGTAAGCTCCAGGGCCTCAGAGCCGTACCACTGGACGCTTACCACGGTGACCAAACTGTCGGGCACTATCCCCCGGAGAGTCGCGCTGGGTTTGAGGTCCTCAAGACGGAGCATGGCAATCCTTCCGTCAAAATCTCGCCAGTCAGCACACCTGGGTGTGATGTTTATTTTTGAATTGGAGGATACTTTTTAAAAACGACTCAACTATAGGCCACTAGTGGTCACATGGTCAATGAAGCGAACGCAACCATGAAATTATGCCCTTCAAAATATTCCCAAAATATTCATATGGTTCCTATAGGGCACATTCAATTTCTAAATGCAGCCTATTGCCTATGCCCTGCTTTAGACGCAAAAAAAGATAGGCTAAGCCCAAAGACATAAGCAATCAATATATTTGATGTTGATGGGCAGAGTTGAACCGCAGAACTGGGACCTGTAGCCCCCCTCGCCCAAAAGTGGGTGTTACACCAGGAAGGTCAATGGTGACCTGCCCCCCGAATCCTGATCCACGAGTTTGAGTTAGGATTTAGGTACAATCGCGGTCTGTAGAGAGGAGGACCGCGTTGAAGAAGTCCAAGTTCACCGAGGAGCAGATCACCTTTGCCCTTCGGCAGGCCGAAGCGGGCACGCCAGTGATTGAGATCTGCCGCAAGATGGGGGTGACCGAGCAGAGCTTTTACCGCTGGAAGCGTAAGTACGCAGGCATCGGAGTGGCCGAGCTGCGCCGACTCAAGGAGTTGGAGAAGGAAAACACCAAGCTCAAACAGTTGGTGGCCGACCTGACCCTGGATAAGCATCTGCTCCAGGAGGTGCTGCGAAAAAAGTTTTGAAACCGGCGCAGAAGCGATTGGTGGTGGATTTTCTGACCACAGGGCTTCAGGTGAGCGAGCGCCGGGCTTGCCATTTGATCCGGATCGCCCGATCCACCCAGCGATACCAAAGCCAGGCCAGGGATGACACCGCCCTGCGCATTAGGCTTAAAGACCTGGCCGCCTCAAGGGTGCGCTACGGCTACCGCCGTCTGCATGTGCTGCTCTTGAGGGAGGGCTGGGCAGTCAATCATAAGAAGGTCTACCGCCTTTATCGCGAGATGGGTCTGTCCTTGCGGCTGAAGCGCTCCAAGAAGCGGCCCAGCCAGGTGCGCGGGCTGGTGCCCGTGGCCAGGCGTCCCAATGAGCGATGGAGCATGGATTTCGTATCGGACAGCCTGCACGATGGCCGGCGCTTTCGAGCCTTAACGATAGTGGATAACTTTACCCGGGTTAGCCCGGCCATTGAGGTGGGGGTTTCGATCACCGGCAAGCGGGTGGCGATGGTCTTGGACCGTCTGAAGACCCTACATGGGCTGCCCACGATGATCACCGTGGACCATGGTCCCGAGTTTACCTCGCGGGCCTTAGACGAGTGGGCCTATCGCAACGGGGTAAAATTGGACTTTACCCGGCCTGGCAGGCCCACTGATAATGCCTACATCGAGTCTTTCAACGGAAAATTCCGCCTGGAGTGCCTGAATCAAAATTGGTTTGCCTCGCTGCAGGATGCCCAATCCAAGATCGAGGCGTGGAGGAGAGACTACAACTGGGAGCGTCCTCACAGCTCTTTGGGCAATCAGACCCCTAGGGCTTTTGTCCAAAGCTGGGAGTCTCCCGAACCCATACCCCTGATCGCGGTGGGCCTAAAATCCTAACCCTTCCGCTGGTACAGAATTTGGGGGAAGGTCATGGCCCAAAATCCTAACTTAAAATCTGGACCACTCTGAGGGGGGCAGGTCACTAGGGTAGAAATTTTTCTGGAGGAACCAGATCTTGGCCTGGCCAATCGCCGAGAGAGGTGTGGGAGATCACCCGGAGCGCGTGATTGATCGCCTGTGGCATTTCTCCGCGGGGATGCCCGCCAAGCGAGCCGGGCGATAACACTTCCACCATGGCCATTTCTTTTACTTTAACTCCTGTAGCTTAACGCCCGCGCATCAACTCAGGCAGGAACAAGGTTATCTTCGGGAAATAGATCAAAATTAGCAAAGTGATGCAAATGGCTATGATGAAGGGGATCATTTTAATGGATATCTGCTCCAGGGTTCGCTTGGTCAGGCCGCAGGCGACAAACAGGTTAACTCCCAAGGGCGGCGTCAGGAAGCCGATCTCATTTGTGACTACGAAGATGATTCCGAAATGGATGGGATTGATCCCCAATATTTTGAGAATGGGCAGGAAAATCGGGGTCAGGATAATCACGGTGGAAAGGGTTTCCATGAAGGTCCCGATGGCCATCAGGAAAAGAGTGATCACGATCAATAGGATGGTCGGATCTTTGGAAATAGAAAGAATGATATTGGCAATTTTTTGCGGCACTTGCTCCAGGGCCAGGAAACGTCCAAAGAACATGGCGGTGCCCATGATCAACACCAGCCCACCGCAAATCAGGCTGGTTTCGGACAGGGAGTCCCAAAAGGCCTTGAACGTAAAGATTCTTTTGACCACGAAACCGACAAACAGAGCGTAGAGCACGGCCACTACCGAGGCCTCGGTGGGCGTGAATATCCCCAAATATATTCCGCCCAGGATTAAAAAGGGCATGAAAATAGAGAATTTACCCCTGTTTATTGCCCTGAGCAGACGCCGGATGCTGAAGGGTTCCTGATCAGCGGCATATCCTTTGGTAATGCCCGTGAACAAGCAGACCGCAATCATGGCCAGACCGAGGAGCATGCCGGGCACCACGCCGGCGATGAAAAGATCGGCGATGGATACGTTGGCCAACACGCCATAGACGATCATCGGGTTGCTGGGCGGAATGATGACTCCCAAGGCGCCTCCCGAGGCGGAGACCGCGCCGGCGAAATCCACTTGGTAGCCTTTGCGGAGCATGGCCGGGATCATGATGGAGCCGATGGCGGCGGTGGTGCCGGGACCGGAACCGGAAATGGCCGCGAAAAACATGCAGGAAAACACCGTAACCACGGCCAGCCCGCCGGGAATCTTGCCCACCAGAATGTTCATTACTTCGATAATTTCATTGGTGATCTCGCTGCGGATCATTATCCCGCCGGCCAAGATGAAACAGGGGATGGCCAACAGGGGAAACTGATCGACCCCGGTGAACAGGTTTTGGGACAAGGTGACCAAAGGAATGGGGGAGCGCAGGAGTTCGATAACGGCCGGTATGCCCAGGGTGGCGAATATCGGCACTCCGATGAACAGGCAGAATATGAATGTCGCGGTGAATAGCATCTCAGCGTTCCTTTAGGCCCCGGTGGTTAGTTCAGAATTGGCCTCGGAGGCGCCATTGCTCCGAAATTTCTTCCAATAGCCCCATATGATTCGCACCGTCATCAGCGCATGGGCCAGAGGAATGACCGCGTAGATATACGCCATGGATACGTATAGAGAAGACGAGTACATGGGGTGTTTCAGCATGATTTGCAGGAGCATAACTCCGGAGGCCACAATGGCGCAGTTGAACATCACCCACATAAAGTCAGCCAGGATGAGGCAGGCGTTTTTCCAGGCTGGGGGGAGCCGGTCAACGATGACCGTCACCCTGATGTGGGTTCCGGCCTGGGCGGCCAGGCTTCCGGAGATATAAACAAACCATATAAAGGAAAAGCGCGACAATTCCTCGGTCCAGGAAATGCCGGTATGCAGTATATAACGGGAAAAAACCTGGGCTCCCAATAAGATGACCAAGGAAAGGAGGCAGAAGTTAGCCACCAGCTTTTCAAAATTGTTGAACAAATAGACAAGAGTTTTTTTCATGCCAGTAACCACCGAAATTTATGGGTGAACAGGTTGCGCAAAACCGCGCCCGCCATTTTGCCTTTCAATGGTGCTGGGGCGAAGCCGGCTCCCCGGCCCTTGCCGGGGAACCAACTTCCTATAAGGCCGCGCGCCCCCTTATTGGGGCATCTTGCCGGTCTTCTTGTACTCCAGGGTGGCGTCGACCCAGGCCTTGCCGCCGCCCACGTACTTGTACAGACTGGGCCAGATGGCCACGCATTTTTCCTTCCACACATTCTCATCGGTGAGCGTGCAGAAGTGGGTGCCGTGCTTCTTGATGAGGGTTTCCTTGATCTTGCCCTGCTCCGCCTTGACGTAGTGGTAGTGGTTCACGTCATTTTGTTTGGCGGCCTCCTTGATCAGTTCCTGATCCTCCTTGGAGAGGCTCTGGAACCAGGTGTTGTTGACGATCAGCACGGCGGCTTGCGGCGTGTAGTGCGTTTCGATGACGTACTTGATGTCTTGGTAAAAGCCCATCCTGAGAATGGTATCCAAGGGACTGTCAAAGGCGTCCACCACCCCTTGCTGGATCGCGGTGAAGGTCTCGGACCAGGCCACCGGGTAGGGCGAAACGCCCAGGGCCTTCCACATGGCTTCCATTACCGGGTTCTTGGGGATCCTGATCTTTAGGCCCTGCAGATCGGCCAGGGTTCGCACGCACCTGTTCTTGGTGAAGAAATAGCGGAACCCGTTGGTGTAGCCGCCCATTAGCAGCAGGCTGCCCGACTCCTTGAGAACGCGTTTGCGCAACTCGTCGAAATAGGGTCCGGGAGCCAGCAATCCGCCCTTGCCCACCACGTCTTCCATGGTGGCGTTTAGGTAGGGCAGCACCAGGATGTTCAAGGAAGGGGCCAGTTGGGCTACGTTGTTGCCGGTGATCGCCGCCATCTGGATGGTGCCGATCTGTACCGCTTGGGCCATGTCCTGCTCGCCACCCAGGACCCCTCCGTCCAGGGTGTCGACTTTAATCTGGCCCTTTGATTTACTCTCAACCACGTTGGCCAGGCCGTGCACGTACACTCCATAAGCCTGATCCGCCGGGCAGCACTGGGCTATCTTGATGGTCATGCGGGGATTGGAAGCGGCCAGTGCACTGCCCCAGGTTCCCAAGACCAGGGCCGCGATCATGGTTTGCAATAAAAGGACCTTAAAAAATTTATTCATCTTTCGCCCTCCTCTACTTTGCTTTTGTGTTGTTAGGTATCGACTAATGACACATCCACTCCGTCGGAGGCCTTTTATCATGGGCCTTCCTGCGGTTTACGGAAATTGTGGGTTGGCTTTTATCAACACCCCCTTCTTAATGGTCAACCTGGGCACCAGCAGGTAATCACCCGTGAAGGATCGACCCTGGATGCCGTCGGAAAAATTAAATTCGCCTTGCTTGAGTTCCAATATGGTTAGATCGGCTGGATAACCGGCTCGCAGACATCCCTTCCGGTGGCTTTCCTTGATGACCTGGGCGGGGTTGCAGGTGGTCATGGCCACCACCTCTTCCAGGGTCAGCCCGGCGGCCATGAATTTGGACATGCTGACCGGCAGGCTATGGACCGACTGTAAGTTCACACCGGTCAGGTCGGTACTGATGCATGAGGGGCGGAAGCCGCGCCCGATGGCCTTGCGGGCGATGGAAAAGCTGAAGTTGGTCTTAGCGTTGGCCACGTCGAAAATCACCCCACGACGCCTCGCTTCTTCGGCTTCGTGCAGCATGACACCGTCCTGATCGATCACTCCACCCCTTTTCCAGGTGAAGACGTGGGTCAGGATGTCTCCCGCTTCCAACATGCCGAGCATCCCCTTGGTGAACTCGGCCAGTTCTGTTTCGCCGACCTCCTCTTCGGGTTCCGTACCCAGATGCACCATGAGTGGCAGCCCAGCTTTGCGGGACAATCCCTTGACCAAGCTGAAGCCTTCCAGGCCCAGATTGCGCACAAAGGCGCCGATGGCCCGCACCTTGAGGCCCTTAATGGTTTCAGGGAATTCCTGGATGGTGTCCAGGGTGGACGCCAGATCCAGGTTGCGTCGGTCCCAGATCTCCGGCATGACTGCCAGACCTGTGGAAGCGAGGTTTAGGAAAGAAAGGACCTCGGTCTTGACCGCGGGGGTGATGTATCTGGGTAGTCCCCGGAAATTGGCCCAGCCCAGGCTGCCACCATCGCAGACCGTGGTCACTCCGGAGTAGACGCCGCATTCGTCCGGTGAGCAGCCGATGGGTATGAGACCGTCGGCTACGTGGGTGTGCAGGTCTATCAGGCCGGAGGTGACGATTTTACCTTCGACGTCGATGACCCGTTGGGCGGTGCCGGTAGAAATCTCCGTGGCCACTGTCTTTATGTGGCCGTTGGTGATGACAATGTCTCGTTGCCCCTTGATTCCCATGGAGGGATCGATAAGCATGGCGTTTTTAAGCAGGAGGTCTTCCACCACGAGTCCTCACCAATCAATAAAAGCTAGATGGTCTAGGTTTGGGGCCGGCCCGGCCGCTTCCAGCTGCCAAAACTTCGCGGGCGACCCGGCGGGTTGGGAATTATTCTTGCGCAGCTGGTACCGGTTCCGGGCAATCCAGAGGGCGAGCCGCCGCCTGGGCGCGGTGCGGCGGAAATCATGTGGGTGGGTTTGGTCGGAAAAATCAGGGCGAGGAGCTTTTGCTTTCAGGAATAAAAATCGCGTTCCGCCCATCGGACTACCCCTGCTCATGTTCCCCTCCATCGCTAAAGGGACTGGGTTAGCTGGCTTGCGCATGGCCATATCAGGATAGATTTCCTGTTATGCGGCAATGGCCGTTTTGCGGCGATTGCGAATTCAAGTGAAAACGATTGTACGATAATTAAGACAACTCCTAGTTGCCGGCAGTTACACCTTTTCTTCAGCGGAGCGCCTAAGGGCGCAGAACCGTCTTGAACCCCTGTCCCGCGGCCAGGCGCTCGATAGCCTCCGCGGCCTTTTCCAGGGGCAAGGTCTCACCGATGGCCCGCATGAAGGAAGCCTGGTTCGCCTCGGGAAGGTTGGCCAGATAATCCAACATGCGCCTCCAGGTGCGCTCCGGGGCGGCGGGTGAGCCAATGATGGTGGTTTCTGTGCGCACCGCCAGGTTGGTATTGACCTGGGCCGTAGAGGAGATAATGCCCAGGAGCACCACCGTGCCCCGTTTGCGTACCAGCCGCAGGCCTATGTCCAGGCCCACGGGCGCACCACTCACCTCAAACGCCGCGTCGGCTCCTCCGCTCCTAGTCCGTTCTTTGATCAGGTCCTGCATCTCGTCCAGGTTCGTGGCGGTGCTAACCCGGGCCAGGTTTTCCTGGAAGATGGCCAGGCGGGGTTCATCCTTGGGCAGGCCCAGCACGAAAATGCGGTTGGCTCCACCTAGCTCGGCCAGCAGGGCCACCAGGTAGCCGATGGGTCCCGGGCCGATGATGGCGACGTTGCGCCCTTGCATGCTGCCCAACTTGAGCACCGCGTTGAAGGCGATGGATATGGGCTCAGACAATACCGCCAGCTCCACCGGGTAATCTGGAGGCAGCACGTGGCAGTTGCGCGCCGGCACGGCCACGTATTGGGCCATGGCACCCGCGTAGTGCACTCCCAGAAGCCGCCGGTGGTCGCAAATGGCCTCTTGCCCGGCCAGACAGGCGGGGCAGCGCCCGCAGGAGATGGGGGTGCGCGAGACCACCCGGTCGCCTACGGCCACGTCCTCCACCCCCGGCCCCAGCTCTTGCACCACGCCGGTGTACTCGTGGCCCAGGATGGCGGGCAGCATGCCGGCGAAACGCTCCTGATAGTCGGGAGTCCAGTGGTAGGCGTGCAGGTCACTGCCGCAAATGCCGGCCAGCTCCACCTTGACCAGCACCCAGCCGGGTTGGAGTTTGGGCTCCGGCACTTCCATTACCGCCACGCGTTGGGCCTGGGGCAGGTCCTTGACCACGGCGAGCATATCGTTGCCTCCCTATCCGCCGGTGGCGGAGTTAGTCCATAAGGGTGCCGCCATTCACGTCCAGGATGTGACCGGTGATAAAGGCGGCTTTTGGGGAACACAAGAAATAGGCGGCTTCGGCGATCTCCTCAGGTTTTCCCAGGCGGCCCAGAGGCACCTTGGCCGCCAAGGTCCCCCATTGGGCCTGCGGTATCATCGTGCCTTCCATGGGGCCGGGCGCCACGCAGTTCACCCGGATGCCCTCTACCGCCAATTCCACGGCCAGGGACTTGGTCAGCGAGTTGACTCCCGCCTTGGAGGCGCAGTAGTGGGCCTTGGTGGCGCCGGAGTTGGCCCCCAGGGCGGCGAAGCCGGTTTTGGAGGCGCGGGAACTGACCAGCACCATGGCCGCCCCCGGTCCGTACTCCCGCAGGGCCGGTATGGCTGCTCGGCACATATTGAAGGCTCCGGTTAGGTTCACCCGGATGACGCTTTCCCATTCTTCCAAGCTGGTTTGTTCGATGGGCTTGGCCGGTTTGGTGATGCCCGCCGAATGCACTACGGCCTTCAAAGGGCCCTCATTGCGGGCCTGAGCCACCCACTGCGCGCAGTCATCCGGGTTGGTCACGTCGCCTTGCAACGCCAGGGCGTTGCCGCCGATGGCCTGGGCCTGTTGGCCAGCGTCCCCCAGGTCGGCCAAGACCACGAAGTGGTCGCGGGCGAAACGTTGGGCGCAGGCCAGACCGATGTTGCTGGCAGCGCCGCTTATTAGGACCACTTCTCTATTATCGCTCATCGATAGTCTTCTTTTCCTCACGGACCCTAGAATTCGGGCCCGATTTTTAACAGGGTCTTGATCGACTTGCCGGCCAGGATGCGTTCGTTAAAAACCTGAGGTAGCTCCTCCAGGCTGATGATCTCGCTGATCATGGGGCGGCCGTCCAGGCGCCCTTGGGCCATCCACTGTAATATTTGCTTGTTTTCCTCGTGGGTGTTGGAGATGGAGGCGGTGAGCTTGGCTTCGGTGAAGGTCAGGCGCCGCATGGGGATGCGGGCGAAGTCGCTGATGACGCTCACCACGGTGATGCGCCCCTGCACGGCGATGAAATCCAGGGCCAGGGGCACGTTGTCTGCGATGCCCGAGCACTCGAAGACGGCGTCAAATCCACGATCCTGGGTGAGGTCGAAGACGTGGTAGCCCAGGTTTTCCCGCAAGGGGTCCACCGCCGCGTCGGCCCCGAAGGCCAGGCCCACTTCCCGCTTGGCCGCCACCGGCTCGCTGAGCAGGATGGGGCCGAATCCGTGCAGCTTGAGCAGGGCCACCATGGCCAAACCTATGGGCCCGCCGCCCATGACCAGGGCCGAGCCGCCCTGGGCTTGTGAGCAATTCAGGCCGTGATAGGACGAGGCGAAGACCTCGGCCAGGGCCGCGTTGCGCGAGTCCACCCCCTCGGGGATGGGGATGAGCATGCCCGGCAACACCCGCACATACTCCGCGAATCCGCCGGGCAGGTCGCGCACCCCCAGCAGGCGGCGGTACTCCGAGCAAAAGTGGGGCTTGCCGCTGGTGCAAAAAGCGCATTGGCCGCAAAAGGTGGGCCGCATCATCACCCGCTGGCCGGGCTCTATACCCTCCACCCCTTGACCCACCTGGTGCACCACCGCGCTTATCTCGTGCCCCAGGATGTAGCCTTCTTCAAAAAAGCCCTTCTTGATGAACGATATGTCAGAGCCGCAGACTCCGGTGTCAGCCACGCGGACCACCACCTCGCCCGGGCCCGCCTGGGGTGTGGGCACCTCGGTGAAGACCAGGCCCTGCTTCCGCGAACAAATCACTGCTTTCATGTGTTGTGCTCCGGGTCCTCAATCCATAAGGGTGCCACCGTTGACGTCCATGGTGTGCCCGGTTATGAAGCGGGCCTGGTCCGAGCAAAGGAAGCGGCAGGCATTGGCTATGTCTTCAGGTTCACCCATGCGCTTGAGTGGCACCCTCTGGGCGATGCTCTCCCAGAAGTCCGGGTTGATGGTGGCCCCCGGGCGACCATCGGGATTGAGGCTCTTGATGGGGCCCGGGGCCACGCTGTTTACCCGTATCTGATCTTCGCTCAGCTCGTAGGCCAGGCACTTGACCAGGCAGATCACCCCGGCCTTGGAGCAGCAATAGTGGGCCTTGGACATCTTGGTAGAGCCAAGGCTGGCGGTGCCGCCCTTGCCCGAGCGGGAGGAGATGAGCACGATTGACTTGTCGGAGAAGCCCGAACGCTTCAGGGCCGGGATAGCCGCTCGCGATAGGTAGAAGCTGCCGGTCAGGTTCACCTTGAGCACCCGGTCCCATTCGTCCAGGTCAAGGTTTTCCACGAACTCGCCGGGCGAGCTAATGCCCACGGTGTTGATTAGGCTTTTGAGGGGGCCATGCTTTTCGGCCTCGTCCACCCAGGCTCGGCAGTCGTCATAGTTGCTGATGTCGCCGCGTAGGCCCATCGCCCGCTCCGGTCCCAGCTCATGCACCACCGCCGTGGGGTCTCCCATATCGGCAACCACCACGAAATGGTCCTCGGCCATGAGGCGTGCAGTGGCTGCGCCTATGTTGTTGGCTCCGCCGGCCACCAGGGCTACCGGTCTATCGCTGCTCATTTGCTATCCCCCTCCGCTTAGAAAAGGGAGCCCATGTCCGTGGCGTCGCCATGCCGCGCCTCGGGGTCCAGAGCCACCTCAATTACCGTGACCTTATTGCTGTCGTGGGAGGCCTTGAGCGCGTCCATGAAGGTGTCGCTCGAATCAACCTGCATCGCCTCGGCGCCCATGCCGCGAGCCATCTCGGAGAAGTTGATGTAGCCGAAGTTGCAGTAGACCATGTTGTTGAGCTGGTTGTCGCGCACCATGCCCAGGCCCGAGTTGTTGAGTACTACGAAGGTGATGGGCTGATTGAACTGCACCGCGGTGGCCACTGCGTCGTGGGTCATCATGAAGCCGCCGTCGCCGGCCACCATGGTCACCCGCTTGTCCGGGCAGGCGAACTTCACGCCCACTGCAGCCGGCGCGCCCCAGCCCATGGCCCCTGTGCCGCCTGGGGTGATGTAATGGTTGGGGTAGCGGCAGCGGATGATGTGTTTGCACCAGATGCTGTTGTTGCCCGCATCGGTCACCAGCAGGTCATCGGCGGTCATATAGCGGTTCAGGGCGTTGTATACGTCAGCGTAGTGCACCTTGCCCGGCGCGTTGTTGAAGGTGCGAACTTCGTCGTATTTGTTGCGCTCCTTGAGCTTGGTGATCCAGTTCATGCGGGCCTCTTTATTGGAGCTGTCCAGCTTCTTGGCCAGCAGGTACTCCACCACGTCCTTGCAATCGCCGGTAATAGGCAGATCCACCGGCACCACCCAGGAGGCGTTGCGCGGGTCGATGTCCACCTGCACCAACTTCTGGCTGCCCGGGCGGATCATGCCTGGGTCGCGGAAGCGGGTGTAGTCGGCCCCCAGGCTGGCTCCCAGGATGAGCACCATGTCCGACTCGGCTAGGAGCCGGTGCGAGGCCTTGGTGCCGCCGAAGGAGCCCATGGTGCCGGCGCACACCGCCGAGGTCTCATCGATGATGCTCTTGCCGTTGGTGCTGGTGACCACGCCCAGGCCCACCTCGTTGGCCAGCTTGAACAGGGCCTCGCCCGCCCCGGCCTGGCGTGCGCCGAAACCGGCCAGCACCACCGGGCGCTTGGCCTGGTTGATCATCTCGGCCAGCTTGTCCATGGCCTCCTGGTTGGGGGAGGGCGGGGTGTAGAGCAGGTAGTTGGTGGTGTCGTAGACCGTGCTCTTGAGCACCGCCGGGTAGTCCTCGCGCACGAAATCGGTTCGGAAGATCAGGGCGCCCACGCCCTTGCGGGGGGTGTTGCAATGCTTGAGGGCCATCTGCATGCCGAAGATAGCCTCGTCGGGGCGGGTGGCCAAGCTGGAGTACTTGCAAAGATGGGAGATGGAGGCCTTGGCGTCGCCTGCGCCGTAGTCACCGGTCATGGACTGATAAACTCCGTAGGCGCCCATGCCGTTGTAATCGGAGGTGCAGGCAAGGAACATCATGGGGGTGCCGGAGAAGAAGGCCTCCAGGCAGCCAAAGGCGCCGGTGGTCACCGCCCAGGGGCCTTGGCCCATAAACACGCCGGGTGCGTCCTTTATTCGGCCGTAGGCTTGGGCCATGATGGAAGCCGATTGTTCGCTGCGGCCCAAAATAACCTGGATTTCATCGCGACGCTCATAGAAGGCCGGGGCCAGCCAGGTGATTCCCAAACCAGGGAATGTAAAGATTTGTTTGATTCCAGCTTGGATGAACACATCCACCATCTTGTCGCGAGTTTTGACATCAGACACTTCAGTTCCTCCTGAATTACGGCCGTCTATGAATCGTTGCGGTCCGGCCCTGATGCCAGACCTTTAGATAGGAAGGGCTCGCCGGCTATCATCGCCGGGCATGTAAGGGGAAAGGTAAAGGCAGCCGCCAGTGGGCTCCATGATTGGCGCCAAAAGGTTTTACCCCAAATATTCACTAGTTAACCTTTTTGCCTCCAGCGGCCGAATTGGCTTGACACGCGTTTGCAATTGCTGTTATGGTCGACCATAGCACACTGTAAAACCACTATCAAACAAAATTTTTGCGAGAAAGTCAGTATGGAGTCCTCCAACCAAGCGAATGGAGCCCAAATCCTGGCTGAGGCCATTAAAGGCTATGGAATCACCCATGTCTTTTATGTGGAAGCCGTCCTGCGGCAGACCCTGATCCGCTTGGAGGAGCTGGGGATCAAGCGAATTGTGACCCACGCCGAGAAGTCGGCCGTCTACATGGCCGACGGTATGGCCCGGGCCACCGGCAAGCCGGCGGTGTGCATGGCCCAGTCGGTGGGCGCGGGCAACATGGCCGCCGGCCTGCAGGAGCCCTGGCTGGCCCACTCGCCGGTGGTGGCCATCACCGGGCAGAAGCAAGTGTCCCACCGCTATCGCAACGCCTACCAGGAGGTCTATCACCGCCCCTATTATGAGCCGGTGACCAAATATAACGTGGAGGTAAACACCCTTAGCCAACTCCCCCTCCTGCTGCGCCAGGCCTTCCGCGAGGCCACCACCGGTTGCCCCGGCCCGGCCCATATCGACGTGTACGGCATCCTGGGCGACGAGTTGGAGCGCGCAGCCGGCGAGTTGTCTATGGTCTGCGAGGAGCGCTATGCAGCTTATCCGGCCGAGCGCCCCGCGCCGGCCGCGGCAGACGTGGAAAAGGCGGTCGAGGCACTCGAAAAGGCCGAGCACCCGGTGATTGTGGCCGGCAGCGGGGCGGTGATCTCTGAAGCGGGCCCCGAGATACTGGCCCTGGCCGAGAAGCTGGCCATGCCCATCGCCTACGCGGTGGACGGCAACGGGATGGTGCCCCCTGGGCATCCCCTCTGCCTGGGGCCGGTGGGCACCTACAGCCGCTGGTGCGCCAACCAATGCGTCTCCGAGGCAGACCTGGTGCTATTCGTGGGCTCGGGCACCGGCGACCAGGTGACCAACATGTGGAGCATCCCCAGGTCGGGCACCCAGGTCATCGAGGTGAACATCGAGCCCGCTCAGGTGGGGGTGAACTACCCCAATCTCTGTTCGTTGATCGGTGACGCCAAGGTGGCCGTGGGCCTGCTGGCCCAGACGGTGAAACCCCAACGTGGAGAAACCGATTGGAGCCGCCGCGCGGCGGAGTTGGTGCGGGCTTGGCGGGCGGAGGTGGAGCTCTTGATGAGTTCCGACGCCCGGCCCATCCGCCCTGAACGCCTGTGCCGCGAGGTTACCAAGGCCCTGCCCGAAAACGCCATCCTGGTTTCCTGCACTGGCAACTCGGCCATTTGGAGCGGGACCATGATCGAGCTGGCCAAGCCGGGCCAGCGCTATATCCGGGCCACGGGCGGTTCCCTGGGTTGGGCCTTCCCGGCCTCCCTGGGAGTCAAGTGCGGGGCTCCGGAGCGGCCGGTGGTTTGCTTCACCGGCGACGGCGGCCTCTATTACCACCTCTCCGAGTTGGAGACCGCGGCTCGCTGGAATATCCCGGTGGTGGTGCTGGTCAACAACAACGGAGGCTACGGCCAGTGCCTGCGGGGCATCCGCGGCGCCTATGGCCAGCATCCGGGCCGAAAGGAAGACCAGTATCTATTCCACAAGGTCAACTTGGCCCAAGTAGCCCGGGAGATGGGTTGCGAAGGTGAACGGGTGGAGGACCCCGCGCGCATCGGTCCGGCCATCACCGAAGCCCTGGCCTCGGGCCGCCCCAGCCTGGTGGAAGTGATGACCGACATTGACTGTCTTTCCCCCGTGCCCTGGCAACCCCAGTGGGCCGGCGGCTAGCCCCGAAAGGCGAGTAAAAAGACCATGAGCCCTGCAGCCACGCCACTTGTCGATCAAACGGGCCCCTTGTCCGGGCAGGTGGCCGTGGTCACCGGCGGAGGTCAGGGTATAGGCCGGGCCATTGCGCTGCGCCTGGCTGCGGAGGGGGCTCACCTGGTTTTGGGTGACGTGAACCTAACCGGCTGCCACGAAACCGCCCAATTCATCGCCGAAGAGGGAGGGGCACCGGCTGAGGTCTTCGCCGCCGACGTCTCCAGCGAGGAGCAGGTCAAGAATCTGATGGCCCGTGCCCTGGGCCTGCAAGACCGTCTGGACATCCTGGTTAACAACTCGGGCATAGCCGGTCCCACCGCTCCGATCGAAGAGATAACCCTGGGGGAGTGGGAAGACACCATGGCGGTGAACCTGCGGGGCGTTTTCCTTTGCTGCAAGCACGCGATGCCGATCATGAAGGTGCACCGTGGGGGGTGCATCGTCAACGTCAGCTCAGTCAGCGCCAAACGCCCCTTGGTGCAACGTACCCCCTATGCCGCCTCCAAAATGGCCGTTATAGGCCTCACCAGGACCCTGGCCGCCGAGGCCGGGCCCTGGGGAGTGCGCGTCAATGCGGTATGCCCCGGCGCGGTGGCCGGCCCTCGCCAAGACCAAATTCTGCAAGCCGTAAGCCGCCGCACCGGCGAGAGCGTGGAGCAGTTGCGCCAAAAAAAGGCCGCCGCCTCGCCGCTGCAGACACTGGTGGATCCCGAGGACGTGGCCGGAGTGGTGGCGTTTTTATGCCTTCCCGATGCACGGGCCGTGACCGGCCAGGACATCAACGTCTCGGCGGGCGCGGTTATGTACTAGTTGGAAAGGACCCTAGGCGAGTATGCGGGACGCAAGCCTAAGCCAAGTAAAATACACGGCCACCGTGATCGGGGCCGGCACCATGGGCCACGGCATTGCCATGCTCTTGGCTTTGGGTGGTCACCGGGTATGCCTGGCGGATCATCAGGCTGCGCAACTGCTAAAAGCCCGCGACCTTATGGCTTCACACCTGGAGCACCTCGGCCTCGCCGATGCGGCGGGCCGAACCCCCTCCCAGGTTTTGGACCTGGTGGACACCTCGGAGAGCTGGCAAGAGGCGGTTGGCCGATCGGACCTGGTGGTAGAGGCGGTTATTGAAAAAAGGGAGGTAAAGCGGGAGTTGTTTGCCACTCTGGCGCCTCATTTGGGGCCGCATACCTTGGTTAGCAGCAACACCTCCTTTCTTAACGCCTTTGAGCTCATTCCCCCCGCTTTGAACCAACGTTTCATGATGACCCATTTCTTCACGCCTCCCTACATCATCCCCCTGGTGGAGGTGGTGGGTGCTCCGCGCACGCCCCAGCCGGAGGTAATGCGGGTAAAGGCGCTGTTCGAAAGCTTGGGCATGGTCTGCGTGGCGCTCAAAAAGTTCGTGCCCGGTTTTATCGTCAATCGTTTTCAACGGGCCATGGGGCGCGAGGTTTTTCATTTGCTGGGCCAGGAGGTGGCCGATCCCCGGGAGATCGACCGCGCCGTGCGGGCCAGCATCGGCATCCGTCTGCCCGTGCTGGGAGCGGTGGCCCGTTACGACTACGCGGGATTGGACATGGTGCTCTCGGGCATCCAAGAAGCGCCTCTGAGTGAGGAGGAGCGCCAAGAGGCCCCGGCCATTCTCCAGGAGCTGGTGGCCCAAGGTCACTACGGGGTGAAAACCGGACGTGGCTTTTTCGATTACGCCGGGCGCGATACCACCGAGGTCCTGCGCGAGCGCGATCTCAAATTGCTCAAGGTCAAAAAAGTGGTCATGGACATCCTTTTTTCGGAAAGGCCGCAAAACGAGTCTTAGAAAGGTTGCCGCAGGCGACCAGGTTTTTAACTGAGGAGGAGAAGATATGAAACGATCAATAGTTGCTTTGCTCTTGGCGGGGCTGCTGGTGCTTGCCCTAGTGGGTGCGGCTGCGGCCGCGGACAAACCGATAGTCATCAGACTGGGACACGGTTCAGAAGGCGAAATGCGCATGCCCGGTGCGGGCCGCACCGCCGGCGTTTTGGCCTTTGCCAACTACGTGGAAGCCGCTACCAACGGAGGCATAACCTTCGAGATACATCCCAACTACTCTCTGGGCGGCGTCAGGGCAATGATCGAGCAGTGCCAAACCGGTGTCATCCAAATGGTCGGCACGTACACCTCGATTATGGTTCCCTTTGCGCCGGAAGTGGCGGTCACCCAAATTCCCTATTTGTTCAAAGACAACCGCGTGGCCTGGAAGGTCATGGCCGGACCGGTGGGCAAGGAACTGACCGAACTGTTTCTCAAGAACACTGGGCTCAGGGTGCTGATTTGGCCCGAAGGCTCCGGTTATCGAAATCTTTATACTAAGGATAAGCTGGTCAAGAGCGTTGCCGACCTAAAGGGGATGAAGGTTCGTGTGCCCGAAAACCCCGGTTTACTGGCCATGTTCCGCGCCTATGGGGCCCGTACGGTAACCGTGAACTGGAAGGAACTCTACACCGCCTTGCAGACCGGTATGGCCCAGGCCTGCGAAACCGAACTATACTCCATGTACTCGGTCAAGCTGTACGAGGTTTGCAAGAACATCACCATGACCCGGCACAGCTACAACCTGCACCCCCTGATGATCAACGAGAAATTCTTCCGGTCGCTTTCCCCGGAATATCAAAAAATTATTCTGCGCGGCGCCGACATCTGCCGCGAAGTTATGAATTCCTATTCTTACGCCACCGAGATCGCTGTGGTGGAGGCACTCAAGAAACAGGGATGCAAATTTTACTATCCCACTGATGCGCAGCTTGAGGAATTCAAGAAGTTGGGCCAGAAGCCCTATATTGACTTCACCGTCCGCAAGATCGGCGAGAACGGTCAGAAGTGGGTAGACAAGATCTTCGCCGCTTCCAAAAAGGCCGAGGAAGAGCTGGCCCAGGAAATACAGACCCAATTGAACATTAAGTAGGCTTTATGCGGCGGCCGGTCCACGGGGGCAGGGCCGGCCGCCGAACCACTTAGTTCGATAACAGGGAGCCTGACCATGCAAAAGTTTTTATCCTCTTTTCATACGGCGTTGGACTACCTGGAAAAAGCAACCTATGCCGTAGTGATCTTACTGGCCGGGCTGCTGTTGTTTAACACCACCTTGGGCATGTTTTTCGATCACTTTGTGGGCGAATCCATCCCCTGGACCGAAGAGGTCAACACCCTACTGTTCATTTGGGTCGCCCTGCTGGGCGCGGGGGTCATCGCCCGATACGGTGGGCATATCGGTGTAGACACCATCACAGAGCGCTTTTCTTCTCCGGTCCAATACGGGTTTAAGGTGCTCCATGCGCTGCTCGCCTTGGTCGTCGTTTGGGTGATGGTGCAATATGGTACGCAACTCGCCAGGTTTGTCGGCAAATCCCAATCATCCCTTTATTTGGACATAAACATGTCTTGGTACTATTTCGCGGTGCCCGTGGCGGGGCTGATTCTGGGCATTTTCAGTATCGCCTACGTGTTGCCCGACCCCAGAAAAAAAGAATTGAATGCGCAACCGGATTAAGGTTCCCCGTACGGCAGGAGAAGTGAAACCATGGTCGCACTGATATTTTCCACGTTCTTCCCGATGATGTTGATCGGGGTACCCGTCGCGTTCTGCCTGGTGTTGACGACCATATTTGTCTACTACCAAATGGGCGATCCTCGACTTTTCATGCAAATTCCGCAGAAGATGGTGGCCAGCATGGAGGATCCGCTGCTGTTGGCCATTCCCTTCTTCATCATGACCGGCGAGGTGATGAATCGCGCTCAAATTACCGACAAGCTCATGAACCTTGCCTCGGCCCTGGTAGGCTTCATGCGCGGCGGACTAGCCCACACCAACATCGTGGCCAGCATGCTTTTCGCCGGCATCACAGGTTCCGCCGTGTCGGATACCGTGGCCATCGGCAGCATCATGATCCCGGCCATGAATAAGCAGGGCTATGGCGAGACCTACAGCGCTGCGGTCACCGCCGCCAGTTCGGTCATCGGGCCCATCATCCCGCCCAGCATCCCCATGCTCATCTACGCCTCGGTGATGAACGTGTCCATCGCCGGTCTGTTCTTGGGCGGAATGGTGCCGGGCATACTGGTGGGCCTGGCCCTAATGGCCGCCGCCTATTTGGTGGCGGTGCGCAAGGGCTACGGCGAGCGTATCCCCTTCATTGGGGTCACGAACCTACTCTTGGCAGTGGCCCGTGGCGTGCCGGCCCTGCTCATGCCGGTCATCATTATGGGTGGCATCCTGGGCGGATTTTTCAGCCCTACCCAGGCTTCGGCCATCGCCGTGCTCTATGGCCTATTCGTTGGCTTTATCTATTACCGGACCCTCAAGTTGAAGGATTTGGCTCCCATCCTAAAGCACACTGTTAGGTCCACGGCCATGCTCATGTTCCTGCTGGCTTGTGCCAAGAGCTTCAGTTGGTTGGTGACCTACTACAATCTAGTGGAGCATGTGGCCTCGATGTTCTTGGCAATCACGGACGACAAGATTATTTTCTTGCTGATTGTCAACGCGATCCTACTGGTCGTGGGCATGTTTTTGGACATGGGATTCGCCATTATAGTGCTGGGTCCGTTAATGGCGCCGGTAGCTTACAAGATGGGCGTGGACCCCATCCATTTCGGGCTCATAATGTGCGTTAATCTCACCATTGGGCTGGCCACGCCGCCTTTTGGCTTGGTGCTGTTTGCGGTGTGCGGCATCTGCAAGACAACTCTCACTAAGGTTAGTATAGGGATAATGCCTTTCCTGTTGGCCGAGGTAGTCGTGTTGTTGCTGGTTACATATGTACCAGAAATAACGATGTTTTTCCCAAAATACTTTGGTTTTGTGAATTGATGTTGGTAAGGTCTGCTCTGCGATTGTATGTATATACGTATTATTACTTAGTCCTAGGAGTAAGGATAGCATGTCCTCCCGGTTCATAGATGATATGGACTTTAGGCCTAAGGCCATCGGACAGCAGTTGACCAGTCTCCTCAAGGAGGCGATCGTCAACGGCGAATTGGCCGGTGGAGAGAAGTTGGTGGAGCGGGACCTGGAAAAGAAATTCGGGGTCAGCCGCTCGCCCATCCGCGAGGCCATCCGAGACCTGGAGAAGATGGGGCTTGTGGACATCGTGCCCCGCAAGGGCACCGTGGTCAAGGTAATCACCAAAAAGGACATCGAGGAAAGCCACATCGTGCGTGCTCCGTTGGAGGGCCTGGCCGCCAAATACGCCTTCCTAAACATGGACGAGAAAGATAGGGTGGCCTTGAGAAAGGCCCTCCAACAGATGCGCGTCGCCACGGAGAGTCAAGATCACGATGGCTTTTGGGCGTCCCATAACAAGTTCCACAGCACATTCATAAATGCCTGCGGGCTGGGGCTGCTCTCGGCCTTGCTGCGCATGTTGCGACTGCACAGTTATAGGCATCGCATGGTTTTCCCCCATCAGGATGATGACTTTGACAGTCATTTGGCGAACCATGTGAAGATAATGGATATGTTCGACAACCCGCAAACCGATCCCGACAAGCTGGAACGCTTTGTCATCGATCATATCGACAAGGCTCGGGACAGGTTCCTGGCCAGCATCAAATAAGGCGAGGCAACCGATAACCATCTCACAGCAGGTTACACCAGGGCTCCTATTCATATAAGAGTCTATTAGCATAGGAGAAATCAAGTTATGGCAACTTCACCGCTTAAGGCGGCGCCTCAAATGACGCGCGATTTTGTGGTCGACAATGTTATCAAGGCGGGGGTCAAAAGGGTTTTCACCCTCCCAGGGCTGGGAGTGACCTGGACCTTGCCGGCCTTCTATGAGCGCCGCAAGGAAATAGACGTCTTCCTCACCCGCAGCGAGCAGGTGGCCTCGGTGATGGCCCAGGTTACCGGCCGGCTCACCGGCAAGCCCGGCGTGTTCATGGGGCAGGGCCCCTGGGTCTCCACCACGGGTTCCTTCGGTGTGCTGGAGGCCCTTTTCTCCGGCTCCCCCATGGTGTTGCTCACCGAGACCTCGGACTACGATGGCTTTGGCCAGTACGGCGTGTACCAGACCATGACCGGCGATTACGGCGGAGCCGACATCCAGCAGAGCCTCAAGGCCATCACCAAGTATTGCACCTACGCCACCGAGCCCGAGGCGGCGGTGTACGGCTTCCAAATGGCCTACAAGCACGCCTCCACTCCCCGCATGGGCCCGGCGGCGGTAATCATGAAATCGACCATCATCAAAGAGGAAATGCCCGCCGAGCCTCGGGCCCGGCTCTACCCGCCGGACGGTTATTGGGCCTACAGCCCCGCCAAGCCGGACCCCGAGTCCCTGGCCAAGCTGGCCCAGATGCTGATCGAGGCCGAGCAGCCGGTCATCGTTTCGGGCCAGGGGGTGTACGACGCCCGCATTGGCGCCGATCTGCAAGAGTTGGCCGAAAAGCTGGGATGCGCGGTGGTGACCAGCTACAACGGCAAAGGCACGGTGGACGAGCTGTCTCCGGTGGCCTGCGGCATGTTGGGCACCTGGGGCAACCCCACCGCCAACCGCATGCTGGCCAAGGCCGACTTGGTGCTCATCCTGGGCGCCAGCATGGGCCCGGACTACACCCGCTTCCGCGATCCAAAGATGATCCGTCCGGGCGACCAGAAGATCGTGCAGGTGGATATCGATCCCCGCAACGCGGGGTGGGTCTACCCCGTCGATCTGGCCATCCAGGGCGATGTGCGCGACGTGGTGGCCTACCTGCAAGCGCAAAACCTGCCCGCCGACAAAAAGCCGAAGCGTCAGGCGGTCATCGATAAGCTGCGCGAGGATACCGGTTATAACGATCCGCCCCGTCTGCCTTCCGCGCCGGGAACCTTGCACCACACCGACGTGGTGGCTGCGGTGCAGAAATTCCTGGGTCCCGACGACGTGGTCAGCCTGGACGCCGGCAGCAACCGCATCTGGAACACCAACAGCCTGCGCATCCGCCACCCCAACCACATCCTGGTGCCCGGCGGCGTGGGCGGCATGGGTTGGGGCGGTCCCGCGGCGGCGGCGGCCAAGCTGGCCCTGCCCGAGAAGAGGGTCACCTGCCTGGCCGGCGATGGTGGCTTCCTGATGACCATCGACGTAGTGGCCTCCTGCGTCCAACACAACGTGCCGGTTGTGTTCGTGGTCTCCAACAACTGCGGGCTGGGCATGGTGCGCGACAACATGGGGGACAAGAAGATAGGAGTGGACTTCGCCGAGGTGAACTTCGCCAAGACCGCCGAGGGCCTGGGCGCCGTGGGCATGCGGGTGGACAGCTTCTCCGGCCTGGAGGACGCCCTGCGCGAGGCCCACAAGCAGGACGGCCCGGTGGTGGTTGAGGCCAAGGTCGACCCGGCGGCCAGCTACGTGCCCGCCTCGGACACCGTGGCTCTCTAGGGGTGACACGCGAGGTGGGAGATTCGGTCGGATGATTGTTCTGGTGATCAACGCGGGCAGTTCCTCGGTGAAACTGACCTGTTTTGACTCCGAAGGCTTCCGGGTTCTGGCCAAGGGCCTGGTGGAGCGGGTGGGGCAAGACGGCACCACCTTGCACTTGTGGGCCTCCGGCCAGGCTACGCTTTGCCGCCCGATTCAAGTGACGGACATCAGGCGGGCGGTGGAACTGCTCCTCGCCCGCCTGGTGGACCCCGAGGAGGGGGTACTATCCTCCCTAGCCCAGATCGGCGCGGTGGGTCATCGGGTGGTGCATGGCGGCGATTCCGTCACCCAGCCGGTGCTGCTCAACGAGAACACCACGAACATCATTCGCCGCTGGTCCGCTCTGGCCCCCTTGCACAACCCGCATGGCTTGGCCGGCATCGAAGCGGCCGAGCTTTCGCTGCCCCATGCGGTTCACGTGGTGGTGTTCGACACCGCCTTTCACGCCAAGATGCCGCCGGTGGCCTATCTCTACCCCCTGCCCAGGGAGCTATATGAAAGGGACAAGATCCGCCGCTACGGCTTCCACGGCACCAGCCACCAATACGTTTACCTGCAGGCCCTCGAACACCTGCCAGGCCCACCGGAGTCCCGGCGGGTAGTCACCTGCCACTTGGGCAACGGCTGCAGCATGGCGGCGATAACCGGCGGCCGCAGCTTGGACACCAGCATGGGCTTCACCCCCCTGGAGGGCCTGATGATGGGCACCCGCTGCGGCGATCTGGACCCGGCCATCATCGTGTACCTGCAGGAGCGCCACGGTATCACCCCCGCGCAAGTCAACGACTTGCTGAACAAGCAGTCCGGTCTGGCGGCCCTGTCCGGGGTGGCCTCCGGCGATCTGCGCGACATCGTGGAGGCCATGGACCAAGGCGATCACCATGCCCTGCAAGCCCTCCAGATTTTTGCCTACCGCATCAAGAAGTACCTTGGCAGCTATGCCGCCGTCCTGGGCGGGCTGGATGCCGTGGTGTTCACCGCGGGCATAGGCGAAAACTCGCCCCTGATCCGGCGCCTGGCTTGTCAGGGGCTGGAATTCTTGGGCATCGATCTGGACGACTCCCTTAACGACGCCCCGGGGAAAGGCCTGCGTGAGATTCAGGCTCCCGGGGCGGCGGTGAAACTTTTGGTGATTCCCACCGACGAGGAATTGGCCATAGCCCAACAGACAGTGCATTTGATTCAACCAAATCTTAATGCGGCCGGCCGGTACGCCTGGCTGACGGCTCAATAAACTTGTTGTAACCGCACAATCCAAGGAGTGGATGAGATGAGCAAACAAAAGATGACCCCCAGCGAGGCGCTGGTTGAAACCATGGCCGCGGAGGGCGTGAAGTACGTATTCGGCATTGTGGGCAGCGCGTTCATGGACGCCCTGGACCTTTTCCCGGACGCGGGCATCCGTTTCATACCCGTGGCCCACGAGCAGGCCGCGGCCCACGCGGCCGACGGCCTGGCCCGGGTCACCGGTATGCCCCAGGCCTGCATCGCCCAGAACGGCCCCGGCGCGGCCAACTTCGTCTCGGCGATCACCGCGGCCTACTGGGCCCACAGCCCGGTGGTGGCCATCGCCCCGGAGACGGGCAGCATGGGCATCGGCACCGGCGGCTTCCAGGAACTGGACCAGATGCCCATGTTCCAGGCCCAGACGGTGTACCAGGTGCGGGTGAACCGGGCCGAGCGCATGGCCGAGCTGGGCCGCCGGGCCTTTTACATGGCTAAGAATTTCAACGGCCCCAGCCACCTCAACATCCCCCGCGACTACTTCTACGGCGAGGTGAACGACGAGATCTACCGCACTCCGCTGATCAGGCGCGGCGCCGGCTCCATGGAAGACCTGGAGGAGGCGGCCAAGCTGGCCCTGCAGGCCAAGTACCCGGTCATCGTCTCGGGCGGCGGGGTGAGCCAGAGCGACGCCCTGGCCGAGGTGACCGCCCTGGCCGAGTATCTCAGCGCGCCGGTGGTCAACAGCTACCTGCACAACGACACCTTCCCGGCGGATCATGAGCTGGCCTGCGGGCCCATCGGCTACTGCGGCTCCAAGGCGGCCATGCGCACCCTGGCCAAGGCCGACCTGGTGATCGCCCTGGGCACCCGCTTGGGACCATTCGGCACCTTGCCCCAGTACGACATCACCTACTGGCCCGAGAACGCCAAGCTGATCCAGTGCGACACCAACGTGGCGGTGCTGGGGGTGGCCAAAAAGGCCGACGTGTACTCCTGCGGCGACGTCAAGGAGTTCACCGGCCTGCTGCTGGGCCGGGTCAAGGAGCTTTCCCCGGACCTGGGCCGCAACCAGGCGCGCATCGACGACGTGGCCCAGGAAAAGGCGGTATGGGACCAGGAGCTGGGCGAGTGGAGCTCTTCCAGCCAGTCGGCGCCCATGCATCCGCGGCGCTTCCACGCCGAGTGGACCAAGGCGCTGCCCAAGAACGCCATCGTGGCCACGGACATCGGCAACAACTCCTCGATCATCAACGGCTACCTGAAGTTCAATGGCGTGCGCCAGCACATCAGCGCCCTGAGCTGGGGCAACTGCGGCTTTGCCTACGGCGCGGCCATGGGGGCCAAGATGGCCAACCCCGAGGCGCCGGTGGTGGCCTTCCAAGGTGACGGCGCCTACGGCATCAGCGGTATCGCCGAAGTGATGACCGCGGTGCGCGAGAACATCCCGGTGATCGCCATCGTGGCCAACAACTTCGAGTGGGGCGCGGAGAAGAAGAACCAGATCGACTACTACAACAACCGCTTCGTGGGCGCCAACCTGCCCACCAACCCGGACTACGCCCAGCTGGCCGAGGACATGGGCGCGGTGGGCATGAAGCTGGACCACCCGGACCAGGTGGGCGACGCCATCAAGGAAGCCGTTTCCTGCGGCAAGCCGGTGGTGATCAACGCCATCCTGGAGGGCGGCGAGAAGGTCCTGGCCGAGCCCTTCCGGCGCGACGCCTTGAAGCCGGCCTTCAACCTGCTACCCAAGTACAAGCATTTGAATATTTAGCTTGTCTTGTCTAGTGCTCCCGGTTGGGCCCCTTGGGGCCCGGCCGGGGGCATATCTTTTATGAGGCACGCCCCGAGCTCCAGGAACCGACCGGCAAGCCCAAATGACCCCATTTGACCGGCTATTACGGATATGCTCAGTAGATTGCATCCAACGGCTGGCAGTGCGAGTTGGAAAGTTACGTCCTGGGTTGCTTTCCTCTAGGACGGGGGCCAGGGGTGACCGGATAGACCGATTTGGGATCATTAGACTAAAATCGACAAAACCAGACGGTAACTGCCCACACGAACCTGATACATTGCTTTGTGCCGCATCCCCTCAGGTTGAACAGCCTTTGCCTGGCGCGTAGAATCAGGTCGGCCCCTTGGAGTGGCGGCTCCGCATACACAAGAGGAGACTCACATGTCGGACCAGCAACATGAGCGATATTACTTAATTGACAAAGGGATTGGGCTTGACCCCATCAGTGGCGAGGCGCCGATCAAGCTCAAGTATCACGCTGGCGGCCATTGGAAGGAATCGACCACCGACAAGTACATGCCCTGCTACAACCCCTCCACCGGCGCGGTCATCGCCCTGGCGCCCCAATGCACCACCGACGAAGTGGAAGACGCGGTGCAGGCGGCGCTGGCTGCCTACCCGGAGTGGTCCACGACTCCTGTCAGCAAGCGGGTACAGGTGCTGTTCAATATGAAGGCCCTACTGGACGAGCACCTGGACGAGTTGACCGTTCTGCTGGCCCGAGAGATGGGCAAAAAATACCAGGAAGCCATGGGCGATGTGCTAAAGGTCACCGAGGTGGTGGAGTTCGCCTGCGGGGCACCCCATCTGATGAAAGGTGAGGCCCTTATGCAGGTTTCCGATGGCTATGACACTGCCCTGTACCGAGAGCCCGTCGGAGTGTTCGCGGGCATTCCTCCATGGAACTTCCCGGCGATGATTCCCCACGGCTGGATGACCCCAATCTGCGTGGCCACGGGCAACTGCATGGTGCTCAAGGTCGCCAGCTTCGTACCCCAGTCCGCCATGCGCATTATGGAACTGTGGCAAGAGGCGGGTATACCCGATGGGGTGATCAACGTTGTCACCGCGGGGCGCGACCAGGCCGAGTTGCTGCTCCGGCACCCGGACATCAAGGGCATCACCTTTGTGGGCTCCACCAAGGTGGGGCTGCACATCTATTCCACCGCCGCGTCCCACGGAAAGCGGGTGCAAGCCCTTTGCGAGGCCAAGAACCACGCTCTGGTGCTTCGGGACTGCAAGCTTGAGCGCACCGCCAGCGGGATCATGAACGCCTTCACAGGCTGCGCCGGGCAACGCTGCATGGCCCTGCCGGTGATCGTGGTGGAAGAGGCCATAGCCGATGAGTTGGTGGATTTGCTCAAGACGGAGGCCGCCCAGATCAGCCTGGGCAAGGCCTGGCTGCCCGAAACCGGAATGGGCCCGGTGGTCAACGAAGGCCATAAACAATTCGTGCGGGGCTGGATCGACAAGGCCGAGCAGGAAGGAGCCACCATCGTGCTGGACGGCCGCGACCCCAAGCCTCCCGAGGGCTGCGAGAACGGCTTCTGGGTGGGCCCCACCATCATCGACCACGTGACCGAGGAGATGGCCTGCGGCCGCGAGGAGATATTCGGCCCGGTGCTGTGCGTGAAGCGGGTGGAGGACTTCGAGGAAGGCATCACCCTGATGAACAACAGCCCCTTTGGCAACGGCTCGGTGATCTACACCCAGAACGGCTACTTCGCGCGCCAGTTTGCCCAGCGTACCCAGGCGGGCATGGTGGGGGTGAACGTGGGCATCCCGGTGCCGCTGGGCATCTTCGGTTTCACCGGCCACAAGCAGTCGTTCTTCGGTGACCTGCACGTCATGGGCCGCGACGGCTTCAACTTCTTCACCGAGAGCAAGTGTGTCACCCAGACCTGGTTCCCGGAAAGCGAAGAGGAGATGGCTTCCTGCAAGGTGGACACCTGGGACGGGACGATTACTTCCCTGCCCAAAGACAAGTGAGCCCCTCTACGGTTCTATCTGTTTCGAAGCCATTGAGTCGGAAAAGTGGACCAATTGAAGAGGGACAGGCCAGGCGGAGGCTTAATTACTCTGAAATAAATAATAAAAAAACAGTTGGTTCACCATTAATCAAAGCATGCGAGGCTTAATCATGAAATTTGTAGGGTTGCCTCCCTTTGACCATCAGCCGCGCCCCTATGCCGGGCCGTCCTCTAGTGAGGTCCTCGCACTGCGCCAACGCTATCTTTCACCGGCGATAATGACCTACTACAAAAGGCCCGTGATGATAGTGGAGGGCTCAATGCAATACCTCTACGACGATACGGGTAAGCGGTATCTTGACGGATTCGCAGGAATTGTTACGGTTTGCGCAGGTCACTGTCATCCCTACATTACCCAAAAAGTAATTGAGCAGTTACGTACATTACAGCACACGACCACCATCTACTTGCATCCCACTATTGCCCAATACGCCGAGATGCTGGCCGAACGCCTTCCTGGAGATCTTTCCGTTTGCTACTTCGTGAACTCCGGTTCCGAGGCCAATGATTTAGCCTTAATGATGGCTCGTCTATATACCGGCAATTATGAAGCGATTGCATTGCGTAATGGGTATCATGGGGGCGCCGGGGCATCGATGGGACTTACCTCGCATAGCACATGGAAATATAACTATCCGCACGGGCAAGGTATACATCATGCTATGGCTCCTGACTGTTACAGAGGGCCCCATGGCTACGACGACCCACAAGCCGGAGCCAAATATGCCTCGGATGTGGGAGATCTGATCTCCATGGCCACTCCGGGTGCGGTGGCGGCCTTCATTGCAGAAACCATTCAAGGCGTGGGAGGCACTGTACCTCTACCTTCTGGTTATCTAAAAAATGTTTATGAGCAAGTGCGTAATGCTGGTGGCCTGTGCATCGCGGATGAAGTGCAGACTGGTTTTGGCCGCACTGGAGAGCATTACTGGGGTTTTGAGGCGCAAGATGTGATTCCAGACATCGTGACCATGGCTAAGGGTATCGGCAATGGTTTGCCTCTAGCGGCGGTGGTGACCACCCAGGAAATATCCCAAGCCTTGGCCCAGCGCATCCACTTCAACACCTTTGGTGGCAACCCAGTATCCTGCGCGGCGGGCAAGGCGGTGCTTGAGGTGGTGGATATGGAAAACCTACAGCAACGCTGCGCCCAGATGGGTGACCTTGTGTTTGCAGGTTTGAAGGAACTGATGGGGCGATATGAACTCATCGGCGATGTGCGGGGGCGGGGGCTCATGATCGGCGTTGAGTTGGTTGAGAACCGTGAGAGCAAAGAGCCGGCCACGGCCAAATGTGCCCAGGTGCTTGAGCGGGCCAAGGAACTTGGGCTATTGATCGGCAAGGGCGGCTTTTACGGCAACATCCTTAGAATCAAACCCCCCATGTGCATTACAGAAGCCGACGTTGATTTCATGTTGGCGGTATTGGATCATTCCTTATCCGAATTTTGAATACATAATGTATCGCCACACTGACCCTCCCCAGATCAAGCTAAAATGACCTCCCCTCCTTAAAGTGGTCCGTATTTTAAGGTAGGATTTTGAGCCACTATGCTAAAAATCAAGGTAATTGCGAGTTTGGTTTTATTTTCTGCGCGAGATCGCTTTGGCGGGAAGTTAATGAAGCCTTTGTAGCCCATCCGGTTAGGAGGACGGGGGGTAAGAAGGCTCAAATAGAAGTAAAGCGCGGCGGCTGCCGCATAATCTCAGTTAAGCAGGAGAGGGCATGGCGTTTTTGGAGTTGGTCGGGCGGCAGGTCTATTTTGAGCAGCACGGCGAGGGGCCTCTGGTGGTTCTGCTGCACCACGGCTTCGGCAGCAGCGAGATGTGGCGGGGGGTGCTGCCCCACCTGGTCATGGCCGGCTACCGGGTAGTGACTTACGACCGCCGCTGCTACGGCCAAAGCGAGCAGGGCGAGGATTACCGAGAGTTCTACTTTAGCGAGGGCTTCCGCGACGCGTCGGTGGCCGAACTGACCGGGCTCATGGCCGCCCTGGATCTCGGCCCGGCTCATCTTGTGGGCCAGTGCGAGGGCGGGGTGGTGGCCCTGGATATGGCCCGCCTTCACCCCGAATCGGTCAAGAGCCTGGTGGCGGCCAGCACCCAGTGCTACTCCTCGGTGCCCATGCCTGAGCTGAACCAGGCCAAGTTCCCCATTTCCTATGCCCAGCTTGATCAGGCGGTCAAAAACAAGATGATCAAATGGCAAGGACCTGAGAAGGCCGAGGAGCGCTTTGATCTCTACAGCTATATGGGCGGCTCCTACGGCTGCGGGATGTTCGACCTCCGGCCCCAGCTTCCCGAGGTGGCGGCCCCGGCCCTGGTGCTCTACCCCGACCGCAGTGCCCTGTTCCCGGTGGAGGAAGGGTTGGCCATGTACCGCAGCCTACCCCAGGGCGAGTTGGCCGTGATGCCGGCCTGCGGGCACAATTCCTACGACCACCACCCCCAGGACTATCTGCGCATTCTGCTGGGCTTTCTAGGTCGCCAGGAGCACGGGGAAAACTCCCCGGACACCTACCGGACGGCTACCTGTGCGGGCTGAGTGGCTTTGGCCTGGAGGCCGAGCATAGCCGGGCCAAGCAGCGCTGCTTTCCCGGTTCCTGCCGGAATGACCAGCAGATTCGGCAGGGCCTGGTCTATACCCAGACTATGCTGGGTTTTTTGCGTTCCGGCAGGCGCTGGTATTTGAACTGAGGATAGCCGATCATCATGGGGTAGAACCACGTGTTACCTTCCGGCACCTCCATTTCCATGGCCATTCCCTCCATGTTAAGCATCGCCCCTCGAAGCAGGCCGGCCCAACAGGTGCCCAGCCCCAGGGGCAGGGCCAACAACTCCAGGTAACTGAGGGCGATACTGGTATCCACCAGGCCATTGCGGTTTTGGCCGGGTGAGGAGGCGATCAGTAAGGCGGGGGCGGACCGCAGGATGCTGTCATGTCCGGTATCCCAACTCTCCACCACCGGCCCGTAATAGCCTGCCAGCACCGGATCGCTTTGCTGCTCCACCACTTGGCGCATCCAGGCAATGGTCCTCTCGGAAAGTTGCCGCAGCTTGTCACGCCCGTTGATGACCACCCAATGAACGGTCTGGGAGTTGCCGCCCGTGGGCGCGTAGCGTGCATTGTCGATCAGCTCTTGCAGGGTGGCCCGCTCCAAGGGCTGGGCCTTATAGGCCCGTATGGAGCGCCGGGAGCGCAGGAACTGCCGGGCCTGATCCCAGGAAACTTCCAGGCTTTTGTCCAGCGGGAGACAGTCCTCCAGGGGCGCCTTGCGGTTGTTCAAGGCCCCATGGGGGCATACTGCCACGCATTGCCCGCAGGCCAAGCACAAAACCTCTTTCTCGGGGGCAATGGCTGGCAGGGCATCATCGGTTTTCTGGCTTATCAATTGCCGGGGGCACACCTTGGTGCATATGCCATCTCGCTTGCACTTGGAATCATCTATGGTCAACAAGCTCATTACGGGCTCCTCGATATGTCAAACGGAAGTGCTGGTCGCGGAACTTCGCGGGAGAAAACTGCGGTCAGCTCGCGACCAGTCGGAAACATACAGATTGTGAGGACTCAGACCTCGCCACGCATTGATCATGCCGATTGTAGCTTTTCCCTAAGCACTTCGTAATGGGTTTTTCCGAACAAGTGCGATTCCACTACGAGCTTGGCTTTTTAAATAATCTCCTTTTTAGACTTAAACACAGCCGCAGGTTGGGTACGTTTTGAATACTTAAAGCCAACCGCTTGGTCGATCCTTCCGTATTTGGCCTGAAGTTCCTCCAGGGGACCGGCGTCCAGGGCCCGAGTGGGGCAGGTCATGGCGACAGCAAGTACCGCCCCTGCCCCCTGCTCGAGAAATGCGTGGACCAGGGCTGGTTGGGCCGCAAGAGCGGTAGGGGCTTCTATAAATATTGAAATAAGTGTCGTGCCGTCTGGCTGCTCTGGGGCTGCGGGAGAACGTGAAAAGGCAAATCAGTGTGAGTTGGCCTCGTTTTTCTCCGGCCTGTGTGAGCCTTATTGACCGGTTGTTTGAGCGCGGCAGCTATAATGGCCTATCGCACCTGTAACCGGTGTGAAATGGCAAACTGGCCAGCAAGACAGAGCATCATATCGGTACTCCATCAAATTGCTGCTATGCGAGGATCCAACCGGACGGCTTTTTTAAAAAAAGGACAGCACTAGGGAGACGCGTCACTCGGTGGGCGCTGTTTCCTGCGGCATAGGGGCCATAATTACCAAAAGTCTCAGGCTCTCCGTGCCGGTCGATAGAATGCGATGGTCCACTCCCTGGGGGACGAAGACAAAGTTGCCCGGCCCCAGGCGGTGATCATCTCGGCCCAGCCGGAAAAGGCACTCGCCGGCCAGCACATAGAAGGCCTGATCCGTCTCTGGGTGCAAATGCTCGTGCGCTTCGCCGCCCGGCTCGATGCAGCCATGCCAGACGGCCAAGTGCCGGGCCCCGTTTCCCTGGTGGGCCAAGTGGTGGTTCAGGGTGCCGGAGTGGCCCGGTGGTGCGAAGGATGGCTGGCCACTTAGGTTTTCCAGGTCTATGAAACACTCCATGCCTTTCGCTCCATTCTCAGGGTCGCGCTGCCAGCTACATCATGGTGGAGGGCAACCACAGGATTATCTGGGGGAAGATAATGACCAGCGCCAAACCCACCGAGTCCAGGAGCATAAAAGGCCCCGCTCCTATCAGGATATCTTTCAAGGATACATTGGAAGGCGCGATGCCCTTGATGATGTAGAGATTCAACCCAAGGGGCGGGGTTATCTGGGCCATCTCGGTGTTGACCACGAACATGACTCCGAACCAAACCGGATCAAAGCCCAGAGCCTTGATGATGGGCACGAAGATGGGGATGGTGACCAGCAGAATGCCCGCCGGGTCCATGATGCAGCCCAGAAAGATTAGGATGATGTTGATGCCAACGATCACCAACCAGGGCGAGGCTGACTGCTCCACCAGCCATTGGGAGAGTTGCTGGGGCAGTTGGAGGTAGGAAAGCACAAAGCCGAACAACGAGGCAGCCACCAGAACCCAGCCGATGAAGCAAGTGATGCGGCAGGTGCTCAAAAAGGCGCCCTTGATGGCCTTCCAGGTCAGGCGGCGGTAGGCGAACCCTATGACCAGGGCCAGGAAACAGCCCACGCCCGCTATCTCCGCCGGAGTGGCTATGCCCAGGTAGATGGAAATGAGCATGGCCAGGGCCAAAAAAAGGATGGCCCACACCTTGTAAAGCGAGCGCCATCTTTCCCTCCAGGTAATGCCTTCCACCCGGGGGGCCAGTTGGGGACTGATGGCGCAGCGGATGATGATGTAGGTGATGAACATGCCGCTGAGCATGAGCCCGGGCACGACCCCGCCCATGAAGAGTTGCCCGATGGATTCTTCCACCAGGGTGCCGTAGATGATCATATAGATACTAGGAGGGATCAACGCCCCCAAGGCGCCACCTGCGGCGATAGAGCCGCAGGACAGGCGCTTTTCATATCCTCGGGAGAGCATTTCCGGCACGGCGATACGGCCCACCGCCGCCGCGGTGGCCGTGCTGGCCCCTGACACCGAGGCGAATAGAGTGCAGGTTAGCTGGCTGGCAACGGCCAGACCACCGGGGAGGCGACCGGTCCACTTGGAAAGCATGTCAAAGGCATCGGTGCTCACCCCGGAATGGAGGATTATTTCCGCCATGAATATGAATAATGGTATGGCCGCCAGGGCGAAGTTGTTTATCTGCCCAAACGCGGTGGTGGAGACCAGCATCAACTTGTCCGGCCCCAAGAACACCAGCACCAGAGTAAGGGAAAGGGCCCCCAGACTGAAGGCGATGGGCACCCCGATGAAGATGAGCAGCAGCAGGCAGACCAGGATCAGACTGAGGAGCAGCCACCATTCCATCAGTGACCGCCTTCCTGGGCGACATAAGGTTCGCCCTTGCCCAGCAGGTAACGGACGTTACAAATGATCCGCACCACAAGCAGCAGGATGACCAAGCCGGCGCCCAAAGGGACCAGCACTTCAAAGGGGAACAGTGGCCAACGCACCCCGCCAGAGGAGACCTCGCCGTACTCCAGCGCCTCCCAGGCCAGTTGCCACCCCTCCCATACCATGACCGCAGCGTAGTAGATGCAGACCGCGTCGATGAAGAGGTCCAGGCGCGCCTTTCCCTTTTTGGTGAAACGCCCATAGAAGAAGTCGGCCCGTACATGGCCATCCACCGAGGTGGTGAAGGCGGAGCCTATATAAACCATGCCCACCAAAAGAAAGGCGTTGAGATCAACCGCCCAGTCGGTGGGGGCGTTGAAGAAATATCGCCCCCCCACCTCGCGGACCAGGGCCCCCATCATGATCACGGCCAGGGCACCGGCCACCCAGCCGGTTTGCAGGGACAACCAGGTCACCGCGCCCACGAAGCGGTCGAACCTGCTCCTCGGGACCACGCTGCTCATTTTTTCGCTCCCTTTGGGACGCTAAGAACCCCGGGGCTGGTCGGCCGAAGCCTCCCGGCCCCGGGCTGGGGCAGTCTACTTACCTTTGTTAAAACGCTCCAGAATCACCTTGCGTACTTCGCGGGCCTCCGCCCCCAGGCCTTGCTTTTCGCACTGCTTAACGTACCAGTCCCACACCGGTTGGGTTTTCTTGTACATCTCCTCGGCCTGATCCGGGGGCAGCACATAAAATTCGACACCGCGCTTTTTAGCCTCGGCGATGATGGGGCCGTCTTGGTCCTTTTCGTAGATGCCCACCCACTTGGCCCACAGGTCCTTGGCCCGGGCGGTCTTGATGATCATCTCCTGCAGATCCTTGGGCAGCTTGCGCCAGGCCTTGTTGCTCATCCACAAGAAGCCGGCCGCGTAGCCGATTAGCGGCGGGTTAACCACCTGGTCGGCCACCTCCCACAGGCGGTACTGCTTCAGGGAATAGGTGGTCATCAGACCGGCGTCCACCACGCCCTTCTGCATGGCCTGATAATATTCACCGCCAATGGTCATCACCGGGGAGGCGCCCAGCATCTTGATGGCGATGGAGGCCGAGCCGCCGGCGGATCGGATCTTCATCCCCTCGAAGTCGGCGGTCTTGTGAATTTTGTGGGCCCGGGTGGCTACTTGGAAGTTGTAGGGAGCCACTGGAGTGCAGGTGATGTACTTGACCTTGGCCACTTTACTATAGGCCTTGTCCATGATCGCGGCCACCGGACCGGCCACGCCCAGGGCCCAGCAGTCTTCCCAACCCCGGAAATTGGAGGGCATCTGCTGCCAGTCGCCAATGGCTATCTTGCCGTCGTAGTAAGTGGGGTAGGCCATGAGCAGGTCTATGACTCCGTTGCTCAGGGCGTTGAGGGCCTCTTTTTTACTTACCGGTTCGCCGCCATAGTGGCGTTCGAATTTGATGCGGCCCTTGGAGTTGGCCTCGATGCGGTCCAACAAGTCGTCCACCACCAAAAAGCGCATGTGTCCCTTGGGGTACACGGACTCATAGACCAGAGTGAACTGCTTTCCCGCCGCCTGGGCCGGGGCCGGAGCCGACAGGCACAGGGTCACGGCCAGAAAAGCCACCAAAAGAATGATCAAACGTTTCATAGCTTCCCTCCCTTAGGAACGCTTGCCAAGTATCGGAATTGCCCGCCTGGCTGAAATCGTCAATGACGACTTACTCTGCCGGTATCCCCAATTGGCGGGCGAACTCCAGAAATTCTCGCGCGGTTTGGGCCATGGCGTAATCCACCATATCCCCTTCGTAAACCACGGCCGCGTGCCCCTGACGCTCCGCCTCTTCAAAGGCGGCGAGCAGCCCACGGAAAAACGCCACATCCTGCTCGGTTGGCGAAAATATCTCGTTGACCACCGCCACATGGCTAGGATGGATCAGGGCCATGCCCGAATATCCCAGGCTGCGGTTGAGGCGGGCGTCGCGGGCCAGGCCATCCAAATCCGCGACGTCATACCAGGAGTTGATCAGGGGCGTGACGGCAGCCGCCCGAGCGTCCAGGACCAGCTTGGAGCGCAGGTAGAGGGTCTCGGTGCCTTGCTTGCTCCACTGGTAGCCGATTGCCCGGGCCGCGTCGCCGCCGGGGCCTGCGGACATTAGGATCATCCCCACCCGGGGGTTGGACATCGCGATGTCGTAGGCGTGGCGCATGCCTGACGCGGTCTCCAACAGCAGCGGGGTAGCGATGGAGCCCGGTTTTAGGCCCGCCTCCTGCTCCAGCCCGCTCAAGGCCTGGTCCAACTCGGCCAATTCCTCCGCCCGATACACCTTGGGCAGCATCACCGCGCTCAGGCCCGGATGGACCACCGCCTCCAGGTCTCCCTGGGTGAGGCCGGAGGCCAAACTGTTGAGGCGCACGCAGTAATGTTCCTCTGGCCTGGCCTGCTCCAGCACCGCGCGCACCTCACGCCGCGCCGCCTCTTTGTGGCCTAGCGGCACCGCGTCTTCCAGGTCCAGGATCAGGCCGTCGGGCTCGGCCTTCCAGGCTTTTTCCACCCAGGACGGCTTGTGGCCGGGCACAAACAACATGGAGCGCATGGGGCGCATGGTTCGCCTTTCTGTTGCCAAAATCACTCTTACGACGGAGGGGCCGCGGCCGCCCCGCTGGTCAGCAGCCGCTCGATCTCTCCGTCTTCGTAACCCAAATCGGCCAGGACCTGCCGGGTGTCTTGGCCCACCGCCGGGGCGGGCGTTTTGATGAGCGGCATCTCGCCGTCGGCCGCAATGGGGGTCTTCACCTGGGTCAGTGGCCCCAGGTCCGGGTGTTCCAGGTGGTGCAGCACGCCGCGCTGTTGCACGTGGGGATCGTCCAATACCTGGCCCACATCCAGCACCGGCCCCCCGGGAATACCCGCCCGGCGCAACCCCGCCACCACCTCGTCCCGAAAGCGGGATGCCAAGGCCTGCTCGATCAGTTTGGTCAGTTCCTCGCGGTTATCTACCCGGTCCTGATTGGTGGCGAAGCGCGAGTCCCGGGTCAGTTCCTCCAACCCCAGCATCTGGCACAGGGCCAGCCAAAAACGCTCGGTGGAGGCCCCGATGAACAGATAACCGTCCTTGGCCTTGAACACCTGGTAGGGCGAAAAGGCGGCCAGGGCCGAGCCCGCCCTCACCGGCAGCTCGCCGCTCATGGAAAAGCGGGCGATCAGGGGAGACATCCAGGACAGGGCCGTGTCCATCAGGCTTATATCCACCCGCTGGCCGCGCCCGCTGTCTTGTCGCTCTAGCAAGGCTTTGAGAACGGCCAAGGCGGTGTACATGCCGGCGCCCATGTCGATCCAGGAGGCCCCGATCCGCACCGGCGGGCCGTCCGCGTGGCCGGTGCATAGCATGATGCCGCACATGGCCTGGGCCACCACATCGTAGCCGGGCAGGCTGTGGTAGGGCCCGGTCTGGCCGTAGCCGGAAATGGAGCAGTAGATGAGGCACGGGTTTATTTCCCGGGCCGCCTCGTATCCCAAACCCAGGCGGTCCATGGCCCCGGGGGTGAAGCTTTCGATGAGCACGTCGGACTCGACCATCAACTTTTTAACCACCCCCACCGCCTCAGGATTCTTTAAGTCCAGAGAGATGTCGCGCTTGTTGCGGTTGACCGCCGCATGATAAGCGCCGCCCAGCAGAGGACGAAAATGGTCCCCGTGGGGATGCTCCACCTTTATCACCTGGGCTCCAAAGTCGGCCAAGAGCATGCCCGCAAAGGGGCCGGCCAAGGCGTGGCTCATGTCCAGGACCTTGATCTTTTCGAACACCGACATAGCTGCCTCCCGCCGTTTTCGCCTTTTACTTGCCCTGCCACACCGGTGGGCGCTTCTCCGCGAAGGCCTTGGGCCCCTCTTTGGCGTCCTCGGTGGTCTTAAGAAGCTCGAAAACGGTGGTCTCTAGGCGGATGCCCTCGTCCAGGGTCATGCTCTGGGAGCGTACCACCAGTTCCTTGATGGCCTGCAGGGCCAGGGGCGGGCTTGCGGCCAGGGCTCGGGCGTACTCCTGGGCCGCCTCCATGAGCTTCTCACGAGGCACCACCTTGTTTACAAGACCGAATTGAAGGGCCTCCTGGGCATTGAGCCGCCGGCCCAGAAGCACCATCTCCATGGCCACGGCATAGGGGAGCTGGCGGGCGATGCGCTGGGTGCCCCCGTTGGCCGGCAAAATGCCCCGCTTCACCTCCGGGATCTGGAACACCGCGTCCTCGCAGGCCACCCGGATATCGGTGGCCAGCAGCAGGGTCATGCCCCCGGCCAGGCAGTAGCCGTTTACCGCGGCCACTATGGGCTTCCAGACCTCCAGGCCCCGATTGAGGATCTGATCTTTTTGGGTCTGCCAGAACTCAAATTTTTCGGGTTGGCGGGGGATGGTGGTTTTAAGGTCCGCCCCCGCGGTGAAGGCCTTGTCGCCCGCGCCGGTGACAACCGCCGCCCATATTCCCGGATCGTCGCGCACCTTGCACCAGGCCTCAGAAAGCAGGTGGTAGGTCTCTGGGTCCATGGCGTTCATCACCTCGGGGCGGTTGATGGTGATGTAGGCGATATGGTCTTCCACTGAAAATAAAACCTTCATGATGTGCATCTCCTGGGCAAAGAGGCGGCGTGGTAGGGATAGCGATCCGTGGCCGGAGCGGCCCACCACCAAATCTGTTAGCAAATAGATTTTAACCATGTCAACTCTATTATTTTAAATACATTTAATATTTTATCTTATAATTGCTTAATTTATATAAATTACTGTGTGTTATATTAAGGATGCGAGTGGGCAAGAGCACGCCCATTGACAAAAAGGACTCGGCATATTAAGGAGGTAGCAACCTTCCACCCTCAGGGGAGCCGATATACTTTGTACGATCGCAGACAGGCCAGCGCAGAGTTTATTCAAAAGTTGCTGGCCAAAAGCCCCATGCCTCGCAACCAGGTTGCGGTGATTTCGGGCCTTTCCAATACCTATATCCGCGACCTGGAGCAGGGCATCATCGCCAACGTGGCCCGGGAAAAACTTATCGCCCTGGCGGTGGCTTTGAACCTCGACCTGGGCGAAACCGACAAAATGCTCAACATCTTCGACCGGGCGCCCCTGGCACTACAAGACATCCCCATCTTTTTGGCCACCGCTGAAAAGGGCACCATCACTTCGGCCCTATTGCCGGTGCGCGATCGCTATTCTCTGGACCTTATGATGCTGGCCGCCGAACGTCTCCCCGGCCACCACGTGGTGGTCAGCTCCGAGCCCACGGTTTGCCTCCGCGCCCCCGGGCATCGGCTCCACTCCGAGCGCCTGTTGGCCAAAACCCACCTCATTTATGGCGAATTGGTGGAGGCTATTGGTCGAGAGCGCCTCAAGGTGATGGAGAACAACCTGGAACAGCACCAGGTGGAGCAGTACATATGCAAGAAGTGCTTGGAGGATTATTTGCGGCTCTGTGAGGATCCGGTCGAAAAGGCGTGGCGGGTCCAGCACGTGCAGAATGTATTGTCCTGCTTGGACCGTTTTCCCAAATGGAAGTTCCTGCTGACCAACAGTTGCCCGACCTTCAGCTTCGTGCTCAAGACTCCGGACCCGGCCACCGGCGAAAGCGATAAACTGCTCATCACCCGCTTGGCTCCGCACCGTTTTCAAGGCACGCGCACCGGCAAACTCACCGGCTTCACCACCGACAACCAGGTGATCATCCAGAACTTCAAGGAGGAATTGAGGGGACTAGCAGGCGCGGTGCACCAGCAATATCTGGACAGAAGCAACCTGCTTGACTACTTAGACATCCTGATCAAAGGCTAGATAATTATGGTTTAGTATTTTTGGTCTGGGCGCAGGACTGTTCCGGCGTTGGGTAAATTCTCCTCGGATTAGCCTCACAAGGTGAACCATTCACTTTATTCTTAACGCCTGCCGTGTGAGAGTCTGTGTGAGAAAAACCATCCAAAATCTGCCAAAATTGACTAAAACTGGAAAAAGCCTGGAAAACAATAATCATTTAATTACAGATAGTTGTACTGATTTAAGAGGGTTAGGAAACTCGAGGGTTCTCAATTCGTAATCAGCAGGTCGTTGGTTCAATTCCTACCGCCGGCTCCAGTAATATCAAGCGGTTACGGCTTATGGCCGTGGCCGCTTTTTCTTTGAAAAGGTGCTTGGACGTAAATTAGACGTAAAGAGATGTAAGGACCTGTCATGCCGCCTTGGTCCTTTTGCTAAGGCCTCCGTCCAAGACCTCAAGGTAAGGTTTGGTGGTGGGCACGCCTCTGATGTAGTCCTCGGTGACCTGAAGGCTTCGGTGCCTCAAGTGCTGCTGGATCACCACCATGGGTGTGTTCTCTCGGGCCAAAGAGGTGGCGGTCAAAGCTCTGATCCCATGGAAGCCAAAAGGTTTGACTCCCGCCTCTTCGCATAGCCTGCCCAGGAACTTCGAAAGAGACCTGAAGGGCTTGCCGTAGCGATTTAGGAAAACCCATTCGATGCGTCCTGTCCTTTCATGCTGTTCCCTGAGGACACCGATCAGGGCTTCGGTCATACCAACCCAGTCTGCCTCTTTCAGGCCTCCACGTCTCTTCCTGGTGTATAGCCTCAGCCGACCTCTTTCAAGGTCGATGTCCTCCCATATCAGGTTGAATAGTTCCTTCCTCCTGGCTCCAGTGTAGTAGTAGGTCCAAAGGAGAGCTTTGTCCTGTCCCTCGGACAGGTCGACCACTTTCAGAAAGTCCTCCATAGGTGGCATGTAGTGGTGCGACTTATCGTGGGAGAACTTATCGACTACCTGGAAGGGGTTTGGGGCTGGGCACATTTGGTACTTCATTGCCCAGTTCCAGGCAGCGCCTAGATGCGTCCTGTAGACGTTGGCCGTATTGTGGGATTTAGAACGGGCGTAACTCATAAGGAATCTGTGGGCCGTTGCGGTGCTAAGGCCCTGAACAGGTTGACCAGGTTTGCCGTGCCAGTTTAGGAACCGCCTAAGGATTCTCAGTTTGTCTTTATAGGTTTTCGCAGAAACGTTTTCGCGGACATGGTCCAGATAGGCCGTCGCCCACTCATGTAAGGAGACCGTGGGGGTCTGCTCCCGCTCCCATACATCTGATACGGCCTTGGGCGATAACCCCTCGTCCAGCAGGCGCTTGATGTCCTCCTCTGGGATGCATCCCCGCATGAGTGTCTTCACCTCGCTTTCCCACTGTGTCGCTTCCGTTTTGGTCTTGAAGAGTTTCTCCCTGCGAAAATTTCTCCTGCTCACCTGGCCGACCCAATGGGTCTTGCCTTTGCGTACTCGTTTGCTGGGCATACGCATTCCTCACTGCTTGCTCTATAAGGTTGTCAAAGAACAGCCAGCGGTTTCGAATGCGCACCCCGCCATAGTCGGAAGGGTAGCGCCTGACCGTACTGACTTCAACCTCGAATAGTTCAGCAACAGCCTCTGCCGTCCACTTGGGACCGAGACCCTGCACCGCATGGGGTTGTTTTTCAGGGTTGCTGGCCATCTGGCTTCTGCTTCACGTTGTGGTTACGGGGTAAGAGATTACTCTTCAGTTCTCCGCATTGAGTTCTTGTGCCCAAAAGGTCTGTTTCAGTAGCCACGGGAATCTGGCCGAGCGCTTTGAAGAAACCAGGTGGACCCAGGGCAAGAGCAAGAATGAAGACCTGCTTAAGGCCCTCGCAAAGCGTCTGAAGGAGTTGGAGACAAGATAAGCAGTTCGACCTCCGCATATTCATCCTTCGTATGGCGGACTCACGGGCCACTTTTGCCTCCAGAATCGACGATCTCTTGTCCCAATGGGAGTAACACCGGCCCACCAAAAAAAGAACCTTCAGTCCCGAAAATTCGCCCGTGAGCGGGGTTGGGGTTGGCTGATGTCAATCGGCATTGAAAACTGACCCGGGGTAGGCGTTGAAAATTGACCCACCTCTCTGCGTGGTAGTTTGGCCCCCGTTGGGGGCTTTTGTGTTTGTGGTCCCTGGTCAGGACCTGCTCTTGAGCCTCCAGCTTTCGTTTCCGGTTTCGATGATGTCGCAGTGATGGGTCAGGCGATCCAAGAGGGCGGTGGTCATCTTGGCGCTGTGGAAGACCTGGGTCCATTCCCCAAAGGCCAGATTGGTGGTGATGATGATGGAGGTCCGCTCGTAGAGCTTGGACACCAAGTGGAAGATGAGCTGGCCGCCGTTCTTGGAAAAGGGCAGATAGCCCAGTTCGTCCAGCACCACCAGGTCCATGCGGGCCAGCTTGTCGGCCAGCCTCCCGCCCTGGCCTTCCAGCTTTTCCCTCTCCAGGTCATTGGCCAGGTCCACCAGGTTATAGAAACGCCCCTTGCAGCACTCCTTGACCGCCTGGCGGGCGATGGCGATGGCCAAGTGGGTCTTGCCGCTACCGGTGCCTCCGATGAAGATCAGATTACGGCGGTCGCTCACGAAACTGCCCTGGTAAAGGTGGCGGATGTGCTCTTCATTCACCGGTGAGTCTTTAAAATCGAAGCTGTCCAGGTCCTTGCCCATGGGAAATTTGGCTTGGGAGAGACGGTAGCGGATGGAGCGCAGGCGCCTTTCGGCCTCCTCGGCCTGCAAAAGCTCCAGCAAAATCCTCTCCGGTCCCCAGCGGTTCTTGATCCCCTCGGGCAGCAGCTCGGGATAGATGGACTGCATGCCATTGAGTCTCAGCCGCTTCATGGCCTGCATCACATCCTCACGCGTCATGGCGGGCCTCCAGGCGCAGGAGGTCGTACCGGCCACAATCGGCCACCGGCTCGTGCTTGAGGATCAGATGGCCGGGAAGCTCCAGGCGGGGATGGTCATCCTGGTCCTGGGACCGATGCAGGATGTTTAGGATGATCTCCTGGCTCACTGCCTTCTGGACCAAGGCCTCCCGGCAGGCTGCGGCCACCGCTTCCAGGCCATGACTGGGCACCGCGGCCAGAATGGACACAAACTGACGGTCCCAATCGGAAAACCTTTTCAGATAAGATTTCACCCTTTCCAGGGGGCGGGGCAGCTCCCAGTCCATAAAGGGGGCACCATTGCGCAGGGCGCCCGGCTTTCTCTCCAGCACCGTCAGATAGTGCCAGGGATCGAAGATCATCTTGTCCCGGCCAAAGTTCCGCTGGTGACGGCCCACCACCTGGCCCTGGCTCACTATGACGACGTGATCGGCATAGGCTTTGATCTGCACCGTCTTGCCCACCTGGGTGCACTCCACGCTGTAGCGATTGCGGTCAAAGCTCACCAGGCCGTAGCTGGACACCCTGGTGTTTTCCTCTGAGTAGCCGTCAAAGGGACGCCCCACCTTGATCAGGTGCTCCCGCTCCTGCTCAAAAACCTCCCAAACCGTCTTGCCGGGAATGCTGGGGTGCCTGCGGCCCATGGCCCAGGCCACACATTGGTCCCGTAGCCAGCGGTTAAGCTCGGCAAGATCCTTGGCCTTGGGCCGGGGAGTGAAAAAGCGGCGGCGCACCAGACCCACCTGGTTTTCCACCTGACCTTTCTCCCAGGCCGCGCCGGGGGTGCAAAACACCGGCTCATAGAGATAGTGAGAGCAAAGCTGGATGAAGCGAGGATGAAACACTCGTTTTTTGCCCCGCTTGATTTTGCTCACCATGGTCTTGGGATTGTCGTAGATGCCCTGGGAGCAGACCCCGCCGAAAAAGGCGAAGCCCCGCCGGTGGGCGTCAAAGAGCATCTCCTGGCTTTGGCGGGGATAGGCCTGGACCAGAAACAGACGGCTGTGGCAAAGCCGGATCTGGGCCAAATTGACCTTTACCGTCACTCCATCCAACTCGGCCTGGTCCTCGCTCCAATCAAACTGAAACGCCTGTCCCGGCCCAAAGCTCAGTGGTATGAAAACCGGCGCGGCCAGCCTCTTGTGCTCATCCCGCCACCGGCCCACGTAGCGCCGCACGCTGTCGTAGCCACCCTCGTAGCCCAGCACCACCAGATCCTCAAAAAGCACCTGGGCCGAGCGCCGCCGCTTCTGGGGAAGCTTCTGGTCCTCCGCCAGAAAGCCTTCCAAATCTTTAATGTATTCCCCCAGCTTGGGGTAGGGCTGGTGACCGCGCTGGTAGCTAAACTCGGTCTCGTCTCCGCGCAGTACCTTGCGGACCGTATTACGAGAGAGCCGCAGCTCCCGGGATATGGACCGGATGGACTTACCCTGCCTGTGCTTCAGCCTGATCTTGCCGATTGTTTCCACCGTCAGCATCTCCTCGGGTACCTCCCTTCGCCAAACAACGAAGGGTGACCCCTGGCTGAGGGTGGGTCAATTTTGGACGCCGATTACTAACAAAACTGGGTCATTTTTGCATGCCGATTCACACCTCCTTTACCTGGGTGTACTTGCCCTGATAACCCGCCTCCTTGATGCGGTGATATATGCGCGTGGCCGTGTGCCTTTGCTTCTTGGGAACCTTTTTGTCCTCTTTTATGATCCGGGCGATCAGCTCAAGGTAGGGGCCAAGCTTGGGCTTGGCTCGGGGGACACTCAGTCGGTAACCGGGAGGCTCAGAATAATCCTGAATCTTTTGCAGGGTATCCCAATGGATGCCCTCTCTACGCATTAACTCGCGCTTGCTCGCCTGGCCATCGCGCAACTCAAGTCTGATCCGGGCCCATTGATCCATGTCCGTGTACACCCCTTCCGCTCCTCCAGAGAGTCCTGGCCTGGAAGCCACCATGGCCTCCATCGCACCAAAACACCTGAAGAAAACTGAATCGGTGTGTCACGGTTTTCAACCGCCACTAAAATCGTCTCGCTTTTGGACCGCCGTTTACACCATCGCACCAAAACACCTGAAGAAAACTGAATCAATGTGTCACGGTTTTCAACCGCCACTAAAATCGTCTCGCTTTTGGACCGCCATTTACACTTTAAGCCTAATGCGCAGGGCGGTGTCATCCCTGGCCTGGCTTTGGTATCGCTGGGTGGATCGGGCGATCCGGATCAATTGGCAAGCCCGGCGCTCGCTCACCTGAAGCCCTGTGGTCAGAAAATCCACCACCAATCGCTTCTGCGCCGGTTTCAAAACTTTTTTCGCAGCACCTCCTGGAGCAGATGCTTATCCAGGGTCAGGTCGGCCACCAACTGTTTGAGCTTGGTGTTTTCCTTCTCCAACTCCTTGAGTCGGCGCAGCTCGGCCACTCCGATGCCTGCGTACTTACGCTTCCAGCGGTAAAAGCTCTGCTCGGTCACCCCCATCTTGCGGCAGATCTCAATCACTGGCGTGCCCGCTTCGGCCTGCCGAAGGGCAAAGGTGATCTGCTCCTCGGTGAACTTGGACTTCTTCAACGCGGTCCTCCTCTCTACAGACCGCGATTGTACCTAAATCCTAACTCAAACTCGTGGATCAGGATTCGGGGGGCAGGTCACTGCCGGTGAGCGGCGCTGACGTGCCGCCGAGGTCTTTTATTGCGAAGGTGAAGGCCCTCTTCGCAGTAGAGCCTATAAACCCGCTTGGCGTTGATAAGCCAGCCCTCCCGTCTCAAAAGCACATGAATGCGCTTGTAGCCGTAGCGCACCCTCGTCGCGGCGATCTCCCTGATCCTTTTGCGCAGAAAAGCCTGATCATCGGCCTGGGACTGATAGCGAAACAGCGATCGGTAAACCTTGGCCACTTTGCAGGCCCGCCGCTCGCTCACCTGAAAGGCTTCCAGCATATGCCTGACCAGCCCCCGCCGCTGATCAGGCGCTAAAGCTTTTTTTCTATGACATCCTGCAGCATGGCCTTGTCCAGGCTCAGATCAGCCACAAGACGCTTGAGCTTACGGTTTTCCTCCTCAAGCTGCTTCAGGCGTCTGAGCTCTCCAGGGCCCATACCGCCGTATTTCTGCTTCCAGCGGTAGAAGGTCTGCTCGCTTACCCCCATCTTGCGGCAAACCTCCACCACCTTGGTCCCATGCTCCGCCTGCCGCAGGGCAAAGGCGATCTGCTCCTCGGTGAAATTCGACTTCTTCATGGCAAAATCCTCTCAGGTAAAAACAACCTAGATTCTGCCAAATCCTAAACCCAAAGATGGACCTAAATGCAGGGAGGACGTCACTGTGGCGTTGACCTCCTGCGGGAAAGGGGCAGATACCGAAAAATATTCTCAATAAAAAAATGCAAAAAATTTGCTGGCTTCGCAAATTCTCAATTGACCTGCAATATTAAAGCAAGCTATTTTATTATTCAAAATATATTTTCAAATATTAAAACAATAAAGTCGGCGCTGTAGCGCACCTTCACTTGTGTTTGAGTACTTGAAAGGTCAAAGGGCGGCCACAATGAAAGAATCAAGGATCCCGGATGTAGGTAGAAAGATGAAAGCCAAGGTAGTGGCGGTCAAGGGTGTCTGTAACGCCGGCCACGAGGTGGGGGACACCTTTCCTTTGAGTTGTAGATACCCCGGTCCCCTTTGCGGCTATTTTTTCCACGACCTGTTTCCCAGGATATCCGTGTTGCAGCATGGGGGGTGCTACCCTTGGTGGCGGGAAGGGCAAACCGAGTTCGAATACCATTGTCCGGACCGGGTCAATCAGGTTTCATTGGTCATCGAGGTCCAGGAAGAGGACGAGGTTTAAATGGCCGGCAACCTGGATGGCATCCTTGGAAAGGTGGTTTACAGCCTGGTGGTGGTGACCACCTCGGTGGGCGGCAAGCCATTCGGCATGACCGCGGCTTGGGTGAGCAAGGTGTCCAGCGAGCCATTGATGCTTGCCGTGAGCCTCAGCCATAAGAGTTTTACCAGCAGCCAAATAAAAGAAAAAGGATTCCTGGGCATCAATCTGCTGGGCACGGGAGGAAAAGCGGCCGCGCACCATTTCGGCTCCCAGTCCGGCCGGGACGTTGACAAATTCGCTGGCATGGAGTTCAAATTTTCCGGCCTGGGCAACCCTATTCTTAACCAAGGTACCGTGGCTTTTATAGATTGCAAAGTCGTGCGACACATGGAAGCAGGCGATCACACCCTTTTCTTGGCTGAAATGTTGGACGGCTGCTTGGGCACTGAGTTATGGCCGTTGGCCTATTGTGCCAAAAAGTTTTACAAACTGAGCGAAATATAAACGGGGCATAGGGGAGGCAAATTGACTTCGTTTGAAAAACAGGTGGTTATGGGCCAGGCAACCACCGATTAACTTCCCCTAATGTCTACATCTTGCTAGATAAACTCGAAGGGCTAAAAAGTGAGCGATAAACAAAGCATGTTGAGAGTGCTGGGGATATCCGGTAGCCCCCGAAACGGCAACAGCAAATATCTGCTATCAATGGCGTTGGAAGCAGCCAAAGAGGTAAACGACAAATTGGTCGTCACGGAGCTTTTTTCTTTCAAGGGAAAAAAATTTGAGCCGTGTAATAGTTGCTTTTCCTGCGCCAAGGAAAAAAATTACGGCGAATGTATCATCAAGGATGATTTCCAGGAACTTCGGGAAAAATGGATGCAGGCCGACGCTGTCATCTACTCCGTGCCTGTGTATCACGTATCCATCCCAGGCCAACTTAAGTGTTTCATTGACCGGCTGGGCAACTCGGGCAAGAAAATTAAGGACGTGGCGGCCCCCAAGTTCATGAAGTCGGTGGGCGCAATTGCACAAGGTTCCCATCTCTTTGGTGGTCAAGAGCTGGCCATAACTTTCCTGCTGCATCACGCGGTGCTTATGAATTGCATTCCCGTGTCGGGCGATGGCTGGCAATCATATTTGGGAGCCGCAGGATGGACCATCACGAAACGGGACCGGACCGCTATTGAAAACGATTTTGGGGAAAACGAGCGGGATGCGGAAATCACGGTCCAGGCGGCCCGTACTTTGGGCATGCGGGTGACTGAAATGGCCCTCATTTTGCGTCAGGGGATGAATAACCTGCAAGGTTCGTTTGCCCCGGATACAACGTACATGCCCATCCTTAAACAAATAAACAGCTAGTCTTTTGGTGGCCTTATGGGATCAAATCGCCACTATGGTTGGCGAAAAGCTAATACCTACCCAGATTAAATTAACAAAATTGTAAGGTTAGCCGAGGCACAAAACTCACCACTGCTGGACTCTTTAGTTAATAAATGACTTGACATAATTTGGGCGCCTAATTATCATTTTTATTAAATAAAACTATGTTTTAAATATTGAAACAATAAACAACCTTTGGCTGGTCGTGAGGTACTCGTGGAACCCTTCGAATATATCGCTCCTTCCAGCTTGGCCGAGGCCATCAGCCTGCTGGCCGATCCCGTCAAAAACGCCAAGCTCTTGGCCGGAGGCACCGACCTCATGGTGCAAATGAAGCGGGGTCATGCCCAACCGGCCTACTTGATTGATTTGAAGGAAATCCCGGGCCTCGGTGAAATCGTTTTCCAGCCGGACCATGTGATCCGCCTTGGTGCATTGGTAACGGCCGGTGAAATCGTGGCTTCCCCCGAGGTGGCCCAACACCTCCCCGTCTTGGCTGAGACCGCCGGAGTCATAGGGTCGGTGCAGATTCGCAACCGAGCCACCATCGGGGGGAATTTGTGCCGGGCCGCGCCTTCAGGCGATTTCGCGCCCATCCTGATGGCCCTAGGCGCCAGCCTGGCGCTGGCGGGGCCGGAGGGAGAGCGATTCATCCCGGTGGAGGAACTGTTTCTGGCCCCAGGTAAAACCAGTCTCCGGCCGGGAGAACTTCTCACGCAAATTTTGGTGCCGGTACTCCCGGCGAACGCGGGTGCGGTTTACCAGCGCTTCAGCTACCGCGAAACCCTTGACCTCGCGCTGGTAGGCGCCGCCGTTTTTCTGAGGCTGGACCCTTCAAGTAAAACCTGCTTGATGGCGCGCATAGCTCTGGCTTCGGTGGCCCCCGTTCCCCTGCGCGCTCATGCGGCGGAGGCGATGCTATCTGGCAAAGCGCCGAGCCAGGAATTACTGGGGGATTGCGCCTTGGCTGCCGCCAGCGAAGCCGCACCCATCGACGACGTGTACGGCACCGCTTGGTACAAAAAACAGGTGTTGGAGGCCATGGTCAGGCGAGGGCTCGCCAAGGCCCTTAAGGATTGTGAGTAGGCAGACATGGCAAAGCTCAATTTGCAACTGAACGGTCGGGCCCGCGAGCTTTCGGTGAGTCCCCACCAAACTCTGGTTGATGTAATCCGAGAAGGTTTCGGGCTTACCGGCACCAAGAAGGGCTGCGGCACAGGAGACTGCGGTGCATGCACGGTCCTGTTGGACGGCAAGCCGGTAAACTCATGTTTGGTGTTGGCTGTGGAGGCCGACGGCCACGAGGTGACCACCATCGAGGGCCTTCAGAGCGACGGTGAACTGCGCCCCATTCAGAAGGCCTTCATCGAGCACGGGGCGGCACAGTGCGGTTTCTGCACACCTGGCATGATCATTTCCGCCGAAGCCCTGTTGCGGAAGACGCCGAACCCAACGGAGGAACAGGCTAGGCGGGCCATCAGCGGTAACCTGTGCCGCTGCACAGGCTACCAGAAGATCGTCGAGGCAATCACCAGTGTAAAGGCAGGCCGAGGTGAGAGCTCCACGGAGAATCACCATGGCGACTAATCCAGCATATTCCGCGATAGGAAAGCGCCTCCCCAAGCAGGACAGTGAGTCCCTGGTCACGGGTGAGGCGAAGTACCTAGACGACCTTAAGCTGCCCGGCATGCTATACGGCCGCATTTTCCGAAGCCCCCATCCCCATGCTCTTATCAAGCGCATAAATACTGCGGCCGCCGAAAGCCTGCCCGGGGTCAAGGCGGTTATAACCGCTGACGACACAGAAAAGGTGAAGTTCTGCCACCTGCCGGTGACGCCCAATAAGTTAGCCCTCAATGACGAGAAGGTTCGTTTCGTGGGGGACGAGGTGGCGGCGGTGGCCGCGGTGGACTGGGAGACGGCGGACAAGGCCTTGGGCCTTATCGAGGTGGAATACGAGCTGTTGCCCGCCGTCTTTGATCCCCTTGAAGCAATGCAACCAGGCGCGCCCCAAATATACGAGGATTGCGACAACAATATTCCCGCCAGGATCGCGCGCAACTTCGGCGACGTGGATAAAGGGTTCGCAGAGGCGGACTACATCTTCGAGGACACTTACAAGACGCCGCTTATCCCGGCCTGCAGCATTGAACCCCATTGCTGCATTGCCTCCTTTGACCACCTGGGCAACCTTACTTTCTGGGTCAGCACGCAGAACCCTAACAACTATCAAAAGGCGCTCAGTCAAGTCCTCAAGATTCCGCAAAACAGAATTCGGGTAATCCGGCCCAAGGTAGGGGGTGCATTTGGCAACAAAAGCGTGATCCTGCCCATGGACCCCATTGCCGCCTTTCTGGCCAAAAAAGCCGGACAACCTGTGAAACTGGTTAATTCTCGGGAGGAGGAGTTCACTACCACCCGAGGCCGCTACGCCATGGTCATTCAGCTAAAAACTGGGGTCAGCCGGGACGGGAAGCTGTTGGCCCGCGAGGCCAAGGTGATAACAAACAACGGGGCCTACAACAACAAGGCCACCGGTATATCCCTACTCACCAGCAACCGCATTGGAAATCTGTACCGCATACCCAATAGTCGGACCGAAGCCATTATCGTGTACACCAACACCCAATATGGCGGGGCGATGCGGGGATGGGGCGGGCCCCAGGCTCACTTCGCGGTGGAGTCACAGATGGACACCATCGCCGAGAAGTTGGGCATGGATCCCCTGGAACTGAGGCTGAAAAACGCCAACCAAACCGGCGACACCACCCCCTGGGGTTGGCTGATTGCATCCTGCGGCCTCTCAGAGTGCCTTGAGCAGGCGGCAGAAAAAATTGGCTGGCAAGAAAAACGTAACTTGAGCGGCCTGCGCGGGGTGGGGATCGCCTCCGTGCTGCACACCGGGTCAGGTTCCGCAGGGACGCATGGCGCGGGTAACTTCAGTGAGGTTTTATTAAAAGTCTATTCCGATGGCGCGGTAGGCCTGATCGTGGGGGAAAGCGATATCGGCCAGGGATCGGACACGGTCCTCAGCCAAATCGCGTCTGAGGTCCTGGGCGTGCCGCTGAACAAGATCACCGTTGCCTCCGAGGACACCAACTTCACTCCACCTTCCATGGGGACCTGGGGCAGTAAAGTCACTTTCATTTCTGGCAATGCCGTCAAGATGGCTGCGGAGGATGCGCGGCTGCAGCTTGCTGCTGCGGCCAAACGGATATTGGAGGTTGGGGACGATGCCCGCTTCGCTTTTGTCGATAGCAGGATTCATCTCGAGGGCTCCGGCCAATCCATAGGGATTGAAGAGGCCTCCAATTACTGCGTGCAGAAGTTCGGCAAGCCGGTGACCGCTAAGGCGGTTTATGAGCCCCCCAATGCCAACCCGCCCGACCCCAAAACCGGTTTTGGCAATTATTGCCCAACTTATGCTTTCGGGGCACAGGCGGCGGAAGTGGAGGTCGATCCAGAGACCGGCCGGGTCAAGGTGTTGCGAATAGTCGCGGCTCACGACGTGGGCAAAGCCATAAATCCCCTGCTGGTGGAAGGGCAGATTCAGGGCGGTGTGGCCCAGGGAATGGGCTACGCGCTGTTCGAGGGGGCGCGGGAAAAGGACGGCCGGGTGGTCAACGACAATTTCACCACCAACAAAATACTCAACGCAACCGAGATGCCGTGGATGGAAGAGATACTCGTGGAGACTTTGGATCCCCACGGCCCTTTCAATGCCAAGGGTATAGGTGAGCCACCTCTCATTGCTACTGCTCCAGCCATAGCCAACGCTGTTTATAACGCTACCGGTGTACGCATAAAAGAATTACCGATCACGCCCGACAAGATATTGCGAGAATTGATAATTAAAAGGGAAGCAGAAGGTTGTTCAAGTGAAAAGGAATGACCTGATACCCGCCCTGATTATCGCTTTGTTCGGTGCCGTGGTCGCCGTTGTTTCCTACATACTAGGCCTGGGTAGCCTTAGGGTCCCCGGACCCGGCATGGCGCCGTTTTTGATAGGGACACTACTTGTGCTCAGTTCCTTGCCGGTGGTGGTCTCCGCTTTCCTGGCCGCGCCGGCCGGTTCCATCGGCAGCGGCACGAGTCCTTGGCACGGAATTAACCTGAGAAAAATTGGGCTGTGCCTGCTCACCCTTTTAGGCTTCGGGGTAATTTTAGAATATGCCGGTTTTGTTCTGTCGGCGTTGCTTTGCCTGATTTGCCTTTTCCGAATAGTCGAAAAGCAAAAGTGGAAAACTATATTGCTGGCTTCTTTTTTGACGGTGCTGGTTTCCTACGTTTTGTTCGTGGTGATACTCGAAGTTGAACTACCCGTTAAATTGTTTTGGAAGATTTAACCGTGGAACTGCTTAGCAATACGTTATACGGGTTCCAACTTCTAATGGACCCAACCAATTTACTTTACTGCTTTATCGGAGTTTTCGTAGGAAACCTCATCGGCGTGCTCCCAGGCATTGGGCCGATAGGGGCGATGGCCATATTGTTGCCGGCCACCTTCGGCAGTACTCCAGTAGCGGGCATAATCATGCTCGCGGGAATATATTACGGTGCGATGTATGGAGGAACAATCACCTCCGTCCTGGTGAACATCCCGGGCGAGGCAGCCTCCTGCATTACTTGCCTGGACGGTTACCAGATGGCGCGGCGCGGTCGCGCCGGACCAGCTCTGGGCATCTCGGCTTTTGGTTCGTTTATCGGCGGCACCTTTAGCATCATCGCCCTTACTTTTACGGTTTTCATTTTGTCAGAAGTGGCTCTCATGTTCGGGCCGCCGGAATATTTCGGCCTCATGTGCATGGGGCTTACCATCATAGTGTATTTGGTTAAGGGTTCTCTGATGAAGGCCATTATGATGGCCTTGGTTGGATTGTTTTTAGGGTGCGTGGGTACCGACGTCATTACCGGCACTTTGCGTTTCACCTTGGGATTGCCTGAGCTTTATGACGGTGTAGGAATAGCGCCCGTCGCCATGGGCCTGTTTGGGGTGTCGGAGGTCCTGCGCAACATAGAGAAGACCGAACTCCAGTCCATAACGGTGCCCACAAAGGTCAAGAACATCCTGCCCAACCGGGAGGATTGGAAAAAATCCGCCGGACCCATCGGGAGGGGGTCGGTGCTTGGGTTTTTATTGGGTATATTGCCCGGCGGCGGTGCCATTCTCTCTTCTTTCGTGTCCTATTCCTTGGAAAAGCGCCTTTCCAAGCATCCTGAACGGTTCGGCCGTGGTGCTATTGAAGGGGTGGCAGGTCCCGAAACAGCTAATAATGCCGCTACTGGGGGCGCCTTTATTCCTCTGCTGGCCCTAGGTATCCCCCCCAACGTGATAATGGCCCTTCTTTTGGGAGCCTTCCTTGTCCATGGCATAACCCCCGGCCCCTTGCTGATGAAACAGCATCCTGACGTTTTCTTCGGCACCATCGCCAGCATGTATGTGGGCAACGGATTGCTGCTCATACTTAATATTCCCTTGATTGGCTTGTGGATTAAAGTACTGAAAATACCGCCAAGAATACTCTATCCTCTGATATTTTTGTTTACCTTGATAGGGGTATACAGCGTCAGAAATATGGTGTTCGATATTTATATTATGCTTTTCTTTGGCGTGGTTGGATATGTTTTAAAGAAATACGAATATGAAGAAGCTCCGATTCTGTTGGGTTTTATCCTTGGCCCCATTTTGGAGCAGGCCTTCCGACAGTCATTGGTAATGTCATACGGTGACTTGACGATATTCATAACCCGACCAATTGCGGCTACAACTATCGCGTTATCCATCGCTTTGCTTGGCTCCACTCTTTTCGGAATATTCAAAAATGCAAGGCGGCAAGTTGTTGAAAAGCTCGATGACGAATAACGGGCATACATGACCGTAGTGAGTCGATCACTATTTGTTAGAAAGGGAGGAAAAATGAGTGCGATAAAGCGTGGTCTGGTCGTTTTATTGGCCATGGGACTTTGTTTGGGGTCGCTGGTTACCGCCTTGGCGGCGGACGAGGAGTTTCCAACCAAACCCATTACCCTTGTGTGTCCCTATGGAGCCGGCGGCTCTACCTCCATGGGTAGCAGAATTATCGCCGGTGCGCTGGGGGAAGTCCTGCAAAAACCGGTGATAGTGCTGAACAAAACGGGGGCGGGCGGCACCATCGGGGCCGAATACGTGGCCCATTCTAAACCTGATGGTTATACCCTTTTTGTCTTTAACTCCGGGAGTAATGGAGTGGCGGTGGCGACTCGCAAGGTTCGCTACAAGAACTCCGACTTCGAGCTGTTGGGTCAGTATGCCGAACAGCCTATGGGGCTAGTGGTCTCGGCGGAATCGCCTTGGAAAACCTTGGCCGAACTGGTTGGGGATATCAAAAAGAACCCGGGCAAATTTACCTACGGAACTAGCGGAATTGGTACTTCGGGCGGTTTTGGCATGGAACTTTTAAAGATGGCCACCGGCAATCTTAATATAAACCATGTTCCGTTCAAGTCCGGCCCGGAGGTGATGGCGGCTTTGCTGGGTGGCCATATCAATATGAGTTTCTTCTACTTGGTGGACTTCAAGGGCCCCGTGCAAGCAGGCAGACTTCGCCTATTGGCAACGGCGGGTGAAAAGCGGCTGGAAGAATTCCCCAATGCTCCAACCTTCACGGAATTGGGCTATCCGGCCATTAAAATGACCGCGTGGTACGGCGTGGCCGCTCCCAAGGGCATTCCCAAGGATGTCTTTAACAAGCTCAAGGATGCGTTCTACAAGGCTTGCGCCACCAAAGATGTCCAGAAAATGCTGGCGAAAATTGGCTACGTTCCCCTCTTCAGGACCTCCGAGGATTTCTCCGCTTTCGTAAAGGCGGAGGATGAAAAGTTCGTCCGGGTGGCTAAGCAAGCAAAGATTGAAATCAAGTAAGGTCGGCTATCGGTTTACGACCGGGTCTTTCATGACCCGGCCGTAAACCGGTAACTATCTGATAAATACGGCGCAGGGTAACTCGTTCCCTTTAAGCGCAATTAAACATGGATCAAAGATACCTTATGACACCTAACAAGCCGAATAATTCCCCCCAGACTGTGGAAAGAGCTCTGAATATACTGGAATATATAGTTGATATGCAAAAACCGCTCGGAGTATTGGAACTCAGCGATAAGTTGAATTTAAATAAAAGTACAATTTATCGCATCTTACAGGCTTTGGTTTCCAAAGGATACCTCCACCAACGCGCTGAAGACAGCAAGTATTGTGTCGGATATAAGATTCTAGAACTGAATACAAAGATTATAAGAAATCTTGGTTTGCGACAAGTTTCGGTATCAGCAATGGAAAAGTTGGCTCAAAAAGCTAAGGAAACGGTAGCGCTTGGAGTAATCGATCAGCGGGGAGTGGTTTACGTCGATCAAATAGGTGGAGAAGAAGATCGCGTGCGAATTCATTTTCGCATGGGAGTCCATATGCCCTTCCATTCCACCGGTGCTGGCAAGGCGGCGTTAGCGTTTTTCCCGCAAGAGGAACGCGATGCGATACTATCCAATTATAAGCTAGAGAAATTTACCAAAAACACCATCACTAACATTGGTAGTTTGCACAAAGAACTCAAAGAAATTAGGCAAAAAGGTTATTCCTTCAACGATGGCGAAACCCAGGAAATGGTCAGAGTTGTCGGTGCTCCCATATTTGATTCGCAGAATAAAGTGGTCGGTTCCATAGTGCTTGCCGCTCTTACTAACAGGTTTGCCTTAGAGCAGGTGCCTACTTTTGGAAAGTTGGTGCTTAAGGCTGCAATGGAAATTTCTAACAATCTGGGTTGCGGTAAAGATTGTCACATATCATCGAAATGAAAAGAGGCTAACTTGTTCAAGCCGATCAAGACGCTTTCCCGTTCAGAAACCGAAAATTTGATTGAAGGTGCCGTGGTGTTGGGTTGTGGCGGTGGAGGAGACCCCGATATCGCCCGTGACATCGTGGACACGCTATTCGCGCAGGGCAAAGAGTTACGCCTAATGAACTTGGACGACCTTGACGATCATGCATGGGTAGCCATATTGGGCTATGTGGGCGGCGGCGTGAGTCCTGAAGAAATCGCGGCCAACCAGGATGTCCCCCGAGTATGGGAAACGCCGATCCTGCAGGCCGCCGAACAATTGGCCGGGCATCTCAATGTTCAATTCGATGCCTACCTATGCAGTGAAATTGGGGCCGGGAACATTATAGCCAATTTCCTTGTGGCGGCCATGGAAGGCAAGCCCATCATCGACGGCGACGCCATAGGCAACAGGGCCAAGCCGGAACTCTCGATTTCCTTGACCAGCCTGGTTGGCTTGTCGGTCGCTCCCCTGGCCGCGACGACTCATTACGGCGATGTCATCATCCTGGACAAGGTCAGCGACACTTTCCGCGCGGAATACTTGTGCCGATATCTCTCCAGGGCGTCCAGTGGACGCCTGGCGGTGGCCAGGTGCCCCAGCAAGGGGGCTGAAATCAAAAAGGCCATGCAGCCCAACTCCATATCCCTGGCCATGGAGATAGGGCGAATCATACGAGAAGAAAAGCACCATAAAATAGACAAGATGATAAATGTGACGGGGGGGAAAAAGCTTTTTGAGGGGACAATAACCAAAGTCACCAGAGAAAACAGGGACGGCTTTGTTTGGGGGGATATTCATTTCAACGGCCGCGGAGAGGAGGCGGGGAAAAAATATCATATTTGGTTTAAAAACGAAAACCTAGTGTCCTGGAAAGACGAAGTTTTGGACGCTACATGCCCCGACCTCATAATGATAGTTGAGGCTGATAGCGGAAAAGGCGTTTACAACTGGGGCAGTCAACTTGCGGAGGGAAAAGAAGTAATGGTGATTGGCATGAGCGCCACGGAACCATGGCAGACCGCAAGGGGATTCGAGATTTTCGGGCCCAAACACTTCGGGTTCGATTTCCAAGCTAAGCCATTGTCAGCCCGGTAAGAGGGCGGATTGCCTTCGCCAATTTTCCTGCGCGGACCCCGGTCGATAACTTGTATCGGATTCGCCAAATGACCGCGGAATACGACAACCGACGATCAAAACTAGTTTAACAAGGTATTTTTGCGCATGCCCAAGAGATTGTATGTCGACTTCCACAGATGTACCGGTTGCGGCTTGTGTGTTGATGTCTGCTCATTACGGAATGCCGGCATCGCTTCCCCGGATAACAGCAATGTCCTCATCCATCGCGACGAGGCGGCGGGAATATTTCAGCCCCTGGTTTGTCTGCAGTGCGATGCCCATCCCTGCGTTGAGGCCTGTCCTCAAGAAGCCATTCAGCTCGACAGCGCCATGGCCATTTACAAGGTGGATCCGAAGCTGTGCATCGCCTGCGGCATATGCCAGGACGAGTGTATTTACCTTGGGATAAAAGTCGGCGATGCGGTGGCCCGGAAATGTGACTTGTGCTCAGGAGAGCCCATCTGCGCCAGCGTATGCTTACCTGGGGCCATTCAGTTCAGGGATTCGGATTTGACCGAAATGAATGCCGCCTTTGGAAAAAGGGCCGCGGAAATAAAGGGCATGAGGAAGCAAGCCGATGATTGAGAGCCTGTCCTTCAAAATACTCCGCTTGGACCTGTCAAACTGGACGGCGACGACCATAACCATGCCGGCGGACGACACCCTTCTCTATCTTGGCGGACGGGGATTGGCCGCCAAGCTTTTGTTCGAAGGGCAGAAGGAGGGCGTGGACCCTCTCGGCCCCGAAAACCAGCTGATATTTTCCACCGGTAAGTTCGTGGGCACGCCCGTGCCCACTGCCGGTCAGCTAACCATTAGCGCTAAAAGCCCCGCCACCAACTTCTACTGCAAAAGTAATACGGGGGGCATCTGGGCCAAAGCGCTTCGCCGAGCGGGATGGGACTGTGTGGTGGTGACTGGTGTGTCCCGGGCGCCGGTATTCGTTTCCATAGATGACGAAGAAATCAACTTCCACGATGCCACCTCCATGTGGGGGGACACCGTGAGAGAGGGGCACCGGAAGGCCATTGCAATCCTGGGAGGGGAGGGTTGGGATACGGCGGCCATCGGACAGGCAGGGGAGAACCTGGTCAACTTTGCCTGCGTAATGACCTCCCTTTACCATGCCGCAGGACGCGGCGGCATGGGCGCGGTCATGGGGGCCAAAAAGCTCAAGCTAATCGCCGTGAGGGGCTCACACAACATCCCGGTAGCCAACCCGACCATGCTGCAGGACGAGATTCAGAAAGTCTTGGCCAAGGCCCACAAAAGCGTCAAGGCCGGGTTGTTACTGGAATACGGCACCACGGCCACCATCGAGTTGGCCAACGAGGGCGGTTCGTTGCCGGTGCAGAACTTTGCCTCGGCCCAACTTCCAGGCGGCCATAAACTAGGGGGCAGCTACCTGGTCGAACAAGGATATATGCACCAGGGCAGCGCCTGTTCGGTGTGCCCCATGGGATGCCACAAACACACGATCATCGAGGAGGGACCTTACCGGGGGCACTCGGGAGGGCCCGAATACGAGACTTTGGCCGCTTTGGGCAGCAGTTGCAACGTGACCGACACTGAGGCCGTCCTAAAAGGCAACGAGCTGTGCAATGACTATGGTCTCGACACCATTTCTACCGGGGGTGTGATCAGCTGGTTGATGGAGTGCGTTGAAAATGGCGTGATCTCCCAGGAAGACTGTGACGTCCCGGACGTGCGGTGGGGCAGCGGTGAGGCCATGGTCGAACTTATCCACCGAATTACCCAGCGTGAGGGAATCGGTGACCTTTTGGCGAAGGGCACCAAGCAGGCATCCGAAGAGATAGGCGGCGATTCCTGGAAATGGGCCGTGCAGGCCAATGGGTTGGAACAATCTCGCGTCGATACCCGGGTGGCCAAGGCCTACGCGCTTTCTTTTGCTGTAAATCCACGCGGGCCGGATCATTTATATGCCCAGCCCCAGGCCGAGTTCGGCCGCTCTCCAGAAGCAAAACGCCTGGTCAAAGAGCTAATGGGTAGTGAAAAGTACTGCGATTCGACCATCACCGAGGGCAAGCCGGAGTTGGTCCGCTGGCATGAGGACATGTTCGCAGTTACGGATTGTCTGGGTATTTGTTCCTTTGCCACCACCACCACATACATCATAGACGCGGTTTCGATTGCGTCTTTTCTCGAGGCGGTACTGGATGTACGGATGAGCAAAGAGGAGGTCATGGAGGTGGGGCGGCGTACCGTTGTGTTGGAAAGGTGCTTCAACCTGCGCGAGAACCCCGACCGTCGCGACATCTTGCCTTGGCGCATAATGAACGACCCCGTGGCAAGGGGACCACGCAAAGGGCACATGAACTCGGAAGCGGAATTGAAGGACTTGCTGGCTAGCTATTACAAGCTACAGGATTACGATCCCCTTAACGGACGTCCCACGAAAAGGGTGTTGGAATACCTGAAACTCCTGGACAACGTCAAAGGCCTTGCCGAGTTGATGGAGAAGTATGGGTAATCGCAGTATCGCGCGCCTGTAAAAATATGGGTACAGCCATAGAAATAGAGGTCAGGCTTTATCATGCGCTCAAAAAATACCTTCCCCACCCAAACGAAGATTTTTTGTGCAAGATTACGCTACCAGCTGGGGCCACGGTCGCAGAGGCGGCTAATCGCCTGAAAATACCATCGGACCACGCCACGTTGGCGTTCGTCAACGGGAACCGGGTAGAGCCGGGAATGGTATTACGCGACGGGGACCGTCTAACTCTGATGCAACCCGCCGGCGGGGGATAATTTGTGGGTCGGCTCGAGCCATCGTCGTTTGCGTTGGTGACGGCCTAGTTAATCAAACCAATAAAGCCAAATAGTGAGATGGTTACGTTAAACCCTATCCAGCAACTGATGGCGCGGGTCGCCACCTATCGTCAGAGCATTATTGAGTTGCAGAGGCAACTGGTGGCAACCGAAGCTGTGGGGCCGGACAACCGCGGCACTGGCGAAATGGAAAAGGCGCTGTTGGTCCAACAGTGGTTGGAGGCCATGGGGCTGGAGCTTGAGCGGATTGACGCGCCGGATGCCCGAGTGCCCGGTGGACTACGACCAAATTTGGCGGCTGTGCTGCATGGCGGCGAAGGCCCCAGGATTTGGGTGGTGAGTCATCTGGACGTTGTACCACCGGGTTCCGCGGAATTGTGGAGCAGCGATCCTTGGACTCTGCGAGAGGATGGTGACCTAATCTTCGGCCGGGGTACGCAGGACAACAACGCGGGCCTTGTGTCTTCCTTATTGGGGCTTAGAGCTTTGCTGGACCTCCATATATCGCCACCCGGCCAAGTGGGGCTGCTGATGGTGGGTGACGAGGAAACCGGCTCGGCCTTTGGCCTTGATTTCGTTCTACAGGCTAGACCGGAACTCTTACGCGCGGATGACTGGATAGTGGTGCCGGACGCCGGCCGTGAAGACGCCAGCCTTATCCAGGTGGCCGAGAAGTCCCAATTGTGGCTCAGGGTGGAAGTCAGGGGGCGGCAGGCGCACGCGAGCCGACCCCAACAAGGTGTAAACGCCCTTAGAGTGGGAGCCCGTATGATAGCGCGCCTGGGGGAAGTGACGGGACGCTACCAAGAAGAAGATAAGATGTTTGCACCGCCGAAATCGACCTTTGAACCCACGCGCATTGAACCAGGAGTGGAAAATGTGAACACCGTCCCTGGTAGATTCGTTTTTTACCTGGACTGCCGCATACTCCCCCATTATCCCTTCGACGAGGTGAAAGCCAATCTTGTCCAATATTTCGAGGGCATCGCCGCAGAGGAAAACGCACAGGCGGTGGTAACGCCGGTGCAAGAAAGGCCTGCCACTCGCCCCACCCCCAAGGACTCCCCGGTTGTGGTGGCCCTGCGGCGGTTGGTTCAGAGTGTCCACGGGGTGGAGCCGGAAATCGGGGGCATCGGCGGAGGCACTGTGGCCGCGTTCTTGCGCAAACGAGGGATTCCAGCCGCCGTTTGGGCTACCGTGGCGCCAACGGCGCATCAACCCAATGAATACGCCAAGGTAAGCAACATCCTCAAGGACGCTCAGGTATTCGCCCTTCTTTTTGCCGGGGCATAAACTGCGAGTATCCACCCCTAAGTAACAATGGCTCGTTGACGGGCTATTGTTACGAGAAAGCCAGAACCATGAATAAATTAAGGGTTGAGAGTGACTGTATTGGCACTAGGCGGCTTCCCGCCGCCTGCCTGTTTGGCATTCAAACCTTGCGAGCGCAGGAAAATTTCCATATCAGCGGCAGGCCCATCTCACGCTATCCAAGTTTCATCGTCTCGCTGGCCTTCATAAAAAAGGCGGCAGCTCAAGTGAACAATCAGTTGGGCCTGCTACCCACTGATTTGTGCCTGGCCATTGTAGAGGCGTGCGATGAGATCATTCGGGGTGAATGGCATGAAGCGTTCGTGGTGGACGTAATACAGGGAGGGGCGGGCACCTCGACGAACATGAACGCAAACGAGGTGATCGCCAACCGGGCCCTGGAGATATTGGGGCATAAGAAGGGCCAATACAAACACTTGCACCCCAACACTCACGTGAACATGTCCCAGTCCACCAACGACGTGTGTCCCACCGCATTAAGAGTCACGTTGATAATCATGTGCCGCGACTTGATCGCGACGATGGTTTCCCTGCAAAGGTCCCTTGAAAACAAGGCCCGCGAATTCCAGGACATTATAAAGGTGGGGCGCACTCAGCTTCAAGACGCGGTGCCGATGACCTTGGGACAGGAGTTCAGAGCTTACGCAATCATGATTGCGGAAGATATATGTCGGCTTGACGAGGCAAAAGACCTAGTAAGGGAAATAAACCTGGGGGGGACTGCAATAGGCACTGGATTGAACGCGCCGATTGGCTATGCCAAGCTGATTACGGCAAGACTCTCTAAGCTAACGGGAATACGCTTGAAAACATCAGCCAATTTGGTTGAAGCCACCCAAGACGCCGGCGCTTATGTGCAACTTTCCGGTGTCTTGAAACGGGTGGCCGTCAAGCTCTCGAAAATATGCAACGACCTACGGCTACTTTCGTCCGGTCCCCGTTGCGGACTTGGCGAAATAAACCTGCCCAACATGGCGCCGGGATCATCCATCATGCCGGGCAAGGTCAATCCGATCATACCGGAAGTTGTCAATCAAGTCGCTTTCCAGGTGATAGGCAATGATTTGACCATAACCATGGCCGCCGAGGCGGGGCAACTGGAATTAAATGCCATGCAGCCCATCATTGCCTACGACCTCTTTGAATCCCTATCGTTGCTGCAGAGGGGTATTCATACTCTGTGTCACAAGTGTGTGCGCGGAATAACCGCCAACCCGAAACGGTGTCGAGAGTTGATGGAGAAGAGCATCGGCTTGGCGACAGCGCTCAATCCCGTACTGGGGTATGAAAAGTCGACGAAGATCGCCTTGGAGGCTCTTCACACCGGGAAGTCAATATATAGCCTGGTCCTGGAGAAAAACCTGCTGGACAAAGCCAGACTTGATGAATTGTTGTCCCCAGAAAACATGATCGTCCAATAGATGATTTTTGCTGTGGTGAACATACCAGATGTCTTTTTTAAACTATATCGTTAGTGAACAGGTGATTACTCAAGTAGTGTCCGGTTTTCCTTTCTGGGGACTGCTGGTGCTGATGGCGGTTTGCCTGGCCGTGCTGTCCAAGGGCGCGGACTGGATGATCGACGGTGCGGTGGCCCTGGCTCAGGGCACGGGGCTCCCCCGCATCATTATCGGGGCCACCATCATCAGCCTGGGCACCACGATGCCCGAAGCCTTCGTTTCGGTGTTGGCCGCTTGGACCGGCAACCCCGGCCTGGCCCTGGGCAATGGTGTTGGTTCCATAATCTGCGACACCGGCCTTATCTTCGGCGTGATGTGTCTTATAAGCCGGGTGCCCGTGCGGCGCTTTATCCTCAACCGTACCGGGTGGGTGCAGGTGGGTTCGGCAACCATTTTGGTGCTGTTCGCACATTTATCGTTGTATATAAGCCCGGGTGCGCCGACCATCGGCCGCGGTGTGGGAGTGCTCTTTCTCCTCGCGCTGGGAGTCTACTTATATTTTTCCTATCGTTGGGCCAAACAGAGTGGTCTGCCCTCGGATGCGGAATTTGAGCATCAGTGGGGTCCTGGCAAATCCGTTTTATTTATCTTTATGGGCTTGGTTGGAGTGGTGGCGGGTTCTCGAGTCTTGATACCCGTGGCAGCCGAAGGGGCTCTCAGGTTGGGGGTTCCCCAGGATATCATTGCCGCTACCCTGGTGGCTTTTGGAACCTCATTGCCCGAGTTGGTTACCGCCATCAGCGCCGTCAAAAAAGGCCATCCCCAGATCATGGTGGGCAACGTGGTGGGTGCAGACGTGCTCAACTGTCTTTTCGTGCTCGGCGCGGCTTCAATCGCTAGGCCCCTGGAAATACCGCCAAACTTTTTCTATTATCACTTTCCGGCTATGCTTTTGATCCTGTATTCCTTCAGGGTTTTCATTTTCATCAACACTGATGGGTGGTTCAAACGCTGGCAAGGTGGTTTTCTTCTGAGTTTGTACGCGATTTACATCGTTCTGCAATACTCTTTTAGCATCGCTGCAACACATTCTTGATAAGTATCAATCGAAAGCTGGCATGAAAGCTACCTTCTCCCAAATATTGAACTGGTGTGAATGTTTGGTGTCAGAGCCCCTGAGACAGATTTGTTGTTTTAGCTAATGGATACTCCTGGGTAGAATCGGCACCCAAAGGAGTGAGCCATGAGCCAGAGTGAAGCAGTGGAAGACAAGGTCCGGGAGATCAGGCGTAAAACCCGAAGGAAGTACTCGGCGGAGGAGAAGATCCGGATCGTCTTGGAGGGTCTTAGGGGCGAGGAGAGCATCGCCGAACTCTGTCGCCGAGAGGGCATAGCCCCCAATCTCTACTACAGCTGGAGCAAGGAGTTTCTGGAGGCTGGCAAGCGGCGCCTGATGGGCGACACCAAGCGTCAGGCCACCAGCGGCGAGGTGCGGTCCTTGCGTCTGGAAAACAGCCAGCTCAAGGAACTGGTGGCTGATCTGTCCCTGAAGAACGTGGTGCTTAAAAAAAGCTTGGCTGGCACGGGCGAAGATCTGGATCAGTGATGCGCTTCAGCCAAGCTGAGAAGATGGAGATCATCCGGCTGGTGGAGGGGTCGTCCCTGCCGGTGAAGCAGACGCTGCGCGAGATGGACGTGCCGCGCAGCTCCTTCTACCGCTGGTATCGACGATATCTGGATTATGGCTACGATGGCCTGGCCAGCCAGCCTCCCCATGCCAGGAGATTCTGGAACAAGATCCCTGAGAGCGAGAAGAAGCATATTGTTTCAGAGGCCAAGCAGATGCCTGAGCTCACCCCCCGAGAGCTGGCCTGGCACATCACCGACAGCCAGGGGGCCTTCATCAGCGAGTCCAGCGTCTATCGCATCTTGAGGGACTATGACCTGGTGGCCAGTCCGGCCTATATCGTGCTCACGGCCGCCGATGAGTATAGGCACAAGACCAAACGGGTGCACCAGCTTTGGCAGACCGACTTCACCTATTTCAAGATCATCGGCTGGGGCTGGTACTACCTGTCCACGATCCTGGATGACTACAGCCGCTATATCATCGCCTGGCTTCTGACCAGCACCATGTCGGCGGAGGACGTGAAGAACACTCTGGACTTGGCCATCACCAAGACCGGGATTACCGGGGTCAAGGTCCGGCACCGGCCGCGGCTGCTATCGGACAACGGGCCCTGCTACCTGGCCGGGGACCTGAAGCAGTACCTGGACCAGCATGGCATCAGACACACCAGGGGCAAGCCCTACCACCCCATGACTCAGGGCAAGATCGAGCGATACCACCGGACATTGAAAAATCGGATCAACCTTGAGAACTACTACCTGCCCTGGGAACTAGAGCACCAGATAGGCCGCTTCGTGGATTATTACAACCACCGTCGGGTGCACGAGTCCCTGGACAACCTGACACCCGCTGACGTGTATCACGGCAGGGTCAGGGATATCATCACAGCCAGAAACCTGGTCAAGGAACAGACTATGCGGCGCAGGAGGCGCCAAAACCTGGGACTGAAGCCCTTAAACGAAGAGATTATTAAACCCGAGGTCTACCGGGAATGTCTCCATTAGCAAAAACCAATTCTTGTCCCAAACGCTTTGACGACATACAGGTGGACTACAATCGAACCAGGGGGCACAGTGCCAACGGGAACATCAGCCCAATGGCCTTCGAAACCAAAATGGTAGCTTAAGCAAATGTCCGTTGTTCACGGGTAAGATCACCCAGGGGCTCTGACTCCAAACAGACTGATGAAAAATATTTATTATTCTCTTGACATTGGAAAGTCAAATTGGATTAGATAGACTAGTCTATAAATACAGATGAGTATAACTATGTACCATAGTGGTAAGCATAAGATTGCTGATCTCTATAGCCGAAGCCCCATTCCTCTATACCTTCAAGTAGCAAACATTCTCCGCAGAAGAATCTTCAGTGGCCGCTGGGCACCGGAAGCACAACTCCCCAGCATAGAGACCCTGGCTAAAGAATTCAATGTTGCCCGCCTTACAATGAGGCAGGCAATTGAACATTTGGAGTCCGAAGGCCTGCTCTGGAAAAAGCAGGGCAAGGGCACCTTTGTAAGCGCCATTGACACCTCCCATCGCTGGTTAAATTTGCAGACCCGATGGTCGGAATTGGTGAAGATGGTTAAGGGAACATCCCTAAAAATTTTGCACGAAAAGGAAGATGTGCCTTTGCCAGATTTGGGGCCGTTGGAGGGAGTACCGGCTGGTAGTTATCATTTTATGCAGCGGTTACACCTCAAAGATGGGAAACCGTATTGTCTGCTTGAAATATATATATCCAAAGAAATCTTTGATAAAGCGCCTGATGAATTTAGAAGTAAGAACATTGTCACCGTACTTGATTCCATGCCTCGTTCAATCATCGCGAGCGGCCGCCAGGTTCTTACGATAGGCACGGCTGATCCCTACGCCGCGAGCTGCCTGGATATAGCGGTAGATTCACCCGTAGCCAGCCTGCGGCGGGTGGTGCTTGATAGCAAAGGAAGCGTGGTTTACTTGGGTGACATACTTTATAGCGGAAGCCATGTGAGGCTCGACATTAATCTACAGATTTAACGTAATGGAGGCGTAGATAGGCGCTGTGAGATATTAGAGCCGGCAATGTTAATTTGTTTGAGTTAATCGCATAATCGCGCAATCGGAGTGGCAATCATGGAAAAGCTAATGATAACTGCGGCCATCACCGGCAGCAGAAACACCAAGGATATCTCGCCTTTTATCCCAATTACGCCGGAAGAGATAGCTCAATCATGCATCGAGTGCTGGCGCGCCGGCGCGTCAATCGTCCATATACATGTCCGTGACCTGGAGACGGCTCTGGGCACCCAAGACTACGAATTATACAAAAGAGTGGTCGATCCAGTAAGAGAGCAGACCGATCTGTTGTTGTCTTTGACCACCTCAGGTATTGCGGGAAGAAACCTGCCCTACGAAGAACGGTTAACCCCGCTAGCCTTCAAACCGGAATTGGCTTCTTTTGACGCAGGCTCCATCAATTTGGGAGGCGGCGTTTTTAGCAATCCTCCAGATTTTTTAGAGGTGGCCGCCGCCAAAATGATCGAGAGCGGAGTAAAGCCCGAGATAGAGGTATTCGATCTGGGCATGGCCATTACCGCCTTGAACATGAACAAAAAAAATCAAATCAAGTCGCCCATGTATTTTCAGTTTGTTTTGGGGACTCCCTGGGGAGCCCCCGGAACCCCCAAAGCTTTGTTGCATTTGGTGGAGCACATTCCTGATGAATCGGTGTGGTCGGTCATTGGGATCGGAAAAACCCACCTGCCCATGTCGATGATGGCGATGCTTATGGGAGGGCACATACGGGTGGGACTGGAAGACAACGTTTATTACGAGAGGGGTGTCTTAGCCAAAAACAACGCGGTATTCGTGGAAAGAATTGTGAGACTGGCCAAGGAATACGGCCGCGAAGTCGCGACCCCGGATGAGGCTCGTCAGATTCTCGGCGTTGCCAAATAATTTAAGGAGCCTATACAAGGCATTGATGGTGACCTTTTTGTTTGCAAAGGGAGGAGGGATTCAGCATGTCGATAACCAAAAATAGAATGGCGTTTATAACCGCAACCTTGTTTCTGGCATTTTCGTTTATGTTTATGGGAAACGCCCTTTGTGCAGAGGGCAAGTATCCACAGAAGGCAATTAAGCTGTATGTGCCATATGGCGCCGGCGGGGCCACCGATTTGGCGGCCCGGGTCCTGGTGGGCGTGGTTCAGGACTACCTGGGCCAATCGGTGGTGGTCATCAACAAGCCGGGGGCCAGCGGGAGCATTTGTCTGGACTTCATGACCAAGCAGAAGCCCGACGGCTACTCGATGCTTATGGTGGCCATCGGCAGCAACGCCCTCTATACGGCCATGAACACCAAGCTTCCCTTCAAGTACGACGATTTCACCTATGTGGCCCGCACCCAGATCAACCCCGGGGTGACCATCGTAAACGCCAAGCGCCCCTGGAAGACCTTTGACGAATTCCGCGCCGCCATCAAGAAGGACCCCGGCAAGATCAAGTTCGCCACCGCCGGCTTGGGCACCATCCAGCACCTGAGCGCGGCTATGATCTACAAGGCCCTGGGCATCCCCATCAAAAACCTGGTGGCCGTTCCCTATGACTCTGGCACCGCGGCGGTCCTGGCAGTGGCCAGCGGCGAGGCCGACGCCTTCTCGGGCAACCTCTCCGAGGCGGTCAGCAGCCTGCGCGGAGGCCTGGTGCGGCCCTTGGCGGTCACCACCCCGGAGCGGGTCGATGGTTACAAGGACATCCCCACCTTTACCGAACTGGGCCTGCCCCAAATTGACCTGGTCGGTTTCCGCGGCATAGCCGGCCCCAAAAACCTGCCTCCCGAGGTGGTCAAGGCCTGGGAAGAGGCCATGGCCAAGACCGCCAAGAACAAGGCCTGGTTGAAGCTGGTCAAGAACCTGGGTGACGAGCCGGGCTACTTGGATTCCAAGGCCTTTACCGCATTCGAGGACAAGGAGTTCAAGCGCTACCGCGAGTTGTTCACCGAGTTGGGCCTGCTGGTTAAGTAATCCCTGACCTATTCATCCGCCAAGTAATTGGCTCAATGAAATATTGATGGGTGAGGGAGTCGTCCAGTGGCTGCCGCGATTTTCAAAAAAGGGATAGAAGTGAGCAAACAGTTCTTCCGGGCGAGAATTCGGGTCAAGGATTTCTACCTGGGCCTGGCCTTCTTGCTATTCGCCCTATTGCTAATTTTCTGGCTCATTCCAAACTATGTGGGCGACCCCCTCACTCAATCTCATCTTAAGGTGCGGCCGGGCACCCTCCCGGACCTCATAGGGTACCTGCTCGTCTTCCTGTCCCTGTTGCTCATATATCAAAGTCCCCGCACCAGCATCCTGGTAAGCCGTAGCGAGGACAAGCGCTTCTCTTGGACCATAGTGGTTTTCATCGCCTCCATATTCCTCTTTTACTTCGTTTCCCTCCTGGTGGGGCTCCTACCCTCCAGCATGGTCATCATGTTCGTGCTCATGCGCATATACGGTTACAAGAAAACCTGGATCAATGTAGTCATCGCCGTGGTGCTGCCCATTGTGCTCTTCGTGTTTTTCGAGAAAGTGGCCCAGGTGCAAATCCCCCGCGGCATCTGGTTTGAAGACCTTTATTGAGACTCTCAGCGGGTACAAAACCTCCACCCTCATCCAGGACTGAGTGAGGTGACCCATGGATACGCTTGCTTTAGTTTGGCACGCGGTTATTGCATACATTGATACCTACGTACACAACTTCGGGGTGGGCATAGCCTACTTCTTCACCATAAAAAACGTACTGACCGTCTTCGCGGGAGTGGCCATCGGCACCTTCTTTGGGGCGGTGCCGGGCATGACCATCACCATGTCAGTGGCCCTGGTCATGCCTTTCACTTTCAACCTGGAGCCCCTCACCGCCATCTCCCTATTGCTGGCGGTCTACGTGGGGGCCATCTACGGCGGCTCCATCTCCGCCATCTTGCTCAACACCCCGGGCACTCCGGCCGCAGCCTGCACCTGCATGGACGGCTTCGCTCTGTCTCAAAAAGGGCAGGCAGCCAAGGCCCTGCAGATGGCCAACTGGGCCTCCTGCGTGGGCGATCTGACCAGCACCACCATCGTGATCCTGATCTGCCCCCTGCTGGGATCCGCTGCCCTGTACTTCAACTCGCCGGAGTACTTCGCCCTGGTGTTGTTCTCGGTGACCATCATCGGCGGGTTATCCGGCCAATCCATGGTCAAGGGGCTCATTGCCGGAGCGCTGGGCTTTTTGGTGGCCATGGTGGGCATGGACCCCTTCACCGGCCTCGGACGCTTCGACTTCGGCTCCCTGGAGTTGACCAAGGGCTTCAGCTTCGTGCCCCTGCTCATCGGCTTGTTCGCCATACCCGAGGTGATCCTGCAACTCAACCGCTCGCGCCAGATGGATGGCCAAGCCCGCATCAACGTAGTGGAGGCCCACAGCAAGGCCGACAAAAATCTCTCCTGGGTCGAGTTCAAGGGATCTTTCCGGCACATGGTCCGCGGCGGCATCGTGGGGCTCATCCTGGGCCTGATTCCCGGCCTGGGGGCCACTCCGGCCTCCTTCGTGAGCTACGAACGGGCGCGACGGAACTCCCCCCACCCGGAGCTTTTCGGCAAGGGCTCCCTGGAGGGAGTCGCGGCCGCCGAGTCGGGCAACAACGGGGTCAACGGAGCCACCTTGGTGCCCCTGCTCACCCTGGGCATCCCCGGCGACGTCATCACCGCGGTGATGCTGGGCGCCTTCATGATCTTTGACCTCAAGCCTGGCCCCATGCTTTTCGTGGAGCACATCGACCTGATCTTCGGCCTGTTCTGCGCCTTGATCATGTGTGACGTGGCCCTGCGCGTGGTGGGGGTCATCTTCATCCGATACGCGGAGAAGATCGCCACCGGCATCCCCACCTCCATCATCTTCCCGGCCATCCTGATACTCTGCGTCTTCGGCAGCTACTCCATCAACAACAGCCTGTTCGATATCTTTATAATGGTTACCTTCGGGGTGGCGGGCTATTTCATGGGCCTATTCGAGATACCCACGGTGCCCTTCCTCATAGCCTTCGTCCTGGCGCCCATGCTGGAGAAGGGTTTGCGCCGCTCCCTGACCATTTCCGGCGGCGATCCCACCATCCTGCTGAGCCCCATCGCCATAGTCTTCTACGTCCTCACTATCCTGGCGGTGATCTCGCTCACCAGGGGCTTCCTCAGCAGGATTAAGGAGTAGGCCGTGCGACGACCCGACCAGCGCAAAGACCTGGCGAAACGATGAACTTGCATCCTCCGCCGTTACGGGCCTCGCGGTAAGCACACCAAATACGGCGGCCAATGCGGTGGCCGGCACCAAAGCATCGGACATAACACCGGGCAACAGGGAGAAGACCATGCCTCAAGCTAAAGCAAACATCGCCGTAATCGGCGGTGGCACGATGGGGGTAGACATCGCGGCGGGTTTCGCGGCCGGAGGCTGGCGGGTGCATCTGGTGGAGCCGGTCAAGGAAGTGGCCGCCACGGCGGCCCAGCGCCTGGCAGTCTCGCTTGGCGAACTGAAGTCCAGCGTGGAGACTGAGGCGCTAGCCCTGTACGCCGATATGAAGGACATCGACTGGGATCGCATCGACCTGGTGGTGGAGGCAGTTTCGGAGAACCTGGCCCTTAAGCAGAAGATTTTCGCCGAGCTAGAGCGCCGGGCCAAGCCCGACATCCCCCTGGCCAGCAACTCCTCGGGCATCCCCATCAGCCGGATCGCGCAAGGCCTGCAGACCCGCCGCCGCATGCTGGGCCTGCACTACTTCATGCCCGCTCACCTGGTGCCGCTGGTCGAGGTGGTCAGCTCCCAGGACACTGATCCCGCGGTGGCCCGCCGGGTATCGGAGATCGCGGCGGACATCGGCAAGCGTCCGGTGTGGGTCAAGCGCGACATCCCCGGCTTCTTGGCCAACCGCATACAGCACGCTCTGATGCGCGAGACCTTCGCCCTGGTGGAGCAAGGCATCGCCTCGCCGGAGGACGTGGACGCCTCGGTGCGTTACGGCTTCGGCTTCCGTTATGTGGCCGCCGGCCCCCTGTTGCAAAAGGACCTCTCCGGGCTGGACATCCAATGCGCCGCCGCCGAGGGGGTCTACCCCGACCTGTGCAACGACGCCCAGCCCAGCCCCTGTCTGAAGGATAAGGTCCTTGCCGGAGAAATCGGGGTCAAGTCCAAGAAGGGCTTCTATGATTGGGACGAGGAGAGCATCCGGGCCGAAAAGACCCGCTACAAGAGCGCCCTGATGGCGGCGCTGGAGATATTGCAAAAAGAAGGCATCAAGTAGCCGGGCCTCGGGGGCGGCGGCATTTAACTTTCAGGTTAGGCGGGAAAAAGTCAATGGCTCAAAAGGTTGGTTTTATCGGTTTGGGGCAGATGGGCAAATGGATGGCTCTCAATGTTCTTAAGGCGGGATTTCCCCTGATGGTCCACGACATCAGGCCGGAGGCCGTGGCCGAGCTTACAGAGCAGGGGGCCGAGGCCGCGGGGGACCTGGGGGAGCTGGCCCGGTCCTGCGGGCAGATCATCCTCAGCCTGCCCGACGCCGAAGTGGTGCGGTCGGTTCTTTTGGGGGAGCAGGGGCTGGAGCCGTCCCTGAGCACCGGCCAGTTGATCATCGATTGCAGCACCACCAACTCCCTTTTCGCCCAGGAGATGGCAAAACGGCTGCGGCCCAAGGGGGTCACCGTGTTGGACGCTCCCATCTCGGGCATGCAAGAGAAGGTCAGGGAAGGGCGGCTGACCATAATGATCGGCGGCGAGGAGGCCGCTTACGAGGCGGCGCGTCCCCTGCTGGCCGCCATGGGCAACCACCTAGTCTACCTGGGAGGCACAGGCAACGGCCAGTTGGCCAAAACCCTCAACAACGTGCTTTTTGACATCTCCTGCGCAGCCATGGCCGAGATCCTGCCTGTAGCCGTGAAAATGGGCATCCCGGCCCGGGAGTTCTGCTCCCTGGTCTCCCGCAGCTCGGGCCAGAGTTACGGTTTTGATTTCTTCGCGCCCCTGACCCTGGAGCGGAACTTCTCGGTGGGCTACTCCCTGGACAACGCCTACAAGGACATGGCCAACCTCCTTGAACTGGCCACCCTGCACCATATCCCCCTGCCGGTCACCTCGGGCACCATGCACACCTATCAACTGGCCCAGGCCCTGGGTCACGGGGCGGAGAACAAGGGGGCCATGATCAAGGTGTGGGAGCAGGTGCTGGGGGTGAGGGTGGAGGCGCCGCCCACGGCCGCGCCACAGGAATGAGGCAGGCCGGAAGCCGGGTCAGGGTTTATTATCCATGCCTTTGCCATTGAGAGAGAGAATGGCTGAAAAACCGTGGGAGCCGTCCGCTCAGCGCGTGGCACAGACCAATCTCAGCCGCTTCATCTATTTTGTCAAAAAAACACGGCACCGATTTCAGTGAGTATCCCTCCCTGAACGATTGGTTGGTGGCTGACACCCCATTCTTTCAGGAGGCGGCAGGGCGGGCGTCGATTCCAAGAAAGCGCCAGTTGGTTGCGCTGGCACCTGGGGCATCATTTTTTGAGTCAGACTTTGTTTTTGACTTCTCTCCAATAAATGTAACAGGGGTAGGATGTGGTTGGGTGCGCATAGGGTGCGGATTGGGGGCACAGGGTGCATGAATTTGCATTCTCCTGCAACCCCAACCAGCTTAACTTATTGATATTATGATCCTTACGTTAGAACTTCAAATCCGGTGTACCGTCTGAGTAAGGCGGTAGGTGGGTTCGATTCCCATGCACTTCCGCCACGACCTGCGTGCACCCACCTCTGGATCCACCCCCGGGGTGGGTGTTTTCTGGTCCGGTCAGTAAGTTCAGGGGGATGGCCAGGTAATAGGTGACTTCCTTGCTCTCGGCGTCCACCTCAGCCCGGTGAACCAGGGCCTTCAGTAGCTGGTTCTTCTTCTTGACCGGAGCCCTCTCCCACACGGCCAAGATTTCCTCGCAAGCCTGGCGCACCCGGCTGGCCAAGTCGGTAGCCTCGCCCTGATGCTGGCTTGATTCCGCCACCTCCAAGGTCTCCTGCAAGCGCCTCTCCTCAATGTCCAGTGCCACGAGCTCGTCTTTTAGGATCCTGCCCAGCTCTGGCGCGTCCTTGAGGTTGGCGATCAGGTTGGCCTTTTGGTTGGAGACCTTCTGTAGCCGAGCCCTTATGGCCAAGATGCCCTTGGGTCTCTCTCGCCCGCGTTCCCCAATCATCTGGATGGTTAGCTTGGCTATCTCTTCCACGTTGTCCGGATTGCCCAGGAACAGCTGTGAATGGCGGAGTAAGTGCGGGACAGTTGGCGGTCTAAAACCGTGACACTTGTTTTAGAGATATAGTCCTGTTGTTCATGCTGTCAATCATGATCTTGCCTTAGTTGGTTTTGGGCTTTGCCTGGGATCGTCTTTTGGCTTGGCGGAGCCGGTAGCTTTCTCCATTGGCCTCGATGATGTGGCACCTATGGGTCAGTCTGTCCAGCAGTGCACCGGTGAGTCTTTCGGAGCCGAAGACCTCCGTCCATTGCTGGAAAGGGAGATTGGTGGTGATCATGAGGCTTTGTTGTTCATATGCCCTACCCACCACCTCGAATAGCATTTGAGCGCCTATCTTGGAGAAGGGCACATAGCCCAGTTCATCGATGACCAGCAGGTGTAGGCGCTGGAGCTGTTTCTGCAGGCGTTGCAGACGTCTTTCCTCGCGGCATTCCATGAGCTCTGTGACCAGGGCGGTGGCGCTGTAGAATTTCACCTTGCTTCCCTGGGCGCAGGCCGCAAAGGCCATGGCGCTGGCCAGGTGGGTCTTGCCGGTGCCGGAGTTTCCGATCAGGAGCACGTTTTCCTTTTTGGCGATGTACTCGCCCCTCATCAGCTCCCTGACCAGCTGCTGATTGATGGAGGGCTGTGCCTTGAAATCAAAGGTGTCCATGGTCTTGATCACCGGAAAGGCGGCTTGCTTGATGCGCCTTTCGGCTGCCCGCTTCTCGCGGTCCAGAAGCTCCCGCTCGGTCAGGCGCAGCAGGTAGGTCATGTAATCGGAGCGGTCTTGGCTGCAGACCTTGGCCATGGCCGCGTATTCCCGGAGAATGGTGGGCAGCTTCAGCTTTTTGAGGTGGTACTCCAAGAGCACGGTGGGTTTGTCCTGGTCCTTCATGACAGCGCCCCTCCCTGCGCGAGGAGGGAGTCATAGACTGTGATATCGGGCCCGGCCACGCTCACTCGGCCCAGGTGCTCACGACCGTCCAGCAGGAAGGTGGCCGCGGGCCCTGATGATGGCGGCTCCAGCAGGTGGACAATGGCCTCCGGGGCATAGGCTCCCGCGTACAATGCCTGCTCCACCGCCCGCTTCAGTCTGGCCATGGAGTGGTCCTCCAGCAAACGTAGGACCTTTATGTATTTACGGGTGCCCTGGCCAGGCATGTCTTCCCCGGCCACCAGCCGCCGCCTCAAGACCTCAAAGCACTCAGACAGATCTAGGTCAGCCAGGGGGCGGGCGTGGTCCAGGGAGCCAGGCTTGCGCTCCAGCAAGGGCAGATAATGCCGGTAGTCGAAAAACACCCCTTCCTTGCCCCAGGATCGGGAGTGGCGGGCCACCACCACGTCATGGTGGCAGAGCACCACCCGATCCACATAGCCCTTGGCCACAATTTCATGGTGGGCACAAGCCACCGGCACCGAGTAGTCATTGTCGTCGAAGCGGACCAGGGACAATGAATTGGCCCGGGTAGGCTGTTTGCGGCAGGCATCGAAGCGGGAGGGAGGCAGGGGGACAAAGGCTGTCTGGTCTTCCTGCAAAACCTCGGCCTTGCTACCGCCCTTGCCACGCAAACGGCGCTTCATGTCGTCGCGGCACTGCCTTAAAAGCATGGCATTGAGCTCGGCCAGGTCCTTCACCTGGGGCACTGGCACCAAAAAATTCTGCCGGGCGTACTTGACCACCCCTTCCACCACGCCCTTCTCGTTTGGACGCCGCACCCGACAAAAATGCTCCCGAAAAAGGTAATGGCTCTGCAGCTTGAGAAAACCATCGGTCAGCTTGCGCTCATGAGGCCCTATGATCTTGGAAACCAGGACCTTGCTATTGTCGTAACTGATCCGGTGGGGCACCCCACCGAAAAACTCGAACGCCCTGGCATGCCCTTCCCAGTAGCTCTCGCTGCACTCCTTGTCGAAGGCCGCCACGAAAAAGGCATCGGAGTACGGCAAGGCCATGATAAAAAGCGCTATCTTGCGAAGCTCCCCGGAAACCTTGGCCAGGGCATAGCCAAAGTCCACCTGCGCCTCGCCGGGACGATGGACCAGGGGCATGTACACCTCCTGGCTCACGCGCTTGATTGCGCGCACCGCCTCCTTTACCTGGGTGTACTTGCCCTGATAACCCGCCTCCTTGATGCGGTGATATATGCGCGTGGCCGTGTGCCTTTGCTTCTTGGGAACCTTTTTGTCCTCTTTTATGATCCGGGCGATCAACTCAAGGTAGGGGCCAAGCTTGGGCTTGGCTCGGGGGGTGCTGAGCCGGTATCCGGGAGGCTCGGGAAAATTCTGAATCTTTTGCAGGGTATCCCAATGGATGCCCTCTCTACGCATTAACTCGCGCTTGCTCGCCTGGCCATCGCGCAACTCAAGTCTGATCCGGGCCCATTGATCCATGTCCGTGTACACCCCTTCCGCTCCTCCAGAGAGTCCTGGCCTGGAAGCCACCATGGCCTCCATCGCACCAAAACACCTGAAGAAAACTGAATCGGTGTGTCACGGTTTTCAACCGCCACTAAAATCGTCTCGCTTTTGGACCGCCATTTACATTCCCTAAGAAATTTGTGAAATTCGGATGGTTTTATGGTTTGAGCGCAGGCCGAAGGGTAAATCCGCCGTGCGGGCAAGGACAGGGGGGAGTTTGGGGCATAAAAAGACTCCCCTCCCTGGTTTGCCCAGGGCGGGGAGCCGGTGGCTACTTGGCCTTTGAGGCCATGGGCCCTAAACTATGATGAGTGAACCTCACGGGAGAACGAAATGAAGAAATCCTTGGGACCCAAGACCCTGCTCTGCCCCACCCCGGTGGTGCTGGTGGGCACCTACGACCAGGCGGGCAAGCCCAACCTGATGACCGCCGCCTGGGCCGGCATCTGCTGCTCCAAGCCGGTTTGCGTGAACGTTAGCCTGCGGGCCGCCACCTACAGCCACAGGCAGATCGTGCGCAACCAGACCTTCACCTTGAACGTGCCCAGCGCCGCCCAGGTCCGGGAGGTGGATTTCGTGGGCATGGCCAGCGGCCGCGACCGCGACAAGTTCGCCGAGCTGGGCTGGAGCGCGGTGCCCAGCGAGCTGGTCAACGCCCCCCTGGTGGCCGAGGTTCCGCTGTGCCTGGAGTGCAAGGTGGTGGTGACCAACGAGCTGGGGCTGCACACCCAGTTCGTGGGCGAGGTGCTGGACGTGAAGCTGGAAGAGGCGGTCATGGACCAGGCGGGCAACCTGGACCCGGTCAAGTTCGAGCCCCTGGCCTATCTGCCCGACGCCAAGCTATATTTGGGCCTGAGCCGGGTGGTGGGCGGCGGCTTCGAGCTGGGCAAGGAGCTGTTGGCCAAAAAGGCCTTGTAACCCACATTGCACGGCAAATCCGTTTTCCCGGCTTTGCCCCGTAATGTGGGACAAAAATCCAAAAAGAGGACAGACGCGCCGACTGTCGCGCGATCTCGGATTAAGAATGGGATGAAGGGTGGGCAATTAATTGGAGAATCTTATCAGCCTTGCAATGGAGTCCTCGGGGGTCGCGGTAACCATAATCGATCCTGAAGGCAACATCGTTTATTACAATAGGCAAGCGGCCAAGATTCTCGACCGCAAGCCGGAATACATCGGTGAGGATATCCACTCGCACCACAAGAAAGAAGCCTCCAATAAAAAAGTCGATCTGATGCTTCAGGAATTCCAAAAAGGGAGGACGGAGCCTTTTCGCTATAAAACTAAGCCGTACGGGAGAACCATCTTGGTGATACTCGCGCCTATCCTGAAAGACGGTGAGTTTGTGGGATGCACCCAGTCCGTTCAACTAGAAGAGGACCTGGCGTAAGAGTAATCGCCAATATGAATTTTGGAGTTGTCCGCCTTTACCTATGAGTCATCGCACCCGCTTCGGCGAGGCTTGGGCCATCATCAAGCCCTGGAGTCCGTGAAACCCGTTGGCCGATTCCGGCGGCTTGCGATACATCTTGCAAAGGATTTATCGACCCATTGCTTGAGAGTCTTTTTCAGGCTGAGCCTTGAAAATTCTCTCTGACTCTTGGGCCTGGGCGGGGATGCGGGGTTTGCTCAGCTTGCGGTCTCGGCTGAGCGAAGGGCGTTGCGCCGGCCGCGAGGCAGGCAATCGCCGTCAGGGCAAGCAAGTTGCAAACAACAGGGCGGCCGGCCGCGCCCCCCCGCCGCGCGGGCCGGGGGGCGGCCGCCGCCACCTTGCTTGGGCCGGGGTCTACCAGCCGTACTTCTTGAGGGCCTCGCGGACCGCGGCTTCTCTGGTCTGATCGTCGATGTCTATGCGCCTGGCCTTGCCTTCCTTGATCTTTTCCACCAGCTGATCCAGGTCGGCGGGCTTTTCCATGAAGTCCAGGGCCCCCAGGCGCATGGCCTCCACCCCAACCTGCACGCTGGCGTGGCCGGTGAGCAGGATGATCTGCAGGCTGGGCTTGTTGGCCAGGGCCTGCTTGAGGGTCTCCATGCCGTCCACCTTGGGCATCTGCAGGTCCAGCACGATGGCGTCATAGAGGTTTTGCCCGATCTTCTCCAGGGCCATGGCCCCGTCCAGGGCCGTGTCCACCACGCAGCCCCGGTTGTTCAGGCGCTCGCTGACGCTTTCCAGAAAGTCCGGATCGTCGTCGACTACCAACACCCTGATGTCTTGCATCGCTACCCTCCTATTGCGTCGCGGCTTTGAGCGGCCGCTTGGTCCTGTGAATCGGGCACGCAGGCCGATTGGGGAAACTCAAGCCATCTTACACGACCATGGGCCAGGTCGTATATGGCTCCCACCACACAAAAGGCGCCCGAGGCGACCCCCTCCCGGATGGCCTCGCTTTTGTCCAGAATCGTCCGCAGGGTCTGCCGGACGTTTTCCTCGATGGCCCGGTTCAGAACCTGCCCGTCCTCGGCCTGGGGCATGTCGGCCATGGCCCGGTGCACCGACGGGGCTATGCCGTCGAGCAGATCGCGCAGGCCCTGCTCCGGCGGATGGTCGCCGCCTTGCACCATTTCCATGGCCGCGGTGACCGCCCCGCAGCCGGTGTGGCCCAGCACCACCAGCAGGGGCGTGTGCACGTGCATCATGCCGTACTCCACCGAGGCCAAGGCGGCGGAGTCCAGGGCGTGGCCCGCGGTGCGCACCACGAACAGGTCCATGATGCCCACGTCGAAGATTATCTCCACCGGTACCCGCGAATCGGAGCAGGAGACCACCGTGGCCATGGCGTGGTCGGCCTGGTTGCCCAGGTGGGCCTGCTGACGCCGCTCTCGGTCGCTGCGGGGATGGTGGCGGATGTCGTGGGTGAAGCGGTGGTTGCCCTCGCTCAACTCGTCCAACACCTTTTGGGGCTCGGGTTTGTCCGGCTTCCTTTGGTGTCCGGCGGCTTTTTCCTTGCTCATCTTATTTTACCCTCCCGTGGCCCGCGCCGGCGGCAATCCGAGCTGCCAGACGCCGCCCTGGCGCAAAGTTACCCCCATTTGCTCCAACAATTCCCCCGGCAGCGGCTCCGGCTCCCTCTCCAGCTGCGTCTCCAGGCTGAGCAGCGCCCCCTCGTCGCCGCTGGTTAGGACCAGGCGCAGCAGCGAACCCCGAGCCGCTGCGGCCACCACCGCGGCCAGGGCCCGCCACAGCAGGCGCTCGTAATCCAGGGTGGCCAGGCCCACGCTCAGGCTCTCGGGCAAATCCAGCTCCAGGGTGACGTTGTTGAGCGCCGCCTGCCGGGCGAAGATCCCCGCGATGAGCCGGGCCCCCTTGGCCGCGTCGCAAACCGGGCCGGTTTCCTCGGCGCTGTGGGCGAAGGCGTTGAGGCGCTTGACCGCCTGGTCGGCCCGGCCCACCCGCTCGATCACCCGCCCGATGAGCTGGTGCAGCCGCTCGGGGTCGGCCTCGCGGCCCTTGGCCGCGGCGATCTCCAGCATCTCGCTGATCAGGTGGGTCTGCTCGTTGATCACCGCCAGCTCGTTTTTGATCTCGTGGGTGGCGTTGCGCGTCACCTGCCCGAACAGCTCCGCGTACCCGGCTTGCCCCGCGTTGCCCTCCGGCATCAGCTCTGCTCCGTTTTCCCGCCGCCCTGCATCTGGGCGACGAGGTCGTCGATGTCCACCGGCTTGACCAGGTACAGATCGGCCCCCATGTCCAGGGCGCGGTCCAGGTCTTCCGGCGAGCTGTGGCCGGTCAGCAGGATGATGCGCGCCTCGGGCCGGGCCGCCTTGATGGCCTGGATGGCCTCGTAGCCGCTCAACCCGGGCATCTTCAAATCCAGCACCACCCAGTCGTAGGGCTGCTGCTGGATCATCTTCAAGCCCTGCTCCCCGCTGGTGGCCCAGTCGCTGTCGATGTCGCGGATCTCCATGCGCTCCGACAGGGTGGTCACCAACTCCTTCTCATCGTCGATGAGCAATACCTTCATCTCAAACTTCCATTCTTGCGGCGTCCTCGCCACCGGGGCCTTCCAGGCGGTGGGGACGCTGCTTGACGGGCAGGTACACGATGAAAGACGTGCCCTGTCCCAACTCGCTCACCACTTCGATGTGTCCGCCGAGCTTTTGCACGATTCCGTAGGTGATGGACAGACCCAGGCCGGTGCCCTTCTCCCCCTTGGTGGAGAAGAAGGGCTCGAAGATGTTCTGCAAATCCTGGCTGGCGATGCCCATCCCGTTGTCGGTGATGGTTATGGCCACCTGCTCATGGGCCCGGTTGGCCACGGAGATGTCGATCTTGTCGCCGTCTTCCACCGCGGCCAGGGCGTTGTTGAGGATGTTGAGCAGCACCTGCTGGATCTGGCCCTTGTCGGCCTCCAGGGCGGGCACGTCGCCGGGGATGTCCACGTTGATGTCGATGTTGCGGTATTGGGCCTCCCGGCCCAAAAAGCCCAGCACCTCCTTGATCAACGGCTCCAGGTGGATCTGCTCGGACTTGACCGGCAGATGGCGGGCGAAGCCCAGCAGGCGGTGGGTGATCTCGCTCACCCGGCGCACCGAGTCCTTGATCACCTTGATCTGGTCCATGAACTTGTCCTTGCGCGGGAAGTCCTCGCCCATGGACAGGATGTCGCCCATCAGGCCCACCTTCTCGTTGATGATGGCCACCGGGTTGTTGATCTCGTGGGCCACCCCCGCGGCCAGGCGGCCGATGGAGGCCAGCTTGTTGGTGTATTCCACCTCGTGCAGCATGGCCACCCGCCTGAGGTCGGCCTCGTAGATGCGGTTGACCAGGGTGGCCGAGCCCCACCAGATGACCACCAGGATGGCGGCCACCGAGACTGCCACCATCACGATGACGTTGATCCTAAGCAGGTCCCACTTTTGCAGCGCGGCCGCCGGCTGCTTGGCCACCACCAGATAAAAGGGCGAGCCCTCCACCTTGGCCGTGGCCACCAGGAAGGGCGGGCCGCCGTTGGGGTTGGTCTCGCTCACCACGCCGCTTTGCGCCAAGGGCTGGGGCAGGGCCTTCAGGCGGGTGAGCACCCCGCCGAACCAGGTGGAGGGGGTCTGCAGGACCCCTTCGCTGTTGACCAGGAAGATGTCGCCGATAGGGTGCAGGTCGGTGGCCGAGAGCAGGCTGTTGAGCTTGCCGGTGTCGATGGTGGCCCGTAGCACGTAGGTCTGGTCGTCGGGGCCCTCGTGGCGCACCGCGATGACGAAGTGGGGGAAGTTGCGGTGGCCCAGGAACACATCGCTGATGTAGATGCCCCGGATCTGCACCTCCTTGTACCAGTCCTGGTCCTTGTATTCGCGCCCCTCCAGGTTGTAGGGGCCGATGTAGGCCCGCTGGATGCCCTGGCTGTCGATGAGTCCCAGGTCCACGAAGCCGCCGAAGCTCATGCGCAGGCGCCGAAACACCGTGGCTATGTGGCGCAGGTCGGCCAGCTGCTCAAAGGAGTTGGCCAGGTTCACGTAGGTGAGGGCGCTGCGGCGCTCTTCCAGGAAGTTGGCCAGCTGCACCTTGTTGACCGCCAACAGGCGCTGCACGTGGTTGGTTATCTCGTTGCGTTGCAGCTGATACTGCTCTTCGAACTGGTAGAAGTTTATGCCCGCCAAAAACACCAGGGGGGCCAGGGTGACCGCTATGGCCGAAAACAGGGTGGTGCGCCACAGCCGGCGATAGTTCAAGAGCTCCAGCTCGGAATCGCTGCGATTCCAAAAAGGCGGCTTGATTTTACCCCAGATGCCCAAGATCAATCTCCCTGCGAGCGCACCTTCTCATAGGCGGCCTGCATGGTCTCCGAGAGCTTGTCGATGTCCACCGGCTTCTCCAGGTAGGCGAAGGCCCCCAGGCCCATGCATTGCTCCATGTCGCGGGCCGAGCCGTGGCCGGTGAGGATGATCACCTCCACCTTGGGGTAGTCGTGCTTGATGCGCTTGAGCACCTCGATGCCGTCGATGCCCGGCATCTTCAGATCCAGCACCAGCACCTCGGGCTCGTCCTCGGCCACCATCTTGAGCGCCTGCTCGCCGTCGTAGGCCACGGCCGAGCCGATCTCCCTGAGCAACAGGCGCTCGGACAGGGTCTGGGCGAACTCGCGCTCGTCGTCCACCAGGAGCACCTTGGAGGGCAGATGGAAGTCGGCCTGGCGATACACGTCGGCGTGGTAGAAGCCGGGGCCGGCCTCCACCGAGACCTCTCCCACCCCCGCCACCTTGCGGGCCTGCTCTTCCAGCTCGGCGCTCAGCTTGTTCAGGCGCAGCACCTTCTTGTTCACCTGGATGTCTATCTTGCCGCCCACGGCCGACACCTGGATGTCCTTGTTGCTGTGCCCCTGGGCGGTGAGCGCCTGCTCCACCTGGGCGGCCAAAAGGAAGTCCTGGGCGGCGCGGCGCGAGGCGTCGTTCACCTGGAGGGGGCCCCCCTGGGCCTGCCCGGCGATGAACTTGGCCGCCTCGGCGGGGCCGCTTTTTTCCATGGGCAGGAGGATGTCGTAGAGCTTGGCGTCCCAGGGATCGCTCTCCAGAAGGTATTCGGCCCAGCGGATGGTCGATTCGTCGTCGCGGTGCACCCGGGCCAGGGACTCCTTTTCGCTCAGGCCCAGCTCCCGGGCGGCCCGGGCGGCCCGCCATTTGGTCTCGGCGATGAGGCAGGCCTCCAGCACGTGGGTGATGGAGCGGGGCACCAACAGGGAGACGTGGCCCAAGAGCACCAGGCCTTCCTTCTCGACGAGTAGCTTGGCCGTGGCCAGCTTCAGGGCGGCGACCGCCCGCTCCTTTTCGTGGGAAAACTGGTTGAAGATGGAGGTGCGGCCGTAGATGGCCCGGCGCACTATGCCCGCCGCCGGGCCGCCGTTGCGGTCCACCATGCCGATCAGGTCCTCGTCGCGCATCAGCTCCACGTTCAGGCGCGAAGCCACGTCTTGGGCCACTTCCTCGGCTCCGCAAAAGGAGCCGCTCATAATGGTAACCACGCTCATGATTTATGCTCCCTCGCCCACGTGGACCTGGTCCAGCGGGCAGACCGACGTCAGGGGGCAGGACTCCTCGCGGGAATCCCGGTGCGCCGACTCGTGGATGGCGGCGATGGCGTTGGCCGCCAGGGGATAGATGTGATCTTCCCCGATCTTGGCCAGCAAGTGGGTTCGCTGCATCACGTCCATCACCCCCTCCTTGATGTGGGAGAAGCTGATGTCGTAGCCGGCGCTGCGCACCCGGTCTATGACCAGCGACAAGGCCTCCTCGCCCGAGGCGTCTATGTCGTTGATGCCGTTGGCCACCACCAGTATATGCTTCAGGTTGGGCATGTGGCGGATTCTCTCGTCGATCTGATCCTCCAGGAAACTGGCGTTGGCGAAGAACAAGGGTCCGTCGAAGCGGATCACCGCCACGTGCTCGCACTGGCGCAGTTGGAAGTGCTCGGCGTCGCGCAGGGCGCAGTCGTTGTGCATGGCCAGGGCGGCCACCTTGGGCCGCATGCTCTTGTAGAGGAACATGAGCAACGAGAGCACCACGCCGATCATGATGCCCTTGTCCAGGTGGGGGGCGTAGGCCAGGGTGCAGATGAAGGTGATGATGCTGATGGCCCCGTCATACCACTGGGCCCGCCAGGCGTGCACGAAACCGGTGACGTTGATCAGTCCCACCACCGCCATCATGATGACCGCGGCCAACACCGCCTGGGGCAGGTTGTAGAGCAGGGGGGTGAAGAACAAGAGCACGATGACCACCATCAGGCTGGTCACCACGCTGGACAGGCCGGTGAAGGCGCCGGCCTGCAGGTTCACCGCCGATCGGGAGAAGGAGCCCGACACCGGATAGCTCTTGCCCAGGCAGCCGATGATGTTGGCCAGGCCCTGGCCGATCAGTTCCTGGTTGGGGTCCAGGCGCTGGCCGGTCTTGGCGGCCATGGCCTTGGCGATGCTGATGGCCTCCATGAAGCCCAACAGCGAGATGATGATGGCGTAGGGGAAAAGTTGCAGGCCCACGCCCCAGTCCAGCTTGGGGATGGACAGGGTGGGCAGGCCCGGCGGGATTTCGCCCACCACCGCGCCGCCGCCCATCATGGTCAGCTTGGCGGTGTCCAGGGGACGGTTGCCCACCTTTACGCGCCAGGTGCGGCCGTCGGTCTGGCTGCCCGTCGGCTGGGTTCCCTCCAGGTAGAAGCGCAGGCCGCCGTCCGGCTGGGGCACCCCCACGAACTTGTGGTCGCGCAGGGTGGTGCGCAGGTGGTGGGCCTTGCTTTTTTCCAGCTCGATGAGGGCGGTGTCCAGGGAGGCCTCCTGCTTGAGCTTGAGGCCCTCCAGCGACTCGTTGCCCTGGCTCTGGGTGACCTGCTGCACCTTCTGGTTCACCTGGGCCCGGGCGTCGCCCAACTCGGTGATGCGCCTCACCTCGTGGTTGAACTCGCTGATCTGCCCGCGCACCTCGGGGGACATGATGGCGGCCATATCCACCCTGGCGTCGTGGTGGAAGCCGGTGGCCCAGGAGACCAGGGTGGCCACGGCCACCGCCACCAGCACATAGGGGATCTTGGGGTTGAGCCTTTTCAGCCCGTACATGACCGCGAAGGCCCCCACCCCCATGACCAGGGTGGGCCAGTGGGTGTAGTCGAAGGCGGCCAGGATCACCCGCCAGATCGTCTCGTAGTGATGCTCGGCCTTGTCCACGTAGACCCCGAACATCTTGGAGAGCTGGCTGGAGGCGATGATGATGGCCGCCGCGTTGGTGAAGCCGTTGACCACCGGGTGGGACAGGAAGTTGACCACCAGGCCCAGGCGCAGTATGCCCAGGGCCAGCTGGAAGATGCCCACCACCAGGGCCAAGAGGATGGCGTAGGCGATGAAGGCCTCGCTGCCCGCCGTGGCCAGGGGCTCCAGGGAGGCGCTGGTCATCAGAGAGACCACCGCCACCGGGCCGGTGGCCAGCTGCATGCTGCTTCCGAACAAGGCGGCGATCATGGGCGGCAAAAAGGCCGCGTAGAGGCCGTAGTAGGCGGGCAGCCCCGCCAACTGGGCATAGGCCATGGATTGGGGTATCAACACCAGGGCCACGGTGATGCCGGCAATGGCGTCCACCCGAAAGGCCGATGCGCTGTAGTTGCGGAACCAGCCCAAAAAGGGCAGCAGGCGCACTAGAATGCCCGGCTCCGCGAGTTTGCCGTTGCTTTTGCTCATTCTTCCAGTCCGAATTTTTTGATCTTGCGCCACAAGGACACGCGATCGATGCTCAGTATTTCGGCCGCCCTGGTCTTGTTGCCCCCGGTGTGCTCGAGCACCTGCCTGATGTACTCGCACTCCTTCTCTTCCAGGGTGGGCAGCCGCCCCTCCTCCTGATCCGCGGCCCCCGCCGCGGCCCTGACCTCCTCGGGCAAGTCCGCCACCTCCAGGCCTCCCCCGGAGCGCAGCGTCACCGCCCGTTCGATGATGTTCTCCAGCTCGCGCACGTTGCCCGGAAAGCGATAGGCCATGAGCATTTCCATGGCCTCCCGCGACAGCTCGCTGGCCTCCTTGCCCTGGCGCTCGGCGTGCTTGCGCAAAAAGTGCTGGGCCAGCAGCGGGATGTCGTCGCGGTGCCAGCGCAACGGCGGCAGCTCCAGACGCACCACGTTGATGCGGTAGTAAAGGTCCGAACGAAACACGCCCTGCTCCACCAGGGACCCCAGGTCGCGATGGGTGGCGGCCACGATGCGCACGTCCACCGGGATGGGCTCGGTGCCGCCCACCCGGGTCAGCTCCTTTTCCTGGATCACCCTGAGGAGCTTGACCTGCATGGCCTTGGGCATGTCGCCGATCTCGTCCAACAGAACCGTGCCCCCGTTGGCCGCCTCAAAGAGCCCCGGCTTGGTGGCGGTGGCCCCGGTGAAGGAGCCCTTCTCGTGGCCGAACAGCTCGCTGACCAGAAGCTCCTGGGCGAAGGCGGCGCAGTTGAAGGCCACGAAGCGCTTTTCGGCCCGATGGCTGGCGTGGTGCAGGGCCCGGGCGAACAGCTCTTTGCCGGTGCCGGTCTCGCCCACGATGAGCACGCTGCTGTCGCTGGGGGCCACCTGGGCCACCACCCGGATCAGCTCCTGGATGCGCGGGTGGTTGCCCACGATGCCTTCCACCCCGTCGCGGGCCCGAAGATCCTGCTTGAGGCTCTCCACCTCCTTGGTGAGGCGGGCCTTTTCCAGGGCGTGGGCCACCTGGGCCCGCACTTCGTCTATCTTGTAGGGCTTGGCGATGTAGTGGAAGGCGCCGCGCTTCATGGCCTGGATGGCCGAGTCCACCGAGGCGAAGGCGGTGAGCATGATCACCTCGGTGTCCGGGGTGGAGCGCTTGACCTCCTCCAAGACCCGCATGCCGTCCACCTTTTCCATGCGCAGGTCGGTGAGCACCAGGTCGAAGGAGCGCTTGGCCAAAAGCTGCAGGGCCTCGGTGCCGCCGGAGGCGGCGGTCACCTGGTACTCGCCGCCGTGCTCCAGGATGTGCTGCAGGTTGCGCCGGGCCAGGGCGTCGTCTTCCACGATCAGGAGCTTGGGCTTGGGGCTCATCCTCTAGCTCCTCTCATCGTCCATGGGCAGGGTGATGATGAAACGGGCCCCCCGGCCGGGGCGGCTCTCGGCCTCGACGCGGCCGTGGTGGCGCTCCATGACCCCGTAGACGATGGACAGACCCAGGCCGGTGCCCGCCCCCACCTCCTTGGTGGTGAAGAAGGGGTCGAAGATGCGCGGCAAGACCTCGGCGGGGATGCCCGGCCCGGTGTCCTCCACCACCAGCTCCACCCGGCGGGTCTGGGCCAGCAGGCGGGCGGTGATGGTGAGTACCCCCTCCTCGCCCATGGCCTGCACCGCGTTCATGGCCAGATTGAGTAAGGCCTGCACCATGTGGGCCTTGTCCATCTGCACCTGGATGCCCTCGGGCACCAGCAGGCGGGTCTGAATCCCGGCGGGCACCTCGCCCCGGATCAGCTTGAGGCTCTCCCGCACCACGGTGCGCAGGTTTTCCGGGCGCAGCCGAAACTCGCGCTGGCGGGAAAACTCCAAGAGGGAGCTGACGATATCGCGGGCCTTGGCCACCTGCTGGTCGATGGCCGCCAACAGCTCGCGGTGATACTCGTCCACGTCGCGGTCCAGCTCCTCCAGCAGAATCTGGCAGGAGGTGGAGATGTTGTTCAGGGGGTTGTTGAGCTCGTGGGCCACGCCGCTGGTCAGGGTGCCCAGGGCGGTGAGTTTCTCGGTCTGGATCACCTGTTCGTTGTTGCGCCTGAGCTGGCTGACCATGCGGTTGAAGGCGTTGACCAGGCTGCCGATCTCGTCGCGGTGAGTTGGCCGGGGAAGGGTCTGGTAGTCGCCGTGGGCCACCACCTCGGTGGCCGCCTCGATGGTTTGCAGGGGGCGGATCAGCCGGGCGATGAGGGCGTAGGCCAGCCCGCCCCCCAGCCCGGCCAACAGCGCCAGGAAGGCCACCAGCAGGGGGCGGTATTCCCGCAGCAGGTCGGTGATGCCCTGGCGCTCGGCGCGGGCCAACACCTCCAGGCGCGAGATCAACTCCTTGCCCGAGGCCCTGAGCCGGGTCACCGCCTGATCCATGCGGGCCACCCCGGCGTCGCCGTTCAGGTGCTCGCGCACCCAGATGAACTGGCGGCGGTAGTCGGCCGAGAGCTTTTGCAGCCCGGCGATGGCCGCTTGTCCGTGGCCTCGCACCAGGTGCTCGCGGTCGTTGGCCAGCATGGCCTCGTAGCGGTCCAGGTAGTCCAGGGCCAGGCTGTAGTCCTGATCGTGGCGGTATAGGAAATAGTTCTTCTCGTAGCGCCGGGCCTCCAGGACCATGTTGACCATGCCGTCGGCCTGGCTGAGGAAAACCAGCTTGCGCTCCATGCCCAGGAAATAGCTGTAGCTGAGCGCCCCGAAAAGGGCCATGCCCAAAAAGGCGGCCGCGAAGCCCACCGCCAGGCGAACCCGGATTTTGCTAAGCCCCTGCCAAAGCCCCATGGCGTTCTCCGCTCTTGCCCCGGCCGGTAGGGATCGGCGCCCCCGGAGGCCCGCGAACAGGCCCCGAAATCCGGCCGGCAACGGGCCCGGCCTATGCGCGATTCCGGCTTGCATACCCCTGATTGCATGTAAGATTCATGCCAAGGGGATATAAGCCACGACCCAACCGGTGATTATAGTTGTGAAATTTACCTCAATCGCCGCTCGGTCCCGGCCGGTGGCGCCGTTGCCATATGCAACACCCATGGGGGGGATAATCGCCAAATAGCCAGGCTATTTCAGGCAATTATAGCAAATATAACGAGGCGCTTGCAGGTGTTTCATAATTCAACGAAAGGCGGCTCACCGGAGGGCGCCAAGCATGTGGCGATCCGGGTGAAGGAAGGCGGCGGCCTCCTCTGGCCCCGGCCGGGCCGCCTCCTGCGGGCGGCACCGGCCAGGGCGCTCGACTATTTGGACGCGGGCCTTTCGCCCTTGGGCAGCTTCTCCCCCTTGGGCATCACTTCCTTGCCGCTGCCATAGGCGGGGTAGACCCAGCCGCCGGGCACGAAGCCGACCTTGGGGGCCACCAACTCCTTGTACAACTCGGGCCGCCGGTCCTTGAGGTAGTTGCTTTCCGGGTGGCTGGCCCCGTAATAGGCCGGGACCACGTCGGCGACCAGCATGGTGTCCTGCTGATGGCCCGCGGCCACGATCACGTCGCCGTGGGGCCCGCAGATGATGGAGTTGCCCCGGTAGTGCCACTCGACCCCTTGGAGCGACTCGTAGCCGCAGTGGTTGCTGTAGGCGAAGAAGATGTTGTTGGCGTAGGCGTAGGCCGGGATGAGCAAGCGGGAGATGTCGGGGTAGGGGATGGCGCTGCGCTTGCCGTCCGGCTGGGTGGCGTAGCAGTCGGCCGCGGTGGGGCCCACCACCAGCTTGGCCCCCCGGAGGGCCAGGGCGCGGGTCAGCTCGGGAAACTCGCACTCGTAGCAGTTGAGCACGCTCACCGGGAAGCCGTTGACCATGAACACCGGGCAGAGCTTTTGGCCGAAGCTCCAGTTGGCCCGCTCGTCCCGGCCCCATAGGTGGGTCTTGCGGTAGCTGACCACCAGGCCGCCGTCGGCCCCGATCACCGCCACGCTGTCGAAGTATTGCGTCTTGCCGCCGGGGCCCTTGGCCTTTTCGGCGTAGGGCACCAACAGGGTCATGTTGTATTTCTTGGCTATGGCCCGGCACTGGGTGACGATGGGGCCGTCCACGGTCTGGGCCTCCTGGTGGGCCTCGGGGCGGCTCATGGTGTAGCCGTTGACGTAGAGCTCCGGGAAGCTGAGCAACTGCACCCCGCGCTGGGCCGCTTGCTTGACCGCCTCTTCCAGGCGGGCCAGGTTCTTGGCCACGGCTCCCTGGCCGTAGGCCCCCTGGGCCTGGTAGATCCCCAGGCGCACCCCCTGGCCCGGCCGGGGCACGGCGGCGTACACGCTCATCTTGAACATGAGCTGGCGGTAGCTCTGCATCACCTTGGCGTCGTAGCGGGGCGAGCAGCAATCGGGCACCGGGCCGGCCCCGGCCGATGCCGCCAGGGTCAAGGTCAGCCCCAGAGCCAGTAACAACCTTTTCATAGCGCCTCTCCCCGGGGCCGCCCAAAGCCCCTGCCTGGGTTGGTGTTTACCCAGCAATACCTTTTTGGGGAGGCCTAACGCAAGCGGCGCGGACTGCGATGGCCACGGCGGGCACCGGAAATTGGCGGCCATAAGCCTTAGCGCCAAACTATGGTTAGTGTCGCATTCGTGTCAAATGTTGAGACATGTGTAGCAGTTTGGAAAGACATTTCCGGCCAGAGAAAAATACCATCTATTAAGTATCGATTAAAAACATTGACTGTATCTAAGCGCTTATCCTTAACGTTAAGTTAGGCCGACAAGTGGCATAAATGTTGCTCTAAGAAACACAAAACATACTTGCAATAATTAGGTTGGTCCGTATTTTTTCTCCGATAATTGGTTCCTGCCCCAAACCCGGTGAAGAAAATGTCGATTGGTCCGTGGTTTCCTGAAACCCAGCGGAGGAGTGCGCCTATGGCTTGATGCTTGGAATTAATCACCGAACAGATTTTTGCCAAGCCACACCTCTGATACGTCCTCCTTGACGGCTTAGATCCATTAATTTTTTACTATTTTTTAGTTTTTTTCGAAGAGATTAGGGGAGGAATAATCGTGAGACAGAGTCTGGTTAAGCTGGTTCTACTTCTTCTGGTGACTGTTGCGTTCTTGTCCGTGGCCGGACAAGCCATGGCGGAAAACAAGTACATGCCCAAACCCTCTAAATGGGGACCGGACGACCAGATCGGCAACGCCAATTACCTGACCCCCAAGAAGGTCATGGAGGCGGTAAAGCTGGTCAAGGAGGGCAAGGTCTTCGACCTGGGCAACGAGTATTACAAGGGTTTCCCCGCCTACCCCCCCCGCGACGTTTTTGTTTGGCTGTTGGTCCACGGCCTGACGGTGGACCCCCCGCGCGGCTACGACAAGGCCACGGACATGGAGGAATTCGTGGCCATGTCCACCGGCCTGTCCACCCAGTTGGACGGCTTCGCCCACGTAGGGCACAACCACGTCTTTTATAACGCCACCCCCCAGAAGGACATCGTGGCCGCCTCCGGCGCCAAGAAGTTCGGCATGGAGACCGTGCCGCCCCTGGTGACCCGGGCGGTGCTGGTGGACATGGTGGATTATTTCGGGCGCAACCTGGGCGACGCCGAGGAGATCAGCCTGAAGGACTTTGAGGCCTGCCTGGCCAAGCATAAGCTCACTATCCAACCCGGCGACGCGGTGCTGGTCAACACCGGCTGGATGCGCCTGCTGGGCAAGGAAGACAAGAGGTTCGCCTCCAGCAACCCCGGCATCAGCGAAGATGTCGCCTGGTATCTGGTGGGCAAGGGAGTGGTCGGCGTGGGCACCGACCAGTGGTGCACCGAGGTCTACCCCCACAAGGGATTCCCCAAGGACCTCTATAACGCGGCCTTCCTACCCGGCCACGTGGCTCTGCTGGGCAACGGCATCTACCAGTTCCAGAACCTGCGCCTGGCCGATCTGGCCGCGGCCTGCAAAAAGGACGGCAAGTACGCGTTCTTCTTCAATTTCACCCACCCCAAGATCAAGGGGACGGTGCAGGGCATCGGTCAGCCCATAGCCATCAAGTAGCGGCCAAGAACCTACCTGGCGCCGGGCGGCGCATCCTTTGACGCATCACCCGGTCCGCCCGGCGCCCTCTCCCGGGGGCCGTAGGCGTCTTGCCCGCAGGGCGGCGTTTACGGCCCCGTTTCGTGGCTCGGGGCAGACCGGCCTCAGCCCACCCGCTTCATGCCGCGCAGGCAGCGCTCGGTGAGTTCCTGGTAGATCTTTAGCCCCTGGGCGGTGGCCGCCAGGCGCCGCTCGCTGAGCGGGCCCTTGATCTGGGCCGGGTTGCCCTGGGCCAGGTGAGCGGGGGGCACCTCCATGCCGGTGGGCAAAAAAGAGCCCGCGGCCACCATGGCCTCGGCCCCCACCTTGACCCCGGCCAGGAGCACCGCCGCCATGCCGATGAAGGCCCGGTCATAGACCAGCGCATCGTGCAGGATGGCCCCGTGGCCCACGATCACCCCTTGGCCGATTATCACCGCCCGGCCGGGGTTCATGTGCAGCACGCAGTTTTCCTGCACGTTGCTGCCCCGGCCCACCTCGATGCGCCCCAGATCGCCCCGTAGCGCCGCCCCGGCTCCGATGAAGCAGCCCGCCGCCACGCTCACCTCGCCGATGAGCGTCGCCTGGGGATGCACGTAGGCGCCGGGGTCCACCCGGGGCGTCTTGCCTTCGAATTCATAGAGCGCCAAGTCCGCCTCCTTGTCGGCGCCGGCTGGAAAAGTCGGCTTACCCGCCGGGAGCGCCGGGTTGGTTATGGCCCAAACAAAAACCGTCGGCCGCCGGGCAAGGGGCTTGGCGAGGATTGCTCACCCGTCCCTCTTGTCCGAATGCCGACGGCGGGCCGATGGCGCGGGGATCTGGCCGCGATAGTGGGGTTCGCGTAAGCGCTACCCGCGCCCTCGGGCCCTACATGCCGCTGCCCGGCTTGCCCACCGGCTTGGTGGCAGGCGGTTTGTCGCCCTTGCCGGACTTGCTCTTGGAGCGCTTGCGAGTTTCGAAACGCTTGCGCTGTTGTTCGAGGTATTCCTGGTAGCCTTCCATCTGGCCCTTGCTGAGCACCTTGCTCAGGGCCGTCTGGGTCCGCAGGTCCACCTGATGCACCTGTTCAAAGGTCTTGGCCATCTCCTGAGGGTTGTTGCTGGCTTCGCACTGGGCGAACAGCGCGGCCTTCTTGTCCTCGCCCGCCTTGAGGATCTGCTTTACCTGAACCGCCTGCTCGGGCTTTAGTTTCAAAAGCGGAGTCAGCTCCGCCATGGTTTTATCCAGGCGCTGGGCGGGGTCCAGCGTCTGCCCGTCGCCGGGAGGCGGCACCGGCGGCAGGCCGGCGGGCGCCGGGCGGGGGTCGCCGCCGCAGCCCACGGCCGCGGCCAGAAGCAGGAAGGGGACCAGGTATCGGATCAGGTAGCGGACCATATTTGATGCTCCAAGTTAAAAAGTGGTTTTCTTCGCCGTGGGCCCGTCCGCCTATCCGCTGGCTCCCACCGCGCTCTGGGTGACGTAATCCTGGGACACCCAGCCCATCACGCCGCCCGGAGTGCGCACGTAGACCCAGGAACCGCTGCGCCCCTGGATGGCCAGGTCGACCCCCAGGTTGACCACCTGCACCACCGGGTAGGCCAGGCCGGGACCGCTACGCACGTTCAAGGCCTGGGAGATGACCGTGGCCACGCCGGAGGAGCCTTGGGCCGGAGCCACCACGCCGTTGGGGGCGCTGAGCACGCCGGGAGAGGTCACGGCCACGGGAGGCGACACCACCACGTAGCCCCCCGGCGCGGGCCGGTAGTAAACCCCGCCGTAGGTATAATAATTGACCCCGCCGAATAGCACCACCCGGAAACCGGCAGGCAGGACGCCGATCGTCAGGCCCAACGGCGGAAACACGGGCCAATAGGCTCCCCGCCAGGGCCGGTAGTAGCGCCCGCCCCAGAACCAGTAGGGGGCGCCCCGGTACACCACCCGGTAATGGCCCGCGGGCGGCCGTCCGTACCAGCCGGGTCCGCCGGGGCCATATCCGGGGCCGCGGCCGGGCCCGCCTCCCCAACCGCCGCCGTGGCCGCCGCCGCGCCCCTGGGCCGCGGCGGGCGAGGCAAGGCCAAGGATGCAAAGGCTCAGGACGGCAAATACTATGAGCATGGCGCTGCGAGGGGCTTTGTCTAAGCGCAACATGTTTTTCCTCCTTTAATACAAAGCATAAGGCGTGGTTATTCGGTAAGCAAAAAAGATGCCCGCGCTTGCTGCGCGCGAAAATTTGAGTGAATACTCAGTTTAACCGAAGAGTTGCTGTCGAGTTTCTTGGCAGGGACTCGGCGGGGGAGACAATAACTGTAACTTTTTTATACGGTTGCCCGGGGGGATGGGAAAATTTTTTGCCCCGTGGGGGCCCAAAAAAAGTCCCGGCCGCCAAGGGCCGGGACGCGTGGAATATGAAACGGCGGCGCGGGGTTTATTTGGCGGCGCGCATATGCTCGGGGCCGCGCACCACCAGCACCGGGCAGGGGGCATGGCGCTGCAGTTTTTCCGCCACGCTGCCAAAGAGCACCCCGGCCACGTCGCTGTGCCCCTTGCTGCCCACCACCAAGAGGTCCGTCCCCATTTCTTTTACGGCGTGGATTACCTCTTCCCAGGGAAGGCCATGTTTGAACATGACCTCGATGTCCACGCCCTGGGACCGCGTCAGGTAGTCTTTTTCGATCGACTCCCGGTGCGCGTCGACGGTTTCCCGGATGATCTTGTCGCGATCCAGGCCCTCCACGTCGTATTGCGCCAGGGTGTCCAGATAGCGGGTATCGATGACGTTGAGCAGGACCAGCTTGGCGCCCAGGGCTCTGGCCAGCATCAGGGCGTGCAGGAAGGTGTCCTCGGAGTATTTGGAAAGATCTATGGCGGCAACTATCTTCTTAATTTCCATTTGATCGGCGGGCATCACAACTTCCTTTGCATCTGGTTAAGAACTATATTGGGCCGCTTGGCCCCGGCATCTAGTTTTTTTGTGCCACTAATTCGGCGCGATGGCCAGCGTTATCGCCAAATTTAGGCCGAAACAAAGGCGAGACCGGAGCCGGTTGGTCCCTGGCTAATCCATCGGTACCCGGTCCTGGTGGCTCGGGGGAGTGGAGACCACCAGGAAACAAAGATCCTCCCCTCCCTGGTTGAGCAGGCGGTGGGGGGTGCCCGGCGGCACGGCGAGGCCCTGGCGGGCGGCGATGGTGACGGTTTCACCCGGCAACACCATGGTGGCCTGGCCGGACAGGACGTATAAAAACTGCTGGGAGCGCCGGTGGTAGTGGTGCGCCTCGGCCCCGCCGGGAGGTACGCGTTCTTCGATCACGCTGAGGGCCTCCGATTTGAGCAGGTGCCAACCGTCGCAGATTTCGCCCCAGGTGTAGTGTTCGGCGTTATCCGGGCTGACGACTTTCATGATCTCCCCCCTTTGGCTGGGTTTTGCCTGCCGGTGCCGCCGGTCCTAGGCCTGGCCGGTCTGGGCGTAGCCGCGTTCCCCGGCGGGGATGAACAGGGCCACCAGGGCGCTGAGCAGGGGCAGCACGGTGACGATGTGCATCACCGTGGCCACGCCCCACTGGTCGGCCACCGCCCCCATGAGGGTGGCTCCGATGCCGCCCAGGCCCATCGCGAAGCCCACCAACAGGCCCGACACGGTGCCTGCCCGGTCGGGCAGGATCTGCTGGCCCATGACGATGACCACCGACCAGGTGGACAACAGCACCCCGCCCACCAGGGCCAGCACGATATAGAGCATCAGGCCCGGCTGGAGCATCTGCAGCCAGATCATCAGGGGGGTGATCACCGCGATGCTCACCACGAAGAAGAGCTTGGGGCCCACCTTCTCGGCCAAGGGGGCACCGGCCAGGGTGCCCACCGCCCCGGCGGCCAAAAAGACGGTCAGCAGGGAGCCGCCGGTCACCGCGTCGCCGTGCAGCACGTTGACGTAATAAAAGGGTATGAAGGTGGCGATGCCGGTGTGCACCCAGGCCCGGAGGGTCACCGCGCCCATGAGGATGCCCAGGGGCTTGAGCCGGCCCCGCAGCGGCTTGCGCTGGGCCGCGGCCTCCCGCTGGGGAGTCTTGCCGTTCTTGTGGGTCAGGTGGCGCCAATAGGCCACGATGGCTCCGGCCGCCGCCAGGCCGGGCAGGCTGAACAGCAGGGTGCCGTGCATGCCGCCCCAGGCGTAGAAGGCCATGATCATAACCGGGCCCAGGGCCAGGCCCGCGTTGCCCCCCACCATGAACCAGCTCACCCCCACCACCTTGCGCGATCCGGCGGAGCCCAGCACTCCCTTGAAGGCCTCGGGGTGGAAGCTGGCCACCCCCAGGCCGGAGAACACCACCACCGCCATCAGGGCCAGGTAGCTGGGGCACAACCCCACCAGCCCGAAGCTCAGCCCGGAAATCGCCACCCCCGCCGGCACCAGCCAGCGCAGGCTGAGGCGGTCGGTGAGGTCGCCGAACAGGGGCTGGATCACCGAGGAGGTGAGGTTCATCACCATGATCAGGGCTCCGGCCTGGGCGTAGCTCAGGGAATGCACCTGCTTGAGTATGGGCAAAAAGGCGGGCAGGGCACCGGTGGTGGTGTCGGTGACCAGGTGGGCCAGGATCAACAGGATGAGGGCTTTGGCGTCCATGAGAAATCCACTATGAGCTACGGCCGGTCCAGGGACCGGCCGGAAATATTACCTACCTAAAATATTATAGGGGCGGTCAAGCCCCAAGAAAAGCATACCCCCTACGGCAGGGTTTGTCGCCGCCCGCCGAGGCGAGGGGCCGGGCGAAAATGGGCCGGGGCCACAACGGCCCCGGCCCGGCATCAGGAGGGAAAAGGGTCACGCCGCTTGGCGATGACCCAGGAAAGCCACGATCCGGTCTCGCAGCTTAGGCAAAGCAAAATTCACAAAGGACGTTCCCTGATGAAAAGCCAGGTAGAGACGTCCGATTTTGGCTATGGACCTTAGAAGCAACGAGCATGCCATGTGGGCGCGAAGGGGAAAGACAAAGGGTAACGGGCTGTTATGAAACAAAAAAGATGCCGGGATAATTGGGGGGCGGCAGAGCAAAGTATTACGCCGCGGTAAGGACGCCGCCGCTTAGATACCTCGGGGTACGTTTAGGCGGGCGGCGGGCACAAGAAAACCGGGCCCGAAGGCCCGGCTTTTTGCCGAAATGGGTTGGGTCAGTCCACCAGGATGCGCTCGTCGGGCTTGGCCTCGCCAGGGGCGCACAGAGAGGCGTCGGCCGCCTTGCGCCCGGGCAACACCAGGTTCAAAACCACCCCCAGCACCCCGGCCAGGCCGATGCCCGCCAGCTTGAAGGTGCCGATGGGCAGGGCCATGCCTCCGGTGCCGAAGATGACGATCAGGGCCACGATGGTCATGTTCCTGGGGTGCATGAGGTCGTGCCCGGCCCGGACCAGGGTGTTGACCCCCACCACCATGATGGCCCCGAACAAGAGCACCATGATGCCGCCCATCACCGGGGCGGGAATGGTGAGCAAGAAGGCCCCCAGCTTGCCCACGAAGGCCAGGGCCATGGCCACGATGGCTGCCCAGGTCATGATGGCCGGGTTGAAGGCCCGGGTGAGGGCCACCGCGCCGGTCACCTCGGAATAGGTGGTGTTGGGCGGGCCGCCCAGAAAAGAGGCCAGGCTGGTGGCCAGCCCGTCGCCCAGCATGGTGTTCTTGATGCCCGGCTCCTTGAGGTAGTCGCGGCCGGTGATGCCCCCGATGGCCAGGATGTCGCCGAAGTGCTCGATGGCCGGGGCGATGGCGATGGGCACGATGTAGAGAACCGCCTCCAGGTTCCAGGTGGGCAGGGTGAAGGCCGGCATCGCCAGCCAGGGGGCCTTGGCCACCGAGGAAAAGTCCACGATGCCGTAGAAAAGCGCCAGGGCGTAGCCCACGCCGATGCCCACCAGGATGGGCACCAGGCGCAGCCAGCCTTTGGCCAGCAGGGACACGGTGATGGTAACCGCCAGCGACACCAGGGAGATGATCAGGGCGGTGCTTTGGGGGAAAAGCACCGCCGAGCCGTCGCCGGTCTTGCCCAGGGCCATGTTGACCGCCACCGGGGCCAGGACCAGGCCGATAACCATGATCACCGGGCCGGTGACCACCGGGGGCAACACCCTCTTGAGAATGTCCGGCCCGCCGATGCGCACCACGAAGCTGATGATCACGTAGAGCCCGCCGGCCGCGGCCAGGCCGCACAGGGTGCCCGGCACCCCCCAGGTCTGGGTGCCGTAGATGATCGGGGCGATGAAGGCGAAGGAGCTGGCCAGGAAAACCGGCACCTTGCCCTTGGTGATGATCTGGAACAGCAGGGTGCCCGCCCCGGCGGTGAACAGGGCCACGTTGGGGTTGAGGCCGGTGAGTAGGGGCACCAGCACCAGGGCCCCGAAGGCCACGAAAAGCATCTGGGCTCCCAGCAGGAGGCCCTTGGGCGAAAAATGGTAATCGGGATTGGAAAGCTCGCTCATGGCCACTCCCCGGCTGGAAGGTGAAGCAATATAAAAGAACCTATTTGGTTCCGAAGATCTTGTCCCCCGCGTCGCCCAGGCCGGGCAGGATGTAGCCGTTTTCGTCCAGGCCGTCGTCCACCGAGGCGGTGTAGATGTCCACGTCGGGGTGGGCGGCCTCCACCCGGGCGATGCCCTCGGGCGCGGCCACCAGGAAGATGCCCCGGATCTGGGTGCAGCCCGCCTGCTTGAGCAGCTCGATGGTGGCCGTCAGGGTGCCGCCGGTGGCCAGCATGGGGTCCAGGATCAGGGCCATGCGGTGCTTCATGTGCTTGGCCAGCTTGACGTAATACTGCACCGGCTGCAAGGTCTCTTCGTTGCGGTAAAAGCCCACCACGCTCACCTTGGCTCCGGGGATCATGTCCAGCACCCCGTCCATGAGGCCCAGGCCGGCCCGCAGGATGGGCACCACGGTGATCTTCTTGCCCTTGATCTCCTCCACCTCCACCTTGCCCGCCCAGCCCCGAATGGTCTTGGGCTCGGTGGTCAGGTCCTTGGTGGCTTCGTAGGTGAGCAAGAGGCTCACCTCGCTGGCCAGGGCCCGGAAGCTGGAGGTGCTCAGGTCGTGCTTGCGCAAAAGTCCCAGCTTGTGGCGGACCAGGGGGTGGTCGACGACGAAAACAGCCAAGGGGGCCTCCTTGCGGGTGAGGGTGCGTGAAAAGCTTCCTTTTTCTAATGGAACACAACCCCCGGGTCAACCCGCTTGTTGCCCCGTCCGATTTCCGCCGTTTACTGAAACCATAATCGATTCGCTCTCGGCCCGGTAATTGGGCCGCCCGTTTTGAGCGCGTGGACGGACCGCCGCCCCCCCAACGGCGGTGGACGACATTCTTCTGGTTCTGATCGGGGGGGCCCCGAGGGGCCCGATTCGGTTTCCCGGCGCGCCGCCTAGGGCTTTGGGGCCTTGATAAGCTCCACCGCCTGGCGGGGCAGGTAGATCTTGCCGGTGGGTTCGGCATAGACCACCACCCCTTCCAGGGCGATCTCGCGCCCGTCCAGCAGCAGCCGGTTTTGGTTGAGCGGCAGGCGGGCAGCGCCGCCCTGGCGTCTTATCTCCACCACCCTCTGGCCCGAGGCCTCTTGCCGCAGGCTCACCCGCTCGGGGCCGAAGGCCTGCTGCGCCTCCACGAACAGCCTCTGGCTAAGCGCCTTCAGGTCCAGACCCAGGGCCTGGGCGGTGAAGCGGCCCAGTTGGGGGCCGTCCAAGGTGCCGTGGGGGCTGCCCGGCCCGTAGGCGAACAGGGGCACGTCGCCGCCGGTGTGGCCGTGGGTGGTCCAGCCCACCACGGTGTGGGAGCGGCAGAATATCTCGCCCACGCCGAACCAGGGCTCGTATTTCTTGGGGTAGAGCTTGGCCTGGCTCGCGGCGGCGATCATGGCCTGGGCCTCGGAGGGGCTTACCGCCGCGCCCCAGTGTTCCCGCAGGGCCCGGCGCAGCTTCACCGGGTTGGGGTTGTCGCCCATGGTGCGCCAGATGGCCGGGGCGGACATGCGCATGGCCCTGAGCGGGGCCAGCATTTGCTCCAGGCCGGTGGTCATGTAGTCGATCTGGGTGGAGGCGTTGCCCAGGGTCATGCCCCCGGTGTTGTGGTCGGAAAAGGCCAGCACCAGGGTGTGGCCGTCTTTTTTGGCGAAATCCAGGGCCACCTGCACCGCCCGGTCGAACATGAGCAAATCGCCGATCAGGTGGGCCGGGTCGTTGGCGTGGCAGGCCCAGTCGATCTGGCTGCCCTCCACCATCAAAAAGAAGCCCTTGGGGTTGGCGTCAAGGATTTCCAGCGCCTTGGCGGTCATGGCCTCCAGGGTGGGCTGCCCGGGGGCCAGGGTGGGGCGGTCGATCTCGGCGGCCAGATGGCTGCCCGCGAAAAAGCCCGCCACCTTGCCCGGCTTTGCCTGGGCCAGCTCCTCGGCGCTCCGGGGCAGTTGGTAGCCCCGGCCGGAAAGCCGGGCCCACAGGTCTTGCCCGTCGCCGCGCTTGCCGCCCTGGGCCTGGGGCAGGCAAAGGCGGCGGCCGCCGCCCAGGAGCACCGTGGCCCCCTGATGCAGCATCTGCTCCATGATGTCGCTTTCCTGGTAGCGGGAGGGCACATGGGCCAGATAGGCCGCCGGGGTGGCGTGGCTCAGGCGCGAGGTGGCCACCAAGCCCACCGACTTGCCGGCCAGGCGGGCCCCTTCGGCCACCGTGGCCAGGGGGCGGTAGGGCTCGGCCGGGGCGGGCAGGCCGGGCAGGGTGGTTTCGGCCGGGGCCATGCCGATGACCCTCTGGCCGCTCCTCACCCCCGTGGCAAAGGCGGTGGCCGCCGGGGCCGAATCGGCTATCACCGAGTTGGCGATGTAGGTGCGCACCTGGCCCACGGCCATGGTGTCCAGGGCCAGGGGCGCGCCCTTGTACCAGCGGGCCAGGGTGTATTGCTCGCTGCCGCAACCGTCGGCGATCATCACAATGAAGTTGCGGGGGGGCGGGGCGCCGGGGGCGGACAGAGGGAGGGTGAGCAAGATTGGCAGAATTATAGCCTTTAAAAACAATGACTTGACGCGAGCCACCTCTTGTCCTCCAGCTAGTGGACCTGGCCTTGGGGCAAAACCCTGCCCTCCCAGACTACGCCGACTCGGCCGGGATCAACTTGACGTTTTGACGGCAATTCGCCGCGGCTCGGCCCCCTTCTTCTATCGACTAAACCCAGGCCAAGGTAAACGCCTAATAGTTATTACCTATTTGACTCCGGTTCCCCCTCCGGCTAGTTTCCAATTAATCGCTGAACCAGACAGGTTGCCGGGCCGGCGGTCCTGCGCGGGATCCATTCTGGCCGTGATTTGGCCGGGAGCCCCCGCCGGAGCGGGCGCGGAAAGAGGTCGTTTATGTCCGAGGAATTCGAGCCCAGGATACTGGCCTATTGCTGCCAGTGGTGCTCCTATGCCGCCGCCGACTTGGCTGGCAGCATGCGCCTGCAATACCCGCCCAACGTGCGCATCATCCAGGTTCCCTGTACCGGGCGGGTGGATCTGCTGTATTTGCTGCGCGCCCTGGAAGACGGAGCGGACGGGGTGTTTCTGTCGGGCTGCCTGCTGGACGATTGCCATTACGTCAACGGCAATTACAAGGCGCTCAAACGGGTGGAAAAGGCCAAGGAGATGCTCGAGGCCCTGGGCATCGAGCCCGAGCGGGTGGAGATGTTCTTCAATTCCTCGGCCATGGGCCCCCAGTTCGCCCAGACCTGCAACGATTTTACCGAGAGAATACGCCAGCTGGGGCCGCTGTACCCCCAGCCCCGACAAGCCGCCGCGGGAGCCTAGGCCCCGCGGCCCAAGACAATTCAGGCCCGCCGGGCCGCCTCCGGCTGGCTGAAAACATCGGCCCGGGCGCGTCCCGGCCCTTATACGGTAGGTGACACGTGTCTGAACTCATTCGACCCCAAAAGCTGCCCGAGGATGTCCTGGAAAAACTGGAAGGGGCCAACCTCAACCTCTGCCTGACCTGCGGCACCTGCTCCGGGGGCTGCCCCATCACCGGCAACCCCGCCGAGGACATGCAGGGCTGGGACACCCGCAAGGTTATCCGCATGCTGGCCCTGGGCATGTTGGACGAGGTGGTCAACAGCCGCTTCCCCTGGCTGTGCACCGGCTGCGGCCGCTGCGCCGCCGCCTGCCCCATGGGCCTGGACATGCCGGCCATCTTTGGCTACATGAAAAGCCTGCGTCCCCGCGACAAGGTGCCGGGCATCCTGCACAAGGGCGTGGAAAACGTGCTCAACACCGGCAACAACATGGCCATCCCCCGCGAGGACTATCTGTTCACCATGGCCGACATGGGCGTGGAAATGGCCGAGGACTGTTGCCCCGGCTTCTACGTGCCGGTGGACAAACAGGACGCGGACATCCTGTTCTTCCCCAACTCCAAGGAGGTCTTCGGCGACTTCGAGGACATGTACTGGTGGTGGAAGATCTTTTACGCGGCCAAGGAAAACTGGACCATCCCCAGCAAAAACTGGGAGGCGGTGGATTGGGGCCTGTTCACCGGCAACTACGAGGCCACCCGCATCTTGGCCCAGCGCAAGATCGACATGATGAAAGAGTTCAACATCGGCCGGATGATCATGCCCGACTGCGGCGGCGGCTCCTACGGCTGCCGCAACGGCATGAAGATGTGCGAGTTCGACGATCCGGACAACACCACCAACTTCATCTATCTCTACGACTATTTGGTGGAGATCATCAAAGCGGGGCGCATCAAGCTGGACAAGAGCGTGTACGCGGGCAAGACCTTCACCTGGCACGACAGCTGTAAGCACGGCCGGGAGCTAGAGAGCCACTTCGGCCACGGCTACTTCGACGAGCCCCGCTGGATCATCAGTCAGTGCGCGGACAACTTCGTGGAGGTGGAGCCCAACCGCATGAACGGCAACTGCTGCGGCGCGGGCGGCGGCAACTGGCCCCTGCCCTGGGAAGACGACGCGGCCTGGCACGGGCGCAAGAAGTACGAGTCCATCAAGGAATCCGGCGCCGACGTGGTGGTGGTGGCCTGCTCCAACTGTCACGACCAGATCATGAAGCGCCTGCCCAAGTACTACGACGACTACAAATATGAGGTGAAATATATCTGGGAGCTGGTGGCCGATTGCCTGGTCATCGAACCCTGGAGCGAGGAAGAGGTCGCCAAGGGCGAGGCCGAGGCGGCGGCCCAGTGGGAGCGCCTGGGCGTGGACCTGGATATGGAATTCTAGCGCGTCACTTGCAATTGGCTGGCCGGGACCTTATGTTTTTCTAAACGGAAAACCCCTAGCGAAAGGCTATTTAGTCATGATGGAAGTTACCCCCGCGGCCAGCGAGGCCCTCAAAGCGGTAATGGCGGAAAAAAACCTCGAACCCCCCATCCGCATCTTCCTGCAATCGGGATGCAGCGGCTCTCAGTTGGCCATGGGCGTGGATCAGGCCCGCGACGGCGATGACACCTACGACGTGGACGGCATCAGCTATGTGATCGAGGCCAAGTTGGCCGAGGTAGTGGGCGACATGAAACTGGACTATCTCACCGACGCCGAGCAGCAGGGCTTCATGCTTTCCAGCTCCAAGCCCTTGCCCCAGCCCGAAAGCAGTAGTTGCGGCAGTTGCAGTAGCTGCGGCTGCTGAGGCCTCTAGGATAAATACAGGGGAGGGGACTGACGTCCCCTCCCTTTCTTTTTGCCCCCGGCCCGAGGATGATCGGTGCGTTCGCCGCTGCGGTTGGGGAGGCATGACAAAAAAAAGGGAGAGGACACGCCGGTCCTCTCCTTTTTTATGGCGCTTCGGTCCGAAGGCGATCGAGGCGCCAATGGTGCACGGACTTACCCAGCCGGGAGAATCGCGGCTCTTACCGTGATCCTCAAATGCCCGCCAGGTCAGGCGCCGCGCCTAGCCGCAGCAGGTCGGGCCCGAAGAGCCGAACTCCTTGGCGTTGGCCCGGGCCAAGCGGTCCAAAAAGCGGCCCCAGCGGCCCTTGGGCTTGGCGGCGCGGCCGCCGGCCAGGAACTTGTCCCGGCAGCCGGGAGCGCAGAAAAAGTAGAGCTTGCCGTCGCGCTTGGTTACCAGCTTGGCCCCGTCGGTCTTGACCGGCATCTGGCAGATGGGGCAGGGTTCGGTTCGACGTATCATCTGGGCCATGTTTCACCTCCTGGGGAGGTGGGGGCCCGAGCCCAACTGCCCGGACCCCCGGGGGAATGACTTATCGTTCCAGGCTGTCGGCCGGGGGGGTGGCCGGCGCGGGCCGGTTGTATTCCTGGCCCTGGCCCTGGTAAGGTGCCTGTCCTTGGTCCGGGCCCATATAGCCCCGGCCCTGGTTGCCTTGATATCCCCAACCGGGACAATAGGCCGGGCCATAAGCGCGGCCTTGGTAGCCGGGCCCGTAGCCATTGCCCTGGTAGTTTTGGTACGCCGGAGAGGCTCCGCGGCCACCGTAACCGTAGCCGCAGCCGTAACCGCCGCCCATGCCGCCGCCCCAAGCCATGGCCCCTGCGGCCAGAAGAAGGGTAAAGGTTGCGGCCAGGACGAATGTGGTTATATGTCTCATGTCTATCCTCCTTGGTGGGATTGGCGTTTGCCCGATTTAACTGCATCGACCATGCCAACCTCGGCTCTAGAATTTGAGCCACCATTATTTCCTATTAATAAAGTAGGTTATACGGCGGCCTTTTGCAAGGCGCTCCGCTGAACTCCTTGATTTGCCGGGTAAATCTTTCTCGGCCCAAGCCGAAAACGCGGATATTTTTCTCGGCGGCCACATTTGGGGCATAATAAACAGTAGCGCCATCCCGGCATCGACCAAACATCCTCATGGAGAGCTGAGCATGGAAAGCAAGGCCGACACCCTGGTATTGATATGGTCTTCCCGCGACCGCGAAGTGGCCAAGAACATGGTGTTCATGTACGCCAAGAATTCCCGGCTAAAAAACTGGTGGCCCGCGGTGCGCCTGGTGGTATGGGGGCCTTCGGCCTCTCTGCTGGCCGAGGACGCCGAGCTGCAGGCCGAGCTGGAGGAACTGAAGCGGGCCGGGGTGGAGCTCTTGGCCTGCCGGGCCTGCGCCGACAAATACGGCGTGGCCCCGCGCCTGGAAGAGTTGGGCCTCCAGGTCATCTACATGGGCGCCCCGCTCACCGAATATTTGCAGACGGGGCTGCCGGTGTTGACCTTCTAGGAGCCCGACCCCGCCCTCTTTGACCCAAGCACATGGAGGAAGCACGTGGACGCACCTCAACAAAGGTGGAACGAGTCCGTGGCCCTGGGCATCATCGCCTGGCTGGAAAAAAGGCGCATGGCCGGCCACTACGCCGCCGACGCCGATCAGGCCCGGCAAAAGGTGTTGGAGCTGATACCGGCCGGCAGCACGGTCTTCCGCTGCGGCTCCAGCAGCGTGGCCGAGCTGGGCCTATGGGAGCAGATCGAAGCCCTGGACGGGGTGAACCTGATCAACCCCTACCAGCCCGGCCTGACCCCCGAGGAGGGCCTGGCCCGGCGGCGCCAGGGAATGACCGCCGACGTCATGGTGGCCAGCAGCAACGCCATCACCCTGGACGGCCGCCTGGTGAACCTGGACGGCATGGGCAACCGGGTGGCGGCCATGACCTTCGGCCCGGCCAAGGTGGTCTTGCTGGTGGGTATGAACAAGGTGGTGAAAGACCTGGAGTGCGCGGTGGAGCGGGTGAAACACTACGCCGCGCCGGTGAACGCCATGCGCATGAACCTGGAGACCCCCTGCAACCAAAACGGCCTGTGCGCCGACTGCCGCGCGCCCAAGCGCATCTGCAACTTCTGGAGCGTCATCGAGGGCTCCATGATCCCTAACCGCATCCACGTGGTGCTGGTGGGCGCGAAGTTGGGCTACTAGGTTTTATTCTCTAACAAAAAGCCGCCGTCAAAGCCCCGGAGCTTTGCGGCGGCGTTTTCTTTATCCCCCTTTTGCCCAAGTCTGCTTGTTGCGCTAACCTATAGAGAACCACTCTATCCATAGGGAGCAGCCATGTCCGACGCCCCCCTGACCCTCGAGGTCTTCAGCGACTACATCTGACCCTGGTGCTATTTCTGTACCGTGCGTATAGAAAAGCTGGCGGCCGAGGAAAACCTGACCCTCAAGTGGATCGCCTTTCCCCTGCACCCGGAGACCCCGCCCCAGGGCAGCACCCTGGAGCAGCTCTTCGCGGGCCGGGGCATGGACATCCCGGCCATGCTGGAGCGCCTGAAGGCCGCGGCGGCCCAAGAGGGTCTGCCCTGGGGCATGCGCACCATGACCTTCAACAGCCGCCGGGCCCAGGAGCTGGGCAAGTGGGCCGAGGAGCAGGGCAAGGGCGAGGCCTTCCACGACGCCATGTTCCGCGCCTATTTTGCCGAGGGCAAGAATATCTACGATCTTGCGGTGTTGTCCCAAGAGGCCGCCAAGGTGGGCCTGGAGCCGGATGAGGCCCTGGAGGCGGTGGAGTCGGGCCGCTACGCCCCGGCGGTGGATAAGGATTGGGCCTACAGCCGCCAGGTGGGCATCAGCGCGGTGCCCAGCTTCCTGGCCGGGGGCCGGCTGGTGGTGGGGGCCCAGCCCTATGCCCAGCTTAAAAAACTGGTGGACGCCGCCCGCGGGGGCGGCCACTTGCTCTGAGCGGTCGATCTGCCGCACAATATGCAATAGGCATATATTACTAGGTGATTAAGGATATATATTTTTAGTTGCATATATTAATATTCTTATATATACATTTTTTAAATTAAGCGTACCCGGAGAAATTGATGGACCAGATGTTCCTGGAGGAGGCGGCGGAGATGCTCAAGGTAATGGGGCATCCCCTGCGCATCAAGATTGCTCAATGCCTGGAGCCGGGAGCCTTGAACGTGGGAGAGATAAGCCAAGCCATCGGCGCGGCCCAAGCGGCCACCAGCCAGCACCTCAAGGCCATGCGGGTGCGGGGCCTTTTGGAGGCTCGGCGCGAGGGGGCCTGCGTCTACTACCACATCGCCCGTCCCGAGGTTTACAAGATTATTCATTGCATCCGGGAGGGCGCCCAGCCCGCCTCCGGAAACCCAGAGGGGGCCGGCCCCGTTTAGGGCCGACCGGTTGAAAGGAGCCTTGCCGTGGACACTGAGATTCAAAGCTATATCGATGAGGCGGTGAAAAAGGCGGTGGACGAGCAGTTCACCACCGCGCTCAAGAAAAACTCCAAGGCGGCCATCATCGCTTCCAAGGGCACCCTGGACATGGCCTATCCACCCTTGATCCTGGCCTCCACCTGCGCGGCGTTGGATATCGAATGCCAGGTGTTTTTCACCTTCTACGGCCTGGACATCCTGCGCAAGGGCAAAAACGCCCATTTGGGCGTGCCCCCGGTGGGCAACCCGGCCATGCCGGTGCCGGTGCCCAACATCATCGGCATGCTGCCGGGCATGACCGCCATGGCCACCAAGATGATGAACGGCTGGATGGGCAAGGTGGGCGTGCCCACCATCCCCGAGCTGTTGGACACCTGCGTGGAGAGCGACGTCAAGATCATCGCCTGCCAGATGACCATGGACGTCATGGGCATCAAGCGCGAGGAGCTCATCGATGACATCGAGCTGGGCGGCGCGGCCACTTTCTTGAACTACGCCACCGGCTGCAACATCACTCTACTAGTCTAGACATAAGGGGCTCCCGGGCTAGCGGGAGCCCCAAAAAAACCAAAAGCAGAGCGCTGGGGCAAGGCAGGCCCCAGCGAAAACGGGAACCGGAGGGGTGCGGTTACGTGGTTCCCTAAACCATATTTAAACCATGGGAACGAGAGGAAGGGATTCGTCATGAGAAGGATGCTGGGAGCTATTCTGACTGCTTTGCTGGTGCTCGGCGCCCCCCTGGGGGCCTGGGCCACCAACGGTATGAACATGATCGGCACCGGGGCGGTGTCCATGGGCATGGGCGGGGCCGACGTGGCCGTGCCCGCCGGCTGTACAGCCATTGCCGGCAACCCGGCTCAATTGGCCACCACCTGTAACCAGGTGGTCAGCGTGGGCGGGACGTTCCTGAATCCCCAGATGGAAGTGACCATGCCCGGCCAGAGCGGGGTGGACAACGAGTTCCAGTTGTTCCCCTTGCCCTTCGCCGGCTATGCCCAGCGCATCGGCACCAGCCGCTGGTCGTGGGGCGTGGGCATCTTCGCCCAGGGCGGCATGGGCGTGGACTTCAACAACGTCAAGAACTTCATGGGCCAGGACGACAGCCTCTATTCCGAGGTGGCCTTTTTGCGCCTGGCCCCCTCGGTGGCCTATAACGTCACCGACAAGCTGACCATGGGCATCACCGCCTTCGCGGGCTACGCCACCGTCGACTACAACTTTTTCCCCAACATGGTGGGCGGCCAGAAAGTCTCCGGCCTGTCCTCGTTCACCCTGGCGGGACGCTTCGGCCTCAACTACCAGATCAACGACCAGTGGGCCGTGGGCGCCACCTACACCAGCGAGAGCTCCATGGACCTGGACGACGGCGATATGCGGGTCAACTTCGGCCCCGCCGGCGACGTGACCTACCAGAACGCCAAGATGGACAACTTCACCTGGCCCCAGCAGGTGGAAGCGGGTGTCTCTTTCCGGCCCACCCCCAAGTGGCTGCTGGCCTTCGACGTAAGCTGGGTGAACTGGGCCTCGGCCATCCAGACCGTGACCGTGACCGCCTCCAACCCCAACGCGCCGGTGCCCCCCGGCTACGAGAACCTGACCGTGCCCTTTATCATGAACTGGGAGGACCAGTGGGTCTTCGCCCTGGGCGCCCAGTATGAGATCAACGATTCCTGGACCGTGCGGGCGGGCTACAACTACGGCCAGAACCCGGTGCCCGACGATACCCTGAACCCCCTGTTCCCGGCCATCGTGGAGCACCACATCACCGCAGGCTTCACCTACACCTACCACGACTGGGACTTCGACTTCGCCTTTGTGCACGCCTTTAACAACGACCAGACCAACGACGGCGCTCCCTCGCCGACCAACCCCTTCGCGGGCACCGAGGTGAGCATGTACCAGGACACGGCCAGTTTCATGATCAGCTATCGTTTCTAAAAACCGGAGGGAGACACGAGCCATGCCACGCCTCACAGCCCTGGTGGGTCTCATCCTGCTGAGCCTTTTGGTCTGGACCCCGGTCCAGGCCGCTGAGGGCGGTATCCATTGGCTGGACTACCCGGCCGCCGCGGCCGCCCAGAAAAAGCAGGCCAAGCCCATGTTGATCTATTTTCATCTGCCCTATTGCTACCGTTGCAAGGAGATGAAGATAAGGGTCTACAGCCAGGCGGCGGTGATCGACAAGCTCAACCGTGACTTCATTGCCGCCAAGGTGGATGCGGACAAGGACAAAGCCACGACGAAGCTTTTCAACTCCCAATACACCCCCACCTATGTTTTTCTCAACGCAGCAGGCAAGGAGGTGTACCGCGACAAGGGGGTGATCGGCGTGGAGCGATTCCTCGGCCTTTTGGACTACATAAGCACCCAGGCCTATAAAAAGCAAAGCCTGGATAAGTTCATGAAAGGTCACTAGGCCTTTGCCTGCCCTCCCCGGCATCGCGACCGCCCCGACCCCGCCCGGCCCTCCACCCCTCGTGGCCGGGCGGGGTCGGCGGGCGGCATTTTGTCTGCTGTTGGCCTTGCTATGGCTGACGCCCGCCCCGGCCCGGGCCCAAGACCCGACCCCGGCCCAGGGCGGAGTGACCTGGCTGAGCTATGACCAGGCCGCCCAGCTGGCCCGCGAGACCCCCCGGCCCATCATGCTGTTTTTCTCGGCCCCCTGGTGTTACCTGTGCAAGAAGATGCAGCGCCTGGTCTTCAGCGATCCCCAGCTGGCCGGGCACCTGCAAAAGCAGGCCTACGCGGTGTTGGTGGACGTGACCACTGAGCCGCGCCTGGGGGAGATCTACGAGATCAAGCAAGTGCCCACCACCATTTTCCTGGACCCCGGCGGCAAGCCCGCCCTGCGCCTCACCGGTTATCAGAACCGCGCCGACCTTACCAAGGCCCTGAGGTTCGTGAGCATGGGCCACCACCACCGCATGAGCTGGGAGGCTTTCTCCGGCCGACCCTGAACGTTATCGCGCGCCAATGCTATTATTAACGAGTAGGCATTGGTGAACCGCCTCTAACGCGCGATCCCTGAATCGGGTGGGCCATGGACCAGACTCGTTTTCGTTTGCGCATATTCCTGGGAGTGATGTTGGCCGTGCTGGTTTTGGGCACGGTGGGCTTCACCCTGGCCGAGGGCCTGCCCCTGTACGACGCGGTGTATTTCAGCATCGTCACCGTGACCACCGTGGGCTACGGCGACATCAGCCCCCACACCCCCCTGGGCAAGGTGCTGGCCATCTTCCTGATCCTGGGCGGGGTGGGCACCTTCATGGGGGTGGTGGCCAACTTCACCGAGATGCTCATCAGCCGCCGGGAAAAGGCGGCCCGCGAGCTCAAGCTCTACATGGTGGAGGGCATCTTCTTCTCCGAGCTGGGTTCGGAGCTTTTGCACCTGATCACCCGGGGCGACCCCCAGCGGGAGGAGTTGTCCGGCGAGCTCAGGGTCAAGGCCGACTGGAGCCCCGGCGACTTCAGCCGCCTGCAAGAGCGCCTGGTGGCCTATGGCTATGAGGTGGACCCCGCCCTGGTGGACCTCAAGGAGGTGCGCCGGCTGCTGGCGGCCAAGACGGGCATTTTGTTGCGCCTTTTGGAAAACCCGGCCATCAGCGAGGACGACGGCTTCACCGACTGCCTGCGGGCGGTGTTTCACCTCAAGGACGAGCTGTACCACCGCCGCAACCTGGTTGAGCTGCCCGCCAGCGACACCGCCCACCTGGCCGGGGACCTCAAGCGGGTGTACCGCCAGTTGGTGATGCGCTGGCTCAGCTACGCCGGGCACCTCAGCCGCCGCCACCCCTATCTCTTCTCCCTGGCGGTGCGGCTCAATCCCTTTGACCCTCAGCGCGACGTGGTGGTCAGGTCTTAGGCGGCTTCGCCGGACGACGGGGGGCCGCATCGCTTGGGCCTCGGCGTATTGGCAATCCGCCTGCGGTCTGCGCTCGCCGGCTGCCTTGCCTGACCCTCCCTGGCCAAGCGGACCGGCATCGTTACAGGCCAGCGGTTCGGCATCTGACTTAACTCCGCTCATGCGCTAGAATTAAGTTCAACCACCATCACGCAAGCAGCGAGGAAGACGTGCGCTATCACGTAGGCCCCAACGGCGAGGGCAAAAGACGCCCCGGCATAACCGTGCGCACCATGGAGATCGACGACCTGGCCCCGGTGTTCCACCTGGGCGAGGAGCTGTTCACCGCCGAGGAGGTGCCCAACCTCTACCGCACCTGGGACGAGTTCGAGGTGGTGGGGCTGTTCACCTCCGACACCGATTATTGCCTGGTGGCCGAGGAGGAGGAGCAGGGGCGCATGGTGGGCTTCGCCCTGGGCACCACCATCACCAAAAGCGGCAGCGCCTGGAAATACGGCCACCTGGTGTGGCTGGGGGTGGACCCGGCCTGGCAGGAGCACGGGGTGGGCTCGCGCCTGTTCAACCTGCTGCGCGACCGCTACCTGGAGGCCGGGGTGCGCATCATGATGGTGGACACCGAGGCCGACAACCTGCCGGCCATCCGCTTTTTCCGCAAGCTGGGATTCGGCAAGCCCTCGGAGCACCTGTACATGAGCCTGAACCTCTCGGGCCACCGGGCGCAGTCGCACCGGGGCCACGAGGAGGGACGCTAATGAACGACACCCCCGTCAACCAGGCCCGCCTCAAGAAGCTTTTGGCCGCCATGCTCGACATCTACAGCCCCTCGGGCAAGGAAGAGGACCTGTGCGGCTATCTGCAGGGCTGGCTGAAACGCCGGGGCCTGCCGGTGGTGCGCCAGGAGGTGGACGAGGAGCGGGGCAACCTGGTGGTGGCTCTGGGGGGCGAGGAGGCCGAGCTGGCCCTGATCGGCCACCTCGACACGGTGAGCGCCCACGAGTTGGAGGACTTCGGCTACAGCCAGGAGGGCGACCGGGTGTGGGGCCTGGGCTCGGCGGACATGAAGGGCGGCTGCGCGGCCATGATCGAGGCCGTGGTCTCCCTGTGGGAGCAGGGGGTGCGCGAGCTGCCCCTGACCCTGGCCCTGGTGGTGGGCGAGGAAGAGGCGGGCGACGGGGCCGAGGCCCTGGTGGGCGAGTACCGCTTCCCCTGGGCGGTGGTGGGCGAGCCCACCCGTCTGGAGCCCTGTCTGCACAACTACGGCTACATGGAGCTGAAGCTGGTCACCCGGGGCGAGCGGCGCCACGCCTCGCTGGCCGGGGGCGGCCGCAAGGCGGTGGAGGACATGTTGCGCCTGCTGCTCACCCTCACCGCCCATCTGCAAAACCGGCGGCCCGAGGTGATCTACAACATCCGCGATCTGTTCAGCAGCGGGGGCGGCTTCGTGGTGCCCGAGGAATGCGAGGCCTGGCTGGATCTGCACCTGCCCCCCAACTCCCCGGCCGGGGAAGTGGCCGTGGAGATCGAGGAGCTGGTGGCCGCCGAGAAAAACAGCGACGACGGCCTGAACCTGCGGCTGGATTTCGAGACGGTGCAGGCGGGCTACGAGCTGCCCCCCCGGGGGCCGGTGGTGGAGGCGTTGCAAAAGGCGGTGAGCCAGATGGGGCGCCCCTGGCTGCCCGGGGCCTTCCGCAGCCATTCCGACGCCAACCAGCTTTGGGCCGCCGGGGTAAAGCCCATCATCCTGGGGCCGGGCAGCCTGGAGGCGGCCCATCGCCCCCAGGAGTGGGTGAGCTTCAGCCAGGTGGCCACCGCCAGCGAGCTTTATTACCGGCTGGCCCTGGCCCTGAGCCAAGGTCAGGCCTCCTGACCCCGCCGCCAAGGGGCCGGGCCGTCTGGACAGGCGGGGGGCCTTTCGAGATAAGATAGGCCGCTGCCAAGTTTTTCGCCGACCATTGCGAGTGAAGGCCATGGACGACTCCCAACCCAAGCAGACCGTGGATCAGGCCGAACTGGACCAGTTGCGGGCCCAGGCGCGGCTGCTCTCCCAGGCCAAGGACCGCCAGCGGGCCCTGTATCAGCACACCCCGGCCATGCTGCATTGCTGCGGTTTTCTGGGCCGTTTGGTCAACATCAGCGACCGCTGGCTGGAGAGGCTGGGCTACCAGCGACACGAGGTGTTGGGCCGGGCGGAGTCCGACTTTTTCACCGAGGAATCCCAGCGGCGTTACGAACAGGCCCGGCGGGGCGGGCTGAAAAACGGGGGGCCTTTGAACGATCTGCCCCTGACCATGGTGTGCAAGGACGGAGCCCTGGTCCAAGTGCTGCTTTCGGCGGTGGCCGACGAGCCCCTGCCCGGCGAGACGGAAGGCTGGCTGGCGGTGATGCACGACATCACCCGCCAGGTGGAGGCGGAAAAGGCCCTGGCCGTCAGCGAGGTCCGCTTCAAGGAGCTGGTGGAGAGCATCCGCGAGGTCTTTTGGGTGCGCGATCCCCAGAGCGGCCGACTGGAGTACATCAGCCCGGCGGCGGAGGAAATATTCGGCTTGTCCCTGCAGGACATGTACGACCATCCCCTGAGTGTTTTGGAGCTGGTGTTGCCGGCGGACCGGCCGGCGCTGGAAAGGGCCCTGGCCGATCACCGGGTGCGCGGCACCGACACCGAGGTGGAGTTTCGCTTCCAGCACCCGCGGGGTCCGGTGCGCTGGATCAGGGAGCGGGCGGTGTGCGTGAGGGGCCCGGAGGGCCGGGCGGTGCGGGTGTTGGGGGTCTCCGAGGACGCTACCGAACGCAAGCAGGCCCAAATGGCCCAGGCCAAGAGCCAGGAAAAATTCTCCCTGGTGTTCAAAAACAGCCCGGTGTTGATGGCCATCACCAGTCTGGAAGACGGGGTCCTGCTGGACACCAACGATTTTTTCACCGAGTTGACCGGTTACACCCGCGGCGAAGTGTTGGGGCGCACCCCCACGGAGGTGGGGCTGTGGACCGACGGGCACCGGCGCAAGGAGGCCTTGCGCCTCATAAAGGAACAGGGCTCGCTGAGGGATTTCGAGATTCAGTACACCACCAAGTCGGGCGAGGCACGTTATGCCTTGTGGTCGGCCCAGCCCTTCGAGCTGGAGGGCCGCCGGTGCCTCATATCGGCCATCAGGGACATCAGCCGTCACCGCATAACCGAAGCCGCCCTGCGCCAAGCCAACGCGGCCCTGGAGTTGGCCCAACGGGCCGCCCGCCTGGGTTATTGGAGCCTTGATCCGCAGAGCAAGGAGGTGTATTGGTCGGCGGCCATGTTCGAGATCATGGGCCAAGATCCGGCTCGGGGGGTGCCCTCCTACGAACGCCACCAGGAGTTCATTCATCCCGAGGACTGGACGCGCTTTGAGACCCTCCTGTGGCGGTCGGCCGAAACCGGCGGACCTTTCGATCAGGTGATCCGGGTTACCTTGCCCGGAGACGCCACTCGCCACATACACTGCTGGGCCCTCTGCCGTCCCGCGCGGCCCGGCGGGCCCCAGCTGTTGTTCGGCCTGGTCCAGGACATAACCGAAAGCGTGGAGGCCTAAACGCGGAACCGGCTCCAAGAGCCTTGGGCGGAGCCTTATTTATCCCGCGCCAGCATGGGCCCCAGGGGCCGCCCGCCGATCAGGTGCATGTGCAGGTGCATCACCTCCTGGCCGCCGTCGGGGCCGCAGTTGATGATCAGGCGATAGCCGCTCCGGGCCACCCCCTCGCGCCGGGCCAGGTCGCGGGCCACCAGGAGCATGCGGCCGGCCACCTCGGCCTGGGAGTCCTCCAGGGCGTCCACTCCGGTGATCTCCTGGTTGGGCACGATGAGGATGTGGGTGGGCGCGGCGGGGTGCGCGTCCCGGAAGGCGGTCACCAACTCATCTTGGTGCACGATCTCCGCCGGGATTTCGCCGCTGATTATCTTGCTGAATATACTGGGCATGGCCCCTCCTCTGGTTACGATTGATTTATCATCCCGCCGCTCCCCAGTATAATAGATAACAGGCGCGAGAGCGTGCCTGTGACCCTTATCTTGAACCTAGCCGTGTCTTTTTTGGGGGAGGAGACGAAGATGAAACGCGTACCGTCCCGTCGAAGATATCTTTACGTTTTGGCCGGCCTTTGCCTGTTGGCGGCCGCCTGCGCCCCGGTCTACCTGAACCCCGGGGCCAACCCGGCCCGCATCGAGGTGGAGTTCAGCGCCAAGGCCAACCCGGCCCTCCTGCAGTATCCCAGCGAGGTGGTCTACTGGGATTGGGGCTTCAACCTGGTGGTGCCCCAGGGGCCGTTCCCTCAGCTCCAGCCCACCGAGCCCCAGCAGTTAAAGGTCATCACGGGGGTCAATCCCCTGGTTCGCAAGGTCACCTTCCTGGCCCCCGCCGGCAAGCACACCTACCTGTTCAACGTGAGCGGTTACGTGATGCGCACCAAGGGCATGGGCACGGTGCCGGTGGATTTGATGAACTACGAGCAGAAGCTGACCCTGGACCTGGCGCCCGGCCAGGTGCACAGCATCAAGTGGAGCCTGCCCCCGGCCCGCTAATTTCTCTGTCTTGATCGCCTCCCCCGCGGCCGCGTCGTTCCGGCCCGAGGGGAGGCTTTGTTTGGTCCCGGCTCGGAGCCGGCAAGGAAGACAAGCTTGCGTAGCGTTTGGCGGATATTGACGATGGCGCTTGGCCTGGCGGCCTTGGTCGCGGCCTGCGCCCCGCCCGGCCCGGCTCCCGCGCCGGGGGAGGGGCGCCCAATAGCGGTCAGCGCCGCGTATCTGTCCCTGGACCCGGAGCATCCCCGGCGCAGCGACTTCGGCCGCCTCACCTATCTGGGCGGCCTGTCGTTGACCAGTTCGGAGGCGGCCTTCGGGGGGCTTTCGGGCCTGTGGGTGTCGCCGGACCTCGGGCGGCTGTGGGCCGTCAGCGACCAGGGCTGGTGGCTTAGGGCCGACCTGCGCTCCAACTCCGCCGGCGCGCCGCTGGGCCTGGAGGCGGCCCGCCTGGGGCCGCTGCTGGACCCCCGGGGCCAGGTCTTGCAGGGCAAGCGCAACCGCGACGCCGAAGGGCTGGCCGCCCGGGGCGGCGGCTTTTTGGTGAGCTTCGAGCGCAACCACCGCCTGTGGTTTTATCCCCCGCCCCTGGGCCTGGCCGGGCGGCCGGAGCCCCTGAGCCTGCCGCCCTGGCTCACCGCCTCGCCCAAAAACAGCGGGGTGGAGGCCGTCAGCGTCTTGGCCGACGGGCGCATCCTGCTGTTGGCCGAGGATTCGGGGCGGCAAGGGCGCACCACGGGGGCCCTGGGCGACGGGCAAGGCTGGCAAAAAATCAGCTACCGGCTGCACGCCGACTTCAAGCCCACCGCCCTGGCCCCGCTGCCGGGCGGCGGCTGCCTGGTGCTGGAGCGGGCCTACAACCCAGTCCTGGGCGCCCGGGCCCGCCTGGGCTGGCTGCCCCCGGAGGGGCTGCGCTCCGGCGCGGAGCTGGTTCCGGTGCTCCTGGCCGATCTGGCCCCGCCCCTGGCCACCGACAACTTCGAGGGCCTGGCGGTGGTGCCGGAGCCCGCGGGCGGCCTGCGGGTATACCTGCTGTCCGACGACAATTACTTCCCCCTGCAGCGCACCCTGCTCCTGGCCTTCCGCCTGCCCCCCGGCCCCTGGCGCTAGGGACCGGCCTCGCTCCCGGTACTTATTCGTTGTTCGCAGAGGGGCCCACGGGATAGTCTAGAGATAGGTATCGCCATTGTTAGGAGAGAAACCCATGCCCATGCACCGCCGCGCCTGGACCGCCGCCTTTTGCCTGCTTCTGCTGATCGGGGCCGTTCCGGCTTGGGCCCAGCCCGCCCGCCAGGGGGCCATCTACGCCCCGCTGTATCAGGAGGCGATCGTGGACCACCGGGGCCGACGCATGGATTTGACGGCCACGGTCTACGTGCGCAATATCAGCCGCAAGCAGGCCATCACCGTGGATTCGGTCACCCTGGTGGACGGCAAGGGCAAGATGGGCACCCAGTGCGTCCAGGGCAAGCAGCGCCTGGAGCCCCTGGCCTCCCTGCGCCTGCTGCCCCCGGCCTGCCCGGCCGGCACGGGCACGCCCAGCATCTTGATCCGCTGGTCCGCCGCCCAGCCGGCGCCCGCTCCCCTGGTGGAGGTGTTGATGATGGGCACCGCCGGGCAACAGGGCATCAGCCTGACCACCCAGGGGGTGCCCCTGGAACCGGAGCCATGAACCGGCGGCGGCGCAGGGTAAAGGTCCACGTCTTTTCCGACGCCACCGGCCAGACCGCCGAGCGCGTCACCCTGGCCGCCCTGACCCAGTTCAACCGCTCCATCCAAGCCGAAATCCGGCGCCACGCCCACCTGAAGACCCCCGCCCAGATCGCCAAGGCCCTGGAGGAGGCCGAGCGCGACCAGGCCCTGGTGATCTATTCCCTGGTGGATCAAAGCCTGCGCGATGCCATGCACGGGCAGCGCCACCGGCGCGACCTGGAGGCCTACGACCTGCTGGGGCCCCTTCTTGGCCGCATGTCCCGGCGCTTCCGGGCCAGCCCCCGCCTGCATCCGGGCATGCTGCACGCCGCCGGAGAGGAATCCATGCACCTGGCCGCGGCCATCGACTTCACCCTGCGCCACGACGACGGGGCGGGACTGGACGACCTGGGCCGGGCCGACGTGATCATCCTGGGGGTGAGCCGCACCTCCAAGACCCCCACCAGCCTGTACCTGTCGTGCAACTTCGACCTCAAGGTGGCCAACGTGCCCCTGGTGCGGGGCCTGGACCCCCCGGCCAAGCTGTTCACCCTCAAACGGCCGCGTAAAGTGGGGCTGACCATCGACCCGGACGTGCTGGCCCGCATCCGGCGCAGCCGCTACGAGGGCCGGGTGGTGCAAGGCTACACCGACGCCCGCGACGTGGCCCGGGAGCTGGCCTACAGCCACGAGGTCTACGACATGCTCAAGGGCATCAAGCTGGTGGACGTGACCAACCTGCCCATCGAGGAGGTGGCCGGGCGGGTGGTCAGGCTGTTGGGTCTGTCCAGGCCCTGACCTGGGGATCGTGGGCCCGCCAATGGGCCAGGTCGTCCGGGGTGTCCAGGTCGCGTTGGGGGGGCAGCAGGGCATGCTCCAGGCCCAGAGCCTTGGCCCGGCCCAAAACTCCGGCCAGATCGAGCCAATGGGGATCGTCCAGCAGCCCCGGCGCGGTGCGGCTCTGGCCCACCAGATAGTAGCCGCCGTCGGCGCTGGGACCCAGCACCAGGGGGGAGCTCTCCAACGCGGCAAAAGCCCGCGCCAACAGCGGGGCGCCCAGGCCGGGCAGGTCGCTGCCCACCAACACGGCCCGGGGCGCGCCCTGGGCCAGGGCCCGCTCCAGGGCCTCGGCCATGCGCTCGCCCAGATGACCCTGAATCTGCTCGCGCAGGACGAAGCCCTGGCCCAGCCAGGCCCGGGCTTGGGCCTCGTCGCCGCCGGTGTAGCAAAGCTCCAGCTCCAACGGCAGGCGCGCGGCCAGCTGGCGCATGCGCCCGGCCAGGCGGCGGGCCATCCTCTCTTGCAGGCGGGCAGCCCCCTTGGCCCCCAGGGCCGGGATCAGGCGGGTCTTGGCCTCTCCGGCCCTGGGCAGGCGCGAAAAAAGTATGAGGCGGGGTGGGCGGTCGGTCATGGGGCTTTCTCGCTTCGGCTGGGGCGAGCGAATAATCTCTACTAGTTTGGTTGACTATGGCCGGGGGCGGCGCTATCTTTAGACTACCTTAACGGAGGAAGCGGGGCCCTTGGCGTTAGTAAAGTATGCCATAGCGGTGGCGTTGTTTTTGGCGCTGGCCTATGCCGCACCCGCCGCGGCCATGGACGCGCCCTCGTCTTGCCCGGAGGCTGGCCAACCAAGCTCCGGGCAGGATGCCTGCCCCATGGGCGCGTCCGGTTGTTGCTGTGTGCAGACGCCCGCCCAGGACCACCGGCCCCTGGTCCCCAATCATGGCTTCAGAATCATGCCCCCGGCCCTGGCCGGCGCGGTCTTCCCGGTTGGCTGGTTTGCCCCGGCTTCCCGGCCCGGCCCCGCCCCCCGGCCCAGGGCCCGTGCTCCGGTGCCGCTGTATATCTCCACCACCCGTCTGCTGATCTAAAAACCTCTCAGGAGGCCCGGCGCCTCCCTGACCCCGGCGCGCGCCCGAACGGCGCGGCGGCGCGCATCCGTGCCCCCTTGAGGGTCCTTGAGAGGTTTACGCAAAGATCAGGAGATAGTCATGACCAAGCAAAGCAAAAAGAACATGGACAAGAAGGCCCAGGTGCTGGGCAGCAATCGCGGCGGCTCTTCCAAGGGCTTGGCCGCGCTGGTGGTGGTGGCGGTGCTGGCCCTGGCCGGCGGCCTGTCCTGGTGGCTCATTTCCCCCGGCTCGGGCGAGGCGCCCCAGGCCGCTTCCCTGGCCACGGTCAACGGCGAAAAGGTGGTGGCCCTGGACGAGACCCTGTTCACCGACGGCAAGGCCCGCCACTTCGAGCTCAAGGGCGAGGGCGGCGTCTTGGTGCGCTACTTTGTCATCAAAAGCTCCGACGGGGTGATCCGGGCGGCCTACGACGCCTGCGACGTGTGCTGGCCGGAGGGCAAGGGCTATTACCAGCAAGGCGACGACATGGTCTGCGCCAACTGCGGCAAGCACTTCCCCTCGATCAAGGTCAACGAGATCAAGGGCGGCTGCAACCCCGCGCCCCTGCAGCGGAAGGTGGAAAACGGCAAGGTGATCATCCGTCTGGCCGACATCATGGACGGCCGGCGCTACTTCAACTTCACCAAGCGGGGCTAACCCTATGAACCTCACCGACATCGCCCTCTTGAACCTCAGGCGCAAGAAGGCCAAGGCGGCCTTTGTGCTGGCCGGGCTGCTCACCGGGGTGGCCACCATGGTGGCCCTGATGGGCCTGGGCTCGGCTCTTACCCACGAGATAAACCACAAGCTGGAAAAATACGGGGCCAACATCCTCATCACCCCCAAGAGCGACCAGCTCAACATGTCCTACGGCGGCCTGAGCCTGGGTGGGCTTTCCTTCGACGCCAAGGAGATCTACCAGGCCGACCTGGCCGCCATCCGCAAGATCAAGAACTCGGCCAACGTCGCCGCGGTGGGGCCCATGGTCCTGGGGCGCACCGAGGCGGCGGGCCGCCCGGTGCTTCTGGCCGGGGTGGACTTCAGCGAGGCCAGTATCCTCAAGCCCTGGTGGAAGTTCGCGGGCAAGGAGCCCCTGGACGGCCAGGTGGCCCCCGGCGCCGAGGCGGCCCGTCTTTTGGGCCTGAGCCCCGGCGGCCGGGTCAGCCTGGGCGGGCGGGAGTTCACGGTCAGCGGCGTCCTGGAGCCCACCGGCAGCCAGGACGACCACCTGTTGTTCATGCCCCTGGCCCCGGCCCAGCAGCTCTTGGGCAAGCCGGGGCTGGTGTCGCTGGTGGAGGTGGCCGCCCTGTGCAAGGACTGCCCCATCGAGGCCATGGTCACCCAGATCAACCAGGCCCTGCCCGGGGCCAAGGCGGTGGCCATCCAGAGCGTGGTCAAGGGCCGCATGGAGGCCCTGGCCCACTTTAAGCGCTTCGCCCTGGGGGTGTCCCTGTTGGTGGCCCTTTTGGGAGGCCTGGTGGTGCTGGTCACCATGATGGGCAGCGTCAAGGAGCGCACCGGCGAGATCGGCATCTTCCGGGCCATCGGCTTTCGCAGCGGCCAGGTAATGCGGGTGGTACTCACCGAAGCCCTGCTTCTCTCGGCCGCAGCCGGGCTCCTGGGCTATCTGGCCGGGCACCTGGCCGGCGAACTGGCCCTGCCCCTGTTCAGCCAGGACGGGGGAGGCCACCTGGCCTGGGATCCCTCCCTGGCCGGCGCGGCCCTGGCCCTGGCCCTGATCTGCGGATCGGCGGCCAGCCTTTATCCCGCCTGGATGGCCTCGCGCCTGGACCCCGCCCAGGCCCTGCGGACCCTGTAGGAGAACGACCATGAGCTTGATAGTTGCGCGCGATTTGATGAAGGCCTACGGCAAGGGGTCGGCCCAGGTCAAGGCCCTGGACTCGGTGAGCCTGGATATCGACCCCGGCGAGTTCGTGGCGGTGATGGGCCCCTCGGGCAGCGGCAAGTCCACCCTGCTGGCCGTATTGGGGGCGCTCAACACCCCCGAGGAAGGCTCCTACCTGGTGGACGGCATCGAGGTGTTCACCCTGGGCCCGGACCAGCGGGCCGACTTCCGCCGGGAATACCTGGGCTTCGTGTTCCAGTCCTTCAACCTGGTGCCCTACCTCAGCCTGGCCGAGAACGTGATGCTGCCTTTGGCGGTGAAGCGCCTGGCCAGGCGCGAAAAGCTGGAGATGGCCCACCTGGCCCTGGAGCGGGTGGGCCTGGCGGGCAAGGAAAAACGGTTGCCCTCCCAGGTGAGCGGCGGGGAGCAGGAGCGGGCCGCCGTGGCCCGGGCCCTGGTCAACCAGCCGCCCATCCTGTTGGCCGACGAGCCCACCGGCAACCTGGACCAGGCCAACACCGGGCGCATGATGGAGCTGTTGCAGCGCCTGGGCTCCGAGGGCATGACCATCGTGATGGTCACCCACAGCCCCACCTGCGCGGGCTACGCCGACCGGGTGCTCAACATGGCCGACGGCAAGTTGCAAGGGGAGGAGACGGGGAAGGCTTTGGCCGCCGTCTGCGGCTAGCCGTACGGCTTCGCCAGCCCCCGGCATACTGCGTTGCCGGCATCGCTCGTTTCCTCGGCGTATTGCATATACGCCTGCGGAACTCCCTCGCCGGACGCCTTGTCTGCCGGCGGCTGGCTGTGCCGGTTGATCCCCAGCCCCTGGCATACTGCCTTGCCTGGCGCTGCCTGGCTGTGCCGGTGAGTCATGAGCCCCGGCAGGCGGCGTTGCCTATTGAGGCTCCGCCTCGATGGATGGCAGCACGGCCAGCCAGCGCTCCAGCATGAGGTTGACCTGCTCGGGCACCACCAGGGTTAGGAAATGACCGCTGCCCGCCGCCTGGGCATAGCGCACCCAGGGGCTGGCCGCCAAAATCGCGGCCTGGCTGGTCAGCGGGTTCTGGGAACCCACGTAGAGCATGGGCCGCCGGAGGCGGGCCAGGGCGTCGGGGCCGTTCCAGGCCATCAGCGCCTTGGTCAGCTCCGTCAGCACGTGGCGGGGCGGCGAGGACATGACCGCCTCCACGTGCCGTTTGACCTCCGGGCCGTCGCTGGGCAAGACCAGGCTTCCGGCAAAGGCGCGGGCGGCCATCAGGTAGTGGGGGCCGCTCAGGGCCTGGAGCATGTTGGGCAGCACCCGGTTGGTGCGCTCCGCCGAGGAGACCATGGTGGTGTCCAGCGACACCGCCGCGCGCACCAGCTCCGGCCGCGTGGCGGCCAGCTCCAGGGCCACCGCCCCGCCCATGCTGTGGCCCACCACCACCACCTCGCCCAGGCCCAAATGCTCCACCAGGCGGGCCGCATCGGCGGCGAAGCGGGGCAGGCGGTACTCGATCTCCGGGGTGTCGCTCTCGCCGTGGCCCAGAAAATCTATCGCCACCACCCGGCGCCGCGCGCCGAAGTGGGCCGTCTGGGCGGCGAAAAAGGAGCGGTTGCAGGCGAAGCCGTGCAAAAACACCAGGGGCAAGCCGCCCGTCCCGGCCTGCTCAAAGGCCATGCGGCCCTCGTCCAGTTGCAAGAATTCCGTGGTCATGGGTACAGGTCCCAACTCGGCTAGGGGTGGCTAAGATAGGCTTCCAGGGCCAAGAGGGCGGTGGTCAGGCCCAGGCCCAGGGTGAAGCCGGCGTAGCTGGAGTTGCGCTCGGCGGGCAATTCCTCCTTGAACACGTTGTAGAGGATGGAGCCCGAGAGAAAGGCGATCATCAGGCTCACCCCCAACACGCTGATAAGCTCGCTCAGCGCGGCGGCTCCCCATCCGGCGGCCAGGGAGCCCACCAGGATCAGGCGGCCCGCCAGGGAAAAACGCCGGGGAAAGTGGCGCTTGAAATTGCGGTCGCTCAGGACGAAGTGCAGGGACATGGCCCCGGTGAAGATGAGCGCGTAGACCAGGCCGCTCTGCACCCTGAGCGGCATGGTGTAGGTGATCAAAAAATTGTACAGGCAGTACATGCCCAGGTGCAGGGCGTAGACCTTGCCCTCGGCGGCGGGGGCCTTCTCCGCCGCCCGCACCGCCACCAGCTCCAGGCCGTAGTACACGGTGAAACCGGTGAGGGCCACGATGAAGATGCCCAGGTCCAAAAGGGGCGTGAGCGGTTCCACCCCCGCCAGCAGGCGGCCCACGTTGGCGTTGCCCTCCACCAGCTCGGGCAGCATGTGCAGAAAAACATAGGCCACCGCCACCCCCCCGGCAAAGGAGGCCACGCCGCGCTCGCCCAGTCCAGGCAGGCGGCGCATCAGGGGCGAGAGGTAGTGGCTGAGCATCAGCACCAGGGTGAGGACCAGGGCTAGGAGCTCGCTGCCCGGGTTGATCGACTCCAAGGCGCTATTCCCTTTTGCCCCGGCCCCAGCGGTCGAGCTGTTCCAGAAGCTCGCGCTCCATGTCCTGGCTCCAGGCCTCGCGCCAGAGTTTTCCCCGGCGCACGAATAGTTTGTCCACCATGACGGCCTTGGAGCCAGGCTCCAGCACCCCCACCACCGCCACCGGGCGGTTGAGGTGGCGGGCCAGGATGCCCCGGTCTAGGTTGGGCAGGTAGTACCAGTCCCCCTGGGCGGTGAGCAGCACGAAGGTCTTTTCCAGGGCGATGAGCGGGTCCTCCATGTTGATGGGGCACACCTTGCCCTGGGTGACGCAGGCCAGGCCCTGGATGCTGCCCTCCCAGCGCTGGGCCGCCGGGGCGGCCCCGGCGCTCAGCACCAGCGCCAAGAGCATGACGGCTACGAAGCAGTGCAGCAGTAAGCCCCGGGCATCCTTCAAGCGAAATACCGGTTCCAGCAAATCAGGTCTTTTAGTGGCCATCAAATCCCTTCAAGCCGATCCCGGCACAGCCAGCCGCCGACAGACGAGGCGTCCGGCGCGCATGGGCCGCAGGCGTAGTTTTTCTACGCCGAGGGCCAAGCACAGCCGGCGACGAAGTATGCCGGGGGCTGGCGAAGCCGGTCACCCTTAGATCATTGCATCATCTGGTTAAAGTCCACCTGCTTCCACCCGGCCGGAGGCTGGAAGGTGGAGGCGGGCAGCTTCTTCTGCTCCACGCTGGTCACGGTCATCACGGTCATGGGCCCGCCCCTGGAGTACTCCACCATCTTCATGGGCATGCCCGCGGACATGAGCTTGGTCATCTCCGGAGAGTTGCGCCAGCTCGAGCCGGGCGCGGCGCTCTGGGGGTTCATGGCCTGGGCCAGCTTGGTCATCTTGGTCAGGTCCACCTGGCCCTTGAAGCCGGGCGCCGAGGCCATCCACACCTCCTGGCGCAGCTTGCCGTCCACGTAAACCTGGTACTTCTGGGATTGATAGCCGGCGATCTTGGCGCTCTCGCCGGTCTTTTTCACCTCCACCTTGTCCGGGGGCTGGGGGGGCGTCTTGGTCATGCCCATGCGCTGCTTCATCATGGCCCGCATCTGCTCGCGCTGGTCCGGCGGCACCTGTTTGAGGGCCGCTTCTATGCGCGAATCCATGGCCTGGTTCATCTGTTGCTTGAGGGTGTTGGGATTGCCCGACCAATACACCTGGCGGTCGGGGTTGAGCATGGTCACGGTGTCGTGGTTGAGGTCGTAGATCATGCCCCCCCGGCCCATGCCCGCGCGCACCTGGTTGTCCTGGGCATACATGGTGCTGGGCCCGCCCATGGTTTCCTGGTGGATGACCAAGCCCGCCTGGGCGGCGGAGGCCCACAGCAGCAGCGCGAAAAGGCCAAGGCAAATACGCAATTTCATTTGTTCCCTCCCATGTCCCCCGATGGTTAATTAAGGGTATTCATTTATTGAGCCTACGCCGAGCGGCCCCCCCGGGGCAAGCCCCGGCGCGGCCCTGTGGCTTTCTGCTACACTTGCTCCAACGGATGAAATAAAGGCGGGCCGCCCCAACCGGAGGATGATGATGCGCAAGTTTTTGGCCGTGTTGCTGTCGCTGCTGTGGCTGAGCGCCGCCCCGGCCCTGGCCGCGGGGGAGGGGGCCAAGGTCAAGGTGGGCCAGCCTTTCCCCTCGGTGGAATTCCAGGCCCCCGAGGATGCCGGGCAGCGAGCCTACCTGGGCCTCAAGGCGGGGGAGGGCCTGGACCCCATTAAGGTGGACGCCCCCCTGGTCATCGTGGAGTTCCTCAACATCTACTGCTCCCACTGCCAACGCCAGGCGCCCAGCGTCAACGCCCTCTACCGGCTGATCCAGAATAAGGGCTGGGGCGACAAGATCAAGATGGTGGGCGTCGGGGCCAGCAACGGCGACGAGGAGGTGGCGGGCTACGTGCGCTACTACAAGGTGCCCTTCCCGGTGGTGCCCGATTACAAGCTGCGCTGCGTGGACGTCCTGGGCCAGGTCTATACCCCTTATTTCGTGGCGATCCTGCGGCTAACCGACGGCAGCAACCGGGTGCTCTACGCGGCCAGCGGCGAGCTGCCGCCCCACGAAGAGTTTCTCAAGGACCTGGCCGCCCAGGCGGGCCTGCGTTGAGGCTGGCCCTAAGCGGGCCAAAAGTGGTAAACCTTCGGGCCAGGAGAACAACCCTGGCGGAGCGAGTGGCATGAGCGAGGAGCAGACCCGTCTGAAACAATTGGCGGCCGACGCGGCGGTGGACGAGGTGCGTTCGGGCATGGTGGTGGGCCTGGGCTACGGCAGCACGGCCCTGTTGTTCGTGCGCAGCCTGGCCAAGAAGGTGGCCGCGGGCGAGCTGCAGGGCATCACCGGGGTGGCCTGCGCCCTGGCCATGGAAACCGAGGCCCGCTCCCTGGGGCTCAACGTCTCCAGCCTGGACCAGCACCCGGTGATGGATCTGACCGTGGACGGGGCCGACGAGGTGGACCCGGCGCTGAATTTGATCAAGGGCGGCGGCGGGGCGCTGCTGCGCGAAAAGGTGGTGGCCCAGGCCTCCCGGCGCGAGATCATCATCGTGGACGAGAGCAAGCTCAGCGAACACCTGGGCGACAAGTGGGCCCTGCCGGTGGAGGTGGTGCCCTTTGCCCTGCGCCCGGTGAGCGAGTACGTGACCTCCCTGGGGGCCGAGGTGAAGCTGCGCCTCTTGGAGGACGGCAAGCCCCTGGTCACCGACCAGGGCAACTGGATCATCGATTGCAACTTCGGGCCCATGGCCGATCCGGGCACGGTGGCCCGCTCCCTGGAGGGCCGGGCCGGGCTGGTGGAGCACGGCCTGTTCCTGGGCCTGGCCAGCGAGGTGATCGTGGCCGCCTCCGACGGGGTGCGGCGCATCCCCCGGCCCTAGGCTTTTTTCGGCGGGCGCGGCTAGAGCTTCGCCGCCTCCTGGTAGACCGCCAGGGCAGCCCGGCCCATGGCCGCCTGGGAGAAGCGCCCCGCCTGGGCCAGGGCCTTGGTGGCCAAGGCCTCGCGCAGGCCTGGCTCGCCGGTGATGCGCTCCAGGGCCTCCAGAAGCTGCTCCGGCTCCTCGGGGTCCACGTACAGGGCCGCCTCGCCCCCCACCTCGGGCAGGGAGGCGGCGGCCGAGGTGACCACCGGGGTGCCGCAGGCCAGGGCCTCCAGCACCGGCAGGCCGAAGCCTTCGTAGAGCGAGGGATAGACCAGGGCCCAGGCTCCCTGATACAGCGCGGGCAGCTCCGGGCCGGGCACGTAGCCCAAACGGCGCACCCGCCCCCGCGCCGGACTGTGGCTCAGGGCCTCCTCGATGGGCCCCGCCTTCCAGCCGGTGCCTCCGGCCAGCACCAGGTCGAACTCCTCCTGCCCCCCCGCCAACAGCCGCTCATAGGCGGTGAGCAGACGCACCAGGTTCTTGCGCGGCTCCAGGGTGCCCACGAACAGCAGGTAGGGCCGCTCCAGGCCGTGGCGCTCCAGCACCGCTTGCACCCCGGCGGGGTCCTCCGCCGGGCGATAGGCCGGCAGCACCGCCTCGGGCACCACCCGCACCCGGCCTTGGGCGGCGGGGTAGAGCTCCACCAACTCCTGGGCGGTGAAGCGCGAGGGGGCGATAAGTAGGTCGGCGTTGTCCACCGCGTTGCCCAGGGCGCGCAGGCTGAAGGCCACGTTCTCGGCCTTGTGCCAGTCCGGCTGGCGGCAGAAGGACAGGTCGTGCACCGTGACCACCAGCTTGCCGTGGGTCAGGCGCGGCCCGGCCAGGTTGGTGGAGTGGGTCACCGCCGGTTTGGCCAAGAACCAGCGCTGGGGCAGCTTGAGCTTGAACCACAGCAGCTTGACCAGAAGCTCGGGCCGTCCGGTTCCCCACAGGGAGAAGTTGGCCTGGGGCGGCACGAACTGGGCCATGTCCCTCACCCGGCGGGGGAAGCACTCCGGAAAATAGGGATAGAGGACGTATTGGTTGTCCTGGTCCACCTGGGCCAGGCCGGCCAGCAGGTTGGCGATGTAGTTGCCCACCCCGGTCCAGGCGTCGGTGAGGCGGCAGATGTCGATGCCGATCTGCACGGTTTCAGCCCCCACATTTCATGAAGGTCGGGCGTCCGGCTACGCCAGCCACCGGCATACCGCGTTGCCGGCCGCGCTCGGCCCTCGACGTAGCAGCGCCGGCTACGCCTGCGGCCCTCGCTTGCCGGTCGCCTTGTCTGCCGTCGGCTGGCTGTGCCGGTGCCGAGTGCCGAGAGAATTTTAGTTTGAGAGCTTCTTTTTTCATAAGTATTGTTCGCTAACAGGTGCCGCCCGACCTTCCTGAAATGTGGGGGCGGCCCCAGTACTCGCAATATGGGAATTATAATTCCGCCTGCTCGGCCACCCAGCCCATCTCTTGTTCGTAGGCGGTGAGCACCGGCTCCCAGCCGTAGTGGTCGGCCACGTAGGCGGCCCCGGCTTGGCCCAGGGCCGCGGCCCGCCGGGGCTCGGCCAGCAGTTCCCGCACCGCCGCCCGGAACTGCTCGTAGTCCCGGTAGCTCAGGCCCGCCCCGGCCTGGCCCACGTATTGGTCCAGCACTTCGCAGGCCGCGTTGACCAGCACCGGCTTGCCCGCCGCCGAGGCCTCCAGGGTTACCATGGACAGGCTCTCGTGGGGCGAGGGCATCACCAGAAAATCGGCGGCGTCCAGGGCCGCGTCGCGCTCGGCGTCGTCAACGAAGCCCAGGCCGAGCACCCCCGGATGCTTGGGCACCTCCATGCGTTGCTTGCCCACCAGCACCAGTTTGAGCCCGGCCAGGTCCGGCTCGGAGGCCAGGCGGGCGAAGTGCTCCAGCATCTCCCGGCAGCCCTTCATCACGTCCACCCGGCCCAGGTACAGGGCCATGGGGCCCTCGATGCCGTGGCGCTTTTTGAACTCGGCTCCGCCGCCGGCGGCCGGCGGGTCGATGCCCAGGGCCACCACCCGGCCGGGAACCTGGCGGTTGCCCGTGACCCGCTCCACCAACTCCCGCTCGCTGGCGGTGTTGTAGATGATTGAGCGGGGCAGGTGGAACACCGGCCGGAACACCGGCAGATACAGCGTGGGCTCGTCGTGGGCCGTGGGCACCAGCAGGGCCCGGCGGGGCACCAGGGGCAGGCCCGCGGCGGTGGGGAAATACAGGTAGGTGAAAAAGACGATGGCCTCGTAGTCGTCCTCGCGCTCCACCAGGTGCTCCAGCAGCGCGGGGCAATAGGGCCCCTGGCGCACCAGCCAGCGCCACTGCACGTCGATGGGCTGGCCGCCCCGGTAGACCTTGCGCGACCATAGGTTGAAGGGCTTCATCCAGCGCCGCCGGGCCACCGGAAAGCGCCTGAGCGCCACCCCCTCCAGCTCGCTATTGCCGGGGGGGAAGTGGTTGGCCCAGGAGAGATAGTCCTGGGCGGTGGTGGTGAGCACCGTGACCTGGTGGCCCCGCTGGGCCAGGCGGCGGGCCACGGCCCGGCAGTGCACCTCGGCCCCGCCGTCCACCCCCTCGCCGTAGCGCTGCACCACCATGCCGACGCGCAAGCTCAACCTCCGCCTGAACAAACGCCCCGCCAGCGGGGCAAGTTGCCTCACTATGACACGCCCCGCCCCGGCTCACAAGCCCCGGCGGTGGATGTTTTGCCGGGCCGCCGAAGCGGGCTCCCAACCGAGGGCCGCTAATTTTGGCGGCTTGTGGCTTGATTAATGGCCGCGCTTTAGGCATCCTGGCAAGAATGTTTCAGGGGCGGGCCGCGAGTCGGCAGGGTCAAGTTCCCGGGGGCGAGAGGCACTTTGAATCAACGGCTAGGTAATACCCTCCAGGGCCTGCCCCGGGGGCACGGCCAGAGGCTGCTGGTGGTGGATGACGAGGCGCTGGTGCGCGACATCTGCCTGGAGGCCCTGCAGGCCTTCGGCTACCAGGTGGAGCTGGCCGTCGACGGGGCCGAGGGAGTGGAGGCCTATCGCCGGGCCCACCAACAGGCGCGGCCCTTCGCCCTGGTGCTCATGGATCTGACCATGCCCAGGATGGACGGCCGGGCCGCGGCCAAGGCCATCGGGGAGATGGACCCCGAGGTTCGCATCGTCATCACCAGCGGACGCGGCAGCGACCGCAAATTGATGGAAGGTTTTCATCCCCAACCCAAGGGGGTGTTGCAAAAGCCCTTTGACCTGGGCGACCTGCTCCTGGAAGTGCGCCGCGTCCTGAGCGAGTGAACCCCGAAAGGAATTCCTGGACATGCCACTGCAAATCATCGCGCGTCGGCTGGGCCTGACGGCGCTTATCCTGGTCCTTTTGGTGACCACGGCTGCGGCCGGAGAGCCTCTGGCCTCCTGGAACCAACCCCTGCGCGGTAAGATCCTGGACTTCGCCACCCAGGCGGCCAACCCCGCCTCGCCCGGCTTCGTGCCCGCGCCCCAGCGGGTGGCCGCCTTTGACCTGGACGGCACCCTCATCACCGAGCGGCCCAACTTCTTCGTCCTGGAGGTGGCCCTGGCCCGCCTCAAGGCCATCTGCCCCGCCTTCGCCGAGCAGGGAGCCCAAGAGGCCGAGCTTTGCCGGGCCGCTGGGAGGCAAGACCGCCGCTTTATACGCAAACATTTGGATCAGGTGCTAAGCTTGCCCTTCAAGGGCATGAGCTTCGCCCAATACCGCCAGCTGGTGAGCCGGGTGTGGAACCAGGGCCTCCACCCCCAGCACCAGAGGCCCTTCCGGGACACGGTGTACCGGCCCATGCGCGAGCTGGTGGCCCTGCTCCAGGCCAAGGGCTTCACGGTCTACCTCAACTCCGGGGCCGACGAGCTGTCGCTCATGGCCATCTGCGCCGATTTGGGGGTGGAGCCCGCCCATGTCATCGGCACCCGCTACCAGGCCGAGCCCCGGGAGCGGGAGGGCCGGGTGGAGTTGGTGCGCACCGGCGGGCTGGATCTCAAGTTCCTCAACCTGGGGGCCAACAAGGCCCTGAACATGTACTTCGCCGCCGGGCGGGCCCCGGTGCTGGCCGCGGGCAACTCCACCGGCGATTCCTGGCTGCTCAGGATGGCCGGGGCCAACCCCTTGACCCACCTGGTGCTGGTGGTGGACCACGACGACCCCAAAGAGGCGGTGTACACCCGGCCGGAACTCTTGGAGCTGGCCCGGCAAAAGGGCTGGGACGTGGTGAGCATGCGCCGCGACTGGCTTAACCTTTTCGAATAGGACTTGTTTTGCGTATTTGGATCGACGCCGACGGCTGCCCCCGGCCGGTAAAGGAAGTGGTTTTCAAGGCCTCCCAGCGCCTGCAGGTGCCGGTGACCATGGTGGCCGACCGCCAGGTGGGCCGCCCCACCAACTCCCTGGTGAGCCTGGTGGTGGTGCCCGGCGACATGGACGCGGCCGACCGCTACATCGCCGAGCACCTGCAGCCCGGCGACCTGGTGATAACCACCGACCTGCCCCTGGCCGCCCAGGTGGTGGCCAAGGGGGCCTGGGGCCTCAACCCCCGGGGCGAGCTGTACACCGAGGAGAACGTGCGCGAGCGCCTTAGCATGCGCGACTTCATGAGCGACCTGCGCGAGACCGGGGTGATCACCGGCGGCCCGGCCCCTTACGGCCCCAAGGACCGTCGCAACTTCAACGACGCCCTGGACCGCCTGCTCACCGCCCAGCTTAACCAGGACTGAACATTTCGTTAAAGCGCATTAACAAAACGTTAAGGCGTTAATTCGGCCGCTCCCCTCCGGCTCGTCCGGGCCGCCGATTTTATTTTTCAGCTATAACAGCATATTGTCCTACACCGTTGCCGGCGGCTGCGCCCCGGCACGCTCCTTGCCTATATAGCCCTACAAATAGTTCGCTTATATCCAATCAAGTATCTGGGAGATTAGCTCATGAACAAGTTCCTGTACGTGCTGTCCAAGGGTTTCGAGAAGTCCGGCGGGGCCACCCGGGCCATGCAGTTCGCCGCGCTCACCGCCGAGGCGGGCCACGACACCGAGGCGTTCCTCATCGACGACGCCATCCACTGGGCCCAGTGGGGCATGGCCGAGGGCATTCGCGCCTCCACGGGCGAGCACATGAAGGAGTTGCTGGACAAACTGGTGGAGTTGAAGGCGCCCATTCACGTGTGCAAGGCCTGCGCGGACAAGCGCCTGGTGGGGCCGGACGACCTGGTCAACGGAACCGTGCTCTCCGGCGCCCCGGTGCTGGTCAAGATGATGACCGATCCCGAGTACAAGGTTTTCACCTTCTAGGGCCCCGCGGCCCCTGAGGCTCGCCGGGCGGCCGCCATCCGAGCGGCGGCCGCCCGGCGGACAACGAGGTATGTAAAATGGCAGAGAATTCTCAATTAACGGCCACTGGTGAATACAACCTGAGCAGGTTGAAGAATTTTCCCATTTCGTTCCTGGCCATATGCCTGGGCCTGATCGGCTTCACCCTGGCCTGGCAAAAGGCCGAGGAGATACTGGAGACGCCCTTCGCGCTCAGCCCCTATCTGCTGATCTTCTCCATAGCGGTCAGCCTGGTGGTCCTGGGCACCTACAGCCTGAAGATCATCCGCTACTTCGACGAGGTGAAGAAGGAATTCAACCACCCCATCAAGATGAATTTCTATCCCATCCTGGCCAAGCTGTTCCTCATCGCCAGCATCATTTTTTTGGGGAGCAACCTGGCCCTGTCCAAGTACCTCTGGTGGATCGGGGTGGTAATCCAGTTCATCTTCACCATCGTGATCATGAGTGCCTGGATCCAGCACGACAAGTACAAGATCCAGCACATCAACCCCTCTTGGTTCATTCCCGTGGTGGGCTGCATCATCATTCCCATCGCCGGAGTGAAGCACTTCTCGCCGGAGTTGTCCTGGTTTTTCTTCAGCATCGGCCTGTTCTGGTGGCTCATCCTGACCACCCTGGTGATCAACCGGATGATCTTTCACAACCCCATACCCGACAAGCTGATGCCCACCCTGTTCATCCTCTTCGCCCCGCCGGTGATCGGCTTCATCTCCCTGACCAAGCTGCTGGGCGGCCTGAACCCCTCGGGCAACCTGCTCTATTACTTCGGCCTGTTCCTGTTCATCCTGATCCTTTTCCAGATCAAGCTGTTCTTTAGGATCAAGTTTTTCCTGTCCTGGTGGGCCTATTCCTTCCCCCTGGACGCCCTGGCCATCGGCACCCTTTTGATGTACCACCAGAGCGGCCTGGCCTTTTTCAAGGTGGCGGCCATCGTGATCCTGGTCATCCTGAACCTGGTGATCCTCATGCTGCTGATCAAGACGGCCCTGGCCATGAAGCGGCGGGCCATCTGCATAGAGGAAGTCGACTGAGCCACGCAAAAGTCCGCCCCTGTCCCGGAGCGGCCCCCGGTGGCGGGCCGCTCCGGGGGAGGTACACTAGGGGCATGAATACCACCACGGACAAGCGCCCCGAGTTGCGCGACCTGAGCCCGGCCCGGGTGCAGGACTTGGTGTTGGCCCTGGGCGAAAAGCCCTACCGGGCCCGCCAGGTGTTGCAGTGGCTCTACCAGCACGGGGCCACGGATTTCGCCCAGATGACCAGCCTGAGCAAGGGCTTTCGGGAGAAGCTGGCCCAGGCCGCCCGCCTGGCCAACCTGGAACCCGCCCTGGTGGAGACCTCGTCCGACGGCACCCGGAAGCTGCTGTTCAAGCTGGCCGACGGCCACGCGGTGGAGAGCGTGTTGATCCCCGAGGAGGAGCACTCCACCCTGTGCGTGTCCAGCCAGGTGGGCTGCCGCATGGGCTGCGCCTTTTGCCGCACCGCCACCCTGGGCTTCAAACGCAACCTCAGGCCCCACGAGATCATGGGCCAGGTGTTGGCCGCCCGCCGCCTGGCCGATGCGGACCGCCCCTTGACCAACATCGTGTTCATGGGCATGGGCGAGCCGCTGGATAATCTGGAGGCGGTGAACCTGGCCCTGGGGCACCTGTTGGGCAGCCACGGCCTGGCCATGAGCCAGCGCAAGGTCACCGTGTCCACCTCCGGGGTGGTGGCCGGTCTGCCCGCCCTGGCCGCGGCCAGCCCGGCGGCCCTGGCGGTGAGCCTCAACGCCCCCACCGACGAGCTGCGCGACCGGCTGATGCCGGTGAACCGGCGTTGGAGCCTGGCCGCCCTCAAACAGGCGCTCCTGGCCTACCCCCTCAAGCCCACCCGGCGCATCACCTTCGAATACGTGCTCCTGGGCGGGGTGAACGACCAGCCCGAGCACGCGGCGGCCCTGGTCCGCTGGCTGCAGGGGCTTAGGGCCAAGGTGAACCTCATCGCCTTCAACCCCCACGAGGGCTCGGAGTTCGCGCGACCCAGCGACCAGGCGGTGGAGGCCTTTCAGGGGCTTTTGATCGAGCGGCACGTCACGGCCCTGGTGCGCCAGAGCCGGGGGCAGGACATCAGCGCGGCCTGCGGGCAGCTGGCCGGCAAAGAGGCGGGGGGGGCCCACGTTACTTTGCCGTGACGGCGCTAATTCCCGCCGCCTCCCTCCCTTGACAACCCCCCCAGCGGGCTATAAAAAGATTAATTCAACTTTTTACCCGGCTCAAGGAGCCCTAAGCAGTTATGATTGAACTGGATTTCAAGAAAACCGGCGGCCTGATCCCGGCCATAGCCCAGGATGCCCAAACCGGCGACGTATTGATGATGGCCTATATCAACCCCGAGTCCTGGGCCAAGAGCCTGGAAACCGGCGAGGTGCACTACTGGTCCCGCTCCCGCCAGGAGCTCTGGCACAAGGGCGGCACCAGCGGCAATGTGCAGAAGATCAAGGCCATATACGTGGATTGCGACGACGACACCGTGCTGTTCAAGGTGGAGCAGATCGGCGGCGCCGCCTGCCACACCGGCATGCGCTCGTGCTTCTTCCGCCGGGTGCAGGGTGACGAGTTGGTGAGCGAAGGCGAGCCCGTGTTCGACCCCAAGGAGGTTTACGGCAAATGACCACACCGCTGAAGCTGGGGGTACCCAAGGGGAGCCTGCAGGATTCCACGGTCCGGCTCTTCGGCCGGGCCGGTTGGCGCATCAACGTCAACGGCCGCTCCTACTTCCCCGAAATTAACGACGAGACCATCGAGTGCTCCATCTGCCGGGCCCAGGAGATGAGCCGCTACGTGGAGTCGGGCACCCTGGACGCCGGCATCACCGGCATGGACTGGATCAAGGAAAACGACTCGGAAGTGGTGTTCGTGGAGGAGCTGATCTACTCCAAGGTCTCCACCCGTCCGGCCCGCTGGGTGTTGGCCGTGGCCAAGGACTCGCCGGTCAACCGCCCCGAGGATCTGAACGGCAAGCGGGTGGCCACCGAGATGGTCAACTTCACCAAGCGCTACTTCGAGGAGGCGGGCATCGACGTCAGCGTGCACTTCTCCTGGGGGGCCACCGAGGCCAAGGTGGTCAACGGCCTGGCCGACGCCATCGTGGAGGTCACCGAGACCGGCAGCACCATTCGGGCCCACGGCCTGAAGATCATCGCCGAGCTCATGCAGTCCACCACCCAGCTCATCGCCAACAAGGCCGCCTGGGAAGACCCGGACAAGCGCAAGAAGATTCAGCAGATCGCCCTGCTTCTTAAGGGCGCTCTGGTGGCCGAGAAGCTGGTGGCGCTCAAGATGAACGTGCCCAAGATCAAGGTGCAGGACGTGGTGGAAGCCCTGCCCAGCCTCAACGCCCCCACCGTGTCGCCGCTTTACAACAGCGACTGGTTCAGCGTGGAGACGGTGGTGGAGGAGTCGGTGGTGCGCGATCTGATCCCCCTGCTCATGGAGCGCGGGGCCGAGGGCATCATCGAGTACTCGCTCAACAAGGTAATCTAGCCCACCCGGAGGGCGGGCATCCGGGCGGGAAGGGCGGCGGCCCCTCCCGCCCCGGTCGTTAGGGCCAACATTCAAACAGCGGAAGTAGCCATGGGCATCAGCGCCAGAGCCAAGCAGATACCGCCCTTTATAGTCATGGACGTGCTGGAGCGCGCCCAGGAGCTGGAGGCCGCGGGCCGGGACATCATCCACCTGGAGGTGGGCGAGCCCGACTTCGAGACCCCGGAGGTGATCACCGAGGCGGCCATGAAGGCCATCCGTGACGGCCGTCACCACTACACCCACTCCTTGGGGCTCCGGGAGCTGCGCGAGGCCATCGCCGAGTATTACGCCGAGCACTACGGGGTGAGCGTGGACCCGGCCCGGGTGATGGTGACCGCGGGCACCAGCACGGCCATGCTCCTGGTGTTTTCGGCCCTTTTGGAGCAGGAGCAGGAGGTGATCATCTCCGACCCCCACTACGCCTGCTACGACAACTTCATCAGCTTCGTGGGTGGGGTGCCGGTGCGGGTGCCGGTGCGCGAACAGGAGGGCTTCCAGTTCCGCCCGGCCGAGATCGGCGCGGCCATGGGGCCCAAGACCAAGGCGGTGTTCATCAACAGCCCCTCCAACCCCAGCGGCCAGGTGGCCACCCCGGACCGCCTGGCGGCCATCGCCGAGTTGGTGCCGGGCAAGCCGAGCGGCCCCTATCTGCTCAACGACGAGATCTACCACGGCCTGGTCTACTCCGGCGAGGAGCACACCATCCTGGAGTACAGTGACAACGCCTTCGTGCTGGACGGCTTTTCCAAGCGCTACGCCATGTGCGGCTGGCGTTTGGGCTACGTCATCGCCCCGCCCCACTACGTGCGGCCCTTGCAGAAGATGCACCAGAACTTCGCCATCTGCGCCCCCTCGGTCAGCCAGTACGCGGGCATCGCCGCCCTCAAGCACGCCTGGCCCGACGTGGTGCGCATGCGCGAGGTGTACAACTCCCGCCGCCGGGTGATCATCGACGGCCTTCGGGCGCTGGGCTTCTCCATCCCCGTGGAGCCCCAGGGCGCCTTCTACGTGCTCACCAGCTGCCGCCACCTGGACCCCGACGACTACAAGCTGGCCTTCGACATCCTGGACAAGGTGGGGGTGGCCATGGCCCCCGGCCGCGACTTCGGCCCCGGCGGCCACGGCTTCCTGCGCTTCAGCTATTGCAACAGCCTGGAGAACATCGAGCGGGCCCTGGCGCGCCTGCGCGAGTACCTGGAACGCTACTGCCCCCAGGCGCTGCCATGATTCCCATCGGCCAAGCGGAGTTCATCACCACGGCGGTGAAACCCAGCGGCTACCCGCCGCCGGGTCCGCCCGAGGTGGCCTTTGCCGGCCGCTCCAACGTGGGCAAGTCCTCGCTGATCAACACCCTGACCAGGCGCAAGAAGCTGGTCAGGGTCTCGGGCACCCCGGGGCGCACCCAGCACATCAACTTCTTCAGCATCAACCAGGACGCTATACGCCTGGTGGACCTGCCCGGCTACGGCTACGCCAAGGTGCCCAAGGCCATCAGGGCGGCCTGGCGCCCCATGGTGGAGGCCTACCTGAGCGGGCGCGACACCCTGGCCGCGGTGGTGGTCATCCTGGACATCCGCCGCGAGCCCACCGGCGAGGACCTGATGCTCCTGGACTGGCTGCGCTCCTTGCAGATCACCGTCCTGGCGGCCGTCACCAAGGCCGACAAGCTCTCCAACAACCAGCAGGCCTCGCGCCTGGCCAAGCTCAGGCCAACCCTGGCCCCCTTCGACCCCACCCCCACCCTTTTCTCGGCCAGCACCGGCCAGGGTAGGGAGGAGTTGTGGGCGCGCGTCTGCGAGGCGGCGGGGGTTTAACGGGCGGCTTCGCCAGCTGCCCGTGGGCTGTGTTGCCGGCATCGCTTAGACCTCAACGTAGCTTAGGCTACGCCTGCGGTCTGCGCTCGCCGGATGCCTTGCCCACGGACACCTGACAAACCCGCTGGGAGAAAGAGCACTTTCGCCTGCCGCTTTACTCTGCCGGCGGCTGGCTATGCCGGGTGGGTGTGCCGGCTGCGCCAGTAAGCGCCATGCCGCGTTGGCGGCATCGCTTGGGCCGTAGCAATACGCCTGCGGTCTGCGCTCGCCGCCGCTTTGCTTGGCCCTCCCTGGCTGTGCCCGGGGGATGTGCCGGTTTGGGGCGTCGAGGGGAATTGTTGGGTTTCGGGCTGGGAAGCCCTCTACGCCAACCTACACGGCTCTGAATAATTTTATAAAGCGATAGCTGTCATCACGAGGAGCATCTTGGAAAAGATGCGACGTGGTGATCTTTGCTTTCCCCCAAGCGGGAGGGGTTGGGGCAGGGGGGCGGTGTGGCCGTGTATTCCTCGCGCAGGCATGACGAGGGAAATGGAAGATTGCCACGGCCGGGCAGACCGGACGGCCTGGTTCCACCGAGGGTTTGCCGCTGCCCGGCCTCGCAATGACCGCTATTGGCTGGGAGTGTTGAACGCGGATGTCTTTACTGGACAGAGGTTGCTTGGTCGCTACGCACCTCGCCACGACAAGATGAGACAGGGGCGGGCGACAATCAAACAACGCCGCGCCTAAACTAAAAGCCCCCGCCCGTTGCCGGGCGGGGGCTTGTGCTTGTAAGGCAGGCGGGGCTACTTGACCTTGACCACCCAGCCGAAGGGGTCGGGGCGCTTGCCCAACTGGATGCCGGTCAGCTCGTCGTAGAGCTTGTGGCTCAGGGGGCCGGTCTGGCCGTCGGCCACGGTGTAGTCGGTGCCCCGGTAGTGGATGGAGCCCACCGGGCTGATCACCGCGGCGGTGCCGGTGCCGAAGGCCTCCTCCAGCTTGCCGGCGGCCTGGGCCTCCAGCACCTCGTCGATGGTCAGCTTGCGCTCGGAGACATTGAGGTCCCAGTGGCGGCACATGGTCAAGACCGAGTCGCGGGTGATGCCCGGCAGGATGGAGCCGTGCAGGGGGCTGGTGATCACTTCCCCGTCGATGACGAAGAACATGTTCATGGTGCCCACTTCCTCGATGCTCTTCCTGTCGCAGGCGTCCAGCCACAGCACCTGGGTGAAGCCCTTGGCGTGGGCCTCCTCGGCGGCCAACAGGCTGGCCGCGTAGTTGCCCATGGTCTTGGCCTCGCCCACGCCGCCCACCGAGGCGCGCACGTAGTTTTCCTCCACGTAGATCCTCACCGGGTTGAAGCCCTCGGGGTAGTAGGCCCCCACCGGCCCCATGATGACGAAGTAGAGGTACTTGGAGCTGACCTTGACCCCCAGGCAGGCCTCCGTGGCGATGACCGTGGGCCGGATGTAGAGGCTGGTGCCCTCCAGGGTGGGCACCCACTCATGCTCGGTCTTGACCAGCTCGAACAGGTGCTCCAGGGTCTCCTGCACCGGCAGCTCGGGGATGCACAGGCGCTTGTTGGAGCGGTTCATGCGCTCGAGGTTGGCCTGGGGCCTAAACATGTAGATGCCGCCGTCCACCCCGCGATAGGCCTTGAGCCCCTCGAAGACCTCCTGGCCGTAGTGCAACACCAGGGCGGCCGGGGACAGGGCCAGCGGGCCGTAGGGCACAATGCGCGGGTCGTGCCAGTCCTTGCCCTTTTCGTAATCCATCAGGAACATGTGGTCGCAGAATATCTGGCCGAAACCGAGCTTGGACTCGTCGGTGGGCTTGGGCTTGCAGCTGTCGGCAGGCAGCAGTTCTTTTCTACACTCCATCGTGCTCTCCCTACAGGGCTAGGTTAAACTCTGGGCCTTGGCCGCGGCCAGGCTGCGGTTAAAGGGCGGCCTGAGCACGCCCACCTCGGTTATGATGGCGCTGACTAAATCGTTGGGGGTCACGTCGAAGGCCGGGTTGAGGGCCTCGGCGCCGGGAGCGGCCCGGCTGCCGGCAAAGGCCAGCACCTCGGCGGGGTCGCGCTCCTCTATGGGTATCAGGTCGCCGCTGGGCGTGTCCATATCCACGGTGCTCAAGGGGGCGGCCACGTAAAAGGGCACGCCGTGGCGCCGGGCCTGCAGGGCCACGTTGAAGGTGCCGATCTTGTTGGCCACGTCGCCGTTGGCCGCGATGCGATCCGCCCCCACCACGCACAAATCCACCAGGCCCTTGCTCATCAGGGCTCCCACCGCGCCGTCCACGGCCACGGCCACCGGTATGCCCTCGTCCACCATCTCCCAGGCGGTGAGCCGCGCCCCCTGCAACAAAGGCCGGGTCTCGTCGGCGATCACCTTGATCTGCTTGCCCGCCTCGGCCGCGGCCCGCACCACCCCCAGGGCGGTGCCGTAGCCCCCGGTGGCCAGGGAGCCGGCGTTGCAGTGGGTGAGGATGGTGGCCCGCTTGGGCACCAGCTTGGCCCCGTGGCGGCCCATGGCCCGGTTGATGGCCACATCCTCGGCCAGCATCATCTCGCTCTCGCGGCGAAGTAGGGCCAGGCGCTCAGCCGGGTCCTCGGGCGCGCCGGCGACCAGGGCCAGCATGCGATCCACCGCCCAGCCCAGGTTCACCGCCGTGGGCCGGGCCGCGCGCATGACCTCGGCCTGGGCCCGGAAGCGCTCGGCCCACTTGGCCGGGTCCTTGAGCTTGACGGCCTTGGCCGCCAAGACCAGGCCCATGGCCGCGGCGACGCCGATGGCCGGAGCCCCGCGCACCGCCAGGGTCTTAATGCAGTAGATGACCCGCTTCATGTCCCGGCAGGCGATGAAGGTGGTCCTGGCCGGCAGCTTGCGCTGGTCCAGGATCATCACCACGTCGTCCTGCCAATAAAGGGTCGGGATCACGGCTAGCTCCCCAGCAGCTGGTTGATGAGCTGGTTGACCAGCTTGGGGTTGGCCTGACCCTTGGTCTTTTGCATCACCTGGCCCACGAAAAAGCCCATGAGCTTTTTCTTGCCGCCCTTGAAGGCCTCCACCTCGGCCGGGTTGGCCGCGAATATCTCCTGGAGCAGGGTCGCGAGCTCGTCCTCGTCGCTCACCTGGCTCAGGCCCTTGGCCTGGACGATGGCCTCGGCGTCGGTGCCCGAGGAGAGCATTTCGGCGAACACCTCCTTGGCCATCTTGCCGCTGATGGTGCCCGCCTCGATGAGCTTGATGAGCCCGGCCAGGCCCGCCGGGGCCAGGGGGCTTTGCTCGATCTCCAGGTTCTGGGCCTTGAGCGCGCCCAACAGGTCGCTGGTCACCCAGTTGGCCGCCGCCTTGGCCGGAGCCCCAGCGGCGAGCGCCGCCTCGTAGTAGTCGGCCAAGGGCCGGGAGGCGGTGAGCACCCCGGCGTCGTAGTCGCTCAGGCCGTAGTCGGCCATGAAGCGCGCCAGCTTGGCCGCGGGCAGCTCGGGCAGGGCGGCCCGCACCCGCTCCACCCACTCCGGGCCTATCTCCAGGGGCAACAGATCCGGGTCGGGCAGATAGCGGTAGTCGTGGGCCTCTTCCTTGCCCCGCATGCCGAAGCTCTTGCCCTGGTCGGCGTCCCACAGGCGGGTCTCCTGGCGCACCTTGCCGCCTTCGTCCAACACGGCCCGCTGGCGGCGAATCTCGTACTCCAGGGCCTTTTCCACGCCCCGGAAGGAGTTCATGTTCTTGAGCTCGGCCTTGGTGCCCAGCTCCTTCTGGCCCAGGGGCCGAAGGCTCACGTTGGCGTCGCAGCGGAAGGAGCCTTCCTCCATGTTGCCGTCGCAGACCTCCAGGTAGACCAGGATATCGCGCAGGGCCCGCAGATAGGCCCCCGCCTCGGCCGGGGAGCGCAGGTCCGGCTCGCTGACGATCTCCATCAGCGGCACTCCGGTGCGGTTGTAGTCCACGTAGCTCACCGGCAGGCCGGGGTCGTGCACCAGCTTGCCCGCGTCTTCTTCCATGTGGATGCGGGTGATGCCGATGCGCCGGGACTCTTGCCCCTCCACCTGGATGTCCAGCCGGCCGTCCAGGCAGATGGGCAGCTCGTATTGGCTGATCTGGTAGTTCTTGGGCAGGTCCGGGTAGAAGTAGTTTTTGCGGGCCCACACGCTACGGGGCTGCACCGCGCAATTGGTGGCCAGCCCGGCCCGGATGGTGAACTCCACCACCCGTTCGTTGAGGACCGGCAACACGCCGGGCATACCCAGGCACACCGGGCAGACGTGGGTGTTGGGCGGCGCGCCGAACTTGGTGGAGCAGCCGCAGAAAATCTTGGACTCGGTGAGGAGCTGGGCGTGGACCTCCAGCCCTATGACCGCCTCGTATTCCATCGCGGTTTCCTGAACTTATCTGAGGTTGCGAGTCAAGGAATGAATCTACTGCGGGGTGGGGGGAAAGTCAAGGCGGGGCGAGGCTTGATTCAGGGGCCTGGAGGCCGAAAAGCCCCGCAGGGCGTCGGGGTGGCAACAACAGCCGTAAGGCCCTGGACAACCCCGTCTTGGGCTGCCTAGTATGGAAACGCCTGTTGCGCGGCACGCCGGGTGGGCGTGCCGGTTTATACGCGATGCACCCGCTTGGTCCGCGGGAGGGCCGGCGCCAGGCCGGCCCGGAGGTGGGAAACATCATGACACGTATCGACCGGGCCGGCTGGCCCGGGCCTTGGCTTATCTTTTTTCTGCCGCTGGCGCTGGCCCTGGTGCTTATAGGGATCAAGTTCCAGGCGCCGATCCTTTACTACGACCTGGTGCAGGAAGACGGTCTGTTGGAATACGCCCAGTTCGCCTGCTACGCGGCGGCGGGGGTGCTTTGCCTGTTCGCCGCCGCGCGCCTTTGGGGCCGGGCCCCGGCCGGGCACTTCTGGGTGGTGCTCCTGCTGGGCCTGGGCCTGCTGCTAGTGGCCGGGGAGGAGATAAGCTGGGGTGAGCGCTTGTTGGGCTACGCCCTGCCCCAGTGGTTCGCCGAGCACAACACCCAGCGCGAGGTGTCCTTGCACAACCTCAAGGCGGTGCAGGGCAAGATTTCTTTCCTATACGTGGTGGTGGGCCTGGCCTTGGGCCTTAGCTGGCGCCTCTGGAGGCGTCCGGCCGCCTGGCTACGGCTAGGGCCCGCCTGGCGCTCCCTTTTGGAGCTGGTGGTGCCGCCTTGGAGCCTGAGCCTGTATTTCCTGCCCACGGCCCTGCTCTACGGCTACTTCATTGTGGGATTTTTGCTGGCGCTGCAACAGGGGACCGCGGCCGGCTTCGGCCAGAGCGGCCTCATCTACTGGCGGGACCAGGAGCCCGCCGAAATGCTTTTGTCCCTGGGCTTTCTGCTTTGGGCGGCGCACACCCTAGGGCAGGTGATCCAAGGCCGCCGTCTGCCGCGGCCCGGCGCCGTCCCCTCGGTTTTGGATGCCGGCATAAAGCAGCCATAGCGCCAGGGCCGAAACCACGGCCGCCCCGCCGCCCAGCCACAGGGCCGTGCCGCTGACGCCGCTGACATCCACGCTCCACCCCGCGCAGATGGGCCCCACGAAAACCCCCACGCTAAGGGCCATGGTAAAGGCCCCGGTGGTGAGCCCCATACCCGAGCCCAGGTCCTTGCCCCGGCTCACGGCCATGGCGGTGAGCGCGGGCAAGGACAGCCCGGAGAACACCCCGTCGCCCATGGACAGGAGCATCAGGGAGGTGAGGTCGCTGCCCCAGGGGATGAGCATCTTCATTATCCCCGAGAGGGCCAGGCCGCCGGCGGCCAGGGGCAGGCGGGGCATACGGTCGGCCAGCCAACCGGCGGGGCGCTGCATGGCGGTGCTCAAGAGCACGTTGGCGGTGAGGCACAGGCCCACCCCCATGGTGTTCAGGTTGTGGCCGGTGGCCACCAGGGGCATGAAGGAGATGAAGCAGCTCATGCCCGCCGCCGCGCCCATGCGGGCCAGCATGATGGCCATGAAACCGCGGTCGCGGCAAAGGAGTACCATCTCCCGAAAACCCCGCTTGCCCCCCGTGCGCAGCTCGGCTCCGGGTTCGGACACGGTGAGGGCCACGGTTATGGCGGCGGCCACGCTCAGGACGAACATGAGCACGAAATTGGCGTTGAGCCCAAAGTACTCGTAGACCGAGCCCCCGATGACGGGGCCGATGCCGAAGCCCAGCAGGAAGAACATGTTGAAGGCCCCGAAGGAGCGGCCCTCCATGCCCGGCGGGGTGATGTCGGCCACCAGGGCCATGGCCACCGGCAACACCATGGCCGCGAACACGCCCTGCAGCAGGCGGGTGAGCACCAGGGCCTCGGCACTGTCGGCCAGCATGAACAGCAGGCTGGTGACCCCGTAACCGGCCATGCCGGTGATGATGAAGGGCTTGCGCCCCCAGCGGTCGGAAAAGCCCCCCAGCCAGGGCACCACCAGGGCCCGGGACAGGGAAAAGGAGCTGAAGATGAGCCCCAGCATGATCCCGCTGGCCCCCAGGTCGCGGGCGTACAGGGGCAGGAAGGGCACGATGATGCCCACCCCGGTCATGGCCACGAAGGTGGTGACCCCCAGGATGTACAGAGGGCCGCGATAGGCGGGTTGGCTCACTTGGCCTGGCGCAGCCTTTCCAGGTCTTCCTGGCGGCCGGCCACCACCAAAACGTCGCTGTCTTTGAGTACGTAATCGGGCCCGGGAACCAGATGGGTGCGCTCGGGCACCAACTCGCGCACCGCGATGACGTTCACCTCGTACTTGCGGCGCAGGTTCAGCTCGGCCAGGCTCTTGCCCACGATGGCCGCCGGCGGAGCCAGCTCGGCCACGGAAAACTCGTCGCCGATGGGCAAAAAGTCCAAAAGGTTGGGGTCGGCCAGCGAACGGGCCAGACGCTGGGCGGCGTCGCGCTCGGGAAACACCACCTCCCCGGCTCCCACCCGCTTGAGGATTTTTTCGTGCTCGGGGCTGGTGGCCTTGGCCACTATGCGGCCCACCCCCATCTCCTTGAGGTGCAAGGTGGTGAGGATGCTGGCTCCCAGATGGTCCCCCACGCTGATCACCGCCCCGTCCACCAGGCCCAGGCCCAGCTCTTCCAACAGGCTGCGATCGGTGCAGTCGGCCACCACCGCCTGGTCCACCACGTCTTGCACCCTAGCCACCGCCCGGGCGTCGGAGTCCAGGGCCGTGACGTGGTGCTTGAGTTTTTTGAGCTCCAGGGCAAGGGACGAGCCGAATTGCCCCAGTCCGATAACCGCCAGGTTCATGGGAACCTCCCAACTTGCCTATGGCGATAGCATACTACCTGTGCCCGCCTTTGCCAGGCCGGGCGGGGCCTAGCCCATGATCACCCGCTCTTCGGCCAGGCGGTAGCCCCGGTCGCGCAGGGACTGGGCCACGGAGTAGACGAAGGCCAGGGGGCCCAGGCGGCCCAGGAACATCAGCGCGATGATGATGACCTTGCCCGCCGGGGTGAGCGCCGGAGTGGCCCCCAGAGAGAGCCCCACCGTGCCCAGGGCGCTGGTGGCCTCGAAGGCCAGGCTGATGAAGTCGCCGCGCACGTGGCCGCCGTCGGCCAGGCCCACGGCGCTCAGCAGCACCACCGCCACCATGAGTACCGCGGCAGTGCCCAGCACCAACAACAGGGCCAGCTCCACCTGGCGCTCGGGCACCGAACGGCCCCAGGCCTCGGCCCCGGCCCGGCCCCGGAGGCGGTTCATGGCCAGGGACCACAGCACCGCGATGGTGGTGGTCTTGACGCCGCCGCCGCAGGAACCCGGCGAGGCCCCGATGAACATGAGCACCATGGTCACCACCAACGAGGCGTTGGTGAGCTGGTCCATGGGCACGGTGTTGAAACCGGCGGTGCGCGGGGTGATGGCCTGGAACAAGAGGGTCCAGGGGCCCTGGCGCCAGGCCGGGCCCTGGCCCAGCCATTCGGCGGTGAGCAGGGCCACCATGCCCCCGGCGATGAGGGCTCCGGTGGTGAACAGCACCAGCCGGGCCTGCAGGGACAGCCGCCGGGGCAGCTCGTCCTTGGGGCGGCGCAGGCGGCCCACCAATTCCCTGAGCACCACGAAGCCCAGGCCGCCCAACACCACCAGGCCCAGGATGACCAGGTTCACCGTGGGGTCTTCGGCGTAGGCCACCAGGTTGTCGCTGAACAGGCTGAAGCCCGCATTGCAAAAGGCGCTGACCGAGTGGAACACGGCCAGGGCCCCGGCGGTCTGGACGGGAAAATCAGCCAGGAAGCGCACGAAGAGCACCGCCGCGCCCAGGCCCTCCAGCAAAAAGGTGTAGAGCAGCACGTCGGCCACCAGGCGGCCTATTTCCCCGCCGGGCACCGGGCCCAGGGCCCCCTTGAGGGCCAGGTGGGTGCGCGGCCCCGGCCGTTTCCGGGCCAGGTACAACAGGGCCACCGAAAAGGTCATGATGCCCAGGCCGCCGGCCTGCAAAAGCACCAGGATGAGCCCTTGGCCCCAGGGGGACCAGGCGGTGGCGGTGTCCACGGTGATGAGTCCGGTTACGCAGACCGCGCTGGTGGCGGTGAACAGGCAGTCCAACAGGCTCACCCCCGCGGGGCCCTGCATCACCGGCATGGCCAAAAGCGCCGCGCCCAAAAAAATGAAAAGGGCGAACGACGCCAGCACCAGGCGCGAAGGGGACAACCATTTGGGCATGGGTTGGCGCCGGGGAGGTGGGACCTCCCCTCAGGGCTTAATCAGCGCGGGGGCTGGGCTTAACGGGTTGAATCAAGCTTATCAGGGGACGGGGCGCGTCGGGGGCTTGTCCGTGCCCCTGGCAATGGTGGCCTCCTTCGTGGCCGTGCTCGTGGACGTGACCCTCCTGGTCCCCATGGGGGTGCTGGTGGTCGTGACCGGTTTTACCGCAACATTGACACATAGGCTCGGCCTCCTCCATTGGGTGCGCTTCAACAAGTTTAATTCGGCCGGTAGGTAATGTCAAAGGGGCGCGGGGGCTCTGTTCTTTTCGGGCGGGTTTGGTTTATAGTTAAATTCAATCCCGAGTTAACCACAAATCCCTAATAGTATAAGTGGAGTATGACCTTGATGGTGCAGGGAAGCATGCATGGGTAACCGGCATATCGGCTTTAAATTGGCGGTGGGGTTTTTGTTCGTCGCGTTGCTGGCCACCTATGCTTTTTATTGGTTCAGCATCAGCAAGCTCCATGGCGAAACGGAAGGCCTGAGGCTGTTCGCCAGCCACCTGGAGGCGTCCGACACTTTCCATTCGGCCATGTATCAGATGTTGCTGGAGGCCGGGGCTTATTACCGCGGCCAGGGTGACGAGCAAGACCTCAAGGCCTATCGAAGAAATCGCGCCCAGGCCGGAACGGCCTTGGCGGAGCTGCAGCAATACGCCGATACCCTGCCCCAGGGGGAAATCGGGACCAGGATACGCCGGCGCACCCTGGAGCTGCGAAGTGCCTACGCCGAATATCTGAAGAACCTGGATGAGTTCATGGGGGGCGGCTGGAAGGACGGCGCGGGGCGTCTTGCCGCCCTGCGCGATCAGTTCGACGTCGTGTTCTCCAAATATTATCTGCGCATTCATGACCACCATGCCCACCGGCGGTTGATAATGAACCGGGAGTTTTCCCAGGCCTGGGAGACCATGGGCCTGCTGTTTTTTGTGCAGTTGGTCATGGTGGTTTCGGTGGGGCTGTTGGCGGTGTTCTACCTGGACCGGGTGGTGCTCAAGGCCTTCGACTCCACCGAGCGCATGGCCTACCGCGACAAGCTAACCGGCCTGCGCAACCGGGCCGGCCTGGACCGGGTTATCCGCTACCTGGACGGCGGGCCGGACGGCCGTCCCCGGCGGCGTTACGCCTTGATCATGTTGGACATCGACCACTTCAAGGACTACAACGACACCCACGGCCATCCGGCGGGGGACCACCTGCTGCGCGATCTGGGGATGGTGATAATAAAAAACGTGCGCAACCAAGACCGGGTGGTGCGCTATGGGGGCGAGGAATTCTTGGTGGTGTTGGAGGCGCTAAACGCCGACGAGGCCCTGGCCGCCGCCGAAAACCTGCGCGCGGCCATAGGGTCCCACCGTTTCAAGCTGCCGGACGGCAAGGTGGCCGACCAAGTGACCGTCAGCCTGGGGGTGGCCCTTTATCCCCAAGACGGGCGCAACTACCAGCAGGTGTTAAACCAGGCCGATCAGAGGCTCTACCAGGCCAAGGCGCTGGGCCGCAACCGGGTGGTGGGCCCCGCCTGAGGACGGAGCGCCCCGTCCCGGAGCGGTCCTAGTCCAGATCGGCCTCGTATACCCCGGCGTCCATCAGTTCGTCCAACTCGGCGGGGTCTTCCAGCTTCACCCTGGCGATCCAGCCCCCGGTGTAGGGCTCCAGGTTGATCAGGTCCGGGGTGTCTTCCAAGGCCTGGTTGACCCTGAGCACCACGCCGGTGACCGGGCTGATGAGGTCGCTGACGCTCTTGGCGCTTTCCACCGCGCCCAGCTCCTCGCCCTGGCTTATCTCCTGCTCCGCGTCCGGCAGGTCCACGAAGATCACCGTGCCCAACTGCTCCTGGGCGAAATCGGTGATGCCCACCGTGGCCACGTCGCCGTCTTCCAGACGGACCCACATGTGTTCGGGATGATATTTGAGATCGTCGGGGAAATCCAAGGCTCAGCCTCCCTGTTTGGCGGCGTTTTTTCGCTGCAAGTAGATCAGGGCCGCGGCGCTGACCACGGCCAGGCCCAGGGCGAACCAACCGGTGGGGGTGAAACCCAGGAAGGGTTCGCCCCGCCAATCGGCTCTAAACGTCTCGATTATAACCCTGGCGATGCCGTGCAGGAACCCATAGGCGAAGAAAATCTGCCCCGCGAAACGCCGGTGGCGCCAGAGCAGCAGGAGCACTCCCAGAATGATGAGCAGCGCGCCCGCGGTGTAGAGCTGGGTGGGGTGCAGGGGCAGATCCCGGGGGGCCAGGGTGAGGGGATCGCTGAAGGTGACCGCGCACCAGCCGCCTTCCCAGACCCGGCCGTAGCAGCAACCGGCGCTGAAACAGCCGAAGCGCCCCAGGGCCTGGCCCAGGGCCAGGGCCGGGGCCGCGCAATCCAGGAGGGTGAGCACCGGCAGGCGCCAGCGGCGCATGAGGATGAGCCCCACCACCAAGGCGGCGGCCACCCCGCCGTAGAACACCAGGCCGCCCTCCCAGATGGCCAATACCCTCCAGGGGGCGCTCTTGAACTGGGCGGGCTCCAGGAGGACGAACAACAGGCGCGAGCCCACCAGGCCGCTGATGAGTAGCCACAAGGACAGGCTCATCACCCGGTCCGGGTCCAGGCCCTGCTTTTTGGCCAGGTGGGTCAAAAGCCACAGGCCCAGGGCCGCGCCCAGGGCTAGGAGCACGCCGTAGGTGTGCAGGGTCAGGGGGCCGATGCTGAACAGGACGGGGAACACGGAGGACTCCCTAAGTTAGGCTTCGGTTAGGCCTTGCCCCGGATGAGGGTCCAGGCCAGGTACACGCCGCCCACGGTGATGGCGGTGTCGGCCAGGTTGAACACCGGCCAGTGCCAGTTTCCCGCATAAAGGTCCACGAAGTCCACCACCGATCCCAGGCGCAGGCGGTCGATGAGGTTGCCCAGGGCCCCGCCGCAGATGAGCGCCAGGGACCACAGGGTCCCGCGGTGGCGGCCCAGGGGCCCGGCGGCGGCCCAGACGGCCACGGTCAGGGCCACCAGGGTGGCCCCCACCAGGGCCCAGCGGGCCCCGGTCACGCCGGCGAAGCTGCTGAAGGCGGCCCCGGTGTTGTAGGCCAGCACCAGGCGGGCGAAGCCGGGGACCAGCGTGACGGGCCCGTCTTGCAACCAGGGGACCATCACCGCCTTGAGCAGTTGATCCGCCCCGGCCACGGCCAGGGCGATGACGGACAGCCTGCCCAGGCGGCGCCACACGATCTAGGCGATCTCCCGCACCACCGCCGCGCAGCGGGAGCACAGCTCGGGATGCTCGGTGTCCTCGCCCACGGTCTTGCTGTGCATCCAGCAGCGGGGGCACTTGGACGCCTCGGTGGGCTCCACCAAAATGACCAGGCCCTCGATTTCCTCGCTGGCCAGGGTGGGGCCCTCGGGCGCGGCGTCCAGCAGCCTCAGCTCGCTGACCATGGTGATCTCGGCGAAGGCCGCTGCGTTTTGCCCCAGGAACTCCAGGGTGTCGGCGTCGGCGGTCAGCGAAAGCACCGCCTGCAGGGAGTTGCCCACCAGCTTGTCCTTGCGGGCGATGTCCAGGGCCTTGTTCACCTCGCCGCGAAGCGTCAACAGGCGCTTCCAGCGCTTGGCCAGCTCGGCGTCCATGAGGGCCTCGTCCACCACGGGCAGCTCGGCCATGTGCACGCTGGGCTGGGTCGCCTTGGCCCCGGGCACGTACTCCCAGGCCTCCTCGGCGGTGAAGGACATGATGGGCGCGCTCAGGCGCACCATGGCGTCCAAGAGGCGATACACCACCGTCTGGGCGCCGCGGCGCTCGGGTCCGGCCGGGGCGCTGGTGTACAGGCGGTCCTTGATCACGTCCAGGTAGAAGCCCGAGAGGTCCACCACGCAGAAGTTGTGCAGGCCGTGGAACACGGTGTGGAAGTTGAACTCCTGGTAGCCGCCCAGGCAGCGGGCGATGAGCTCCTGCAGCCGGTGCAGCATCAGGCGGTCCATCTCGCCCATGTCCGCCGGGGCCACCTGGTCGGTGGCGGGGTCGAAGTCGTCCAGGTTGCCCATCATGAAGCGCATGGTGTTGCGGATGCGGCGATAGGCCTCGGCCAACTGCTTGAGGATGTCCGGGCTGATGCGGATGTCGTCGGTGTAGTCCTCCGAGGCCACCCACAGGCGCAGGATCTCCGCGCCGTACTGGTCGATGACCTTTTGGGGCGGGATCACGTTGCCCAAGCTCTTGGACATCTTGCGGCCGTCGCCGTCGACCACGAAGCCGTGGGTGAGCACCATGCGGTACGGCGGCTCGCCCTTGGTGCCCATGGCGCACAACAGCGAGCTGTGGAACCAGCCGCGGTGCTGGTCGCTGCCCTCCAGGTACAGGTCGGCCGGCCAGGTGAGGTCTGGGTTGGGCTCCAGCACCGCCGCCTGGCTGGTGCCCGAGTCGAACCACACGTCCAGGATGTCCTTTTCCTTGTTCAGCTCGGTGTGGCCGCAGATGGGGCACACCGCCAGATCGCCCAGCAGTTCCTTGGCGTCGTGGGCGAACCAGGCGTCGGCGCCCTCTTGGCGGAAGGCGGCCACCACCTTGGCGGCCATCTCCGGGGTGAGCACGTACTCGCCGCAGGAGGCGCACTGGAACACGATGATGGGCACGCCCCAGGCCCGCTGGCGGCTGATGCACCAGTCGGGGCGGTTTTCGATCATGCCGTAGATGCGCTCCCGGCCCCAGCGGGGCACGAAGTTGATCTGGTTCTGGATCGCTTCCAGGGTGCGCTTTCTAAGGTCGTTTTCCTCCATGGAGATGAACCACTGGGCCGTGGCCCTGAAGATCACCGGGCTCTTGCAGCGCCAGCAGTGGGGGTAGGAGTGGCTGATTTTTTCGGTGGCCAACAGGGCCCCCACCTCGCTGAGCTTGGCCAGCACCGAGGCGTTGGCCTCGAAAACCTCCTGGCCCGCGAAGAACTCCACGTCGTTTTCGAAGCGGCCCTGGTCGTTGACCGGGCTGTAGGCCTCCAGGCCGTATTTGAGGCCGGTCTCGTAGTCCTCGCGGCCGTGGCCCGGCGCGGTGTGCACCAGCCCGGTGCCCGCCTCCAGGGTCACGTAGTCGGCCAACACGCCCACCGACTCGCGGTCGTACAGGGGATGCTTGGCCCTCAGGCCCTCGATGTCGTGGGGGTCGATGTCGGTCAGCTTAACCCAGCCGTCGAAGCCGAAGGCGTCCATGTTTATGGCCGCCAGGCGCTCGGCCAGGATGTAGACCTTGCCCTGGTGCTCCACCGCCACGTAGTCCAGCTCGGGGTTGGCGGCCACGGCCAGGTTGGCCGGGATGGTCCAGGGGGTGGTGGTCCAGATCACCAGGTACACCGGCTTGCCGGCCAACTCGGGGTACTTGGCCCCCAGGTCGTCGGTGACCGGGAAGGCCACGTAGATGCTGGGGCTGGTGTGCTCGGCGTATTCCACCTCGGCCTCGGCCAGGGCGGTCTGGCAGGAATTGCACCAGTAGATGGGCTTCTTGGAGTGATACACCCCGCCCAGCTCGTAGAACTTGGCCAGCTCGCCGGCGGTGACCGCCTCGTAGTCGTAGCTCATGGTCAGGTAGGGGTGGAACCAGTCGCCCAAGACCCCCAGGCGCATGAACTCCTTGCGCTGGGTGTCGATGAACTTCTTGGCGTAGGCCCGGCAGGCCTTGCGCACCGCCAACTGGCCCATCTGGGCCTTCTTGCCGCCCAGCTTCTTGTCCACCTCGTGCTCGATGGGCAGCCCGTGGCAGTCCCAGCCCGGCACGTACACCGCGTCCTTGCCGCTCATCTGGCGGGACTTGACGATGATGTCCTTGAGCACCTTGTTGAAGGCGGTGCCCATGTGGATGTTTCCGTTGGCATAGGGCGGGCCGTCGTGCAAAATATACTTCTGACGGCCCTTCGCCTGTTGGCGAAGCTGTTGGTAGAGCCCTTCCTCTTCCCAGCGCTTGAGCATCTCCGGCTCCCGCTGGGGAAGGTTGGCCTTCATGGGAAACTTGGTGCTGGGGAGATTTAGGGTCTTTTTGTAGTCCATGCGGCATACCCCGGTGTGACGTAAACTACCTTTAAGAGTTCGAATTTCTACCACACCCCTGGCCCAAGTCAAGGCCGGCGACGTCGTGGGGCCCGCCGCCGCGGGGCGCGGGGGGCAAGCCACTTGACACCCCGCGGAGGCCCGGCTAGAGTTGGGAAGGATTTTCCCTTGGCGAATAGGGGAGTTAAGTGAGTATACTCAAACGCCTTTTCAGCCGCGAACCGCAGAAAAAGCGTATTTTCGTTTTGTCCATGGATGGGATCAGCCTGCCCTTCGCCCAAAAGGCCGGAGGTGGCGGCCTGATGCCCAACCTGGGGCACATCCTGGCCCAGGGGGCCAGCGCCGGGCTGACCTCCACCCTGCCCACGGTTCCCACCGTGGCCTGGACCAACTACATGACCGGGGTGAATCCGGGCAAGCACGGGGTGTTCGGCCTGGTGGAGCGCCACCCGGACCCCTTCTCGGTGATCATCCCCTCCTCCATGGACATCAAGGCCCCCACCCTGTGGGAGACTCTGGGCCGGGGCGGAGTCAAGGTGGGGGTGATGAACGTGCCCATGACCTTCCCCCCCAAGAAGGTCAACGGCTTCATGGTCAGCGGGTTTTTGAGCCCCGACCTGTCCCAGGCCACCTACCCGGTGGAGCTGGCCCCCCGGCTCATGGAGATGGATTACCGCATCGAGGCCGACGTGGGCCTGGCCGCCGAGGAGATGGACTTCTTCCTGGCCGAGCTGGGCGAGGCCATGAGCCGCCGCTTCAAGGCCGCCTTCCAGCTCATGCGCGAGGACGACTGGGAGTTTTTCCAGCTGCACCTCACCGGCACGGACCACATCAACCGGTTGTTCTGGGACGCCTGGGAGCAGGGCGGCGAGAACCGGGGCCAGCGTATGGCCGCGTTCTATCGCCTTCTGGACGGCTATCTGGGCGAGCTCACCGAGCTGCTTCCCCCCTCCTGCCCCCTGGTGCTGGTGAGCGGCTACGGCACGACCCGCTGCCGGGGCTCGGTGTATCTGAACCAGTGGCTGGAGGCCAACGGCTACCTCTTGTTCGGCAAGGGCAAGAAGGAGCTCAAGAACCTGCACGGCGACAGCAAGGCCTACAGCCTCATTCCCGGCCGGGTCTATCTGAACCTGGAGGGGCGGGAGCAAAAGGGCAGCGTGGCCCAGGGCCGGCCCTACGAGGACCTGCGCGAGGAGCTGATCCACCGCCTCAGCGGCCTGGAGCACCCCGAGACCGGCGAGCCCCTGGTGGCCAAGGTGCACCGCCGCGAGGAGCTTTACTCCGGGCCGCAGCTGGCCAAGGCTCCGGACCTGGTGGTGGAGGCGGTGCAGGGCTATGAGCTCAAGGCCAACCTGGGGGTGAGCGGCCTGCTGGCCGAGCCCGAGCGGCCCGGCTGCCCCAGCCGAAACGACGCCCTGTTCTACATCAGCGGGATCAAGGAGGGCCTCAAGCCCGAGCCTCACCGCCTGGAGGACTTGGCCCCCACCCTGCTGGCCCTGCTGGGCCTCAACGCGCCCCCCAGCCTGGACGGCCAAAGCCTGTTATGATCCCGGACGGTTTCACCGTCTGGCTCACCGGCCTGTCCTGCGCGGGCAAGACCACCCTGGGCCGCCTGCTGGTGGGTGAGCTGGCCCGGCGCGGGGTGGCCGCCGCCCACCTGGATGGCGGCGAGGCCCGGGCCCGCCTGGGCCCGGAGCTGGGACTAAGCCCCCAAGACCACCACACCGCCAACCTGCGCGCCGCCTGGGCCGCCGGCCTGGTCAACCGGGCCGGAGCCGCCTGCGTGGTCAGCGCCCTCGCCCCCCTGGCCGCCACCCGCCGCGAGCTGCGCGCCGAGCTGGGCCAATACGTGGAGGTGTTTTTGGACTGCCCCCTGGAGCAGCTCATCAACCGCGACGCGGGGGGAGTGTACCAACAGGCCCTGGAGCGCGACGGGGGCAGGGAGTTCAGCGGCCTGGGCGGCCCCTGGGAGCCGCCCGAAGACCCGGAGGTGCGCTGCCTCACCGGCCAGGAGAGCCCCCGGGAGAGTCTGGACAAGATTCTGGCCTACCTGGAAGCGGCCCGCCTGATTCCCCCCGCCGGAGAACGAGCGGCCCCGCAGCCCCAGGCCCCGAGCCAGGGCGAGGGGGGAGCCTACACGCCCGAGGAAGAGGCCAAGCTGACCGAGCAGCTCAAGGATCTGGGTTACCTCTAGGCGGCTTGGCGGCTACGGCGGCTGCGCCAGGCGCCCGTGGGCGGTGTTGCCGGTATCGCTTAGACCTCGGCGTATTGGCGATACGCCTGCGGTCTGCGCTCGCCGGACGCCTGCCCCACGAACCCCTGGCTGTGCCGCTGGGAAATGCACCGTCCCTGGCGCAATCCAAGCATTAGCGTAGGTTGGGTAGAGGGCCCAGCCCGAAACCCAACAAAGCCTATTGCCGTTGCGAGCTGCAGCCTTGCCGCGACGAAGCAATCTCAGCCCGCAGAGCGAGCTTCCGCCCCGCCTCCCCCGCCCGAGTGCCGCGCCTCTCTTTTGTCGCCAGCCTCCAGTCAATAGTTGTCATTGCGAGGAGCGGCGGTGAGATGGGTCGGCATGGAAAGGGCGGCTTTCCCGCCGCGACGCGGCAATCTTCCGTTTCCCATCGTCATGCCGAGGTGTGAAGGACCAGGCCAACCCGCCCGCCAAGCCACGGGCCGTCCCACCTGGAGGAAAGCGAAGCTCGCCGCGTTGCATCCCTTGCCGGGATGCTCCTCGCGATGACGGACTATGCCTGAAAGTAAAAGGGCGGGGATAAACTCCGCCCCTACCCGGGCGGCCTTGTCATCGCACCTCTTGCCGCTCGGTCCAGGGCCTCGCGGCCCAGACAGCCGAGCTGTCCGGGCCACCCGCCGAGATGTTGGGTTTCGCTGCGCTCTACCCAACCTGCAAGAGCCTTCGGCTCCCAACCCAATAAAAAACCCCCGGCCGGGGCCGGGGGCTGGTTGCGAATGGGTCGGGCTTACTTGGCGTACTTGTTCAGCTCGGCGATGAGCTTCTGAGCCGAGCCGGGAGCCATGGCCTTGTGCTGCACCAGGATCTGCTCGGGGGTGTAGACCTTGCCATAGTAGGCGTCGCTGCGCTTCTGGTCGAACTCCAGGCCCGCGCCGTTCAGGGAAACCCCGGCAAAGGCGCCGGCGCTCATGGAGTAGGAGTAGATGTCGCTGTCCTTGCCCGCGAAGTTGCTGCCGCCACTGGCGGAGCGGCCCAGGGGACCGGCGGCCACGCTGGCGTCGCCGCCCAGCTTGGCATGGCCCTTGAGGATGCCCTTAAGGCCGTTGTCGGTCATGATCATCATCATGAAGTCGGTGGAGGAAGCGCCGATCTGCAGGCCCACGCTGGCACCGGCAATGGTATAGAAGGCGGGTCCGCTCCAGGCGCCCTTGGCGTTGCGGGCCAGGATCACGCCCGTGCCGCCCTCGCCGCCCAGGATGAAGCCGGCCTTGAACACGCCGGGGAAGATGCCCACGGCCTTAGCCTTCTTTAGCAGGTCGCGGGCCACGCCTTTATCCTCGGTGCCCATCATCTTCTGGACCACCACCGAAGCCTCGTCCACCTTCAGGACCGCGGTGTCTTTTTCGCCGGCAAAGGCCGGAACCACCGCCAGGGCCACGAGCAGGGTCAAGCTGGCCAACAGGCAGGTGAGGGCGCTGGTGTGTTTTCGCATATCTCAATACCTCCACAGTCTTTTCGTTTCAGGCGCCCCCGGGAAGGCCCGTGGGCGCGGTTTACCTTGGTTCCTGTCCCTATATAACAACGATACGCGCCCCGAGCGGCGGAAAGCAAAATTTTTTGAGGCAAAAATCATTCAGTTATTTCAGCCAGTCCCACGCCAGTCCCGGTCCGGATCGGCCCGGAGGCAGCTCCAGGTGGCCGCGCAGGCTCTCGAAGACGTCGTACAAGCGGGCCCCGCTGACTTCCCGCCCCGCTTGGTCCAGGCGGCCTTTGGCGGCCGGGGCGGCGATGAGCATCCCATGGGCGGCGTGGTTGGCCCCGTCCGGGCCGGTGTCGTTGCCCGCGGTGAACAGGGGCTCTTCGGTGGGCCACACCGTGGCCAGGGCCCGCCAGCCCAGGTCGCCGGGATAGACGATCAGCTCCGGGGGCAGGCCCCTGGTCTCGAGGTAGATTTCCCCGGGCCGGTACACCCGGTTGCCCAGGGGGCGGCCGTCCGGCCCGGCCAGGGCCATGAGCTCGGCGCTCAGGCGGGCCAGCAGCTCCGGGGCCTCGCCCGGCGGCACCGCGCCCGAGGGCTCGCGCCCGGCCAGGTTCAGGTAGACCCGCCCATAGTAGCCGCCGTCGGCCCAGGCCTGGGTGCGGGGCCAATCCACCATCTCCGGGCTCAGGGGGGCGGGGCCCTCCGGCGGGCGCTTGAGCTTGAGGTAGCCCTGGCGGCGCAGCCACTGGTTCAGGGCCAGGCCGCCCTCCAGGGGCCGGGCCCCGTGGTCGCTGACCACCAGCACCAGCGTGTCCGGCTCCAGGCAGGCCAGCAGCTCGCCCACCAGGGAGTCCAGCAGTTGGTAGTGCTCGGCCAGGCGCGTTGGCTCGGCCCAAAAGGCGTGCTGCAAGCGGTCCGAGGACATCTCCACCATCATGAACAGGTCGGGCTCGTACAGGCGGTAGAGGCCCCGGGCCACGGCGAAGCGTCGCCGGGCCATCTGCTCCAGCCGGGCGAAAAGCTCCTCGCGGGGGGCGGTGCGGAACTCCTTGACGTCGTAGAGGTACTCACCCCCGGCCCAACGGCTCAGGCGGGGGGCCAGGCTGGGGGGCCACACCCCGTCCACGGCCCCTTCGGGGGTCAGCGGCCCGCTGACCATGGCCCCCTTGAGCGGGGCGGCGGGGTAGGTGAGGGGCCAGCCCAGCACCACCGAGGTGAGCCCGGCGGCGGTGGCCAGATCCCACAGGCGCGGCGCTTGCACCCATTGGGCGGAGGCGGTGGCCAGGGGGCCGTAGGAGGGCTCGCGGCGGTTGCGGAAGCCGTAGACGCCCAGCTGGCCGGGATCCTGGCCGGTGGCCATGCACATCCAGGCGGGCACGGTGATGGGCGGGATGGTGCTGGCCAGCCTCCCCCAGCGGCCCCGGTTCATCAGCTCTTCCAGGTGGGGCAGGCGGCCCGCGAAGCGCTCGAAGACCAGGGAGGGCTCCAGGCAGTCCAGGCCGATCACCGCCGCTCGGGGGCGGTTCATGGGCGCGCTCCCTGGGCGGCGGACAAAAAGCGCCGGAGCTGGGCCTGGTAATACTCGTGGCGCTCGTCGGGCCGGGCGGCCAGGGCGGCGCGGGCGGCGGCCACCGCACGCTGGGGCTGGCCGGCCGCGAAATAGGCCTCGGCCAGGGTGTCCCAGATGTGGGGCAGCGGGGCCAGGGCCACCGCCTTTTGGGCCAGGGCCACCGCCTGGGACGGGCGGCGCAGGGCCGGGTCTTGGGCCGTGGCCAAAAACCAGGCCAGGCCGTTGAGCACCTCCGGATCGCGGGGGGCCAGGGCCGCGGCGCGGCGCAGGTGCTCCAGGGAGCGGCGCTCCTGGCCCCGCTCGTAGAGCAGGATGCCCATCTGCATCTGCAGGCGGGCGTCGCGGGGGTTGCGTTCCAGCTCGGAGACCAGGATGCGCTCCAGGGTGGCCTGGCGCAGCGAGGCGTCCAGGCCCAGGCTCTCGGTGGCCAGGCCGCCGCCCACCACCAAGGCCAGGCCCAGGAAGAACACCCCCAAGCCCCGGCGGATGAGCCGGGCCTGGGCCGCTACCCGCCGGGGATCGGCCTGGGCCGCCTCCAGGGCCCGCACCCGCTGGGCGATGGAAAAGTGATGCCAGGAGGGCACGTCGCGGGTGTCGCCGGACATGAAGGCGATTTTTTCCAGGGCGGCGCTCAGGGGCGCGGCCTCGCCCATGACCCTGAGGGAGTAGAAGTCGGCCTGGCGCTCGAAGTGGCGCATGAAAAAGCCCATGACCAGGCGCAGGTAGACCACCAACAGGGCCAGCAGGGGCAGGGCGGCCAGGATGCTGAAGGCCCCCTCCGCCCCCTGGGCGCCCAGAATCCCCACGCCCCAGGCGCTGCCCGCCAGCCACCACACCAGGCCGCCCAAGAGCAGGGCCAGGGGCTCGGCCAGGGCATAGGCGGCCAAAAACAGGCCCGCGAAGAACATGAGATAAAACCACAGGTGGCGATGGGCCACGTGGCCCGCCTCGTGGGCCACCACGGCGGCCAGCTCCCGGTTGTCCAGGGCCTCGGCCAGCGCCGGGGTGATGAGCAGATAGCGCAGCCGGGGCAACAGGCCCAGCACCCCGGCGGTCAAAAGGCGCCCGCCCATCAGGGGCCAGCTTAGGATGCCGCCCACCTTCACCCCGGTGTGCTCCAGCACGGTCTGGGACACCTGGCGCACCCGGCCGGGCTCCAGGGGGGCGCAGCCCCACCAGTGTTTGACCAGCACCGGGAACAACAACGACAGGGCCAGGATAAAGCACAGCAGATAGACCAGGTTGCCCAGGCCGGTGGCCAGCCAGGCCCCGGCCGCGGGCCAGGCGTGGGAGATGAGGTCCTGCACCAGGCTCACGGCCAGCCAGGGGAAGACCACCGGGGCCACCAGGCGCAGCTGGCCGTTGATGTAGTCGCGCCGCCCCAGGCCCCCCAGGCCCACCGCCCGCTCCAAACGGTAGGCGGCGCCGTAGACCACGGTCAGGAGCAGCAGGTAGAGCCCCAGGGCGGCCAGGCCCCGGAGGCTCTCCCAGGTGGCCATGCCCGGCCAACCCAGCAGGTGGACCTTGAGCTCGGCCAGGGTGGTGATCAAAAGCAGGCAGACGATGGCCGCCAAATGCAGCTTGGTGACCAGACGTCGTCCGCTCTTGGCCGGGTCGGCCGGGGGGCGGGGGCCCCGCAGGCGGCTGAAGTGCATGCTCACCGCCAGGCGCGCCGCCAGCCACAACAGGGCGGCCAGGGCCGCCGAGGCCAGGTAGCTTTCCGTGGCGCTGAGCTGGGGCGGACCGGGCTGGTAGGCCTCGAAAACGGCCAGGACCAGGACGAAGGCTATGATCTGGGCGAACAGCATGGCGCCTCGGGAGAGGGGGGGAAAGAAAAAGGCGCGGTCCGGCAGTGCCCAAACCGCGCCTTGGCGCTTGAAAAAGTGGCGGAGAGAGAGGGATTCGAACCCTCGGTGGAGTTTTACGCCCCACACTCGCTTAGCAGGCGAGCACCTTCGGCCTCTCGGTCATCTCTCCGCGGCCGGCCCCTTGGGCCCTTGATATTGTACCGTCACCGCCTCTGCGGCGCTAATTGCTTGGCGGAGGGAGTAGGATTCGAACCCACGGAGCCTTGCGACTCAACGGCTTTCAAGGCCGCCGCCATAGACCACTCGGCCATCCCTCCTCTATAGGCCTATAAAATTATAGGGAGGTTCGGGCTGTTCGGCCAAGGATCGCTCCCGGACCCTGCTCCCAGGCTTATGTACCACCACCCCCCCGAAGGCGTCAACCGTTTACGGCCCCCGGCGTGATATCCTTGCGCCGTCAGGGCTCCCGCGGCCGGCGGCGCCTCGCCCGGGGCGGCCCGAGTCGGGGCAAGTGTCCGGTGGGCTGGACGAAGGGCAGGTAAGTGGTGTATCAATATGGGTTGATTGGCAGACCCATGGTATTCCTAGCTATTAGATAGGTTATACTGTGGTGAGATTTTTAGTGGAGAAACCAGTTTCCGGCGATATTAACACCGGGTCCGGGGAACCCCCGCGATGCGCTGGCGCACCGCTGCCCATGGCGTTTCGCCTGGGCCGGGTTGCGGATTTAACTATCCAGGGAGCAAAGAAAAATGGACGGCAACAAAGCTCCTAACGTCAAAGGGGTGGACAGCCCCGGACGCAGGACGGTCTATAGCCTTTGCGGGATGTGCGCGGTGCGCTGCCCCATTCAGGTGGAGGTGCAAGACGGTCGAGTGGTTTGGATTCAGGGCAATCCCAACGACAAGACCATGGGCACCAGCCTTTGCGCCAAGGGCGCGGCGGCCATCGCCTTTGAGAACGACGACGAGCGGCCCCAATATCCCCTGATCCGCACCGGGGCCCGGGGCGGCGGCCAATGGCGCCGGGCCAGCTGGGACGAGGCCCTGGACTACATCGCCGAAAAGCTGCAAGGGGTCATCGACAAGTTCGGCGGCAAGGGCATCGCCTTTTCCGACCGGGGCGGCCCCTTTGCCGACCTGCAAAAGACTTTCGTGAAATCCCTGGGTTCGCCCAACTATTTCAACCACGACTGTACCTGCGGCCGCAACGCTCAGCACGCCAGCCAGAGCCTGTTCGGCATGGGGCGCAAGGGCCTGGGCATGGACATCAAGAACACCAAGCATTTGGTGCTCTACGGCCGCAACATGATCGAGTCGCTGCAGGTAAAAGAGGTCAAGGACTTCATGGACGCCCTGGGCAAGGGCGCCAAGTGCACCTACATCGACGTGCGGGCCACCCTCACCGCCTCCAAGGCCAGCCGCTTTTGGATGATCCGGCCCAACACCGAGTACGCCCTCAACCTGGCCTTTATCCACGTGGTGCTGGCCGAAAACCTCTACGACGCCGATTTCGTCAAAAAGTGGGTCGTGGGCCTGGATGAGCTGCGGGAGTCCGTAAAGGAAACCACCCCCGAATGGGCCGAGAAGATGACCGGCGTGCCCGCCGGGGAGATCAAGGCGGCCATCCGCGAGATCGCCGCCGACCGGCCCAACGTCATCTTCCACCTGGGCTGGATGACCGCCCGGCACCGCCAGTCCTTCTACACCAGCCGCACCGCCCATATCCTCAACGCGCTCATGGGCAACATCGAGCAGACCGGCGGGCTGATCATCGCCAAGGGCACCGGCGACTACGGCTTGAAGGGCCTGAACAAGCTGGACCAGCGCGCCCCCAAGGTGGAGGACCCCCGGGTGGACGGCGTGGGCACCAAGTTCAAGCACTTCGACAAGGGTCCGGGGCTCATGCACCTGTTGTTCCCGGCCATCCTGAGCGGCGAGCCCTATCCCATGGGGGCCTACATCGCCTACCGCCACGACCCCCTGACCAGCCTGCCCGACCCGGACGTCATGAAGCAGGCCCTGGACAAGCTGGACCTGATCGTCTCCATCGACGTGAACTATTCGGAAACCGCCTGGTATGCCGACGTGATCCTGCCCGAGGCCACCTTCCTGGAGCGGGGCAGCATCATCGCCGAGAAGAAGGGCGCCAAGCCCAACCTGCAGCTCCGCGACCAGTGCATCTCGCCGCGTTTCGACAGCCGGCCCGCCTGGTGGATCTTCCGCGAGATTCTAAGGCGCCTGGGCAAGAGCGAGCCCCTGGAGTTCGAAACCCTGGAGGACATCTGGGCCTACCAGTTGGAGGGCACCGACGTAAGCCTGGAGGAGCTGCGCTCCAAGGGCGTGCTGGGCCTGGTGAGCAAGGAGGAACGGCGCGACCGCGACACCGGCCTGGGCTTCAAGACCGCCTCGGGCAAGGTCGAGATGATCAGCCCGGCACTGGACGAGGCCGGCCTGCCCAGCCTGGCCCCCTTCTACGATCCCCCGGCCAACGAGCCGGGCCAGTTCAACCTGGTGTTCGGCCGGGTGGCCTATCACAACCACGCCCACACCATGAACAACCCCCTGCTCAACGAGCTGATGAGCGAAAACGCCCTGTGGATCAACAAGGCCACCGGCGGGGAGTTGGGCATCGGCGACGGCGACACCATCGAGGTGAAATCCAACGGCTACAGCACCAAGGGCAAGGTGAGGCTCACCGAGTTCATCCACCCCGAGGCGGCCTTCATGGTTCACGGCTTCGGGCGCACCGTGCCCCTGCAGACCCGCACCTATGGCAAGGGCATGGCCGACCAGAGGCTGATGAAGGGCAAGCTGACCTCCTATGACCCCGCCGGGGGAGGCAACTGCCTCACCGAAACGGTGATCTCGGTCAAGAAGGCTTAAGGCAAACCCAGCCGCCATAAACCTCACCAGTTGAGGAGCGATAAAGTGAGTAAATATTATCTTTTGCAGGATTCGGAGCGCTGCATAGGCTGCCTGGCCTGCGAGGTTAGCTGCAAGAGCAACAAATCCCTGCCCGTCGGCCCGGCCCTGTGCAAGAACATGTCGGTGGGCCCGGTGGAAATCAAGAGCCTCCCCCGGGTGCGCTTCGTGTTCATGCCCTGCTTCCATTGCGAAGACCCCTGGTGCCTGGACGTATGTCCCTCCGGGGCCATCCAGAAGCGCGCCGGCGACGGCATCGTGTTCATCGAGCCCAACCTGTGCATCGGCTGCAAGAGCTGCATCACCGCCTGTCCCTGGGGGGCCTGCCAGTGGGACCCCGCGGCGGCCAAGGCGGTCAAGTGCGACTATTGCAAGGACCGCTTGGACGAGGGCCTCAAGCCCGCTTGCGTGACCAAGTGCCTGACCCAGTGCCTGGAGTTCGGCGTGGCGGACAAGCTGCCCTCCGGCCGCCGGGAGCGCTTCGCGGCCCAGATAGCCCGCGACGCCTTCAACCCCAAGGGTTAGGCCCCGCGCGCGGCCATGGATAATGCCCGGGGCCCGGGGCGGGAAAACCGCGCCGGCCCCGGCCGACCCGACCGCGGCGCGCTCCGCGGGGGTGATCGTCCCGCCCCCGGTTCCCGGCCGGGGGCGTTTTTACGCCTCTCGCCGCGTGGTTGCCCGGTTCGCGGGAGGGATGATAGGCTTGGCCGAGGGAAAATGGGGGTATATAATCCTCCCCAGTTCAGCGGCCCTTTTTTCGCCTTAGAAGCCCATTAACAGCCAAGAGGCAGACTGACATGAGCTCTCCAGCCACCGACGTTCCCTATCCCCTTCTTGAGCGTCTGAAAGACGACCAACTTCCCCAACTGGACCATTATCTGGACGCCGGGGGCTTTGCCATTACCAAGATGGACCTGCTGGAGGCGGTGGTGCGCCTGCGCGACTCCGGCCTCAGGCGGCGCAAGGAGGCGGGTCAGCCCATTTTCCTGAACTGGTGGGATTTCGCCCGGGCCAAGCAGCAGGGCGAGATGGTGGCGGACGCCCGCCTGCGCGACCCCCAGGGCCTGGCCGAGTCCAGCCTGTTGAGCCACGACCCCTACGGGGTCATCGAGGCCCTGTACCTGGCCCACCTGGTCACCGGAGCCCGCCAGGCCCTGATTTTGCTGGACCCCAGCCTGGATTACCTGCGCCCGGTGCTCCTGGACGCCATGGACCAGCTGGCCCGCCGGGGCATCCCCGCCGGGCGCGAGCTGGAGCTCAAGGTTCTGGTGGGGGACGGCCCCCCGCCCGCGACCCAGAACGGCCGCGTGCGCCTGACCCACTGCCTGGAGACCTGGTACCAGGTTTTGCGCATCCTCAAGCACCCCGGCCCCGGCCCGGAGCGCCAGGCCCAGCCCGCCACCCGGCTGATCACCGTGGGAGGCGCCACCGCCAGCAAGGGCCTGGTGGAGGTGGAACTGGGCCAGCCCCTGTCGCGCATCCTGGAGCAGGTGGGCGGCATCAAGCTGGACGGATCGGTCAAGGCCCTGGCCTTGGATTCCGGGGTGGGCGGCTTTTTGCCCGCCGACGCGGGCGGCCTGACCATGGCCCCAGAGGAGATGATGATCGCCGGGGTGCGGCCCGGTTTCGGCACCCTGTACGCGGTGGGCCCGGAAACCTGCATCGTGGACCTCACCCGCCGGGCCCTGATCCGCCTGGCCCAGCTGGGCGAGCATCCCTCCGAGGACTCGCGCAGCCTCACCTGGCACGCCGTGCGCCTTACCATCCAGCTCACCCTGCGCCGGGGCGGCCCCGAGACGCTGGAGCAGCTGGAGGCCATCACCGCCCAACTGGAGCGCATGGGCTCTCCGGCGGCCTGGCCCCTGGTAAGCTCCCTGCGCTACTTCCACGACGAGTGGGAGGCCCACGCGGCCGGGCGCTCCTGCCCCACCTACGACTGCAACAAGCCCACGGTGGCCCCCTGCCATTACGGCTGCCCGGCGGGCATAGACATCCCCTCGTTCATCGCCCTGATCGGCCAGGGCAAGTACAGCGAGGCGGTGAGGGTGATCCGCCAGGACAACCCCTTGCCCTATATCTGCGGCCTGGTGTGCCCGGCGCCCTGCGAGCGCTCCTGCCTCCGGGCCCAGATGGACCAGCCCATCTCCATCAGGGCCATGAAGGCGGTGGCCGCGCGCCACGCCCTGGCCGAAGGCGGCTATCCCCGGCCCCAGACCGCGCCGCCCAGCGGCAAGCGGGTGGCGGTGATCGGCGGCGGGCCCGCCGGCCTGACCGCCGCCTATTTCCTGGCCGTGCAGGGCCACGAAGTGACCCTGTTCGAGGCCCAGGAGGTCATGGGCGGCACCACTTTCATGGGCATCCCGGCCTACCGCCTGCCCCGGGAGGTGATCGACGCCGAGGTGGTGGCCATCGCCGAGGTGGGGGTGGATATCCGCCAGGGCCAGGCCCTGGGGCGCGACTTCACCCTGGACCAGCTCAAGGCCGAGGGCTACGAGGCGGTCTACCTGGGCATCGGGGCCCAACAGGGCTTTACCCTGGGCATCGAGGGGGAAGAGAACTATCCCCAGGTGCACGACGCCATCACCTTCCTGCGCGGGGTGTCGCTGGGCACCCAGGGCAAGCCCGCCGAGCGGGTGGTGGTGGTGGGCGGCGGCAACGCGGCCATGGACGCGGCGCGCACCTGCCGCCGCCTGGGCTGCGAGGTGACCATCAGCTACCGCCGCACCCGGGGCGAGATGCCGGCCCACGACGAGGAGATCGAAGACGCCCTGGCCGAGGGCATCGACATCGCCTTCCTGACCGTTCCCATTGCGGTGATGGGCGAAGGCGGCCAGGTGACCGGGCTCAAGTGCCTGCGCGCCGAGCTGGGCCCGCCCGACGCCTCCGGGCGCCGCCGTCCCCAGCCGGTGGAGGGCAGCGATTTCGTCATGCCCGCCGGGGCGGTGATCGCGGCCATCAGCCAGCGGCCCGACCTGACCTGCCTGGGCCCCTGGGCCCAGGATTCCAGCCTGTGCGCCAGGACGGTGATGGCCGACCCGGACAGTGGCCAGACCTCCCTGGAATGGCTCTTCGCCGGCGGCGACGCGGTGACCGGCCCGGCCACGGTGGTGGAGGCGGTGGCCGCGGGCAAGCGCTCCGCCCTGGCCATGGACGCCTACCTGAGCGGCGAAAAGCTCGACGAAGCGCTGATCTATCCCCGTCCCCGGGCCCAGGTGGAGACCCTGATGATGGGGGCCGAGGAAAAGATTCACCTCGAGCGCCCGGACATCCCCAAGCTGGACCCCAAGGTGCGCGCGGCCACCTTCGACCAGGCCGAGCTGGGCCTTACCGACGAGATGGGCCTGAACGAGGCCAAGCGCTGCCTGCGCTGCGACTTGTGCATCGGCTGCGGCCTGTGCCAGAGCGCCTGCGCCGAGGTGGGGGTCAACGCCCTGGTCCTGGAAGACACCAAGACCGAGCGGGGGGTGATCCTGGACCTGGAGCGCGCCGCCGACCGGTGCATCGGCTGCGGCTCCTGCGCCAACGCCTGCCCCACCGGGGCCATCCGGCTGGTGGACGACAACGGCAAGCGCAAGACCACCCTGGTGGGCACCGTGCTCAAGGACATGGAGCTGGTCAAGTGTTCGAGCTGCGGCCAGCCCTACGCCCCTGCCGCCTATCTGGAGCGCCTGGCCGGCCGTCTGGAAAAGCACCACAAGCCCCACCGCCTGGGGGAATACATCTGCCCGGATTGCGCCCGCCAGCAAAGCGCCCGCCAGCAATGGTCCGGACGTTTCGCCAGGCTAAAGTAATCGCTTGAGCCTGCCTGCGCCCGCGCGTCCCCGCCTTGGTTCCCCGGCGCGCCGGGGCGTGCTAGGCCCACGGCATGTCTTGCCAAAGCCTCCGGGGCGTTATAGGCTGACCCGGGTATATTTCGGCATCAGGCCCCAGGGCCAAAGGAGGTTAGCGTGGCCCCAACCCCCATCGGCGAGTATGCGGAGTTTCGGCCCGCCTGGCAGTCCTTCGGGGTGTGGTACTTCGGCATCTTCATCTTCCTGGCCGGTCCCCAGATAAACGCCGAGACCTGGATCTCGCCCGCCCTGGGCCAGTTGCTGGCCTCGCTCATCGCGGCCTACGTGGCCATCACCCGCTTCACCCGCATGTACCGGGTCGATGCCGACACCCTGGAGGTGGAGCGCACCTTCCCCTCCCATGTGAAGCAGGAGGTGAAGATCGGCGACATCACCTTGGTGGACCTGCGCCGGGGCATTTCCCAGCGCCTGTTGGGGGTGGCCCACGTGCACGTGTTCGCCAAGGGTCCCGAGGGCGAGGTGGAACTGCGCCTGAGCGGGGTGCCCCGGCCGGAGCGCTTCAAACGGGTTTTGGTGGAGCGGGGAGCCAGCGATCAGCGGGTCTACGGAGCCTTCAGGGGCTAACCCCTGGAGTCGCAAAGGTTTGACAGGCACCTAGGCCCCATGTTACCTAGAAAAGAGCGGGACGGCACCACACGGCCACCCGCCTATCCGCGATAATAAACTTTCTCTGAAGGAGGATATAGCGATGGTGGCATTGGTGGGTGGACTGGTTGCCTTATTGTTGGGAATCATCGGCATCTTCGCCTGGTGGGATGAATTCCTGTGGCTGCTCAAGGGCGTCCTACCGCCCATTCTGATCCTGGGTGGGGTCTTGGCCACCTATCTGGGTGCCGAGGAGATGAAGGACAAGAAGCGCGCCGAGGGCGAGTCCGCCCTGGAGCCCTTCAGCCCCGCGCCGGGCACTGACGAGGACGCCGAGCGCTACAAGAATGAAGTGGCCGAGCTCAAGGCCAAGCTGGCCGCCATGGAAGACTCCGCTTCGGCCGAGGAGGTGCCCGAGGCCGCCAAGACCGGCGAGGAGGAAAAACCCGCCTAGTTCCCGTCGCTCAACGAGCCATATCGGGGCGCGCCCAAGGGCGCGCCCCTTTTTTTGTGCTTGGTAACCCTCCGGGGGAGGGCTCAGTTGGCCCGGAACAGCAGGGGCTCGCCCCGGCGCAGGCGCTCGATGTTGGCGGCCAGCCGGCGGCCGATGGCCGCGAAGCTCTGCTCGGTGACCCCGCCGATGTGGGGGGTGGCCACCACCAGCGGATGGTGCAGCAGGGGGTTATCCGGCGCGGGGGGCTCGGCTGCGAAGACGTCCAGCCCCGCCCCGCCCAGATGCCCCGCGTCCAGGGCGGCCAGCAGGGCGGCCTCGTCCACCACCGAGCCCCGGCCCACGTTGACCAGAAAGGCCCCCGGCCGCATGGCCGCGAAGGCGGCCTGGTCGAACATGCCCACGGTGCTGGGGTTGGCGGTGAGGGTGGCGGCCACGAAATCGCTGGCCCCCAGCAGGCGGTGCAGATCCTCGGGCCCGGCCAGCTCGATGAGACCCAGGGCCTCGGCTAGGGCGGGGTCGGGGTGGGCCTTGATGCCCGCCACCTCCATGCCCAGGTCCCCCAGCCGCCGGGTCAGGGCTTGGCCCACCCGGCCCAGGCCCACGATGAGGGCCCGCCGCCCGAACAGGGAGGTACCCAGGGGTGTGCCCCAGGGCCCCTGGCGGAAGGTGTCGGCAAAGCGGTTGAGCCGCCGGGCCACGGCCATCATCAGAAACACCGCGTGCTCCGAGGTGCTCTCGGCGTTTTCCACCGCCTGGTCGGCGGGCACGTTGCACACCGGGATGCCCTCGGCGGTGGCCGCGGCGATGTCCACCCCTTCCAGACCCACCCCCCACTGGTGGATGAGCTGAAGCCCGCTGCCCCTAATCACCTCGGCCGGGATGCGGGCCATGGTGGGCACCACCACCTGGGCGCTCTTGCAGGCCTGGGCCAGCTCGGGCTCGGGGGTGGGGACTATCTCGTCGCCGGGCAGGTTGCCCGCAAGGGTCTGGGCCACGGCGGGAAAATTGAGGCTGGCCACTAGGATGCGCATGGGCTTTCTCCGATTGATGCCCTCATCCTACGGCAGGCGCTCCGGGCTGGCAAGCGGGTCGGGGGCTCAGGCGGGGTGGCCCGGCTGGGGCAGGTAGCGGTCGCGCTCGGAGAAGATGCAGCCGCAGTATTGCTGGCGGTACAGGCCCAGCTCCTGGGAGCGCTCGATGCCCTGGCGCCAGTAAGGCCGCCAGTCGCGGTAGAGGAACTTGACCCCGCGTTTTTTGCCGATGGACTGGCCCAGCTCGGAGATCAGCTCGTGCTTTTGGCGCACCGAGTAGAGCAGGGTGGTGCTGAAAAAATCGTAGTTCCCCCGCTTGGCCACCGCCGCCGCCCGCTCCAGGCGCTGGGACAGGCAGGGGGCGCAGCGCTGGTTTTCCCGCCAGGCCACGTTTCTCAGCCACTCCTCGGGCTGGTACTCGTCCTGCACGATCAGCGGCAGGTCCTCGCCGGCGGCCCAGGCCTCCAGGGTCTCGCGCCGCCTAAGGTTCTCGGTGTAGGGCATGATGTTGGGGTTGTAGAACAGGCCCCGAATCTCCGCCCCCTCCTCGCGCAGGGCGGCCACGGGCATGATGGAACAGGGCCCGCAGCAGATGTGCAGTAAAACGCGCATGTTGTCAGTTTATCCCAACCATGGCCCGGGCGGTAGGCCCCTAGGAGTTTCGCGCCGCCCGCTCCAGCTCCAGCACCAGGATATGGGCCAGGGCGGCCAGGCACTCCAGGTCCAGGAAGTTGGGGGCGGTGAGGTCGTAGAGCACCTTGGCCTCGGCGGGGAACTCATCGTCCGCGTCGTAGAAGCGTAGCTCCAAGGGCAACTTGGGCAGGGCCGCGAAGCGCCAGGCCCCGTCGTGGGGGCTGGAGGACTCCAACTCCTCGGCGCCCAGGGAGGCGGCTGCTCGCTTGAGCTGGGCCAGGCGGCCCGCGAAGCCCTCGGCCAGGCGCTGATGCACCAAGGTTTGCAAGGCGCGGGCAAAATCCGCCCCGCCGGGCAGCTCCCGGTAGGGGACCATGCTCCCGCTGGGCTCGCCGCTGCCCGCGTGCAACAGGTACCAGGCCAAGACGATGCGATGGGTGATGAAGGCCTTGCCGCCCTCGGCCAGGCTCACCCCGGTGGGGCCCACCAGGTACTCACCGCCCAGCAGGGGCACCAGGCAACCGGCGCCTTGGCGCTCCAGGCCCAGGGAGGCGGCGGCTCCGGCGAAATCCACGCCGGCCAGGCGCTCCACCAGGCCCAGGTACACCTTTTCATAGACGTCGGGCTTTTCCGAATCGAACACGGCTAGATCGTCTCCGGCAGGTAGTCGGCCAACAGGCGGTCCACTAGCTCGCGCACCGCCCCCCGCCCCGCCGGGGCCTCGGTGACCAGATGACACACCGAGCGCACCCATTCCGGGGCCTCGGGGGGGCAGGCGGCCAGCCCGGCCAAGCCCAGGGCGGGCAGGTCGTCCATGTCGCGGCCCAGGTAAACCGCTTCCACGGGCGACACCTGGTTTTCCCAGACCGCCTGCTTGAACAGGATGCCCTTGTCCCCGCCCGAGGTGCGCAGCACGGCCCCCAGGCGCCGGGCCAGGGCCTCGGCCGCGGCCAGGCCGGGGCGGGCCACCAGGACCAGCAGGCGCCCGGCGGCCAGCCAACTCTCCAGGCCCAGGATGTCGGCCCGGTACAGGGGCAGGGTCTCGCCGCCGTCCGGGGCCAGGTAGCTCACCCCGTCGCTGAGGCCGCCTTCCAGTTCCACCATGAGCAGCTTGGCCGCGCCGATGCGCTGTTCCAGGCTCATCTCCTCCAGCGGCACCTTGGGGGCGAGGGGTGGGATGGTTTCCATGGCTGCGGCCTCCGGTTGGGGTGGCGGGGAAAATAAAAAACCGGATCGGACGCTGGGTCCGACCCGGTTACGATACCCGCCGGGGGATGGCGAATAAAGCCTTTTCTGCCTTTATCCCCGGCTTAGGCCAGCAGGGCCGCGTCCCGGGTGTTGGTGAGCTCCAGGGCCAGGGGAGCCAAAAGCCCGCTCATGCCCGCCACCTCGGAGGCCGGGGCCAGCACGTCCAGGGTCACGGGATGGGCGATCTTGCCCGCCTTGTCCACCGCCGCCTCGGCGTTGGTGATCACCAGGTGGGGCATGGCCAGGCTCAGGCCGAAGTTGACCCCGGACTCGATCTCCACGCCGGTGAAGACGATGGAGAGCTTTTTCTGGGTGTGGCTGCCCAGGTCGCTCAGGTAGGTGTCGCTGGTGTAGGTGGGGAACTCCAGGGTCAGGCTCACCTCGGGGAAGGACCCGGTGACCGGCTCGCTGATCTTGTCGTTGTTGCCGGCCAGGTGGTCGCCGGTGAGGCCGCGCTTGAGGCTCAGGGAAAAGCGGCTGGGGTGGATGGCGTCGCCGGAGCTCAGCGCCGCGCCGGAGGCGTCATTAAGCCGGAAAGCCGCCTGGCGGAACAGCACCCGCTCGCCGCGCACCGGCGCGGCCAGGGCGGTCATGCCCGCCAGGGTGTTGGCCCCGGTGTCCACGTTGAGGCTCAGGCCATCGCAGATAAGATCGAAGCTCACGGTCACCGGCTGGCCGGCCGAGCCCTCGATGGTCAGGCCGTCCACCTTGACCGAGGCGAACTCGTGTACCGAGAAGCCCTTGGCCACCGCCAGGGTGCCGAAGAGCCCCTCCAGGCCGCCGGTCATCACCAGGCGGTGCAGGTAGCCGCTGCCGCCCTGGGCGTTGGGGGCCTCGGCCGAGCCCAGGGCCAGGGCCAGAAGCACCCCCAGGCTCTGGTAGCGCAGATAGGCCCCCATGGCCCCGCCGCAGGTGATGAGCCCCTGGTCGCTGGCGGTGTAAAAATCCTGTCCCGCCGAGTCGTCGGGCAGGTGCTCGATGCTCTGGCTCACCGACTCGTTGGTGATGTACAGGGCGTCGCCGTCGCTGCAGGCCACGGCCTGGCCCCACACGCCGGCCTGGGCCAGGGCGGCCTTGATCTCCTTGCCGCTGCTCATGTCGTTCTCCTTAAGTTAGAGTATTTGCTCAAATGATGCCCAGGGCCGATTCGTAGGTCACGCTCAGCTCCAGGTCGAAGATTCCCAGGGGATCGCCAGCCCCGCCTTCGTACAGCTCCAGGTTGCCGGTGGTGGTCAGGGCCCAGTGGGGATTGAGGGCCGGATCGGCCAACGCCGCGTAAACCCCGGCGATTAGCTGATCCAACTGGCTGAAGTCGCCGTCCACCGCGTGGACCGCGCCCCACAGATGCAACACCAGGCGGCGCTGGGCGCTGCGGTCGCTCTCCTCGGTGGTTTCGAGCTTTTGGTTGAACAAGGCCAGGCCGGGCAGCTCGGGCAGCTCGTGGGCCAGGTGAATGCCCCGCTCCACGGTGGCTGCGGCCAATGGCTGGCCCTGGGCCGGGCCCATGGCCTTAAGGCAATTGATCAAATCCGCGATGATCTGGGCGCGGGTCATGCCAGGGCCTCCCTTAGTTTTTGGCTGACGATTTCCTTAAGGGCTTCGGCGGCGGCCTCGGCCCCGGGGCGCAGATAGGGCCGGGCGGGCAGCTCCACCCGCTGCTTCTGGACCCAGCGCCCCTGCACCTGGAATTTCAAATACTTGGCCTTATTAGCCTGGATCACGGCCCCGTGTTCCTGGGCCGCGGCGTAGGGGGCGTCGGCGCTCAGGCGGCCCACCCATGCGTCGCCGTCCTTATACACCTCGGTAGCCAGGCTGGCGGCTAGGCGGCCGGAGCGAATCTGGGGCCCGCCCCCGCCGGGGCGCATGCGGGCCAGGGCGGCGGCCAGACCAACTTCGAGCGCTTGCTCTAATGAGGCGCGCAGCACCTCGGGCAAGACCCGCTCCAAACGGGTGAAGGGGTTCTCCCCCTCCAGGCGGGCGCTCAGGCCGATCACAGCAGGCTCCGGTTGCGGTAGCGCTCCAACACCGCGCGCACCTGGGGCAGCAGCTCGCCGGAGTGGTAGCTCACCGAACCGTCGGCCAGGGTGCGGGCGCTTATCCCCAGGCGGCCCTGGCCGGCGGCCGACTCCTGGAAGCGCATGGCGCTCTGCTCCACCGCCGCCTGGGCCAGGTCGGCCGGGGCGGCGCCAAAGCCGGCCCGGTACACCACCCCCAGGTTGTGCGAGCCCCGGGGAAACACCAGGCCGATGAGGCTGAGCACCCCTGCCCCGGCGTCCAAGAGCCAGCCGGTGCTCCCGTTTTCCGAAGGCGCGAGGCTCCGGCCTTCCACCACCAGGCTGCTCAGGTTGATCACCGGATATTGGGGCAGCAGCAGTTCGGGATAGCCCGAGCCCGAGAGCAGGGCGTTGTCCGGGTCATAGGCCGCGTCGCCGCTCACATGGGAGTAGTCACGGGCCATGAGCTTGCGCCCGCAAAAGGCGTTGAACTGGGCGCTCACCGCCTCGATGAGCCCCTCCAGCAGGGCGTCGTGGGTGGCGGCGCTGAGGCCCAGGTACTGCTTCACTTGGGCCAGGGAGGTCAGGGCGTCGATGGATAGGGCCATGGTTCAGCTCCGGGCCGGGGTCTTGGCCACGGGAGGCCGAAAAACGGCCGTGTGGCAAGGGGGCCCCGATATGATTTTGACTTAGCTCTTGGGCATGGCGGCTGCTCCGTGGGGCCCCGGAGGCGCGGGGCTTCCGGGGCGGGTTGGGGCTAGGCGGTGGGCACCGCGCTGAGCATGGCGAAACGCTTCTCGTCGCTCAGGTTGAAGCCGATGCGCACCTCGGCCAGGAAGGCGGTTTGGTTGTAGGAGAAGTAGGGCTCGGCCCAGGGGTTGGTCTTGACCACCAGGCCCTGGCGCTGGCCCACCAGGGCGCTGCCGGCGAAGTCGCCCGCGAACAGGCGGGTCTCGTTGGTGCCGGTGCCCAGGTTGGTGAGAATGTTGGGGTCGCGCACAAAGGGCTCGCCCCACACCATGGGCTGGCCCTGGCTCTCGGCCCGGGGCTGGCCCGGCTGGCGGTAGACGTAGTCGCCGTTGGTGTCCTTGAGGGTCATCAGCACCTTCTCGGCCTTGGGATGGCCCAGCACCGGCACCGAGGCGGCGTGGGGGGCGTTCTGGTACACCGCGAAGATCAGCCCGGCCAGGTCGTCGAAACTGAGATCGCCGCTGACGCTCAGGGCGTTGGTGGATATCTTGCCCACCAGGCCGGTGATGGGATCGGTGGCCGCGCCGGTTCCCCGCAGGCAGGCCACGTCAAAGGCCTGGCCGATGGTCTCGGCGAACAGGTTTTGCAGCACCTGGTCCACGCCGGGGTCGGAGTCGTCCAACAGCTGGTTAGAGACCACCACCTTCACCGCCAGCACGTGGGCGGTGAGGGCCAGCTGGCCGAAGGTGGCGTCGCTGCGCGGCTTCTCGCCGTGGGCCACGCCGTCGCCCAGGCCGTAGGTCTCGGTGTCGCTGGCCTCGGGCACCCAATAGGCCGTGAGCCCGCCGCTGATGGTGGGGAAGGTGATCTGGCGGCCGGTCATGGGCACCTGGCGGCACAGGGATTTGACCGCGCTGAAGTTGTTGACCAGGTTGAGTACCTCGCCGGCCTGCTCGGTGGGCACCAGATAGCCCCCGGCGGTGGTGGCGCCTTCGCGCAGGTCCTTGGCCTGGGGCGCCTCCAGGGCCTTCTGGGCCGGGGAGTTCAGGCTCACCAGCTCGTCGGCCGCCAGATGGCGGGGGGCCTGGCCCATGCCCAGGCGGCGCACGTCGCCCAGGTACTTGCTGAGCCCCAGGCCGCCGCCGTTGAGCTCGCCGCCCAGGGAGACCTGACGGGGCTCCACCGCGCTGAGCAGCTTTTCCAGGCGGGTGTCGATGAGCCCCTTGAGGCTTTCCTCGTCCAACGACAGGCCGGTGGCCTGCTCCAACAGTTCGATGATCTTGGCTTGTTTCATGTTCTCGGCTCCTATCGGCTAGGTTGGTTTCAGTTGAGAAGGCCCAGGTGGTAGCGCAGGCGGGCGGCGATGAGCTCGCCCAGGGCCGCCTGGGCCAGGGCCCGCGCGGCCAGGGGGTGCACCGCGCCGGGAGCGCCCGGGGTCCGCGCCGGGGATGGGGTGAAGGGGGCTGCCGGGCTGGGGTTGGGGCGCGGACCGCCGAGCCCCAGGGCCACCAGGGCCTCGGGGTTGGCCGGCAGGGTCACGCAGGAGATCTCGTAGAGCTCCTGCCTGGTGTAACGGGTTCCGCTGATGGTGCGGCCGCCCAGCTTGTGGGTGGCCGCCTCGCTCTCCAGGGGGGCGAAGCCCACGGAAAAGGCCCGCAGATAGCCGCCCTTGTAGAGCCGGTAGATGGTGTCGGCAAAGGCGTATTCCTCGGCGGTGGGGAACTGGGCCTTGAACAGCAGGCGGCCGTTTTCCACCTTCACCGCCAGGGCCCGGGCCACCGGGGGCGAGGCGTAGTCGTGGGACCAGGGGATCACCGGGTTCTTGAGGAAGTTGGCGAAGTCCCAGCCTGCGGGCTCGATGAGGTCGCCCTGGCGGTCCACCGTGGGGCTGGAGGCCACTGCCCAGAAGGTGCGGGCCGCTTCGTCCGCCTGGCCCACCTCGAAGTCCATAACCTTGTGCACCAGTTTCATGGCTACTCTCCTTGGGCCGCCCGGCCCAGCTTGGCGAGGGTTTGCTCTATATCCAGGCCCCGGGTCAGGCAGCGGGTCAGCTCCCGAACCAGGGCGGCGCGCCGCGCCGGGCTGAGGCCCTGGGGCAGCAGGCCCTCCACGGCCTGGGGCCGCTCGGCCAGCTCCCGGGCCACCTTGGCCCGCGACCACCCGGCAAACCGCCCCTCCAGGCGGGGCCAGGCCTGTTCCAGGGCGGAACGCACCTGGGGCTCCAGCTCCGGGGGGAACTGCGGGGCCAGGCCCCAGGCGGGCGCGGCGTTTTGCTGGGTCGGCGGGGTGTAGGGCTCGTCGCCCCAGGTCACCGGGGTGCGCCCTTGCAGGGCGCGGTACTCGTTGATGGTCATCGCTCCCCGGTCCAGCTGCTCCATGGCCTCCTTGTGGGTCTGGGAGCGGTCGGAGGGCACCGGGTTGTCGAACTTGAGCCGGAGGTTCGCGCCGTAGCGGGGCAGCAGGAAGGCGTTGAGCACGTCTTCCCACAGCTCCAGGCGGGGGCGCACGCACTCGGAGTTGAAGGTCACCTCGATGCCCTGGGCGTTGGCCCGGTTCACGTCCTTGACCAGGCCCAGCTTGCCCGCCGGCACCCCGTAGGCGGCCAGGATGTTGTCCTGGGTCCAGCCGGCCAGCTGGGCGAACTCGAAGTCCTTGGCCGAGTAGGCCAGGGGGGTGGCCTTGAGCCCGCCGTCCAATACCGTGGGCTCGAAGACGTGGGCCAGGCCCTGGTGCTTTTGGCGCCAGCGGGTCAGCACCCGGCGGGCCTCGTCCTCGGTGAGGCGCTGCTCGGTGGAGAGCACCACCTCGGGGCGGGCCGAGTTCCTGAAGAAGTTGCGCTGATAGACCCGCACCGCCAGGTCGATGTCAAAGGCGTGGGCCATGGCCTCGATGGGGCTGGCCCCGTAGACCAGGCTGGCCGGGCTGGGGTGGCGGAAGTAGAGCAGCTCGGACGGGCGGTACACGGTGCGCTTGCCCCCCGGCCCGCTGAACACGAAGCCGGTGATGGGCCGGCGGGTGTCGGGCCCGGTGCTTATCTCGATGAGGTCGGCCGGGTTCAGGGGCCACAGCTCGGCCGGGCGGCCCAGGGCGTTGTTGAGTACCAGCACGAAGGCCATGCCGGTCAGCTCCAGATGCAGGGCCAGGGTGTAGCGCAGCTCCCGCCCGGTGTTGAGCGGGTTGGGCCGGGCCATCAGGTCCAGCACCGGGTGGGCGCCCACCTCCAGTCCCTGGGCCTGTTGCAGACGCAGCGGCACCCCGGCCATGCGCCGGGCGATGGTGCTCACCGCCGCGAAGACCCAGCCCTGGTAGGCCCCCAGTTGGCGGGCCCGGCCGGTGGCCGCGCCGCCGCCCAAAAAGGGCGGGGGGCCGGGCGGGGGCGGGGGCAGCTCCAGGCGCTTGGCGCGGCGGCGGTTCAGTCGATTGCTCAGCCAGTTTTTCATGTAATTCCTCACCAGACGTTGGGCCCCGTGGATTTGACCAGGCCCACCGCCCCTTCCAGGGCGTCGGGGCCGTCGTCGTGCACGTTGGGGGAGGGGAAGTGAAGCAACTGCTCGATCAGCTCGCCCTGGTCGGAGTGCTCGGGCCGGAAACGCACCAGGCCCCGCTCCACCAGGGGGCTGAGCCCGGCCAGGCGTAGCTCCTTGGACAGCCGCTGGGTCACTCCCCGGAGCGGCAGGCTCACCCCGGCCTCGGCGGCGGCGGCGGCGAACTGGTCCAACAAGAGGCGCTGGAACACGTTGTCCTCGATGCCGAACACCAGGTACTGGTGGCGGGCCAGACGCCGGAGCACCGCGCGGATGAGCTGGTCCAGGGAACAGCGGCGGATAAAGGCGTCCAGCACGTAGAAGACCTGGCGCTCGCGGTCCAGGCCCACGGTGACCACCGCCTTGAAATCGCCGTGGCTGCCGGTGGCCAGGGAGGGGTCCAGGAAACCGGCCACGGCCAGCTCCCGCCCGGGCAACTCGGCCGGGTGGTAGGAGCGCAGCCACTGTTCCTGGAACAGGCCGTCCTCGTCGCGGGGGTCGTTCTGCTTTTCGGTGTTGAAGGCCTTGGAGCCCATGAGCCGCTTCTGCTCCAAGAGGGCGGCCTCGGGATGGCGGGCGGGCCACAGGGAGCGGCCCTCGTCGTCCAGGGCCCGGTACACCCGGCGGGTGTAGCCCTTCCAGGGCTCCTCGGGGCTGTTGACCATCACCGCCAGGGCGCTGGAGCGGGCCAGGATGGTGCCGATGATGAACAGGCTGCCGCCGGGGTCCAGGGCCGGGTACACCGCCTGGGTGATCCACTCCAGGCACTCGCGCACCAGGCGGGGATTGCGTACGTTCTTGTCGTTCTCCAGATCGTCCAGGATCACCAGATCGGGCCGGTGGCGGCCGTGCTTGAGGCCCCGGAGGCGCTGGCCGCTGCCCCGGGCCAAAACCCGGGCGTGGCCGCCCACCACGAAGTCCCCGGCCGGGCCCTCCGCCCGGCAGCCGGGGCCGAAGTCCTCGGCCAGGCGGGGGTTGAGCCCCAGCTCCAGGCGCAGATAGGCGGTGAGGTTCCCGGCCAAGTCGGCGGTGTCCGAGCCGATCACCACGAAGCGCCGTTTGTTGAACAGCAACTTGTGCAGCACGTAGCCGAAGGAGACCAGGGTGGTCTTGGCAAAGCCGCGCGGCGCGGCCACGGCCACCGGCACCACCGCGCTGCCGCGCGGGGTGAGTAGCTCCACCAGCTCGTGGTGAAAGGGGGCGAAGGCGTCGCAAAAATAGTGGGGCAGATACAGGCGGCAGAAATACAGGGGGTCCTCGGCGGCGCGGGACTTGCGAACCTGGGGGGACGGGTCGTCCGGGCCAAAGGCCCCGGCCTCGGTGTGCAGGCGGCCCACCACCTCGGCGGCCCGCTGGCGAAAGCGGGCGGCGCTCATCTTGCGGGCGGCGGCGCTGCTCACGCCCCGGCCTCGCCTTCCAGGCGGGTGAAGAGCTTTTCCAGCAAACGCCCCAGCCAGGCCCGCTGGGCCTCGCTGTCCGGCTCCTCGCCGGCCAGGGCGGCCAGGCGCTCGCCTACCTCCACCGCCGCGGCCTTGAGGTCGTAGCCCTCGCGCTCCAGGCGGGCGCAGGCGGCGGCGATCTTGGCCAAATGGTCGGCGTCCTGGGGCGAAAGCTCGCCCAAGGCCATGAGTTCTTCCACCCGGCGGCCCAACAGCTGGCGCAGGGCGGCGGCCGCGCCCCGGGGATCGGACCACCAGGCCCGGCGGCGGGCGGCCCAGTTCTCGGCCGCGGCCCAGGCGGCCACCCGCTGGGGCTTGAGCCCCAGCTCGGCGGCCACCGCTTCGGTTTCCAGCCCGGCCATGAAGCGGGAGCGGGCCTGCTCACGCAGCTGATGGACGGTGGGGCTCACTCGGCCATCTCCTGGATCTCCCGGTCCAGGGCCTTGTATTCGCGCACCGCAGCCACCAGCTCTTCCATGGCCTGCTCGGCGTGGTCGATGCGCATGGCCTCAACCCCGTCGAAGTTGTAGAGGTAGTAGTTGATGTCCTTGCCCAGCCGGTCGATCTTGATCTCCAACTGATTGAGGCGTTCACGTTTCTCGGCCTTGAGGCCCCTGGCGATCAGGCGCGATGTTCTTTCCACGGCTACCTCCACAGGCTTTGGGCCACCTGGAACAGCAGCCACAGGGTGAAGAGGCCTCCGGTATAGGCGGCCAGGCGGGTCTCCAGGCGGTCCAGGCGTTGGTCCAGTCCTCGGCACTGGCCGCCCAGGGATTGGGCCCCGGCGGCCAGGTCGGCGTTGATGCGCCGTTGCTCGGCCACGCTCATCTTGAGCACCGTGTCCAGCCGCTGGAGTTGGCCGCGCAGGCTTTCCAGAGCCACCTTGATCTCCTCCTCGCCCACGGACCTAGTCTTGGGCGAGGCCCAAGAGGCCCTGGCGCAGGAAGATGGCCACCAGGCCGGTGAGGCCGGTCTGCATGGCCTCCCCCAGAGAGGCCTCCCCGGCGTAGTAGGCGCCCACCGCGGTGAATAAACCGGCCAGGCCGGTCCAAAAGGTCTTGGTCTTCATCAGGCTCATGCTCGCCTCCTGTCGGCGGCCGGGGCCGCCGGTGTGATGTTGGGGCTAGCCTAGGCCCCCCATGGGGGGCGGCCCAGGCCGGGGGCGCACAAATACGTCTTCCCCAGGAAGCGCGCGGCGCTGCTTCCTTGGGCGGTCTCCGGGTCGGGTTGTACGAGGGGGGATTGGGGGGAGCGGGTCGGGGGCCAAGCGGTCTAGTTGTCACTACCGGGGCGCTCGGGGTGCAGGATGTAGCGCAGGTGGCGGGTGGAGAGCCCCCAGCGCCGGGCCAGTTGGCGGGTGTTGGCCCCGTCGAACTCGTCGCGGATGAGCTGGTTGCGCAAATCCAGCAGACAGCGCTCCAGCTTGGGGAAGTACACGCTGTTGCCCGAGAACACCTGGGCCAGTTGCAGGGTGGGCTCCAGCCCGATGACCCCGGCGATCTCCTGGTACACCTCGGGGAGCTGCTCGGCCTGCACCCGCTTCATCCAGCCGGGCACCAGGCCCGGACCCCTCAAAAGGTTCTGTTCCATGTTTTCTCCTTGAAGCTTTTGGTTCAAAACGATCCTGCCGGTGTGCTATTGGTGAAGCACTCGCAGCTCAGGTTAATATAGCCTTTATGGGTATATGTCAACAGATTTCAAAATTCCACAATCGGGCTGGCCGCTTGGCCATTCCACTGACGGCCTGTTTTGCCGCTCTGCCCGGCTGCTTGGTGGTTCGCGTGGCCGATCCCCCGCCCTTCTGGCCGCCCGCGCCCCCGCCGTCGGTCAGCGAGTCCTCGAGCCTGGGCCTGTACCTGCTGCTGGGCCTGGCGGGGCTGCTTCTGCTGGGTTTGGGCTTGGCGTTTTGGCGGGTCCGGCAACGCCGGGAAGACTGCCTGCCCCTGGACCGCGAGGACCAGGCCCTGCTGCGCACGGCCCGCGACGCCTTGGGCTATCTCATCAAGCGGCGGATGAGGAGGTTGCGGCTGGTGATAGCCGGCAAGCACTAAGGCGGCTGCGCCAGACGCCGCATGGCGGCGTTGTCGGCGTCACTCGGTCCTCGGCGTAGGTAGACTACGCCTGCGTCCCTCGTTCGCCTGCCGCCTTGCCCTGCAGCGTCTGCCTTTGTCTCACATCCCTCTTAACTTGCTCGGTCCCCTGGTTGACAGCGCGGCCGGGGCCTGTTAATTTAATAAATTACTAATTTAGTAAATTACTAAAAAGGGAAAGGGCAGGCCGCATGAAGGTCCCTACATACCTTAAGCACAAGCCGGTTTTCGTGGTGGAGGACTACGAGAAGGTGGACGGCCGCTACGCCAATCATTCCGATGCCAAGGGCCTTTCCTTGGGGCTGGCCCAATGGAACGAACGGGGCAAGGTCGAGATATCCGCCAAGGTTTGGCGGCATACGGGGGGCAAGTGGTCCCGGCAATCAGAGGAATTGCCCCTGCACCGCGTGCTGGATTTGGGGATCATGATCTGTCAGTCCCTGCTTCATTTCAGGGAGGCCTACCGCTACGAGAAGCTCTACGACCAGGACCAGGCCCAAATCGCCAGGGTCGGCCTGCAGGGAGAGGCCATGACCGTCGCCGTCTGCCTGGACAACGAAAAGATCGATGAAGACATGCAGCTATTTTCAGAGGCCCTGCACCGTGACGATGAGCTGATCGGAGAGCGGCTTAAGATGCTGGCCCGGATTTTAAGGGAAATGGGTTATTGAGCGATGGCCGACAAAAAAGAACTCAAGGAAATGTACAAGAGCATGAAGCCGGAGATGGGGGTGTTCCGGATCCAATCCAGGATAAGCGGAAATTGCTATCTATACTCGGCCAAGGATCTGAAAAGCCTGATGAACCGCTATCGTTTCCAGCTTGCGCGGGGTTCTCACCCCGACCGGCGGCTGCAATCCGAGTGGAGCGAGCAGGGCGCGGACAATTTCATCGTCGAGGTGCTGGAACGTCTGGAATACGACCAGGACGAAACGAAAAGCGACTACGCCCAAGACCTGGAACTGTTGCGCATGATCTGGCAGGACAAACTCAACCTCCCAAGTGAGGCCTGAGCGGGTCGCGGGCCGGATCGCCTGGGATTTTTAAGCGCGAGAAAAAATCAGCGGCCCGCCTCGGGGCGGCGGCGCGTCCCCGCCACCACCCACGCCAAAAGAAAGGGCCAGGCTAGCGCCTGGCCCGTGGCTTGCATTTTGCCGTGGCCGCATGTCCGCCCACTAGCCCGGTCAGGCCGCTCTAGCCGCCGCTCACCCCCAAGCGCTGCTCCAAGAAGGCCAACTCGGCGGCCAGCTTGGGCTCGATCTCCAGCTTGCGTTCGATCTGGTCCACCCCGTACATCACCGTGGCGTGGTTGCGGTTGAACACCTGGCCTATGGCCGCGAAGGAGGCGTCGGTGTGGCGGCGGCACAGGCACATGGCCAGGTTGCGCGGCCGCACCACCGCCTTTTTGCGGCTCTTGCCGGTGAGCAGCTTGCTCTCCATGCCGTAGACCGTGGCCACCAGGTCGCGGATCTGGGCCGGGCTCACCCGGCGCAGGCGGGAGGCCAACTGGCCCAACACCTCCGCGGCCAGGCCCAGGTCGAGGGGCCGTCCGGTGAGGCTGGCGCGGGCCATGAGCCCCACCAGGGCCGAGCGCAGGCGGCGCACGTCGTCGGGTATCTCCTGGGACAAAAACTCCAGCACCTCGGGGGGCACGGCCATGCCCTCCTGGGCGGCTTGGCGCTTGAGGATGCGCACCCGGGTGGCGAAGTCCGGGGGCTCGATGCCCACGGTCACGCTGTCGGCCAGGCGGCTGACCAGGGCCGGGGCCAGGCCCTGCAATTGGGCCGGGGCCATGCGCCCGGTGAACACCACCCGCTTGCCCGCGTCGGCCAGGGCGTCCAGGGTATAGACCAGCTCATCCTGAGTCTTGTCCTTGCCGGCCAGGAACTGGACCTCCTCCAAGAGCAGCAGGTCGCAGCCGGTGCGGAAGCGTTGTTTGAACTGGTCGGCCCGCTTGCCCCGGATGGCGGCGATCATCTGGTTGGTGAAGTCCTCGGCGGTCAGGTAGGCCACTCTGGTCTGGGGCATGTAGCCCAGGATCTGGTGCCCCACCGCCTGGGTGAGGTGGCTCTTGCCCAGGCCGGTGCCCGAGACCAAAAACAGGCCGTTAGAAAACAAGCCGCCGCCGCCGGCCAGGGCCTTGGCCGCGGCAAAGGCGAACTCGTTGCCTCCGCCGGCCACGAAGTTGTCGAAAACGTAGCGCTGGTTCAGCCGGGGCATCTGCAAGGCCCCCATGCGGGGCAGCTCCATCTGGCGGGGGGCCGGGGCCGCCGGGGGGGGCGGCTGGGAGGCGCGGCGCGCGGCGGGCCGGGGAGACTCCAGAACCAGCTCCAGATCGGGGTGCAGCTCGGCCAGATGCTGTTGCAGCAAGGGCGCGAAGCGTTGCTGAACGGTGTTGAGATGCAATTGGTTGGGGCAGAGCAGTACCAGCCGGTTACCCCGCAGGGGTTTAGGCTGTAGTGGTTCCAGCCACAGGCCGTAGTCCTGGGGATCCAGGCCGCCGTCCAGGCTGCTCAATAGCTTCCGCCATAAAATTTCCGCCTCGGCTGGCCTGGCCGAGGCGCTGGGGGAAGGCTCCAACATGGGGGTATTGTGCGTATGTGATTGGCCGTAGTTCATGGTTGAGGAAAAAAGGCCCCCGTGAATCCGCGACAAGGCGGAATTAATAAGCGAATAAGACTGTGTTTAAAAAGTGACCCGGTGCGACATTGTGTCTGGAGCATCATTGCTTTTGTTCCCACCAGCGGTCAATCTTGATATATCTCGGCGTGGCCCGTAAGCTTCCTCCACTTGACCACAATGATAACCATTTGGTTTCACTGTAAATCGAAGGACAATTTCTGTAGGTGCCTGAATGAAGGCCTCTGTGGGCAGTTGGGCTAAGCTCCATCCACGCTTGAGTTTCTCAATAATGTCACAACTGTGCCATATTTTGGCCACATAGGCGTAATCCTATTTTCGACGATTATCGCGATATTTCGGCGTTTTTCGCCCAAATTAATCTCATTGGATTAAGGCGGCGGATAACTACCGGGAAATATGACCAAAGATGGTGTCCCGGCCCAGGGAGGGGGTTCAAAAAAAATTTCACCCCCCGGCAACCCGTCGTTTTTCAGGGCTGGTTTTCGCCATGCGCACCCGAAACCGCTGGAAGCGCGGCCTCGGCGCGGGCTCAGAGAGCCTGCTCCAGGGGCGCGGCGCTTTGGCCCAGGGCGGCGGCCACCGCCGGATGCACCAACAGCCCGCCGGCCGTGTTGACCCCCAGGGCCAGGGCGGGGTCGCGGCGGGCGGCGGCCAGGCCCTCATGGGCCAGCACCAGGGCGTAGGGCAGGGTGGCCCCGGTCAGGGCCAGAGTGCTGGTGCGGGCCACCGCGCCGGGCATGTTGGCCACTCCGTAGTGGATCACCCCGTGCACGGTGAACACCGGGTCCGCGTGGGTGGTGGGGCGCATGGTGGCCACGCAGCCGCCCTGGTCGATGGCCACGTCCACGATCACCGAACCGGGTTGCATGCTCCCGACCATTTCTTCGCTCACCAGCTGGGGAGCCCTGGCCCCCGGCGAGAGCACCGCCCCGATCACCAGGTCGCTGGCCGCGCAGGCCTCGGCCACCGTCTCAGGCAGGGAGAGCAGGGTGGTCACCCGCCCGCCGTAGAGGTCGTCCAGGTGGTTGAGGCGGGGGGCGGTGCGGTTGAGCACCGTCACCTGGGCCCGGAGCCCCAGGGCCATCTTCAGGGCCGCGTGGCCCACCGTCCCGGCCCCCAGGATGGCCACCCGGCCGGGGGCCACTCCGGGCACCCCGCCCAAGAGCACCCCTCGCCCGCCCTGGGGGCGCTCCAGGTAGTGGGCCCCGGCCTGCACCGCCATGCGCCCGGCCACCCGGCTCATGGGCTCCAAGAGGGGCAGGCTGCCGTCGGGCAGTTGGATGGTCTCGTAGGCCACCGCCGTCACCCGGTCCTGGATCAGGCGGTGGGTCAGCTCGGGCTGGGCAGCCAGGTGTAGATAGGTGTAGAGCAGCAGGCCGGGCCGGAAATAGCCGTATTCAGGGGGCAGGGGCTCCTTGACCTTGACCACCATGGCGGCTTCCCAGGCCCCGACGGCGTCGGTGAGCCGGGCTCCGGCCGAGGCGTAGGCCTCGTCGGTGATGCCCGCGCCCAGGCCCGCGCCCGTCTCCACCCGCACCTGATGGCCCGCCGCGACCAGGATCCGCACCCCGGCGGGGGTCATGGCCACCCGGTATTCCTCGGTCTTTATCTCCTTGGGCACCCCGATGAGCATGTTATGCCTCCCGGCTCGAAGCTCGGGCCCGGCGGGTTATCCACCGGCCACCTGCTATTTTTGCGCCATTTACCCCCGGCCTTTCAACCGCTCTCAGGGAATTACCCGCCGTTTTTCCACCAACCATTTGGTGAACTCAACGAGTTTTTCACCGAGTCTGCCGGAATAACAACCGTTTTTCATCCGGGTTTTCCACCGTCATTTGGGCTTTTCAATAGCCAATCAACAAGTTTTCAACAAGATGATTTCTATTATAACCAATTAGTTGATTGACTTTTCCACAACACTGCGGCGGAAAGGTCTCCATCGGCGGCCAGGCCGGCCGGGCTAGGGGACAGGTGGTGGAAAAATTTCCCGCCGCTCCTTGGCTTGCTCTGGGCGGGAGGTGGTGCTTGGGTCGACACCCGGCGGGCGGGGCCGGCCCGGCGGGAGGCCTGGCTGGTGTGGGGGTTTTTGGGGGCGGCGCTGGTGGTGGCGGGGCTCACCTGGGTAACCTCGGACGGCCGCTTCCTCACCAGGCCCCTGTGCTGCCTGGTGTTTTTGGCCGGCCTGGGGCTGGAGCCCCTGCTGCCAGGCCGGGGGAGCAACCCGGCGCGGGCAAAAAAATAGGCCGCCGCGCCGTGGTGAGCGCGGCGGCCTGAAACTCTCGCGAAAGACGGGGTCTAGCTTTTTTCGGCCTTTTTGTCCTCAAGCTCCTCGGACTTGGCCGACTTCAACTCGTCGGTCTCGTCTTCCTTGACCCCGCCCTTGAAGTTCTTGATGGCCTTGCCGAGGTTGCCCCCGATTTGGGGCAGCTTGCCCGCCCCGAAGATCAGAAGGACGATGACCAGGATGATAAGAAGTTCGGGAATGCCTATCCCGCCGATCATAACCTCAGCCTCCTCCCAGGTGAGAGACCCTCACGGCCCTCAGTCCAGGTGTTCCTCCATGAGCTTCAGGAAGGCGGGCGACCCCCGGAATTCCTGATTGGCCTGCATGTGGGCCAGCCAGGTGCGCCAAGTGGTGGCCCACTGGGGGGTGTGCCAAAAGGCCTCGGGTTCACCCCCCTTTTCCAAGCGACGGAACGCCTCGTATTCCTCTTGGCACACTTCGCAGAAGGGGTAGGGCGCGTCCATCGGCGGCGGAGCCACGAATTCGGCGGGCTGGCCGCAGTGGGCGCAACGCCGGGGGCACATGCCGCAACTGAGCGAACTGGCCACCGCTTCGGCGCGGCGGCGGGCTCTGCCTTCGGCTATGCGCCTCTCTTTGCCCTTGCGTCCTTGAAGGTCGATAACCTCGGCCACGGGACACCTCTTAACCTTCCAACAATGCGATTAAACTCTACCAGCGGCCCCCAGGGCAGTCAAGCAGGCGGGCGTTGGGCCAGGCCCTCGGCGATGCCCGCGGCCATGGCCCGGGCGGCGGCCGGGGGGTCGTCGGCGGTGCGGATGGGCCGGCCCACCACGATGTGGCTGGCCCCGGCGGCGATGGCCCGCTCCGGGGTCATCACCCGCTTTTGGTCGTGGACCTCCCCGCTGGCCGGGCGGATGCCGGGGCAGACGATAAACGCTTGGAGTCCCAACACCTTGCGCACCGCCGCCGCCTCCAGCCCCGAGCACACCACCCCGGCGCAGCCCGCGGCCAGGGCCAGGGAGGCCCGCCGGAGCACCAGGGCCTGGGGGTCTTGCAGCTCGGGCGGATAGCCCATGGCCTTAAGCTCCTGGCTCCCCAAGCTGGTGAGCACCGTGACCCCCAGCAACTTGGCCCCACCCAGGTCCATGTCCGCGAAGATGCCCGCCTGGTCGGCGTGGCAGGTTATCAAATCCACCCCCAGCCCGGCGGCCGCCCTCGCGGCGGCGCGCATGGTGGCCGGGATGTCGTGCAGCTTCAGGTCCAGAAAGATGGCCCGGGCCCCGGCCCGTCGCACCCGCTCCACCACCGAAGGTCCGGCGGCCACGAACAGCTCCAGGCCCACCTTGAACACCCCCACCTCCGGGGCCAGCAGGCGCACCAGGTCTTCCGCCTCGTCGGCGTTGTCCACATCCAGGGCGAATATCAGGCGGTCGCGTGGGTTCATGGGGCCGTCTCCTCCAGGTTCATGGCGTCGTATTCCCGGGCCAGGAGGACGATCTCCCCCTGCTCTCTAAAGCTGTACAGGCTCTCGCGCCCCACCACCAGGTGGTCCAGAAGCGCCAGGCCCACCCCCCGGCAGGCAAAGTATAGCTGGCGGGTCAAGCGGCGGTCCGCCCCGCTGGGGGTGGGGTCGCCGCTGGGGTGGTTGTGGGCGGCCACCACCTCGGAAGCCCCGGCGGCAAGGGCCTTGGCCACCACCTCCCGGGGATAGACCACCGCCTGGTTCAGGGTGCCGCTGAACAGGTCCTCGCTGGCCAGCACCCGGCGGCGGGAGTCCAACAGCAGCACCCGGAACACCTCCTGCTTGAGCGGACCCATGGTCAGCAGCAGGTATTCCGCCGCCTGGGCGGGATCGCCCAGGGCCGCCTGGTCCATGAGCCGGTCTTCCAGATAGCGCCGGGCCACGGCGGGCACCAGCTTGAGCCCCAAAATGTTCTTGGGGCCGATGCCCTTGATTTGGGCCAGATCGGCGGGCGGGGCCTCCAGCACCGCCCGCAGGCTGCCGAACTCACCCATCAGACCGCGGGCCTGCTGCTTGCAGTCCTGGCGGGGGGTGGCCAGGGTGAGCAAAAGCTCCAGGGCCTCCTCGTCGGTGAACTTGCCCAGGCCGTGGGTCAAAAACTTCTCCCGCAGGCGGCCGCGATGGCCCGCGCCGGGATGGGGCGGGGAGCCCATCAGCGCCACACCCCGGAAATGGGCTGGGCGCAGGAGGGGCACAGGCCGGTCTTGGCCACCTGGTCGCTCACCGAGTATCCCCGGCGGCCGATGATCTTCTCCCCGCAGCCGGGGCACTTGGTGTTCTCGCCGTCGTGGCCGAAGAGATTACCCGGATACACGTAGCTCAGCCCGGCCTGTAAGCCCAGGCCCATGGCCATCTCCAGGGTGGCCAGCGGGGTGCGCTGGGGGCCGCCCTTACTATATTTGTAGCGGGGGGTGTAGGCGCTGATGTGCCAGGGCACCTCGGTGGAAAGCTCCCGGGCGATGAACTCGGCCAGCTTGGTCAGCTCCAGGGGAGAGTCGTTCTTGCCGGGGATGAGCAGGGTGGTCACCTCCAGCCAGATGCCCGCCTGATGCACGCGCTGCAGGGTGTCCAGCACCGGCTGCAGCGAGGCCTTGCACTCGCGGCGGTAAAAGCCGTCGCTCATGGCCTTGAGGTCCACGTTGGCCGCGTCCAGCAGGCCCTGGCACGCTTCGATGCAATCGGCCGACTCGTAGCCGTTGGTCACGAACACGTTCTTGAGCCCCGCCTGGTGGGCCAGCTTCATGCAGTCGTAAGCGTATTCAAAATAGATGGTGGGCTCGGTGTAGGTGTAGGAGATGGAGGCGCAGCCCGCCCTTTGCGCCGCCTCCACGATTTGTCGGGGGCTCACCTCGGCCCCGCCGGGCCCGCCGCCGGGAATGTCGCTGCCCCCTTCGCGGGTGTATTGGCTGATGTCCCAGTTCTGGCAAAAGGCGCACTGGAAGTTGCAGCCGATGGTGGCGATGGAGTAGCTGGTGGTGCCGGGCAAAAAGTGGAACAGGGGCTTTTTCTCGATGGGGTCCACGTTGCCCGCGATGGGCTTGCCGTAGACCAGGGAGTAAAGGGTGCCCTCGGTGTTTTCGCGCACCTGGCAGATGCCCCGCTTGCCCGGATCGATGAGGCAACCGTGGGCGCACAGGCGGCAGCGCACCTGGTCCCGGTCGCCGGTCTTGTCGTATAGCATGGCCTCGCGCATGGCTCGTTCTCCCGTTATAGGCTCAGATTAACACAGGCCGGGGCCCCCCGAACAAGGCCGCTGCCATCGATATGGCTTGCCTTGCGCCGCGATTGTCCCTAGCATGAAGACGCTGATATTCAGGCCCGCGCATACAAATAACCGGATATTTTGGGAGTGATCGATCATGCGCTTCAGTAGAGTTTGCCTGGCCACCGCCGCCCTGGCCGTGATGCTCGGTTTGGCCGCGGTAGCGGCCGCCGCCGACAACCCCTTCAAGATGCCGCCTCCCTTCAAGTCGGCCATCATCAACTACAGCTACTCCGGCAACCAGCAGGGGCAGTCTACGGTCTACTTCAAGGGCGATACGCGGGCCGAGCACAAGAAGGTGGTTACCAAGATCCTGGGTTTCGGCAGCGAGGACAACTCCATAATCATCACCGAGCCCCAGCGGGTCACCACCGTGGACCTGGGCAAGAACGAGGCCTATTACACCGGCAACTACATCACCTACCTGGCCCAGGAGTATGACAAGCTATCCCCGGCCGAGAAAAAGCGGGTGAAGAAAAACGCCGAGCAGATGGGCGGCAACTTCCTGGCCGCCATGGGAGGCTCCAAGCCTCAGGTGAGCCAGGGCACCTTTTTGAACCATCCGGTGGAGATCGTCAAGGTGATGGGGCTCACCAGTTACACCTGGAAGGGCAAGGGCGTGGTGCTCAAGCAGGAAGGCGGCATCATGGGCATGCAGATGAACCTGACCGCCACCCAGGTGCGTACCGGGGTGCCGATCCCCGCCGACAAGCTAGCGCCCCCGCCGGGCATCAAGCCGGTGTTCAACCAGGAGGCCGACAACCAGCAGCGTCAGATGGCCAAGCAGGTCATGGACATGCTCAAGGACCCGGATTTCGGCAAGAAGCAGAGCCAGGCCATGCAGGACGCCTCCCGCCAGGCCAAGGAGGCGCAGGCCCAGCAGCATGCGGCCCAACAGCAGGCCGGCAAGAGCGCCCCGGCCTCGGGCCAGCCCCAGGACGGCTCCCAGAGCCAGAGCGGCGACATGGTGCAGGAGGGCCTCAACGCGGCAAAGAAACTCCTCAACTGGTAAGAAAAACCGCGCCGGAGGAACTCCTCCGGCGCGGGAAAATCGTTCGGGCTGCTAGAGGGCTAGTAGCCCATCTTCTTGAGGCCCTGCTCCTGGCGCGACCACTTGGGCTCCACCCTGACCAGCAGATCCAAAAACACCGGCCCGCCCACCAGCTTTTCCAGGTCCAGGCGGGCCTGGGTGCCGATCTTTTTGATCATGGCCCCGCCCTTGCCGATGATGATGCCCTTGTGCCCCTCGCGCTCCACGTGGATGGTGGCGGTGATGGCCACCGGCCGGTCCGCCTCCTCGGGCTCCAAATACTGGTCCACGGTTACGGCGGTGGAGTAAGGCACCTCCTGGCCGGTGAGGCGGAACACCTTCTCCCGGATCAGCTCGGCGGCCAAAAAGCGCAGCGGCAGGTCGGTTATCACCTCGGGGTCGAAAAGGGGCGGCCCCTCGGGCAGGACTTCGGTCAGCTCGCCCAGCAGCTCCTCCACCCCGTCGCCGTTCTGGGCGCTGATGGGCACCAGGGCCTTCCAATCGCCCCACTGGGCGGCCCGCGACAACAACGGCAGCAGGGCCTCCTTCTTGGGCAGCAGGTCGATCTTGTTCAGGGCCATGATCACCGGCGCGTTCACCTTGGCCAGGCGGGGGGCTACGGCCTGGGCTCGCTCCATGCCCTTGGCGGTGATCTCGGCCATGAACAGCACCGCGTCCACCTCGTTCAGGGTTTCCTCGGCGGCGGCCACCATGCGCCGGTTCAGGGCGCTCTTGGCCACGTGGATGCCGGGGGTGTCCAAAAACACTATTTGGGCCTCGGGCAGGTTGTGCACCCCCAGCAGGCGGTGCCGGGTGGTCTGGGGCTTGTCGCTGGTGATGGCCAGCTTGAAGCCCAGGGCCTGGTTCAAGAAGGTGGACTTGCCCACGTTGGGCGCCCCGATTATGGCCACGAAGCCTGATTTCATCTCGATCCCGATCGGTTGTGGTTGCTCTTAACTCACTTAGCTTACCCCAGGCCGCCGATTCTGGTAAGAGCCGAATTTCCTTGGCCCGGGAGCCGGTGGTGCTACCATGAAATAAGACATGGGCTAATGCGGGAATTAAACGGATCGCGGGACGAACCATGGCCAATCCGGTTTTCATCTCCGGCGCGGCGCTTACCCGTTTCGGCAAGCGCGAGGCCAGCCTGGAGAGCATGATGATCGAGGCCGCCGAGGCGGCCCTTAGCCAGGCCGACCTGGAGGCGGTGGACGCGGTGTATCTGGGGGTCATGGACCCCGGCGAGTTCACCGGCGACTCCAACCTGGCCGCGGTGCTCACCGACCAACTGGGCCTGCCCGGCACCCCGGCCTCGCGGGTGGAGACCGCCAGCAGCACCGGGGCGGCGGTGTTGGAGAGCGCCTTCTACGCCGTGGCCAGCGGCTACGTGCAAAACGCCCTGGTGGTGGCGGGTGAGAAGATGACCCACCTGCCCACCAGCGAGACCACCCGCATCCTGGCCCGGGTCATCGACCGGGTGGAGCGCAGCTACGGGGCCACCATGCCCGCCCTGGCGGCCATGATCGCCCGGCGCTACGCCCACGAGAGCGACCTGGACGAGGACACCCTGACCCGGGCCCTGGGCGCGGTGGCCATCAAGAACCACGCCGGCGGGGCCATGAATCCCTACGCCCAGTTCCAAAAGGCCATCGACCTGGACCAATACCTGGCCAGCCGCCTGGTGGCCGATCCCCTGCGCATCTACGATTGCGCGCCCATCAGCGACGGCGCGGCGGCCATGGTGCTCTCCAGCCGTCCGGGCCTGCTCAACCTGGTGGGGGTGGGCCACGCCACCGACACCCTGGCCGTAGGCCGCCGGGGGGCCTTCACCTCCTTCAACTCCACCAAGCAGGCGGCCGTGAAGGCCTATCAGATGGCCGGGCTGGGGCCCGGCGAGGTGGACTTGGCCGAGGTGCACGACGCCTTCACCATCTTCGAGATCATCGGCAGCGAGGACCTGGGCTTCTTCCCGCCGGGCCAGGGCTGGCGGGCGGCCCTGGAGGGCGAGACCGGGCGCGACGGGGCGCTGCCGATCAACGCCTCGGGCGGGCTCAAGGCCCGGGGCCACCCGGTGGGGGCCTCGGGGCTGGCCCAGGTGGTGGAGCTGGCCTGGCAGATGAGCGGCCGGGTGGACCCCCCGCGCCAGCTAAACAAGGTGGACGTGGGCCTGGCCCAGTCCATCGGCGGCCTGGCCAACAACAACCTGGTGACCATCGTCACCCGCACCGACCGCAAGCGGACCTGGCAGGTGGCCGAGGAGTTGGACTACCAGCCCGCCCTGGTTCCCAGCCGCCCCCTGCTGCTGCCCCAGAGCCTCAAGCCGGGGCGGGGCGCTTTGCTCACCTGGACCGAGCTCTACAACCCCCCGCCGGGCTTCGAGGCCCCGCTGAGCCTGGGCTACGTGAAGCTGGCCGACGGCTCGGTGATCCTGGCCCACGGGCGCATGGAGCCCCCGCTCAAGGTGGGGGCCACGGTGAGCGTGGACGTGGAGGGCGAGCACTTCGTGTTCAAGGACCGCGACACCGCCGGGGAGCTGATCAAGCAGATCGGTAACCTGGCTCGCCAGGTGGTGGGCTGGTGGAGCGTGGTGGAAGATGTTTCCTCCGGCGCGGTGCGCGGCCGAAAGGCGGCCAAGCTCAAGGCGGCGCGCAAAAAGGCCCGCGAGCAGGCCGAGGATACCAGCCAGACCAAGCCGGATGAGGGACAGTGAGTTTGCTGGTATAAGGCATCCCAAACGGCGAAACCGGGAGGCGTGGGCCTTCCGGTTCGATTTTTTCCCCAGCCCGAAAAGAGAGCGCAAATGCAAGTGACGTCAACGGTGCAAGTGGATAATGAGCGGGTGAAAGCGACCTTGTGGCGGCTGCCTCCCGGCGGGGCAACGGGGCATCACGTGCACCCTCTGGACTATGTGGTGGTGCCGCTTACCGACGGAGTGCTGCGCCTGCAAGACGCCGACGGGACGAAAGAGGTCGGCTTGCAGGCGGGAGCCACCTACGCCCGCCCGGCCGGGGTGAGCCACAACACCATCAACGCGGGGGAGCGCGAGTTCAGTTTCGTGGAGGTCGAGCTGAAGTAAAGTTCCGACAGCAGTTTTGCGCCGGGCGTTGGTTTGTAGCATCCCAACGCCCGGCTATTTTTTTGACCGAACCGTTGCGCTCCTATTTCCGGGCCACGTCAAAGTCCATGGGGCCGTGCAGGGTTTGCACGGTGCGCGAACGCACCGAGCGGAAACCGGCCTCCAGCATGGCTTGGGCGATCTGTCCTTGCGCGAAATTGATTCCCTCGTCCGAGCCCAGCCGCCAGGCCAGCATGGGCAGCACCATCTCCGAGGGCTTGGTGCCCTCGTGGGTCAGGCCCTCCTGCAACACGGCGAAGACTCCGCCATGCTCCAGGGCGTTGTAGACCTTGGCCACCAGCTCGTCGAGCCGCTCGCCGCAGTAATTCAGCGAGGCGCTGGCCCAGACCAGGTCGTAGCCCGAGCCGAGGGAATCGCTCATGTAGTCGCCGCCCAAAAAGGTGACACGATCTGTGAGGCCGTGCTCTTGTATGTACTGGCGAGCTTGGTCACCCACAGCCGGATTGTCAAAGACCACCCCGCGCATGGAGGGATGGGCCTGCACCATGGCGATGCACAGCAGGCCCGGCCCGCCGCCCAGGTCCAGCATTTTGCGGAAGGTGGTGAACTCGGGCAGTCCCAGTACCAGAGGCAGCACCATCTGCACCCGCCCCGCCCGGGCCGAATTGGCCATGCCCTCGGCCATGGCCGACCAGTCGGTTGGGCCGGATTGGCCGGTTTGCTGGGTTTGGGGAGGCGTGTCATTGCGCAGGCGCTCGGGCAGGCCGACGAGCCCGCCGGTCACCATGCGGTGGGTGTTGAGCAGATGATCTCCCAAATAGGTGGGCCTGCCGGGGACCAGAAAACGCGAGGCCTCGAGGCTGTTGGAGAACAGACCGTTTTGCTTTAGCAAGATATCGGCAGAAGCCAGGCCATTGAGCAGTATTTCGGTTGCCCTTGGCTCCCAGCCCAGCTTGTCCACCAGGGCGGCTGCGCTGATGGGTTCTTGCAGATGGCTAAAAAGTCCCACTTTGATCCCGGCCAGGATGATCTCGGCCTTGACCGGCGCATAGACCGCTTGGTACAGGCTGCGTGGGCTCTCCTCGATGGGCTCTAGAATAGACATGCTCGTCCCCTGCATGTGTGGTTCGATGCTGGTCGCACCGTGAGTTCAGGCAGGAGTAGAAGGGCGGTGCATTGCCCTTGATTCAAAATACACCATCGTGTCCTGCTTGTCTCTGTGGGTGGAATGGCTGGGGTTGGTCTCGACCATCGGAATCAGCGGCGCAATGATCTTTGGTAGGTTAGGTAGAGCGAAGCGAAACCCAACACCTTGAGGTGCCTGTTCATAAGCAATTGTTGGGTTGCGGGCTTGCGCCCTCTACGCCAACCTACACGTTTTTTGATTTCTTGATCCTGCCCACCTTGCCGGCAACGCGGCTATGGGGCGTCTGGCGCAGCCGCCGTTATTCCCAAACCGCCGTGGACATCTCGGGATTATTGGCGATGTCGTCCAGGATCAGGGCCCGCAGCTTTTTGGCCACCGGCCCCACCTGACCGTCGCCCACCGGCTTGCCGTCGATGCGGCATACCGGCAGCACGTCCAGGGTGGTGCCAAAGAGTAGCACCTCGGCGGCGGTGCTCAACTCCTCCACCCCCAGGTGACGCCGGACCACCCCGGCCAGCTCGCCGCGCTCCACCAGCCCGGCGGCCAGCTCCACCGTGCGCTTGGCGGTGGTGCCTTCCAGGATGTTGTCCGGCGGCGGCAGGAGCAAAACCCCCTCGCGGTCCACCAGGCCCATGTTCTCGGTGGAGCCTTCGGCCAAATAGCCCTCCGGGTCCAGGCAGATGGCGAAGTCCCAGCCGTGGGTGATGGCCTCGCGCTTGAGCAGCACGTTGGGCAGGTAGTTGCAGGATTTGACCCCCGCGAAAAAGCCGCTCTTGGCCGGCACCTGGCTCACTCCCAGATTGGCCCCCCGCTCATAGATCTCCTCGGCCGGGGGATGGATGCGGCTGGCCATGACGTACACCCCCGCCTGGGGGCATTCGTAGGGGTTGGTGCTGAAGCCGCCCGGCCCCCGCGACAGGAAGATGCGCAGCATGCACTCGCGCTGGCCCCCCGCCTTGATCACCGCCACGGCCAGGGCGGTAAGCTCCCGCCGGGTCAGGGGCATCTCCAGGTGGATGGAGGTGGCCGAGCGCTTGAGGCGCTCCAAATGGCGCTCGAACAGGTAGATGCGCCCGTTCAGGCACTTGGTGGCCTCGAACACCCCGTCGCCCCGGTGCACCAGGTGGTCGTCCAGGGGCACGCTCATGAGCCAGGGCTCGGTGACCACGCCGCCCAGCCAGTTGGAATACATGGCCAGGTAGTCCCGGGCCCAGGGACGGGGCAGGGCCTTGAGCCGTTCCAGAGCCTCGTCCGGGCTCAACCTCGGCGGTTCTTCTTGGTAGATAGACATAATCCGAATCTACACCCCGGGGGGGCCCCAGACAAGGACTGAGCCCGGTTCATTCTTGACAAGGCGGGCCAGGAGGCTACAGTTACGGACATCCGTTTTTCAGAAAGGCCCCAACGGCCGGGCGAGGATGACGTGTCCGCAGCCAAGCAAAAACCCTTCCCCTTGTCCCTTACGTCCAAGCTGGGGCGCAGCTTCAAAAAGCAGCTGGTGCGCCAGGCCGGACGGGTGGATTTTTACCGTCTTCTCAAGCACGTGTCCCACAGTGAAGCGGGCCGCCCCTGGCTGGAGCACTTCCGCCAGATGCCTCCCTCCTGGGAAGAGGCCGGGGCGGTGCGCCAGTGGGCCGCCGAGCTCACCATGGCCCAACTCGCCTCCGAGGGCCAGGAGCCGGACCGCGCGGCGGTGGAGCACAACCTGGATTCCATCGCCATCCGCTACGACCGCGAGATTCACGAATACGGCACATCGGCGGTGGTGACCCTGGTCAACGGATTTTTCAGCCAGCGGGACCCCACGGCCAGCTTCACCTCGGCCGACCGGCGCGAGCTGGCCCACATGGACCAGCTGAAGCGGTACCGCGAACAGGGCCTGGGGGTGGTTTATCTCATCAACCACTCCTCGCATCTGGACGAGTTCCTGTTGGCCGCGGTGCTGGCCCAAAACGGGCTGGGCCTGCCGGCCTTCGCCGCGGGCGACAACATGATGGCCATCGAGAGCATCGCCCGCATCCTGTGGATCGGCTCCTACGTGGTGCGTCGCCGGGGGGCAGACCGATCCTACATGGCCGCCCTGTTCAACTACTGCCGGGCCCTGGCCGAGCGGGGCGGGCAACAGGGCATCTTCCTGGAGGCCTGGGCGGGCGGAGCCCGCAGCCGCGATGGCAGCCTGCGCTATCCCCGCCGCCTGGTCACCCTCAGGGGGGCCCTGGCCGGCGAGCAGGAGGTGGTGGTCCAGCCGGTGGCCATCAGTTTTTCCACGGTGCCCGAAGACCTCTCCCTGGCCGCCCGCAAGGGGGTCTACACCTGGATTCGGGGCCTGGGCGCGCTGCCCACCCTGGGGCGCATGGTGGCCCACCCCCGCTCCTGGATGTGGCGCAGCATCCAGGGTCTCTACGGCCGGGCCTACGTGACCCTGCCCCAGCCCCGCCTGCTCAGCGAGCTAAAAGCGGCCCACGCCGCCGACCGCCAGGGCCGGGAGCTGGACGAATACGTGGCCCTCACCGCCATCAGCGACATCGCCCGCGGCAAAAAGGTCATGGCCAGTCAGCTGACCGCCCGGGGCCTGCTCAGGGCCCGCCGCCAGGGCGCCTCCGACCTGAACGCGGCCGCCCAGGCCGAGCTGGACCTCCTGAGCGAGTACCACCGCGAGACCTTCGGGGTGGAGCCGGACCTGGAAGATTTGATCCGGGACAACCCCATTTCCCAGGTGGTGGCCGACGGCCTCAAGACCCTGCGCCGCCGGGGGGTGGTGTGGCCCCTGCTGCGCGACGAAAAGAAGCTGCCCAAGGTGCGCAACTCCCGGGGCCTTAGCTTCTACGCCACCCACGGCGACCGCCGCCTGTATTCCCCCAACGCCAAGCAGAACCTGGTGGTGGTGGGCGCGGGCGACTGGGGCTTCGCCCTTACCCACTACCTGGGCAACCGCATGTTGGAGGGCCGCCACTATCTGCACGCCAGCCTGACCCTCTACGACCCCCGGCGCGAGATCATCGATCAACTGGTCTACGAGCGCAGCCCCGAGGGCCGCTTCAGCGAGCAGCGCCTACCCAAGAACGCCTTTGTCACCTCCGACCCGCCCAGCGCCTTCAAAAAGGCCACCGAGGTGGTGTTGGCCTGCCCGGCCGGCCACCTGGCCGAGCAGGTGCGGGTGCTGTTGGCCCACGCCGAGCAGGGGGTCAAGTTGGTAGTGGCCAGCCGGGGCCTGGCCCCGGAGCCGCCCTATCTGCCGGTGGCCCTGGTGCGCCAGATGGCCGCCCGGGCCGGGCGGGGCGACGTGACGGTCTACGCCATGGGCGGGGCGGTGGGCACCGGCGACCTGATGGAAGGCCGTAGCGGACGTCTGGTGCTGGCCGGTCCGGCCGCCGAGCGCGACGAGCTGGCCAAGCTGTTCACCATGGCTCCCATCTCCGTGGCGGTGAGCGAGGACCCGGTGGGGGTGAACCTGGCCGGGGTGCTCTCGCGGGTCTACGGCATGTGGGCGGGTTATCTCACCCGGATGGAGCGCATGAACCGGGCGGCCACGGCGGGGGTCTACCTGGCCGACGCCTCGGCCGAGGCCATCGTCCTGGCCCGGGCCCTGGGCGGCTCGGAGAGCAGCTTCAGCGCGGCCAGCGCCGCCTGGTCGGCCGCCTTCGCGGCCAGCGGCCTGGGCGGCCAGGCCCGCGAGTTCGGCCGCCGGGTGGGCAGCCAGGCCCGCCGGGGCAAGGGGGCGCCCTCCGCGGCCCGCCGCCTGGCCCGCCAATGGGCCGAGGAAGACCGCCCGCTCATCGCCTGGAACGATCTGGACCTGGCCGTCAAGATGGCCGCCGCCCGCCGGGTGAAGATGCCCATCCTGGAGGAGGCCTGGACCACCTTCCTGGAGGGCGCCGAGGCGGAGTCATAGCCCCGCGTCCGCCACACTTAAAAAGCCGCCCGCCGCAAAACGGCGGACGGCTTTTGGTTTTAGCGGATGAGCGGGGTTACTTGGCCGTGGCCGCGGCCCGCTGTTCGTTGCTCATGGCGGCCAACTCCTTGACCCGGTTCACGTCCAGGCCCAGGCCCTGGGCCACCTTGGTGCCGTAGTCCGCATCGCACTTGAAAAACACCGCCGCCTGGCGTTCCTGGATGCGCTTGGCCGCGCCGCCCAGATGGTCCACGATGTTGCCCACCAGGTGCTCCCTGGCCTCGTCGGTCATCACGTTGCGATACAGGTTGCCCGGCTGCACGAAGTCGTCGTTGTCAAAGGCGTATTCGTAGTGGTCGCCGTCGCCTTCCAGGGGGATGGCCGGTTCCTGGGCCGCCGGGTCCGGGGCCGGGCCGCCGAAACTGTTGGGGTAGTAGTTGGGCCCGCTGCCCCCGCCGTCGTCCACTCGCATGAAGCCGTCGCGTTGGTAGTTGTTTTCCGGGTGATGCTTGGCCTGGTTCACCGGGATCAGGTGATAGTTGGGGCCCAGGCGGTGGATGTGGGTGTCATGGTAGGAGAACACCCGGCCTTGGAGCATTTTGTCCGGGCTTATGGCGATGCCCGGCACCAGGTTGCCGGGGCAGAAGGCGGCCTGCTCCACCTCGGCGAAGTAGTTCACCGGGTTGCGGTTTAAGACCAGCTTGCCCACCTTGATGGGCGGCACCTCGCCGTGGGGCCACACCTTGGTGATGTCCAGGATGTCCCACTTGAAGTCCTTGGCCTGCTCGGGGGTGAGTATCTGCATCTCCAGGGTCCAGGAGGGGTAGTCGCCCTGGGCGATGGCGTTGTGCAGGTCGCGAGTGGCGTGGTCCGGGTCCTTGCCCTTTAGCATCTCCGACTCTTGGCGGGTCAGGTTTTTGATGCCCTGGTCGGTCTTGAAGTGGTACTGCACCCAAAAATAGTCGCCGGCGGCGTTGTACCACTTGTAGGTGTGGCTGGAATAGCCGTTCATGTTGCGGTAGGTGGCCGGGGTGCCCCGATCCGAGAAGAGCACCGTCACCTGGTGGGCCGACTCGGGGGTCAGCGACAGGAAGTCCCAGAACATGTCCGGGTCCGGCAGGTTGGTGGCCGGGTTGCGCTTCTGGGTGTGGATGAAGTCCGGGAACTTGATAACGTCGCGGATGAAGAACACGGGGGTGTTGTTGCCCACCATGTCGTAGTTGCCTTCTTCGGTGTAGAACTTCAGGGCAAAGCCGCGGGGGTCGCGGGCCGCGTCGGCCGAGCCCCGCTCGCCGCCCACGGTGGAGAAGCGGGCGAACACGTCGGTCTTCTTGCCCACCTCGCTCAAGAACTTGGCCTTGGTGTACTGGCTCACGTCGGCGGTCACCTCGAAATATCCGTAGGCGCCCGCGCCCTTGGCGTGCACCACCCGCTCGGGGATGCGCTCGCGGTCGAAGTGTCCCAGTTTTTCCAGGACGTGATAGTCCTGCATCAGGATGGGCCCCCGGGGTCCGGCGGTCAGGCTGTGCTGGTCGTCGCCCACCGGCTGGCCGAAAGCCGTGGTCAGGGGTCTTTTCTTTTCGGACATGGAAGCGTCTCCTTTGGCTTCTGGTTGGTCGCCGAGTATATGCAAGTAATTATCTAAGGAAAATGATTTTCCGTAGATAACAATTATTATAACTCGGGTCCGATCGCGAAACCGAAATTCATTTCTTTTTGCGGCAGTCGGGGCAGAGACCGAAAAAGTCAAGTTGATGCCGCTCTATCTGGTAGCCCGAGCGGCGGGCCATTTCCCGGGCCATCTCCTGTGCCTGGGGCAGGTCGGGGTCGGCTATGGCGCCGCAGCGCAGGCATACGGCGTGAGGATGGGGTTGGGGCTGTTTGCCGTCATAGCGGCTGCCCCAGTGGGCAAAGCCCAACTCCAACACCTGATCCAGGGACTTGAGCAAGGCCAGGGTCTTGTACACGGTGGCCAGGCTGGTGGTGGGGAACTCCCGCGCCACCTGCTCGTAGATCCTCTCCACGCTGGGATGCTCATCGCTGCCGGCCAGGATTTCGAGCACGGCCAGCCGTTGGGGGGTGATCCTCTGGCCCGCTTGGCGCAGGGCCTGGGTCATCTCCTCCACGCGCGCCTGGGCGCGCTGGTCCACGGCTGGCTGGCGTCTGGTCAAATAGCGCCCTTGCTTAGTGGAAAACAGTTATCAATTATCAGGCTGGCAGGCCTCGGCGCCCATTGTCAAGTTTTCGGAGGAATTTGGGCCGGCCAAGCCGGTCGGCTCAGTCCAGGAACTTTTCCGGCAACTGGTCCTGGTTCACCAGGCTCAGGTGGGGCACCACCATCAGGGTGGTGGTGGCGTGGGCCACCACCTTGCCCGCCGAATTGCTGATCGTGGCCTCGCCCAGGCCCAGGGTGCGCCCCAGCTTGATGCAGCGTCCCTCGCCGATGAGCTTGCCCTGGTCCTTGGTGGGGGCCAGGTAGTTCACCTTGAGCTCCACCGTAGTCATGGCCTGTCCGGGCTCCATCTGGCTGTAGACCCCCCAGAAACCCGCCGCGTCGGCGATGGTGGCGATCACCCCGCCGTGCACCACGCCGAAGGGCTGGAGATGCTTGCGGCCCAGCTCTATCTCCACGCGGGCCCAGCCCCAGGCGATGTCCACGATGCGCATGGATTGCAGGTCAAAGTAGGGGCAGGGGTTCACCCCGCTCTGGACGGCCTTCACCCATTCGGGGTTGATGCGTTTCATGTGGTCTCCACGGGTATTTCGGTCAACACGCTGGGCTCGGGGGTCAGGTTCAGGGCCGGGCCCGAGTCCCGCACCGCCACGGTGCTCTCCAGGCCCACCGGTCCCTGGGGGGTGAGGATCTTCAGCTCCAGGGCGTAAGTTTCGCCCGCGCGCACCACCGCGCGGGAGCCCTCCAGGACATAGGGCGGGGTGCCCAGTTCCTGGCCCACCCCGTGGGCCGCGAAGCGGATCTTGTGGCCCGGGCGCCCCAGGTAGCCGTCGCTCAGGCCGTGGCGGGCGGCGATCTCCAGGCTCGTCTCGTAGAGCTCGCCGCTCACCGCGCCGGGCGCCAGGCCCGCGACCAGCGCGGCCTCGATCTCTTCCAGACAGGCGTGGGCCGCGCGCACCTCGGCCGGGGCGGGGCCCAAGACGTAGGTGCGGGTCTGGTCGGTCTGGTAGCCATTCAGGCTAACCCCGAAGTCCACGTTGATGGGCTCGCCCGGCCGGAAGCGCCGGTGGCTGGCCCCCAGGGGAAAGGCCGGGGACAGCCCCCAGCCGTTGAAGGGCGCGTCCATGGCGCTGGGCAGGTTGCCCTCCGGGCCGGAGGCGATGTGCCAGGAATAGGTCTGGTGATAGGCGTGGCGCGAGCGCAGTTGGTCGATGGATCCCCCGGCCATGGCCAACCGCTGCATCTCGCCGGCCAGCTCGGCCTCGCTCATGCCCGGCCGGATGATGCCCGGCAGGGCGGCGTAGATGGAGGCGGCCAGCCGCCCCGCCTCGGCCATGCGCTCCAGTTCCCAGGCGTCCTTGACCGCCTTGAGGTCCAGCCACAGGCCGGTGGCGTCGATCAGCTCCCGCTCGGGCAGGCGCTTTTGCCAGCCCAAATAATCCACGGCGGGCATGACGTCCAGGGTCAGGCCCAGGCGGGCCCGCCGGGGCAAAACGGCCAGGAGAAAGTCCGCCGCCTCGGTGAGCCCCTTGATGAGGGTCACCGGCCAGGGGCTTTCGGCCGCGGCCCGCTCGGCGTGGCGGCGCATGAGTACCAGGGGCTCGCCCTTGGCCGGGATGAGCACCAGGCCCTGCTGGCTGGTGCCGCTGGCATAAAACACGTCGTAGGCGTCGGTGAGCAGCATGCCGTCCAGGTCTTGCATGGCGCACAGGTTGGCGATGCGCTCCCGGCGCGGCCCCAGCACCTCCATGGGGGTCAGTTGGTACCAGGGGGGGAACTCCCAGCTCACAACAACTCTCCCGCCCGGCCCAACCAGGCCCACACCAGCTCGCCCAACTGTTCCAGGTCGCTGAGCTTGAGCACCGAGGCCGGGCTGTGGATATAGCGGGTGGGCACGCTCACCACCCCGGTAAGCACCCCGCCCCGGCTCAGGTGGATGGCCCCGGCGTTGGTGCCGCCAAAGGGCGGACGCTTGCGCTGGCAGGCGATGCCCGCCTCCCGGCCCGCCGCCTCCAGGGAATCCACCACCGCCCGGGGCACCACGATGCGCCCGTCGGCCACGGTGATCGCCGGGCCTTGGCCCAGCCGGGTGGGGGTGCGGGCCGCTTCCACTCCGGGGGTCTCGCCCACCGTGGACTCCACGGCCAGGGCCAGGTCCGGGGCCAGGTCAAAGGCGGCGGTGATGGCGCCCCTAAGGCCCACCTCCTCTGCCACCGAGAAGTTCATGACCAGGCCGAAGCCCAGCTCGCGTTGCTCCGCGGCCAGACGCCGCAGCAGCCATACCAAGACCGCGCACCCGGCCCGGTTGTCCAGGTTGCGGGCGTGGTAATAGCCCCGGCCCAGGGGGCCGTGGCCCAGGTCCAACACCCCGCAGGTGCCGATCTCCAGGCCCGCCTGGGCCGCCTCGGCCGCGCTGCCCAGGCCGGCGTCCAAAAATATCTGCTCCCAGGGCTGGGACTTTTCCTCGCCCTTGCCTCCGCTCACATGGGGGGGCAAGAGGCCGCACACCGCCCCCAGGCTCTGGCCCGGCGCGGGCTGCAGGATCACCTTGGAGCCGGGCAGCAGGCGGCGGTCCAAGCCGCCCAGGGGAGCCACCCGGATGAAGCCCTGTTCGTCGATGTGCTGCACGATCAGAGCCACCTCGTCCAGGTGGGCGTCCAGCATCACCAGGGGCCGGGCCTGTGGGTCTCCCCACCAGACCCGCAGGTTGCCCAGGCGGTCCACCTCCACCCGGTGGGCCAGGGGCTCCACTATCGCGCGCACCACCGCACGGATGTCGTCCTCGCGCCCCGGAGGGCCCAGGGGCGGACACAGGGCGTCCAGCAACTCGATCAGGCTCATCAGTGCACGCTCTCTTCCTCTTGCTCCGGCGCGGGCCCGGCAAAAAACGCCTTGAGATAATAAAAGCCCTGGGTTCCCTCGCTGCTCACCGGCGCGGCGGCCAGGCGGCCCTGGGAACAGAGCATCTCGTAAAGGTCGTCCACGATGGTGGCGAACAGCTCGAAGTCCGACGGGGACTGGTAGTAGCTTTCCAGCAGGTTCAAAAAGTCCTGGCCCAGGTCGAAGCCCTGCACCGCGCGCAGCAGATGGGCCTCGTCGCTGGTGCCCACGTAGATCAGGTGGGGGCAGCGTACCCGCTCGGCCACCTCCTTGCCCAGCACCAGCGTGTTGTCGGTCTGGCAATAGGGGCAGCGGGCGGTGATCACCTGGCCCGCCCCCGCCAGTTGGGGGGTGTGCAGGGCCAGCTCGCTGGGGGAGAGCACCAGGCTGGGCCTGAGGCGAGTCAGCAGGGCCAGGTCGGGCGGCGCGCCCACCACGGCCCCGCACCAGCCGGACCAGGCCAGGGCGCACACCGCCGGGGCCATCTCCGGATCCACTCCCTCCAGGCCTCCGCCCAGGGTGAGCCAGGTGAGTAGCTCGGCGTCGCTCATCACCTCGGCCGCCCGGGCCTGGGCGAGCACCTTGGCCGCGGCCTCGGCCAAGAGGGGATCGGGCTCCTCGCCGGTTTGCCCCGCCGCCATCAGGGCCCGCCGGGTGAGGGTGGCCACCTCGTCGGCCGCCGCCTCCCGGAGGCCCGAACCCTCGCCCAGGGCGGCGGCCAGGTAGTCCTCCACCAGCTCGAAGCTCTCCGGGGACAGCTCGCCCTGTTTCACCGGGGCCAGGGAATAGATCAGGCGGTGGAAGAGAAAGGGGCGGTCCGAGCGCAGGTTGGCCAGGGCGTGGGCCAACACCGGGCCGGGCTCGGGCATGGACCATATCCAGGCCAGGGGCTCGCGGCCCTCGCACAGCTCGGGGTAGATCGTCTCGGCGGCCAGGGACCCGCGCACGTACAGGTCAAAGGCCTCTTCCTCTTCCAGGCCCAGGAGGCCGGGCTGGTCGAAGCAGAAGGCGGGCCAGTCCAGGCTGCGCAAGGGGCTGAAAAAGGCGCCGTCCAGGATGCCGCGCACCAGGGCCAGTTGGCGGGGCAGTTTTTCCTCGGAGCTCATGGGGCTATTCCTCCACGGGCGCGTGGTGATGGGGCTCGGGGTCCTTCAGAAACTTGGCGTGATATTCCTCTTCTTCCAGGTGGCGGCGCAACAGGTCGCTCACCGTGTCGAAGAGCATGGCCAGCTCTTCCTGGCTCAGCCGGGGCAGGATGGCGGCCATGCACTCGTCGTCGGAAAACTTCTGCAAGTAGACCAGCACGGTGGCCTCGTCGGTGGGCCGGTCCAGGCCGAAGCCCACCAGGCCGGTGTATTCTTCCACGAAATCATGGCGGTGTATGGCCATCGTTTTCTCCCCTCGGTTCAGTTGCGGCTCCGGCCCCGCCGGGCCAGCCAGGCGGTGAGCCCCAGGGCCAGAAAAAGGCGCGGGGCCAGAATCCAAAAAGCGCTCCCCCCCAGTATCACGAACAGGGCGGTGTCTTCCACCACCGCGTGGCAGGTAACCAGAAACACGGCCAGGGCCAAACGTTCGCTGTCGGCCAGGCCCTCGTCGCGGCTCACCGAAACCAGGATGCCCGCCCCGTAGAGCAGACCCAAAAACACCCCGGCCAACAGGGGCACCAGGCCGCCGGGCCCCAGGCCGATGGCCGCCAGAGCGGGGCGCAGCCTGGTCCAGGGGCGCTCGAACACCCCGTAGGCCTTGGCCATCTCGTAGCCCACGATCAGCGGCAGCACCACCAGGGCCAGCTCGGCGCACAGCACCAGGCCCTTGCCGGCCGCCCCGGGCAACATGGCGATAAGCTGGTTCAGCATAGCGCCAAGGCCAGGAGCCAGCCCGCGCCCAGGCCCAGCACGACGCGCAACAGGGTCAGGGCGTGGTAGCGGGGGGTCAGCTGGCGCACCACCACCGCCTCGATGATCAGGCTGTGGGCGATGCCCAGGATGAGCCCCAGCACGCTGACCTGCTGCCAGCTAAGGGCCAGGGGCGCGGCCACGGCGGTGGCGGCGTAGAGGTTCACCAGCATGCCCGCCACCAAGACCGCCGCCGCCTCCGGGGGCAGGCCCCACAGGTTCATCACCGGTGCCAAAAAGCCGCTGATCTTGGCCAGGGCCCCGCTGGCCACCAAAAGATCGCTGGCCAGGTACAGGGGCAAAATGTTGATGAGCAGGAACCACAAGAACTTGCGGCCCCGCTCCCAACTGCGGCCCAGGGCCAGGCGCCAGGGAGGGCCGGGCGGGGCCGAGGCGGCGTGCTCGGCGGACATGGGCCAAGTCTAGGCGCAGGCGCCGATTCGGTCAACCCAACCATTGACAAGCAAGGCCCATGGTTGGCACAATACATCTGGTCTAAGGTTAGACCTACCCTGGTAAATCTGATCGTTGCCCGCCCGCATCATCGTAGGGGAAACCCGAGGGACGCACTGTTGCAGACCAACCGGCGCAAGAAAGCCTATGAAGAGGTGGCCGAGGCCATCCGGGGGCAAATCTTTGCTGGATTGTTGGAAGAGGATCAACAGCTTCCGCCGGAGCGCGAGCTGGCCGAGCAATACGGGGTGAGCCGGGTGGTGGTTCGCGAGGCCATCCGCACCCTGGAAATGGCCGGGATCCTCAGGGTGCAAAAAGGCGCCGGCGGCGGCACCTTCGTGTGCCACGACCTGGACAAGCCCCTGGTGGCCTCCATCCAAAATCTCCTGGCGGGCGGCGACATAACTCTCAACGATCTGTTCGAGATGCGGCTTTTGTTGGAGCCTCCGGCGGCGGCCCTGGCCGCCCAGCGGAACAATTCCGCCGGGTTGGCCCGTCTGGCCGAGGTGCTGGAAAAGGCCCACGAGAAAACCGACGATTCCCAGACGCTTCGAGTACACAACCTGGAATTCCACCGTCGTCTGGTGGCCTTGGCCGGCAATCCCCTGCTCAGCCTGTTGTGCGACACGGTAATGAGCATCCTGGTGGAGAGCCTGCGGGGCAAGCTGAATCGGCAAGTCAGCCTGGTAGTGCATGATTATCACCAAAAGATCATGGACGCCATCCGGGCTGGACAGGCCGAGGAGGCCCACCGGCTGACCACCGCCGACCTGCAGACCCTGCTCGAGCTTTACCGCAGCATGGGGGTGGAGGTAGGCCGGGGACAGGCCAAGCGCAAGGCCTGCTGATGGAAGTTTTTGTTTCCCAAACCAGGACGGGAGGAAAGAAGCATGAGAATCACCAAAGTGATGCTGATGGGGCTATTGGCCGCGTGTGTGGCCTTGGCCCTCGCCTTGGCCGGCTGCGCCACCATGAAGGAGGAGGCGGCCAAGCCGGCCCCGGCAAGATATCTCTCCTGCGCGGTTGGGGGCAAGGTGGTCACCTCCGTGGCCCCGGAGGCCCAGCTTGTCGGCCTGGAGTGTTCCTATAAAACCTACGACGGCGCCAAATCCCTGGCGGTCAAGGTCACCCTCAAAAACGTCTCCAGCGATGACCAGCGCTTCCGGGTGAACATCTTCCTGGACAACGGCAAGGCCGTGGGTGGCCTAATCCCCCGCAAAACCAAAAAAGGTCTGGTCAAGCCCGGCGCCACCGCCGGCTTCACCTATTTCTTCAAAGGTCAGGACATGCCCCCCACGGGCATGGAGCTGATCGTCAAGGCCATGGCCAAGTAACCAGGGCGCAAGGAGGATCGACCCATGAAAAAATTTAGCGTAATTATGGCCATTGCGATGGCCCTTCTGCTGGGCGCCGGCATCGCCATGAGCACCACCTTTATCGGCATCGGCACCGGCGGCACCGGGGGCATCTACTATCCCTACGGCGGCGGCGTGGCCGAAATCTGGTCCAAGTACGTCAAGGGCGTGAAGGCGGTGGCCGAGGTCACCGGGGCCAGCGTGGAAAACGTCAAGCTGGCCGACAAGGGCGAGACGGTCATCGGCGAGGTCATGGGCGACGTGGCCAAGGCCGGCTTCCAGGGCACCAGCAAGTTCCGGGGCAAGAAGCACCGCATCCTGGGCATGGCCATCATGTACCCCAACCTGCTGCAGGTGGTGGTGCTCAAGAAAAGCCCCATCACCGACATCACCCAGATCAAGGGCAAGAGCGTGTCCACCGGCAGCCCGGGCAGCGGCACCAACTTCATGTCCGAGGCGGTGCTCAAGGCCCTGGGCATTCCCCTGGACTCCTACAGCGACAAGCGCCTGAGCTTCACCGAGACCGCCAACGCCCTGCGCGACGGCACCATCGAGGTGGGCTTCTGGTCGGTGGGCCCGGGCACCAGCTCCATCATGGACCTGGCCACCACCCACGACATCCGCATCCTGCCCATCACCGCGAAGCAGCAGGCCAAGGTATTGGCCGCCAATAAGACCTACGCGGCGGTGGATTTGAGCACCGGCGTGTATCGCGGCGTGGACAAGCCGGTGCCCACCATCGGCGTGTGGAACGTGATGATCGTGCAGAAGTCCCTGGACACCGAGTTGGTCTACAACCTGGTCAACGCCCTGTGGAATCACCGGGACTACCTGATGAAGATCCACCCCTCGGCGGCCTACACCACCCCGGAGAACGCGGTCAAGTACAGCCCCATCCCGCTGCATCCGGGCACCGTCAAGGCCCTCAAGGAGCGCGGTATCACGGTACCCAACATCCTGATGCCCTAAATGCGTGAACCCAAACGGCTGCTCCGGCCGGCCCTGTGGGGGCTGGCCGGGGCGGTCCTTGGCCTTTTGGTCCTGGCCCTGGCCCCCGGCGGGCTGGAGCTCAGGATCACCCCGCGTGGCGGGGAGCCTCTGTTGGTGTTGCCGCTCCGGCCCGGGGAGCGCTTCACCGTGCACTACTATCACTCCGTGGAAAACGCCCCCATCTGGGAAGTGCACAGCGTTGACGCGGCCGGGCGCATCTATATCGAGGAAGAGCGCTACCTGAAGTTCGGCGCGGGAATGGGCAAAATGCCCGGGGTGGGCCGCATGATCATGCGCGGCCCCTACGAGGTCATCACCGACATGCATCAGCCCACCGGGGACTTCGTCCTCAGGGTGGGCAGCCCCGGAGTGGACCACACCGTCTTGTGGCGAGGCACGGCCGTCAATCTGTCGGCCCTGGCCCCGCACCAGGCGGTGCAATTCAGCGCCAGGCCGGTAAGCCTGCTCCACCGCCTCTGGCGGTGGGCCTGGCCCCACCGGGCGACTCCCACCAGGACACAGGAGCCCTAGATGCCTTCAAGCACCCAAGTAAACAGCGTGGCGGACAAGCATGGCCCCAACCAGGCCCTGGTGCACACCATGGCCAAGGTGGTCATGGTGCTGGCGGTGGCCCTGAGCCTTTACCAGCTCTACACCGCCGGGATCACGGCCCTCACCGCCCTGGTGCAGCGCTCGGTGCACCTGGGGGCCATCCTCAGCCTGACCTACCTGTTGCAGCCGCCCTTCGACGGGGCCCGCAAGGACCGCTTCAGCATCTGGCTGCTGCTGGACTGGCTCCTGGTCCTGGCCTCGTGCTACTGCGTCTATTACATCTGCGCCAACCTGGACGAAATCTTCGCCCGCCAGGGCGACTGGCTGGACATGGACCTCTACGTGTCCATCGCGGGCACCATTTTGGTCTTGGAGGCCTGCCGCCGGGTGATCGGCGGGGTCATGGCCGGCATCTGCTTCGCGGCCCTGGTGTATGCCTACACCACCGGCGACATCATCATGGCCGTGCTGGCCTGCCTGGTGGTGGCTCGGCTGTGCAACAAGCCCAAGTCCTGGCTCACCTTGCTGGTGATCGCGGCCACGGCGGCCTACTGGCTCTACGCCCACTACTACGAGCCCTACCTGCTGGACATGTTCCTGCACAAGCCCTACAGCATCGAGCGCATCAGCACCACCCTGTGGCTGACCACCGAAGGCGTCTTCGGCCTGCCCCTGGGGGTGGCGGCCACCTTCGTGTTCGTCTTCGTGCTCTTCGGCGCCTTTTTGGAGGTCACCGGCGGGGGCAACTTCTTCATCGACCTGGCCTACGCCCTAACCGGCCGCTTCAGCGGCGGCCCGGCCAAGACCGCGGTCTTGGCCTCGGGCTTCATGGGCTCGGTGTCGGGCTCGGCGGTGGGCAACGTGGTGGCCACCGGCTCCTTCACCATCCCCATGATGAAGCGGGTGGGCTACCGCCCCCACGTGGCCGGGGCCATCGAGGCGGCCGCCTCCACCGGCGGCCAGCTCATGCCCCCCATCATGGGGGCCGGGGCCTTCCTCATGGCCGAGTTCACCAACACCAGCTACCTGACCATCATCAAGGTGGCCCTGGTGCCGGCCATCATGTACTACCTCACGGTGCTCTTGTTCGTGCACTTCGAGGCCAAAAAAGAAGGCATCGTGGGCCAGCCCAAGGAGAAACTGCCCAAGGCCTGGAAGGTGGTCAAGGGCGGCCTGCACTTCATCATCCCGGTGGGCATCCTCGTCTACGTGCTCATGGCCAACTACTCGCCCATGATGGCCGGATTCGTGGCGGTGATGAGCACCCTGGCCGCCAGCATCCTGGCCAACCTGGTGCGCTGGAGCGTGAGCAAGGGAATGGTGCCGGCCATCAGCGACCAGCGCCTGAGCGCGGGAGAGCTGGCCAAGGCCGAGGGCAAGATGGTCCTCACCGGCCTGGAGCGCGGGGCCAAGAACGCCATCATGGTGTCGGTGGCCTGCGCGGCGGCGGGCATCATCGTGGGCACCGTGACCCTAACCGGCATGGGGCTCAAGTTCTCCAGCCTGGTGCTGGATCTGTCCTTCGGCATCGAGGCCCTGGCCATCCTGCTCATCGGCGCGGCCTCGCTGGTGTTGGGCATGGGCCTACCGGTGACCGCCAGCTACATCGTGCTGGCCACCCTGGCCGGACCGGCCCTGTTGGACCTGGGGGTGCCGCTGCTGGTCACCCACATGATCGTGTTCTGGTATTCCCAGGACGCCAACGTGACCCCGCCGGTATCCCTGGCCTCCTTTGCCGGGGCCGGGGTGGCCGGGGCCAACCCCATGCAGACCGCCTTTACCTCATGGAAGCTGGCCAAGGGGCTCTACATCATTCCCATCGTCATGGCCTACCGGCCCCTGTTGGGTATGGGCAAGGATTATGAGCTGATGCACTGGGAGGTGATCCTGGCCTGGATCACCACCCTGCTGGGCCTGGTGGCCTTTGCCGCCGCCCTGGACCGCTATATGTTCCGCAAGGCCACCGTGCTGGAAACCATCATGCTGGTCTTCGCGGCGGCCCTGCTGTTCTGGCCGGATATCATGCTGCCCGGCGGGGCCGTCATCCCCGCCTGGCTGGTGGATTCGGTGGGCCTGGTCTTGCTGGCCCTGGTGGTGGCCATGCAGAAATTCATCAGCCCGGCCGCCGGGGGGCCCCAGGTCCAGACGGCGGGCAACTGACCGGGGCGGCAAGAATGCAGATCAATCCGCATTTTGTGGCCCCCTGCGGGCTCTATTGCGGGGTGTGCGCCATCTACATGGCCCACCGCGACGACAACCAGAAATTCAAACAGGCCTTGGTGGGCCTTTACCAGGGCGGCAAGCCCGGCAAGGGGACCCTGCCCGGCGGGGACCAGTTGACCGCGGCCGACATCAAGTGCAAGGGCTGTATGTCCGAGGAGCCTTTTGTCTTTTGCCGCTCCTGCGCCATCAAGGACTGCACCAAGTCCAAGGGCTACGAGGGCTGCCACCAGTGCGACGACTTTCCCTGCGGGCACATCGAGCGCTTCCCCATGGCCGTGGGCAAGAAGGTGATCCTGCGGGCCATCCCTTATTGGCGCGAGGTGGGCACCCAAAAGTGGATCGAGGACGAGGAGGCTCGCTACACTTGCCCCACCTGCGGCAACAAGCTTTTCCGCGGGGCGGGGCGGTGTAATCAGTGCAAGAGTCCCGTCGATCTGGATTAGCCGGGCGGCTGCGCCAGGCGCCCGTGGGCGGTGTTGCCGGCATCGCTCAAGGCTCGCTGTAGGCTCGGCTACAGCTGCGCCTTTCGCTCGCCGGGCGCCTTGCCCACGAACCCCTGGCTGTGCCGCTAAGACATAATCTGGCCATGGCGTAGGTTGGGTAGAGCGAAGCGAAGCCCGACAATCCCCTAAACCAAAAAAGCCCCCGCCCGGTTCGGGCGGGGGCTCGGCTTTTGTATTGCCTCGGTGGCGCGGGAGCTAGATGTCCTTGGTCAGCTCGGGCACCACGTCGAACAGATCGCCCACCACGCAGTAGTCGGCCTTGGTGTGGATGGGGGCGTCGGGGTCCTTGTTGATGGCCACGATGACCTTGGAGCTGCCCATGCCCGCCAGGTGCTGGATGGCCCCGGAGATGCCGCAGGCGATGTACAGGTTGGGGGTGACCACCTTGCCGGTCTGGCCCACCTGGTCGGTGTGCGAGCGCCAGCCCGCGTCCACCGCGCTGCGCGAGGCGCCCACGGCGGCGTTGAGCTTGCCGGCCAGCTCCTCGAGGATCTTGAAGTTGTCGGCGTCCTTCATGCCGCGGCCGCCGCTGACGATGACCGTGGCCTCGGTGAGGTCGATCTTGCCTTCCTCGGCGGCCTGGACCTCGGCCACCACGGCCTTGACCTCGCCCGCGTCGGCGGCCACGCTCTCCACCGCCGCCTGGGCGCCCGTCTCGGAGATGTCGAAGACGTTGGGGCGCAGGGAAGCGATCTGGGGCGTGCCGTTGATGAACACGTCGGCGTAGACCTTGCCGGCGTACATGGGCCGGGTGGCCTTGAGCTTGCCGCCGTCCACGGCCAGGGCGGTGCAATCCACCGCGATGCCCGTGTCCAAACGGGCCGCCAGGCGGCCGCCCAGGTCCTTGCCCTGCATGGAGGCGCCCATGAGCACCACGTCCGGGGCGCCGTCTTTGATCAGGGCCGCGCAGGCGTTGGTGTAGGCCTCGGTGGTGTAGGCCGCGAAGGCCTCGCCGTCACCATAGAGAACCTTGGCCACGCCGAATTTGCCCAGGTCGGCGCAAGCGCCTTCCATGCCCGAGCCCAGCACCACCGCGGTTACCTCGGTGCCCAGCTCGTCGGCCACTTTTTTGGCCGCGCTGGCCACTTCATAGGTTATTTTTCTGAATTCGCCGTCACGCTGCTCGGCGATTATCCAAACACCAGCCATGATATATGCACTCCCTTCGTGCGAAAGGTGATGTCCCTTTCAGGGTCCTTAGATGACCTTGGCCTCTTCTTTGAGCAGCTTGGCCAGATTGGCCGCCAACTCCGCCGGGGTCTCGCCCTCCACGGTCTTGCCGGGAGCGCGGTCGGGGGGCGGATTCAGGACCGCGATCTCGATGGCATCGGCCCGCTCCACGCCCAAGTCCGCCGGGGCCTTGGTCTCCAAGGGTTTTTTCTTGGCCTTCATGATGCCCGGTAGGGAGGCATAACGGGGCTCGTTGAGGCCCTTCTGGGCGCTGATCACCACCGGCAGGGGGGCTTCCAGCACCAGGGTCTGGCCTTCCACGGGGCGGGTGCCCTTGACCTTGCCGTCGGCCAACTCCACCTTGGTCACCACCGAAAGCTGGGGCAGGCCCAACAACTCGGCCACCGCCGAGCTCACCACGCCGCTGTCGTCGTCCACGGCCCGCTGGCCGAAGAAGATGATGTCGGCGCCCAGGGGCTCGATGGCCTTGGCCAGCATTTTGGCCACGGCGATGGGGTCGGCTCCGTAGAGGTCGTCATCCTTGATGTGGATGGCCTTGTCGGCGCCCATGGCCAGGGCGGTACGCAGAGCCTCGACCACCCGGGCGGGGCCCGCGCCGATCACGGTCACTTCGCCGCCTTGATCCTTGACGATGCGCAGCGCTTCTTCCACGCCGAACTCATCGTAGGGATTCATCACCCATTTGATATCGCCGGTGTCTATGGACTTGCCGTCGCCGGCGATCTTGATCACCGCCTCGGTGTCCGGCACCTGCTTGATGCATACCACGATGTTCACTGTTCCACCCCTCCTTTCCTAGCTTGCGCTGGAGTAACAAAAAACTGGGGATCTAAAACTAGCTTTCGCTGTTGTGTTGCAACATTCCTTTAAGGAAGAAATCGCTAATCTGTTTGGCTGCCATGGTTATGGAATATTTTTTGACCGATGACAACACCCAATACCGGCTCATTTCGTCCAGGGCCCCGAAAAAGGCCCGCTTGGCCACCCCGGGCAGGATGTCCTGGCGGAACACCCCCTGGGCCTGGCCCTCCTTGATGATCTCGCTGATTATGTTCAAATATTGGTGGAATTGCTCGTTGGTGTATTCCTTCATGAACTTGGAGGATTGACGGATCTCCACCTGGATGATCTCGGCCAATTCATGATGCTGTTCCATGAGGCTCAAATGGGCCAGAGCGAAATGCTCCAGCTTTTTGGGCGGATCGGTTATGCCGGACAATGCGTGGCGCATGTTTTCCAGCACCTTGGCCATCTCTTCCTCGAACAGGCAGATGAGGATGTCGTCCTTGTTCTGGAAGTAGAGGTAGATAGTGCCGTCGGCCACGTTGGCGGCGCGGGCGATCTCGCTGACCTTGGAATTGAAAAAGCCGTTTTTGGCGAAAACCTTGACCGCCGCTTCGATGATGCGGCGGTGCTTGTCGCTGTTTTTTTTGTACTCGGGTTTCAAAGTGCTACGCCCCGCGCGGCGGCCCCCAAACCGCGCCGAAGAAGTTTATTCCAATGAATGATGATTCATTCAAAGACTTTGGTAGCACGGCCCCCCAAGCCTGTCAACGATTTTTTAGGGAACCCCCGGTGTCTTCGGCTTAAGGTTAGACCAAATATACCCCAACAATGAATATGGCTCAATTAATAAATTGAGGTTTGGTTCAATCCAAAAAACCGCGCCAGAGGGGGCCAAAGCGCGGCTCAGCGGCGGCGCTGGAAGGCGTCCACCGCCTTTTGGTGCTGGGCGTAGGTGGTGCTGAACTGGTGCTTGCCGTCGCCCTTGGCCACGAAATAAAGGTAGGGCGCCGGGGCCGGGTTCAGGGCGGCCTCCAGGGCCGCGCGGCCCGGCGAGCAGATGGGCCCCGGCGGCAGGCCGGTGCGGGTATAGGTGTTGTAGGGGGTGTCGCCCGTCAGGTGGGCCCGGGTCAGGTTGCCGTCGAACTGTTTGCCCAGCCCGTAGATCACCGTGGGGTCGGCCTGCAGGCGCATTCCTTTTTTGAGCCGGTTGCGGTACACCGCGCTGATCAGGGGCATCTCCCGGTCGTCGCCCGCCTCCTTTTGGATTATGGAGGCCAAGGTGGTGACCTGCCCCCGGCTCCAGCCCTGGGCCCGGGCCTGGGGGGCCAGCGGTTTCCAGGCCTGCTGGTAGCGCGCCGCCATGGCGCTCAGGGCCGCCCGGGCCCCCAGGTGGCGGGGGAAATTGTAGGTGTCCGGGAACAGATAGCCTTCCAGGGAGGGCACCTCCAGCCCCAGCTCCTTGATAAAGGCCTGGTTTTGGGCCAGGCCCAGCACCGTCTCGGCCTCGGCCACGCCTCCCTCGTCCAAGCGATTGGCGATCTGGGTCAGGGTGTAGCCCTCGGGAATGAGCACCTGGTGCAGCTTGATGCGCCCGGTGCGCAGGAAATGCAGGATGCGCCGCGCCTCCATGGCCGGAGACAGCTCGTACTCCCCGGCCTTGATGGGCCCCTGCTCGTCGGTGAGGCGCGCGGCCAGCTGGAACAGGCGGGGGTTGGTGATGATGCCCGCCTGGGCCAGGGCCTGGGCCGCCTGGGCCAGGCTGGAGCCCCGAGCGATCTCCACCAGCTGGGTCGGCCCGCACTGGCTGGCCCGGCGGTGCAACAGCCAGGCCTTGCCCCCCCAATAGATCCCCGCCGCCGCCACCAGGGCCACCACCACGGCCAGGCCCAGGCCGATTAGGCTCTTGTGCCCCGGTTTCACGCGCGGGCCTCCAGCCAGCGGCGCAGGATCTCCGCCGCCGCCGCCCGGTCCACCACCTGGCGGCGCTTGGCCCGGCTTAGCCCAGCCTCGATCATGGCTTCCTCCGAGCGCACCGTGGACAGGGCCTCGTCCGTGAACTCCACCGGCAGGCCCAGGCGGCGCTGAAGGCGCTTGGCCAGGCTGACGATGCCCTGGCCCACCGGGCTCAGGCTGCCGTCCAGCTTGGTGGGCAGGCCCACCACCAAGAGGTTGGCCCCCTCGGCCGCGGCGATATCGCCCAGGGTGGCCACGTCCTTGTCGCGGTTGACCCGCTCATAGACCAAAAGCGGCCGGGCGGTGCGCCGCTCGGGGTCGCTCACCGCCAGGCCGATGCGCTTGAGCCCCACGTCCAGGGCCAGCACCACTCCGGGGGTTTCATGAGACATGCGCCCAATTATGCCCGGCGCGGCGCGAGTTAACAAGGCGGGAGGGAGGCGAGGGGCGATACCACACTAAAACCGTCAAATACTCTTTCCGTGTGGTACGCCCCGCCTCCTACCCCTCCGCTTGACGCTTTCCGTTGTCCGCCCATATAGTTGAGTGAGCGTTCCACCCCTCAGCATTGAAAGGCCCGCCATGAAGCAGATCGTCCTGGGCACCGCCGGTCACATCGATCACGGCAAGACCACCCTGATCAAGGCCCTCACCGGAATAGAGACCGACCGTCTCAAGGAGGAAAAGGCCCGGGGCATCACCATCGAGCTGGGCTTCGCTTATCTGGATTTACCCGGCGGCCAGCGCCTGGGCATCGTGGACGTGCCGGGCCACGAGAAGTTCGTCAAGAACATGGTGGCCGGCGCGGCGGGCATCGACCTGGTAGCCCTGGTCATCGCCGCCGACGAGGGGGTGATGCCTCAGACCCGGGAGCACCTGGACATCTGCAAGCTGTTGGGAGTGGGGCACGGCCTGGTGGTGCTCACCAAGATCGACATGGTGGACGAGGAGTGGCTGGAGCTGGTCACCGAGGACGTGGCCGAGTACGTGGAAGGCACCTTCCTGGAGGGCGCGCCCATCATTCCGGTGAGCGGGGTGAGCGGCCAGGGCATCGAGGAACTCAAGGCCGCCCTGGCCGAGCTGGTGGAGTCTTTGGAGGAGCAGCCCGCCGAAGGCACCTTCCGCCTGCCGGTGGACCGGGTGTTCACCATGAAGGGCTTCGGCACGGTAATCACCGGAACGGCCACCTCCGGCCAGATCACGGTGGGCCAGGAGGTGAGCATCTATCCCCGGCGAGTGACCACCAAGGTGCGCGGGCTGCAGGTGCACAACGACGAGGTGCGCGAGGCCCGGCGGGGGCAGCGCACGGCCATCAACCTGCAAGGCATCGAAAAGGCCGGGGTGGAGCGCGGCGACGTGCTGGCCACCCCCGGTTCCCTGGAGCCTTCCCTGTGGCTGGACCTGGAGGTCAACGCCCTGCCCGACATGGCCCGGTCGCTCAAGCACCGCGCCCCCATCCGCCTGCACACCGGATCGGCCGAGGTTTTGGGCCGGGTGCTGTGGCTGGACCGCGACGAGCTGGCCCCCGGCGAGAGAGCCCTGGGCCAGGTGCGCCTGGAGTCCCCGGTGGCGGTGATGGCCGGGGACCGCTACGTGCTGCGCTCCTACTCGCCGGTGCACACCGTGGCCGGCGGGGTGGTGCTGCATCCCCATCCCGGCCGCCACAAACGGGGCCGCCCCGAGATCATGGCCGACCTCGAGACCCTGCGCGGCGGCGAGCCCCGCGACAAGGTGGCGGTGCACGCCCGCCTGGCCGGGCCGGGGGGCATAACCCTGGCCGAGCTGCCCCGCCTGGTGCCGCTGGGCCCCAAGGCCCTGGAGGCCCTGGTGGGCGACATGCTCTCCAAGCAGGAGCTGGTGCGCTTCGACAAGGAGGGCGGCCGCATGATCGCCGCCTCGGTGCAGCAGGAGCTCATGGAGAAGGCCCTGGAGCTGGTGGCCGCCTATCACTCGGCCAACCCGCTCAAGGCGGGGATGCCCCGGGAGGAGCTGCGCCGCCGCCTTCTGAGCAGCGAGGACCCCAAGCTTTTCGCCCACCTCATGCGCAAGCTGGAGGGCGGCGAGGCGGTGGTGGCCGAAAAAGACCTGTTGCGCCTGCCCGGCCACCAGGTGCAGCTGGCCGGGGCGGACCAAGCCCTGCGCGAGAAGATCGAAAAGGCTTATGCCGAGGGCGGCCTGGCCCCGCCCAACTGGGCCGACGTGATCCAGGGGGCCAACCCGGCCCAGGCCAAGCAGGTGGCCGGGGTGCTGGTGAACGAGGGGGTGCTGGTCAAGGTGAAGCAGGACTTCTACTACCACGGCCCGGCCCTGGCCGAGATCAAGGAGCGCTTGGTGGAGTTCCTGAAGGCCAACCAGAAGATCGAGGCCTCCCAGTTCAAGGAGATGACCGGCCTGAGCCGCAAGTACATCATCCCCCTGCTGGAGTACTTTGACTCCACCATGCTGACCATGCGGGTGGGCGACCACCGCGTGCTCCGGGGGGGATAGGGCGCGAGGCCCATGACCTTGGCGACGCGCATATCGCCTCCGACACGAGCGGCGCTGAGCCATGGTACCTAAGAGCCTTCCCCGGGGCGCTTCCATGGTGGGGCTGGCGGCCCTGGGCGTGGCGGTCATGGCCGCCATCGTCAAATGGGCCTCGGCCGCCTTTTCCATCGAATTCCTCTTGAGCGTACGCATGACCGCGGGCATGGCCATGTTCCTGGCGGCGCGGCGCTTGTATTTTCCCGAGCTGTCCCTGGCCACCGCCAAGCCACGTTTGCAGGTGATCAACGGCACCGTCTACGTGGCGGCCATGTATTGCCTGTACTCCAGCCTGAGCAGCACCCCCCTGCCCAAGGCCCTGCTTCTGTTCAACCTCGCGCCGATCCTGGCCACGGCGTGGAATCACTTTTTCCGTAAGATCCGCCAACCCTGGCCGGCCTGGCTGGGGACCGCCCTGGGCCTGGCCGGCGTGGTCCTAGTCATGGTGCCCGCCTCCGAGCGCATCGGGGGGGTCTCCTGGCTGGCCCTGGCCTCGGGAGTGCTGATGAGCGTGGTTTTGGTCACCAGCAACATGCTGGGGCCAACCGAGCCCAAGGAGCGCATTTCCTTTTACGTGGTGCTGTGCGGGGTGGTGATAAGCCTCGGGGCCATGAGCGTGGTGGGGGTACATTACCCGGCCTGGCAGCACAGCCTGTTTCCCCCGCGCGACTGGGCCAGCCCCTTTTTCGAGGACACCGGCCTGCTGGCGGCCCTGCTTTCCCTGGGGCTGCTCACCATCCTGGTGCCCGCCCTGACCAGCGGGGCCTATCACTACGCCAGCATGGGCGAGTTGGGCCCCTTCCGCTACTCCGGGGTGCTGTTCGCCGCGCTCATAGACTGGCTGGTATGGAGTCAGTTTCCCGCCTGGAACGACGTGCTGGCCTTCGCCCTCATCACCGCCGGAGGGGCCTTGGCCGTATGGGGCCGGCGGGCTTACACGGAAGGGTTTGAGACATGATGCCGACCCCAGACGAACTCACCGGGCGGGTGCTGGCCCGCCTGGCCCCAAAGCCCGCCCCGGCCCTGAGCCCCGAGCCCCCCGCCGAGCCCCTGGCCGCCGCCCTGGCCGCCATCCTGGCCCAGGCGCGGGCCGCGGCGGCGGCCCTGAGCGCCGAGCTGGGCCCCGGCGCCCTGGACGACCGCAACCACTACGACTACCTGGCGGCCAACCTGGCCAAGATCGCCGGGTTCCAGAGCTTCTCCCTGGCCGAGTACGCCTATCATCTGCCGGACGGCCGCAATCCGGGCGTGCGCCTGTGGCTGGAGGAGCGGCGCTGGCAGCGCCGGGTGGAGGTGCTGCTGTTCCCCGAGGTGGGGCGCTGGCAGGTGGACGCGGCGGGCCGCAAGGTCAACCGCCTCTTGCTGACCCTGTGGCCACAAGGCGATGCCCCCCGCCCCGAGCCCGGCCCTGGCCTGGAAGGCCATTATCCCGCTGGAGAAACTTGGTCCGTTGCCCTGGTCCGGGCCCTGTGCCTGCCCGTCCTTCCGTTGCTCTAAGATAATTTAACCAACCAAATTAGCATGTTATCTTGAGGCGCCCTGGGTTTTTCCCGCGCGGCTCCGGTTGTCCTTGCAAAAAGCCACAAAAGGACTACAAATATTAGGAGATAGTTCAACCACAGCAGTGAAAAGCAGCCTGAACGTGAAAACCGCATCGCCACATCCGGCCTCCAGCCCCTTCCCCTCCCAGCCAACGCCGTGCTCTGCGCCCTTTGCCGGACGCCGCTCACGCCGCGCCCTCGCGGCGCTTGGGCCGGCGTGCGCCGGGAGAGGGGTCACCGGCGGGATGCGCGCGCACCTTGTCAATCACGCCTAGACGATTGGATAGGACGATCATGGAAAAAGATATCGTAGTGGTGGGAGGAGGCCCCGGCGGGATTATTTCCGCCATGACCGCCAAGAGCGTTTATCCCGAAAAGTCGGTTTGCGTTATCCGCCAGATCGGCGACGGGGTGATCCCCTGCGCCATTCCCTACATGATTAACACCATCGCCGAACCCAAGGGCAACGCCATGCCCATGGGCGGCCTGGAAGCCGCGGGCATCGAGTCGGTGGTGGCCGGGGCGGTGTCGTTGGACCCGGAGGCCAAGACCCTGAGCCTGGACAACGGCGATTCGGTCACCTACGACCGCCTGGTGCTGGCCACGGGCAGCAACCCGGCCAAGCCGCCCATACCCGGCGCGGACCTGGAGGGGGTGTTCACCATCACCAAGAGCCTGGCCCCCCTGAGCGGGATGGTGGAAGACGCCCGGGCGGCCAAGAACGTGGTCATCGTGGGCGGCGGCTTCATCGGCGCGGAGTTCGCCGACGAGCTGTCCGGCCAAAGCGGGGTGAACATCCACCTGGTGGAGTTGATGCCCAAGGTGTTGCAGGCGGCCTTTGACGATGAATACTGCGACGAGATTCAAAAGAAGCTGGAAGATCAGGGCATAAAGATGCACCTGGGCCAGATGGTCAAGGCCTTCCAGGGCGAGGGCAAGGTCAGCTCCGTGGCCCTGTCCAACGGCGAGGAACTGCCCGCCGACCTGGTGATCATCGGCATAGGCGGGCGGCCCAACAGCAAGCTGGCCGGCGACGCGGGCCTGCTGTTGGCCAGCGACGGCTCCATCTGGGTGGACAGCTACATGCGCACCTCGTCCCCGGACATCTTCGCGGTGGGCGACTGCGCCCTCAAGCGCGACTTCTTCACCCGCAAGGCCGTGCCGGTGTGGCTGGCCTCCACCGCCACGGCCGAGGCGCGCAACGCGGGCACCAACATCTACGGCATCCGGGTGCTCAACCAGATCCAGGGCAGCATCGCCGCCTTTTCCACCAAGTTCGGCGACACCTGCTACGCCAGCGCCGGGCTGACCGAGCGGGTCTGCCAACGCGAGGGCATCCGCTACGTGAGCGGCACCGCCGCCGCCCCGGACCGCCACCCCGGCAACCTGCCCGGCGCCTCGCCCATGAGCGTGAAGCTGCTTTTCGCCGACCGGGCCGGGGCCCTGTTGGGTGGCCAGGTGTTTGGCGGCGAGTCGGCTGGCGAGCTGGTCAACGTCATCGCCATGGGCATCCAAAAGGGGGCCACGGTGCGCGACATGGACATGATGCAGATCGCCACCCACCCCAAGCTGTCGTCCTCACCAACGGTGCACCCCTTGATCAACGCGGCCCACCAGGCCCTGGCCAAGCTGCGCGCCAAGTAGAATCTCCCCCCAAGCACACGGCCGCGATCCGCCAGGCGGGTCGCGGCCTTTTTGCGTCCGCTTTGCCAAGTACCACATTTCGATATATTTTTTGATTTTTAGCCCGTCGAGATGGCATCATTAATAAATACAGATACTTTGGTGGCCGACCGGGCGGGCGGCAAGAACTTCATCAAGGCCCAGCCCTCTTTCTGGGGCGACGTGCAGCAGGCCATGGAATCCTGGGCCGAGGATGCGGCCTACAAACTATGCAAGCTGCAAAAGCGCGGCGACTGCGTCCCGGTGCCCCAGCAGTAGGTCGCGCCCGAGCCCGTACCGGAGCCCGGCAAGTGATCAGGGACAAGCAACCTTTTAGGAAACGGAGGCCAAGATGATTTGCAGCCTGTCCAACCTGAAGGAACAGGACATCGCCAAGATCAAACAGCTGGAGAGCGACCTGGGCCAGACCTTGCTGGCTTTCTCCTGCCACGCCATCCAACCGGCCAAGCTGAATGAAGCCAAGCTGGGCAAGGTCCAGAGCCTGGAGAAGAGCCTCGGCATCTCCCTGGTGGCGGTGCAGGCCTAAAACGAACTGGTTCCTCTCGCTCGACGTGCTCTTGCAAGGGCCGAAAATCAAACGGACCGGCCCTACGGGGCGGTCCGTATTTACTCAAGCGCGGTGGCCAGGGACCTACCAGGCGGCTGCTTGCCGCCTGAGTATCGCCGTTAACCGCTTATGTCGAGATGGCTGGAAGTATTGTGTCCGCTGCGCCGACTAATAAATAAGCCCGATGCCCCACTTGCGTAGCGGATTGCCCTCGCGGTTTTACTCCACGGCCATGGGCACGCTGAGGTGGTAGGAGACGATCCTCCAGCCATGGTCGGTGCGCAGGAACACGAAGCTGCCCCGCAGGGTGACGTCGAACTCCCCCGCCTGGGTCTGCATCTTGGCCGTGCTCTCCATGGCCGCCCAGGCCACCTCGCCCTTGCCCGCGCCCTTGAACCAGTCCATGGTCACTTGGCGGCTGATGCTCTGGGCCAGGTCGCGCTCCACCTGGGCCCGGTTTTCGTCCCAGCCCAGGTTGCGCTCGCCCAGCCCGGTGCCCAGGCCGATGATGCGGGGGTCGTCCAGGAAAAAGCCCATGATCTCGTCCAGGTCGCCCCGGCCGTAGGCCTCCAAAAAGCTGTCCAGGGTGATGCGAACCTCGGCGATGGCGTGCGGGCTAAGGTCCATGATCCTCTCCCTTGCTTATAGCCGCAGGCTGCCGCATAGCTCGGCGGCGCTCATCTTCTGCTCGGTGCAATAGGCGGCCAGCTCGGCGGCGATGCGCCCGGCGGCGGCGGGGTCGGTGAAGGATGCCGTGCCCACCTGCACCGCCTTGGCCCCGGCGATGAGGTATTCCGCCGCGTCCGTGCCGCTCATGATGCCCCCCAGGCCCACCACGTCCACCTGCGGGTGCTGAATCTTGAGGGCGCCCGCCACCTGCCACACCATGCGCAGGCCCACCGGCTTGATGGCCGGGCCGCTGAGGCCGCCCACCACGTTGGCCAGGCGGGGCCGACGGGTCTGGGGGTCGATGGCCATGGCCAGCAGGGTGTTGATCAGGCTCACCGCCTGGGCTCCGGCCTGGGCGGCGGCCAGGGCCATGGGCATCGGGTCGGTGACGTTGGGGGTCAGCTTGACCCATACCGGCTTGCCCGCCGCGGCCCGCACCGCCGCCTGGGTTACCTCGCCCACCGCGCCGGGGTGGCAGCCGAAGGCCATGCCGCCTTCCTTCACGTTGGGGCAGCTCACGTTGAGCTCCAGGGCGTCCACCCCCGGCTCGGCCCCCAGGCGGGCGGCCAGCTCGGCGAACTCCTCCACGCTCTCGCCGTAGAGGTTGACCACCACCGCCCCCGGCTGCCCGGCCAGCCAGGGCAGCTTGTGGGCCAAAAATTCCTCCAGGCCCACGTTGGCCAGGCCGATGGCGTTGAGCATGCCGCAGGCGGTCTCCACGATGCGCGGCGGCGGGTTGCCCTCGCGGGGCCTTAGGCTTACCCCCTTGGTGACCAGGCCGCCGATGGCCGTGGGCTCCAGGTAGGGGCTGTATTCCCGGCCATAGCCGAAGGTGCCGCTGGCGGCCAAAACCGGGTTGGCCAGGGCCACTCCGCCCACGCTGACGGCCATGTCCACGCCGGCGCTCACGCGCTCTGCTCCGCCGCCAGGGCCCAGGCCCGCCAGGCATCGAGGTGATCGGCCCCCACGTCGGCGATCCAGGTGGCCATCATCTCCTCCAGGGGCACCCCCAGCCGCCAGCCCCGCTGCTGGAGATAGCGGATGTGGGGCCGCCCGCTCAGGTCGGTGGCGGGCAGGAGCAGGTCCTCACCGGGCACGAACTCCACCAGCCGCCAGCCCCGCTCGGCGCTCAGCGCCCGGTCGAAGCTGGGGGTGGCCTTGTGCCAGGCCCCGCCCACGTACCATTCCACGAAGCAGTGGTACTGCAACACCTTGCCCCCGGTGATCTCGTAGAGCCCCTCGGGCAAGAGGTTGTTCTCGATGTCCGCGAAGCCCAGGCGGGCGGGGATGCCCACCGCCCGGGCCAGGGCGCACAAGAGCGCCGCCTTTTGCACGCAATAGCCCCGGCCCCGGGCCAGGGTGTTCAGGGCCAGGTAGTGCTCCAGGGAATCGAAGGGCACCCGCACGCTGTAGCGCACCGTGTCGCGCACGAACTCGAACAGACGCCGGGCCGCCTCCACGTCGCCCACGCTGCCCCGGGCCACCCGCTTGGCCAGCTCGAACACCTCGCTCGCCTCGCACTGCACGCCGGGGGCGGGAACCAGGAAATCCTCCAAGGGCCGCTCGTCGCTCATACTCTCCCCCAGTCCACCAAAGAGGCCTCCATTACAGGGCCTTCCTGACAGGCCCGGAGATAACCGCCGCTGGCGGCGGGGATGGCGCAGCCCAGGCAGGCCCCCACCCCGCAGGCCATGGGCGCCTCCAGCGACGCCTGGCAGGCTACCTCGAACTCGGCGCACAGCTTGGCCACCGCCTTGAGCATGGGCAAGGGGCCACAGGCCAGCACCGCGCCGGGCCGGGGACCGGCTTGCAGGCGCGCGCGCAGGGGCTCGGTGACCAGGCCGTGGTGGCCCACGCTGCCGTCTTCGCTGGCCCCGCTCCAGCCCCAGCCATCAAGGTAGAAGGCCCCCTCGCCGCTCACCGCGTCCCAGGCCACCAGGGCCTCCCTGGAGGCCAGGCCGTAAAAGGCCTCGAAGGCCGCGCCCCGCTCCTCCAGGCGCTCGGCCGCGAAGGCCAGGGGGGCCAATCCCATGCCCCCGGCCACCAACACCGGCCGCTCCAGGCTCAACTCGAAGCCCCGCCCCAGGGGGCCCCAGACCAGCCGCTCCTCGCCCCGGCGGGCCTGAGCCAGAAGCTTGGTGCCCTTGCCCTTGACCTGGTAGAGGATCAACACTTGGCCGCCCTCCACCCCATGGATGGAAAAGGGCCGGGCCAACAGGGGCTCGGGGCCGGGGCCCACCCGGAGCATCACGAACTGGCCGGGCCGGGCGGCCGCGGCGATGGCCGGAGCCTCCAGGGTGAGCCGGTAGATCTCCGGCCCCACCGGCTGGTTGTCCGTCACCTTGGCGTATTGGTTGTGGCTCATCTCACTCCCGCAGGGCCACCACCGTGCCGAAGCGGCCGGCGGTCTTGTCGCGGCGATAGGAGAAAAACTCCGGGCTGCACACGGTGCACCGGCCGCTGGTGAATATGCGCTGGGGCCGCACCCCGGCAGCCTCCAGTTGGTGGCGGGTGGCCGCCTCCAGGTCGAAGTGGTTCTCCCCCACCCTGAAGGGCGCGAACCAGGCGGGGAGTTTCTCGCGCCAGTTGACGAACTCGCCGCAGCAGGCCCCCAGGCTGGGGCTCACCGCCGCGTGGATTTCATGGGGCTCCACCCCGTAGCGCTCGCGCAGAAACTCCACGCCCTTGGCGGGCATGCCCGCCGCGTTGCCCCGCCATCCGGCGTGCAGGTTGGCCACCACCCCCCGCTCCGGCGCGGCCAGGATCACCGCCTGGCAGTCGGCCTGCTTGATGAGTAGCCCCACCCCCGGCTGGTCGGTAGTCAGGCCGTCGGCCACCCCCGCGGGCCAGGCCTCCTCGCCGTTCACGGCCACGATGTCGGTGCCGTGCACCTGGCGCACCCAGGCCAGGCGCTTCAGGCCCAGGGTCCGGCGCAGGCGCTCCAGGTTGGGCCCCGCCTGGTCCCCAGACGCGGCCAGGTCCACCTGGCGGGTGCTCACGGCGTGCAGCAGGCCGGGCAGGGCCTCCAGCGCGGGGAAGGCCCAAAAATCCACCTCCCCCAATCGCAGGGGGCGCAGGGGCCCGGCGCCGGGGCTCTCAAGCGGTGTGCTCAAGCTCTTGCTCCACGATGGGCTGCACCCGCACGCATTCCAACCCCGCCCGGCGGCAGATGGCGAACACCTCTTCCAGGCCGCCATCGACCGGGGAAAGTATGGATATGATCACCCGGGTGGCCTCGTACTTGTCGGCCAGTTCGGCGATGTCGTGCCGGGTGCCCAGCACCGGGATGCCGTGAATGACCAGGCCGCGCTTGGCCGGGTCGTCGTCCACGAAGGCCACCGGAACGTAGGGCAGGGCCGGGTTGTTGCGCAGCTCGCGCAAAAGCAGCTCTCCGCCGTCGCCCGCCCCCATGATCAGCACCGGTTCGCCCTCTTTGTGCATTATGCTCTCGGTGAACACCCTCACCAAAGAGCGGCTGCCCGCCAGGAAAAAGAAGCTCACGAAAAAGTCGATGATCGCCGCCGACAGGCTGTAGCCCTGATCGCGCAGGAGCAGGGTGCCCCCCACCACCACCAGCGAGCCGGCCAGCGAGGCCTTGGACAACTGGATCATGGCGTGGACCGAAACGTAGCGCCACTCGCCCCGGTAGACCCCGAAAAGCCACAGGAACAGGATCTTGGCCGCCAGGACCCAGGGCAAAGAGACGGTGAGCAGGTTCATCTGCTCCGGCCCCAGGCTGCCCTCGAACCGCAAGAGCCAGGCCGCGGTGTAGGCGGCGGAAAGCAAAAGCAGGTCGGTGAGTATCTGCACCAGCTGCTTTTTGTGCAGCACCAGCTGGTCCAGCAGGGGGCTTTGCCAGCGGCGTCTGGCGCGCTCCGGGGAGTTGTATACCTTCACCCCGCCCAAAAACACCCCGAAGAACACGAAGACCACGATCACCACCGCGATGACCACCATGGCCACCAGGGGGGTGAGGAAATGCAGGAAAATGGCCAGCAGCCCCCCGGCCAGGCTCACCGCGATGAGCACCAGCACGGCCCGGCGTTCGCTGAGCCCCAAAAACACCAGGCGGTGGCTGGAGTGGTCGCGGCCGCCCTGGGCGATGGAGCGGCCGTGGCTGGTGCGTTGGAAGCTGACCAGGGCGGTGTCGAACAGGGGCACCACCAACACCCCCACCGGAATCAACAGGGCCAGCATCAGGTTGCTGGCGCCGCCGGCCCCCAGCACGGTGCAACCGGCCAGGCTGAAGCCCAGGAACAGGCTGCCGCAGTCGCCCATGAAAATTTTGGCCGGGTTGAAGTTGTAGATGAAAAAGCCCGCCGCGGCTCCGGCCAGGGCGGCGGCGGGCACCCCCAGTTGGGGCGCGCCCTTCACCGCCGCCACCAGGGCCAGAATGGTCCCGGCGGACAGGGTGACCCCGGAGCTGAGGCCGTCCATGTTGTCCAGGATGTTGACCGCGTTGGTGACCCCCACCAGCCACAGGAGGGTGAAGGGTACGTTGAGCCAGGTCCAGGCGATGAAATCAAAACGCAGGCCCAGGGCCACGGCCACGGTGGCCACCAAAAGCTGGGCCAGGAACTTCACCTGGGGTTTTAGCTCGAAGATGTCATCGGCCAGACCCACCAGGAACATGGCGCCGGCGCAGACCACCAACACCAAATCCTGGCTGCTCCGGCCGCCCAGGAAGAGCCAGCTGAGCATGAAGGCCAGATAGATGGCCACTCCGCCGTAGATGGCCGTGGGGCGGCGATGCCAGCGATCCTGGCGCGGGGCCACCACCCAGCCCATGCGGCGGGCCAGGGCCATCACCGCCGGGGTGAGCAGGGCGGCGGCGGCCAGGGCCAGGACAAAGCAATAGATCAGTCTCATGCCGACGGCTCGCTTGGAGACGCGGCGGGCAAGCTCAGCGCTCCCGGTAGTAGCGTATTACCGACTCCACCACCTGTTCGATGCCCATCTGGGGGACGAAGCCCACCAGATCCCGCAGCCTGTCCACGGAAGGCACCCTCCGGTGCATGTCCTCGAAACCGTCCTTGTAGGCCTGTTCGTAGGGGACCATCTTGATGGGCGAGCTGCTCCCGGTCATTTTTTTCACCAGCTCGGCCAGCTCCAGGATTTTCACTTCCTTGGTGGAGCCCACGTTGACCACCTTGCCCACCGCCTCCGGGGTCTCGGCCAGGGCGGACAGGCAGCGCACCACCTCGTCCACCGCCGAGAAACAACGGCTCTGGGTTCCGTCGCCGTAGACCGTGATGGGCTGGCCGCTCAGGGCCTGGCGCACGAAGCTGGGCAGCACCATGCCGTAGCGGCCGGTCTGGCCCGGGCCCACGGTGTTGAACAGACGGGCCACCACCACCGGCAGGCCCCGGTCCCGGCAATAGGCCAGGGCCAGGAACTCGTCGATGGCCTTGGAACAGGCGTAGGACCAGCGGCCCTTGCTGGTGGATCCCAGCACCAGGTCGTGGTCCTCCACAAAGGGCACATGCGAGTTTTTGCCGTAGACCTCGCTGGTGGAGGCCAATATCACCTTTTTGCCTTTTTTGTTGGCCAGGCGCAGCAGCGTCTCGGTGCAGCCAATGTTGGTCTCGATGGTCCTCACCGGGTTCTCCACGATCAGCCGCACTCCCACCGCGGCGGCCAGGTGGTAGATGACCTTGGCGCGGTCCACCATCTCCGCCAACAAGGCCTCCTTGCGCATGTCGGCGATGGTGTAGCTGAACCCGGGATGATCCTTGTAGGGCTCTATATTGTGGATGCCGCCCGTGGATAAATCGTCGATAACCTCAACCGGTTGCCCCAGGGATAACAGGTGCCCGGTCAGGTGGCGGCCTATGAAGCCGGCTCCGCCGGTGATGAGGGCGTGCGTGTGCTGGGGTGTTAGCTGATTCATTTAAGGTGCCTAGCCAAGGGTGTTTATAACCCCATTTGAGGGTCCGGTTTCGGTTTTGCTGCCCACCTCCTCGCCGCACACGGCGCAGAGGTAGGAATATTTTTCTCCCGTGGGCAACACCAGCAGCAGACGCCGGCGCACCGGCTGGGCCTTGCCGCAGCGGGGGCAAAACAGGCTGGTGGCTTCCAGGTCCTTGTATTGTCCCCGGCCGCCCCTGGGCATACCCGGCAGCATTCTCTCTCTCCTAGGTCTGCAGCTCAAGCTGCTCGATAAGCTGATCCAGGTAGCCTATGAGCCACTTGCGCTGGCCGTCGTCGGCGTAATCTGTGCAGGCGCAGCGCAGGCTCTGGGAGGCGCGCACCAAAAGCTCCAGGCGCAGACCGTCCAACTCCAGCACCACGGCCACCCGGTGGGGGCCGCAGTCGGCGTGCTCCCGCTGGGTGGGGCTCAGCAATTCCTCGGGCATTGGAAGCCAAAAGACGTCGGGCAGGCCCGAGACCTCCAGGGTGGCCTCCAGGTGGCCGGCGAGCTTTTCCATATCCGCGGGAGTCAGTTCGTCTATTACCAGGGAGCGCATGCTTCAGGTTCCTTATTGGCCCGCCAGCTGGGCGTCGCGGGCGCGCCCGCCTTTGTAGGCGTCGATGATGCCGTATATCCACAGCGCGGCGGTAAGCCCGCCCAAGGTCAGCAGCCAGCCCACGCCCTGCTTGATGAGCTGGGCCCTCAGGGCGCCGATCTTGTCCGGTCCGGCGTAGCCGTCCAGGGCCAGCACCGCCTGGCTTATCTCGTGAAAGGCGAAGCCCAGGGTGAGCATGAACAACAGGCTGGCCGCGGCCACCATCATGGCGCCCTTGCCCACCTGACGGTTCACGATCTGCCCCAGGCCGGGTATCACCAGGCCGGAAAGCAGGGGCGATACGATGGCCCGGCGCACGGCCTAGCCTTCCCGCCCGTAAACTGCCAAATACTCTTCCACCCGCCGCACGTCGGCGTCTTCCAGGGGGCGCATGCCGCCGGCCACCATGACCGGCTCGCCCACCTGGGCCAGGTATCGCACCATCTGCCGGATGCCCAGCAAAGACCACACCTTGACCCCGGTGTCCTGCACAAAGGCGGCCAGGGCGTCGGGGCCGCGCACCCCTTCGACCAGCTTGCCCTGCTCATCGTACACCGCCTGGGTCTGCTCGCGGTCCACCCCCAGGAGCACTCCCAGCACCTGGAAGGGTTGGCCCAGGCGCCGGCCCTCGGCCTCCAGCTTAACCAGCAGGTCGCGCTTGGTGGCCATGGAGGTGCCCACGTCGTCGATGATGAGTAGCTTGGCCCCCGGGGTCAGCGCTCCGGTGACGAACATGGCCTTGGCCCCGCTGGCCTCGCCGTGGGTCTTGGCCTCCTTGCGGTCGTAGTCAAAGGCCAGCTCGGCCTCGGCGTCTTCCCACAGGCACATGGCCGCGGCCAGGGCCAGGGCGCTGCCCTTGTAGGAAGGCCCTACGATCACCGGGTTTTGGCCGATCAGGCCCTGTTCGGCGATCCAGCCCGCGAAACAGCGCCCCATCTCCAGGGCCAGGCGGCCGGTGTTGAGCTTGCCCAGGTTGACGAAATAGGGGGTAGGGCGCCCGTCCTTGAGACGCAGGTCCGGGGCGAAGAACAGGGCTCCGCTGCCGGCCAGAAGGCGGGCCAATCTCTGTTGATAAGGCTTCAGTTCCAGCAAGGCTACTAACTCCTTTGTCGCCCGGGCCCAAAAATCACTAACAGGCTAGCGTAAACCCCTCGTCGGCGCAAGCGCCCCCAAAAAGGCAGGGCTATAAAAAGTCGGGCGTAACCACGTACTTATTGACCAGATGGTGGGGCAGGTAGGACTCCTTGGCCTGGCGCAGGCCGCTGAGCCCCAGGTCTTGCTCCCGGTTTATATAAGTCATCCCGGCCCAGGCGTTGGTCACGAACAGCTTGTTGATGGCCGCGTAGATGCCCTCAAAGGCAGGGTTGCCTTTTTCCAGATGAATCACCGCCGTGTCCGGCGACAAGGGCTCGCCCAGGCTGAAGGCCTCCACCTTGCCGTCGATCAAGATCACCCCGCCCGAGTAATCCAGGTCCTGGTAGTTGCTCAGGGCCTCATAGATGGCCCGATCCTCGCTGGCCAGGCCGGGGTCTTCGTCGCACTCGCGCAAGCGGCACCAGTTTTCCTGCATATCCAGCACCTGGCGGATAAACTGGGCCTCCAAGGGCCGGTACTCGAAGCGGTAGTTCTTGACGAACTTGTTGAAGTGGTTCTTCTTGCGGTGGAAACGCCGGCCCGGCAACTCGGCCAACTCCGAGGCCAGATAAACGTAATCGCTGTTGTCGCGGTCAAAGTCGATGCTGAAGCGCCCGGTGGCCTCCAGGGCCAGGGCCAGCTCCTCGCCCACCCGCTGCAGCTGATGGGGATAGCCCGCTTGGGCCAGATCCCGGCACAGGGTTTCGGCGGCCCCCACCCGGTCCCCGGCCCCGGCCGGGGGCAGGCCGAAGGGCTCGCTGCCCTCCAGACAGGCGGCCACCAGCAGGCAGCCGTCGGCCTCGCGCCAGTGGGGTTGGTAGTGGCGCCGCCACATGAACAGGTTGGAAAAGGTAAGCTCGCTGATGGCCGGTGGGCCCGCCCGCAAATGGCGGGTGAAAACTTCCTTGTCCGTCAACTCCAGGTGCTTGTATCCCGCGAGGCGCAAAAGCATGTCTCCAAGGCGAAAGTCAAAATTTGTTTAGCTGTCGTGTCTACATCTACCTTAAAGCGGCGGACCCGCCAAGGGAAGGACCAAGGCGTTGACAAGGGTTTTGGCCTGTGCCATGTTTAGACGCTTATCACCGCAACCTCCAAGGAACTCAATACCATGGACCCTCTTCACTCCATCGATCCCCAGGTAGCCGCCCTTATCGACAAGGAGGCTCGGCGCCAGGCCTCGGTTTTGCGCATGATCCCTTCCGAGAATTATGCCTCTCCCGCGGTGCTGGCCGCCACCGGCAGCATTCTCTCCAATAAATACTCCGAGGGCTACCCGGCCAAGCGCTACTATCAGGGGCAGGAAAATATTGACGAAATAGAGACCCTGGCCATCGAGCGGGCCAAGGCCCTTTTCCAGGCCGAGCACGCCAACGTGCAGCCCTATTCCGGCAGCCCGGCCAACATGGCCGTGTACCTGGGCCTGTTGGGCAAAAGCGGACGGGTGTTGGGCATGGACCTGGCCGCCGGCGGCCACCTGACCCACGGGGCCAAGGCCAGCTTCTCGGGCACCTATTACGAGGTGATGAGCTACGGCCTGAGCCGGGAGAACGGGCGCATCGACTACGCCCAGGCCCGCCGCCTGGCCCGGGAGTTCAAGCCCCAGATGATTTTTTGCGGCGCCTCTTCCTATCCCCGGGTGGTGGATTTCGCGGCCTTCGCCGAGATCGCCCGCGAGGTGGGGGCGCGCCTGGTGGCCGACGTCAGCCACATCTCCGGGCTGTGCGTCACCGGCCAGCACCCCGCCCCCTTCCCCCACGCCGACGTGGTGACCAGCACCACCCACAAGCTGTTGCGCGGGCCCCGGGGCGGCATGATCCTGTGCCGCGAGGAGCTGGCCAAGGCCATCGACAAGGCGGTGTTCCCCGGTCTGCAGGGCGGCCCCCACAACCAGACCACCGCGGCCATCGCCGTGGCCCTGAAGGAGGCCGCCACCCCGGCCTACGCCGACTACTGCCGCCAGGTGGTGGCCAACGCCAAGGCCCTGGCCGAGGGTCTGCTGGAGCGCGGCTTCACCCTGGTGACCGGGGGCACGGACAACCACCTGGTGCTCATCGACGCCGGGGCGGCGGGCCTCACCGGCAAGTCGCTGGCCGGGGCCCTGGAGCGGGCGGGCATCGTGGCCAACGCCAACAAGATCCCCTTCGACTCCCGCTCGGCCAACGACCCCAGTGGGGTGCGCCTGGGCACTCCGGCCTTGACCACCCGGGGCATGACCGAGGCGGAAATGGACCTGGTCGCCGGGTTCGTGGCCCAGACCGCCGCCAACCTGGAAGACGCGACGGCCCTGGCCAATCTGCGCCAGTTGGTGGCCGACCTGTGCGCCGACTTCCCGGCTCCCGGTATCGATCCCGGCCAGTGTTGATTTTTGAACTGAACTTTTAGTCATAATTGCCTGTGGTTACCCCGAACGGTCCTCACAGGCTCTCAAGGCGGTTCAAATTTTTGTACTCAACCTGGCTGGGCGCGGAAAATGTCTCCACGGGAGCGGCGTGGACAAGTGGTTGAAATTAAAAGACTAGGAAGGGGAAAAAGAGATTGAGGCCTGGTTGGCATCCTAATTGCTTTCATATTGGGGCAACCAGCTTCTAAAAGCCTTTTCTCCTTTCCTAGAGAGCGCCGGGACTAGCCACCCGGCGCTTTCTTTTTGTTTTAACCCTTGGATATAATCCATAAAAAACACCTCTGCCCTTGGTATGGCCCGGTCACGGCATAAATAGGGGCCTCCCCGACTGGGGTGCGAATTTTATACCAAAGGGTAGGGCTGGGGAATTTTTAGGACGAAACAGCGGTGGCCAGACGGGCCAGGCCGGACTTCTTGGCCACCTTTTGGCTCAGGTAATCCAGGTCCGCCGTCTGGGCCAGCTCGGGGCGCTGAAGCAGGATGGCGCGGCAGGCCAGCTCGGCGGCCAGGCCGCTGAGCTCGGCGCATTGGGCCATATGGGCCTTCTTGTCGTCCTTGACTTTTTTGGAGAGCACCCGGCAGCAGGTGGAGCCCCGCTCGGCCTTGAAGGAGTCGTGCAACTGGTGGCTGGCCTCGGCCACCCGGCGGCTGGCGCGGCCGCCGTCCTTGCCCGCGCCGATGAACAGGCCCAGGCCCACGCAGGCCCCGGACACCGCCCCGCACAGGCAACCCGCCCCGCCCAGGCCCTCGCCCAGACCGGCGGTGAGGTTGTTGACCAGGGGCTGATCCAGGCCGCCGCCCAGCCCCAGGTTCAGGGCGGTGAGCACCGCCGGGGCGCAAAGCATGTGGCCGCGCGAAAAAAGCTCCTGGGCCTTGGCCCCCACCAGTTGGCTGATGTCCTGGGTTTCCGGGCTGTTATGTTGCGAGGTCTTAAAGATGGATCGCTCCCGGCCGGTTGGAATGGCTACGCCCCGTTTAAACCCCTCATGGGGGGCGGGCTTAATAAACTTTAGCTGGATTGGGGGGAAGGTCAAATAGTTTAAATAGATAAAACTGACTAAAATTAATTGGTATCGCCTATTTAGTCGGTTCGGGGGCAGAGCTCTTCCGGCGGGGCCAGCAGGGCCAGGGTGGTGACCCGGGGCAGGAGCAGGCCTTCGGGCTGGGCCAAGTCCGGCAGTTGTTCCCCTGGGTTAAGGCCGCTGAGCACCACCCGCCCCACCACCAGCCGACCCTGGCCCTGGGGGGTGCGGGTCTTGAGGCCCCACAGGGCTTGCAGCACCAAAGGTTGGCCCTGGGGCGCGCCCACGTAGAGCATCACGTGGCCGGGCATGTATAGCAGGCTGAGCCAGGGGATGCCGCGCCGCATTATAAGCTCTTGTTTTTTCTGGTTGCCCAGGCCATCCAGGGGGATGTGCTCCACCCCGGCCTTGGCCTGGTCGGCGGAGTTGCGCGGCAGCCACAAGCCAAAGGGGGCCAACAGGTCGCGGGTCAGGGCCGAGCAGTCCCGCCCGCCCCACTGGCCGCCCCAGTCGTAGGGCCGCCCCAACAGGGGGCCGGCCACCTGCTCCAGGTTGGCGGGGGTAAGGGATAGGGGGAAGGGCGCGGCCGCCCCCCGGGGCAGAAAGGCCCCGCCCAGCTTGGCCCGCCCCCCCGGAGCGGCCAGGGGGAAGCGCACCCGCCAGGCCGCCCGGCCACCTTCCCGCCGGGGCAGCAGCCAGCCCAGGGCCGCGTCGCACAAGAAGCCGCCGTCCGGGGTGCGCAGCGGGCCGCCGTCCCGGGTCACGGTCACGAAGGGCCCCTGCTGCCACTGCGCGGCCTGCTCCGCGCTCAGCCGCCCCACCGCCCGGACGGGCAGCCAGCCCAGGGCCAGGGGGGTCTCGGCCACCAGCCAGTCGCCCCTGGGGCTCACCAGCCACACCCGCACCGGCAGGCCGCCGGGCAGGGAGGTCTGTTGCAGGCGGTCGAAAGGAAAGCCGCCGCCGGGGCCTTGGGCGAAATCCGGCTCCCGGCTGGGCAGCACCCGCAGGTTGCAGGGCCCCAGGGTCAGGCCCTTCCAGTCGGTGTTGGGGTAGGCCCGGCCTCCGGCCGCCCGCCACAGGGCCTGGTACCAGCCCTGGGGCCGTTTTCGCAGGTTGACGCCCAGGCCGGGCTCGTCCACCAGCGGCTGGGCCAGGGCCCATAGCTCCGCCCGGCTGTGTTTGGGCGCGCTGCGGGTCCAGCATTCGAAGTAGCGAACCAGATAGTCCGACGCCCGCTCGGCCTGGTAGGCGGGCCGGAGCAGGCAGCCGTCGCCATCGCCGCGCTTGAACAGGGGAGCCAGTTCCTGGGGGGGCAGGACCAGGCCCTGGGGCGGCGCGGGAGCCGGAGCCGGAGCCGGAGCGCAAGCCAGGGCCAGGGCCAAGAGGGCCAGGGCGAAAAGCAGGGCGCTATGGCGGTAAAGGGACGGCAAGAATGCTCCCCCGCATTGTGGTATTAAGTTAGCATTGTACTATGTTGCCCCGGTCCCCGTGAAATATCCGGGCCAGGGCATTTCTGGAGGATCGATGAACCCCGCCGCCCGCAGCGCCCTGATCCAGGCCGCCGGAGCCGAAAACTTCAGCGACGGCCAGGAGGACCGCCTGCTCTATTCCTACGACGCCACCGGCAAGAGCTACCCGCCCGAGGCGGTGGTGCGAGGGGTGGAGGTGGAGCAGATCGCCCGGGTCTTGGCCGCGGCCAGCCAGCACCGGGTGCCGGTGGTGCCCCGGGGGGCGGGCTCGGGCCAGTCCGGCGGCTCCCTGCCGGTGGACGGCGGCCTGGTGCTCAACCTGGCGGGCATGGACCGCATCCTCAAGGTCGACCCCGCCGACCATGTGGCCGTGGTGCAGCCGGGGGTGATCACCGCCGACCTGCAGCGGGCCGCCGAGGCCCGGGGCCTGTTCTATCCCCCCGACCCGGCCAGCGTGGAGTTTTGCACCGTGGGGGGCAACGCGGCCGAGAACTCCGGCGGCCTGCGCGCGGTCAAATACGGCGTGACCCGCGACTACGTGCTGGCCCTGCAGGCGGTGCTGCCCGACGGCCGGGTGCTGCGCACCGGGCGCTCCACCATGAAGACGGTGGTGGGCTACGACCTCACCCGCCTGCTGGTGGGCAGCGAGGGCACCCTGGCGGTGATGACCGAGCTGACCCTGCGCCTGTTGCCCAAGCCCGAGGCCAAAGCCACGGTGAGCGCCCTGTTCCACGAGTTGGAGACCGCCGCCCAGGCGGTGCAGGCGGTGCTCATGAGCGGCATAACCCCGGCGGCCCTGGAGTTTATCGACTCCCAGAGCCTGGGGGCGGTCAACGCCCACGCGGGCCTGGGCCTGCCCCCCGAGGCCGAGGCCATGGTGCTCATCGACGTGGACGGCGCGCCCGAGGTGGTGGCCGGCCAGGCCCGGCGCCTGGCCCGGGTACTGGAGGAGGGCGGCGGGCGCCAGGTGCGCCTGGCCCTGGACCCGGCCGAGGCGGCCGAACTGTGGCGGGCGCGGCGCTCCATGGGCCCGGCCATGTACAATCTGGCCCCCAACAAGCTCAACGAGGACGTGGTGGTGCCCCTGGGCCGCCTGGCCCAGGCCATCCGGGCCATCCACGCAATCGGCCAGCGGCGCGGAGTGCTCATCCCCACCTTTGGCCACGCCGGTGACGGCAACCTGCACGTCAACGTGATGTACGACGCCTCCGACCCCGAACAGAACCGCCAGGCCCACCAGGCGGTCACCGACGTCTTCGCCCAGGTGCTCAAGGTGGGCGGCTCGCTCAGCGGCGAGCACGGGGTGGGCAACGCCAAGCTGGGCTACGTGGGGGCCGAGCTGGACCCGGTGGCCATGGAGCTGATGCGCGGCATCAAGCGGCTCTTTGACCCGGCGGGCATTCTTAATCCTCACAAGGCCGTACCAACCCCCGACATCTTAGCCTAGGCGGCGGCTGCGCCAGGCGGCGCGATACAGCGTTGCGGGCGGCGCTCGCCTCCTCGGCGTATTGGTTGATACGCCTGCGGGTCTCGCGCGCCCGACGCCTTGTCTAGCGCCCCCTGGCTGTGCCGCGGGGATTGGCGGCTTCGCCAGCTGCCCGTGGGCGGTGTTGCCGGTATCGCTCAAGGCTCGCTGTAGGCTCTGCTACAGCTGCGCCTTTCGCTCACCGGACGCCTTGCCCACGAACCCCTGGCGAACCCGCTTATCTGCTTGTCTAGCGCCCCCTGGCCGTGCCGCGGGATGGGGGGATGAGGCTTGCCGTTGCGACAAGCGCAACGACGAAGCAATCTCCGCCCCGCGGCAGGTGCCGCCGATTCCAAGAGATGGCGTAGGTTGGGTTGAGCGAAGCGAAGCCCAACAATTCCCCTGACCGGAAGAGGGCGGAGCTAACCCCCCCTTTCGATCACCGACTTCAGAAAGTGGCCGTCATTGCGAGGCCGGGCAGAGGCAAGCGCGAGGAGGTACTAGGCCGCCCGGTCTGCCCGGCCGCGGCAATCTTCCGTTTCCTCTGTCCTGCCTGCGCTGGCCAGACAGGGCCATCCCGCCTGGGGGAAAGCGAAGATCGCCACGTCGCATCCCCATGGAGATGCTCATCGCGATGACCACTATTGCCGGATGCAAAAGAAAGGGAGGGGATGAACCTCGCCCTCCTGCACTGGCCCGCCCTAATACAGCAGATACAGCGCGGCCAGCATCACCACCAGGAAGATCACCGACAACGGCAGGCCCGCCTTGATGAAATCCCTGGCGTGATAGCGCCCCGGTCCCATGTACAGGGCGTTGACCTGGTGGGTGGGCAGGATGAAAGAGTTGCTGGTGGCCAGCCCCACGGCCAGGGCGGCCAGGCGGGGGTCGGCGTCGGCCTGCAGGGCCAGTTGCACCGCGATGGGCACCAGCAGCACCACCGCCCCCACGTTGCTCACCACCAGGGTGAACACGGTGGAGAGCACCCCCACCAGGGCCAGCAGGGGCAGGGGGGACAAGGGCCCGGCCAGGCCGAGCACCTCCTGGGCCACCCAGGCGGCGGTCCCGGTCTTGAGAGTGGCCATGCCCAAGGGCAACAGGCCGGCCAGCAGGAAAACGGTGCGCCAGTCCACCGCCTGATAGGCTTCCTCCACCCGGATCACCCGGGTGACCAGCATGCCCAGGGCTCCGGTCAACAGGCTGATGCCCAATTGCACCTTGAACACCAGGATCATGGTCAGCGACAGGGCCAGCCACAGGGCGGCCCAGGCCGCTTTGCCCGTGGCCGGGGGCTCCTCGCGCACCGGGGTGCAGAAGACCAGCCAGCCCTTTTCGGCCAGGATGCGGAAGCGTTGCCAGGGCCCCTCCATGATCAGGCTGTCGCCTTCCTGGAGTTTCATCTCCTCAAGGCGCACCTCGCTCGGGGTGTCGCCTCGGAAAATCGCCACCGGGTTGAGCTGGAATTTGCTCACGAAGTGGACCTGGCCCAGGGTTCGGCCCGCCAGCTCGGAACGGGGGGCCACCACCGCTTCCACCGAGCCCCATTGCTGGGGGCTCAGATCCTCGGAAAAGGTTTCCAGGCGGGGCTTGACCTCCAGGTTGAAGTCCAGGGCCAGGCGCTCCAGGGAGGCGGGGGTGGCCACCACCACGGCCTCGTCGCCGGGGTAGAGGATGCTGCGCTCGTCCGGGGCCAGGAGCTTTTCGCCGTGGTGCACCTTGTTGAGCCCCACCAGGTGGGCCCCGTAGCGCCGGGCCATGATCTCGGCGGTAAGGGGTTGGGGCAGCTCGGGGCGCACCCTGAACTCGAAATGCTCGCCGCCCAGGGGATGCAGGCGGCACAGCGCCGCCGCCCGGGGCACCGAGCCCTGGGGCAACACCCGGCTGCCTAAAACCACGAAATACAAGATGCCCGCCGTCACCAGGCACAGCCCCACCGGAGTCACCGAGAACAGGCCGAAGGGGCGCAGCTCAAAGGGGGCGATGAGGTCGTTCAGCAGGATCAGGGGGCTCGACCCCACCAGGGTGAGGGTGCCGCCCAGGATGGCCGCGAAGCCGATGGGCATGAGCAGGCGCGAGATGGGGATGAGGCGCGCGCGGCTGATGCGCTGCACCGCGGGCAGGAACAGGGCCGCGGCCCCGATGTTTTGCAGGATGCTGCTGATGACCGCCACCGTGGCCGAGACGAACACCACCACCCGGCGGCCGCGGCTCCCGGCCAGCTTGAGCACCGGCTTGACCGCCAGGCCCACCAGGCCGGTGCGGTCCAGCCCCGCGCCGATGATCATCACCGCGATTATGGAGACCACCGCGTTGCTCGACAGGCCGGAAAGCGCCTCCTGGGGGGTGACCAGGCCCAGGAGCGGGGTGAACACCATCATCATGATGCCCACCACGTCCACCCGTACCCACTCCACAACGAACAGCAAAACCGCCAGGCCGATTAGAGCCAGCACTTCGATCATCTGATTGGTCAAGGTGAGGGTTTCCATGCGTCCTTTCCCGGTTGGTTTCTATTTATACTCTCCCGGCGGGACGGGAGGAAAGGGCCCGGGGGGATGTGTTAAAATCGCCCCAGGCACCAAACCCCCAAGGAGAGCAGCATGAGCCGCATCGTGGCCATATACGGAAGCCCCCGCCGGGAGGGCAACAGCGCCCTATTGACCGACCAGGCCGTTCAAGGGGCCAGGGAGGCCGGGGCCAGCGTGGAAAAGGTGGTGCTGCGCGACCTGCGCATCAGCCCCTGCCTGGAGCTCTATGGCTGCAAACAGGGCGGGCGCTGCGTCATTCAGGACGATTTCCAGGGGCTCTACGACCAATGCCTGGCCAGCGACGCCATGATCCTGTCCTCGCCCATCTTTTTTTACACGGTCAGCGCCCACACCAAGATCATGATGGACCGCTTCCAGAGCCTGTGGGTCAAAAAGTACTGGATCGACCAGGTGAAGTTCGGCCAGTGGACCCCCAAGCGCAAGGGCCTGTTCATCTCCGTGGGGGCCACCCACGGCCAGAAGCTCTTCGAAGGCGTGCTGCTCACGGTGCGCTATTTCATGGACGTGTTGGACATGGAACTCAGCCAGAGCCTGTTGTATCGGGGTCTGGACCTGGAAGGCGAGGTAAAGGAACATCCCCAATATCTCCAAGAGGCCCGCGAGGCCGGGGCCGCCCTAGCCGCCGGCCTGAACCGGCCCTGATACCCGACTAATTTAATGTTCCAGCCCAATTGTATTCGGCGTATGCATCTGCGATCATCTTAGAAGTAATCTTTTTTCCGGGGCGGGTCATCCATACAGCATGAAAGGCCGTCATTGCGCACCAGCCACAAAATCATAGCGTTGGCCGTGGGCCTGGGGCTGTTCATCTGGTTCGCGGACGGCCTGACGGACTATATCTGGTTTTACAAGGGCAGCTTGTTGGGCCTTTTGCTCACCGAGGTTCCCGCCCACGAGCTATACATCCGCCTGTTGATCCTGGTCTGCTTCGTGGGGTTCGGCGTAGTGGCCGGGGGCATAGTGGAGCGTTTGCAAAAGGCCAGGACGCAGCTAAGCGCCAGCCGTCAATGGCTCTCCACGACCCTGACCAGCATCGGCGACGCGGTAATCGTCACCGACCGCCAAGGCCGGGTTTCTTTCCTCAACCCCACCGCCGAGGGCCTCACCGGCTGGCGGGCCTCCGAGGCCCGGGGCCGGCCCTTGCATGAAGTCTTTAACATCATCAACGAGTACACCCTGAGGCCGGTGGCCAGCCCGGTGGACAAGGTTTTGGCCGAGGGAATCGTGGTGGGCCTGGCCAACCACACCCTGTTGGTGAGCAAGGACGGACGCCGGGCGCCCATCGAGGACAGCGGGGCGCCCATCAAAACCGCCGAGGGAAAAGTGGACGGCGTGGTGCTGGTGTTCCGCGACGTAAGCGGCCGGCGCAAGGCCGAAGAGGAGCGGGCCCGCCTGGACGACCAGCTCAAGCAGAGCCAGAAGCTGGAATCCCTGGGCACTTTGGCCGGGGGCCTCGCCCACGAGTTCAACAACATCCTAACGGTGATGATGGGCTACGGCGAGGCGGCCCTGGGCCAGGCCCGCAACGGCGTAGTCGACATCGCCGACCTGGAGCAGGTGCTGGCCGCCGGGCGCAAGGGCCACAGCCTGGTCAGCGGCATAATGACTTACAGCCGCCGGCAAGAGGCGCGGGTGGGCCCCCTGGACCTGAACCGGACGGTACGCGACGCCGCGGAGTTGCTGGGTCACGCCTTGCCCAAAGCGGTGACCGTGCAGTTGGATCTGGCTCCCGGTCTGGGGAAAATGCTGGGCGATGCGGTGCAACTGGAGCATGTGCTTATAAACCTGGCCACCAACGCCCGCGACGCCATGCCCCAAGGCGGCCTCTTGACGGTGAGCACCTCCGCTCACGCCTCGATGGACGATTGCGGGGTGGACCAGGCCCAGCTTTCCTCCGGCCCCTACCTGCGCCTTAGGGTGCGCGACCAGGGCCAGGGCATGGACGAGGCCACCCAGGAGCGGGTCTTCGAGCCCTTTTTCACCACCAAAGAGGCCGGCCGGGGCACCGGCCTGGGGCTCTCCACGGTGTACGGCATCGTCAACTCCCTGGGGGGGCGCATCGTCTGCCAAAGCGAACCGGGCCAGGGAACCTGTTTCGACCTGTATTTTCCGGTTTGCCAAAACGAGGGCCAGGCGCCCGCACCGGCCTCTTCCGCCGAGCTACCGGACGAGCGGGAGCGTGTTTTGGTGGTGGACGACGAGCCCGCCATCTTGAACCTGGGCCACCGGCTGCTCACCGAGGCCGGCTACCGGGTGGAAGTGGCCGCCGGCGGCGAGGAGGCCCTGGCGCGCTTTAGAGCCAACGGCGGGTTCGACCTGGTGGTCCTGGACATAAGCATGCCGGGCATGGACGGCCGAACCTGCCTGAAGCGCCTGCGGGAGCTGTCGCCGGAGGTGAAGGTGGTCCTGGCCAGCGGGTACGCCCCCCAAGAGCTGATGGAGGAGATGAGCACCTTGGGGCTGCAGGGTTTCGCGGCCAAACCGTTCTTGCGCGGTGAATTGCTTAAAGCGGTGCGTGCCGCCTTGGAGCAGGCTTAGGTACGCTCCCGGGTAGGCGGAGGATTGCTCCCGTTTTTTAACGCTTGTTCCCAATGAATCCAATCGGCCAGGCCGCGCGGGGGAGCCGGGGCGGGCACCGGGTGGGCCCCCAGGGCGCGCGCCGCCGAGGGCGGGTCCACGGTGCCCTTGGGCGACTTGATCACCATCTTCATCATCCCCTGGGCGGCCAGGTGCCCATCGTGGAGCATCTCCTGCTCCAGATAGATCCACTTCTCGTCCCACCACACCACCTTGGTCTCCATGGCAAAGCGCTGGAAGGGCTTGAGCGAGCGCCAGAAACGGGTGGTGGCCGCGGCCAGCAGGGGCCGCCAGCGCTGGCGGCGCATGAAGGGCAACAGACCCACCCGGATGATGAAATCCAGGCGCCCCAGGTCCATGAGGCTCAGGTAGCGGCCGTTGTTCATGTGCAGGTACAGGTCCAGGTCGCCGGGCCACACCCGCAGGCTGATGCGCGAGGTGTCGCCCAGCTTCAGGGGCGGGCGGCCCAGGGCGGCCAGGGCCACCTTGGCGGTGCGCACCAGGGGATACACGGCTAGCGCCAGCCGGTGGAGCCCAGGTGCTGGGCCCCCACCACCACGTGGTCGATGAGCCGCCGGGCGATGGTGGAGCGCGGCGGGATGCGGGGCAGATCTTCCAGGCCGTACCAGCCCGCCTCCACGATCTCCTCGCCGTCCACCTCTATCTCCCCGGCGACCCACTGGCAGGTGAAGCCCACCATGAGCGAGTCGGGAAACGGCCAGGGCTGGGAGGCGAAGTAGCGGATGTCCGTCACGGCGATGCCCACCTCTTCCTTGATTTCGCGGGCCACCGTCTGCTCCAGGGTCTCGCCCGGCTCCACGAACCCGGCCAGCACGCTCATGCGCCCCGGCGCGAAACGCGGCGAACGGCCCAGGAGAACCTTGCCCTCGCGCTGCACGGCCATGATCACCGCCGGGGAGACCCGGGGATAGGCCACCAGGCCGCAGCGGGGGCAGCGCCGGGCCCGCTCTTTGGGATCGTCGATCATGGGCGAGGCGCATACCCCGCAGAAGCGGTTGCGCCGCTCCCAGGCCAGAATCTGCTTGGCCCGGCCGCCCAGGGCGGTCAGCCCCTCGGGCCAGCCCATGGCCAGGCCGTAGAGGCCGTGCCAGGCGTAGCCCTCGGGCGTGGCCGCGGGATGGCCCAGGGTGGCGGCATAGGCGGGCCGCCCCTGCCATTGCCCCAGATAGCGCGCCGTTTCCAACGTGAGCCCCAGCTCCCAGACTTGGCGCGCCAGGGGCAGACGGGGCGGGTCCTCGTCCTGGACCAGGAATTTGTCTTCGTGGTAAATGAGCCACCAAGCCGGGCCGCCGTCGTCCGGGGGCGGGTTGAAACCGGCTATGAATTCATCGCTCATGGCGCTGCACCTTCTTGAGTGTGCCTAGAAAAATATCACAGCCAGGGGCGCCGCGCCAAAAAGCGCCTCTTGGCCTGCCAACGGTATGTGGTAAATTTTAGGGCCTAATCCACCGCTTGACCCGGAGAAGTCATGCTTGCCCGCTGGATGGACTACGCCCGCCGCATGGGCCCCGCCTGGATAGTCAGCGCGGTGGCCTGCGGACCGGCCACCTTGGCCAGCGTGGCCATGGCCGGGGCCTCCTTTGGCTATGAAATGCTGTGGGTGGTTGTTTTGAGCGCGGTGTTCGGCACCACGGCCCAATACCTGGCCGCGCGCGTGGGCATATTGGAGGGCCGGGGGATCATCGCCGCGGCCCGCGAGCGGCTGGGCAAGACCTGGGGTTGGGTCCTGGCCGTGGACGCGGTGTTGGCCACCTACCTGGCGGCCATGGTGCTCATGAACGCCCTGGTGGGAGTCACCGGCCTGGTCACCGGCCTGTCCTCGCCCTGGTGGGGCCTGGCCTACGCGGTGGTGCTCTCCTTTTTGCTCATGCACGGCGGCTACCGCTGGTTCGAGAACCTGTGCAAGTTCCTGGTCATCGGCATCGTGATCTGCTTCGTGATCACCGCGCTGCGCTCCCCCCTGGACCCCGGCGCCATGCTGGCCGGTCTGTGGCCCAGTCTGCCCGGCGGCGGCTCGTCGGCCTTGATGGCCGCGGCCATCATGGGCGGGGCGGTGCACATCACCATCATCGGCATGCACACCTACAACACCAACGCCCGGGGCTGGGGTGTGACCGAGCTGCCCCTGGCCCGCTTCGACACCGTGGTCTCCATGGGTTTGGCCTTTGGGCTGTACAGCCTGGCCATCTTCCTGGTGGGCGCGGCGGTGCTGCACCCGGCGGGGGTGAAGGCGCGCGTGGCCGGCGAGGTGGCCCAGGCCCTGGGCCCCCTGTTGGGGCCGGGGGCGCTGGCGGTGTTTCTGGCCGGGCTGTGGGCGGCCACCTTTTCCACCATCATGCCCACCTACCTGGCCGCCGCCTTTTTCATCTTCGACCAGGCCGGGCTGGCCCCGGACCGCGAGGACAAGCGCTTCAGGCTGGTGCTCATCGGCGGAGTGCTGCTGAGCGCGGTGGGGCCCTTCATCAAGGGCGGCTTCTTCCTGTTGTTGCCGGTGATGCTGGCCCTGGGCCTTTGCGGCACCCCGGTCATCATCGGGGTGATCCTGTATCTGCTCAACCAAAAGCGCTACTACGGCGAGCGGGTGAACTCCTGGGGGCTCAATCTCCTGGGCTTCATCACCTTGGCCATAACCACGATTTTGGCCGCCCGCTTCCTGCTCAGCAAGCTGGGGGTGATGTGATGGAATTCGAGTTGCCGTCGGTGGAGGAGCTCCTCGGCTCCTGGACCTTGATCACCGGCGAGGTGAACACCGGCAAGACCGACATGCTCTCCAGGATCATGGCCGCCTTCGCCCAGGGGGAGCACGGGCGCATGGCCCTCATGGACATGGCTCCGGAGCTTACCCGGGGGGTGGGCGGCAAGCTGGCCCTCCCGCAGGGGGTGCACCTCAAGGTCTGCGCGCCGTCCATAGTCGCCCCCCGGCTCACCGGCAAGACGCCCGAGGAGGTGCAGGCCCTGGCCAGGCAAAACGCCGCCAACCTGGCCACGGCCCTGGAGGGCTACCTGGCCGTGCCGGCGGAGGTGTTGTTCATCAACGACGTGTCGCTGTATTTGCAGGCCGGGGACCCGGCCAAGCTCTACGAGGCGATGGAGGCCACCCCCACGGTGGTCATCAACGGCTACCTGGGCACCAGCCTGGGCGGAGGCGAAATGGGCGAGCTCGAGCGGCGGCGCATGGAAGAGTTGGCCGCCCGCTGCGCCCGGGTGTACCGCCTGGCGTGACGCCGTAGGCTTATTGCGATATTTCCCTCAGGTTTTGCGACAACCCCGGCCCGCTCTGGGGTACAATGCATGCCCATGTACAGCCACTCCTCCAACGCGTCGCGGGGCCGGGCCTGGGCGATCTTCGCCGTGTGTACCCTGGGCTTCAACCTCAGCATGTTCTTCCGGGTGTCCATCCCGGTGATCAGCCCGGATTTGAGCCGGGACCTTAACCTCACCGCCTCTCAGTTGGGCGATATCTCCGCCGCTTTTTTCTACGGCTTCGCCGTGTGCCAGATTCCCCTGGGCATGGCCTTGGACCGCCTGGGGGTGCGCTGGGTGATGCCCGCGGTGGGCCTGGTGGCGGTGATCGGCGCGGGCCTGTTCGCCACCGCCACCACGCCGGGCATGGCGGTGGCCGCCAGGGCCCTGATGGGCGTGGGCATGAGCTGCAACCTCATGGGCCCGCTATACCTCTTTACCATCTGGTTTCCTCCGGCCCGCTTCGCCACCATCGCCGGGCTCTACATGTCCCTGGGCGCGATAGGCCAGCTCTGTGCCACCACCCCCCTGGTGTTCATGTCCCAGGCCCTGGGCTGGCGGGGCTCCTTTTGGCTAATTACCGGCCTGGTCCTGCTCCAGATACTCGCCCAGGTGGTCATCATCCGCGACCGGCCCGCCGGGATGGAGCCGCTGCCGGTGGTGTGGGAAAACCCCCTCAAGGGCATGGGGCGCCTCATCAAGATGGCCTCCTTTTGGGTCATCAGCCTGGGCCAATTTTTCCGCTACGGCTGCACCCTGGCCCTGCTGGGCCTGTGGGGCGGGCCCTACCTCATCTACGCCCTGGGCCTGAACCAGATACAGACCGGCAACGCCCTGCTGGCCGCCGCCCTGGGGGCCATCGCGGGAATGCCCTTTTTCGGCCGCCTGAGCGACTCGGTGTTGCGCACCCGCAAGTGGGTGGTGATACCCGCCCTGTTCGGGTTAATGCTGCTGTTTTTGTTGCTGGGCTTTTTGCCCCATGGCATTACCCCCTGGGTGATGTACGTCGTGATGTTCGTCATGGGCCTTGCTTCCTCGCCGGGTCAGCTCATGTACGCCCACATCCGCGAACTGGTGCCCTCCCATCTCTCCGCCCGGGCCATGACCGGCACCAACCTTTTCGTCATGCTGGGGCCGGCCATGGTGATGCAGGTCTCGGGCCTATTGGTGTTCATCGAGCCCGACGCCATCACTTCCGCCGGGGACCTGTGGGGGGTTTGGCTGTTCATGGCCGCCGGGCTGGGGCTGGCCGGCGGCGCCTATCTGTTCCTGCCCGACAGCCAGGTGGTGAAGAAAAACCGCGATAGCGCCGGCGCCTGATCCGGCGAGGATTATCGCCACGCAAAAAGGCCCCGCCGTTTGGCGGGGCCTCATTTTTATTCAATGCCGGCAGGGCGTCCCGCCGGGTTCCTCAGTCGTCGAAGCTCACTTCCTCGAAGCCTTCAATGCCGCCCTCGGTGGCGTGGGCGGCCCAAAAATCCTGCACCCGCCGCGCCAGGGTCACAAAGTCCTCGCGCTCCTCGGGAGCCTGATTCACGTATCCGCTCACCGCGTCCACCGGGCTGGCCTCCCACTCGCTGGTAACCAGGTTGCGGTAGCCCTTGTCCGGCTCGAAGCTCAGGAAGGCGTCCTTGTACTTGAAAATGGCCATAAGGTCCCTCCTGTCAAAGGTTGATAATAATTTTCCTGCTCTCAAGATAAGCACGAAACGCTACCGTGCAACCGGGCTATGCGGAGGCTAGGCGGCGCACCAGTCCCGGGCGATGGCCAGGTAGTCCTCCGCGGACTGGCGGATGTTGTCCACCGGGCAGCTCTCGTTGACCACGTGGGCCATGCCCGGCTCGCCGGGGCCCAGCAAGAGGGTGGGCACTCCGCCCAGGGCCCGGCTCAGGGCGGAGCCGTCGGTGAAATAGGCCACCCCGCCGGGCTCGAAGCCTTGACCCCGCCGCCGGGCCAACAGCTCCAGCATCCTCGCGATCCAGGGATGCTCGGGGTCGGTCCACAGGGCTCCGTCGCCCTGGAAGCGTTCCAGGCTTACCGCGTCGCCTAGATAGGCGGTCAGCTCCTCTTGGGCCTGGTCTGGCTCCAGGCCGGGGATCACCCGCAGGTCCACGGTGAACTCGGCGTGCTCGGGCACCACGTTGGTGGCCCGGCCCCCGCTGATGGTGCCCACGTTGAGGGTGGCCCGGCCCAGCACCGGATGGGGGGGCAGGGGGAACTGGTAGGAGGCCAGTCGGCTAACCGCGGCGGCGGCCTTGTAGATGGCGTTGTCGCCCAGCTCGGGCATGGAGCCGTGGGCGGCCTTGCCCCGGCAAACCCCGCGCAGCCACACCGCCCCCTTGTGGCCCAGCACCGGCAGGTTGGCGGTGGGCTCGGCCACCAGCATGGCCCCGGCTCCGCCCAGGGTTCCGGGGTGATTGCGGGCCAGGAACTCGGCTCCCTGGCAACCGGTTTCCTCCGAAGAGGTGAACACCAGCACCAGCCCGGAGCGGGTGGGCTTTTCCCGGGCCAGGGCCAGGGCGGCCACGGTTAGGGCGGCCAGGCCGCTCTTCATGTCGCTGGCCCCCCGGCCGTGCATCACCCCTCCGTTGATCTCGCCGCCAAAGGGGTCGCGCTCCCAGGACTCGGCGCCCTGGGTCACGGTGTCCATGTGCCCGGTGAGCAGCAGGGGCGGCTGGGGGCCCCAGGCCTGGCGGGCGATGAGGTTGGGCCTCCCCGGCGCCATCTCCAAGAGCTCGACTTCGTAGCCGGCCCCAACGAGCAAGGGGGCCAGCGCGGCGGCCACCGCCTCCTCGTTGCCCGGCGGGTTGCTGGTGTCTATCTGGATGAGGCGCGAGGTCAGTTGGACCGGATCAGGCAAGGGGATGCTCATGCTGTCGCTCCGAAAAGTTTGGATGGCCGGATCAGTTTTCCTTGGCCGCGGGGCGCAGGAGCAGGGCCAACACCGCTCCCAAACCGACTAGTCCGGCGAATACGGCGATGCCCGCCCCGAAGCTGTGGTGCTCGCCCATCCAGCCCAGGAAGGCGGGCAGGGCCCCGCCGCCCAGCACAAAGGCCAGGGGGGTGGCCAGGGACACCGCCACGCCCCTGAGGTGGGGCGGGGCCACGATTGACAGGGCCGCGAAGCCCACCGGGAAAAAGCACACCGCCACCGCGGGCTGCACGAAAATCGCGAAGATCAGCGGCCCATCGCTCAGCAGGCCCAGGCCCAGGGTGGCCAGGGCGGTGATCGCGAAGATGGTCACCAGGCTGGAGCGGGCCCCGAAGCGGTCATGGGCCCAGCCGGCCCCAAAGGCCATGAACAGCCCCGGCAGGCGCGAGGCGGAGATCATCAGGTTGGCCCAGCTCTGGTCAAAGCCCCTTTCGGTGACCAGGTACAGGGGCAGCATGGTGTAGACGCCCAGGCTGGCCCCGATGGCCAGGGAAAAAAACACCACCATGAGCCATACGGCGGGCAGGCGCAACAGCTCGGCCACCGCCGCCGGGCTGGGCGAGGTGCCCCGCTGTTCGCCGCCGCGTCCCCGGCGGGCGTAGGCCAGGCCCAGGATCAACGACAGGGCGCCCAACAGGGCCAGGACTCCCCGCCAGGTGAGGCCTTCCAAGAGCAGCTCGGCCACCAGGGGGGCCAGCACCATGCCCCCGTTGGGGGCGATCTCGTGCATGGCCACGGCCTTGCCCCAGTCCCGGGGGCGTACGAAGGAGGTGAGGGCGGCCACCCCGGAGGGCAGGTAGAGCCCGGCGGCCAGGCCCAGGCCCAGGCACACCGCGCCCAGGGAGTAGAGGCCCTGGGCCAGGGGGGCCAGGCACAGCATCACCCCCACCGACAAGGCGGAGATCAGGATCACCCGGCGGTGGGTCAGGCGCTGGCTGAACCAACCGGAGGAAAACACGGCCACGAAATAGCCCACCGAGATGAACAGGAAGAGGGCCCCGGCCTGGGCGTGGTTGAGCCCCAGTCCGCTCTCGATGTTGGGCATCAAGGGGCCCAGAGAAACCCGTCCCAGGAAATTGAGCAGGAATATGCCGGTGATGAAACCCAGAGGCCCCAGCCTCTGGGCAAAGGCCCCCGGCTCCAGGGGCGTCTCGCGCATATGATGACCTCCAAATCCCCACGTCGGGGATCATCAAATTGTGGCCCATCAGCCGTTTGTTGTCCACCACCCTTGCTTGACGGCGGCCACCTGGCTACAGTGGGGACATGGACAATACCCCGGCCGCCGCCATGGGCCGGAAAGGAGGAGGTCTTGCTTAGGGAAGTAAGCGCCGGCAAGCGGTTCATGGGCCGCCTGCCCCAGGGGGCCGATCTGCTGGAGGCCCTCACCCAAGCGTGTGTGGCGCAAGGCATCACCGCCGGAGAGGTGCGGGCCATCGGCGCGCTCACCAAGGCCGTCCTGGGTTATTACAACCAGCAAAACCGCGAATACGAATACGTAACCTTGGGCAGCCACCTGGAGATAGTGTCGTTGATCGGCGACGTGTCCCTGAAGGACGGCCGTCCATTCGTGCACGCCCACGTTTCCCTGGGCGACGAGCGGGGCCAGCTTTGGGGGGGACACCTGGCTCCGGGCAGCGAGATCTTCGCCTGCGAGGTCATGATCGTCCAGTACCAAAGCGCCGAGCCCTTTGAGCGAGCCTTTGACGAGGGCACCGGTCTTTTGCTCTGGCCCATGGAATAGCCGAGTTCGCTTTATAGACCCCCCGGCCCCACGGGGGGAGGAATAGCACCGTCAACCCAACCTGGGAGGTGGCCCTTGCCCCCCGCGCGCCAGATACTATTGCTTTTATCCCTGTGCCTGGCTTGGGCCCTGCCCGCCGGGGCCGCTCCCCCTGCCGGGGACAAACCGGCGGAGGCGCCGCGCGCGGTGCGGGCCGAGGCGTCCGTCCGTCCCCTGGTGTTCAGCGGCTTCACCAGGGCGCGCAGCAAGCTGCGCCTGGTGAGCGAGGTGGCCGGGCGCTGCCTCAAGGTGAACTACGACGTGGGCGACACCATCGGTTCAGCGGGGGTGTTCGCGGTGTTGGACGACACCTTCACCCGCCTGGACCTGAAGGCCAACCGGGTGGAGCAGCAGCGCCTGCAAAGCCGGGTGGCCTATTTGGACAAGGACGCCAACCGCTACCGCAATTTGGTAAAGCGCGGATCGGAGGCCCCTTCCAAGCTGGACCGCTTGGACGAGGACCTGACCCAGGCCAAGCTGCAACTGGAGGCGCTCAAGACCCAGGCCGTGGTGCTCAAGGAGCGCCTGGACCGCCACCAGATCAAGGCCCCGGCGGGCTGGCGGGTTATCGAGCGCCAGGTGGAGCCGGGCTCCTGGGTGGCGGCGGGCGGCCAGGTGGCCCTGCTGGGCGACTTCCGCACCCTGTTGGTGCCCCTGGCTCTGAGCCCCGAGGAGTACGCCCTGTTGGCCGGGCGTAAGGAGCATATAAAGGTGTTCCTGCCCCATTTCGGGGTCACCGCGCCGGCCAAGCTGGAGCGCCTGTCCCCGGCCTTCGACCCGGTAACCCGCAAGATAGCCGTGGAGCTGGAGCTGGGGCCGGGCGTGGCGGACAAGCGCGGCGGCCTGAGGGTGGAGCTGACCCTGAACGCCCCCGACCCCTCGGGCGCGGTGCTACTCCCCGCCGGGGCGGTCAGCGAGCGTTACCAGGAAAACTGGGTCACCCGGGCCGACGGCCAGGCCCTGAGGGTGGTGGTGTTGGGCCCCGGACCGGGCGGCACCCTGCGGGTCACCGGCCCCGGGATCAAAGCCGGCCAGAAGTTTTTGATCAGGCCTTAGGCTGGAAACCCCGCCATGAAGAGCTTAGTCCGCTTCACCCTGGCTCAGACGGTTCTGGTCAACCTGCTGTTCATCATCCTGATGGTGGCCGGGGCCTTCGCCCTGTTCAGCATGCCGGTGGAGCGCTATCCCAACGTGCGACTGGGCAAGGTGTTCATCAACACCATCTATCCCGGAGCCTCGCCCGAGGAGGTGGAGGCCCTGGTCACCCGCGAGATAGAAGACGCCCTGGACGATTTGCAAAACGTGGAGTTCGTGCGCAGCTCCTCCTACCGCCAGCGTTCCAGCGTGGTGGTCAAGTTCCTGGACGACACCGACTATCAGCGGGGCTATGACGACCTGCGCCTCAAGGTGCTGGGCATCATGGACGAGCTGCCCCCGGAGGTGGACCCGCCGGTATTCAACGACCTGGACGTGAACGACTGGCTGCCCGCGGTGAGCGTGAACCTGGTGGGGGATCGCTCCAACCGGGCGCTGACCCTCATGGCCAAGCAGATGAAGGTGGCCCTGCGCCAGATACCGGGCGTCAAGGAGGTGAAGCTCCAGGGTGAGCTGACCCGCGAGTTCCACGTGATGCTGGACCCGGCCAAGCTCAGCCGTCACGGCATCACCTTCAACCAGGCGGCCAACGCCCTGGGCAACGCCGGGGTCTCCATCCCGGCGGGCGACTTCACCACCCCCGGCGGCGAGTTCGTCATCAAGGCCGACGAGCGCTTCCGCAGCCGGGCCCAGGTGCTGGACACCATCGTGCGCACCGACGCCGACGGCAGCTTCGTGCGCCTGCGCGACCTGGCCAGCCACGCCCGCCTGGACTACCGCGACGCCTATGTGCTCTCGACGGTCAACGGCCAGGACTGCGTGAACCTGTCGGTGATCAAGACCCGCCAAGGCAACGCCATGAGCATCGTGCGGGACGTGGAGGAAGTGGTCAAAAGCTTCGAGCCCATCATGGCCCGCGAAGGGGTGAGCCTGGTGCTCACCCAGGACTCCACGGTCAAAATCGCCGACGCCATGCGCACCATGGGCTGGAACCTCTTGGTGGGCGTCTTGCTGGTGTGCGCGGTGATCGCCTATTTCATGGGCTTCCGGAACGCGATGATCACCACGGTGGGCATACCCTTTTCGTTTTTGCTCACCATGTTCTTCATGTGGATCACCGGCAACTCCCTGAACGAGATCACCCTGTTCTGCTTCGTGTTGGTCAGCGGCATCATCGTGGACGATGCCATCGTGGTGGTGGAGAACATCTATCGCCGCTACCAGGAAGGCGAGCCCCTGGAGTCGGCGGTGGTCAACGGCACCAGCGAGGTGTTTTGGCCGGTGATCAGCGCCACCAGCACCACGGTGGCCGCCTTTTTGCCCATGCTCATCATGACCGGCTCCACCGGCGAGTTCTTCGCCCTGATCCCCAAGGCGGTGAGTTTCGCCCTGGCCGCCAGCGTGGTGGAGTGCCTGCTGATCCTGCCGCTGCACTTCAAGGACTGGGGACCCAAGAAGCTCAAGGCCCACATCGACGAAGGCTCGTTGGACTTCAGCGGCGAGGGCCGGGTGATGGGCGTGTTGCGCGTCGGGGTAAACCGCATGCTGGGCTGGGGGCTGAGGCACCGCTGGCTCACCCTGGGGCTCACCGGCTGCCTGTTCCTGAGCGCCCTGTCCATCGCGGTCATCAGCGCCAGCGGGGTGGCCCAGCTCATCAAGGTGAAGTTCTTCCCCGACGACTATTCCCTGTACTACGTGCAGGTGGAAGCGCCCATCACCGCGCCCATCGAGCAGACCAACCGGATCATCAAGCGCATTTCGCAAAACATCATGGAGCAGGGGCCGGGCATGGCCCGCAGCGCGGCGGGGCTGGCCGGTTTCTACCTCACCGAGGACTACGAGCCGGTGTTCGGCTCCAACCTGGGCCACATCGCGGTTACCCTGCCCGCCAAGGAGGACCGCGCCTTTAAAAACAACCCCTCCAACGACCCCATGCGCCACCTGCCCTGGGTGCGCGAGCAGCTGAGGCCCTTCGAAAAGGACGGGGTGAAGTTGACCGTGCGGCCGGAAAAGGACGCCCCCCCGGCGGGCAAGGACATCAACGTGCGAGTGGTGGGCTCCAACCCCGAGGCGGTGGCCGCCCTGTCCCGTCAGGTCAAGCGCCTGCTCACCAGCGAGCCGGAGCTCAAGGCCTCGGTCATGGACGTGGCCGACAACCTGGGCCAACCCAGCCGGGTCTTCCGCTACCGGGTGGCCCCGGAGCGGGCGGCCCAGTACGGGGCCACCCCGTCCCAGGTGGTGGGCCTGGCCGCTTCGGTGCTGGGCGGGCGCTACGTGGGCAAGTACCGCCTAGTGGACGAGGACGTGGATCTCAAGGTGAAGATGGACCCGGATTTCGTCGCTACCCCGGAGCAGGCCCTCATGATCCCTCTGCTGGAGCACCCCTCCGGCCCGGTGCGCCTGGGCGATCTCACCGTGGCCAAGGTGTACCAGGAGCGGGGCCAGCTCAACCGCTTCCAGGGGCAGCGGGCCATAACCATCACCGGCAACCTGCGCCCCGACGCCCCGCTGTCCACCCCGGCGGTGGTGGAAAACCTGCGCCGCCGCTACCGGGCGATGGCCTCGGAGTATCCCGGGGCCACCCTGGCCTTTGCCGGGGAGTTCGAGTCCACCCGCAAGTCCTTCCAGTCGCTGTTCTACGCCTTTGGCCTGGCCCTGCTGCTCATCTACGTGATCCTGGCCACCCAGTTCAAGAGCTACCTGCAGCCGGTGATCATCCTCAGCGCCGTGAGCTTCGCCCTCATCGGGGTGATTTACGGCAAGTTCTTCACCCAGACCCTGTTCACGGTGAACTCCTTCGTGGCCACGGTGGGGGTGGCCGGGGTGGTGGTCAACGACGCCCTGGTGTTGATCGACTTCCTCAACCGCCGCCTGCGCTCCGGCCTGGAGCGCCGCCAGGCGCTCATGCAGGCGGTGAACATCCGCCTGCGGCCCATCCTGCTCACCACCGTGACCACCACCCTGGGGCTCTTGCCCATGGCCGTGGGCTTCCCGGAGTACAGCCTGGTGTGGGGCACCATGGCCAGTACCTTTGTCACCGGCCTGTGCACAGCCACCTTCCTGACCCTGGTGGTGGTGCCGGTGATGTGGGATCTGATGGAGGGCTGGACGGCCCGCCACAAGGAGCGCCGCCAGGCCAAGGCGGAGCTGAAGGCGGCCGACGCCTAAGCGAGCAAGGCGGGTTGGTTCTGTATGGCCAACCAAGGCATGACCAAGGGAATCGAAGATTGACGCGGCCGGGCAGACCGGGGGGCCTGGCTCTTCCGCGTGCTTGCCTCTGTCCGGCCTCGCAATGACGGCTATTGCTGGAAGCCGGCATAACGAGGCCTTGGCGATGGTGCGCGAGCGCCTGCCGCGCACCGAGATTGCTTCGTCGCTGCGTTCCTCGCAAAGGCAGAGCCGTTTTTCAAATGAGGCACGTTAATTGCCGGCAACACCGCCCACGGACGTCTGGCTGCGCCGCCTTTTAACCAAGCTTGAACAGAGACCCCAACCGCTGCGCGGCCATCATGTCGCCGCCGATCTTGAGCTTGCCGGTCATCAGGGCCATGGCCGGGTTGAGCTTGCCCGCCACCAGCTTGAGCCAGTTCTTGTCGCTCAGGGTAAGGGTGGTGGTGGGGTCGGGGTGGGTGCCGGGGTTCACCGCGCACTGCCCGTCGGCGATGCTCACCGACCAGTCGCCGGACTCGTCGCCGGTGATGTGGAACTGGAAGACCATCTGGACGCCCTCGGCCTTGTGGGCCCGGAAGGCGCCGGGCATGCCGTCAAAGACCTCTTGCACCGTGCTGGGGGTCATGTCTTGCTCCCTGGAATGCTTTCACGTGCGGACGCGCCTTGAGGGGCGGCCCATTGTATCCCCCCGCGCCCCTACGGTCCAGAGTTGGTTTGTGCCCTTTTCGTGGCCTTGCTATAGTGGAACCGTGGTTACACTGAGAAGCATAGTCCTACTGGGCCTGGCCGCGCTCCTGGCCGTGGCCGGGGCGGGGTGCGGCCAAACCGACGACGCACCCGACACCATCCGCCTGGTGGCCTGGAAGTTCAACAACCCCGGTCTGTGGCGGCGTCTGGCCAACCGCTTCGAACAGGCCCACCCGCCGCTCAAGGTGGCCCTGGAGATCGGGCCTCACTCTTCCACCGCCTACCACGACCTTCTGAGCCAAAAGCTCAAGAATCGCTCCAGCGAGGTGGACGTGTTCCTCATGGACGTGGTCTGGCCGCCGGAGTTTGCCAGCGCGGGCTGGGCCCTGCCCCTGGACCAGGTCATGGGTCCGGAGAGGCAAAAGATCTTCATCCCCGCCGCGCTGCAGGCGGCCACCTGGCAGGGGCAGGTTTACGCCGCGCCCCTGTACCTCAACGCCGGGGTGCTCTATTACCGCCGCGACCTGCTCGAGGCCCACGGCCTGCCGGTGCCCCAGACCTGGCCCCAACTGGTGAGCCAGGCCAAGCAGATCACGGCCAGGCAAAAGTCCGGGCTGGCCGGCTATTCCGGGCAGTTCAAGCAGTACGAGGGCCTGGTGTGCAACATGCTGGAGCTGGTTTGGGCTGCCGGAGGCCATGTGCTGGGCCCCCAGGGCAAGCGCTGCCTGCTGGGAGAGCCCCCGGCGCTCAAGGCGGTGCGCTTCGCGCGCGACGCGCTCATAGGCGGGGTGGCCCCGCGCGGGGTGCTGGCCTACCAGGAGCCCGAGAGCCTGAGCCTGTTCGCCCAGGGCGGGGCGGTGTTTTTGCGCAACTGGTTCTACGCCTGGCCCATTCTGAACGACCCCCAGCGCTCCAAGGTGGCGGGCCAGGTGGGCCTGGCGCCTCTGCCTCGCTTCCCGGACGGCCAAAGCGCCAGCTGCCTGGGCGGCTGGCTGGTGGGGATCAGCGCCTATTCCAGCAAGCCCGACAAGGCCCTGGAGCTGGTCAATTTCCTGACCAGCGAGGCGGCCCAGCGCAGCCTGGCCCTGGAGGAGGGCGTGGCCCCGGCCCGCCGGGCGCTTTACCAGGACCCGGCGGTGCTAAAGGCCCATCCCCATTTCGCCCGGCTGCTGCCCATCCTGAACCAGGCCCGGACCCGGCCGCGCACCCCCCTGTACCCGGCGGTGAGCCAGGTGATGCAGGGCTACTTCCACCGCGCCATCAGCAAGACGGACAGCGACCTGCCCGCCCTGGCCGAGGGCGCCGCGCAAGACGTGGACCGCCTGCTGGGGCTGGCCGGGGGGAATTAGGCCGTGGCGGGTTTGGCACCCCGGCGCGGCGAAAGGCTCCTGGCCTGGGGCCTCTTGTTGCCCTGCCTGGCCGCGGTGTGCGCCTTCGCCTTTTGGCCCATCGTCTACTCCTTCGTGCTCAGCCTGCACCGCATCGTGCTCAGCCTGCCCGGCCTGGGCGAGCCCTTCGTGGGCCTGGAGAACTATGCCCAGCTTCTGGGCGAACCCACGGCCCGCGCCTCGGCCGCCACCACCCTGATCTTCGTGGCGGTGAGCACCCTGTTGGAGGTGGGCCTGGGCACCCTCATGGCCCTGGCCCTGGACAAGAGCTTTCGCGGGCGGGGCCTGGTGCGGGCGGCGGTGCTGGTGCCCTGGGCCATACCCACCGTGGTGGCCAGTCAGATGTGGCGCTTTATCTTGAACGACCGCTACGGCCTGCTCAACTGGCTCGTCTTCGGCGACCAGGTGGGCGCCTACCGGGCCTGGCTGGCCGAGCCGGGTTGGGCCCTGGCCGCGGTGATCGGGGCCGACGTGTGGAAGACCAGCGCCTTCGCGGCCCTGATCGTGCTGGCCGGTTTGCAGACCATCCCCCGGGAGCTGAACGAGGCGGCGGCCCTGGACGGGGCCGGGCCCTGGCAGCGCTTCCGCCACCTGACCCTACCCCTGGTGTTGCCCGCCCTGGCCGTGGCCCTGGTGTTTCGCACCATGGACGCCTTCAGGGTCTTTGACCTGGTGTTCGTGATGACCCAGGGCGGCCCGGCCGACGCCACCAACGTGCTGCAGTTCTACGGCTACAAGAAGATGTTCGCCGAGGGCTTTTTGGGCTACGGCTCGGCGGTGAGCGTCATGGTCTTCGTCATGGTGCTGGCCGTGTCGCTCATCTACCTGCGCCTGGTGGGCCGCCGCCTGCTGCGGGGCGATGCCCGATGAGACGCGGCCGCCTAATCGGGGCCGTGGGAGCGGGAGCCTTTTGCCTCATGGCCCTGGCCCCCTTCGCCTGGCTGGTGCTCACCAGCTTCAAGACCCAGCTCGAGGTCACGGCCATTCCCCCCACTCTCTGGCCCGGCGGCTCGCTGGAGTTCTACCGCTCGGCCCTGAGCCGCTACGGGCTGATGCACTTCGTGCTCAACAGCCTGGTGGTGGCCGGGGGCACCACCGTGTGCACCCTGTGCCTGGGGGTGGGCGCGGCCTACGCCCTGGCCCGCCTCAGGGTGCCGGGGCGGCCCTGGCTCATGGGCGGGCTGCTGCTGGTGAGCATGTTCCCCCAGATATCGCTGGCCGGGCCCATCTGGCGCATCCTGCAGGCGGTGGGCTGGCTCAACAGCTATCAAGGGCTGATCATCCCCTACGTCACCCTGACCCTGCCCCTGGCGGTGTGGATACTCACCAGCTACTTCAGCGAGCTGCCCCGCGAACTGGAGGAGGCGGCCATGCTGGACGGCTGCGGCCGCCTGGGGGCCCTGCTCCGGGTGATCCTGCCCCTGGCCGGGCCGGGGGTGTTCACCGCGGCCATCCTGGTTTTCATCTACGCCTGGAACGAGTTCTTCTTTGCCCTGCTCATCATGACCCGGCGAACGGTGCAGACCCTGCCCGTGGGCATCGCCCTGTTCCAGGGCCAGTTCACCATGCCCTGGGGCGAGATCGCCGCCGCCTCCACCGTGGCCACCGCTCCCCTGGTGGCCCTGGTGTTCCTCTTCCAGCGGCGCATCGTCAGCGGCCTCAGCGCCGGGGCCATCAAGGGATAAGCCATGAGCGGATTGATACTGGACAACCTGCACAAGGCCTTTGGCCCGGAAAAGGTGCTGGACGGAGTGAGCCTGACCGTGGAGCAAGGGCAACTCGCGGTGCTCCTGGGCCCCAGCGGCTGCGGCAAGAGCACCCTCCTGCGCCTGGTGGCCGGGCTGGAGGAGCCGGACGCCGGGAGCATCAGCCTGGGCGGCGTGGACCTGGCCGGGCTGGCCCCCAAGGCCCGCGACGTGGCCATGGTCTTCCAGAGCTACGCCCTATACCCCCACCTGGACGTCTTTGGCAACCTGGCCTTTCCCCTGCGCATGGCCCGCCGGCCCAAGCAGGAGATCAAGGACAAGGTGGGCCGGGCGGCCCGGTTGCTGGGCATAGAGGCGCTGCTCAACAAAAAGCCGGGCCAGCTCAGTGGCGGCCAGCGCCAGCGGGTGGCCATCGGCCGGGCCATCGTGCGCTCGCCGCGCCTGTTTCTGTTCGACGAGCCCCTGTCCAACCTGGACGCCCAGCTCCGGGGCGAGATGCGCCTGGAGCTGGCCGCCCTGCACCGCGAGCTGGGCACCACCATGCTCTACGTGACCCACGACCAGACCGAGGCCCTGACTTTGGGCCAGGTCATCGCGGTGTTGCACCAGGGAAGGGTGCAACAGGTGGGCGGCCCCCGGGAGATCTACCAGCGTCCGGCCAACCGCTTTGTGGCCGGGTTTCTGGGCTTCCCGCCCATGAACTTTTTCGCGGGCGAGGTGGCTGACGGCTGGTTCGTCTGCCCCGAGCCATCGCTACGCCTGCCGGTGGAAGGGGCGACGCCCGGCCCGGCGGTGCTGGGGCTCAGGCCCGAAGAGCTCGCTCCCGGTGAGGGACCCTTGCGCGGCAGGTTGGAGCTGGTGGAGCGGGTGGGCGGCCAGAGCGTCCTGCACCTCAGGGCGGGAGCGGCGCGCTTCACGGCCACCGCCCCGGCGGACTTCGGCGCCCAGGCCGGGGCGGAGATTTCCCTGGACCCGGCCCAGGCCCGACCCCATCTTTTTCGCGACGATCAGAGGATCAACTGACCCGGCCTAGGCGGGTTGCCCCGCCTCCTGGGCCAGGGTGGCCACCCGGGCCTGAAGGTTGAGCATGTAGGCGGGCAGGGGCTGCTTGGGGCCGGGGCGGTGGTCGTATTCCCCTTGGCGCACCAGCTCCACCACCCGCGCCTGGTCGCCCCCTTCCTGGTCCAGCAGGCGCAGCACCCAGTCGCGGAACTGCTCGGCCGCGGCCAGGGCCCGCCGGATGTGCCGCCGGGCGTCGGGGCCGGTGTGCACTCCGTGGTGGCCGGGGCACAGCGTCTCCACCTCCATCTCGGCCAGGCGGCGCAGGCTGTCGCGGTAGGCCTGGTAGCTCACCAGGAACTCGCTGACGATGTAGCCGCCCGGCGCGTCGGTGCCCACCGCCTCGGAGGCGATGAGCAGGCGCTTTTGCGGCACATAAAAGCTCAGGGAATCCCAGGTGTGGCCGGGGGTGGCCAACACCCGTACGCTCAATCCACCGCCCAGGTCGATCTCGTCGCCCTCGTCCACGGTGCGCGCCAGACTGAACGGCTTGAACTCGTGCTCACTCTGGCGGGCCCCCGGGGTGGCGGCGATTTGCTGGGCCGCGCTTTGGTTGAGCTGGGCGATGAGCTTTAGGGCGTTGGGCCGGGTGATGATCTTGGCCGCCTTGGGAGCGGCCACGATGCGCATCTCGGGCCAGGCCTCCTGGAGCCAACCGGCGGCCCCGCAGTGGTCGAAATGCACGTGGGAGAGAAACAGCCAGGCCGGGGAACGGTCGCCCAGCACCTGGCGCGCGTCGTCCAGGTAAGACTGGGTGAAGCAGGCGAAGCCCGCGTCGAACAGGGCCGGTTGGGGGCCGTCCAGCAGGAAAGAGGGAACCCAACGGTTGGCCAGCCGGTAGAGCCCCGGCGCTATCTCCTCGGGCCCCGCGTGGTGCTTGTTCATGCCTCGCCTCCCGCGATGATCGCCGATTGGTCCTGGGTCTTTTGGCGGCGCAGCTCGCGCACCGCCTTGAGCCCCCGCGCCGCTTCCTGGGCGGTTTTGCTGTTTTTGGCCGCGCGGTGCAGGGCGTGGCCAAAGGCGGCCTCGGCCTGGGCCAGCCGCTCGTCTTGCCAGGCCGCGTAGCCGGCCAGGAGCCAGTAACGGCCCCCTCGATCGTCCTTGCCCTTGCCCTCTTTTTTGTTCTTGCCCTTGTTCTTGCCCTGGTTCTTGCTTTGGGCCCGCTCGTCCAGCTTGGCCGCCTGGCTGTAGGCATCGTGGGCCCGGACGTAGTCCTTTTGCTCCAAGTATATCCGGCCCGCCCTCGCCCAGCGCTTGGCCGTGGGCGCGGCCTGGGCCGCCTTCAAAGACCAGACCGCCGCCTGGTCCAGGTCGCGGCCCTGGACGTAGAGATCGGCCAGGAGGTCGAGCTGCTTTATTTGTTTGGGCTCGCCGCCCCAGGCCTTCTGGTAATAGGGGATGGCGGCCAGGGGGGCTCCGGCGGCCCGGTAGAGCTCGGCCAACTGTTGCCAGCCGGCCGCCTGAGGCGGCTGGAGCCGGTAGGCCACGGCCAGCGCGGCGGCGGCCCCGGCATAGTCCTTGTTCAGGGAGGCCAGGCTGGCTCCCATGCGCCACAGGGTAGCGTCCTCGGGCCAACGGGCCAGCAGGCGCTGGAGCACCTGGGCCGCCTCCCGCCGCCGCTGCAGGTCCAGGTAGGCCCGTAATTGGGCGGTGAGCCAGGCCTTCTTGGGCTGGGGCCGCGCGGCCAGCTCTTCCAGCCAGGGCAGGGCCTGGGCCGCCTGCTTGGCGCTCAGGCGAAACACCGCGGCCTCGTAGAGCAGGTTGTAGTCCTTGGGCTTGCTGAGCTGATAGGCGCGGAAGGCCAGACCGGCGGCCTCGGCGGGCTTGCCTTGCTCGAAGCGCACCACCCCCAGGTTGCGCACCGCCGCCTGGAAACAGGGCCAGGCCTCCATGGCCTTGGCAAAGTAGACGCCGGCCTCGTCGCGCTTTTTGGCCTGGTAGGCCAGCACCCCGCGCAAGAACCAGACCTGCGGGTGCCCTTCGGGATGGTCCTTGGCATAGGCGGCCAACCGCTTGGCCGCCTCGGCGTCCTTGTGGCCGTCCATGAGCTTCTGGGCCTCGAACAGCGCCTGGTGGGCGCTGCGGTTCAGGCGGGGCTCGGTGGCCGTGCAGGGCTCGGCCGGGGCGGCCAGGGCCGGGGCCGCGGCCAATAGCAGGGTCAGGAGCGCTATGAGCAGGCTATGCTTCATCGTTCCAGCTTGAAGCGGATGGTGGTCTCCACCCAGGTATCCACCGGCTCGCCGTCCTTGACCCCCGGCGCGAAGCGCCAGCGGCCCACGGTCTTGAGCACGCTCTCCTCGAAGATGCCGGCGGGCTTGGCCTTGATCACCTCCAGGTTGCGCACCCCGCCCTGGCGGTCCACCAAAAAGCGCACCGTCACCGCCCCCTCGATGCCCCGGCGCCGGGCCAGGTAGGGGTAGGGCGGGGGCACCTGCCCTTTGGCCAGGGGGGCCCGGTCCACCTGGCCCAGGTTGTAGCGCTGGGGCCGGGGAGCGGGCACCGCCACCCCCACCGCCAGGCGGGGGTTGAGCTCCAGGTTGATCTGCGGGGTCTCCAGGGCCGGTTGGGGGGTGGCCGTGGGGGCCGCCTGCACCGGCTGCATCTTGATCACCTTGGGCGGCGGAGGCGGGGGCGGCGGCTCCTCCTCGCGCTCCGGCGGGGGCGGAGGCGGCAGGGGCAAAAAGGCGTTGACGGAAAAGGCTTCCAGATCGGGGCGGGTGAGGTCTTTTTTCAGCAGCCAGGAGGCGGAACCGAAGATGACCAGATTCAAGAGCACCGCCCCGGCCAAGGCCAGGACCCAGACCCAGCGCGAGGAGGGCCTCTCCAGGGCGGTGCAGCTCACGAGCCCGGCCTCTTGGCGGCCACGGCCACGTCCTTGGCCCCGGCCAGGCGGCACTCGTCCAAGACCTCCACGGTGCGTCCGGTGGGGGTGGATTTGTCGGCGGCGATGATCACCGCGCCGCTGGGGTCTTCGGCCAAGAAGCGCTCCACCAGGCCGCGCACCGCCCTCAGGTCCACTTGGCGGCGCTCCACGAAGATGCGCCCGTCCCCGGCCACGGAGACCACTAGGGCCCCTTTCTGCTTGGCGGCGGCGGTGGCCGCGGTGGGCCGTTGCACCTCCACCCCGGACTCGCGCACAAAAGTGGTGGTGACCAGGAAGAAGATCAACAGGATGAACACCATGTCGATGAGCGGGGCCATGTTGATCTCGGCCTCGTCCCCGCCGTTGTTGTCCATGCCGCCCAGGCGGCTTCTCAACTTGAGCATGCCGCCTCCTGTCTGGAACGCAGCCAGCTGTGCACCGCCGCGGCAAAGGACAACAGGCCCTGCTGCAGCTTGCGCGCCTGACGGCGCAACACGTAGCCCGCGAACAGGCCGGGGATGGCCACCAACAGGCCGGTCTCGGTGGTGATCAGGGCCTCGCGGATGCCCCCGGCCATGGCCTGGGCGTTGCCCGTGCCGTACTCGCCGATCACCGCGAAGGTGTCGATCATGCCGCTGACCGTGCCCAGCAGGCCCAACAGGGGGGCCACGGCGGCCAGCATGAGGATGGTGTCCACATGGCGCCAAAGGCGCGGCCCCTGGCGGCGCACCGCCGCCTCCCACAGGCGCACGTCGGCCTTGGGGGCGTGGTAGGGCTCGCCCAGGAAGTGGGCCAGCGCGGCGCTGCGCGGCCCCAACACCTCGGGAGGCCGCCGGCGCAGCAGGTCTTCCAGGGCCTGGCCCGGCTCCAGCCGTTCGCGGCGCACCCGGGCCAGCCACAGGAACTTGTAGAGCACCAGGGCCCACAGCCACAGGGATAGGGCCATCAGGGGCCACATCACCGGCCCCCCGGCCAGGATGAACTCCCACGCGGAGCGCAACGCGTCCACGGCTAGCGCCTCGCCTGGATCAAGGCGGCGGACAGGGCCACCGCCTTTTCTTCCATGTCCCCGGCCAGGCGCTGGGCCCGGCGGCCCAGCAGGGCCGAGGCCACCAGGATGGGAATGGCCACGGCCAGGCCCAACTGGGTGGTGATCAGCGCCTCGGAGATGCCCCCGGCCATGAGCCGGGGATCGCCGGTGCCGAAGACGGTGATGACCTGGAAAGTGTTGATCATGCCGGTGACCGTGCCCAACAGGCCCAACAGGGGAGCCACGGCGGCCAGCACCTTGAGCGCGGTGAGGAAGCGCTCCAGGCGGGGCAGCTCGCGCAGCATGGCCTCGCTGAGCCCGTTGTCGATCACCTCGCTGGGCTGGTCCCGAAGGGCCAGGCCCGCGGTGAGCACGTTGCTGGTGGGCCGTCCCTTCTGCTTGTCGGCCTCGTCCAGGGCCCCGGCGAAGTCGCCCTTGCCCACCAGTTCGGCCACGTGGGTCATCATTTCGTCGGTGTTGGCCCGTACCCTGCGGAAGAACCAGAGCCGCTCCAGGATGAGCAGCAGGGCGGCCAGGCCCACCGCCAGGATGGGCCACACCAGGGGCCCGCCGGAGAGAATCTGCTCCCACAGGGTCTCGCGGCGGCTGAGTTGCTTGAGCGCCGCGCCGCCGCTGATGTCCAGGGGCGCGGCGTCGGTCTGGCGGTCCAGATAGGCGTTGATGTCGCCGCTCAGGCCCCAGGGCAGCTCGCCCCCGGCGGCCAGCAGGCGGCCCGAGGCCGGGCCCAGGGTGGCCAGGCCCACCTGGCCGTTCACGCGGTACAGGGTGGTGAAGCCGCCCAGGCGCACCAGGTCGGCCTGCACGTCCTGGCCCTCCTGATTTACCAGAGCGCCTTGCCGGCGGGCGATTTGGCCGCCGGCCGTGATCTCGCCGAAGTAGAGGTTCACCAGCTTTTCGATGTCGGTCAGGCCGGGGAAGCGGCTCTTGTTGAGATAGGCGCGTAGCGCCTCCAGGCGGCCGGGGTCCTCGGCGGTCACCGGGGAGCGCTCGGCCATGGCCAACAGCTCCCGGGCGGCGGCGCGCACGTGACCGGCCAGCTCCTTGAGGTCGCCGCTGGTCTCGGCCAGCTGGCGGGAGAGCTCGGCCCTGCGGCGGCTGACGGCGGCCAGATCCTCGCGGGCCTGGGCCAGGGCCTTCTTCTCCCGGGCCAGGCTCTCTTGCAGCGCCTTGAGCTTGGCTTGCATGGCCGCCCGCTCTTGGGCGATGTCCTGCTTGGCGCGGCTCATCTCGGCCTGGGCCTGGGAGCGGTCCTGGGCCGTCTGTTTGGCCGCCTGGTTGAAGTCGGCGGCCTGGGCCGGAGCGCACAGGCCCAAGGCCAGGACGGCGGCCAACACCCACGCCCGCCCGCCCATCACTTGGCCTCCGGCGCGGCGGGGGCCAGGCCCACCGGCAGTTCCACCAGGCTCACCACCCGGCGGCGCTGGGCGATCTCGGCGGCCATCTCCAACTCGCGGTGCAGGGTGTCCTGGGCCTTCCACTGGCCGCTCGCCCGGTCCCAGCGCCAGGCTCGGCGGCCCGAGGGGTCCAGGGCGAACAGGGCCAGGCGGCCCAGGCGCAACAGGCGCACCCGGCGGCGGGCCCCCTCAATGTCCAGTTCGGTCTCTTCCACCGACACCGTGAGGCCGTAGCGGGCCTCCACCTCCAGGGCGTTCAGCAGCCCGGCGGCCTTGTTGGCCAGGGAGGCGTCGTAGTCGTTGAGGGAGTGTTGCAGGGCGGCCAGGCGCTTATGGCGCTCGGCGGACAGGAAGGGCAGGTCGGCCCCCACCGTGGCGGCCAGGCGGGCGGTTTCCTGGTCCAGGAAGGGCTCCAGCTCCCGGCGGATGCGTTCGGTCTCCGCCAGACGGCGCTCCAACTCGGCCACCTTGGCCTTTTGCCCGGCCAAGTAGGCCTGGGCCTTGGTGCGCTGGGCGGTGACCAGCTTCAGCTCTTTTTGGGCCGCCTCGATGGCGTCGGCCAAGGTGGAGCGCTCGTCGGCCCAGGCGTCCAACTCTTTCTGGGTGGCCACCCTGGTCTGCACCGCCTGTTTGGCCTCGCGGCCCACTTCCTGGGCCGGGGGGGCCTTGGCCTGGGGAGAGGCGGCGCCCAGCCCGGCCAGGGACAGGGCCAGTAAAAGCACGCTCCAGCGAACCGCGCGGCCTGTGTTAGACTTTTGGTGTTTCATATGTCGCCCAAACAGAAAAACCCCCGCCCTGATGCAGGGCCTGGGGTTCTACCTTCGTGGTGAACGATATTGACGGCCCTAACCGAAAACGAACTCAACCACCTCAGCCTTCAGGCTGACACCCTCCAATGATAGCGTGGCTCGGTCCGCTTCCCAACACTCCCGGCGCCCCGCGGCGGGCCGTAGCCTCCGGGCAGGAGTGCATGTCATATTTGACATGATATGGCAAATGCGTTGGATGTCAAGCAAATGGCTCATTGATCGCGGGCGGTTGGGCCTGCTGCTCCTGGCGGGGCTCCTGCTGCTGGGCGGGGTGGGCTGCGGCTCGGACTGGGACGAAAGCGGGGCCCTGGTGTTTCTGCTGGCCGGCCAGTCCAACATGTCCGGCCATGGGGACCTGAGCGAGTTGCCGCCGGGCTTTCCGGCCAACGCCGGGCGCATCGGCAACTTCAGCAACGCCGACGTGTGGACCAGGGCCGTGGAGCCCCTGGACGACCCCGCCGGGCAAAAGGACGCCTGCTCCCTGGACCTGTGCCCCGGGGTGGGGCCCGGCCTGGCCTTTGCCCAAGTCCTCACCGGGCTGATGCCCCAGGCGCGGGTGGGGCTGATCCCCTGCGCCAGGGGAGGGAGCACCTTGGCCCATTGGGCTCCCGGCTCCCGGCCGGACAGCCTCTACGGCTCCAGCCTGCGCCGGGCCCGCCTGGCCGGGGCCAAGGCCCGCCTGGCCGGGGTGCTGTTTTACCAGGGCGAGAGCGATGCCTATTCCCGGCAGGCGGCCGAAACCTGGCCCAGCCGTTTCGCCGCCCTGGTGGCGGCCTGGCGGCGCGATCTGGGCGACCCCCGGCTGCCGGTGGTGTTCTGTCAAATCGGGGCCTTAGCTCCCCAGTGGCGCGCCGATCCGGCCTTCCGTTATTGGGATTTGCTTAAAAAGCGCCAGGCCGCGCTGCGCCTGCCCCTGGTGCGCATGGTGACCACCGACGACCTGGCCCTCAAGGACGACGGCATCCATCTGACCACCGCCTCCCAGATGATCCTGGGCCGCCGCCTGGCCCAGGCCATGTACGAGCTGCTGGAGAAGCGCGGGACGGCCGGGGGCAAACCCGCCCGGCCTCGACCCCTGGTCACGAACTCTCCCCAGGGGTAAAATTCCTACCACGTTATTAGACAATGGCCGCGCCCCGGAGAGAGAGATGAGCCCCGCCCCCCAGCCCTTGCCCCTGCTGACCCAGATGCCGCCCCAGGAGCCTGTCTCCTCTTGCGCGGCGCCGGAGGCCTACGGCGATCCCCAGGCCCAGCCCTTTGTGTTGGGTGAGGAGGCCACGCCGGCCGGTCCGGTGCCTCGGGTGGGTGGCGAGTTGAGCCGGGCCGACCGCCGGGGCTCCCTCCGGGTTCGCCTGGGCTTCGGCCGCCACGACTACAAGGTGGTGCCCGGCCTCTACGCCCTGAACCACCCCGGCCCCAACTCGCCGGTGCTGGTCAGCGCCAACTACAAGCTTAGTTTCGACCACCTGCGCCAGGCGGCGCGGGACCTGGACGCCTGGCTCTTGGTGTTGGACACCAAGGGGATCAACGTGTGGTGCGCGGCGGGCAAGGGCACCATGGGCACCGCCGAGCTGGCCGCCCGGGTGGGCTCCAGCGGCCTGGAGCGGGTGGTGGAGCATCGGCGGCTCATCGTCCCCCAACTGGCCGCGCCGGGAGTGGCCGCCCATACGGTCAAAAAGCTCTGCGGCTTCAGCGTTACCTTCGGCCCGGTGCGGGCCGGGGACCTGCCCGCGTTTTTGGCGGCGGGCCTCAGGGCCGATCCGGCCATGCGCCGGGTGAGCTTTCCCCTGGCGGCCCGCGCGCTGCTGGTGCCGGTGGAGTTGACCCAGGCGCTCAGGACCTATTTGTGGCTGCTGCCCCTGTTGCTGCTGCTGGCCGGGCTGGGCGGCCTGGTAGGCGGCTCCGGCTTCTGGGCCGGGCTGGCCGGTCCGGGGCTAAGGGCCGTGGGGGCCATGCTCCTGGCCCTGGTGGCCGGCGCGGTGGCCTCGCCCGTGTTGCTGCCCTGGCTGCCGGGGCGGGCCTTTTCGCTCAAGGGCCTGTGGCCGGGCCTGGCCGGGGCGGCGCTGCTCTGGGCCCTGTGGCCCGTTTCGTTCGACGCCGAACTGGCCGCCTGGTGCCTGGCGGTGCCCGCCCTGAGCAGCTTTTTGGCCATGAACTTCACCGGCGCATCCACCTACACCTCCCTGTCCGGGGTGAAAAAGGAGATGCGCCGGGCGGTGCCCTTGCAGATCGCGGCCACGGCCCTGGGCCTGGGCCTGTGGATCTACGCCTTGCTGGCGGGCTAGGAGAAGAACATGCCTGGTTTGCAATACCTCAAGAACGTGGCCAGCCTCAGCGCCAACCCCGAGCTGTGCGTGGGCTGCGGCCTGTGCGTGGAGGTCTGCCCCCAGGGGGTGCTGGAGCTACGCGACAAGCGGGTGGTGGTGGCCCGGCGCGACGCCTGCATGGAGTGCGGGGCCTGCATGACCAACTGCCCGGCCCAAGCCCTGTGGGTGGAGGCCGGGGTGGGCTGCGCCCAGGCGGTGATCAACAGCGCCCTGGGCCGCAAGGGCAACGGCTGCTGCTGCGTGGCCGAGCCCCGCGCCGCCCAACAGGGCCTGCAAACCAACCTGGAGGCGGCCCCGCCCCGCAAAAGTTCCGGCTGCTGCTGATCCCCCGCCTCCGGTGGTACAATGACTTGCCGGGCCACCCAGCCAGTCAGCCGGAGGCAAGCAGCCATGGATAACGCCCAGATAATCAACCAACTCTTGTGCCGAGGACTGCGCCTGGAACCGGGCGCGGCCCCCATGCCCGCGCCGGGCGAGGACCTGGTGCTCCGGGTGGGCGGCCGGGCGGTGTGCCCCGTGGTGAGCGGCCCCTGGGCGGGCGATTCGCCCTGGAGCCTGGCCGGGGGGAGCCTGCGCTTCGCGGGAGAGCCGGTGGAGGCCACCGTGGAGGTGCTGCCCGCCCCGGCCTTTCGGGCCGAGAGCGATCCGGCGGGGGTGCCCCTGGGCCGCATCGCCCGGCGCTACGGGGCCGACGGCCTCTGGGCCGCGGTGGGGCCCACCTGCCTGTTCTGGGCCTCGCCCAACCGCTGCGCCTTTTGCCTGGTGGGGCCGGCGCGGGAGGCGGGCCAAGACCTGGAGGACAAGACCCCGCTCCAGGTGGGCCTGGCCGCCGCGCGGGCCAAGGAGCTGGACCAGGTAGCCCACGTCATGCTGGTGGCCGGGCTGGTCCCCCCGGCGGGCGGCGAGATCAAGCATCTGATCGCCTGCACCCAGGCCGTCAAGGGAGCCGCCGGTCTGCCGGTGGAGGCGGTGCTTTTGCCCCCGGCCTTTACCAAGGACCTCAAGCGCTTGGCCAAGGCGGGGGTGGACTGCCTGGACCTGAGCCTGACGAGTTTCGATCCCACGGTGCTCAGCCGCATCGCCCCGGCCAAGCTGGGCCTGGGCCTGGACCGCTACATGGAGGCCTGGGCCGAGTCGGTGCGCCTGTTGGGGGCCGGGCATGTGAGCTGCACCATCCTGGTGGGCTTGGGCGAGGACAGCGACCAAACCCTGGAGGGCTGCCACCTGCTGGTCGAGATGGGGGTGATCCCCCTGATTACCCCGGCCCGTCCCGGCGGCGAGATGGAGCTGCCCGCCCCGCCGGACCCGGAGTATCTGGCCGGGCTGTACCAGGAGGTCGCGGTGTATATGCGCGACCACGGGCTGAGCCTGGCCCAAGCCCAGGCGGGCGCGGCCCGGTCCGGAGCCTACAGCGCCCTGTGGGCCTGGGAGCTGGAACCGCCGGATTTGGTGGTGCGCCCCCTGCGCAATCCCGACGAGTTGAAAACGGCCCTGGCCCTGCGCCACCGGGTGTTCGTGGAGGAGCAGGGCATCGTGCAAGACACCGACCAGGACGGCTCCGACGACGAGGCCTTGCACCTGGGGGCCTGGCAGGGTGGCGAGTTGGCCGGGGTGCTGCGCCTGCTGGCCGGGGACGAGGAGGGCGGCTTGCTGCGCCTGGGACGTTTGGCGGTGCGCCAAGAGTCGCGGGGCCGGGGCATGGCCTCGGAGCTGTTGACCCAGGCCGCGGAGCAGGCCCGCCGCCGGGGGGCCGAGGGGCTCACCGCCGCGGTACAGGCGGCCAACGTGCCGCTGTTCGCCCGCTTGGGCTGGCAAAAGCGGGGGGAGCCCTTTGCCATCCACGGCTGGGAGCACCAGGAGATGAGCCTGGATTTGGGCTAGGGGCTGCCGGCCGCGCGGTCTAACCACAAAACCCTTGGGCGAGGATGTTCATGCCCCTGTTGGTCAAACTGAGCACCACCCTGCGCAAGCAGGTGCCGGACTACGACCCCAACGCGGGGTTGGAGGTGGAGTTCCTGCCCGGTGAGAGCGCCGAGGGCCTGATCCACCGTTTGGGCCTGGACCCGGCCCGCATCAAGATCATCATGGTCAACGGACGCTCCGCCGCCCTGGAGCAGGGGCTAAAGGACGGCGACCGGGTGGGTCTGTTCCCGCCGGTGGGAGGCGGCTAATGCCCGAGCTCAGCGATATCCTGGCCCCCCATCTGAAAGAAAACCCCCTGCCCGGAGGCGAGGCCTTTTTTTCGGTGTCTTGGGAGGGTCTGGAGGCTTTGGCCGCCCGGCGTGGGGCGGGGCTTAAGGCGGCCATGTTGGAGTGCCTGGAGCAGGGCATCTGGCCCGAGCGCCTCAGGGCCAACCGGGGCGAGCTGAGCGCCCAAGACCAGGCCCGCCTGCTTAATTCCTCGGCCGCGGTGATGGGCTGCGGCGGCCTGGGGGGGCTGACCTGTCTGTTGCTGGCCCGCCTGGGGGTGGGCGAGCTCTTGATGGTGGACGGCGACCGCTTCGAGGAGAGCAACCTCAACCGCCAGATGCTGGCCACGCCCGAGACCCTGGGGCGGCCCAAGGCCCAGGTGGCGGTCGAGGCGGCGGCCCGCCTCAACCCGGCCTGCGATGCGCGGGGCGAGGTGGCCTGGATCGGCCCGGACAATCTGCCCGCCCTGGTGGCGGGGCGCGGGGTGGTGGTGGACTGCCTGGACAACCTGGCCGCCCGCTACGACCTGGAAGACGCCTGCCGGGCCGCCGGGGTGCCACTGGTGCACGGGGCCCTGGCGGGCATGGAGGGCATGCTCATGGTGATCCCCCCCCAGGGGCCGGGCCTGCGCGAGCTGCACGGCCCCACCCCCCCGCCCAAGGAGCAGGGGGCCGAGGTGCTCATGGGCACCCCCACCCCCACCCCGGCGGCGGTGGCCAGCCTGCAGGTGGCCGAGGCCATGAAGCTCTTGTTGGGCCGCTCGGCCCTGGGGCCGGGGCGGCTGTTGCACCTGGACCTGGGCGAGCCCTCCCTGGAGATACTCACCCTGGGCTAAGTGCGGCGGCTCTACAGCGCCGCCAGGCGGGGCAGGCGGTGGTTGCCGTCGTTCAGGGGCAGGGGCAGGCCCCCGCCCGCTCCGGCCGGTCCGGGTATGGCCGCCTGGCCTTGGTGCAGGGCCAGCACCCGCTCCAAAAAGGCGGGAGGGAACAGGGCCCGGTCATAGAGGCAAAGCAGGTCCACCGGGTGGTTGGGCAGGATGTGGTGGTTGAGCATCTCTTCGTATAGCAGCAGGCGCCGGTGATTGAGGCGGGTGTCCGCCGCCCAGTTCATGTCCGCCACCACCCGCAGGCGGCCGCGTTGGCGGTGCAAAGCGCCGCGTCCCACCTTGAGCAGGGCTCCCAGGCAGGTGGCCGCCGAGAACACCGCCTGCTGGTTAAACATCTCTTCGGCGGCCAGGAAGGTAAGCATCCCCCGCTTCTGGGCCGCCCGAGTGTCCAGGCCAGCTTGGTCCAAAAAGCGGCACACGCTGGGCCGGGTGTAGAGGCAGTCCAGGAACAGGCAGGGCTCACCTTGGGTCAGCCCCTCCCGCAAAAAGGCGCGCACTACCCTCCGCCATTGGGTGGGATGCTCGCTGATCAAAACCAGGTGCCTGGACGGGGCGGCGGCTGATGGCGGGGCAGGGGACGCTTTTGGCTTGGATTCCAAAACGACCTCCCGGCTGGCTCGCGGCGGCCCGACATGGGCCGATCCTGAGTTTCAACATAAGAAACTTGTCCGGGCCGGGGAATAGGGTATAGCACCCAAAATAGATAGGGATAGGGCCCAATTTAAAAATGGCCCGGCTGGGGCGGGACGCAGTGCCCGGGCGGCGGCTCAGGACTTTTTGTTGATGTCCTCGCGCACCGAGGGGGCCAGGAAGTTGGTGGCCACGTACATGTTGTAGGCCAGGGAAGGGGGCAGGAGCATGAGGCGGTCGCCGTTCATCATGGGCGCGTCTTTTTGCAGGGGCCGGCCGTTGAGCATGAGCATGCGCACCTTGCCGGTGAGCCCCAGCTCCTCTATGGCTTGGGACACCGTGGTGCCTTGGGCCAGTTCCAAGGTCTTTTCGCCGCCCACCAGCCCCTCCACCTGTTTGCGCAGGGGGCCGGCCAGCTTTACGGTAATCTGCACGCGGCTCTCCAATGAGACGGGCCGGGGCTTTGGGCCCCGGCCCGTCGCTATAGCAGGCTAGGAAGAAAAGTCCAGGGTGCGGTCCAGCTCTTCGTCGGTGACATCGAAGACCGCGCTGTGGGGCCGCAGGGGCTCGCGCTTGAAGAAGTCGGGCAGGCGGTCCATGGACTTGTTGAAGCCGGCCCGGCGGTTGAAGTCCAGCTCCATCTCCAGGACCTTCTGGCCCACGCCGGGCACGTCGTCCACCGTGAGCTGCCAGCCGTAACGGGCGTTGAGCATGGTCACCACGTCGTTCAAGGACTCGGGGCTATCGAGCACCGGGAAGGCCACGAACAGGCACAGGCCCACGGTGTCGATGGCCGCGGTGGCGATCTGCAGGTTGCGCGACAGGTCGCTCTGGCCGTGGGGGCTCAGGGGGTCCAACTCGCCGCCGGACTTGAGGATGTTGGTGGCCACCGCGTAGCCCGCGGTGTGGTCGGCGCCCATGGGGGTAGTGGCGTAGGTGACGCCCACGCCCTTGACCGCCCGGGGGTCGTAGGCGGGCATGCTCTGGCCCTTGACCACGGGCACCCGCTTGACCCCGAACACCTGGCCCACGGTCTTGGTGCCGCTGCCCAGGATGCGGCCCAGGGGGGTCAGCTGGCCCACCTGAGCCAAGGCCTCCATGGCCCCCGGCCCGTCGCCGAACTCCAACAGGCCGCCCTCCATGGCCACGGCCATGGCGGTGCCCATCTCGATGGTGTCCAGGCCGAAGTCGTCGCACATGTAGTCGATCTTGGCGATGAGGTCCAGGTCGCTGATGCCGCAGTTGGGACCCCAGGCCCAGACCGTCTCGTACTCGGGCCACTTGGACACGTAGTCGCCCTTTTCGTCAACGTACAGGCCGGAGCAGCGGATGACGCAGGAGGTCATGCAGCCGTGGGTGCACACTCCGCCGCGCTTGGTGGTCACCTCGTTCATGTGCTCGCCGCCCACCTGCTCGGCGTCGGCGAAGCGGCCCTCGCTGAAGTTGCGGGTGGGCAGCCCGCCGGCCTCGTTGAGGATGTTGATCAGGATGTCGGTGCCGTAGGCAGGCAGGCCCTCGCCGGTCACCGGGTGGGAGGTCAGGAACTTGGCGAAGCTCTTGGCCGCGGCCTTGAAGGCCTCCGGGTCGGCCATCTCGGGGGCATGGCCCCCGGCGGGGTCGAGGACGATGGCCTTGAGGCCCTTGGAGCCCATCACCGCGCCCAGGCCGCCGCGCCCGGCGTGGCGGGTGGGGCGCTGCCCGGTGTCGGTGCAGGCGATGCTGGAGGCGGTGAGCATGGCCTCCCCGGCCTGGCCCACCATGATGAAGGAGCACTTGTCGCCGTGGGCGGCCTTGAGCTTTTCCACGGTGTCGTAGGTGCCCAGACCCTTGAGGTCGTCGGCCGGGACCAGCTCGGCCCCCTCGGCGTTAACAATCAACTTATAGAATTTGCCGGCTTCGGCCACCCCTTCCACCACCACGCCCAGGATGTCCAGGCGGCCCAGGTGGATGCCGGTCTGGCCTCCGCTGTTGGCCTCCTTGATGCCGCCGGTGAGGGGGCTTTTGGCGCCAAAGGAAATGCGGCCGCTGTTGGCGCAGCTGGTGCCGCCCAACAGGCCGGTGGAAATCACAAGCTTGTTCAGGGGGCCGATGGGATGACAGGTGGGGTCCACCTCGTTGCTGACGATGGCCGAGGTAAGGCCCCGGCCTCCCAGGCCTTGGTACTGCTCGGGCACGGGTTCGAACTTGGTGGTGATGTCGCTCATGTTCACGCGTAAAAGTCTGGCCATGGGTAATCCTCCTGAATTTATGAAGACTATGCCATTGTGACCCAGCACCGGAGAGGGGTCAAGAGGATATTGCTGTATAATCAATAAGTTACCTATGTCTTCTTTGGCATAGGCCTCGCTTGGCACAGGTAGGGCTCCCGCCGGGCCGGCAGGGGAAAGAGCCGCATATATTGGTAGGCAGTGATAGTATAATATGAGCGGAACGCGAGGTTTGTCGGGCCGCGAACCGGGAGGACGGGCATGGCAGGACAAGGCGACAAAAACACCCAGCGGCCAACCCGCCGCAATCCGGGCCGGGAGGCTCCCTCCCTGGATATGGCCCAAAGCGAGGCCCGTTTCCGGCTCACCTTTGAGCAGGCTCCGGTGGGCATCATCCACGGCGATCTGGCCGGACGCATACGCCTGGCCAACCAGCGCATCAGCGAATTGTTCGGCTACGACCCCGGCGACCCCGAGTTTCTCAAGCTCCGCCTGTGGGAGTGCACCCACCCCGATGACTACTGGACCGTGGAGCGCTTCAAGAAGCTCTTGACCGGTGAAATAGAGGACTACACGGTGGAGAAACGCTATTTCCGCCGCAACGGGGAGTTGTGGTGGGCCAGCGTGCGCTGTTGCCTGGCCCGCGACGCTCAGGGCAGCCCCTTTTTGTTCATCGTCATCGTGGAGGATATCAGCCAGAGGAAGCTGGCCGAGGAGGCGCTCAAAAAGGCCCACGAGCAACTGGAGGTCAAGGTGGCCGAGCGCACCGCCGAGTTGGAGGCGGCCAACACCGCCCTCAAGGTGATGCTCAACCACCGGGCCGAGGAGAAAAAGGAGCTGGAGGCCAAGGTCAACGCCAGCGTGGCCCAGCTGGTCACTCCTTTCATGGAGCGCCTGCTGAGTTGCGGTCTGAGCCCGGACCAGCGGGCCCTGGCCGAGGCGGTGCGTTCCGGGGTGAATGAGATCGCCTCGCCCTTTGCCCGCCGCCTTTCATCCAAGCTGGTGGGGCTCACCCCCAAGGAGCTGGAGGTGGCCCGCCTGGTGCGCGAGGGCAAGGGCTCCAGCGAGATAGCCCAGGTCTTGGCCATCAGCGACAACGCGGTGGCCTTCCACCGCCAAAACATCCGCGCCAAGCTGGGGCTCAAGAAAAAGCGCTTGAATCTTTGCACTTACCTTAGGCAGATGTCTTGAGCCGCCACCCAGTCTCCTTTGGAGCCCGGTCAAAGTAATAGTATCTACCTACCAATAACCTCACAATAATTTATATTTCGCTTGGCCCGTTCAGGTCTTAACATGGAAGGCCGCAATCAACGGTCCAGCCGTCCGGATGATTTTTGTTGAATGCCCAGGGGTGGGGGAAAGGCGGCCTGGACCGTAAAACTTTGTATGGGAGGTTGAATGGTTATGAAAAAATTCGCTCTCGCGGCGCTGGCGGTGGGTTGCGTCCTGGCTTTGTCCACCGCGTGGTTGGCCGTGCCCGGCTCCAGCCAGGCGGCCCCCAAGCTCTACCGGGTGGAGGCGCGCACCACCACCTTCGGAGGCTCCAGCTACATCCTGGGCTTCGGCATGTGCGACCTGTTGAACAAGCACTCCGAATGGGTGCGCGGCTCGGTGCTGGAGTCCAGCGGCACCCCGGAGAACATCAAGCTGGTGGGCATGAGCCCCGGCAAGCGTTCGCGCACCTTTTTCACCTGCTCCGCCGAGATGTTCGACAAGGCAAAAAAGGGCGAGGCTCCCTTCAACCAGGACGCGGACAAGTTCAAGGACCTGATGATCATGGCCTACCAGCAGTCGCTGGCGGTGTGCCTGGTCACCCTGGACCCCAATATCAAGACCCTGGCCGACCTCAAGGGCAAGCGGGTGGCCACCTGGCCCAAGGGCACCACCAAGTTCGACATGACCCAAAAGCTGATCGGCGGGGCGGGCAAGGAGGTGCTGGACTCCATCAAGTGGCAGTTCACCGCCTATGCCGGCTACAACGACATGATCCTGGGCAAGACCGACGCGGCCCTGGCCTTTTGCCCCGAGCGGGGCAACGGGGTCTACACCACCGTGCCCAAGCTCAAGGAGCTTTTGTCCAAGCGCAAGGTGTATTTCGTGACCGCCACCCCGGCCATGCGCAAGGCCTCGGGCAAGCTCTACGGCGACGTGTACGGCGCCACCGCCACCCTCAAGAAGGGCGTTTTGGGCGACGGCCTGCCCCGGCAAAACGTGCTGTGCTTCAACATCGTGCTGGGCTGGGCGGTGTATCCGGACATGCCCGCCGACGTGGTCTACGAAATTCTCAAGGTGACCACGGCGCATGCCAAGGACTTGGTCACCTACCACGCCGCGGCCAAGGGCTGGGGCCCGAACAATTTCGGGGCCTACCCCGCGCCCCAGAAGGACTGGCACCCCGGAGCGGTCAAGTTCTACAACGAGAACAAGATCCCCTTCGGGCTCAAGTATTTCGAAAAACTCTATCCCTCTGAATAACTCGGGGAGCCCTTCTCGGCCCCGGCCGAGAGGGGCCCGCCGCTCATGACTACGGGCAGGATCGATCGGGCATGGCCGACAGCGACAAGCAAAACAACAAGATGATTATGGGGATGTTCCCCTCCCGTTTGGACCTGGCCATCGCCTTGGTGGCCGTGGTCATGGCCCTGTACCATCTGATCAACGTCTATTACTCGGTGGTGGGCACCATCGAGCACCGCATGATCCACCTGGGGCTGGCCCTCACCCTGGTCTTCTTGGGGGCGCTTAAGGCCAAGCGAGGCCGCTGGTTCTGGTGGCTGCTCATCGTGGCCACCCTGGCGGTGGTCACCTATCTGTGGCTCAACCTGGAGCGGCTGCTGTTCAACATCGGCTTCCCCACCCCGCCGGACGTGGTGGTGGGCTTCGCGGTGGTGTTCATCGTCTTCACCGCCTGCTACGCCAGCTTCGGCTTCATCCTGCCGCTCATGGCCTGCCTTTTGTTGGCCTACGGTTTTTGGGGCTACCTGCTGGGCGGGCCCATCCTCTCGGTCAACGAGATCATCACCACCGTGGACCTCACCTTCGGCTCCTACGATCTGTGGGGCTCCATCCTGGTGATCAGCGCCAACGTAATCTTCCTGTTCATCCTGTTCGGGGGCATGTTGGCCGCCCTGGGGGCCAACGACTTTTTCCTGGAGCTGGGCAAGGTGGTGGGGCGCTATTCCCGCTCCGGCCCGGCCATGACCGCGGTGATCTCCTCGGCCCTGATGGGCATGACCACCGGCCAGGCCACCCCCAACATCGCGGTCACCGGAGCGTTCACCATCCCCCTAATGAAGCGGGTGGGCTACCGGCCGGAGGTGGCGGCCAGCGTGGAGGCGGCGGCCTCGGGCGGGGCCCAGATCATGCCCCCCATCATGGGCGCCGGGGCCTTTGTCATGGCCGACCTGCTGGGGGTGCCCTACGCCGACATCATCTCCAGCGCGGCCATCCCCGCCGTCTTGTATTTCATCTCGGTGGGCTTTTTCGTGCATTTCTCGGCGCTCAAGAACCGGGTGGCCCCCCTGACCGAAGAGCCCGACCGGGCCACCCTGTGGGCCAGCGCACCCCTGTTCGTGTTGCCGGTGCTGGCCATCGTGCTGCTGTTCTTCTGGGGCTACCCGGCCATGTTCGCCGCCTTCTGGGGCATCGTGGGCCTGCTGGGGCTCAGCCTGCTGCGCCGGCGCACCCGGCCCCCCCTGGCCAGGGTGTTGACCGGCTGCGTCAAGGGCGCGATCACCGGGGCCAAGGTGGCCGTGGCCTGCGCCACCCTGGGGCCCATCATCGCCCTGGTCACCAAAACCGGCCTGGGGCTCTTGGTGGGCTACTCGGTGGAGGCCTGGTCCGGGGGCAGCCTGTTCCTGGCCCTGGCCATGTCCATGGGCTGCGTGATCATCCTGGGTCTGGAGGTTCCCACCGTGGCGGCCTATCTGGTGGGGGCCATGGTGGCCATCCCCGCCCTGATCCGCCTGGGGGTGGAGCCAATCCAGGCCCACATGTTCGCCTTTTACTTCGGCGCCTTTTCCGGTCTCACCCCGCCGGTGGGCATGGCCGCCATCGTGGCCAGCCGCATCGCCGAGGCCCGCTACGTCAAGACCGCCTTTTATTCCATGGGCGCGGCGGGGGCGGGCTTTCTGGTGCCCTACGTCTTCGCCTACAACGGCTCCCTGCTGCTCACCCCGGGCAGCGACCTGGGCCAGCTGGCCGTGACGGTGCTGTTGGTGATCCTGGGGCTGGGCCTGTTCCAGGTGGGCCTGGTGGGCTATTTCCTGGATCGGCTCAAGGTTTGGGAGCGTCTGGGCAGCGCGGCCAGCGGCCTGGCCCTGCTGGCGGTGGCCGCCACGGGAACCGCCTGGCTTCTCGCTCCCGCCCTGGCCCTGGCCGCCATCATCCTGCTGGGCAATTACCGCAAGCGCCGCTCCGGGCCCCAAAGGGCGGCCGCCGCCGGCAGCCCCCGCCCCGCTTCGGCCGCCTCCAGCCAAACCTAGATCGAGCGTCCCCGAGGAGCATAAGCCATGCTGATGGGCAGAGCCCTGGCGCGCAGCGCCCAACGCCACCCCGACAAAACCGCGGTGATCTTCGAGGATCGCTCCTGGAGCTATAGCCAGTTCAACGCCAGGGTCAACCGCCTGGCCCACGCCCTGAGCGGCCTGGGCCTGGGCAAGGGTGACAAGCTGGCGGTGCTGGCTCTGAGCGGCAACGAATACCTGGAGATCTACCACGCCACCGCCAAGCTGGGGGTGTGGATGGTGCCCATCAACCACCGCCTCAAGGCCCCGGACATCGCCTATCGCATCTCCCACTCCCAGGCCTCGGGCCTGGTGTTGGGGCCGGAGTTCGTGGTCCTCTACGACAGCCTGCCCCCCGAGGCCCGCCAAGCGGTGGCCGGCTGTCTGCTGATGCTGGGCCAGGGACCGGCGCTGCCGGGGGCCCACGCCTATGAAGAGCTGCTGGCCAACTCCCGCGAGGACGAACCCCAGGCGGAGCTGCACCCCGAGGACACCCTGTTCATCGGCTACACCGGGGGCACCACCGGACGCAGCAAGGGGGCCCTGACCAGCAACCGGGCCATAGTGGCCGGCTATCTCTACAAGGTGCTGGACTACGGCATCCGCCAGGGCGGGGTGACCCTGAACCCCGGCCCCTTCTGGCACACCGCGCCGCGCAACTTCACCTCCCTGGCCCTGTACATGGGCGGCACGGCGGTGGTGACCAAGCGCTTCGATCCCCGGGAATACCTGGAGCTGGTGCAGCGCCACCGGGTGACCTACAGCTTCCTGGTGCCCACCATGTTCAACGCCATCCTGTCCCTGCCCGACCACCGGGACTTCGACACCTCCAGCCTGAGCATGCTCACCAGCGGGGGCTCGCCCATGCCCGCCCCCCTCGAGGAGGCCGCCCTCAACCGCTTCGGGCCGGTGCTCCACGAGTTTTACGCCGCCACCGAGACGCTGATCATCACCAATATCACGGCCGAGGAAATGAGGCGCAAACCCCGCTCGGTGGGCCGCCCCGCCTGGGACGTGTTCCTCAGGCTCCTGGACGAACGCGGCGCCGAGGTGCCCGTGGGCCAGGTGGGCGAGATCTACCTGCAGGGGCCCAGCCTGTTCAGCGGCTATTACCGCGATTCCCAAAAGACCGACGAGGCCTTCCGGGACGGCTGGTTCACCCTGGGCGACCTGGGCAAGCTGGACGAGGACGGCTATCTCTACATCGTGGACCGGCGCACCGACATGGTCATCAGCGGGGGGGAGAACATCTACCCCAGCGAGGTGGAGGAGGTGTTGCTCAGGCACCCCAAGGTGGCCGAGGCGGCGGTGATCGGGGTGCCCGACCCCACCTGGGGCGAGGTGCTCAAGGCGGTGGTGGTGCTCAAGCCGGGGCAGGAGAGCAGCTTCGAGGAACTGCGGGATTTTTGCGCCACCCGCCTGGCCGACTACCTCAAGCCCCGCTCGGTGGATTTCGTGGATCAACTCCCCCGCAGTCCGGTGGGCAAGATACTCAAACGCAAGCTGCGCGACCGGTATTGGGGCGACTCCGAGTTCAAGGTCTGACCGGACCGGTCGCATCGTTTCATCTTGGTTAATTCGGCCAAACGCGGCTCAAGGGGGGCGTTTGGCCCAAAATTGTCCTGCTTTTGGCGCGCCGAGGAGGGAGAACACCAGAAAAGGCCTTGATTTGTAAGCAGTTGGGGGGATAACTATGGAGCGTGGTTGGACAGTGACGGAGGGAGGGGGCGTCGGCGACGCCCTTAGGGGAGATCAGATGCGAATCCTGGTGGTAAACCCGCCCCTGGGCGGCGCGGCGGCCGCGCCCTGCGCGGCCCAATGGGCCGCCCAGGCCCTGCGTGGCCTGGAGCCCTTGGCGGTGTGGGACGCCAACCGGGATTTTTGGAACCAGCGCCTGTTGGGCGGGCCCCGGGCCGAGGCGGCCCGGGTTTGGCAAGGGCCGGGGTTTTACGACCCGGCCCTTTATTTGCGAGCCCGGCGCGCCCTGAAGGAGGGCCTGGCCCAGGCGGAACCAAAGCCTGGGCTGGGAAGCTACGGTTTCGCGGGGCTCGGCCTGCCGGAAGAGGCCGACCTGGAGAGTTTGCTGGAGCTGGCCCGGGACGAGAGCCATCCCCTGCACGCCTGGGCGCAAGAGAACCTGGAGCGCCGTCTGCCACCGGAGAGCCAGGCCCTGGTGCTGCTGGCCCTGGATGTCCCCGGCCAGTGCCTGGGCGCGGCGGTGATGGGCTTGTGGCTCAAAAAGCACCGCCCCCAGGCGGTGGTGGCCTGGGTGGGCGAGTGCCTGGGGCTGGAGGGCGCCCCCACGGGCTCCGGCCCGGCCTGGGATCATGTTTTTTCCTCCGCCGACCCCGGCCCCCTGCGGGCGTTGGCCGCCTCGCTCTTGGGCCAAGGCCCGGACCAATCCGCCGATCCATCCGTCTCCGCCCCGAGCTTCTCGGGCCCCTTGAGCCCGGCCCCGGTGGTCGCTCTGGACCTGGAGGCCGGGGAGGGGCCCGCCAGCCTGGCCCAGGCGATCTCCCGGGCGGCCGCCCAGGAGGCGGGCGGGGCGCTGATCACCAATCGGGAGCTGCCCGCCACCTACCTGGAGGCCCTGGCCCCGGCCCTCAAGGGCAACCCGCTGCCCCTGGGCCTGGCCGCTTCCCTGAGCGATCCGCCCTCGGCCCAGGTCTTGACGGCCCTGTTCCAGGGCGGGACGCGCCTCATCCAATGGCGGGCCGCCTCCGGCGGCGGCCCGGCCCTGGAGCAGGTGAGCCAAGGCCTGCTGGCCGCCTCCCGCGCCGGGCTGTGGAACCATTTGCGGCTGCCCCTGGAGGGCTCCGGCGACTGGGCCCAGGCTCTGCTGGACTTCGTGGGCTCCAATCCCCATACGGTCCACTCCTGGTCGCGGCCCGTGCTCTGGCCCTGGTCGCCCCACCCCCGGAGCCGTATCGGCGAACCCAGGGCCGAGGCCTACCGCCAGGTGGCCCCCTTGCCCGGCGGCCCCTTGTGGCGCCAGTTGGCCGTCCCGGCCCATCTTCTGCTCTATCTGGATCGCCACGGCTGCGACGCGGTCCGCCACTGGCGGGTGCGCCCGACGGGCGAGGAGGTCTACCGCCTGGGGGAAAATCTGACCTACGTATTCGCCAAGCCAGAGGACATCGCCCCCGAGGTGCTGGAGGAGATCGCCCTGCTGGTTTTGGCGGCGGGCAAGGTTAAGCCGCAGTGGCTGCGCTTCAACCTGGCCAACGCCTATCTGGTTTCCTATGCCAGCGAAGAGGGGGTGATCGTGGGCACGGACACCCTCAAGCGTTTGAGGCCGGAGTACGTGGCCAGCCTCAAGGAGCAGTCCGGCCTGGATCTCACCGGCTACACCGAACGCGGCTACATCTCCATCCGCCCCGAATACCGGGGCACCGGGGTGAGCAATGCCCTGGTGCGGGGGGTCATCGCCAGGTCGGAGGGCCGCAAGATGATCATCATCACCGGCCAAGACAATCTGCCCGGACAGAAGCTTTTGGCCCGCAACGGCCAGCGGTTGGCGCTCACCTATTACAGTAAGCGCCTGGACAAGCCCATGCAGATATGGATGCCCCGAGACCAGGACCCGGAGCTGGGGGAGGAGAGTTAGAGCCATGCGCCTGGCGGTGATCAGCGTGCAGGGGAAGGACTACCACCCCAACCGACGCCTGATCGAGGCCGCCCGTTCCCGTGGCCTGAGCTTGGAGCTTTTGCACCCCTTCCACACCTGGTGCGCCCTGACCGGGGAGGGGGCCGGGCTGCTGGAAGGGCGGCCGGCGCCCACGCTGGCCTTTCCCCGGGTGGGCTCCACCATCAGCCCCTACACCCTGTTGTTGCTGCGCCACCTGGAGCTCTTGGGCTGCCGGCTCGTCAATCGCCCCGCGGCGGTAGAGACGGCCAGCTTCAAGGACCGCTGCCTGCAAACCCTGAGCGCGGCGGGGATCAAGGTGCCGGACACGGTTTTCATCAACCGCCCCCAGGCCTGGGCGGCGGCGGTGGAGCGCCTGGGGGGCTACCCCCTGGTGGCCAAGCTGCCCCAGGGCCGCCAGGGGCGCGGGGTGGCCCTGCTGCTGGGCGAGGCCGAGGCCGACCTGGCCCGCCGCCTGTGGCTGCGCCAGCGCCGGGGGATCTTGTTGCAGCGCTACCTGCCCCCCCAGGATCGGCGCGACATCCGGGTGCTGGTGGTGGGCGGCCGGGCCGCGGCGGCGGTGGAGCTTACCCCGCCGCCGGGAGAGTTCCGGGCCAACGTGCACCTGGGGGGCCGCGCCCGCTCCCTGGAGACGGACGGCGAGGCGGGGCGCCTGGCCGTCCGGGCCGCCCAGGCCCTGGGCCTGGAGGTGGCCGGCGTGGATTTGGTTCGCGTGGGCGACAAGATGTATTATGCTATGGAGGTAAACCACTCCCCCGGTTTCCAAGGCCTGGAAGAGGCCACCGGGCTGGACGTGGCCGGCCTGCTCCTGGATCACGCCCTGAAAATCGCGCGCGAGACGTAAGGCTGTTTATTATTAGTTACCATTATCATATAATAAATAATTGACCCCGCGCCTAGAGAAAGGGCGCGAGAGGGTTGGTCTCAGCAATTTTTGGGGAAAATTCGCATTTGAGAAAGCGAGGGACGCTGGTGAAAAAACACTCCAAATTCGCACGGCTCACCTTTGGGCTCACCGCCTTGACCCTCTTCGTGACGCTTTTGCTGGGTTTGGCTCCGGTATCCCAGGCGGCTTCCAACGGCATTCTCAAGATCGGGGTCTTGGAAGACCCCAAGAGCCTGAACCTGTGGCTGGCCAGCGACGCCTGGTCCAGCCGGGTGCTCAGCATGATTTACGAACCCCTGTTCGTGCGCGAGCCCAAGGAGTCCAAGCTGGTGCCTTGGCTGGCCGCCGGTGAACCGGTGTACGACCCCGGCGAGCTCACCTATACCCTCAAGCTCAGGCCGGCCAAGTGGTCCGACGGCAGCGACTTCACCGCCGAGGACGTGGTGTTCACCGGCAACCTCATCAAGGAATTCAAGATCCCCAAGCAGAGCTCCAAGTGGAGCTTCATCCAAAATATCGTGGCCGTGGACAAGCACACGGTGCGCTTTGAGCTAAAGAAGCCCAAGGCCATCTTCCTCACCCGCACCCTGACCACCCCCATCGTGCAGAAAAAGCAGTGGGAAAAGGTGGTGGCCGAGGCCCGCAAATCTGAAAAGCCCCTCACCGCCCTGTTGCGCTTCGGGGTGGACCAGCCCGTGGGCACCGGCCCCTTCATGCTGGACCAGTGGAAAAAGGGAGTGTTCGTCTACCTGAAGACCAACCCCCATTTCTTCGCCAAGGGCCAGACCATGGAGGGCTTCAAGATGGGCCCTTACATCTCCGGCATGATCTTCAAGGTGTTCGGGACCGCCGACGCGGCGGTGCTGGCCCTGCGCAAGGGCTCCATCGACTTTTACTGGAACAGCATCCAGCCCGGCTACCTGGACCAGCTCAAGGACGACAAGGACATCAAGTTGTTCGTGAGCAACAAGAGCGGGCTGTACTACATGGGCTTCAACGTGCGCAAGGCCCCCTTTGACGACATGGCCCTGCGCCAGGCCGTGGCCACCATCATCGACAAGGACTTCATCGTCAAGCGCATCCTGCAGGGCTATGGCGAGGTGCTCTGGTCGGTGATCCCGCCGGGCAACAGCTTCTACTACAACCCCGACGTGCCCAAGTACGGCCAGGGCATGGCCTACGACCAGCGGGTGAAAAAGGCCTACGAAATCCTCAAGGAGGCGGGCTACACCTGGGAGGTGCCGCCGGTCAACGACCAGGGCCAGGTGCAAAAGGCCAAGGGCATCATCCTGCCGGACGGCTTGCCCATGAAGGACTTCACCATCCTCACCCCTCCGGCCGACTACGACCCCCACCGGGCCATGAGCGGCCAGATCATCCAGGAGTGGCTCCGGGCCCTGGGCATGCCCGCGGTAAGCCGCCCCATGGCCTTCGGGGCGCTCATTCAGAAGGTGAAGGGCCAGCACGACTTCGATTGCTTCATCCTGGGTTACGGCAAGCTGTCGCTGGACCCCGGCTATCTGCGCGCCTTCTTCCACTCCAAGATGAACAAGCCCAACGGCTGGAACATGAGCGGCTATGAGAGCGCGGCCTTCGACGCCATGGCCACCGACGCCAACGATTCCATGGACCCCAAGATGCGGCGCGAAAAGGTGATGATGCTGCAAAGCATACTGATGACCGCGGTGCCCTACATACCGCTGTACAACCCCACCGTCATCGAGGGGGTGCGCATCGACCGTTTCACCGGTTGGGTGCCCATGCTCGACGGCGTGGGCAACCTCTGGTCGTTCTGTGATATCAAACCCAAGTAGAGAAAACATACAGGCCAAGCGAGCGCGCTGAATAAGACATGAGGAAATACGTTCTAAAGCGCCTGGCGCAGGTGATGGTGATTTTGTTCTGCATTCTCACCATCCTCTTTGTGCTGTTCAGGCTGGCGCCGGGAGACCCGGTTTCACGCATGGTGGACCCGGAGATGACCCCGGAGGAGACCCAGCACCTGATCGAGCAGTTGGGTCTGGACCAACCGATATGGAAGCAGTACCTCATCTACCTTAAGAACTGCTCCACCGGCGAGTTCGGCTACTCCATCCACTATGGGGAGCCGGTGGCCCGGGTGATCTGGGACAAGCTGCCCAACACCATCCTGCTGTTCACCACGGCGGTGCTGCTCTCGGCCATGGTGGGCATCTCCTGGGGCAAGATAGCCGCCTGGCGCAAGGGCAAGGGCACCGACCTTGCCCTGACCATAGCGGCCCTGGTCACCCATACCCTGTTCTTGCCCTGGCTGGCCCTGTTGTTGGTATGGATATTCGCCTACCAGTTGGACTGGTTCCCCATAACCGGCATGGTCTCCGACGACGTATGGCTGGACCCCACGGCCGGGTTCTTCACCAAGGCGGGCGACGTGCTCTATCACATGATCCTGCCCCTGACCACGCTGTTTCTCATCCACTTCGGCAGCTACCTGTTGGTGATGCGCTCGTCCATGCTGGACACCCTCAAGGAGGACTACATCCTCCTGGCCCGGGCCAAGGGCCTTACCGAGCGGGCCATCCGCAACAAGCACGCCGCGCCCAACGCCTGGCTGCCGGTGGTGACCAGCGTGGGCCTTTCCCTGGCCTTTTCCATCAACGGCGGGGCGCTCACCGAGACGGTGTTCTCCTGGCCGGGCATCGGCCGCGAGCTGGTGTTTGCGGTCAGCCACAACGACTACCCCCTGGCCCAGGCCTCCTTTTTGCTGATATCCACGGTGGTGCTACTCTCAAACGTGGTGGTGGACGTGCTCTACGCCTACCTCGACCCCAGGATCAGGTACTAGAGCATGGGAAACGACGCCGTACGAACTCTCAAGGCCAAGCGCCGCGCCCTGTGGCGCCAGCGATTCATGGAAAACTGGCGGGTGTTTTTGCGCAACCCCCTGGGCCGCATCGGCATGTCCCTATTGGTCATGTTTGGGCTCATGGCCGCCTGTTCCTACATCCCGCCCATGATCGATCCCATGTATCATCCCATGACCGGGGTGGACCCCAAGGTCGTCTCCTCGGTGGGCCCCAGCTGGCAGCACTGGCTGGGCACCGACTTCATGGGCCGCGACATCTTCAGCCAACTGCTGGCCGGGGCCCGGGTGGCCTTCATGGTGGGCGTGTCCGCCGCCTTCATGTCCGTGGTGCTGGGCACCGCGGTGGGCATGACCGCCGGCTACATGGGCCGCTTCACCGACACCGCCCTGATGCGCCTGGCCGACATGATCATGGTGCTGCCCACCCTGCTGGTGGTGCTGATGCTGGCCGCCTTGTTCGGCAAGCTATCCATCTGGATGATCGTGCTGATGATCGCCCTGTTCCGCTGGCCGGGGGTCAGCCGCATCATCAGGGCCCAGACCCTTAGCCTGAAGCAGCGGCCCTTCATCGACGCGGCCCGGGTGGCCGGGGCCAGCCATTCGCGCATCATCTTCCGGCACATCATGCCCAACGTGCTGCCCCTGGCCTTTCTCTACATGACCTTCAGGGTCACCAGCGCCATCGTCATCGAGGCGGGGCTGGCCTTCCTGGGCTTCGGCGACCCCGGCACGGTGAGCTGGGGCATGATGCTGCAATGGGTCTGGAAGACCGGGCACATGTTCCAGGCGCCCTACTGGCTGTTGCCGCCTGGCATCTGCATCAGTCTCATCACCCTATCGTTTTACATGCTGGGCCGGGCCATGGACGAAGTCCTGGACCCCCGCCTGCGCGACGAAACCCAGGCAGGCTGATAATGACGCTACTCAAGGTGGAAAACCTGAGCATCGGCTACCAGACGGCCAAGGGCCTATTGAAGGCGGTGGACGGGGTGAACTTTTCCCTGGAGCCGGGACGCTCCCTGGGCCTGGTGGGCGAAAGCGGCTGCGGCAAGACCACCATCGGCATGGCCCTGATGGGCCTCTTGCCCTCCAACGGCCGCATCACCAACGGGCGCATCGTGCTGGACGGGGTGGAGATCAGCGCCCTTCCCGAGGACGAGATGCGCAAGGTGCGCTGGAACGATATCTCCATGATCTTCCAGGCGGCCATGAACGCCCTGAACCCGGTCAAGCGCATCAGCGCCCAGATGGTGGAGGCCATCCAGGTGCACCGCCCGGAAGTGGACGACCACGAGGCGATGGAGCGGGTGGAGGGGCTGTTCAATCTGGTGGGCCTGCCCCTGGAGCGGCTCTACGACTTCCCCCACCAATACAGCGGGGGCATGAAACAGCGGGCCATCATCGCCATGGCCCTGGCCCTCAACCCCAAGCTGGTCATCGCCGACGAGCCCACCACCGCCCTGGACGTCATCGTGCAGGACCAGATCCTCAAGGAGACCAAGGAACTGCAGCGCCAGTTCAACATCGGCATCATCTTCATCAGCCACGACATCTCCATCGTGGCCGAGGTGTGCCATCAGATCGGGGTGATGTATGCCGGCCAGCTGGTGGAGTCCGGCCCGGCCGAGGAGGTGTTTTTCAACTCCCACCACCCCTACACCAAGGCCCTGGTCAGCTCCTTCCCCACCCTGGCCGGCCCCAAGACCAAGCTGGCTCCCATCCCCGGAGAGCCGCCCAACCTCACCGGCACCATCCCCGGTTGCCGTTTCTGCGACCGCTGTCCCAAGGACACCGCCTCGTGCAAGCTCTCGCCGCCCAAATGGCAAGAGGTGGCGCCGGGGCATTTCGTCCTGTGTGATCATTGCTGAAGTGAGGGGCCAGGATATATGAGCGACAACCACGAAAAAAAGACCATCCTGCAACTCAAGGGGGTGAGCCGTTTCTACCGCACCAGGGGCAACGTCTTTAGGGGCGGCGGCCGCCTGGTGGTGGCCTTGAACGAGATAAACCTCTCGCTGCGCCAGGGCGAGATCTTCGGCTTGGTGGGCGAGAGCGGCAGCGGCAAGACCACCTGCGGGCGGCTCATCGTGCGCCTGGAAGAGGCCGACCAGGGCAGCATCCGCCTCAACGGCGACGACATCACCCACCTCAGGGGCAAAAAGCTCAAGGAGTACCGCCGCCGGGTGCAGATGGTCTTTCAAGACCCCTACCAGTCCCTGAACCCCCAGGTGACCATCGCCGACAGCGTGGCCGAGCCCTTGATAACCAACAAGCTGGGCAGCCCCCTGGACCACATGGAGCGGGTGCTCAAGGTGCTCAAGACTGCGGGGCTCAGCCCGGCCGAGGACTACGTATACCGCTTTCCCCACCAGCTCAGCGGCGGGCAGCGGCAGCGGGTGGCCATCGCCCGGGCCATCGTCCTGGAACCCAGCCTGCTGGTGGCCGACGAGCCCACCAGCATGCTCGACGCCTCCTATTCGGCCCAGATCTTCGAGATTCTCCAGGGGGTGCGCGACAAGATGGGGGCCACCATCATGTTCATCACCCACTCCATGGCCTCGGCCCGTTATTTGTGCGACCGCATAGGGGTCATCTATCGCGGCCACATGGTGGAGCAGGGACCGGCCGAACAGGTGATAAGCTCTCCCCGCCACCCCTACACCAAGGCCCTTATCGACGCCACGCCCAAGTTCGGCCGCAGCGCCCAGGTGCCCACCTACAACACTCTGCTGGCCGCCGAGCGGCCGGCCACCTCCCAGGTGGGGTGCCCATTTTTCCGCCGCTGCGCCTTGGCCGAGCGGCTCCTGTGCGCCGGCACCTACCCTCCCTGGCGCCGTGTGGGCGGGGAGCAGGTGGCCCTCTGCCACTTTGTCGAGGATTCCGAAGCGGTGTCCGTCGCCGGGTGATATATCGCCGTAGGATCGGTAGGATCGCTTCACGGTCCTTGCGTACGTGGGGGGCGCGGATTAAGATGAACGGCGGACGGGACGAGCGTGGTTAACCCCTCGGCGGGTGGGGCGATGAACAGTGTAAAATCCTTTATAAGCCGTTGGTTGAAGGTGCAACCCGATGAAATCGGGGTGTTCCTGTGGTCGGCGGCCATCCTTTACCTGATCAGAACCTCCAACATCCTTTTCAACAACTTCGCCGAAACCGCCTTTCTAAAGCGTTTCGGGGTTGAATACCTGCCCATCGTCTACATCATCAACTCCCTGACCACCTTCGTTATCATGGCGGCCATAACCGGGGTGCTGCGCAAGCTGCCCAGCACGCGCATGCTGACCTACATGATGGTGTTCTGCGGACTGTCGGTGGGGGCCCTGCGCCCGTTGGTGAACCTGGGCTACGACATGATCTACCCGGTGTTGTTCGTGCTCAAGGCCCAGTACGAGGGGCTGTTGGCCCTGGTTTTCTGGAACCTGGCCAACGACTTTTTCAACACCCGCCAGTCCAAGCGCATCTTTCCCCTGATCACCGCCGGGGGAGTGATCGGGGCCATCGTGGGCAGCTTCCTCACCCCGGCCCTGTCCAAGGCCATCAGCTTCGACAACCTCATGCTGGCCTACACGGTCACCTGCATGGCCGGAGCGGTCATGGTCTGGGGCATGTCCATCCAGTATCCGGCGCTGAAAATCACGGAGCGCAAGGGTAAGAAAAAGGCCCCCAAAGTAAACCTGGTCCAGGAATTCAAGCAGATCGGCCCCATGCTCAAGGAGTCCGCCCTGCTCAAAATCCTGGTGCTGTTGACCCTGTTGCCCAACATCGCCCTGCCGATAATGAACTACCAGTTCAACTTCGCGGTGAACGAGACCTACGCCACCGAGGGCGGCATGGTGGCCTTTTTCGGCTACTTCCGGGGGGCGCTCAACATCGTCAGCCTGTTCATCCTGCTGTTCGTGGGCAAGATCTACAACCGCTGGGGCCTGCCCGTGGCCCTGATGTTCCACCCGGCCAACTACGCCCTGGCCTTTGCGGCCTTTTTGTTCCGCTTCGACATCATCACCGCCATGTACGCCCGCCTGTCCACCCGGGTGCTCCTGGTGACCATCAACAACCCTGCCCGCAACATCCTGGTGGGGCTGTTCCCCGACGAGTTCCGCGCCCTGCTCAGGCCCTTTTTGCGCGGCACCGTGGTGCGGGTGGGCATCCTGGTGGGCTCGGGGATCATCTTCCTGTCCGAACACCTGGTGGCGCCGCGTTGGCTGTCGGTGGTGGGCCTGGCGGTGGCCCTGGGCTGGGTGACCACCAGCGTATGGCTCAAGCGCTCCTATTCCGACATCCTTTTGGGCCTCATCGGCCGCAACGTCATCGACCTGCGCTCCCTGCAGGACCAGGACGTGGGGGCCATCTTCAAGGACAAGCGGGCCCAGGAGCAGCTGGTGGACGCCTGCATGGCCTCTCAGGGCAAGGCCTGCCTGTGGTACGCCCAAATGATGCAGGCCCAGCAGGTGCCCGACATGGAGGAACATCTGCTGAAAATCATTCGGGCCAAGGACGAGGCGACCGCCATCAGCCTGTTGCCCCTGGTGCCCAAGACGGCCGGCCTCAAGGCCCTGGAGGCGTACGCGGACCTGGCCGATCCGGCCAAGCCCCGGCTTACCGCCGCCCTGGCCACCGCCGCGGGGCGCCTGCCCTTGGAGGAGTCGGCCTCCTTCCTTACCAAGCTTCTGGAAGAACAAAGCGACCTGGGGGTGCGGGCCCAGGCGGTGATCGGCCTGTACCACCTGGAGCCGGAAAAATACCATCCCATGATCCAGGGCTGGCTGGACGGCGCGGACCATGATCAGCGGCGGGCGGGAGTCATCGCGGCGGGGGGCTCGGACAACCGCGAGTTCCGTCCCCTGTTGCGCCGCATGCTGGCCGAGGACCCGTCCTCCGACCTGGTCCCGGACATCCTGGCCGCCCTGTCCCGCCTGGAAGACCCCCACCTGGACGAGTTGGTGCTGGAGCGCCTGCGCGAAGATCCCTCCTCGGTGCCCCTGGAGGTGCTGCGCTATTTGGAGCTCAAGGACGAAACCGATCTCAAGGCCTTCATCCGTCTGCTGGGCAGCGGCCGGCAGGAGGTGCGCGAGTTGGCCCTGGAGCGGCTTTCCGAGGCGGAAAACCTGGACAGCGGTCTGTTGATCGAGGGTTTGAGCCTGCCCAACCGGCGGGTGCGCCGGGGACTGTACGAACTGATGAGCCGCCTCAAGATAGGCGACCGCGAGATAATCGCCTTTGCCAAGAGCAACCTGGCCCTGGCCTACTCCAACATCCTGGAGGCCGAGGCCCTGGGCAAGCTGCCCGCCACGCCGGAGCGCGACCTGTTGATCCAGCATTTGCTGGAGCACAAGAAGGGCCGGGTGGAGACCATCCTCCGGGTCTTGGCCACCCAGGAGGATTCGGACCAAATGCGCCTGGTGATCCGGGGTCTGTCCTCGGCCGACACCAAGCTGCGCTCCAACGCCGTGGAGGCTTTGGAGTCCATGGTGGGTCGGGATCTGTCCCAGGCCATGCTGCCCCTGGTGGAGGATGGGCAGGTGGCTGAGAGCCTGGCGGTGGGGCGCAAACTGTTCAAGCTGCCTATCCACTTCGCCGACGAGCGGGAGTTGATGGAACATATGCTGGCCAAAAAGAACTGGGTGTCCCTGTACCTGAGCCTGGTGGTGCTGGGCCAGCGGGAGGGGGGCCTGGAGCCCTTCCGGGAAACCCTGGGGCGGCTGGCGCAAAGCCGCAACCCCTACGTGAAGGCGGAAGCGTCCCGTCTGGCCCATATGGCAAGGAGAGAGGCATGAGTCAGGAAACCAGCCTGTCGGAAAAAATCCTGCTGCTTCGGCGCATGGAAATCTTCGAGGGACTGGCCGTGGCCGAGCTGGCCGCGGTGGCCTCGGTGTGCCGGGAAGACAAGGCCGAATCGGGCCAGAATATAATCACCGAGGGCGACGCGGGCGAGAGCATGTACCTCATCATCAAGGGCAAGGTGGTGGTTTCCCAAGAGGGTGAGGACGGCTGCGCTATGGAGTTGGCCAGCCTGGGCGAAGGCGACTACGTGGGCGAGATGGCCCTTTTTGACGACGCCCCCCGCTCGGCCACGGTGGTGGCCGACGGCCCGGTGAAGCTGTTGGTGCTCTACAAGCGAGAGTTCGACGAAACGGTGCGCGAGTATCCCCAGGTGGCTTTGCAGATGTGCAAGGAACTGAGCCGCCGGCTGCGCAAGCTGCACGAAAAGATTCACGCCATCCCGGTGTGCGACCTGCCCCCTTCCTTTATCGCCAGCGTGAAAGAAAAAGACGTAGCGCCCGCTCCAACCGAAGGCTGAGCTCGGCCGCCCTTTCGGAATAGACCCTGCTGTAGCCGGGGTCGGCGTAGAGGTCCTTGTTCAACTCCATCTGCACGGCCGCCGCGCCCCGCGCCATGAGCGAGGGGCCGTAGCGCACGATGATGTGCCCCCCAACGTAGGGGGTGTTGTAGGCCACGCTCAGGCCCTGTTCTTCCAGGGCCTGGCCCAACAGGCGCAGCACCTCGGGCGGACAGGTCAAATCCCCGCGCCCGGCCGCTTGGCCCTGTTGGTCGCCCCGGTTGCTCAGCACCACGTCGGCCCGCTTGGCGCCGGGGTCCGGGGCCTCGGCGGGCCCCACCCCGTCCAGGGAGTGACCGTCCAACAGCAGCCGCACCGCTGGATCATCCAGGGCCTCGGCCAATCGCCGATGCCAGGGCCGCCACAGGCCTTCCACCCACTGCCGCTTCAGCCCCGGCTCCGGGGCGGCTTGTTGGGAAAACACCCAGCGGCCGGCATAGTCCTTGGCCGCCACCACCCCCTTGGGCCCCAGGTCGTCGGGGGCCCGGTTCAGGTCCACCACCAGGCGGGTCTGGGGGGCGGGAAACATGTGGCGGACGGGCAGGGGGCCAAAGACCTCGGTGGAGCCCAGATCCACCGACTGCTCCACTTCCAAGGGGCTCAGGGCCAGGCGGGCGGCGGCGGCCGGGGGGACCTGGGCCGATGAGTGGGGCAGGCTGACGACCAGGGGCAGGGGCGCGGCCGGGTTAGGCATGGTCCTTGAGCCGGCGCACCTGCTCCTCCACGAAGTCGATGACCTGGGCCTCGATCTTGATGCCGTCCAGCCGGTTGATGCGCGGGATGCCGCCGGGGCTTACCACGTTTATCTCCACCAGCTTGTCGCCGATGATGTCCAGTCCCACGAAATAGAGCCCGTCGGCCATGAGCCGGGGGCGGATGGTGTCGCAGATGCGCCGGTCGGTGGCGCTTATCTCGTGCTTGGCCGGGCTGGCCCCGGCGTGGATGTTGGTGCGGAAGTCGCCCTTGGCCGGTATGCGGCGCATGGCCCCCAGGATTTCCCCGTTGAGCAGCATGATGCGCACGTCGCCGTGCTTTTTCACCTCGGCCAGGTACTCCTGCACCATGATGGCCTCGCGCTCGGGGTAGGGCTTGTAGGAGTTCACGTAATAGTGGATCAGGCTGTTGAGGTTGTCGCGGTCGTGGCTGCTTACCTTGATGACCCCCTCGCCCCGGGAGCGGTTCAGGGGCTTGACCACCATGGACCCGCCGAACTCGTCGATGATCTTGCGCAGGCGCTTGGGGTCGCGGCTTACGTGGGTTTCGGGAATTATGTCCGGGAAGTTGAGCAGGTACAGCTTGCTGCTGGCCAGCATCTGGCCGGTGGTGCTGTTGATGGTGAACACCTCGCCCCGCACGTGGTGCAGGTACTCCAGGGTCTGGTAGTTGAGCGGCGGGTCCTTGCGCAAGAACAGGGCGTCGATGTCGGTGATCTCCTCGAAGATCAGCTCGTCGCGCTTGAGGCAGGCGATGGCGTCGTCCCAATAGGCGCGCATGGGTTGATCCGGGGCCACGCTGACGTTGCGCATGCGGGCCACCAGGCGGGAGCCGCGCACATAGATGTCATGGGGCTCCAGGAAAAAAACCGTGTGCCCCCGTTGGTTGCACTCGTACATCAACCAACTGGTGGTCTCGTTTTCCGGTTCGATGGACTCCAGAGGGTCCATCATAAAGGCTACGATCATACCTTCGCCCCATAAAAGAAAACCATGCGCCTGGCTGCCGGGCTTGATGAATTCGTCGGGAGAATCCAGGCTCCATCTCAGCGGAAGCGGCGTCCCCACCCCGCGGCAGGCCCAAGTCTAGCACACAGACGCCCAGACAAACAGGCGCGCAGGATGCCCTTCAAGGCACCGCGTACACCTCCACCGGCTGGCTGCGGCCCTTGACCGTGGTGGCGCTCAGGCGCTCCAGAGGCGCTCCCGGGCCCAGGGCGTCGGCGGTGGCGCCGCTCACCAGGATGTCGCGGCCCATGACCTTGGTCAGGTCTTGCAGCCGGGCGGCGAGGTTTACGGTGTCGCCCACCAGGGCGTAGCTGAGCCTGCCCCCACCGCCGATGTTGGCCGCCAGGGCCGGCCCGCTGTGGATGCCGATGCCGTGGCGCAGGGGGGCGTGCCCGTTGGCTATGAGCCGGGCGTTGTAGGCGGCCAGGTGCCGGCGCATGGCCAGGGCGGCCTCCAGGGCGTGGCGGGCATGGTTTTCCAGGGCAAGGGGCGCGCCGAACACCGCCTCGATTTCGTCGCCCACGTATTGCAACACCAGGCCGCCGTGCTCCTCCACCACGGTGGCCATGTGGTGAAAATAGCCGTTGAGGATCATCACCACGTCCTTGGGCGGCGTGGCCTCAGCCAGCGGAGTGAAGTCGCGCAGGTCGCTGAAGAGCATGGTGACCTGCTTGATCTCCCCGTCCAGGGGGATGCGCCCGGCCAAAATCTCGTCGCGCACCTGCTCGCTCACATATAGGCCGAAGGTGTCCTTGATGTGTTCGCGCTCGGCCAGGCCTTCGGTCATCTGGTTGATCATGTCGGCGGTGTAGCCGATCTCGTCGTTGGCCATGGACTGCACCTGGTCCGAGAAATCCCCTCCGCGCACCTTGCTCAGCACCCGCACGATTTCCCGCAGCGGGCGCACCATGTTGGAGGTGACCAAAAAGGCCAGCCCCACGGCGTTGATGATAAACAGCAGGCACAGCACCACCACCGCCGTTTGCAAATCACCCAGCACCTCTGCCGGAGGGATGGCTCCCATCTCCACCAGGCGGGCCGAGCCGCGGATGGTGAAGATGATGGCCAGAAAGGGGACCATGCAGGCGCCCAGAAGAAGCCCGGCCATGCGCACGCCGATGCGGATGCGCCAGGCTCCCCGCACCCGCGACAGGCCGCCATGGGGAAAAAACACCGGGGCAAGCCGGTGCTGCAGCATGTGCTCCAAGAAGAAAAAGGCGGTGGTGACGGTGATGGCTCCCACGAACAGGGCCCGCAGGGCCATCACCCCGGCCAGGTGGGACAACACCGGCATTTGGGACAGGAACAGGGGGAAGACCAGGGCGGCCAGGCCCCAAAGAAAAAGATTCAGCCCCACGGCGACCCAGGGCTCGTTGAGCAGGCGGCGGCGGGCCTTTTTGGCCAGCGCCGGGGCGGATTCGCGGCTGTGGGCGATGTCGTTCAAGTGGGCCCGGATGGGGCGCTCGTAGGTAAGCAGCGAGACAAACCCCACCATGAAGGCAAAAACATCGTAGCCGACGACCAGCCAGGCGATCTCCGGAATCTGGGGCAGACGGACCATATAGGCCCAACGGTCCAGGGCCGCCATGAGGGCCACTCCCATGATATTGGCAAAAAAGTTGCCAATCAGCATGAGGTTGCCTAATACGAATCGCCTACCGGGTCGCAAGCGGTCTTCTCCGCGAGAGGGGATGAATCTATAGTTCCAGCACCATGCCCTCGGCGGCGGCGTCCACCGCCAGCTTTGGGGCATGGGCCCTGGCCTGATCCACCATTTGTTGCACCTGCAGGTCGCTGCGTTCCGGGTCGTGGTGGGTGAAGATCAGGCGGCCTACCCCCGCGGCCAGGGCCAGGGCCAGGGCCGAGGGCCAGTCGGAGTGTCCCCGGCCCCGGAAGGGGCCCATCTCCTGGGGCAGGTATTGGCAGTCGTGGATGAGCACGTTGGCGCCCCGGCAGAAATCAACCAGGTGGGAAGGGAGACCCTGGGGGGGGAGTTCGTTGTCGGTAATGAACACCAGGCAGCCCTCGGGCCCGTCGAAACGATAACCGATGCTGCCCTGGGGATGGCTCAGGGGCGCGGTGCGCACCATGTATTCGCCCAGGCGAAAACGCGGCGGGGCCAGGGCGGGGTCGCGCACGATGGTGGCGGGCAACAGATCGAAGGGCACTGGAAAGCCCCCCACCGGGCGGCCGGAATAGAACAGGCGCCGGAGCCCGAGCAGGCCGTTGGGCCAGCCGCCCACCCGGATGGTCATGCGCGGGTCGAAGATGGGGGCGAAAAAGGGAAAACCCAGCAGGTGGTCGGGATGCAGGTGGGTGATGAGCAGCACCACCTCGTGCATCCGGCCCAAGAGGGCCCGGCCCAGGGGGCGGATGCCGCTGCCCGCGTCGATGATGACCTGTCGGCCACCCAGCTCCAACTGTACACAGGTGCTGTTGCCTCCGAAACGCACGGTGTCCGGACCGGGCGCGGGTATGGAGCCCCTGGTTCCCCAGAATCTCAGGCGCACGTTGCCAAGCCTCCCCTTATATCCAGCATTGGCCCAATCCCCCCATCAAAAAAGAGCCTAGCACAACCTGGTCTTAGCGGCCAGTTAGCCCCGCCTGCGGCCTCTGTTGGGCCAGGGCGGCCAGACAATAGACCACCGATCGCCCCATGGGCTCGGACACCACGGCGTCCACCCGCCGCTTGAGCTCCGGGGCCAGGCCTTCCAGGCATCCGGCGGCCCAGGTGAACAGAGGGCTCTGGCTGAAAGGCTTGCCCTGGGGTGGGGCCAGGGGACTCTGGCTGTGGCGCAGGTAGTGGTATTGCCGCTTGAGGTGCCCCTTGGGGTTGAGCACGTCGCCCAGGGGGCGGCGGAAATAGGCGGATACGTAGAAGACCAGGGGCTCCAGGTAGGGGAAGAGCACCGGCTTGCCCCAGTAGCGCGAGGCGTTGCGGAACAGGGCGGTGTTGCCGGTGGTCATGTTGTGGATGCGCTTGAAGTGCAGGATGGGCCAATAGCCCCGGGGCCCGGTGAGGGCCAGCATGCGCTGTCCCAGGCCGCAGAGCATGCGGCTGTTCACCATGCCCCCGGGCTGGGGCCCGCCAAAGGAGCGGGCCGCCTCCAGCCGGTAGGCCACCCTGGTCAGGGGCGGCTGGGGCGACACCGGGCTTTTCATCACCAACTCGCGGGGACCGATGCGCGAGGTGAGGGCGAAAAACTGCATGGTGTCCGCGTTCTGTCCGCTGAGGATCTGGCCGCAAGAGGCCTGGGCAAAGGCCTGGTACATGGAAAAGGAGGAGTGGGCCGCGAAGGGGTCGTGCTCCACCGCGTCCTCCAGGTAGGCGCGGTTCATTGGATCGGTGTAGTCCACCCCCACCGGGGTGTAGGGCTTGCCCTGGGCCACGGCGTTGATCAGGGCGGCGCCGGCCTCCAGGCTGCGCTCCTGGTCCTGATAGGGCGCGGCCATGTAGATGGTCAGCACCTGCTCGATGCGCTTGGCGTAGCGCATGAGCAGGTAGTGGCTGTCTATGCCCGTGGAGTAGCACAGGGTGTAGGGGCCGGAGCCCAGGCGGCGGCCCACCATGGCGTAGAGGTCGTCCCAGGTGAAATCCCGGCCGTCGGCGGGCGGATCGGGACACACCGCCGCGCTGGCGCGCAGGGCCGCGCCCTCCACCTGATAGAGGGTGCCCACGCTCAGACGGTTCAGGCCTCTTAGATAGGTGCGCCCCGGCGCGCAGGTCTTCTTGCGGCTCAGCCAGGCAAGTTGCTCCGGGTCGTAGGCCTCCCAGGCGAGCAGGTCGCGGCCCTGGGCGAAATCTCGCCAGGTGTCGCTGATGACCAGGCGGCCCCCTTGGGACCACCAGTACACGGTGTTGCCCAGCTCGTCGGAGGTGACGACCCGCTCCAGGGCTCCATCGCGGCAGACCAACAGCAGGAAGGCGCCGCTAAGGGCGGCCAGGTCGGGCAGGCGGGCCGGATCGGCCAGCCAGGCGGCCAGGGCCTCCTCCAGGGCGCTCTCCACCGAGCCGGGCTCGTCGTCATAGTCCAGGCGGCCGTAGTCCACCCGCCAGCCCGGGCGGCCCAGCACGTGGACCTGCCGTCCGGCGGCCTCGATCAGGCCGTGGTGGCGCAGGTCTTCCCGGCGGCTCAGCTCAATCCGAGCGTTGGGAAACTCCAGTAGCAATTTTCCTCCCCCCCATGCAGCGAGGTAACCAGGGGCAGGTCATTATAACTCTTGGGAGGGCTCTCTAGAGCTGAAACCACTCCTTGAGCTTGGCCAGCACCTCGGGGGTGGTCTTTTCGCTCAGGTTGATGGCGTCGCGCTTCTTGAAGTAGCCGCCCACCTTTTGGTAGCGCCGGAATCCGGCCTTGGGCGGCCCGAACTCGCCGGTCTTCTTGTCGCGCTCGCGGTAGAGGAACAGCACCGTGGTCCACAGGCCCTTGTTGAGCACCTGCTTGTCCAACTGCTCCACCAAAACCTGGCCGTCTTCTTCGTATTGCACTGTTAGTTCGTCGTAATCGCTGGCCACGTTAAATCCTTTCGGGTCCATATGAGGGGCGCCCCGCCCGGAGGCCGGACGGGGCGGATAATAGTCGCGCCAAGGCGCGGGGCTCTTATTTGAAACGCTGCTTGTCCTCTTCCAGGGCATCCACTATGTGGCTGGAGACCTCGGGCAGTTTCCACATGATGCGCTCCCAGGAAGGCAGGTTGCGCACCTCCAGGGACTCCTCCCGGAGCCTTTCCTCCAGGAGCAGGATGGTCTGCTGCAACCCCTGGTCCACGAAGGGCTTGAATTCTTCGTAAGAGGCGGTGAGGCGCAGCATCTTCTCGGCGATGTGGGAGGGGGCCGACAAGTGGTCGGCGGTCTGCACGATGGCCCGGGAGAGCACGTCGTAGACCATGCTTTCCTCGGCGTCGCGGTCGTAGGAAAGATTGTTGAACTCGGCGTTGTCCGAGTATTTCTTGATGATCTCCTCGGCGATGGATTCGTAGGTAAGGGCCAGATCGCGGAAGAACTCCTCGCCAACCTCCAGGCCCTCCTCCACGATGAGGGCGTGCAGCAGGGTCTGGATGATGTCCAGGGACATCTTGTGCAGCCCGCTCTTGGGGTCGTCGGTGCTTACCCGCTGGTGCTTGTGGTCGAAGCTCTTGCGGGTGAACTCCACCTGGGCCACGTGGGAGGCCTTGCGGTACACCTCGATGAGGGTGAATATCTCCACGCCCCAGTTGAGGGAGTAGCGCATCTTGCGTAGCAGCCACATGTCCAGGCACACCTCGCCGGAGAGCTGGTAGTCGAAGCTCAACAGGAAGTCCACCAGCCGGAGCATCTTCTCTTCGCTGCCTTCGCTGAATTTGCGCTTCAGGGCCAACAGCAGGGGGTCCAAGAGCAGGCGTTTGACCCTGCCGAAAAGGCGCTGGCCGTTCCAGCGGGCGTAGAAGGCCTTGGAGAAGGGGTAGTTGTGCACCAGCACCGGGTAGAAAAGGCGATCCAGTTGGCGGCGCTGGAAGGTCTTGATGTCCGCGTCCAACAGGCCCACGCAGGTGGCCCCCAGGGCCATGGCCACCCCGAAGCCCATGAACACGTTGCGGCCCTTGCCCCGGCGCGACAGGTCGAAGCCGCCGTCTTCGAGCATCTCGTAAATGCCGCTGATGGCCGGTCCGTCGTTCCACTGGATGATGTAGTTCTTGAGCCCGCCCTTTTGGCAGATGTCTATGCAGGTGCGTACGTCGTCTTCGCTGGCCTGGTCCAGGCCGAAGATCACGTGGGCCAGATATTTGGCCCCGGACAATTCGGCCACGATGTTCTCGAACACCGGGCGGTTTTCCGGGTCCGTGAACTCGCTGGCCAGGGCGGGCACGATGAGCACCGGCTTTTTCCAGCGGGCCGCGTGCACCAACTGCTGCAGGATGTCTTGCTTGTCCTGCAGGATGTAGTAGCTGGTTACTCGCGAATGGGTCTGGGCAAAGCTGGGCATAAACGGGCGTCTCCTTGGAGCGGCGTAACAATTTTTTCCCGCCGGAGCGGTAGAACTCGGGCAGGCGATTGGCTATTTGGGTTCCTTCTTATTATGCCCCTTGGGGGCGTCTTGGTCCAGGCCGGCCAGAGGAGGCGCTATTTGAGCGCCCCTGGTGATGGCCTTTTCCCCGAAGCGGGCCACGATGGCGTCTTCGGCCCGGTCCAGGGCCCGGTTGCGCCCCGCCTTGGCGGCGCCGAACAGCTCGGCCTGTCCTTGGCCGGCCGCGCCCAGGTGGCTAAGACCCACCCCGATCAGGCGGAAGGGGCCGGGCGCGCCGTAGGCGGCCAGGAGCTCCCGGGCCGCCGCGTAGATTTCCCCGGCGGCGTCGGTGGGCCGGGCCAGGGTGGCGGAGCGGGTCACCAGCCGGTGGTCGCGGTGCTTGAGCTTGAGGGTCACGGTGCGTCCGCAAAGCCCCTTGGCCCTGAGACGGCGGGCCACCTTCTGGCTCAGGCCCAGCAAGCGGGCCTCCAACTCCTCCCGGTCGCCGGTGTCGGCCTCCAGGGTGGTCTCGTTGCTCACGCTCTTGACCTCGCGCTCGGGGCTCACCCCGCTGGGGTCGCGGCCCCAGGACAGCTCCCACAGGCGGCGGCCGAACACCCCCATGATCCGCTCCAGGCGCTCGGGGCCCAGTTCCCTTAGCTCCACCAGGCGGCCCAGGCCCATCTGGCCCAGGCGCTCCCGGGCCCTGGCCCCCACCCCCGGCACCTCCTTGAGGCTCACGGTGGCCAAAAAGGTCTCCAGGTCCTCCACCACGGTGAGGCCGTCGGGCTTGTCCCGGTCGCTGGCGATCTTGGCCAAAAAGCGCACCGGCGCGATGCCCACCGAGCAGGTTAGCCCGACGGTTCGGCGCATGGCCTCCTTTATGGCCCGGCCCGCCGCCGGGGGCGGGCCCCACAGGCGCTCGGTGCCGGTCAGGTCCAGGTAGGCTTCGTCCACGCTCACCGGCTCCAACAGGGGCGTGAAGCCGGCCAGCACCTCCATGACCCGGCGGCTCACCTGCTGGTAGCGCTCCATGCGCACCGGCAGGAACACCCCCTGGGGGCAGCGGGAGCGGGCCTCGAACATGGGCATGGCCGAGCGCACCCCGAAGCGGCGGGCCTCGTAGGAGGCGGCGGAGACCACTCCCCGTTTGCCCCCGCCCACGATGATGGGCGCCCCGGCCAACTGGGGCCGGTCCAGGCGCTCCACCGACGCGTAAAAGGCGTCCATGTCCACGTGGGCCAAAACTTGGCTGCCATCGCCCCGCAAGACTTGCCTCCAGTGCCAAAACATGCTAGCTTCGCCCAGCTAGCCGTAAAGTGGAAATTCCCTTTCCGGAGTGAGCCTATTTTGTACCTGCCAGATGACGCAAATCCACGAAACCACGTGGGGGATCGCAACTTCGAGTGCCCCCATTACGTGTTTTGCCTGGATATTGCCGCCGCCAACATGTGGCCCAACTTTACCTGCGATTTTTGTATCTACAAAAAGACCAAGGAAGACAAAAAAATCGAAGAGTTGGACCTCTGTGCCCCCGGTTGGGAAGACATCTGGGGCGGCAGCGGCTAGTTTCCATCCCCGCTAAAACTCGGGAAAACGCCGGGCGCACAGCCCCTGCAGCCAGCCGTGCAGGCCGGGGCAGGCGGCCACGATGTCGCCGCGCCACAGAGCCTGGTCTGTGCCGTGGAAGTCGCTGACCACCCCCCCGGCCTCCTCCGCCAACAGGATGCCCGCAGCCATGTCCCAGGGTTTGAGCCCCAGCTCCCAGAAGCCCTGGCCCCGCCCGGCGGCCACGTAGGCCAGATCCAGCGCAGCCGAACCGGCCCGCCGGGCCCCGGCGCTCTCCAGGAACACGTCGCGGAACAGCTCCATGTAAGGGTCCAGCCACTGCTTGTGGCGGAAGGGGAAGCCGGTGAGCAGCAGGGCCTTTTCCGGAGCGGGCATGTCGGCCACCGTCAGGCGGCGTTCGCCCAGCCAGGCTCCCCCGCCCCGGCTGGCCGCGAACTCCTCGTCCTTGGTCACGTCCAGCACCACCCCCGCCAGGGGCACGCCGCCTTCCAAGAGGGCCACACTGACCGCCACGTGGGGGAACCCGTGGATGTAGTTGGTGGTTCCGTCCAGAGGGTCCACCACCCACAGGGGTCCTTGCATGGCCTGGGCCTGGGCCAGGTCGGCCGGGGTTTCCTCGGAAAGCACCGCCTGACCGGGGAAAAGGCGGTTGATGGTTTCCAACACCGCTTTTTCGCTGGCTAAATCAGCGTCGGTCACGAAGTCGAAGCGCTGTTTGTCGTGCACCTGAAGATGCTGGCCCCAGCGCTGACGCAGCACGCGGGCCCCTGCCTGGGCCGCGGCGCGGGCGCCTTGGAGGTACTCGGAAGTGGTCGGCAATGGCAAAATCCTTTCCAGAGGGCGAAGATCGCGAATTACCTCTTTATTTTTACCGCAAGGGTGCTATATGATGATAACCCAAATTGTGGATCGAGGCACCCCCAGCCGGAAGCGCCAGTGAGTTCATCCGCCGTTCAAGCCTCTGATAAAGCTACGCTTCAGCCCACTATCATTCCCCGGGCGGAGCACACCATCAGCCGCAAGGACATCGACAACGATGCCTTGAAGGTACTCTATCGCCTGCGTTCCCACGGCTATCTGGCCTATTTGGTGGGCGGCGGGGTGCGCGACGTGCTCTTGGGGCGCAAGCCCAAGGACTTTGACGTGGCCACCGACGCCCGGCCCTCCGAGGTGCGCAAGCTGTTTAGAAACAGCCGCATCATCGGCAAGCGTTTCCGGCTGATCCAGGTGTTTTTCCGGGGGGGCAAGATAATCGAGGTAAGCACCTTCCGCCGTCCCTCCGAGGATGACGAAGACGAAGTGCTCAGTGAAAACAATGAATTCGGCACTCCGGCCGAAGACGCTCTGCGCCGGGACCTGACCATAAACGCCCTGTTTTATAACATCGCCGACTACAGCGTGGTGGACTACGTGGACGGCCTGGCCGACCTCAAGGCCGGGCGCATCCGGGCGGTGGGCAACGCCGACGTGCGCTTCCACCGCGACCCGGTACGGGTGCTCCGGGCGGTGCGCCACGCGGCCCGCACCGGTTTCAGCCTCACTCCCGACACCCTGGAAGCGGTGCAGAACCACCGCGGCGAATTGTGTCTGTGCCCCACCAGCCGGGTGCGCGACGAGCTGATGCGCGATCTCAAGGGCGGGGCCGCCGCCGCCTGGGTGGAACTGGCCCACGAGACCGGGGTGCTCTACAGCCTGCTGTCCACCCTGGAGCCCTATTACGGCGCTCCGGACAGCCCCCAGAGGGCGCGGGCGGTGGAATTGCTGGCCCAGGTGGACCGGGCCCTGGCCCAGGGCAAGGACGTGGAAGAGGCCGTGGTGCTGTGCCTGCTGTTCTGGCCGGCTTTGGAAGAGCTGGCCGCGGAGCAGGACTTCCCTCCCGGCCGCCAGGGGCGCGGCCAATGGGCCCTCTGGGTGCGCGACGCCCTGCCCTCCCTGACCGAACCGGTGGCCTTTGCCAAGAGAATCCTGGAGCGCGCCTGCCAGATATCCGGGCTCATGGGTTTCGTGAAGTTGGCTTCTCCCGGCCAGACGATGCCCAAGAAAGTCACGGCCAGGGGCTATTACGCCACGGCTTGCGAGCTGGCCGCCTTCTTGGGTTGGAATCTGGAGAGCCTGGGCAGCGCGGCCCCCGGCAAGGGCGCCTCCAAGCGCCGCCGTCGCCGCCGCCGGCGCAAGCCGCGCAATTCCAAAGCGTCACCCGCCTAGAAACGAAAGAGAGATAGGGCCATGGCCGTCCCCGCCGCCACCATGGAAGCAGGCAACGAGGCCGGTATCCTCAACATCCCTCAGCTCCTGTTCCAGCGGGTGGACCTGTTGGGCGAGCGCATCGCCATGCGCGTGAAGGAGTTTGGCCTGTGGCAGGACATCTCCTGGAACACCTATGGCGAAAAGGTCCGCCAGGCGGCCATGGGCCTGGCCGCTCTGGGGGTGGTGCCCGGCGACACCGTGGCGGTGATCGGGGAAAACCGGCCCGAGTGGCTCTACGCCGACATGGGCACCATGGCCGCCGGGGGGGTGACCGCCGGCATCTACACCACCAACGCGGCCGAGGAGTGCGGCTACATCCTGGGCCATTCCCAGGCCAAGATCTACATCGTCGAGGACGAGGAGCAGCTGGACAAGGCCCTGGAGGTGCGCGACGAGTGCCCCAACCTGATCAAGATCGTGGTCATCGATCCCGAGGGACTTCGGCACTTCAGCGACCCCATGGTCATCAACTTCGAGGAGCTGTTGGCCCTGGGCCGGGAGCACGACGCGGCCAACCCCGGCCTGTTCGAAGAGCGCCTGGCCACCCGGGGCCCCGACGACTTGGCCCTGTTGATCTACACCAGCGGCACCACCGGCCCGCCCAAGGGGGCCATGCTCAGCCACAACAACGTGCTGTGGACCACCAAGGCCCTGGCCCAGGCCATCCCGGTGTACTCCGAGGACGAGCTGCTTTCCTTCCTGCCGCTGAGCCACATCGCCGAGCGCATGTTCTCGGTCTACATGCACCTCAGGTTCATGTACACCATCAACTTCATCGAAAACACCGACACGGTGACCGAGAACGTGGTGGAGGTTAGCCCCACCGTGTTCTTCGCGGTGCCGCGCATCTGGGAGAAATACTCCAGTTCCATCTTCATCAAGATGAAGGACGCCACCTGGTTCAAGCGCCTGGTCTTCGGCATGGCGCTCAAGATCGGGCGCCAGCGGGCCAAGGCCCGCCTGAGCGAGCAGGGGGTGGGCACGGCCCTGGCCCTGGCCTTCGCCCTGGTGCATCTGCTGGTGTTCAAGAAGCTCAAGGAGCGCCTGGGCCTGGAGCGGGTGCGCCTGGCGGTGAGCGGCGCGGCCCCTATCAGCCCGGACGTGCTCAGGTTCTACCACGCCATCGGCCTGCCGCTTCGGCAGGTCTACGGCCAGACCGAGGACACCGGCCCCACCTCTATCCACCACGGCGACCTCATCGAGGCCGAAAACGTGGGCCCGGCGGTGCCGGGGGTGGAGGTCAAGATAGCCCCGGACGGAGAGATCCTGGTCAAGGGCGAGAACGTGTTCCTGGGCTACTTTCGCAACCCCGAGGCCACCGCCGAGACCCTGGAGGACGGCTGGCTGCACTCGGGCGACGTGGGCGAGCTGGACGAGCGGGGCTATTTGACCATCACCGACCGCAAGAAAGACCTGATCATCACCAGCGGCGGCAAGAACATCGCGCCCCAGTACATCGAGAACAAGCTCAAGTTCAGCCCCTACATCAACGACGCGGTGGTCATCGGCGATCAGCGCAAGTTCGTCAGCGCCCTGATCTTCATCGACGAAGACAACGTGGTCAAGTTCGCCCAGGACAGCAAGATACCTTTCACCACCTACGCCAGCCTGACCCAGGCCAAGGAGGTCAAGGAGCTGATCGGCCGGGAGATCGAGGACGTGAACAAGACCCTGGCCAGGGTGGAGCAGATCAAGCGCTTCACCATCCTGCCCAAAAAGCTCCTGGAAGAAGACGGCGAAGTCACCCCCACCATGAAGGTCAAGCGCAAGTTCATCAACGAGACCTACAAAGACATGATCGACGCCATGTACAAGCGCTAGGCCGGCTGCGCCAGGCGGCGCTATGCTGCGTTGCGGGCGGCGCTCGCCTCCTCGGCGTATGGGTAATACGCCTGCGGGTCTCGCTGGCCCGGCGCCTTGCCTAGCCCCACCTGGCTGTGCCGGTGAAGCACCTGCCAGGCGTACCTGAAAATAAAAGCGCCCCGGCCGAGCGCGGCCGGGGCGTTGGTCTTCTGTCTGGACGTTGGCTAGGGCAGGGCGTCGTTGAGCCTGGCGGCCCAAGCCTGATAGCCGTCGGTGTTCAGGTGCAGGTTGTCGCTGAGCAGGTACTGGATCTGGAGGTAACCGTCCTTGGCCATGGAACTGTTGAGATCCAGCCAGGTTTGGCCCTGGGCGATGGTCATGGCGGACAACTGGGCGTTGAGCTGAACCACCTTCTGGTTGATGGTGAAGGAGTTGGGGTACCCCGAGCCGGTGTGCAGGGTGGATTCCATGATAACGGTCACCCCGGCGGCCTTGGAGCGGATGAGGATCTGGCGCAGGTTGTTGAAGGCCGTGGATACCGAGACGCCACGGATGATGTCGTTGATGCCGCCCATCACGCAGATGACCCTGGGGTTTTGGGCCAAGGCCGTGTTCAGGCGCGAAAGCATGCCGCTGGTGGTGTCGCCATCCACGCCGTAATTGAGGATGGTGTTGTTGGGGAACAGCCCCGCCCAGGGGCCGCGGTGGGTAATGGAGTTGCCGTACATGATGATGATGTCGTCCGGTCCGAGGGTGTTGCCCCCTCCGCCGCCCCCTCCGCCGCAAGCTCCGGCCAGACCAAGGGCCAGGGCAAGAACCAAGATGATGATCAGCCGCATCTTCATGCCGGTTCCTCCTAATGGTTAACCCGCCAGATAAACAAGTGAAAGGTCAGGATTTAATAAGCGAAAACGATAGCACCATTGTAGCGTTTTGACAAACGGCAAAATTTTCCGCCGAACACGCGGGCGGTTGCAGCGTGGGCGGCGTAAGGCTACACTGGAGGGCGGAAATCGAAAGAGAGAGTCCTTGAACAGCGGACAGTCGTCACACATCCTCCTTTCCTGCATGATCATGCTGCTGGTCGCGGCAGTGGCCGGCCTGGCCTTCAATTTGCTGACTCCCCAGGGGATCGGCTGGACGCCCAGCTATCTGGACCGGCCCCAGTACAGCGCCGTGGGCCTGGCCCAGGCGGTGGGGCTGCAAAAAGAGGGCGCAATGCTGGTGGACGCCCGCGACCCTAACGACTACAAGCTGGCCCGCGCCGCCGGGGCGGTCAATCTCTATCCCGAGGAGTTCGCCCTGTTGTGGCCCCTGTTGGAATCCACCCTGCGCCAGGCCCCGGCGGTGGTGGTCTATGGCCGCTACTTCAGCCGTTGGCCCGCGGCCCAGGTGGCCCAGCTTTTGGCCGAGCGGGGGCTGACCAAGGTCTACGTGTTGCCCGGCGGCCTGGAAGACTGTGAAAAGGCGGGCCTGCCCGTGAAGACCTACCGGAGGAAGCGGCCATGAGGGGCCTGGGCCAACTCGTCTCCCTGGCCTGCCGCCTGTTTTTGGCCGGGCTGTATTTGTGGGCGGCCCACGACAAGGTGTGGGACCCGGCCTCCTTCGCGGCGGCCATGGCCCGCTACGACCTCTTGCCCCTGGTGCTGGTCAACTCGGCCAGCGTGCTCTTGGCCTGGCTGGAGCTGGTGATGGGCCTGTGTCTGCTGGTGGGCCTGGCCACCCGGGCGGCGGCCCTGTGGGCGGCGGGGCTGTTGGCCTTTTTCACCGGCCTGATGATCTACGCCGGCATCACCGGGGTGGGTTTCGACTGCGGCTGCTTCCCCGGCCAGGCGGGACACCCGGCGGGCTACGAGGCGGCGGTGCGCGACGCCCTAATGATGCTGCCCGCGTTGTGGCTGCTGGTCCTGCCCGGCACCTGGCTCTCCCTGGGGGGCCGCCGCCGGGACCGCTCGGACCGGCTCACCCTATCCGTTTAAAGCTGTCCTTGCCGCTGCGGCACACCGGGCAGGTCTCCGGGGTGTGGTCCTCGAACACGTAGCCGCAAACCTCGCACACGTAATAAGTGACCTCCCGCCCCCCGGCCAGGGCCGACAGGGCCCGCTTGTACAACTCGGCGTGGCGGGCCTCCACGTCCCGGGCCCGCACCAGGGCCCATTCCAGGTCCGGGCGCTTGGCCTTTACCGCCGCGGCCAGGATGGGCGGGTAGTGCTCGGCCTTGGCGGCCAGCTCATGCTCAAAGGCGGCCTGGAGGTTGGCCTCGGTGTCGCCCACCTCCCCCTCCATATAGTTGAGCATCTCCTTGGCGTGCACCGCTTCGGCCTCGGCCACCGCCTGGAACAGGGCGGCCACCTGGGGCAGGCCCTCCTTGGCCGCCTGGCGGGCAAAGGCCTGGTTGCGCGCGGCGGCCTTGGCCTCGCCGGCAAAGGCGGCGCGCACCAGGGTCTCCAACTCCGGGACCAGGGGCTCCAGCAGCACAAAACGGTTCTCGTCGGCCCCGCACTGGGGACACTTGGCCGGGGGGCGCTTGCCCTCGTGCACATAGCCGCATACGGTGCAGCGCCAGCGTTTCATGAGGTCTCCTCCCAGGCTATGGCGTCGGCCGGGCAATCGGCCATCGCCTCGTCCACCTCCGGCGGGTAGGTATCCATTTCGGTCACTTCGATGTAGCCGCCCGCCTGGTTCAGGCGAAACACCTGGGGGGCTAGGTCCAGGCAACCCTCGCACAGGGTGCAGGCGGCCATGTCCACCACCGGTCGTCGGGGCATGTTGTCCTCGCCAAAGCAAAGCGGGCCGGCCCCTTTGGACCGGCCCGCTGGTTGATGGTCTTACTTGCGTTCCAGCATCTTCTTGGCCTGGGCCTTCCATTCGGCGTCCTCGGGCCCGTAGTCCGGCTCCACCGGCCCGTTGATCACCGCCTGGAGCAGCTGGTTGGCTTCGTGACCCTTGTCCTCGTCAAAGTATACCTCGGCCAGGTAGATCTGGTTGATGTAGCGGTGAGGCCCCTTCTTGACCGCGGTCTGCAAATACTCTATGGCCTTTTCGTTGTCCCCGCCGAACAGGCCCGGAAGCTTATAGTACAGCCGCCCCAGCACCCGGTAGGGCCCGCCGGCCTCGTAGTTGGGGTCCAGCTCGATCACCGCGGCCATCTCGTTCTTGATGGGGTCCACCAACGACAGGCTCTCCATGATCCCCTTGGCGCTGCCGTAGACCCCGTAGTTCACCCCCAGCCAGTAGTGGCCGGGCAGGCTCTTGGGGTTGATGGCGATGGCCTGCTTGGCCGCGTCCACCCCGGATTGGAATATGGCCAGCTTTTGCTCCTTGGGCGCGTGCATGCCCACCCAATACTGGGTGCGCGAGAGCTTCCAGGCGGCCGCTTCGCTCTTGGGATCGGCCTTGAGGGCCTGTTCATAGAGCCCGGCCGCCTGCTTGGCCTTGGCCAGGTCGGCCCGCTGGGCGTAGAGCGCGTCGCCCTGGGCGATGAGCTCGGCGGTGGTGGCGGCATAGGCGGCCCCGGCTAGGGCCAGGCACAGCAGCGCCAAAGCGGCGGCGGCAAATAGTTTCCTAAGCGCGGACGTCATGTTTTCCCCTCCCCGGAAACGGGGCCCCCGGCCCCGGCGCGCGTGCGGGCAGCGCCTGTAGAACTACTACTTTACCCTTGGCGGGCCGCCCGGCTCAAGCACCCTTGAGGAACGAGCGCACGAAGTTCTCGTAAGAGAGTTGGTCCTGGGTCATGCCCATGAGGCTGCTCTCCCGGCCGAAAAGCACTTTCACCATCTCCGGGGGCTCCATGCCCCGGGAGACCATGCCCAGCACCTGGTCGGCCATCTGCTCCAAAAAGGCGATGCTCTCGGCCAGGGCCGGGTCGGCGGGCTCCACCACCTCGCCCAGGCCGGTGAACATAACCCGGGGCTGCCGCTCGGCCAGGGCCTTTTGGGCGGTCAATATCCGGCGGCTGTTCTCATGGTCCCGGCTGGTCTTTTGCCGGGCGGCCACCCACAGGTCGCTGACAAAGGCCCAGCCCTGGACGGGCTCGTAATACACCACCAAATCGTCGCTGTGGCCGGGGGCGGGGATCACCTCCAGGCGAAACTCCCCTGCCCTCACCTCGCGCCCCAGGGCCCGGGGGCGGCTGGGCGGGGCCGGGCCCCACATGAGCATCTGGTAGGGGTAGAGCTCCTTTTCCGGCGCGGCCAGGCGCTCCAGGGAGGCGGCGGGGGCCCACAGCTCCACGCCCAGCTCCCGGGCCAAAAGCGCGTTGCCCCCTATGTGGTCCTCGTGGTGATGGGTGTTGAGCACCGCGCGCACCCCCCGGCCCCGCAGCGCCCCCAGCAGGTCGGGTGCGGTGTGGACGCAGCCGCTGTCGATGAGCACGTCGCCCACCTGGTAGGCGGCGCACCAGTACATCACCCGGCCGTCGATCTCCCGGCCCATCTTGAACCGGGTAACCGGCCCGTGCTGGCTGATTTGGATCATCACTCCTCCCTGGTCCCGGCGCGTCGCCTCTGCTAAAGTGGAAATAAATCTTCAGCCTGGGAGACGCCGTGCGAATCCTCGCCCTTGCAAGCCTTTTGATGGTCCTGTGCCTGGCCGCCCCCGCCCTGGCCCTGGTGGGTCCGGGGGTTCCCCTGGCCAACGTCACCCTGCCCGACACCCAAGGCAACCAGCACCGCCTGGCCGATCTGGTCAAGGACAAGGCGGCGGTGATCGTCTATTGGTCGGTGAGCTGCCCCCACTGCCGCACTGAAATCCCCCGGCTGATGGCCCTGGACAAGGAGCTTGAAGGCAACCCCATGGTGATGCTGTTCGTCAACGCCGACGGTAAGGCCATGACCCCGGCGGTGAAGGCCTACGCCCAGCAAGAGGGGCTGCCCCAGCCCTGGCTCATGGACATGGGACCTAACGACTCCCTGCCCCTGGCCGACGCCTATGACCTCATCGCCACCCCCGCGGTGCTGGTCTTGGACAAGAAGGGCACCCTGCTGTTGGCCCAGGAGATCAAGCCCGACCTCAAGCAGGTGAAACAGGCCCTGCGCAACGCCTTCTAGCCCGGCCGCGCCCTCCGGCGCAAATTCGCGTCGCCGGGCCCCGCGCTCCGGCTCACTCCAGCATTTCCTTTAGGCACAGCAAAAACCGCCCCACCGGCCGGGCGTTGGCCAACTGATGGTTGAAGCAAAGCACCAGGGGCAGGCGTCCGTCTTGCAGGCCGCCGGGGTACAGGGCCATGGAATGGGCCGGGGTGAAGGAGGCCTCCTCGATTCCTTCCAGACCCACCATGCTGATGAACAGCGGGGCGTTGCGCCGGGCGTAGTCCTGGGCAAAGGAACCGCTCAGGCGCTCGGCCCAGTAGCTGGCCATGGGCAGGGTCTCGCGTAGCCATCCCCGCAGGCCGGGGCGGCCCAGGGCCCCCCGCCGCTCCCGCAACAGCCGCTCCAGGTCGTCCAGGCCCATGGCGTGGGCTCCGGCCACCACCACCATGTCGCAGGAGGCGTCGCCGTTTTCCAGGACCACCGCCACCCGCGGCGGCCATCCCGCCCACACCGGGCGGCCCCAGAAGGTGAAGAAGTTCAGGCGGGGGTGCTGGGCCAGGGCGGCCGAGGCGGCCCAGGCGAGGGCGGCCAGCCGCCGCCAGGGCGAGGCGGCGGCCAGGGCGGGGCGCGGGCGGGCCGTGGCCCTGAGGGTCACCCCCGGGGTGAGCTCGAAACCCCGCCACCAGACCCGGCGGGCGAAACGGTCGCCTTCGTGGGCCACGGGCAGGGGTTGGGGCTGGGGGTGGTGTCTCACCGGCTCTCCGCTGGGCTAGAGGTCGCTTTCAGCAATACCCCGTCCAGGTCCGCAAAGCAAGGGTCCCTTGAGCAGTCGGCCTTGAGTTTCGCGGCCGGGCTTTGGGCCCAGGGAAAATTTGGCTTGGGCGGGGGTTGTGCATCAAACTGAAAGGGTAATAGCCGTCGGCGGACGGCCAATGGGGGCTGGATTGGGTGCGCGCCTTAAATTTTTTTGCCGCTCCAAAGGCGGGTTGCTTCGGGCCGCCCTGGCTCTAGCCGGGCTGGCCTGGCTGTTCATGGCCGCATCGGCCTGGGCGGGCCCGCCTTTTTTCACCGACGACCCGGTGCCGGTGCCCTACCGCCACTGGGAGCTGTACCTGGCCACCCAGGACTTGAAGGAACAGGGCGGCGGCTCCGGCACCGCGCCCCATTTCGAGGCCAACTACGGGGCCTTGCCCGAGTTGCAACTGCACCTGATCGTGCCCCTGGCCTGGGATCGGCCCGAAGGCGAGGGCACCGCCTACGGCCTGGGCGATCTGGAACTGGGGGCCAAGTACCGGCTGCTGCGAGAGGGCGAAATCATGCCCCAGGTGGGGGTGTTCCCCCTGGTCACCCTGCCCACCGGCGACCAGGAGCGCGGCCTGGGCTCGGGCCAATGCGACGTGTTTGTGCCTCTGTGGCTGCAAAAGAGCTGGGGAGCCTGGACCTCTTACGGCGGCGGGGGGTATTGGATCAATCCGGGCTCGGGCAACCGCAACTACTGGTTCACCGGGGTGGTGGTGCAGCGGCAGTTCAGCGATTGGCTGGCCCTGGGCGGGGAGCTGTACCACACCATCCCCGATACCGTGGAAGGCGGCGAGCACACCGGTTACAACCTGGGGGCCATGGTCGATTTCACGCCGGAGCAGCATCTGCTCGTCTCGGCGGGCAGCGACCTCAGCGGCGACACCGACCTGACTTTCTACTTGGGCTACCAACTCACCTGGGGCCCGCCGGACAAGGACAAGTAAGTTGATGAACCGTCCGGAGCCGCCGAGGCCAATAGGCGCTTGACCCGCGGGGATTTAGGCACGATTATATTGAAAACGGTTCCTAACCGGAGGGTGATGTGGACCTGACTCAGGTTATCAATAATTCCCGCGACCTGGCCCGGCGTTTCGTGGCCCAGGGTCACGATACGGTGCGCTTGCCGGTGTTTTCCTTTGGCGACTGGCAGGCCATCTACCGCCGCCCCTCGGACGGCAACAGCCTGGCCGAGTTTCGCCGCCAGGCCAAGCAGAACTGGTATCTCATGCATTTCCTCAGGGAGATGAAAGTGGAGGTAGTGCCCGTGCCGGTGGCCGCCGGTCCCTTTGGCCAGTGGGCCGAGGACAGCGAGCACAACCTGGCCGATCCCCACGACCTGGCCCACGCGGTGGGGGAGTTCGTCAACGACCCGAATACCCCCCCGGCCACCTGCCGCCACGGTTCGCTCAACTCGGCCTATGACGGCCTGGGGGGCATGGCCACCATCACCGTGTTCGGCGAGGAGGGCGGGGTGCCCGAGGTGATGACCGTGGTGCAGCACTCCATGGAAGGCCAGGTGTTGCAATCGCTGCAACTGGCGGCGGTGGACTTTAGCCCCGAGGCGGCCTGGGAAGAGGCCAAGAAGTTCCTGGACCGGGTAAAGCCCCAGCGGGTGTACCACGACGAGAAGGTGCGCCAGCCCGAGTATTGCGCCGACTGCAACGGGCTGATGGTGTCGGTGGCCTCGCCCGAGGAGGTGGCCGCCAGCCACTGAGCTGCTTCGCCAGACGCCGAAATACCGCGTTGCCGGCATCGCTTAGGCCTCGGCCTGTTGGCAATAAATCACCACTGACACTCGGGCGCCCGAGGATAAAGAAAGCCCCCGCTCAATCGAGCGGGGGCTTTTTCAGTCGCTTGGGTTAAGCGGCGCGGTCTAGTACATACCGCCCATGCCGCCCATGCCGCCCATGCCGCCGGGCATGGCCGGGGCGCCGCCCTTGTCGTCCTTGGGCTTCTCGGCGATCATGCACTCGGTGGTCAGCAGCAGGCCGGACACCGACGCGGCGTTCTGCAGGGCGAAGCGGGTCACCTTGGTGGGGTCGATGACGCCGGCCTTCAAGAGGTCCTCGTAGGTGTTGGTCTGGGCGTTGTAGCCGTCGGAGCCCTTCATGGTCCGCACCTTCTCCACCACGATGGAGCCTTCCTGGCCCGCGTTCATGGCGATCTGGCGCAGAGGCTCTTCCAGGGCGCGCTTGATGATGTCGGCGCCGGATTTCTCCTCGCCCTTGACCTTGTCGCGCACCTTGTCGGCCGCGTCGTAGCAGCGCAGCAGGGCCACGCCGCCGCCGGGCACGATGCCCTCTTCCACCGCCGCGCGGGTGGCGTTCAGGGCGTCTTCCACGCGGGCCTTCTTCTCTTTCATCTCGGTCTCGGTGGCCGCGCCGACGTTGATCACCGCCACGCCGCCGATCAGCTTGGCCAGGCGCTCCTGCAGCTTCTCGCGGTCGTAGTCGCTGGTGGTCTCCTCGATCTGGGCGCGGATGGTGCGCACGCGGCCTTCCAGGGCCTGACGCGAGCCGCCGCCGTCGACGATGGTGGTGTTGTCCTTGTCCAGGGTCACCTTCTTGGCGGTGCCCAGGTCGTTCAGGGTGGCGCCGTCCAGCTTGACGCCCAGGTCCTCGCTGATCACGGTGCCGCCGGTGAGGATGGCGATGTCTTCCAGCATGGCCTTGCGGCGGTCGCCGAAGCCGGGGGCCTTGACGGCGCAGGCGTTCAGGGTGCCGCGCAGCTTGTTGACCACCAGGGTGGCCAGGGCTTCGCCCTCAATGTCCTCGGCCACGATCAGCAGGGGACGGCCGCTCTTGGCCACCTGCTCCAACACGGGCAGCAGGTCCTTCATGGCGCTGATTTTCTTTTCGTGGATGAGGATGTAGGGGTCGTCCAGGTTGGCTTCCATCTTCTCGGGGTCGGTGACGAAGTAGGGGCTCAGGTAGCCGCGGTCGAACTGCATGCCCTCGACCACCTCCAGGGTGGTCTCCATGCTCTTGGCCTCTTCCACGGTGATGACGCCCTCTTTGCCCACCTGGTTCATGGCCTCGGCGATGATGTTGCCGATGGTGGTGTCGTTGTTGGCGCTGATGGTGCCCACCTGGGCGATCTCGTTCTGGTCCTTGGTGGCCTTGGACATCTTCTGCAGCTCGGCCACCACGCCCTCCACGGCCTTGTCGATGCCGCGCTTGATGGACATGGGGTTAAGGCCGGCGGCCACGAGCTTGGAGCCCTCGCGGTAGATGATCTGGGCCAGGATGGTGGCGGTGGTGGTGCCGTCGCCGGCCACGTCGGAGGTCTTGGAAGCCACTTCCTTGACCATCTGGGCGCCCATGTTCTGGAACTTGTCCTCGAGCTCGATTTCCTTGGCCACGGTCACGCCGTCCTTGGTGATGGTCGGCGAACCGAAGGTCTTCTCGATAACCACGTTGCGGCCCTTGGGGCCCAAGGTTACCTTGACCGCGTTGGCCAGGGCGTCGACGCCCTTCATCATGGCCTCGCGGGCCTTTACATCATATTTTAGCTCTTTGGCCATAGCTCTATCTTCCTCTCCAAACTGGATTTGATTTTTGTATGAGACGGGGGCGAGGGACGCCTTAGTCGATGATGCCCAGGATGTCGTCCTCGCGCATGATCAGGACTTCCTTGCCGTCGATCTTGACCTCGGAACCGGAGTACTTGCCGAACAGCACGGTGTCGCCCTTCTTCACGGTCATTTCCAGCTTGGTGCCGTTTTCCATGACCTTGCCGGGGCCCACTGCCAGAATCCTGCCCTGCTGGGGTTTTTCCTTGGCGGAATCGGGGATGATGATGCCGCCGGCGGTCTTGGTCTCTTCCTCCAGCCGCTCTACGATCACGCGGTCCTGCAGCGGTTTGATTTTCATGCGTGCGTCTCCTTCTAAGTTAAATAACCGATATAGCTAAAAATAATCCGCCCCAAACCTGCGGGGCCTTTTAAGCTGCTTTGTTAGCACTCTCCGACATTGAGTGCTAACTGGGAGAACCATAAGCACCAAGCGCCGTCTTTGCAAGGGGTTGGGGCCAACTTTTTTGTAAAAAATTGGCCGGCGCGGCCGGGAGCGGGAAGCGGTTTCAGTATCGCAGCGCCTGAGGAACGTTGTTGGGGTTAACCATAACCGACTTTGGGGAGAATGCTTGCTTTTAATTTGGGTAGCCGAGGGAGTTCGGCAAGGACGGAATCGCTTGGTTGTGAGTTGGGACACCTTTACCAGACGACCCTACCGGCCCCTGCCGATCCCGCCTGGGGGAAGGCGAAGATCGCCGCGTCGCATCCCCCGCCGGGATGCTCCTCGCGATGACGGACATGGCTGAAAATTCAAGATGGCGGGGATGAACCCCGCCTCTATGCAGGCTATCCGAGGCTGTGACGCCTAGGCCAACCGGGTGACTCCCGGCGCGACTTCCGGATAATCCTCACTCATTTTGAGGTCGTGGCCGGGGAACAACAGCTCCGGGGCGGAGACCCGGCCCCGCAGGCGCTCCATGGACTCCAGCCAGGCGGGCAGGTTGAAGATGAACATGCTGGGCCAGTCCTGGGCGAAGTTGGCAAAGGTGTGGCCGCAGTCGCTGGCCACCACGGCCTGGCCCACTTTGGTGGCCGCCTGAAGGGCCATGAGCCCCGGGCTGTGCCCCGGCGCGGCAAGGAGCTCCAGGCCGGGGGCCAGGGGCGCGTCGCCCGGGTGCAGGCGCAGGCGGCCTTGGTCTTGGGCGGTCCGCAGGGGGGCCAGGTCTTCCGGCTCGTGCAGCAGGGCAAGGATGGAGCGGCTCGCCAGGGGGCTCTGGCTCCAGAACGCCCAATCGGCCAGGCCCACGTGCACCTGGGCCGCGGGGAACCAAGCCGCCCCGCCGCAGTGGTCCCAGTGCAAATGGGTGAGCACCAGGTGGCGCACCTCGCCGGGCTCCACCCCCAGGGCGGCCAGCAGCTCCAGCGGCGGGCGGTAGTTGGTCAGCTTGCGCTGGGCCGCCCGCTCCGGGGTCACCGCGCAGTCCACCACCACCGGCCCCGCCGGGCCCAGCAGGCACCAGAAGTAATAGGCCCGCTTTACCCGTTGCTCCCAGTCCCGGTTCCATATCAGCAGGGCCCGGGAGCTTTCCTCCGGCCCGGCGTAGCGCAGGGCGTATATTTCGTAAGTATCGGACAAGTTTAGCTAACCGCCTGTCGCCTACATGCCGTGCTCGTCGGTGGCGTTGATGGCCTTGTCGATCTCGGCCTGGAGCTGGGGGGGCAGGCCGGGGATGTCCACGCTAAGGAAACCGCGCACGATGGTGGCGGTGGCCTCGTCCTCGCTGAGGCCGCGGGCCATGAGGTAGTTGATCTCGTCCTGGGCGATCTTGCCCACCGCCGCCTCGTGGCTCATCTCCACCCCGTCCACGAAGCCGTCCAGGAAGGGCGCGGCCAGCATGGCCCCGCCGCCCAGGATCAGGCCTCGGCACTCCAGGTGGGCCTTGATCTCCGGCGCCTTGCCCACCAGATGGCCCCTAGCCATGATCTTGCCGCCGTTGGTTATGGCCCGGCTCACCACCTCGGCCCGGCAGCCGGGGTGGTTGAGGATCACCCGCCCCCCGGCGTCGATGTCGGTGGTGGGCGAGCCCACCAATATGGAGTAGAAGCGGCCCACGGCGTTCGGGCCGTTCAGGTGACAGGTGGGGTACATCTGTAGGCTGTTCACCGGACGCATGCACACGTAGTTGGACAGATACAGGCCGCCTTCGTCCACCGTGGCCACCGAGCGGGGGCGCACCGCCACCCCTTCGGACCAGTTGTGGATCATGGTGAAGGACAGCTTGGCGTTTTTCTTGACGAAAAACTCGCTGATCCCCACGTGGAGGCCCTTTTTGAGATGGGGGCTGGTGGCGCAGCCGCTGATGATGTGCAGCTCCGCCCCTTCCTCGGCGATGATGATGTTGTGCACGTTCTGCTGGATGTTGTCCTGGTCCATGTACAGGCAGGCCTGGATGGGATGGATGGCCTTGGCCCCGGGCAGGGCCCGGATCATGTAGCCGTCGTGAAGATCCAACTGGGCGGCGGCGGTGTACTTGTCCGCGTCCACCTCCACCAGCTTCCAGTAATAGTCCCAGAGCCAGGGATGCACCTCCAGGGCCTTCTTGAGGGGCAGCACCTCCACCCCCTCCTGGTGGCTGGAACAGTGCAGGGGCGAGGCGTCCTTCATGATGAAGGTGCCGCCCCGGTCCTTGCCGCTCACATCCACCCCGGACAACAGCAGGTCCTGCTGCTCCTGGGCGGGCAGGGTGCAAAGCTCCTCCTCGGCCAGGGCCTGGTGGGTGGCCGCGTGCTTTTCGTAGGAGCTCAAATCCAAATCCGCCCCGATGGCGGCGGTTTTCTCGCGGGCCGCCAGGGCCCGTTGCTGCAACTGGTTTTGATCGGCCATGCTTGCTGTTCCTTGCTAATCCTGGCTGATAACGGGCAGTTCCTGCAGCAGGTGCTCGCTGGGGGGCACCACGCAGCGCACGCACTCCTGGTAGCCGTTTTGGGCCACGCAGCGCAGGATCTCGCGGGGGTTGGAGGGGCAGGACAGGATGCCGTTGTAGAGCACGTGGCCCGAGTCGGCCTCCAGGTAGTCCAGGATGTAGCCGGTATGGGTGATGATCAGGCCCATCTTGGTGCGCTTGCGCCGGCTGTCGGCGATGGAGGCGCCGTTGGCGTGGTAGACGGCCTTGTCCTTTTGCAGCAGGTGGGCGATGGTGGCCCCCACCAGGTGCATGTTCTCCATGTCCACCCCGGATTCGGGCTCGTCGAAGAGCATCAGGTCCGGGTTTTGGGCCATGAGCTGCAACAGCTCCGAGCGCTTGATCTCCCCGCCGGAGAGCCCGGCGTTGACCTCGCGGCCCAAAAAGTGGCTGAAGTTCACCTCCTCGGCCATACCCTCCACGTCCACCTCGCGGCCGTGGGCGCAGATGCCCACCATCTGGCGGGTCTTGAGGCCGTGGATGGTGGGGGGGCGCTGAAAGGCCATGCCGATGCCCAGTTGGGCCCGCTCGTGGATGGGCATGTGGGTGATGTCCTCGCCCTTGAACACGATGCGCCCGTGCTTGACGATGTAGCCGGGCATGCCCAGGATGGTCATGAGCAGCGAGGTCTTGCCCGAGCCGTTGGGCCCGAAGAGCACGTGGGTCTCGCCGGGCTTGATCTCCAGGTCTACGTGGCGCAGCAAGAGCTTGCCCGAAAGCTCCACTTGCAGGTCTTCGATGAGTAGCATGGGCTTATTACTCCTTCCCGCCGGGGAGGCGGGCCAGCCTCAAAGTTCTTTCCAGACCAGAGGCGCCGGGGCCTCCAGGGCTTGGCGGCAAAATTCCAGCGCCGCTCGGGGCCGGAAGGGGGCGCGGGAATAAACGACCATACTAAAGAAGCCCGGCCCTGACCAGAAATAAGCGTGCCGCCGTCCCTTGCCCCGTTTTGCGGGGCGGCCCGCCAGGGCCCTGGCGCCAACCAGCGCCGGCCAAACATGCGGAGGGCAGGTCGCGCATGGGCGTGTTCAGAATCCACTATAGCCCAGGCCGGAGGGACCGCCAAGGCCCCCGACCGGCGACATCGCAGCATTTCTGACCCCTTGTACCCGCTGGGCCCCTGTGCTAGATTTTATCAGCCATGACCCGTCTAGGAAGCCCAGACGCCTATTACCGCCGGGCCAAAAACCAGGGTTACGCGGCCCGCAGCGTGTTCAAACTGCAGGAGATGGACAAGCGGTACGGGCTGTTGCGCTCCGGACAGGCGGTGCTGGACCTCGGTTGCCACCCAGGTTCCTGGCTGCAGTACGCCTCGCAAAAGGTGGGCCGCTCCGGTCGCCTGGTGGGGGTGGACCTGCAAGAGCCCGGCGTGAGCCTGCCCCAGGGGTCGTGCTTCATCCAGGCCGACCTGTTGGAGCTGACTCCGGATCAGGTGCGGGAGCGCTCGGGGGTGGAGGTGTTCGACCTGGTGATGAGCGACGTGGCCCCGCGAACCAGCGGGATCAAGGACCGCGACGCCGCCCAGTCGCTGGAGTTGACCCAGGCCGCCCTGGACATGGCCCTGGCCCTGCTTCGGCCGGGGGGATCGTTTCTGGCCAAGGTCTTTTTCGGTCCGGGGGTAGACGACTTGATCAGGCAGGTGAAGGGGGCCTTCAAGCTGGGCAAGGGGCACAAGCCCGACGCCAGCCGGTCGGCCAGCAAGGAAATTTACATACTGGGCAGGGGCCGCAAATAGCCCCACCCGGGATAAAGCCTCTAGTTTCAGGAGAATCATATGTCCGGTCACTCCAAGTGGAGCACCATCAAGCGCAAGAAGGGCGCCGCCGATGCCAAGCGGGGGCAGATCTTCACCCGGCTCATGCGGGAAATAACCGTGGCCGCCAAGCAGGGCGGCGGTGACATTGAAGGCAACCCCCGCCTGCGAACCGCGGTGGCTGCGGCCAAGGGCCAGAACATGCCCAAGGAGAACATCGACCGGGCCGTCAAAAAGGGCACCGGCGAGCTCGAGGGCGTGACCTACGAGGAGATCCTCTACGAGGGCTACGGTCCCGGCGGCGTGGCCTTTTTGGTGGAGTGCCTCACCGACAACAAGAACCGGGCCGCCGCCGACGTGCGCCACATCTTCACCAAGCGCGGCGGCTCCCTGGCCAAGGCCGGGGCGGTGGCCTATCTGTTCGAGGCCAAGGGCATCATCACCTTTGACAAGGACGCGGTGGACGAGGACGCCTTGATGGAAGCGGCCCTGGAGGCCGGGGCCGACGACGTGGTGGACGAGGACGACGTGTGGGAAGTGCACTGCACGCCCAGCGCCTTCAACCCGCTCAACGAGGCCTTGCGGGCCGCCGGGCTGGAGCCCATTGAGGCCGAGGTGACCAAGCAGGCCAGCACCATAGTGGAGATCACCGACAAGGGCGAGGCAGCCAAGGCCATGGCCCTGATGGAGGCCCTGGACGAGGCCGACGACGTGCAGAACGTCTACTCCAACTTCGACATCGACGAGAGCATTCTGGCCGAACTGGAAGACGAGTAAGCATGCCCAAGGCCCCCGCCCCCGCCGTGCTGGGGCTGGACCCCGGCAGCCGCTGCACCGGTTACGCGGTGGTGGAGCCGGGAGCCGGGGGGCGCATTCGCCTGCGGCGGGCCGGGGCCATCACCGCCCCGGGCGGGGCTCCGGTCCCCGAGAGGCTGGGCTACATCTTCGCCGAGCTGGCCCGGGTCATCGCCGAGCTGGAGCCCGCCGAGATGGCCGTGGAGGGGGTGTTCACCGCCAAGAACGCCCGCACCGCCCTGGTGCTGGGCCAGGCCCGGGGGGTGGCCATCCTGGCCGGGGTGCAAGCCGGGCTCAGCGTGCACGAATACCCCCCGGCCACGGTTAAGAAATCCCTGGTGGGCAACGGCCGGGCCACCAAGGAGCAGGTTCGGGCCATGGCCCTGCGCCTGGTGGGCTCCCGGCAAAACGAGATGCCCCTGGACGCCTCCGACGCCCTGGCCCTGGCCCTGACCCACTTGCAGAGCCGCCGCCTGGCGGACACCCTGGAGCGCCTGAGATGATCGCCTCGGTCAGCGGCACCGTGCTCACCCGCCGTCCGGACCACGTGGTGGTGGACTGCGCCGGGGTGGGCTACCGGGTGTTCGTTAGCCTCACCACCTTCTGCGAGCTGCCCGAGTGCGGCCACCCGGTCACCCTGTTCATCCACACCATCGTGCGCGACGACCACATCCATCTGCACGGCTTTCTGAGCGAGGCGGAGTGGCAGGCCTTCGGCAACCTCGTCACCGTCAGCGGCATCGGCCCCAAGGTGGCCCAGGCCATCCTGAGCGGCATACCCCCGGTCGAGCTGTACAAGGCCATTCGGGCGGGCGACGCCGCCCGGCTCACCGCCATCCCCGGCGTGGGCAAGAAAACCGCCGCCCGCCTGGTGGTGGAGCTTGAAGGCCGCCTGCCCAAGGATACGGGCCAGGGCGAGGCCGCCGAGGCCTCGGCCGAGCCGCTGGGCCAAGACGCGGTGAGCGCCCTGATGAACCTGGGCTATCCCGAGGCCAAGGCCAAAAAGGCGGTGGATCGGGCCATCAAGGGTTCCGAGGCGGGGATGGGCCTGGAGGGGATCATCAAATCAGCGCTCAAGGCCGTGGTGGGCTAAGGCGGGTTTCGCCGGCTTCGCCGGACAGCTGATAGCCGCGTTGCGTGCGGCGCTCAGACCTCGGCGTGGCCTAATCAAGCCCGCGGTCCTCGTTAGCGCGACGTCTTGCCCTGCACCGTCTGGCTGTGCCGGTAAGTCCTGAGATTTAGATCTGTCGCCCAATACGCGGGAATAGCCGCCGCGGGTATCTCACTCTATCTTGAAACGGCCGAAGAGCTTGGCCATGGGGTTGGCGCTCAGCCCGTGGGCGATGACGCTCAGGATCACCGTGCAGGCCACGGTCACGGCCATGATCCGGCTGCCGGGCAGGTTCTTCTGCCACACCATGATAATGAACACGATGCTGGCCAGGCCCCGGGGGCCGAACCAGCCCATGAACAGCTTGCCGTAGACGCTTTCCCCGGTGCCGGCCAGGGACAGGTACACCGGCAGGATGCGGATAAGCGTGAGGCTGAGCAGGGAATAGACCACTATGGACCAGCTAAGGCTGGTCACCACCTCGCCCACCACGGCAAAGCCGAAGATCACCCAGGTGATCAGGGCCAGGGTGTTGCCCAGCCCCTCCGCCGCCTCCAGCACCTGGCTTTTGCCGCCCTTGACCATTATGTCGAAAAGCAAACCGCCCACGAAGCAGGCGATGAAGCCGCTGCCCTCCAGGCTCTGGGCCAGGGCGTAGCAGGCGAAGGCCAGGGCCACCACCGGCACCGGCAGCCAGAACTCCTGCACCCAGTGGCGGTGGAAGCTTACCTTGAGCAGCAACACCCCCAGGGCGGTGGCCCCCAGGCCCACCACCAGTCCGATGCCGATCTCGCGGGCCAATAGCTCCAGAGCCAGGCCCATGGGCGCCTCGTGGGCCTCGGTGCTCAGGGCCAGGGCCAGGAACAGGTAGAGGATGGGCACGCAGATGCCGTCGTTGAGCCCGCTCTCCACGTTGAGGGCCTCGCGGATGCGCACGGGCACCTTGGGGTTGGCGAAGATGCCCTTGCCCAGGGCCGCGTCGGTGGGGGCCAGCATCACCGCGATGAGGGCCACCTCCAACAAGGGCAGGCCGGGGAAGAACACGAGGCCCAGCAAAAAGCCCAGCACGATGGTCAGGGGCAGGCCGATCAAGAGCATGCGCTCGGGAAGGCCTCGGCTGCGCCGCAAGGTGGTCATGTCGGCGGTGGAGGCGTCGGTGAACAGGACCAGAGCCAGGGACAACTCGGCGAACTTGCGCAGGATGTCGGCGGTGATCGAGGTTTGCATGATCCCCAGGACGTGGGGCCCGGCCACCACTCCGAAGACCAGGAAGACGATGGGCCCGCTCATGGGCCTTTTCTCCACCGCTCCGGCCACGGCGCTGTAGATAAAGATGAACACGGCCATTATGGCGAGGTTTTCGTACATGGGTCACCATCCGCTGCGTTACCAGGGGGCGCGGGCCCCGGGAGCGTCCCGGTAAAAAGCCACGGCTTGTATCCGGTTCAAGGCCGCCGGCGGGTCCATGCCCTTCCGCGGCCCACGAGAAGCCTTTTCGCAGGATAGCACCCGACCCGATGTCAGGCACGATTTTTAACCAGGGGCGGACCGGGGGCAGGGGGGATGCCCCAGGGGGGGCGGCGCCGGCCGGGCGTATCCGGTGCGGTATTATATCCCATAGAAACATAGTTTATTATCGGGGTGGGAAACCTTGCAGCATTCGCGCCGCTTGTTGTGCCCCCCTTTGCAAAAGGCAAGGCCCCATCGGGCCCCGGAGACATGCCTCTAGAGAGTTCAGGTTTGACATTCATATTAAAATGATATATTCCAAACAAAAATACCCACGCCGTACCTCTTATTGGCGCCCTTTGGCAGTTTAAGTTGCGCAACCATCGAGTGTTATCCCGTGGGAAAGCGTCCGGTAGGCAACTAGAGCGGTTTTTCAGGCATGGCAGGGATTGCTGTTGGGACAGTCCGCCAATGCCTCCATGCGCGTATGTGGGAGAACTTGACGCAAATCGTATAATATGCCTGCGCGAGCCCCGGACCCCGGCGTCTCCCATGCGCCGGGGCAGTTGCTGAGGCTCCGGAGATGACAGCATGAGCCAAGCTACCTCAGCCCCGCCTCCGGGTCCGGAACCTGGAATAGATCCTCTGGATCAACGCCTCACCCGAAACCTCGCCGACATCAGGCACAAATTGGTGGTAATGAGCGGCAAGGGCGGTGTGGGCAAGTCCACCGTGGCCGCCGAGTTGGCCGTGGGCCTGTCCCTGGCCGGCTACCGGGTGGGCCTGTTGGATGTGGACTTGCACGGGCCTTCCATTCCGCGCATGCTGGGCATAGCGGGCCACGCCGAAGTCCTGACGGACGAGCAACTCATCAAACCGGTGATCATCGACGAGGGCCTTAAGGTCATCAGCGTGGAACTGTTGATGCCCGACAAGGAGGCCTCGGTCATCTGGCGGGGCCCCATGAAGATCGGGGTGATCCGCCAGCTCATGGGCGACGTTACCTGGGGAGCCCTTGACTTTTTGATCATCGACGCCCCTCCGGGCACCGGCGACGAGCCCCTGACCGTGGCCCAAAACGTGGAAGGGGCCAAGGTGGTGCTGGTCACCACCCCCCAAGAGATAGCCCTGGCCGATCTGCGCAAGTCCCTGGACTTTTGCCGCCAGCTGGACTTGCCCGTCCTGGGGCTGGTGGAAAACATGGCCGGGCTGGTCTGCCCCCATTGCGGCGGCCAGGTGGATTTCCTGGGCCAGGGCGGGGGGCAGGACACCGCCGCCCGCTCCGGTCTCAAGTTCCTGGGCCGCCTGCCCTGGGACCCCAAGTTGATGGCCGCCGCCGACGCCGGGCGCCTGGTAAGCCTCCTGCGGCGCGACTGGGGCGAAGACGCGCCGTACCGGGGGGTGGTCCAGGAGGCCCTGGACATGTTGGGCGAGAGGAAGGCCTGATGGCCAAAATCGCGGTGAGCAGCCAGGGCGAGACGATGGACAGCCAGGTGGACCCTCGTTTCGGGCGGGCCGCCTATTTCGTGGTCAAGGACGATGACGGAGGCGTTTTCGCCCTGGACAATACCGCCGCCGGCCAGATGTCTTCCGGGGCGGGCATCCAGGCCGCCGAGAACCTGGCCAAGGCCGGGGTGCGAAAGGTGCTCAGCGGCCTGGTGGGGCCCAAGGCCATGAACGCCCTCGACGCCGCGGGCATAGAGGTGGTCCAAGGCGTCCAGGGCCGGGTGGCCGACGCCTTGGCCGCCTACGAACAGGGGCACATGGCCCAGACGGCCACCCAGGCTGTCGCCGCCGCCCAGCCCGCCGCCGGCGGCATGGGCCGGGGCCGGGGCATGGGCGGAGGCGGTTGTCGCGGTGGAGGAGGACGTGGCGGAGGGGGTCGCGGAGGTTGCCGCCGCTGAAATTGCCAACGCAAACGCGTCGGGTTCCCGGTATAAAGTAACTTGAGGGGCGTTACCATATGTTTTTCAGCATAAGCCTATATCTCGCCTTGGCCATCTGCCTGGTGGGGCTGATCTACAAGGCGTATTCCTGGCTCACGGTATCGGTGGATCCGCGGGACCGGCAATATTCCGCCGCCAAACGGGCGGGAGCCGCCATCTCCGGCCTGCTCCGCACGGTGTTCAGCCCCCGTATCGGGGCCTTGCTGCGGGGGCTGGTGTGGGACGGGCTGTTGCAAGGCCGCTCCCTCAAACACAGCGCCCTGGCTTGGCTGGGCCACATCCTTTTGTTTGTGGGCTTCATGGGCTTGCTCTTGTTGCACGCCCTGGGCGAGCAGATAACCGCCTCCCTGTTCAGCGACTACTATCCCACCCTGGACCCCTGGCTGTGGCTGCGCGAGGTCCTGGGGCTGATGGTGCTGGCCGGGGTGGGGATCATCGTTCTGCGGCGGCTCACCGTGGGCGGGCTGCGCCAGACCACCCGCGCCCGGGACCGGGTGGCCATCGCCCTGCTGGCCGTGATCCTGCTCTCGGGCTTTGCCCTGCAAGCCTTGAAGATCACCTCGTCCGACGCCTTTGACCGTATGGTCAACGAATACGCGGGGATGGACGATCCCCAGGAACTCAAGGCCCTGCGCTCGGTGTGGGCGGCCGACTATGGGGTGGTCTTCGCCCCGGGAGCGATAGGCTCTGACCAGGATTTGCTGGAGCAGGGCCGAGAGCTCAACGAAAACAACTGCATCGATTGCCACTCCCCGGCCAACCACGCCTTCGCCTCCTACGGCCTGTCGGTGCTTTTGCGTCCCGTGGCCCTGGGCCTGGATCAGGCCAACGCCTCCCAGATCCTCTACTATATCCACTTCCTGGCCTGTTTCCTGGGCCTGGCCCTGTTGCCGTTCACCAAGTTCCTGCACCTTCTGTTGGGCCCGGTGATCCTGGCGGTGAACGCGGCCACCGAGCGCGAGGGCATGAACCCGGCGGCCCGCGCCGCCCTCAGGGCCATGGAGATGGACGCCTGCACCCACTGCGGCACCTGTTCGGTGCACTGCTCGGTGGGTATCACCATGAGCCTGATACCCAACTACGACATCCTGCCCTCGGAGCGCCTGGCCTCGCTGTCGGCCAAGACCCACGGCGGCGAGGGCGACCGGGCCCGCCTGGCCCAGACCCGCGAGGGCGCCTACATCTGCACCAGCTGCCAGCGCTGCACCCGGCTGTGCCCCCTGGGCATCAACCTGCACGACCTCTGGACCGCCCAGAGACAGGACCTGGCCGACGAGGGCCTGGGCACCCCGCTTCGGGAGATCGCCGAGTTCGCCGAGCAGGCGGCCCAGCCCAGCCGCGGCCGCCATGAGGTCTTGGTGGACACCGGCGGGTTCAAGAAGACCCTCAAGCATTCGGCTCAGGCCGGCAGCTTCACCGAGTGCTACTCCTGCCGCGAGTGCACCAACGCCTGCCCCCTGGTGCACATGTCCGAATGGCCCAACCAGGAGCTGGACCTGCTGCCCCACCAGGTCATGTATTGCCTCAAGCTGGGCCTCATGGAAGAAGCCATGGGCTCGCGCATGGTGTGGAACTGCCTGACCTGCTACGAGTGTCAGCAGACCTGCCCCAACCTGGTGCAGGTGACCGACGTGATGTACGAGCTGCGTTATCTGGCGGCCCAGGCCGCCATGGCCCGGGAGAACTGACATGTCCTACGCCTTGTTTCTGGGCTGCAAGATACCCAGCTACGCCCCCCAGTATGAAACCAGCGCCCGGGCGGTGTTGGGCAAGCTGGGCATCCAGCTGACCGAGATGGAGTTCAACTGCTGCGGCTATCCCCTGCGGGACCAGCACTTCGAGCTGTTCATCCTGGCCGCGGCGCGCAACCTGGCCCTGGCCGAGGCCCAGGGCGTAGAGCTCATGACCCTGTGCAAGTGTTGCCTGGGCACCCTGAAACGGGCCCAGAAATTCCTGGAGGAGCAGCCGGACCTTTTGGCCATGGTGCAGGAAAAGCTGGCTCCCGAGGGTCTGAAATACCAGGGCACCGCCCAGGTGCGCCACATACAGAGCGTGCTGCACGACGAGGTGGGCCTGGAAAAACTCGAGGATCTGGTGCAGGCCCCCCTGAACGGCCTGAAGGTGGCCGCCATGTACGGCTGCCACGCCCTGCGCCCCAGCCGCATCACCGGCTTTGACAACGCCTACGGCCCCAAGCTGATCGAGGAGTTGCTGAAGGTCATAGGGGCCGAGGGAGTGCCCTGGCAGGGGCGGCTGCGCTGCTGCGGCGGCCCCCTGCGCGAGCGCAACCCCGAGCTTTCCCTGGCCACCATCATGATGCGCCTGGAGGAGTTCGCCGCCAGCGAGGCCCAGGTGCTGATGGTGGACTGCCCCCACACCCTGCTCCAGGTCAAGTGGGCCCACGAGACCCTGAGCGGCGAAGGCAAGCCCTCCCTGGACGGGGTGGTGCTCTATCCCCAGCTCCTGGGCCTGGCCCTGGGGCTGGAGCCCGGCCGCCTGGACCTGACGCAAAACGCGCCCGCGCCCAGCGGCCTGAAGGCCTCCCCGCCGCCAGCCAAGGCCGACCCGGGCGGGGAAAAGCCCAAGGCGGTGGGCGGCAACAGCCCCGCCTAACCGGCCCGAACCGACATAAGGCGCCCCGCGCGCCCGCTCCCCTCGCGCCAGATTAGGCATCACTTGCCCGGTGGGTATAAAATTAACCCATATACCGGACAGGAGATTGGGAGCGTGCATTATGCCGGAAACCTATCTTGAATCCCAAGACGCGGAAAAACTGAGCCTGGACCAGGTCTTTGAGCGCCTGGGCGGCAATCCCCAGGGGCTGGAGGCCGCCGAGGCGGCCCGCCGTCTGGCCCAGGTGGGGCCCAACGCCATTGAGGAGCGCAAAAAGAGCTCTTTGCTCAAGCTGCTGGGTTATTTCTGGGGGCCCATACCCTGGATGATCGAGGCGGCGGCGGTGTTGTCGCTGGTGGTGCGCCACTGGTCGGACATGATCATCATCTGCGTGATGCTGGTGTTCAACGCGGCGGTGGGCTTTTGGCAGGAGCGCAAGGCGGACAACGCCCTGGAGGCGCTCAAGGGCGAGCTGGCCCTCAAGGCCCGGGCGCGGCGCGGCGGCCAGTGGCAGGAAATAGGCGCGGAGGACCTGGTGCCCGGCGACGTGGTGCGCCTCAGGGCCGGGGACATCCTGCCCGCCGACCTCAAGCTGTTCGGGGGCGATTTCCTCAGCGTGGACCAGTCGGCTTTGACCGGCGAGTCGCTGCCCGTGGACAAGGCCGAGGGCGACGTGGCCTATTCGGGATCGGTGGCCAAGCAGGGGGAGATGCAGGCGGTGGTGGTGGCCACCGGGGACAAGACCAAGTTCGCCAAGACCGTCAAGCTGGTGGAGAGCGCCGAGGCCCCCTCCCACTTCCAGAAGGCGGTGCTCACCATCGGCGACTACCTCATCTATATAAGCCTGGGCCTGGCGGTGATCCTGGTGCTTACCCAGCTTTTCCGGGGGGACAGCGCCCTGGGGGTGTTCCAGTTCGTGCTGATCCTGGTGGTGGCCTCCATCCCGGTGGCCATGCCCGCGGTGCTCTCGCTCACCATGGCCCTGGGGGCCCTGTCGTTGGCCAAGGAAAAGGCCATCGTCTCGCGCCTGCAATCCATCGAGGAGATCGCGGGCATCGACATCCTGTGCTCGGACAAGACCGGCACCCTGACCAAGAACCAGCTCACCCTGGGCCAGCCCGCGGTTTTCGCCGCCGCCGACGAGCAGGAGTTGATCCTGGCCGCCAGCCTGGCCTCCAAGGAGGAAAACCGCGACGCCATCGACGACGCGGTGCTGGGCGGGCTCCAGGACCGCTCCCTCCTGGCCCAATACCGGCAGGACGCGTTCGTGCCCTTCGACCCGGTGAGCAAGCGCACCGAGGCCACCCTGAGCCGCGAGGGCCACAGCTTCAAGTGCACCAAGGGCGCTCCCCAGGTGATCGCCCAGCTCTGCGGCCTGACCGGGGCGGATAGCCAAAGGGCCGATGAGGTGGTGGAGGCCGCGGCCGCCAAGGGCTACCGCACCCTGGGGGTGGCCCGCGCGGACGAGGACGGCAAGTGGCGCTTCCTGGGGCTGTTGCCCTTGTACGACCCGCCCCGCGACGACTCGGCCGAGACCATTCGCCAGGCCGGGGAGCATGGCATCGACGTGAAGATGGTCACCGGCGACAACCAGGCCATCGCCAAGGAGATAGCCCGCCAACTGGGCATGGGCCAGGAAATCCAGGTGGCCCAGGAGCTGTTCGCCGAGGGGGTGGACCCGGCCGATCCGCCCCAGGGGCTGGGGGAAAAGGTGGAACGGGCCGAGGGCTACGCCCAGGTCTTCCCGGAGCACAAGTTCGGCATCGTCAAGGCGCTTCAGCGCCTGGGCCACCTGGTGGCCATGACCGGCGACGGGGTCAACGACGCCCCGGCCCTCAAGCAGGCCGACGTGGGGGTGGCGGTGTCCGGGGCCACCAACGCGGCCCGGGCGGCGGCTTCGCTGGTGCTCACCGCGCCGGGGCTGTCGGTGATCATCCGGGCGGTGGAGGAGGCGCGCAAGATCTTCGAGCGCATGAACTCCTACGCCATCTACCGCATCACCGAGACGATCCGCATCATGTTCTTCGTGGTGCTGGCCATGCTGGTGTTCAACATCTACCCCATCACCACGGTGCTGGTGATCCTCCTGGCTCTGCTCAACGATCTGCCCATCATGACCATCGCCTACGACAACACCTGGCTGGACCCCCATCCGGTGCGCTGGGAGATGCGCCGGGTGCTTACCCTGTCCACCGCGCTGGGGCTCATCGGGGTGGTGGAGACCTTCCTGCTGTTGGTCATCGCCCGCGAATACCTGGATCTGAGCGTTCCCCAGTTGCAGTCGTTCATCTATCTCAAGCTGGCCGTGGCCGGGCACCTCACCCTTTTGGTGGTGCGCACCAAGGAGCCCTTCTGGAAGAGCCCCTACCCGGCCAAGGTGCTGCTGCTGGCCGTGTTGGGCACCCAGACGGTGGCGGTGCTCATCGTGGGCCTGGGCATCATCGTGGCCCCCATACCCTGGAGCTACGTGGGCCTGGTGTGGGGCTATTGCCTGGTGTGGATGTTCATCGAGGACGCGGCCAAGCTGCACCTCTACCGCCATCTGAGCCTGGGCGGCGAGCATCACCTGGCCTTCCTGCGGCGCCTCAAGGCGCGCGCCAAGCCATAAACGGTTGACAGCGTCCCGGTTGGTCATGGACAATCAGCGGCGGCATCCTTGTTAAGGAGCCGCCGCTGATTTTTTATGTTCACCCCCAGCCTGCCACAGGGACAACCCAACATGAAGTTCAAGAAATTTGCCGCCGCCCTGGGGATAATTTGTCTTTTGCTGGGGGCGTTGTGCCTGCCCGCCCTGGGGGCATCGGCCCAGGAGCGGGGTCCGGACTACGCGCTGGCCGCCAACTGGCTCCACCTTCCCCAGGCCACGGAGCATCCGGTGGACGTGTTCTGGGTCTATCCCACCGTGTACAACGGCCAGGCCATGGTGGCCAAGGTCGACGACCCGGAGATGAAAAAAGACGCGCTCTACACCATCCGCAGCCAGGCCAGCGTGTTCGCGGACCTTGCCAACCTCTACGCCCCCCTCTACCGTCAGGTAAAGATATCGGTGCTGTCCCTGGACCAGAAGCAGCAAGACCATTACCTGGGCATCGGCCTGGGCGACGTGCAGGCCGCCTTCGACTTTTACCTGGAGCACTACAACTAGGGGCGGCCCATCATCCTGGCCGGGCACAGCCAAGGCTCCAACCTGCTGGCCGGGTTCGCCCGCGCCAACTTCCAGCGGCCCGAGCTGAAAAACAAGCTGGTGGCCGCCTACCTCATCGGCTGGTCCATCACCAAGGACGATCTTGCGCAATACCCGGCCCTGCGGATGTGCCGCTCGGCCGAGCAGACCGGCTGCATCGTCGCCTACAACAGCGTGGCCGCCGGGTATCAGCAAAAAGCCCCCACCATTCGGCCGGGCGCCGTCTCGGTGAACCCCCTGTCCTGGCGCACCGACGGGGAACTGGTCCCGGCCGCCGCCAACCTGGGCGCGGTGTTTTTCCCCCATGATGGCGCCGACCGGAAGAAGCCCCACTACACCTCGGCCCAAAACGTGGACGGCGGACTGGTGGTGAATCCGCCGGACCCCCAGGACCTGGACCACATGCCCTTTGGCCCAGGGGTGTACCACGCCTACGACTATTCCTTTTTCTATGAAAACCTGAAGGCCAACGCGGCCCGGCGCATCCAGGCTTTTGATAAGGCCCAGGTCCGTCCGGCCCAATAATTAAGCGACGCGCGGCATAAAAATGGGCCGTCCCTCTGGGGCGGCCTATTTTTATAGGGGCGGGTTGCCTATTGCTTGGCCGGGGCCTTGGGGGCGGGGGGAGATGGCGCGGGAGGCAGGGCGCCCCAGCCGCCGCCCAGGGCCTTGTACAGGGCGATGAGCCGAGCGGTGACCACCCCTTCGCTGATGGCCAACTGGTCCTGGAAGGAGAGCAGGGAGCGCTGGGCGTCCAGCACGCTGTCGAAGTTGATGAGCCCGGCGCCGAAGAGGTCTTGGGAGAGCATCTCGGCCTCCTTGGCCGCGTCCACCGCCTGGCGCAGGCTTTGACGGCGCATCTGCTCCTGGGCGTAGCCGGTGAGGTTGTTCTCCACCTCCTCCAGGGCGCTGAGCACCGTGGTCTCGTAGGCCAAGAGGAACTCCTCTTGCAGCGCGGTCTGGGCGGCGATGCGGCTGCGGATGGCCCCGCCGTCAAAGACCCGCCAGGACATGGAGGGCAGGACGCTCCACACCCCGCTGGTGCCGGGGGTGAGGAAATCGCCGGAGTTGACCGCGGCCAGGCCGATGCTGCCGGCCAGGCGGAACTTGGGGTAGAGCTCGGCCTCGGCCACGCCCACCCGGGCGGTCTCGGCGGCCAGTAGGCGCTCGGCCCGGCGGATGTCCGGGCGGCGGCGCAGAGCCTCGGTGGGTACCCCCACCGCCACGGAGGGCGGCGGCACCGGCACCGGGGCCGGGGCGGCCAGGCGGGCCGAGAGCTTGCCCGGCGCCTGGCCCAAGAGCACCGCCAGGCGGTTCATGGCCGCCTCCACCCCGCTGGTGAGGTTGGGGATCTGGGAGCGGGTGTTCTCCAGGTTGTAGCGGGCCTGCTCCAAGGCCAGGCGGTTGACCAGCCCGGCCTCGTGGCGCGAGCGGATGAAGCCGTAGGTGTTCTCCTGGCTCTTCAGGTTGGCCTGGGCGGTTTGCCGCCGGTTTTGATAGGTGCGCAGCTCCACGTAATTGAGGGCCACCTCGGCGGTGAGCGAGATAAGCACGTCGCGCAGGTTGGCCTGGCTGGCCTCCAACTCGGCTTGGGAGGCCTCGATGGAGCGGCGCACCCCGCCGAACACGTCGATCTCCCAGCCGGCGTCAAAGCCGGCGCGGTACCACTGGTCGATGGTGCCGGTGTCGCCCGAGGCGGTGTCGCGGTGCAACTGGGCCAGGGCCCCGGCGTCCACTGTGGGCCACAGCCCGGCCTCGCGCACCCCGCGCAGGGCTCGCGCCTGGCGCACCCGGGCCATGGCCTGCTTCAGGTTCAGGTTGCCGGCCACCGCCTGGTTGATGAGCCCGGTGAGGGTGGGGTCGCCCAGGTTTACCCACCAGCGGGCCAGCTCGGCGGCCTGGGGGGAGCCCGGCTTCAGGCCGTCCTCCATCTTGCTGTGCCAGGCGTCCGGCGCCTTGGTCACCGGCGGGGTATAGTTCGGCCCCACCGGGGCGCAGGCCCCGGCCAGGAGCATCCCGGCGGCCAGCAAGCCCAGCGCCGCCCTGCCCGGGCCCCTAGATGGCATTTTCGCCGCCTTGCTTGCCGCTTTGCCCCTTCAGGCGCTCGCGCAGCCGTTGGAACCCGGCGTAGAGCGCGGGGATGAGGAAGATGCCGCCCAGGGTGGCGGCCATCATGCCCGAGAACACGGTGACGCCGATGGCCTGGCGGCTGGCCGCCCCGGCGCCCTCGGCCATCACCAGGGGGAATACGCCCAGGATGAAGGAGAAGGCGGTCATGAGCACCGCCCGGTAGCGGATGCGCGCCCCCATGGCCGCCGCCTCTTCGATGGGCAGCCCCGCCTCGCGCTGGGTCTTGGCGAACTCCACGATGAGGATGGCGTTCTTGCTGGCCAGGCCCACCAACAGCACCAAGCCGATCTGGGCGTAGACGCTCAGGCTCAGGCCCCCCAGCCACAGGCCCAGGAGAGCCCCCAGGCTGGCCACCGAAATGGAGGTGATGACCGCCAGGGGGATGGTCCAGCTTTCATATTGGGCCACCAGGAACAAATAGCCGAACAAAAAGGCCAGGGCCAGCAGCAGGGGAGCCTGCCCGGTGCTCTTGCGCTCCTGGAAGCTCAGGCCCGACCACTCGTAGGCGTAGTCCTGGGGCAGGGTCTTGTCGGCCACCTGCTCCATGGCCTCCATGGCCTCGCCGGAGCTGAGCCCGGTGGCCGCCTCGCCGTCCAGCTGGGAAGTGGGGAACTGGTTGTAGCGGGTGATGACCTGGGGCCCCAGCACCTTGGAAAGCCGGACCAGGCTGCGCAGGGGCACCATGTTGCCGGTCTCGCTGCGTACGTAGAGCCGCTGGATGTCCTCGGCCGCGTCGCGGAACTCCTGGTCGGCCTGCACCTTCACCTTGAATACGCGGTTGAACAGGTTGAAGTCGTTGACGTAGCGCGAGCCCAGGTTGGCCTGCAGGGTGCTGAACACACTGGCCACCGGCACCTTGAGGGCCTCGGCCTTGGTGCGGTCCAGGTCGATGAAAATCTGGGGCACGTCGGCCGAGTAGGTGGTGAACACCTGGCTCAGGCGCGGGTCTTGGTTGGCGGCCATGACCAGGGCGCGGGTCACCGCCCCCAGCTCCGCCGGAGTCTGGTTGCCCAGGGCCTGCAAACGGAAGTCAAAGCCGCCGGTGCGCCCCAGGCCCCGGATGGCCGGCGGGGAAAACACGAACAGCTCGGCCTGGGGGATGGCCAAAAGCTCGCGCCGCGCTTGGGACATGAGCCCGGCGAGCTGGGTTTGTTTGGTGGTGCGCTCGTCCCAGGGCTTGAGCACGCAGATGGCGATGCCCACATTCTCGTTGGTGCCGGAGATGAAGCTCAGGCCGCTGATGGCGATGATGCTCTGCACCCCGGGTATCTTGCCCACGATGCCGCTGACCTGGGCCATGACCCGGCGGGTGCGGGCCAGGGAGGCGGACTCGGGGAGTTGGGCGTTTACGTAAAAGACGCCCTGGTCCTCCTTGGGCAAAAAGCTGGTGGGTCGGCTGGCGAACAGGAAGTAGGCGGCCAGGCACACCAGGACCAGGATCGCCCCGGCCACCACCAGGCGGCGCACCAGCCAGGAGGCCACGGCCACGTAGCCGTTGCGCGAGGCGCCTAGCAGGCGGCCGAACCAGGCGAGGGGGCCCCAGGCGATGGGGGCGGCGGGGCGCAGCAGGACGGCGCACAGGGCCGGGCTGAGGGTCAGGGCGTTGACGCTCGACAGCACCACCGCCGTGGAGATGGTGACCGCGAACTCCTGGTAGAGCTTGCCGGTGACGCCGGGGGTGAAAGCCACGGGCACGAACACGGCCAACAGTACCAGGGTGGTGGCGATGACCGGGCCGGTGACCTGGCCCATGGCCTTCAGGGTGGCCTGGCGCGCCGGCAGGCCGTCCTCGACCATGACCCGCTGCACGTTTTCCACCACCACGATGGCGTCGTCCACCACCAGGCCGATGGCCAGCACCAGGGCGAACAGGGTGATGGTGTTGACCGTGTTACCCAGGACCAACAGCACGGCCATGGTGCCCACCAGGGACACGGGGATGGTCAGCGAGGGGATCAGGGTGGCCCGCCAGTCCTGCAAGAACAGGAAGGTGACCGCCACCACCAACATGAAGGTGATGAGCAGGGTGAAGGTTATCTCGCTGATGGCCGCTCGCACGTAGCGGGTGGTGTCGTAGGTGAACTCGTACTCGAGGTCGGGCGGAAAGCGCTTGGCCAGGCGCTTCATTTCCTGTTTGACCGCCTCCACCGTGTCCAAGGCGTTGGCCCCGGTGGTCTGGTACACGCCCATGGCCAGGGCGGGCGATCCGTTGAGGGTGGAGGAGCGGGTGTAGGTCTCGGCCCCCAGTTCCACCCTGGCGATGTCCTTGACGCGCACCAGGCCGCCCGCCTCGTTGCCGCGCACGATGATGTTCTTGAACTGCTCCACGCTTTTCAGGCGGCCCTCGGCCCGGAGGGTGTATTGCACCTGCTGGCTGGAGCTGCTGGGCGCGGTGCCGATGGAGCCGGCCACGGCCTGGATGTTCTGCTTGCGAATGGCCGCGATCACGTCCTCGGCGGTGATGCCCAGGGCACTCAGGCGGCGGGGGTCCATCCAGATGCGCATGCTGTAGTCCAGCGCGCCGTAGACCCTGGCCTCGCTCACCCCGTTGACCCGGGCAAGGGCGTCCTTGACGTTGATGCTCACGTAGTTGGACAAAAACAGCGCGTCGTGGGTGCCCTTGGGCGAAAAGAAATTGAGCACGCCCAGGCTGTCGGAGGAGCGGGAGCGCACCTCCACTCCCTGGTCCACCACCTCGCTGGGCAGCTGGGAGGTCACCTGCTGCACCCGGTTCTGCACGTTGACCTGGGCGATGGCCGGGTCGGTGCCCACCTCGAAGTACACGCTCAGATCGTACTGGCCGTTGTTGGAGCAGGTGGAGCTCATGTAGAGCATGTTCTCCACCCCGTTGACCCCGGCCTCCACGGGCGCGGCCACGCTGTTGGCCAACACCTCGGCGTTGGCTCCGGGGTAGGTGGCCCGCACCCGGATCTCCGGCGGGGTGATGCGCGGATAGTGGGCCACCGGGACGCTGAACAGGGCCAGGATGCCGGCCATGACGATGACCACCGAGATGACGATGGCCAGTCGCGGGCGTTCTATGAAGATGCGGCTGATCATGGCGGTTTGCGCCTAGCGCCCCGTTTCGCGGACCGGGTTCACCTTTTGGCCGGGCACGGCTCGCTGCAGGCCGTGCACGATGATGGTCTCCCCGCCCTTGAGCCCCGATTCCACCGCCCAGCCGGTGCCCATGGGAGCCCCGCGCACGATGCCCCGGCGCTGGGCCAGGTCGTTTTTATCCACCACCAGCACGTAGAGCCCCTGGCGGTCTTCCAGGACGGCGGCCTGGGGGACCACCGGCATGAGCCGGGCCTGGCGGCGGCTGATGAACACGGTGACGTATTGGCCGGGCAGAAGCAAGCGTTGGGGGTTGGGGAAGACGGCGCGCAGGGCGATGGTGCCGGTGCCGGGGTCCACCTGGGGCTCGGTGAAGTCCAGCTTGCCCGCCGGGGGATACATCTGGCCGTCGGGCAGCTTGAGCCGCGGCACCAACTCGGCGGGAAGCTGCTCGGGGTTGGCGCCGGCCTTCATCTTGGCGGCCACGTATTCGTTTTCACTGACCGAATAGACCACCCGGATGGGGTCGAGCTGCACCAGGCGGGCCAGGGCCCCGGAGGTGGGGCCCACCAGGTTGCCCAGGGTGTACTGGGCCCGGCCCATGACCCCGCCGATGGGCGCGGTGATGGAAGTGTAGCCCAGGTTGAGCTCGGTCTGCTGCAGGCTGGCCTTGGCCTCCTGCAGCTGGGCCTTGGCGGTTTCTTCGGCCGACAGGGCGTTGTCCATGTCCGTGGCCGCCACTCCGCCGGAGCGCACCGACTTGAGCCGGTTGATGTAGCGCAGGGCCTTGTCCAGGGAGGCCTGGGCCAGGGCCACCTTGGCCTTGGCTTCGTTCACCTTGGCCTGGTAGGGGGCCTTTTCCAGCTGGATGAGCAGCTCGCCCTTTTTCACCGCCCCGCCCTCGGTGAAGGCCACCTGGGTGATGTAGCCCTCCACCCGAGCCCTGAGGTCCACCGTCTGGATGGCCTCCACCCGGCCCACGAACTCCGCCGCCGGGTTCACCTCCATCTCCGGGACCACGCTCACGCTCACCGTAGGGACCTGGTCTGCGGCGGGAGGCCCGCCCTTGGCCAGGGCCGCGCCGGGGGGGAGCGACAGCAGGCCGGTCAGGGCCAGGATCGCCAACAGAACTCTTCGCGAAGGTATATGCAACGCCGCGCTCCCTGGGAAGTTGGTTCAGTGGACCAAGGCATCGCCCCCCGCTGTCGGCCTCGGAGCCTTGTCCGCGCAATTATATCCAAACCGCGCGAGCTATCACACTAGATTAGCTGGAAATGCGAGCCGGGCCCGGTGGCGGAAAAAAGGCGGGCCGCCCCAGGGGGGGCGGCCCGTTTCGGGTCAAGGGGGCAATGCGGCTTACTAATCGGCCACGCCGCACCAGTTGAGCATGGCCAGGGCCACCACCTTGGCGGTGTCCACCACGCTGTCCAGCTCCACGTACTCGTCGATACCGTGGATGTTGGCCCCCTTGGGGCCGGTGCAGGCGGCGACCATGCCGAAGTCCGGGGCGAAGCGCGAGTCAAGGCCCGAGGCCCGGCCGATGAAATCCACCGGCCGCCCGGCCACGTCCACCGCCGCGCTCATCAGCGCCTGCACGAAGTGGTGCTCCGGGTCCTGCTGCCAGGGGCTGGTCTGCCAGGCGAACCACTCCACCTTGGGCGGGTGCTCCTGCAGCCAGGGATCGGTGGAGGCGGCCTGGGCCACGGTGTTTTCCACCAGGGCCCGGATCTCCTCCCTGGTCTCGCCGGGCACGAAGCTGATGCGGCACTCCATCACCGCGTCGCCGGGCACGGTGGAGGGCCAGTCGCCCGCGTGCAGGGTGCCCACCGTGACGTGGCAGGAGCGGCCCGAGCCCTTTTCGAACAGCGGGTATTTCACCTCGCGGCCGCGCTTTTCGTCCAGGTCGGCCAGGGCCTGGTAGATGGGCAACACCTTGCCGATGGCGTTGACCCCCAGGTGGGAGGTGCCGCCGTGGGCCGAACGGCCCTTCAGGTAGACCCGGAAGTGGTTGACCCCGGCGTTGGCGATGGTCACGTTCATGCCGTGGGGCTCGGTGATGAGCAGGGCGTCGGCCCGGTAACCGGCCAAGAGGCAGGCCAGGGTGCCGCCCGCGCCGCCGGCCTCCTCGTCGATGACGCTCATCAGGCGCACCATGCCCTTGGGCCGCAGCCCGGCCTTGAGCGCCGCCTTGAGGGCGAAGTAGTTGGCTATCAGGCCCGACTTCATGTCCGCCGAGCCCCGGCCGTGCAGGCGGCCGCCCTCCACCTCGCCGCTCCAGGGGTCGCGGGGCCACAGGTTGCGCGGCTCCACGGAGACCACGTCCACGTGACCGTTGATGACCAGCGAGGGCGCGGCCTCGTCGCCGGGCAGGGTGCCGATCACGTTGGGGCGGCCCTCGTAGGGCACTTTGGTGTCGATGAAGCCGGGGTGCTGGCGCACCGCCTCCATGTCCGGCTCCACCATCTCCACCGTGAGGCCCAGGTCCTGATAGAGCTTTTGTATGTACTGCTGGGCCCGGGCCTCGTCGCCCACCACGCTGGGAATACGCACCAGCTCTTGCAGGGTCTGCACCAGTTGGGGCCGCAGCTCGTCCACGGCGTTGAATAGTCTTTGTTTAACCTCGGCGGATTGCATCTACGTCTCCTTGAATTTGGTCTGCGCGCGAACTAGCCGTTCAGGGGGTGGTGGCAGGCAACCCAGTGCCCCGGCGCGAGAAGTTTGAATTCGGGCTCCAGTTGCCGGCAGTCCTCTTGGGCCTGGGGGCAACGGGTGTGGAAGCGGCATCCCGGCGGCGGGTTCAGGGGGCTGGGCACGTCGCCCGAGAGGATGATGCGATTTTTTTCGCGCCCCACCTCGGTGGTGGGCGCGGCGGAGAAAAGGGCCTGGGTGTAGGGGTGGCGCGGCCTCTCGAAGAGCTGCCTCTTGGAGGCCAGCTCCATGAGCTTGCCCAGATACATCACCGCGATGCGGTCGCTGATGTGCTCCACGATGGCCAGATCGTGGCTTATGAACAAGTACGACAGCCCCAGCTCCTGCTTGAGCCGGGCCAACAGGTTGACCACCTGGGCCTGCACCGACACGTCCAGGGCCGACAGCGGCTCGTCGGCCACCACCAGCTTGGGGCGCATGATCAGGGCCCGGGCCACGCCCAGGCGCTGGCGCTGGCCCCCGCTGAACTCGTGGGGGTGGCGGTCGTAGTGCTCGGGCCTTAGGCCCACCGTCTCCATCATGTCCAAGACCAGGCGCTTGCGCTGGGCCCGGCTGAGCTCCTTCTGGCGGCGCAGCCCCTCCCCGATGATCTCCTTGACGGTCATGCGGGGGTTCAGCGAGGACCAGGGGTCCTGGAAGATGATCTGCATCTCGCCGCGCAGCTTGCGCATCTTCTCGGGCGGGAGCTGGGCGATGTCCTGGCCGCGGTAGCGTACCGAGCCCCGGGTGGGCTCGATGAGGCGCAGGGCCAGGCGGCCGGTGGTGGACTTGCCGCAGCCGGACTCGCCCACCAGGCTCAGCGTCTCGCCCTCCATGAGCGAGAAGCTCACCCCGTCCACCGCCTTGACCACTTCCCCGGAGCTCAGCAGGGAGCGGTTCACCACGAAATACTTGGTGAGGTCTTCAACCTTGAGTATGGTCTTCATGGACATGGTTTCACGCGTAGAGCCAGCAAAGGGCATGATGTCCCGGCTGCACCTCGCGCCAGGGGGGAGCGCTCTCGGAGCACTGGGGCAGGCGCTGGGTACAGCGGGGGTTGAAGGGGCAGCCCCGGGGCAGCTCATACAGGCTGGGCACGATGCCCTCCATCTCGTAGAGCTTGCCTCGGCCGCCCGGCTTGGGGATGGACTTGAGCAGGCCCTGGGTGTAGGGGTGGCGGGCCTGTTCGAAGATCTGCTTCACCGGCCCCTGCTCCACCACCCGGCCGCAGTACATGACCACCACCCGGCGGGCCGACTCGGCCACCACCCCCAGGTTGTGGGTGATGAGCATGATGGCCGTGCCGATGCGCTCGTTGAGCCGCTGCATCAGATCCAGCACCGAAGCCTGCACGGTCACGTCCAGGGCGGTGGTGGGCTCGTCGGCCAGAAGCACGTCCGGGTCCAACAGCAGGGCCTCGGCGATCATCACCCGCTGGCGCATGCCGCCGCTCAGGTGGTGGGGGTAGTCCTTGATGCGCTTGGCCGGATCGGGGATGTCCACCAGGGTCAGCATCTCGATGGCCCGGTCCCGGGCCTCCTTCTGGCTCATCTTGCGGTGGTTGTGCAAGGCCTCGGTTAGCTGGTTCTCGATGGTGAAGGCCGGGTTCAAGGAGATCATGGGCTCCTGAAAGATCATGGAGATGCGGTCTCCGCGCACCTTGCGCATCTGCTTTTCCGGCACGCTGAGCAGGTCGCGGCCCTCGTAGAGCACCTGGCCGCCCGTGATGCGTCCGGGATAGGGCACCAGGCGCAGCACCGACAGGGCGGTGATACTCTTGCCCGAGCCGGACTCGCCCACCACCCCCAATACCTCGCCTTGGCCGATGTCGTAGCTGACCCCGCACACCGCCTGGGCCACGCCCTGGCTGGTGTGGAAGCTCACCTCCAGGTCCTTTATCTGTAAGAGAGATTTCATGGCCGTCACTTTAGCCGGGGGTCCAGGACGTCGCGCAGGGCGTCGCCCACCAGGTTGAAGCCCAGCACCGCCAGGGTGATGGCCAAGCCGGGAAACACGGTCATCATGGCGTTGTCCATCATGAAGTTGCGCGCGTCAGAAAGGATGTTGCCCCAGGAGGGCGCGGGCGGCGGAGCGCCCAGGCCCAGGAAGGAGAGCATGCTCTCGGCCAGGATGGCGTAGGCCAGGCTGGCCGTGGCCTGCACGATCAGCGGCGCGGTGCAGTTGGGCAGGATGTGGCGGAAGATGATGTAGGCGTCGCCGTTGCCGATGGCCTTGGAGGCCTCGACGAACTCCTTTTCTTTGAGCGAGAGCACCGAGCCGCGCACGATGCGCGCGAAGCGCGGGGTATACACCAGGCCCAGGGCCAGCACCACGTTGATGATGTTGGGCCCCAGCACCGCCAGGATGCCGATGGCCAGCAGGATGGCCGGGAAGGACATCACCGCGTCCATGATGCGCATGATGACGTTGTCCATCCAACCGCCGTAATAACCCGAAAAGGACCCGATGGCCACGCCCAGCAGGGTGGCCACCACCACCGACAGCAGGCTGATGTACAGGGAAATGCGCGAGCCGTAGATGACCCGGCTGTAGATGTCGCGGCCGTATTCATCGGTGCCGAACCAGTGCTCGGCCGAGGGGGCCTCGGACTGCTGGGCCACGTTGATGGTCAGGGGGTCGTGGGTGGCCAAGAGGGGGGCGAAGGCCGCCACGAACAGGTTCAGGGCGATAACCGCCACGCCGATCATGCCTATGGGGTTGTGCAAAAAGCGTTTCCAGAACATGACCGCCCCCTAGGAGTACTGCACCCGCGGATCGAAATAGCCGTAGAGCAGATCCACGATGGTGTTGATGAGAACGTAGACCAGGGCGATGAACAGGATGCAGCCCTGGACCACGGGATAGTCGCGCATGTAGATGGAGACCACCAGATACTTGCCCAGGCCGGGCAGGGAGAACACCGTCTCGGTGACCACCGCCCCGCCCAGGAGCATGCCGTACTGGATGCCGATGGTGGTCAGGGTGGGGGCGAAGGCGTTCTTGAGGGCGTGCTTGGTGATCACCTTCCATTCGCTCAGGCCCTTGGCCCGGGCGTGGGTCACGTATTCCAGGCGCAGCACCTCCAGCATGGAGGAGCGCACCATGCGGGCCACCACCGCGGCCATGAACAGGCCCAGGGTGATGGCCGGCAAAATCATGTAGCGCAGGCCTTCCCAGAACTCCTCCCACATGGGCACGAAGCCGGTGGAAGGGAACCAGCCCAGCTGCACCGAAAACACCAACAGGGACATGAGCCCCAGCCAGAAGCCGGGGATGGACACCCCCAGGATGGTGCCGATCATGAACAGGTAGTCCTTGTTGGTGTTGTGGTACACCGCGGCCAGCACCCCCGAGGGCAGGGCCACCACCAAGGCGAAGATCAGGGCCAGGGTGGTCAGGCACAAGGTGACCGGGAAGCGCTCGCCGATGGAGTCGATGACCGGGCGCTTGGAGTGGATGGACACCCCGAAGTCGCCCCGCACCACGTTGCCCAGCCACAGGCCGAACTGCTCGTACAGGGGACGGTCCAGGCCCAGGGCGGTGCGCACCGAGGCCACGTCCTCGGCGGTGGCGTCCGGCCCCAGGATCACCGCGGCGGGGTCGCCGGGGATCATGTGGATGAGCATGAACACCATGGCCGCCACCAGGAGCAGGGTGGGTATCAGGTAGATCACTCGTTTTATGACGAACTTTAACATGCTTGGGCCGCCGCCGGATTGGGGGGCGTTCCGGAGGCGGCCGCCGGCCGCCTCCGGAACGTCGCGCTCATTGGGTTACTTGTCCAGCCACACGCCCCACAGGATGGGGTAGCCGGTGTTGATGGTCTTGTAGCCCTTGACGTAGTTCCAGTGGGCCTGGAGGTAGTTGTAGTTGTACAGCTGGATCCAGGGCACCTGCTCGTAGGTGATGCGGTGGGCCTTCTCGTAGAGGCCCTGCAGGGTCTTGAGGTCGTCGGTCATCAAGGCCGCTTCCTTGATCTTTTTGATCTCGGGGTAGGCGTCCTCGAAGCCGCCGCGCTTCAGGTAGGCGTAGGCCAGGGCCGGGTTGGGCGTGCCGCCCGCGCCGTAGGAGAGCATCTGGAAGTCGCCGCTCACGCATTTTTTGAGCAGCACCGGCCACTCCACCACGTTGAGCTTGACGTTGATGCCCACCGCCTGCATGGCCGCCTGCACGGCCACGGCCTGGCGGAACATGGCGATGTACTTCTTTGTGGTGTCCAAGACCACGGTCTCGCCCTTGTAGCCGGACTCTTTGAGCAACTGCTTGGCCTTGGCCGGGTCATACTTGTACCAGGTGTCGTGGGCCGGAGTGCGGTAGATGCTGCCCCGGGCGATGACCGAGGGGTTGCTCTTGGCGTGGCCCAAATAGGCCGCCTGGGTCACCTTGTCCAGGTCGATGGCATAGGCGCAGGCCTGGCGGAACTTCACGTTGTTGGTCACCGGGCGGTTGACCCCGAAATAGACCTGGTACCAGGACAGGCCGGGAACCTCGTTGAGCACCAGGCCCTTTTTGGCGTAGTCCTTCTGGTACTTCTCCACGTACTTGGGCGGATAGTACTGCAGCAGGTCGATCTCCTTGTTCAGCAGGGCCATGATCGACACGGACTCCTCGGGGATGGGCACCAGCTTGATGGTGTCCAGATAGGCGACGCGCTCGCCGCCCAGGCCGCTGCGCGGGCCGGTGGGGCCGGTGTACTTGTCGAACTTCTTCAGGATGATGTAGCGGTCGGGCTTCCACTCGGAGAACATGTAGGGGCCGGTGCCGACGGGCTTTTCCTTGAACACGCCGCCCTGCTTGGCCAACTCTTCCTGGGGCACGATGGCGATCACCGGGTTGATGTAGGCCAGCAGGTGGGGGAAGGCCGCGAAGGGCTTCTTGAGCTTGACCACCACGGTGTACTTATCCACGGCCTCCACGGAGGCCACGCCGGTGAAGTGCTTGGCCCGGGGGCTGATCTTGGGGTCCATCACCCGGTCCAGGGAGAATTTCACGTCGGCCGCCACCATCTCCCGGCCGTTGTGGAACAGCTTGTTCTTGCGCAGGTGGAAGGTGTAGGCGGTGTAGTCCTTGTTGGCCTCCCAGCTCTCACAGGCCACGGGCATGAGTTTGAGGTCCTCGCCGTAGGCCAGCAGGGGCTCGAAGACGTGGTGCAGCACGATGGCGTTGACCACGGCCACGCTGGTGTGGGGGTCCACGGCGGTGAGGTCGGTGTTGAGCCCCACGGTGATGCTGCCGCCGAACTTGGGCTTGTCCGCGGCCAGGCCGGGCAGGGCCAGGGCCAGGGCCAGGGTCAGGACCGTAAGGGCCAGCCCGGCTTTTTTGAACTTCGTTTTAATCCCAGACATGCTTACCTCTCGCTATGCACAGTGTGAATAGAACCCCCTCCTGGGCGGCTCCCCTCTCTCCTAAAACGCTTCGGGCCAGGTACTCAGCCGTTGGGCTTTTCGATGGCCTCGATTTCCTGCTTGATGATCTCCGCCACCATCTCGCGGCGCTCGGGGTCCATGCGCTGCTTGATGGCCGCCACGCTCACGGCCGCCACCACCTCGCCGGAGGCGTCGTGCACCGCCCGCCCCAGGCCCACCGCCTCGGGGATGAACACGCCGCCGGTGAGCGAGTAGCCGTGCTCCCGGAAGTGCTCTACCAATTGCCACACGTCTTCGGGGGTGCTGTTCTTGTATTGGGCGTAGCGGCGCTTGTTGGCCTGGATGACCGAGTGGATTTTTTTCTCGGGCAGGCTGGCCAGCAGGGCGGTGCTGCCCGCGCCCATGCCCAGGGGCGAGCGTTGGCCCACCTCGTGGGTGAGGGTGCGGATGGGAAAGGCGCCTTCCACCCGGTCGATGACCAGGGCGTCGTTGCCCGAGCGCACCAGCAAAAAGGCGGTGTCCTCGGTGCGCAATGCGATGCGCTCCAGGGCGTGACGGTAACGGTCGCGCATCTGGAACTGGTAGGCGGCCGCGCCGAAGTAAAACAGCTCGATGCCCAGGTGGTAGAGCTTGGTCACCGAGTCGTAGTTGATCAGTCCCTCATTTTCCAGGGCTCCCAGCATGCGCCGGGCGGTGGCCACGTGCAGGCCGCATTCGCGGGCCAGGGCGGCCAGGCTGATGCCTCGCTCGTTGTTGGACACCACGGTGCGCAGCAGGCCTATGGCGCGGTGAATGCTTTGCACGCCCCGTTGGGACTTGGGGGCGTTGGGAAGTTTCTCGGGCGACGCCGGGGAACTCATAAACTCTCTCAACCCTGGATTTGCGTGTTCCACAAGACCCTAAAGCGGCAGCATCTGCCGGTCAACACATTTTTTACACATTGTTCATTATTGTTTACACAATGTGTAATTAAGGCGATTTCGCACACATTGTATTAAAATTTTCCGTGAAAAACCTACGCTGGAGTAGTGCTTACCGCGTTTTAAGACGCGATGGTCAGCTAGATGAGGGGGTGACAGGGCCTTGAGAGAGGGTGTCTGGGGCCATTAAGGGCCTGAACGGCAATGTCGGCACGGACAATGCCATAAAACCCGGCAAAATGCGCGAACGGGCGGGCAGTGACGGGCGGGGGGATAAAGTTGAAAGGCGGGGGTGACGGGCCCCAAAAAAACGGAGGTTACGCTCGGTTAGGCGATCCGGGCCGGCCGAAGGCCCCGGTGGAGGCCCTGGCTGCTCAGCTGAACCACAGGGCCACCGCGGCGGCCAACAGCAGCACCAGAACGATCTTGCGGAAAACCGCCGGGCTCACCCGCTTGAAGGCCCAGGCCCCGGCCACGGTGCCGATCAGCACCGCCGGGCTGTAGTAGAGCGACAGCTTGAACCAGTGGGCGGTGAACAGGCCGCTGGCCAGATACAAGGAGGCGGAGACCACGCAGATGAAGGTGAAGTACACCCCCAGAAAGCCCTTGATCTCCTGGGGGCTCTTGGCCCGGGCCATGATGTAGAGCACCACCGGCGGCCCGCCGATGGCATAGGCCCCCTGGAGCCAGCCGCTGAGCAGCCCGATGGCCGCCCCGCCCAGGGGGGTGGCGCTGACCTTCTTGGCCAGGCGCTCACCCCAGTCGCGGCTGAGCGCCAGCACCGACAGGGCCACGAACAGGGCCATGCCCTTGCGCATGATATCCTCGGGCAGGGCCAGCAGCAGCCATACCCCCAGAGGCATGCCCGCCGCCGCTCCCACCAGCAAGGGCAGGTGCCTGCGCCAGGCCAGGTGCCCCCGGTAGCGCCAGGCGTGGTAGAAAACCAGGGCCAGCACAAAGGGGTAGTGGAAGATGATGGCCTCGCGTAGGGGCATCACCAGCGAGAGCAGGGGCAGGGCCACCCAGGGGAAGCCGAACCCGGCAAAGGAAAAGGTGAAGGCGGCCAGGATCAGGATTATGGCGGGGGCTAATTCATTCAACATCCTTGCAAAGCTACTCCAACGCCGTTCACCAGCATAGTCACTTTTCCTCTATCCGCCGGGTGCTTGGCCAAGTTACATTAAGGGCCCCCGGTCTTGTCCGGTTGGGGGCGGGTCCGAAAAAATACCGGCAAAGGCAAGCTCTACCGCCGAAGTATGGAACTATACCGCCTGAGCCACCGGGCCCGCCAGTGAGCCATCCGCTCGCGCACGGCCCCGACCCGAGATCGTCGGCCAGAGCCTGGAGTCCGTCCCTGGCTCGATGCAAGGATGAGAGCACCGCCTGCGTTCGCCTCGCCTGGCTGTGCTAACCTGGTGGCGCTTTGAAGAACCTTAGTGGGGGCCAGGCCCGAGGCCGCGCTCCCGAGCATGGGAGGCCCGGTAAAATGCATCTGACTCGTTATATATGCTATTTCCTGTTGGCCGCCCTGGCCGGGCTGGCCGCCTGCGAGGGCTCTTTTTCCTGCTCCACGGCCAGCCTGAGCGAGCCCAAGATCGCCACGGCGGTGGACCCCAAGACCCAGGCCCCCACCGAAGTGGTGAGCCAGATTCCTCCCACCTCCGGACCCATCTTCGCCACCGCCAAGGTGGCCTCCGCCCCGGCGGGCACCAAGGTTAAGGCGGTGTTCTACTATCTGGAAGGCCAGCGCCGCCAGATCGCCGAGGATCAGGTAGTGCTCAAGGAAGGGGCCTACGTGAGCTTCAAGCTCACGCCCCCGGCCAACGGCTGGCCCCTGGGCACCTACGAGGTGGTCTACCTGCTGGACGGCAAGCAGGCGCAGACCGCCCAGTTCAGCGTGGTCCAGGCCCAGGCGGCCCCGGCGCCGCAAAGCGCGCCGGCCCCCGCGCCCGCCCCCCAGGCGGCGGCCCCGGCGCCGCAAAGCGCCCCGTCCTCCGTGCCCGAGGGCTACAAGGAGATCAGCGAGCCCAACTTCGGCTTCGCCATCCAGATTCCCCGCGACTGGGGCTGGAAGCTGACCAAGGGCGGCGACTATCTGATCAGCGGCCCCCAGGGCAGCCCGGCCCACGAGGTCTCCCTGGTGGTGCAGATCATCGACAAGCAGGTTAACGGGGCCACGTTGGTGGGGCAGATGAAGGGCCTGCTGGCCCAGATCGGCCAGGTGCCCCAAGCCAAGATCCTCAAAAAGGGCGAAGTGACCATGGCCGGGCAGCAGGCCCCCTATTTCCTGGCCTCCTACCAGGCCAAGGACACCACGGGCAAGGCCCAGGAATTCGGCCACGCCCAGGTGGGGGTGCAAAAGGCCCGCTACATCTTCCTGGTCAGCTACAGCGCGCCCAGCCAGATTTACCAGGCCAACCTGGCGGCGTTCCAGCGGGTGGTGGACAGCTGGCGCTTCACCAAGCCTTAGGGCCTGGCCGACTGCCAAGACTCCAGCGCGCCCTGGTTCGGTGCGGGCCATCGCCCGACCGCCGAACCAGCGGCGCGCTTAGATTTTGGGCCGGGCCTACTTGCCGTATTGTTCCTTTACCGGCGGCGGGGTGGAACCCGGCGCGCCCCACTGCTCCTTGGGCAGGGGCGGCGGCTCGGTCAAGGCCTTGGTCGTCGTGGGCGGCGGGCTCTGGCCCGGGTCGCTGCCCAGATAGCGGCTGGACACCCAACCCTGTTGGCCTCCAGAGGCGGTCTCCACGTAGGACCAGCCCTTCTTCTCGCCGGTGGTCATGACGATGTCCCCGTGGCGCAGCACCGCCAGGATGCGGCAGGAGGTGGTGGGACACTCACGCAGGTTGAGGCCGCTGGTGAGCACGTAGCGTTTCTGGCCGTTCTTGAAGGCCGCGCTCCACTCCTGGGGCACGGACTTGCTTACCTCGGCGCAGCCCGCCAAAAAGACCAGCAGGAGGACAGCGCTCAGGACGGACGTTATGCGGGTTGCGGGCATGGGATTTTTCCTCGTCATTTTTTAAGCGTGGATTCCAGCCAGGCGGCCCGTTTGCCCACCGTGGCGGCGTCCGGGGCCTGGGGGGCCAGCTCGGCGTAGCGGCGGTAGGCCTTGGCCGCGGTGGCCCGCTCCCCCGCCTTTTCCAAAAGCACCCCCAGGTTCTTGTAAGGCACCGCGTAGGAGGGGTCGGCCTTGATGGCCTTCTCATAGGCCTGGGCCGCCTGCTTCAGCTTGCCTTGGCGGCGCAGGGTGAGCCCCAGGTTGTTCCAGGCCACCGCGTTGCCGGGGTCCTTGGCCACCGCCGCGAAAAAGGCCTCCCTGGCCTGGTCCAGCTTGCCCTCCTGGGCCAGGGCCACGCCTCGGTCCACCAGGGCCTGGGAACTGGGGCCTTTGGCCTGGGCCGGGGGCTTGGCGGGCAGGGCGAAGGGGCTGTCGCTCTTGGCCGGCGGTTGAGCCGGAGGTTGGGCGGTGGGCGTGGCGGAGCCCGCCGTCTTGCCCGGCAGCGCGAAGGGGCTGTCCGCCTGTTGGCTCTGGGCCGGGGCGGGCGGGGCCGCGGGGGGCCGGCCCTTTTCCGGCAGGTTGAAGGGCGAGCTTTGGGCCGGGGCCGCCTGGCCGCTGGGCGCTTTTTCAGAGGCAGCGGCGGGCGGCTGGTTGGGCACCCATTGGGCCCCGGCTGGTGCGGCGGCCAGCAGCCCGGCGGCCAGCAGGGCCGTTAGCGTTGGGTAGCGCATGGTTGATCACTTCTCCTTGGCCGGGGGCCGTTTGCGAATTTCCCACACCCCGATCATGGGTTTGCGCATATCCGCCTCCATCTTGGGGTCGTCCCAGGAAGATGTCCAGGAGTGGGTTTGGGTGGTGCCGGCAACTTTTTCGTAGCAGGTGGGCCCCCAGACGGTTTTGGACGTGCCGCTGCCGCTGTAGGTTTCTTCGATGGTACCGCCAGTGTTCAGGGTCAAGGTGTTGCGCAGGGTGTGGGTGGAGGATTGGGTGTACTCGCAACGCACCTTGGTGCTGGTGTGTTTGCCGTCGGCTCCCTTGGTGCTCTTGTTCCAGGCGCTCCAACAGTGGCTGGGGTGGCTGGTCATGTTCCAAGTGCCGGTGATGACGTTGTTCATCAGGCTGCCGCTGAAGGTGCCGGTGGTGCGCTGGGGGGTGCAGCACCAGTTTTCGTTGCACCACTTTTGGAAGCTGTGGGTGTTGTTGGTGGTGGCGGTGACCTGGCCTCCCCGGACATAGTAGATGGCCGACCATTTGTACTCCGGGTACTTGGAGTGCCAGGACACGGTGTCGATGGTGCAGGTCTCGGGGATCACCGCCGTGGAGTCCACCTTCTGCTCGCCGTACACCGGGTTGTCCCCGCGGGCGGTCAGGCGCTTGGCCTTGGCCATGAGCGCGTCGCGCCGAGCCTTGCGCTCTTCCGGGGTTTCCTGGCGGGGCTTGGCTTTTTTAGCTGGCGGGGTTTCGGCCTTTGGGGCGGTCGCCTGCTTGTCTTCGGCCTTGTTTGCCCCGGTGGCCGCATTGGTCTCGAATCCTTGGCCGGCCTTGACCAGGTTGTCGTTGTTGAAAGAGCGCTCTATTTTGTTCTGGTCGTTCTTGACCAGGTTGGAGTTGTTGAAGCTGCGACTCACTCCGGTGGATTGCGGCGGGGCGGTGGCCGCGGCCTCGGCCGCCTGCAACACGGGCAGCAGCACGTTGCCGGAGAAGCTGTCGTTGGCCGCGCCCTCCAACAGGGGCTTGATGGCGAAGTTGCCGGCAAAGGCCTTGAGTATCTCACTGCGGGTTCCGCTCATGGTCACGTTCTTGACCACCTCGCTGACCATGGCCTTGGTCTCGGCGGCGAAGGTGGCCCCCACCGGCTGGGCGGCCATGGCCGTGAGCTTGCTCACGCCTTGCTGTATCCCGGTGACCGCGTACTTGACCGCCTGGGCCTCGGCGGGCAGCAGGGCGGCCACTTCCCGGGCCACCTGACGCCCCGCGCTCTGGGCCACCGGCACCACCATCTTGGCGGCCGCCTGGGAGGCGGCCTTGACTCCGGCGGGCATCATGCGGCTCACCAGACCGGCCCCGGCCTTGTAGGCCCAGGCCGCCCCCGAGGCCACGCCGGGGGCCAGCTTGCCGACCACGGCCGTGGCGGTGCCGGTGTAGCACAAGGCCGAGGCCCCCAGGCTACCGACCAGTTCATAGGTGGCCTGGGTCTTTTCGGCGTAGCTGGTCTGGGGGTTTATGATCACCATGACGTTTTTGGGCAAATCGGCCACCACCTTGTAGGCGGTGCCCGCCAGAAGCGAGGCCGCGCCCTGGGCCAGCGGGCTCAGGTAGCCGCCCACCTGGTTGCCCAAGAGCCCCTTGGTCACCCGATCGGCCACCCACTTGGCCGCCGGTTCCACCTTCATGGTCTTGACCTGGTCCAGGTATTCCACCCCCGTCTTGAGGGCCCGCACCCCGTACTGCCCCTTGGCGTACTCGGCCACCGCCGCGTCGGTGGTCTGTTTTTTGAGCTGCAGGTAACCCTGGAGGTCGCTGGCCGCGTGGCCCCGGGCCATGGCCGTCAGGCGCGCTTCGATCACCTGGCGGTGCTTGGCCATTTTGGGGTTGCTCTTGATTATTTCATCGACGCTGCCCACCAGCTTCTGGGGATTGGAGGTGACCTTGAGAGGGCTGTAGGCGGCGAAGCTCAGATAGTTGGTCACCTGCTTGGTGCTGGTCTCCAGGCCGCTGGCCACGAAGCGCCCTGCGTTGGCCGTGGCCTTGCCCGCCAGGGCCACCGACCACAGCAGGTTTTCGCCGAAGTCCTGGGCGAACTGCAGCGCCCCGGCCCAGGCCGGGGAAGGGGTCAAGGATTGGGCCAGGCGATCTCCCAGGGAGGGGGTGGCCTGGGCCTTCTTGATCTGGGCGGCGGCGCGCTCCAGGTTGTCCAGGGTGGCGCTTACCGCCTGGGCCGCCGGGTCGCCGGGGCGGGTCTTGGCCAACTCGGCGGCCTGGGCCCGCAGGCGGGGGATGGCCTCGCCCACCGCCGCGCCGTAGGCCTTGGTCACTTCGCGGGCGAAAAGCTCCATGGCCCTGACCACCAGCACGTCGCGGGCCTGGGCGGCGTTGGCCGCCAGGGTGGCCCGGCCCAGGTCCAGGGCCAGTTCGCGCTGGCGCTGGTTGAGCTGGGCCAGGCGCAGACGGAAGGCGTCGGGCAGCGCCGTGTCGCCGCTAAGCTGGTCCCAAAGGTTGATGGAGGTGGTCCATACCTCCTGGTTCTCGCGCAGGATCAAGGCCTGCTGGTCGCTCACCGCCAGTTGCAGCCCGGCCAGCATCTGCACCGCGGCCAGGCTTTGGCCCGCCTCCTCGGGCTTGCCCAGGCCGGCCAGGTTGCCCTCCACCAGGCCCCGCTGGGCCGCCTGGGCCAGACTATAGTTGAGTTGGAGCTTGTACAGGGGCTTCAGGCGGGCCCACCAGGCCTTGCCCCGCTCCGAGGCGGCGGCTTGCTCTTCCAACAGGGCCATCTGCCGGGTCTGCATCTCGCCCAGCGCGGCCAGGGCGGCCAGCGCCGGTTTCTGCGCCCCGGCCTGGTCCGTGGCCGCGCGGGCCAACTCGGCCACCAACCGTGCCTGCACCTGGGCCACCTGCTTGCCCTGAGGAGTGCCGTTGTCAAAAGAGGGGGCGTAGAGCGGCCCCGGCAGTTGCCCCAGCAGGGCTGGGCCATAGGTGGCCACGTCCAGAGCCTCTTGCCGCTGGCGCGCCTCTTGGGGCGTGCTCAGGCGCAGGCTGGCCAGGGCGCGGTCGCGGTAGGCCTGGCCTCGGGAGAAGATCCGCTGGGGCGCGGTGTAGGCCAGCAGGTAATAGTGGGGGCCCTTGCGGCAGACGAACTGCTCCCGCTCAAAAACCTCCCCCTGCTGGTTCCGGAAGCGCACCAGCAGGCGCAGGGCGCTCTGCCCGTCCAGGGAGCCCCTTTCCTCGGACAGCAACCGGTAACCTTGCATACGCGACCACTGGGATACCAAATCGCGCGATACCGCCGCCAGGTCGGGGTAGGCCGAAGCGTCCACCACCTGCAGGCTCAGGGTGGTGAGATATTCCGGGCCGCCCTTGGGGCCGGAAAACACCACGGTGCGGCCCTTGGAGCCGGGCCGGATTATCCAATGGGACGGCACTTCCAGGGAGTAGGCCCGGCCGGTCTCCTGGTGGACGCTGTAGCCGGGAGGCGCGGCGAAGGCCAAGGAGCACGCCAGGCACGCCCAGAGCAACCAGCAGGCGAACAGTAGCGAGGCGCGGCGCATGGCTGGGGTCTCCTTGTCGGCGGCATGGGTTCACAAACGCCCGCAGCGTCTCCGGGCAGGCGTGCAGCGGTCGAAGCGCGGCCCCATTATAGGAAAGCGCGGTGCGATTTGGAAGTGGTGTCCTAGGGTTGGGCCAAAAAGCCTGGCCGGGCCGCGATGGTCACAGGCAGGCTCGCTGCCGGAGCGCCGGGCGGTTTGACCCTGAGGCCGGGGCGCGGCTAGAATTTAAGGGGACGGATAGCGGCGGGCCCGGCCGCGGGGCCTGTCCTAGCCGCCCCATTGCACCAAAGGAGCCCGGCATTGAAAAACCGCATAATCAGCCTTTGGTACCGCGTGCGCTACAGCCTGTGGTTCGTGCCCGGCCTGTTGGTGGCTTCGGCCTGGTCTTGGCCTACATCACCACCGTCCTGGAGGCCAACCTGCGGCTGACCGGCGAGGCCAAGCTGTGGTGGATCTACCAGGGCAGCGCCCAGGGGGCCCGGGCGGTGCTTTCCACCATCGCCGGTTCCATGATCACCGTGGCGGGCCTGGTCTTTTCCCTGACCATGTTGGTGTTGAGCCTCACCTCCAACCAGTTCGGCCCCCGCCTGGTGCGCAACTTCATGGACGACACCGGCAACCAGCTGGTGATGGGCACCTTCGTGGCCACCTTTGTCTATTGCTTGGTGGCCCTGCCCACCATCGACGAATCCGGCGTCCCCTTGCCCAACCTTTCGGTGAGCGTGGGCCTGGCCCTGGCCCTGGTCAGCCTAGGCGTGTTGATTTATTTCATCCACCATATCGCCTCCTCCATTCAGGCCAACAACCTCCTGGCCCGGGTGGGACACGAGCTGGAGGACGCGGTGCGCCGCCTGTTTCCCGAGGCCGCGGACGGCCAGGCCATCTGGGCCGCGCCGGAGCTGCCGCAGGGATTCGAGCGGCGGGCCGGGGAGCTCGGGGCCCAGCAGAGCGGCTATCTGCAGATGACCGACCTGGGCCGCCTCTATGATTTGGCCCGCGATCAGGACCTGCTCATAGAGCTCACCCACCGGCCGGGCGACTTCGTGATCGCCGGCGGGGCCCTGTGCCGGGTCTGGCCGCCGGAGAGCTTCACTCCGGAGCTGGCCGCGCGGCTGCACCGGGGCTTTACCCTGGGGGTGGAGCGCACCGAGGCCCAGGACGTGGAGTACGTGGCCCGGCTTTTGGCCGAGAGCGCCCTCAGGGCGCTCTCGCCGGGGGTGAACGACCCCTACACCGCCATCACCTGCATCGACTGGCTGGGGTCGGGCCTGGCCCTCTTGGCCACCCGGGGGCGGCGGCCCCCCTTTCGCCTGGATGAAAACGGCGAGCTGCGCCTGCTGTTGCCCCAGGTCGACTTCGCTCTGGTGGCCATGGGCTGCCTGGAGCCCATTCGTCGGGCGGCGCGGGAAAACGTGATGTGCACGGTGCGCCTGTTGGAGGTATTGGCCGACCTGGCCCGGCAGGTGCGCCTGCCCCAAGATCACGAGGCGCTGACCCATTTGGCCCAGGCCGTGGAGGCCGACATAATGGACAACCTGCGCCTGGCCTGGGACCGGGAGCTGGTCCGGCAAAAGTACCTGGCCGTGATGGATGAATTGAAGCAGTCGGGGTTGCGTTTGGCCCCTCCGCCCTTGGAGAGCGGCGGGGAGCAGGGCGAATCGGGGCGGGGCTAGCCCGCATATTTCATGAGGGCCGTGCGCCTGACTTCGTTAGTCACCGGCATACGGGGTTGCCGGCCGCGCTCGGGCCTCGCCATGATGCGGGTGCTTTGTTTATAACAGCCCCATAAATGCAGGTCCGTTATTTAACACCACTCAGCCCTCATGATATGCGCGGGCTAGGAGTCCAGCTTGGAGGCGCGCTCCAGGCAGCTTTCCATGCACGAGCGGCAGCGCTCCGGGCTCTTGCGATCCCGGCAGTAGTTGTCAAAGGATTCCAGCCATTCGGGACCGGTGCGGGGGCATTCCTCCAAAAAGGCCAAAAAGTCCACCAGGCGATTGATGGCCTCGGTGTCCATGGCGTGTTCCACCCGGCAGGCGTTGGCGTCGGAGACCTCGGGGGCCAATTTCAAAAAATCGCGGAAAAAGCCTTTGAGAACGCGGTGCCGCCGGTCAATCTCGCTGGCGATGCCCTGACCCTGCTTGGTCAGGGTCACGTAGGAGTAGGGCTCGTAGTTGATCATGCCCTTGTCGCCCAGGGTCTTGAGGGCGCCGGTCACCGAGGCCCGGGACACGCCCAGGCGTTCGGCGATGTCCTTGGCCCTGGCCACCCGGCTTTCTTTTTCCAGGTGGTAGATGGTTTCCAGATAATCTTCCAGGTTGGAAGATAGCTCATCTCCAGGGGCGCTGGCCATGATTTGGACTCCCGTAATTTGTTGAGATATAAATATTATCTTCCAGAGATGCCGGGACGGCAACCAAATTTTACCGTGTGTGAAATTTTTTCAGGTGGGTAAAAATATTTTGGCGCCTGGCCGGTGCTGGTAATATGCGTGATTGTGGAAAATAAGAGATCATATTTAAAAACTTCAGCCTCGCTGGCCTTGCTTTGGCTCCTGCTCGCCTGCCTTCCCGCGGGGGCCTGGGCCGAGCAACCCGTGATATCCCCCTCCGTCAACGACCAGGAGGAATGGGGCGACATCGATCTGCCCCCCACGAGCGGGTCTCTCAAGATCTCGCGCACCCCGGAGGGCATACCCCCGCTCACCCAGGAGGAGCCGGTGCTCAAGGGGGTAACCTGGAAGGTCTGGGGCCAGGCCCAGCTGGAGGCCTCCTGGCAAAAGAACAAGGACTCCCAGGGCGACACCTCCCGCGACACGCGCGCCTACCTGTCCACCGCCGAGATTTTCGGGGAACTGCGGCCGGTCTCCTTTGTCCGCCTATACACCCACCTGCTCTACGAGGACGGGGTGAGCGGCATCAAGCTGGACGAGGCCTTCGCGGTGCTGGGCCGCACCAAAGATTTTTCCGGCTACTTCATGGGCGGCAAGGTCTACCCTGCGGTGGGCGCCTTTGAGAGCTATATGGTCAGCGACGCCATCACCAAGGAGGTTTTCCAAACCCAGGCCAACGCCGGGGTGGCGGGTTGGGACAGCCAGTGGTGGCAGGCCAGCCTGGCCGGTTACGACCCTTCGGTGAGCGCCAACGGCGACGACGGCGGCCTGGTCTCCACCTACACCCTGCGCCTGCAAATGACCCCGCCGGCCAAGGGCCTGGGCGGGCTCCAGCTGTCGCTGGGCGGCTCCTACACCAACAACATCGCGGCCTCCAGCTTTCTGGAGGAGCAGGTGCCGGAGCAGCGCCTGGATTCCATGGTGGGGGGCTTTTCGCTCAGCGGCTCGGCGGCCTACGGCCCGCTGACCCTTTTGGCCGAGTACATCCGCTCGGGCAGCTTCGGGCCCGGAGAGCTGGCCTTCGCCCCGCCCGGGGCCTCGCCCCAACCCTGGGCCTACAACCTGGAGCTGTCCTGGGCCTTGGCCGAGACCTGGCGTCTCACCGGGCGCTGGGAGGGCAGCGGCGATCTGTACTCCGAGTACCCCGAGCGCCAAGCCGGGGTGTGCCTGGCCTGGGAGCCTTGGATCCATCTGGCCCTGGCCCTGGAATACCAGCACGGCGAATACCCCGACGGGACCCTCCAGGACCTGGTCACCAGCCAGTTGAGCCTGATGTTCTAGGCCGGGCGGCTCAGTCCAAAGCCTTTTGCAGGGTAAAGGCCCCCCGCAACTGGCCGGGGCGGTAGCCGGTGGCCTGGTCGGCGGGATAGAGCCGCTGGAGCTGCTCGCGCACCGCCGGGGAAGGGGAGCCGTGGCACACCAGGCACATGCCGCCCACGCCGATGCCCTTCATCAGGCGAAAGACCCGCTTGCCCTGGGCGTTGGTCACCACTTCGCTGAACACCAGCTCGGAGGGCGGCGCGCCGGCCCGGGCCCGGGCCGCGAAGTCCGCCAGCACCCGGGCCTCCCAGGCGTCCGGGGCGTTGGCCGGGTTGCGCAGGCGTTCACTGGTGCGCCCCACCCGCCAGCCGCCGGCCGCGCCCACCCGATCGGCGATGGCCGGGGCCTGGACCTGGCACACCTGGATGGCCTCCACCGGGCCGCCTTTTTTCATCCCCGTTTTGAGCTCGCCCTTGAGTTGGGAGAAAAAACTTTGGATTACGGCCAGGCCCTGGGCCTGGAGCTGGGCGGCGTCCGGCTGGGCGGCCCAGCCGGACGCGGCCAAGAGCAGTAACAATAGCGGAGCTGCGGCAAAGCGATACACGGCGGCTTCTCCAGGTGACGGGGGAGCATAAGGGGATACTCCTTAATTTATATGATGATTTCAGTTTCGCTCCAAGCCGATTTTGCCGTCCCCTAGCCTCAAAATTTGTGCTATGGCCATACTGACCAAGACGATAGTTGCCACCCCAGAGCCCCGGCCCAGGCCGGCCCAAGCGGAAGCCCCGCGGAGAGAGAGTGCCATGCCCCAGGCGGTTACCACGGTAATAGACCCCGAGCGCTGCAACGGCTGCGGCCGCTGCATCAGAGTGTGCCCCTCCCAGACCCTGAGCCTGGTGGGAGGCAAGGCGGTGGTCACCGGCGACAGCTCCCTGAACTGCGGGCATTGCCAGGCGGTGTGCCCCGAAGGGGCGGTGCGGGTGGGCAGCCTGGACCCGGAGCAGACCAGCTTCGCCACCTTCGAGCTGGACGAGACCTGGCTGCCCCACGGCGGCTACGATCTGCCCGGCCTGGTCCGGCTGATGGCCTCGCGCCGCTCCTGCCGCAACTTTCGCCGGGAGCCGGTGCCTCGGGAAATGCTGGCCGACCTGGTGAAGATCGGTCTCAGCGCACCCTCGGGCACCAACAGCCAGCGCTGGAGCTTCACCGTGCTGCCCAGCCGGGAAAAGGTGCTGGAACTGGCCCAGGGGGTGGGCCGGGTCATGGCCGAGTTCAACCGCATGTCCGAGAAAGCCTGGCTGCGCAAGCTGATGCGCCTAGTGGGCAAGCCCCAGCTGGACGAGTATTTTCACGAGTACCACGATTCGGTGAGCCGGGGCCTGGCCGAGTGGGAGGAAAAGGGCATCGACCGCCTGATGCACGGGGCCGCCGCGGCCATCATGATCGGCTCCCGGCCCGGGGCCTCCACCCCCAAGGAGGACGCCCTGCTGGCCGCCGGGCACATGCTCCTGGCCGCCCACGCCATGGGCCTGGGCACCTGCCTCATCGGCTTCGCCGTGGCCGTCATGGACCAGAAGCCCGAGGTGGGCCGCGCCTTCGGGGTGGGGCCGGACGAGAAAATCCACGCGGTGATCTCCCTGGGTTGGCCCAAGGAAGAGTATGTGCGTCTTACCGGGAGGCGGGCGCCGGCCCTGCGCTGGTGCGATTGAGGCGGCGGCCCGGCTGCGCCAGCTGCCCGTGGGCTTTGTTGCCGGCATCGCTTAAGCCTCAGCGTGACTATGCCACGCTTGCGGCTTGCGCTCGCCGGACGCCTCGTCCGCGAACCCCTGGCTGTGCCGCGAAAGAGGGGAGGGCGGGGATGAGCCCCGCCCCTACAACGCCTCTCTGGCAATAGCGTAAGCTGGGTAGAGCGCGGCGAAACCCAACAATTCCCTTTGCCGCCCCGCCATTCCGAATATCGACGGAGCATTTCTCTCCCACCTCAATATCCCCAAATACCCACTTGACATCGGGCGATAAGGTTGGCTAGCATAATGACTGGGCGGTCAGTCATAAAAAGGGAGGCGGACGTGCCCAAGGACACCCTGGATAAAATCAGGCCCGCCAAGCGGGAGAAGCTGCTGAGCGAGGCGGCCAAGCTTTTCGCCCAGCGGGGCTACAACCAGGCGGACATGGCCGAGTTGGCCACCCGGGCCGGCGTGGCCAAGGGCTCGCTGTACAACTACTTCGAGTCCAAGCAGGAGCTCTACCTCTACGTATGCCGCGACGGCCTGGAGCGCTCGCGCCAGGCGGTGTATGGCGGCCTGGACCCCGGCTGGGACGTGTACCGCCAACTGGAGCACGTCTTCACCCAGGGCGCGGCCTTTGCCCGCAAGCATCCCGAGTACCTCATCCTCTACCTCAACGTCTCCTCGGCCGGGCTGGAGCCCTTTGCCGAAAAGCTGTCCCTGGAGGTGGAGAAGTACACCGCCGACCATCTGAAGGCGGTGCTGACGCGGGACATAAAACGCGGCCTGGTGCGTTCCGACCTCAACGTCAACCATGCCGCCTTTTGGATCAACAGCCTTTACATCGTGTTCCTGGCCTCCTTGGTCTCGCGCCACTTCCAGATTCGCATGCGCGAATACCTGGAGATAAAGGGCCGCCTGAGCAAGAAGGTGGTGGACGAGGAAATCAGGCGCACCGTGGAACTAATCGAGCGGGTGTTGGCCCCGCTTAAAAGGAGATAGCAATGGCAGGCACCAACGGGGGGGCGATCATCGCCCAGATGCTGGCGGCCGAGGGCGTGGACAAGATCTTCGGCATCGTGGACGGCACTTATTTGCAGTTGATCAAGGCCTGCGTGGAAGGGGGCATGGAGCTGATCACCCCGCGCCACGAGTCGGTGGCCGCCCAGATGGCCGGGGCCTACGCTCGCCTCACCGGCAAGCTGGGGGTGTGCATCGCCTCCAACGGGCCGGGGGTGGCCAACATGCTATCGGGCGTGGCGGTGGAGCAGGTGGAAGGCAACCGGGTGCTGCTCATCACCAGCAGCCGGAGGGGAGCCATCACCTACCCCGACCGGGGCGGGGCCTACCAGTGCTTCGACCAGGTGGGGGTCATCGGGGCCATGGCCAAGTATTCGGCCTGCGCCGACCAGGCCGGGCGCGTCCCCGAGCTCTTGCGCGCCGCCTTGCGCGCCGCCTGGGACGGCCGCCCCGGCGTGGTGCACCTGGACGTGCCCGAGAACGTGATCAACGGCGAGTGCAAGCCCCTGGGCCTGCCCGCCCCGGAGCGCTACCGGCGCAGCGCGCCCTTGGCCCCGGACCCGGAGCAGGTGAAGCAGGCGGCCGAGATGCTGGCCGGCGCGGCTCTGCCCATGATCCAGGCGGGCAGCGGCGTCATCCACGCCCAGGCCTACGCCGAGCTGGCCGAGCTGGCCGAGCTGCTTGAGGCCCCGGTGACCACCTCCTGGGGGGCGAGGGGAGTGCTCAGCGAGGACTCGCCCCTGGCCTGGCCCATGGTGCACATCAAGGCGGTGAACGCGCTGCGCAACGAGGCCGACGTGGCCTTGGTTTTGGGCTCGGAGCTGGGCGAGACCGACTGGTGGGGCAAGCCGCCCTATTGGGCCGCCTGGGACCAGCAGAAGATGATCCAGGTGGACATCGACCCACAGGTGCTGGGGCGCATCCGCCCGGCCGACATTCTGGCCCTGGCCGACGTCAAGGAGTTCATGCAGGCCCTCATCGCCGAGCTGCGCGAGCGCACCATGCCCCTGGAGGAGCGCAAGGCCAAGCTGGAAAAGCTGGCCCAGGAAAAGGTCAAGGATCGGGCCAAGCTGGACGAGAAGCTCTCCGACGTGGGCTCGCCCCTGATGACCGCCCAGGTGGGCGCGGTGTGCAACCGGGTCTTGGAGCCCGACGCGGTGTACGTCTTCGACGGGGGCAACACGGCGGTGTGGGGCAACTTCTACGTGAAACTCGCCACCCCCGGCTGCCAGCTGGGCACCCACCACATGGGCCATCTGGGGGCGGGCACCGGCCAGGCCCTGGGCGCGGCGGCGGCCCGGCCCGGAGCCCAGGTGGTGTGCATCACCGGCGACGGGGCCATGGGCTTCCATCCCCAGGAGCTGGAGACGGCGGTGCGCCACGGGCTCAAGGTGATCTTCATCGTGTGCGCCGACCAGCAGTGGGGCATGGTCAAGATAAACCAGAGCTTCGCCTTGCACCCGGTGCAGACCATGCTCAAGAAATCGTTGGAGCCGGGCAAGACCTTCGGCACCGAGCTGGGGCCCATCGCCTGGGAGGAGTTGGCCTTTTCCCTGGGGGCCTTCGGGGCCAAGGCCGACAACCCCGAGGACCTGGAAAAGGCGCTGCGGGCGGCGGTGGAGCAGCCGCTGCCGGCGGTGATCCACGCGGTGGTGGACCCGGTGAAGCACATGTGGGCCCCCGGCCTGATCCACTTCAAGGCCATGCACCAAGAACCCAAGGGGAGGTGATATGGACGCGGCGGCGGTTGACGCGGTTCGGCTGAACTTCGACCCATCGGGGCTGTTGGCGCTCAACGCGGTAATCGGCCTGATGATGTTCGGCATCGCCCTGGACCTGAAGCTGGGCGACTTCACCCGCATAATCAAATCTCCCAAGGCGCCGGCCATCGGCCTGGGGGCCCAGTTCATCCTGCTGCCCGCTTTCACCTTTTTGCTTACCCTGGTGCTTCCCATATCGCCCTCCATCGCCTTGGGCATGATCCTGGTGGCCTCCTGTCCCGGCGGCAACCTGAGCAACATGATGACCTACCTGGCCGGGGGCAACGCGGCGGTGAGCGTGTCCATGACCGCGGTGTCCACCGGCGCGGCGGTGGTGATGACCCCGCTGAACCTGGCGGTGTGGGGAAGCCTGAACCCGGCCACCGCGTCCATTTTGCGCGAGGTGAGCCTGAGCCCGGTGGACGTGTTTTTCACCATCGTGATGATCATGGGCATTCCCATGGTCGCGGGCATGCTGGTGGGGCGCTGGTTTCCCGGCCTGGTGGATCGGGTGCGGGGGCCATTCAAGATCTTCGCGGTGTGCGTGTTCCTGGCCGTGGTGGGCGGGGCCCTGGCCGCCAACTGGCAGAACTTCATGCGTTACGTGGGCCTGGTGGCCGTGGTGGTGGCCCTGCACAACGCCATGGCCCTGAGCCTGGGCTATACCAGCGCCCGCCTGTTCCGGCTGCCCCCCCGCGACGTGCGCGCGGTGGCCATCGAGGTGGGCATCCAGAACTCGGCCCTGGGCCTGATATTGGTGTTCGACTTTTTCGGCGGCCTGGGGGGCATGGCCATCATCACCGCCTGGTGGGGGGTGTGGCACATCATCTCCGGCCTGACCGTGGCTTCGTTCTGGTCGCGGCGGCCGATAAAGGAGGCGACCCCATGAGCTTTGAACCGGCCCGTCCCACTTCAGTGCTCATCACCGGCGCGGGCGGCTATCTGGGCCGTCAGGTGGTGGCCGACCTGGCCGCCGACCCCGGCAGCCTGGAGCGCATCGTGGCCATGGACATCCGGCCCGAGCCCGAGGAAACCCGCCTGCCCGGCGTGACCTATGTGGTGGCCGACGTGCGCGACCGGGGCCTGGCCCGTCTCATTGCCGAGCAAAAGCCCCAGGTGGTGGTGCACCTGGCCGCCCTGGTGACTCCCGGCAAAAAAAGCGACCGCCGCCTGGAGTACGAGGTGGACGTGATGGGCACCGAGCACGTGTTGGAGGGCTGCGTTGAGGCCGGGGCGTCCAAGCTCATCTACTCCAGCAGCGGGGCGGCCTACGGCTACCACGCCGACAACCCGGCCTGGCTGAGCGAGGACGACGCCCTCAGGGGCAATCCCGAGTTCGCCTACTCGGACCACAAACGCCAGGTGGAGGAGATGCTGGCCCGTTGGCGGCACGACTATCCAGAGCTGGAGCAGCTCATCCTGCGCTCGGGCACCATCCTGGGGGCGGGCACCGCCAATCAGATCACCGCCCTGTTCGACAAGCCCTTTTTGCTGGGGGTGGCGGGCAGCGAAAGCCCCTTCGTGGTGATCTGGGACCGCGACGTGGTGGGGGTGATCCGGCGCGGGGTGTTCAGCACGGTCACGGGCATCTACAACCTGGCCGGGGACGGGGCCATCGCCATGCGCGAGATGGCCCGCATATTGAAAAAGCCCTATTTGCCCCTACCCGCCGGGCTGCTGAGGGGAGCCTTGTGGCTCTTGAAGCGCCTGGGCCTGACCCAATACGGCCCGGAACAGGTGGGCTTTTTGCAATATCGCCCGGTGTTGGACAACAAGCGGCTGAAAGAGGTGTTCGGCTACCAGCCGGCCAAGAGCAGCCGGGAGGCCTTCGAGTATTACCTGGCCTGGCGGGACGGCCGTGGCCCGGCGTAGCTACCAGGGCAAGACGGTGGTGATCACCGGCGGGGCCGGGGGCCTGGGTGCGGCCTTTGCCCGGCGCTTCGCCGCCTTGGGGGCCAAGGTGGCCCTGCTGGATCTGGACGGCGCGGCGGCGGCGCGGGCGGCCGGGGAGCTGGGCGGGGCCGAGTGCCTGGGCCTGGCCTGCGACGTGACCGACGCGGCGGCCTGCCGCGCGGCCCTGGCCCAGGTCGTCGAGCGCCTGGGGGGCGTGGACCTGCTGATCAACAACGCGGGCATCACCCACCGCAGCGCCTTCAAGGACACCAGCCCGGAGGTGTTCGCCAAGGTGATGGCCGTGAACTACCTGGGCAGCCTCCACTGCACCCAAGCGGCCCTGCCCAGTCTTTTGCAGCGCCGGGGGCAGATCGCGGTGATCTCCTCGGTGGCCGGGGTGGCCCCCCTCTACGGCCGCAGCGGCTACTCGGCGGCCAAGCACGCCCTGCACGGGCTGTTCGAGACTCTACGGTCCGAGCTGGCCGGCACCGGGGTGACGGTGAGCATCGTGTGCCCGGGTTTCACCAACACCGGCATCGCCCACGCCGCCCTGGACGGCGACGGCAGCCTGACCAGCCACCAGCAGTCCACGGTGGGCAAGATCGCCACGCCCCAGGAGGTGGCCGAGGCCCTGCACCGGGCGGTGGCCCAGGAAAAGCGCCTGGTGGTGCTGTCGGCCATCGGCAAGCTGACCTACCTGATCAACAAGCTCAGCCCGGCCCTGTATGAGCGCATGATGCTGCGGTCGCTCAGAAGCGAGTTACAGCGGTAGGGGCGGGCGGCTTCGCCAGACGCCCGATAGCCGGGTTGCCGGCATCCCCAATCCAGCAATAGCGGTCATCGCGAGGAGCATCTCGCTGGTGATGCGACGCGGCGATCTTCGCTTTTCCCCGAGCGGGATGGTTTGGAACGGGAGGAAGGCTTGGCCCTGTCTGGCCAGCGGCGGCCTGACGAGGGAAATCGAAAATGGCCGCGTCGCGGCGGGAGCAGCGCCCTTTTCTTACCTGCCTTTGACTCCGCCGCTCCTCGCCATGACGGCTATTGGCTGGAGCTTGACGGAACGCGGCGTTGAGCACGGTGTGTGAGCATCTGCTGCGGGCAGAGATTGCTTCGTCACGGCATGTCGCCGCTCTTCGAAACGATAAGGGAGTTGTTGGGCTTCGGGCTGCGCCCTCAACCCAACCTACGCTATCTCCAGATATCGTTTCGCTATCGGCCCGCTAACCTAACGCCACGGGACACCTGGGAAATGAACGGGCCTCATGCTAGAGTGGGGACTCCGCACGATCTTGCCCGGAGGAAACCATGGCCCGTGACGTCTACCAAAAGCTGGCCAAGCACCTGGACGGCCTGCCCGGCGGCTATCCGCCCACCGAAGACGGGGTGGAGCTGAAGATTCTCCAGAAGCTCTTCACTCCCGAGCAGGCGGAGTTGGCCCTGCACTGCACCCTGATTCCCGAGGAGGCTCGGGTCATCGCCCGCCGGGCCGGGCTTGGCTTGGAGGCGGCCAAGGAGCGCCTGGAGGAGATGGTGGACCAGGGGCTGATCCTGGGGATCTACCCTCCCGGCCGCGAGGCGCTCTACATGGCCGCCCAGTACGTCATCGGCATCTGGGAGTACCACGTCAACGACCTGGACCCCGAGCTTATCGCGCTGATGAATGCCTACATCCCCACCCTGTTCGAGGCGGGCATCTGGCAGAAGGCTCCCCAACTGCGCACCATCCCCGTGGGCAAGAGCATCGAGGCCAAGCAGCACATCATGCCCTACGAGGAGGCGGAGAACCTCATCCGCAGCCAGAGCAAGATCCTGGTGGCCCCCTGCATCTGCCGCCGGGAGCACGCCATGGTGGGCCAGGGATGCGACAAGCCCGAGGAGACCTGCCTGGTGTTCGGGGCGGGCGCTTATTATTACCAGCGCCGCGGGGTGGGCCGGGAGATCGACCAGGAAGAGGCCTTGGCCATATTGCAAAAGGCCGACGAGGCGGGCCTGGTGCTGCAGCCCTCCAACGCCCAGAAGCCCATCAACCTCTGCTGCTGCTGCGGTTGCTGCTGCCAGGTGCTCAAGACCCTCAAGCGCCAGCCGCGCCCCGCCGAGCTGGCGGCCAGCCCCTTTGTGGCCGCGGCCGATCCCGACGAATGCATCGGCTGCGGGGTGTGTCTGGACCGCTGCCAGATGGAGGCCCTGAGCCTGGACGACGAGGACAAGGTGGTGCTGGACCTGGACCGCTGCATCGGTTGCGGCCTGTGCGTGAGCACCTGCCCCTCCGGGGCGCTGAGCCTTGAGCGCAAGCCCGAGGACGCCCAGAAGCGGGTGCCGGGCAACGTCAAGGAGATGTACCTGGACATGGCCAAGGCCAGGGGCACCATGGGCGGGGGCAAGATGGCCATGATGGGGCTGAAGTCCAAGATGGATAGGCTCTTGGCCTCCAAGAAGTAGGGGGCGGCGGCTGCGCCAGACCCCGCATGGCTGCGTTGTGGGCGTCGCTCGGTCCTCGGCGTAGGTTGACTACGCCTGCGTTCCTCGTTCGCCCGTCGCCTTGCCCTGCGGCCCCTGGCTGTGCCGCCCGCTGGCGTTTGGGCCTCGGCGTATGGGTAATACGCCTGCGGCCCGCGCCGGCCGGACGCCTCGCCCACGAACCCCTGGCTGTGCCGGGTAATTCTGGGCGTTAGCGTAGGTTGGGTAGAGGGCGAAGCCCGAAACCCAACAGTACCTTTCTGGCAACCCGGTAAATAGACGTCATCGCGAGGAGCATCTCCGGGGAGATGCGACGCGGCGATCTTCGCCTTCCCCCGGGCGGGATCGTTTCGTGGCTCGGTGGACGGGTTGGCCTTTTCTCACGCACCCAGAAATGACGAGAGAAACGGAAGATGGCCGCGTCGCGGCGGGAAGGCCGCTTTTTCCAGGCCGACCTCTGGCGCCGCCGCTCCTCGCAATGACCACTATTGCCAGAAAGCCTGATGGCGAGGCGGACGGGCTTTGCTCGGACGGGGCCAGCGGGGCGAAAGCACCTGCTACGGGCAGAGATTGCTTCGTCGCTGTGCTTTTCGCAACGACAAGGGGAGTGTTGGGCTTCGGGCTGCGCCCTCAACCCAACCTACGCTATTGTTGGGAAGTCTGGTGGCGGCGGGGGGCTAGAGGTCGGCCAGGCCGGCCAGGCCGCCCCGGCCCGTGGCGAAGATGTTCTCCTGCATCTGGGCGATGCGCGGGGGCAAGAGCTCCAGGGCCGGGCGGGGCAGGGCGAAGGCGGCCCGGTGGGCGGCCTCGGTGTAGTAGCGCAGGGGAATGAGCTCATGTACCCGCATGGGGTCGGGCGGGCTGAGGGGATAGGCGCTGGTGGTCATCAGGGCGAAGCCGATGAGGCCGCTGTTGTAGGTGGGCACCTGGGCGGTGTAGTAGCAAGCGTAGGGGAAGATGCCCTCCAGCACCGCGAAGGTGTCGCGGATAAGGTCTTGATATAGATAGTAGGACTCGGCCAGGGCCGCGCCCACCCCGCCGGGGGCCAGGGCCTTTTTGACGCTCTGGTAAAAGGCCTGGCCGAACAGGCCCTCGGCCGGGCCGTCGGGGTCGGAGCTGTCGATGAGGATGGCGTCGTAGGGCTGGGCCGCCTCCCGCACGAAGGCCACCCCGTCGCCGATGGTCAGGTTCAGGCGCGGGTCGCTGAAGCCCGTGGCCAGGCCGGGGAAGTAGCGCTTGGCCGCCTCCACCACCCCGCCGTCGATCTCGCACATGTCCACACGCTGCACCGTGGGGTGCTTGAGCACCTCGCGCAGGGTGCCACCGTCGCCCCCGCCGATGATCAACACCCGGCTGGGGGCGGGGTGGGTGAGTAGGGGCACGTGAACCAGCATCTCGTGATAGCCCGCCTCGTCCATCTCGGTGGTTTGGATGATGCCGTCCAGCAGGAGCACCCGGCCCAGGGGTCCGCATTGCAGGATATGCAGGTCCTGGTACTGGGTGCGCTCGTGAAAAAGCACCCGGTCCACCTTGAGGGCCAGGCCCAGGGAGCCCTGCAGGTCGGCGGGCTCCAAATACAAGGCGTCGTCTTGAGGTTGCGAATACTTGGGCATGGCGGCTCCCGGCAAGCAAAATCCGGGCGGGGCGCCCCGCCCGGAGATCGTGGCGATGGGGCTAGTTTTCCACCGGCAGGGGCAGGGCCTGGGCGTCGGGCTTGTGTTTGATCATCTCGGGCGGCAGATCCAGCATGCCCCGGCTGAACATCATCTTTTGTATCGACTGGGCCCGGAAGCCGTCGCGCAGGGTCTGGGCGGCCACGTCCATGTCGATGACATCGCCGCAGGTGAAAACGTCCACGGCGGCGTAACCGTATTCCGGCCAGGTGTGGATGGTGAAATGGGATTCGCTGATGATGATGACGCCGCTGACCCCTTGGGGCGCGAACTGGTGGAAAAAGGGCTTGATGAGGGTCGCGCCGGATGCCTCAACCGCAGAGGTCATCACCGAGGCGACGTGCTGCGGATCGTCCAACAAGGCGGCCGGGCAGGAATAGAGTTCTAGGATCAGGTGGCTTCCGAGGGCTTTCATAATCGCCTCCCTCCCGGTCCGCAGCAGCAAAGCGCCACGGCCGCCGCCCGGCGGTCAGCGCCGCGACGGAGAGCCTGCCGGTAGTCCAGCAGCAGGATATTAAACGTAAATCAAACCCCGCCCCTACCGGCCTCGGCCTTTTTGGGCCTTTGCCGGAGCAGCGAGGCCGCCCCATGGGGACCTCCTTGGTTTTAGGAGTTCGGACCTCAGTTTGTTTTTCGCCCCGGCCCGGGCCCAAGGCGATGAAGGAATTATCTACACTCCGCTGCCGCGCCAGTCAAGGACAAGCTGGCCCCCGGCCGCCCGCCGCCCCGCGGCACGCCCGGCCCCGGGCGGCCCCCCCTTGACTTTATATGGCATAACGTCCTAAACTTACTAAACTCTGAGTAACTTTTCAGGAGCGGCAGGCAATGACCTTGACCAAAGCGGACATTGTAGCCCAAGTCTATGCACAAGGGCAGTTGACCAAGGCCGAGGCCGCCGACGCGGTGGAACGGGGCCTGGAGTTGATCAAACAGTCCCTGGCCACCGGCGACGAGGTGCTGGTAAGCGGCTTCGGGAAATGGTCGGTGCGCGAAAAGGCCGAAAGGCGCGGGCGCAACCCCCAAACCGGAGACCCCTTGCTCTTGCCCCCCCGCAAGGTGGTGACCTTCCGGCCCTCCCGGGTGCTCAAGGCCAAGGTGCAGGCGCACTACGACGACAAGGGCTCCGGCGGCGCGGGCGGCGATCAGAAACCGGCGGGCAAGGTGTTTCGCCCCGGCTATTTCTAGGCCCCAGGCTTCGTGACGGCCCTGGCGGTCCTGAGCGACCTGCACGCCAACCTCAGCGCCCTGAGGGCGGTGCAAGCCGACCTGGCGCGGCGCAACGTAGAACAAGTCCTGGTGCTGGGCGACTTGGTGGGCTATCTGGCCCGTCCCAACCAGGTGGCCCGGGCCGTGGCCCGCTCCGGCTGGCCCTGCGTGGCCGGCAATTACGACCTGGCGGTGCTGGCCGGGGGGGAGCAGGGGGTTGACGACTTCCTGCGCCGGGGCATCGGCCCGGAGCCCAGGGCGGTGTTCGCCTGGACCGAGCGGCGGGTGCGGGACGACACCCGCGATTTTTTGTCCAAGCTTCCCCATGAGATAGAGCTTCAGACCCCGGCGGGCCGCCTGGTGGCCACCCACGGCAGCCCGGACGCGGTGCGCCAGTACGTCTATCCCGACCATCCCGAGGCCGAGCTGGCCGCCTGGTTGGAGCGGGCAGGGGCGGCCATCCTGTGCCTGGGCCACACCCACCTGCCTTTCGTGCGCCGGGTGGGCGGCGGCCTGGTGGTGAACCCCGGCAGCGTGGGCAAGGCCAAGGACGGCGACCCCCGGGCTTCCTACGCCCTGATCGAGCTGGGCGCGGAGCCCCGGGCCGAGATCGTGCGCCTGGAGTGGGACTTGGATGCCGAGGCCCGGTTGCTGGCCGAGGCCGGTCTGGAGGCGGGGGTGGACCGCCTGTACCAGGGGCGCTAGACTCCCCCCACGGGAGGAAACCATGCCCCGGCCCATCGTAAGCTATCATCCCGGCCTGGAGGCCGATATCAACCTGATGCTGGTGTCGCAGCGTCCCCTGGACGAGCGCGACCGCGAAGCCACCGGCCAGGCGGCGGCCATCCTGTTGCCCCAGATCTGCCGGGCCGACCTGTTCGAGCTGGCCCAAGCCTCCGGCGCGCCCTTTTTCCCCAATCCGGCGGTGCATCTGAGCCACGACGGCAAGGTGGGCAACTACCGCCTGTTCCGTGACTTGGGCCTGCCCCATCCGGCCACGCTGGAGTTCGCCGACCTGGAGAGCGCGGCCGCGGCCTGGGAGGCGGGCCGGGCCGAGGTGGCCGCCCTGGGCGCGCCGCTGGTGGCCAAGGGCGCGGGCGGCGGCATGGGGGAGAACGTGTTTTTGGTCAGCGATCCCGCCGAGCTGCGGGGCCTGGCCGGGCGGCTGGAGACCTGGTGTCACCGGGGGCCCTCGGGCCTGGTGTTGCAGCGCTACCACCCCGGCGCGGTGGATATCAGGGTGGAGCTGTTGCACGACGCGGCCGACGTGTATTGGCGGCGGGCGCGGGAGGAGGAGTTTCGGGCCAACCTGTGCCAGGGCGGCACGCTCGTCAAGGACGGCCCGCCTGAGGAGCGGGCGGCGGCGGTGGGCCTGGCCCGGCGGCTGCAAGCGGCGGCCGGGCTGGACCTGGCCGGGGTGGACGTGCTCATCACCGCCGAGGGCGAGGCGCTGCTTTTGGAGATCAACTTCTTTTTCGGCCGCCGGGCCCTGGGGGGGCACGAGGTGTTTTTGGCCCGCTATCTGAACGCGGTGCGCCGCTGGCTGGCCCACCAGGGGCTGGACCCGGCGCGGGTGCGCCCGGCCCAGGACGACCTGTGAAGCACAGCGGTCTGCTGTTGTGCTCGCCGGGGCGGGGGCTTAGCTGCGTGGCCTGCTGCCCGCCCATCCGCCCGGCGGGCTACGACCACGCCGACCACCTGGGCAGCCTGCGCCGCCTCTTGGCCGACAACACCCGCCGGATGCGCGAAGAGGGGCCGCCCACCAAGCCCATCACCGGCTACTGGTGCCCCGGCCTGGGCTATCTGGACCAACGGGGGCGGGTGGCGGGCTGCCTGTTGCACCCGGCCCACAACCAGGGCCGCGACCTGCGAGGGCCCACCGGGTTCCAGGAAAAGTGCGCCCGGGAGAGCTGCCCCCCGGCCCGGGCCTTCGCCGCCCTGGAGCAACCGGCGCGCGAGGCCCTGCTGGAGCTGTGCGCGGGGCTGGAGAGCCTGGCCTTCGGCAGCCCGCGCCGAAACCCGGTGATGCGCCTGTTGGCCTTCGGCCCGGAGGTGGCCACCACGGCGGCGGGGCTGGGCCCGGGCTCGCGGGAGGAGTTGGCCGCCTGGGGTTGGCTGACGGACGCGCCGCCCGCCTGGGGCTGGCTGTTGGCCCGGCGGCTGGAGGCCTGGGGCGCGGCGGCCCTGGCTTGGCCCGATCTGCACCAACGCCTGGCCGGGGAGGCCGAGGCCCTGGCCCAGCGCCTGGGCCCCAACCCGCCCCACGAGCAGGGCGAGCCCCTGCACGCCCTGTGCGGCGAGTGGGAGGCCAAGGCCTGGCACCGGCTCAGCGGCCGCCGCCGGGCGCGCCCGGCGGAGCTGGCCCGCTGGCGGTCCCTGCTCTAGCGCAAGACCTGATCCAGGATGCCGTCCAGGGCGGGCATCTGAGGCACGGTGCCGGTGGCGGACCACTCGGGGCGGCCCTCGGTGAGCAGGCCCAGGGCCGGGCGGCCGTCGCGCTGGATGTTGAACAGCAGGCCGGTGTCGTCGGGGCGGTAGGCAAAAAGTAGGGGCTTGTCGTTCATGAGGCCGAAACCCGCCTTGGCCTCGTTGCGGCTGTTCCAGAACCCCAGCAAAGCACCCCGGTTAGGCCCCCAAAGCATAGTTATTGCCGGCTTCTTGTCGTCTTGGAGAAGGGATATGCTCGGTTTACCGCGAGCAACCATCATAAACGCTTTGGATATGTTGTTTTCGTCGAACATCCCCAGCATAGGCCCCTTATTTGGCTTGTAGACTATCGTTAGCCGCGCTTTTTCTTTTGCTCCCATAAGTCCCATTGAGCAGCTACCATCGCCATCTGCCTCCATGTACGCGGACATCTCTTCCCTGCTGTTATTCAGGGCGACCAGCGGCCCACCTTTCTCGCAAGCCATGTAGGCCCTAACCGCTCCATTTTTGTCTTTTACGTAAATTACGGGCTGACCAGTAGGGTCAAAGGACATGCCTGCACGGGTTTTTTTATTTTCATCAACCAAAAAAAATCCACGGGCGATTATCTGCTCGTGGATTTTCGCTTCTGCTTTGGGATTGGCGAAAACACGTTCCGAAAAGGTCCCGCCGAACATGCCGGCGATGAAGGAAATAGCGATTATGGCGACGATGTGGATGGCTTTCATGACTTCCCCCCGTATGTCAATTGAGCTAGCGCAAGACCTGATCCAGGATGCCGTCCAGGGTGGGCATTTGGGGCACGGTGCCGGTGGCGGACCACTCGGGGCGGCCCTCGGTGAGCAGGCCCAGGGCCGGGCGGCCGTCACGCTGGATGTTGAACAGTAGACCGGTGTCGTCGGGGCGGTAGGCGAAGAGAATCGGTTTGTCGTCTTTCAAGCCCAGAGCCACCTTGCCTTCGTTGTGGCTGTTCCAGAACCCCAGCAGGGCTCCCCGGTTAGACCCCCAGAGCATAGCCACGGCAGGTTTTTTGTCCCCCTGCGTGAGAAAAACACTCGGTTTGCCGTTGGTAACTGACACGAGTGCCTTTGCTATATTTTCGTCGTCGCTTAGAATTAAAGCCGTACTCTGCTCTGGATCATAAGTCATTGTTATACGTGCTTGTTCTTCTTTACCCATCAGCCCTATCATCGACTTGCCACCGTTTAACGCGCTAAGAAGTACAGATTTTTTCTCGTTTTCGTCGTTAAGCGCCAGCATGGGTCCCCTTTGCTCGCACCCCAAGTAACCACGAACTTTCCCCACGTTATCTTTTACATAGATTACGGGCTGACCAGCAGGGTCAAAGGACATGCCTGCGCGGGGTCTGTCATTTTCATCAACCAAAAAAAATCCACGGGCGATTACCTGCTCTTGGATTTTCGCTTCTGCTTTGGGATTGGCGAAAACACGTTCCGAAAAGGTCCCGCCGAACATCCCGGCGATGAAGGAAATGGCGATTATGGCGACGATGTGATGAGCTTTCATGGCTCCCCCCGTATGTCGATTGAGCTAGCGCAAGACTTGATCCAGGATGCCGTCCAGGGCGGGCATTTGGGGCACGGTGCCTGTGGCGGACCACTCGGGGCGGCCCTCGGTGAGCAGGCCCAGGGCCGGGCGGCCGTCGCGCTGGATGTTGAACAGCAGGCCAGTGTCGTCGGGGCGGTAGGCGAAGAGCAGGGGTTTGTCGTTCATGAGGCCGAAACCGGCCTTGGCCTCGTTGCGGCTGTTTAGGAAGCCCAGCAGGGACGCTTTTCTCTTGGGGTCGTAAGACATGGTAATTGCCGGTTTGCCGTTCGGTTGGTTCACGGCGAAGGTCGGCTGACCTTCTATTATGGCCACTGCTGCCTTACCTACGTTGTCGTCATCAAAAAGAACCATTCCCGGACCCCGGCCGGGGCTGTACCTCATCATTAGGCGCGCGTGGTTCGCGTCTTTCATCAGGGCCATCATCGAACTGCCATCGTCGTTGGCCTTCAAAAACACGTTTGACTCGCCCGCCTTGTCCACGAGGGCAAATATTGGCCCATCGACGGCACAAGATAGGAAGCCCCTAGGCTTCCCGGTTTCGTCTCCGACGCACAACATAGGTTGGCCATCACCAGAAAAAGCTATGCTTGCTCTAATTTTGCTTTTTTCATCAACCAGATTAAAAGCACGGGCGAGGATATGGTCGTGGATTTTCGTTTCTGCTTTGGGATTGGCGAAAACCCTCTCCGAGAAAGTCCCGCCAAACATCCCGGTGACGAAGGAAATGGCGATTATGGCGACGATGTGGATGGCTTTCATGACTTCCCCCCGTATGTCAATTGAGCTAGCGCAAGACCTGATCCAGGATGCCGTCTAGGGCGGGCATTTGGGGCACGGTGCCGGTGGCGGACCACTCGGGGCGGCCCTCGGTGAGCAGGCCCAGGGCCGGGCGGCCGTCGCGCTGGATGTTGAACAGCAGGCCGGTGTCGTCGGGGCGGTAGGCGAAAAGCAGGGGCTTGTCGTTCATGAGGCCAAAACCGGCCTTGGCCTCGTTGCGGCTGTTCAAGAAGCCGAGCAGAGCCGCTTCCCTTTTTGGGTCGTAGGACATTGCGATAGCTGGAGTGCCATCTGCCTTGTTGAGTCCGATAACCGGCTTTCCGTGGATGATAGCCAGCCCTGCCTTGCCCACGTTGTCGTCGTCAAAAAGTGCTAGGCCCGGACCACGGCCGGGAGTGTAGTTGATTGCTACACGTGGCTTGTTGTTGGCCGCCATCATTCCGATTGTTGACTTACCGTCATCGCCCGCCCCCATGACAACTGAATCCCGTCCCTTCTCGTCTGTAAGCGCCAGCATGGGGCCGCCTTGTAAATCAACCAGGTAGCCCCGAATGTTTCCAGATTGGTCTCGTACGTACACGACAGGATTGCCGCCCTTATCAAAAGACATACCCGCTCGAGGCCTGTTATTTTCATCAACCAAAAAAAATCCACGGGCGAGGATCTGCTCTTGGATTTTCGCTTCTGCTTTGGGATTGGCGAAAACACGCTCTGAAAAGGCCCCGCCGAACATTCCGGCGACGAAGGAAATAGCGATTATGGCAATGATATTTATAGCTTTCATGCGTCCCCCCGGTGCTGGAAAAATTTGGATTAAATATGCACAATGTACCTAATTAGCATAACACTAAATATTTGTTGAGGAAATATTTTTGTGAGTTGGAGTGATGGAAGGGCTCCGGAGCTTGTGCAGAAAATCAGGAAACCCTTGCTGGGAGAGCACAGCATGAGTCCGAGCAATACAATTTCAATGAATTTACAATTAAATGCGCAGCTTAATCCTCAAAGTTTAGTTAGCGCCGGTTCAGAATTGAAAAAATGGGTAGGCCAATTTGAAAGCGCCCTTGACACAATCGGAACATCCGCCGGCCGCCAATTCGACCTGTTCATGTCCGGCATGGCCACGGACGTGGTCAAAACCTGGAACGACGCGGAAAAGGTGGTGAAGGACTCCACCAAAAACGCCCTCAAGGGCACGGTCTCGGCGGCCTTTGACGGCGAAATGGACAAGGTGGGCGACATCTGGGAAAAGTCCTGGGACGACATGGGCACCAAGCTGGAGGGCCTGTGGGACAAGCTCTTGGGCGCGCCCCTGGACCGCGCCCTCACCGGGGTGCAGAACATGTTCAAGAAACTGGTGTTCGACCCGGTGTCGGACTGGTTCACCGGGCTGTTCTCCGGCGACGGCTTCGGCCTGTTCGACGTCATCCCGGCCATATTCGGCGAAGGCTGGGACGGCGGCGCGGGCGGTTTCCTGGAGGCCATAAAGGACGGAGCCACTTTTACCGAGGCCTGGGAGTTCGCGGCCCTGCCGGGCCTGGGGGCGGTGGAAGGCATCACCTCCTGGGTTGGCTCGCTGTTCGGGGGGGGCGCCGAGGTAATTTCCGGCGCGGCCATGGAGGCCATTACCAAGTCCGCCGCCGATATGGCTGCTGCCTATGGGGTCGATATGGCAGGTGAGTTCGCGGGGGTGACCGCCGCGACCGAGGGGGCCGGTTCCTCCAGCTCGCTGCTGAGCGGCGCGGGGGCGGCCCTGGCCAGCCCGGCGGGCGCGTTTGCCATAGGGCTCGCGCCGGGGATGGTCGGCGCGTTGTTCCACAGCCAGATCAACGACCTTTTGGGCATCGAAAACACCATGAGCCCCGAGACGGCCAAGGCCAACTGGCAAACCAACGCCAACTTCATGAAAAACAGCGTGGCCGAGCTGCGCGGGGCGGGGGTGGATGAGCTGTCGGCCGGTACCGGCTACAACTTCACCCTGTTCAGCGAATCGGCCAAACAGGCGGCCGAGGCCCTGGAGCACCTGAAGAACGTGGCCGGCTATTCCCAGGAGCAGGTGGACGCCCTGGTGGCCTCGCTGGACCCGCTGTCCCAGGAGTTCGTGGCCTCGGGCCAGGCGGCCAACAGCCTGGAGAACGAGGTGACCGGGCTGGTGGAGTCCATGAACCTGTCCATCAACAGCTTCGCCATGAGCGACACGGCGGCCAGGAATTACGACAAGCGCATCGACGAGCTGGCCCAGCGTTTGGGGCTCACCGGCGAGGAGGCCCGGGCCTTCCGCGAGGAGATATGGGGGCTGGCCGAGAGCTTCCAAAGCGGCGGGCAGGAGGCCGCGCAGTTCGACCAGGCGCTCGACTCTTTCGTGAGCAAGACGCTGGGCGGGCTCACCAAGGGAGCCCAGGACGGCACCCAGGCCATCAAGGGCCTGATAGGCAGCATGAAGCAGGTGAAAGGCGCGGGCGGGACGATGAAGATCACCACCAGCGACGGCGGAGGCGCGGCGTTTTCCCAGGGCAGCGGCGGCATGGAGATGCTGACGATGCACCAGGGGGGCCGGGTGATGGGCTGGCCCAAGGCCCGCGCCGGGGCGCTGATAAGCTCGCTGGCCCACGACGAGGTGCCGCTCATCGCCCGGCGGGGCGAGTACGTGGTGCGCTCGGAGGCGGTGACCGCCGCCAGCCTGCCGGCGCTCAAGGCGCTTAACCAGGGGTTTTCGCGGGAGGGGGCGGCGGCCCCGGCGGTGAAACTGCACGTGGAGATCCACGGCAACCTCTTGGGCGGGCGGGACAACCTGGAAGACCTGGCCCGCTTGTTGGAGGGCAAGCTACGGGAACTGGACCGGGGCCGCTGGAAGGCCTGAGGCGGCTTGGCTATTGCCTAAGTTCGCGATCCGGGTCATTGTATAAATTATGTGCAACTACGCCCGCATACGCCGCCGCCTGGGCACGGGGCTGGCGATGGCCCTGCTCTTGTTGGGGGTGGGGTGCCTGAGCCCCAAGCCCTTTGACGAAGCCGCCTGGCATAAGACCGTGACCGCCACCGATCCGGCCAAACTCCACGCCCCCCACCAGGACGCCGAGGGCCGCTATTTCAATCCCTGGCTGCCCCAAGACAAGTCCAGCTGGGACCTCTTTCGCTGGTGGCTTAGCCGCTCCAGCCTGGGCGACCTGAACGACGCGGACTTTCCCACCCCCACCGTGGCCAACGACGGGGCCTATCTGCGCGACCCGGCGGCCCCGGCCAGCCTGACCTGGGTGGGCCATGCCACCTACGTGGTGCAGTGGGGCGGCCAGGTGGTGATCACCGATCCCTTTTTCTCCCAAAGGGCGGCCATAGTGAGCCGCCTGGTGCCCCCGGCCTTCGGGCCCCGGGCCCTGCCCCGGGGGGTGGTGGTGCTCATCAGCCACAACCACTACGACCACCTGGATTCCGACTCGGTGGCCGCCCTGGCCGGGCGGGAGGCGCTGTTCCTGTGCCCACTGGGCCTGGGGGAGCTGCTCCGGGAGATGGGGGCCAAACAGGTGCGGGAGCTGGACTGGTGGCAGAGCACGGAGGTGGGCGGCGCCACCTTCACCTTCCTGCCCACCCAGCACTGGAGCCGCCGCCTGGGCCAGGGCTACAACGAGAGCCTGTGGGGCTCGTGGATGCTGGAGCGGGGCGGGGAGAAAATCTACTACGGCGGGGACAGCGGCTACTTCAAGGGCTTCAAGGAGATCGGCCGCCGCTGGCCGGACATCGACCTGGCGCTGTTGGGGGCCGGGGCCTACCAGCCGCGCTGGTTCATGCACTACGCCCACATGGACGTGCCCGAGCTGTTCCAAGCCTTCGCCGATCTGGGGGCGCGGCGCCTGGTGCCCACCCAGTGGGGAGTGCTCGATCTGGGCGACGGCCCCGCCGCCTGGCCCGCCCAGGACATAAATAACTACGTGGCCAAGCATCCCCAGTGGCGCGGCCGGGTGCTGCTTATGCCCGTGGGGGGGCGGGTGCTTTTGGAGACGGGGCGCTAATGTGCTATGGTCATAGGTAAGCAAGAACAACCGGAGCAAGGAGGCGGCCCCATGAAAACGATGCAGGTGGTTTACGGCTTGATAGGTTCGGCGGTTTTCACGGGGCTCTACATCCTGGCCAGCAGCTTGGAGCGCTTCTGGGTGACCTTCCCCATGTTCATCATCTCGGTGCTGGCCATGGCCGTGGCCGGCGACCGCATCAAAAAGCTCGACGCCTGAGCCCCAAGCGGGGTTTGGTTAGGGGGTCTCGCCCACAGGGCGGGGCCTTATTTTTTTGCCCGGCCGGCTTGGCCAGGTGGCCGATAGCCGCGTTGCCGGGCGTATCCGTTGCGTATGCGCTTCGCTGGGCCGGGCGCTTGCATTACAATGATGGGGTAAACCCAACCAACCGCGCGCGACGCCCCGCCCGAAGGGGCCGACAAGGAGAAGGTGGCCATGGAGTTGGCTAGTTTGGATCAGAGGCTGCCCCTGGTGCAGCAGGCCTCGCTGAGGGACAAGGTGGTCTTGGTGCGCTTCGACCACAACGTGGTCAAGAAGGGGATCATCAACGACCCCTTCCGCATCGACCGCACCCTGGGCACCCTGTTCTACATCGTGGCCCAGGGGGGCAAGCCCATCATGATGACCCACGTGGGCCGCCCCCGGGACAAGAAGGCCGGCACGATCAAGGTGAGCGCCGACAGCGGGGTGGAGCCCATCGTGGCCTACCTGGAGAGCAAGCTGCACGTGAAGATCGAGGTGCCCTCCTTCCCGGCCGGGGAACAGGGCATCACGGCCATCGACACCAGCATCAACCACAACATCCGCCGCCTGCGCGAGGGCGAGATCGCGGGCATCTATCTGCCCAACACCCGCTGGTTCGCGGGCGAGGAGGCCAAGGGGGAGGCCCGCGAGGACTTCGCCCTGCAGCTGGCCGGGCTGGCCGACGTGTACGTCAACGACGCCTTCGGCTCCTGGCAGCCCCACGCCTCCACCTTCGACGTGACCAAGCACCTGCCCTCCTACGCGGGCTATCTGTTGCAAGACGAGATGCGCCATCTGGAGCTGGTGCTCAACCCGGCCCGGCCCTTTGTGGGGGTGGTGGCCGGGGCCAAGTACGACACCAAGATCGGCCCCTTGCAGGCCCTGTATCAGCAGGTGGACCGCCTCATCCTGGGCGGGGTGATCTACAATACCTATCTGTGCGCCAAGTACGGGGTGAAGATCGCCGGGGTGGCCGAGGAGGACATCGCCGCGGCCCGGGACCTGGTGACCGCCGACGCCGAGGCGGGCAAGATCATCGAGCTGCCCTACATCGTGGAAAGCGACATCTTGGGCCGCGAGGAGGGCAAGTACCGCACCCGGGCCCTGAGCGAGCTGAAGCCGGGCATGGAGCTGGGCTACGTGTTGGACATCGACCCCAAGAGCTTCGAAGCCCCGGCGGTGGCCTTGGCCCTGGGCCAGGCGGCCAGCATCTTCGTCAACGCGGTGATGGGCTTCACCCCCCACTTCACCGATGGCAGCCGGGCCCTGGACACCACCATCGACGCCAACCGGGCGGCGGCCAAGCTCTACGGCGGCGGCGACACCCTGCAGGAGTTCAAGGACCTGTGCCCCGGCCTGTATCTGTCGGTGCTGGACAACGCGCAATACTACTTCTTCACCGGCGGCGGTTCTGTGCTCAAGGCCATCGAGCAGCATAGCGCCTACGGCCTGGAGCCGGTGGCCGCGCTCATGGCCAACGCCGCGAATCTGCAAGGAAAAGGCCTCGACGGGTAGTTTCCGCGTAAACGTTGGAAAACAATCACATTATTATGAAGGATGCCACTTTGGTTCCGGGGCCGCGAAGTTACAATTTAGCTAAAAAGTAGCTTGCTCATTTCTTGGCCGCTGTGCTAAAAAAGCCCAGAGGGGTTAGTAGTCGCTAGTTGTTTGGCGCAGGGCTTTGGGGCGGCCGGGGGTCGCCGAAACGGCCCTTGCGCGCCTTCAGCCTCAGGGAGGGATTGGTTTATGTGGGACGAAAAATTCGAGACCATGTCCACCGACGAGATGCAGGCCTTTCAGCTGGACAAGCTGAAGGAAACCGTGGCCTGGGTCTACGAGCGAATTCCTTTTTACAAAAAGAAATTCGACGAGGTGGGGGTCAGTCCCCAGGACGTGAAAAGCCTGGAGGACCTGGGGCGCCTGCCCTTTACGGTAAAGACCGACCTGAGGGATAACTACCCCTTCGGCCTGTGCGCGGTGCCCATGAACCAGGTGGTTCGGGTGCACGCCTCCTCGGGCACCACCGGCAAGCCCATCACCGGCCCCTACACCGCCGAGGATCTGGACCAGTGGGCCGAGTGCATGGCCCGCAACATGGACGCCGCGGGCATCACCGGCGACGACATCGTGCAGAACGCCTACGGCCTGGGCCTGTTCACCGGCGGCCTGGGCTTCCACCAGGGGGCCGAAAAGCTGGGCTGCACGGTGATCCCCGCCTCTTCGGGCATGACCGAACGCCAGATAACCCTGATGAAGGACTTCGGCTCCACGGTGCTGTTCAGCACCCCATCCTACGCCCTGACCATCGCCGAGAAGGCCTCGGACATGGGCGTGGACATCCGCGAGCTGCCGCTCAGGGTGGGCGTGTTCGGGGCCGAGCCCTGGACGGTGGAGATGCGCGACGAGATCGAGCAGCGCATGGGCATCGACGCCTGCGAGGCCTACGGTCTCACCGAGCTGGGCGGGCCGGGCACCGCCTTCTCCTGCCCGGCCAAAGACGGCTATCTGCACGTAAACGAGGACCACATCCTGGCCGAGATCATCGACCCGGTCACCGAGGAAGTGCTGCCCCTGGGCGAAAAGGGCGAGCTGGTGTTCACCGCCATCCAACGGCGGGCCATGCCCATGATCCGCTACCGCACCCGCGACATCACCGAGCTCAAGCGCGAGAAGTGCTCCTGCGGGCGCACCCTGCTCAAGATGAAGAAGGTCTTCGGCCGCTCCGACGACATGCTCATCATCAGCGGGGTCAACGTCTTCCCCAGCCAGATAGAGTCCATCCTCCTGGAGGTTCCCGAGGTGGAGCCCCAGTACGTCCTGATCATCCGCAAGAAGGGCTACCTGGACGCCCTGAGCGTGGACGTGGAAGCCAAGCCCGAGGTCTACGACCTGGGCGAGGAAAAGCTGCGCGAGGTGGAAAAGGACATCGAGAGCCGCATCCGGGGCATCATCGGCATCGGGGTCAAGGTGCGCGCCGTGCCGCCCAAGAGCATCGAGCGCTCCGAGGGCAAGGCCAAGCGGGTCTTCGACGCCCGCAAGCTCTAGACCGCTAAGCTTGAATCATCAGCGCCCCGCCCGGTTTCGGGCGGGGCGTTTCTTTTGGGTGCCGGGGGAATTGTCGGGCTTGGCCGCGCTTAAAGCGACCTACGCTATCTCGGAAAACGCGTAGGTTGGGTAGAAGGCTTCCCGTCCCGCAACCGGGCGATACCTACAGCGCCTTCTGCAACCAGATCAGATCGAAATCCTGGTCCCACTTGCGCCCCACCTTGGGGAATCGTCCCACCTGCACGAAGCCGTGGCGTTCATGAAAGCGCAGGCTGCCCTCGTTGAGCGAGGAAACGTTGGCCAGCAGGTTGTCTACGCCCCTGGCCCGAGCCTCGCCGATGAGGGTGTCCAACAAGCGCGCTCCCAGGCCCTGGCCGGTGTGCCCGGGCAGGATGAAATAGCTCACCTCGGCGGTGCGGGCCAGGGTGTCGGGCATGAGATAGGGCTTGAGCGCGCCGAAATCCACCACCTCGGCCTGGTGCTTGACCACGTAGGCCGGGTAGCCGCCCAAGGCCTGCATGAAACGCCCCCAGGCCTCGTTGGGCAGGGGGGTGCTGGGATAGGCGGCGAACCCGCTGGAGATGTGATGATTCAGTACGGCCAGCACCGCCGGGCCGTGTTCCGGGAGCATGGGTTCGATGCCATAGGACATGGGTTGTTTCCTCGGCCAGGCAGATGGGCGGCGATCAGATGCCGAACGCCTCTTCCAGGGGATAGTCGTGGGCCAGGAGGTAGCCCATCTTGAAGCTGGTCTCCCGGGCCATCTCCAAGAGCAGGGCTCGGGCCTCGGCCATGGCCTGGGCTCCGGCCTGGTCGTTGCCCGCCAGGCGGCGCTCGGCCTGGGTCAGGCGCTCCAGCACCCCGCTGTAGGTGGGGTCGCGCTCCAGCAGGCTCTCTAGGCGGCGGCCTTCTAGTTCATAGAGCAGGTGGGCCTTTTGCAGTACGTCTTGCTTCATGGCTGCTTCTTCCCCTGGGGCGGGCCCGGCTTGGGAGCGGTCTGCGCCTCGCGCGCGGGCTTTTTAGCGGGCGGGGGGCCGCCTTCCATCCGGGGTGGGTGGGCGGCCATGAATTCACGGGCGCCCGTCTCCCCTTGGCCCAGGCGGCGCACCTCGCTGAGCGGGGCTTGCATGATGACCTGGGCGGGCGTCGGCATGGCGTAGGGGTCGTCCGGCGGGGAGATGGAGCTGTGGAAGACCAGGCGCAGGTTTTTCACCTGGGGCAGGGGGGGCAGGTCCTGGCCCACGGCGATCATCAGGGGCAGGCCGGTCAAGAGAGCCACCTTGCCGGTGAGCGGGGCCTGGGCCTGGTTGCCCCAGGGAGCCCCCACCCAATCGAAATGGATCTCCAGGGTGTCGCCCTTGAGGTCGAAGGCGGGCCAGGCGAAAGAGGCCCCCAGGCGGCGGGCCACCCGGGCCTCCTTGAGGTGCAGCTTCCCGCAGGCCTGGCTCAAGGGGCCGCTGGGGGGATGGGCCTTGGGATCCCAGGCGAACATCTCCTCCGGGCGGCGCAAAAGCACGTTTTCGCCGTGGGCCACGGTGTCGGGGTCCTGGTTCAGCTTGGCCAAGAGGGGGTCGGACATGGTGCGGGTGGTGGACTGCCGGTTGATGGTGCCCACGGCGGCAAGAAAGCCGGGCGCGCTGATGCGCCAGTGAAAGGCGCTGGTCCAGCGAATCACCTGGTCGCTGGCTCCCGGTATGGCCTCCTGGCCCCGGGGCAGCCACCACAGGCGGATCACCCCGTCCTTGTCCATGGAGAAGCCGGGGCCTCCCTCCGGCTTTCCGGCCAGGGGCGTGACCTCCATGCGGGCGTCCTTGATCAGCCGGTCGTGGCTGTCCAGCACCCGGAAATAAAATTCTTGCTTTGGGGCGGCCCAGGCGAAGGGGGCCGTCAGGCAAAGGGCGGCGAGGCAAAGAAACAGGACCGGAAAACGGCGGAACATCAGGAGGCCCGCTCCCCACCGCTCCTGTTCAAACGTCCCAGACGCTTGAGCAGGCGCTGGCGGACGTCTCTGGCCGGCTTGTCTTTGATCCAGGCCAGCTCCACCAAAAAGCAGGGCCCCTCGGCCCCTTCCAGGCGGTTGAAACGCACCACGTCTCCCCAAAGGCGCAGGCCTTCCGGCGCCTCGCCCTCCCCGCCGGGCAAGGTCACCTGGATCAACTTCTGGGTGATGTTGTGTACGTCCATAAGCACGTGGGATCCGTCGATAAAAGGCCGCTTGAGGATCAGCTCGACCCCGGTCTTGGTAACGGTGTGCAAACGAACGGTGGCATCGGAGGTTAGGGGGGCAAGGCTTCCTGCATCCACCAGGGACATGGCCACGGTGGGCAACTGTTGGGCACAGATGTCGGTGCGACGGGCCATGGGTGGTGCTGCTCCTTAGTCCATGGGAAGTTGGGCAATTATATGCCAGGTGCGCGCCGGGGCCAAGCACAGGATGCGTCCTCTGCGCGTTGACTGAGAGGCTACGGCGTGATAGCTTTGGCCTCTATTGATAACGGCCCGAGAGAATTGGAAAACCAGCGGGAGACCACCTGCCATGCTGCAATTGATGCGCAAGCACGCCGGCAACTGGATGATCAAAATCCTATTGGGCGCCATCGCCCTGGCTTTCGCCCTGAGTTGGGGCGTTTACAACTACGGCGAAGGACCGGCCCGCGTGGCGGTCAAGGTCAACGGGGAGACCATCTCCGAGGCCAGGGCCTCGGAGGTCTACGCCAACCTGATGGAGCAGGGCAAGCAGCGCTTCGGAGCCCAGTTCGACCAGGTGGCCCCCCTGCTCAACCTGCGCCAGCAGGCCCTGGACCAGTTGGTGGACCAGGTGCTACTCACCCAGGCGGCCAACCAGTTGGCCGTGCAGGTGAGCAACCAGGAGGTGGCCGCGCGGGTGGCTTCCACCCCCATGTTCCAAAAGGACGGCCGCTTCGACGAGCGCCTCTACCGGATCATCCTGGAGCGCAACCGCCTGACCCCCGCCGACTACGAGGCCGGGCTGCGCCAGGAACTGCGCATGGAAAAGCTGGCCGCCCTGGTGGCCGGCGCCGGCCAGGTGACCCCCCAGGAGGTGAACGACGTCATGTCCCGCCGCCTGGCCAAGGTCAAGGGAGTCTACCGCCTGTTCAAGCCCGAGGACTACCGCAAGGAAGTCAAGGCCACCGAGCAGCAGATCAAGGACTACTACCAGAAGAACCAAAGCGCCTACATGGCTCCGGCCACCGTGACCTTCGACTATCTGGTGTTCCCGGTCAGCGCCCAGCGCGACCAGGTCAAGATCAGCGATCGCGACGTGGCCGACACCTACGACATGGAGCGCGACCGCTACTCCAAGCCCGAGCAGGTCAAGGCCAGCCACATTCTCATCACCCTGCCCGAGAAGCCCTCGCCCGCCGAGGTGGAGGCGGCCAAGAAAAAGGCCGAAGAGGTGATGGCCCTGGCCAAGAAGAAGGGGGCCGATTTCGCGGCCCTGGCCAAAAAGTATTCCCAGGGCCCCAGCGCCCCCAAGGGCGGCGACCTGGGCTGGTTCCGCCGGGGCTCCATGGTGGGCCCCTTCGAGGAGCTGGCCTTCAAGATGAAGCCCGGCGAGATCGGCCTGGTGCGCACCCAGTTCGGCTGGCACGTGGTCAAGGTCACCGGCCACGAGCAGGCCTCGGTGACCCCCCTTGAAGAGGTCAAGGTGGAGATCAAGGGGCGCCTGGGGGACACCCAAGCCAAGAACCTGGCCCAGGCCGCGGCCGAGCGCGCCTTCGACAAGCTGGCCATGGGCGAGAGCCTGGCCAAGCTGGCCAAACAGCAGGGCGGCTCGGTGCAGACCAGCCCCAAGGTGGCCGAGGGCGGCAAGGTGGAAGGCCTGCCCGGGCTCAAGGGCTTCTTTACCGCGGCCAAGGATCTGGGCAAGGGCCAGCCGGTGCCCGCGGTGATCTTTAACGACGGCTCCATCGTGGCGGTAATCAAGGAACGGGTGCCCGCCCACGTCAAGCCCCTGGACCAGGTGGCCGAAGACGTGCGGGTGGCGGTGGAAGAGCAGCTGGCCACCGATAAGGCCCGGGCGGAGGCGGCCAAGCTGCTGACCGATCTGGCCAAGGTCAAGGATCCCGCCGCCGAGTTGACCCGCATGCCCGGCAGCGGCCAGACCGGCTGGCTGGCCCAGGGCGGCGAGATCAAGGACGTGAGCGGCAGCGCGGCCCTGGTGCGCGCGCTGTTCCTGCGCCCGGAGAAAAAGCCGGTGATGACCCAGCCGGTGCGGGTGGGCGATATCTTCGCCGCCGCGGTGCTGGCCGGACGCCAGGCCGCCGACCCCGAAGAGATGAAGAGCAAGCACGAGCAGTTCAAGGAGATCCTGCTGGCCGAGGCCCGCCGCCAGGCGGCGCAGGGCTTCCTGGGCGACCTCAGGGCCAGGGCCGAGATTCTGGTGCCGGTGCAGGGAACCACCAGCAGCCCCATCCCCGGCTGCGACTCGCGCAGCACCTTGGAGTGGGTGCCCATGGGCAGCCCCAGGGCCTCGGCCAAGTAGAGCCATGGGCGCCACCTTTTCCCTGCGGCCCATCGGGGTGGTGAAAAGCGCCCTGACCAGCATGGACGCGGCCCCTCCCCAGGGCCCCGAGGCGGGAACCGAGGCGGTGATCGAGCTGGACCCGGCCTGGAGCGAGGGCCTGGACGGCCTGGCTCCGGGCCGCTGGCTGTGGGTGCTGTGCCTTTTTGACCGGGCCAAGGAGCCCAAGCTCAAGGTGCATCCTCGGGGAGACCGCTCCCGCCCCATCACCGGGCTGTTCAACAGCCGCAGTCCCCACCGCCCCAACCCCATTTCGCTCACTCTGGTGCGCCTGGAGGCCCTGGAGGGCAACCGTTTGCGCGTGCGCGGCCTGGAGATGATCGACGGCACCCCGGTGCTGGACATCAAACCCTGGTCCGGGAACATTGACCAGCCCCGAGGAGAGCAGGCATGAGCGGCATCGAGCAATTCGACGCGGTGGAGCATTTCTGGTGCCCCCAGCTGGGCCAGACCATTAAGTTCGCCTATTGCCGCAAGGTGCAGGGGGGCCTGCCCTGCACCAAGGTGCTCACCTGCTTTTCCCCCCATTTCGACGTGGCCGCCTTCCTGGAGGAAAACTACACCCCCCAGGAGCGCGAACAATTTCTGGCCCCGCCCCAGGGCCGGGTGGAACGGGTATTGGACACCCTGGAAAAGGTGCGCCGGGACAAGGAGAGCGAGGGCAAATGAGCCGGGTAACCGTGGTGGTGGACAACTTGGTGGGTCACGTCAGCTCCCTATATGGGGAACACGGCCTGTGCATGTGGCTGGAGCACGAGGGACGCAACATCCTCTACGACACGGGCATGGGCCGGGCCCTGTTGCCCAATCTGAAGACCCTGGACCTGGACCCCGACCGGTTGGACGCCCTGGTGCTCAGCCACGGCCACTACGACCACACCGGCGGCCTGGAGGCCCTGCTGGGGACGCGCAACGAGCCCCTGCCGGTGTATTGCCACGCCGAGGCCTTCGCCCCCCATCTGTCCGAGAACCAGGGGCAGCGCCGCGAGGTGGGCCCGCCCCTGACCCAGACGGCCTATGAGGCCCTGGGGGCCCGCTTCCACCTGGTGGAGCGCCACGCCGAGCCCTGGCCGGGGATCACCCTGCTGGCCGACATCCCCCGCCGCACCGGCTACGAGGTGCCCGCCCCGGCCCTGGTGACCGTGCGCGACGGCCAGGTGTCGCCCGACCCCTTTCACGACGACTTGTCCATCCTGGTGCACGGCGACAAGGGCTGGGCGGTGCTCACCGGCTGTGCCCACTCCGGGGTGGTCAACATCCTGCTGGACGCCGAGGAAAAGGCGGGCGCTTCGGTGGAGCTGTTGGTGGGCGGTACCCATCTGGGACCGGCCCCGGCGGCCCAGCAAGAAGCCGCCCTGGCCGAGTTGGGCTCCCGCCAGGGGCTCCGGGTGGTGGCCGGGCACTGCACCGGCCCGGTCATGGCCGGGCGCATGCAGGCCGCCCTGGGCGAGCGCTTCGCCTATCTGGGAGTGGGCAACGTCCTGGAAATTTAGCCCGCATCCGCCGCTCTGCCGGACAAGGGTATGTTGAATCGCTCCCTTCAAACAAACGCCGGACATTTGGCTTGCCTCCCGAACGGGAGGTCCATGGTTTCTTGTCCGGCACAGCCAGGCGGCTGCGGGCAAGGCGACCGGCAAGCGAAGGCCGGAGGTGTAGGGGGGCCTACAGCGAGGCCTGAGCGCCGCCGGCAACGCAGCCTCCGGGCGTCTGGCGAAGCCGGCGCCTTACCACCAGGCGAGGTTAGCGGCTAATGGCTGCTTATATTGAACGCCAAGCGATCAGCTTGTGCGGCAAGGCGGTGCACGGCTGGTCCATGATCCGCCACGGCGACCGGGTGGCCATCGGGCTTTCGGGGGGCAAGGACAGCCTGTCGCTCACCTGGCTGTTGGCCGAACGCCGCCGCCGGGTGCCCATCGATTTCGAGCTGATCGCCTACCACGTGGAGATGGGCTTCAAGGCCACCGACCACCAGGCCCTGGCCGAGTTTTGCCATGGCCTGGGGGTGGAGTTCCGCCTCATCACCACCGACTACGGCCCCCGGGCCCACACCCCGGAGAACCGCGAGAAAAGCCCCTGCTTCTTCTGCGCCCTCAAGCGCCGCCAGGAGCTGTTTAAGGCCGCGGGTCAGGCGGGCTGCGGCAAGCTGGCCCTGGCCCACCACCAGGACGACATCTTCGAGACCACCCTGATGAACATGTTCTACTCGGGCAGCATCTCCACCATGCTGCCGGTGCAGCCCCTTTTCCACGGCGACCTGGTGCTCATCCGCCCGCTGAGCCTGATGAGCGCCGACATCACCCGCCGCTTCTGCGCGGCCAAGGAGCTGCCGGTGCAACCGCCCTGTTGCCCCAGCGCCGGGGAGGGCCGCCGGGGCCGGGTGCGCGAGCTGCTGGAGCAGCTGCACCGGGAGAACAAGAAGCTACGCCCCAACCTGTGGCACGCCCTGACCCACTCCGGCTCGGCCCGCCTGCCCACTCCGCCTACTACCCAGCGTCTGGGTCGTCCTAGGTCAAAATAGCCGACACACCATCGCCGCTTCGCCAGCCACCGCCATACGGCGTTGCCGGCATCATTCGGTCCTCGGTGCAGGTAGACGACGCCTGCGGTCTGCGCTCGCCGGACGCCTTGCCCTGCGGCGGCCGGCTGTGCCGGTTGGACGCGCGGCTTGCGCGGGCGGCTAACTTTCCCAAAGCTTTTGCCAAGACCGGTTGTCGTCCAAGTCCTGCGGGCTGCCCCATCCGGAAAAATAGATTGTGGTCGGGCTATCGGCGGGCTTACCCTAATTAGAGAGGGGAACAACCAGGCCCGCGCGGGCCGCGCAAAGCAACGGAGGAATTAATGCAAGCCAAGGCCGCTATTGGCATGGATCGCCGCAGTTTTCTCAAAACCGCCGCCCTGGGGACCGTGGCCCTGGGCCTGGGGGCGTCGCTGCCCGGCGTGGCCCGGGCCGAGACCTTCAAGCTGGCCCCTCTGCCCTGGGCCGAAAACGCCCTGGAGCCCTACATCAGCGCCCGTACCATCAAGTTCCACTACGGCAAGCACCACGCCGGTTACGTGAAGAAGCTCAACGGAGCCATCAAGGGCACCCCCTGGGCCGCCAAGAGCCTGGAGGAGATCATCCTGGGCTCCTACGGCAAGGACGACTTCCTGTTCAACAACGCGGCCCAGGTGTGGAACCACACCTTCTATTGGAACAGCCTCAAGCCCGGCGGCGGGGGACGGCCCACCGGCGACCTGGCCGCGGGCATGGTGGCCCAGTTCGGCTCGGTGGAGACCTGTCTCCAGCAGCTCCAGGAGGCCTCGGCCAAACGCTTCGGCTCGGGCTGGGGCTGGCTGTGTCTCAAGGACGGCAAGCTGGTGGTGGTCAGCAGCAGCAACGCCCTGAACCCCATGGTCGACGGCATGAAGCCGCTGTTGACCATCGACGTGTGGGAACACGCCTATTACCTGGATTACCAGAACCGGCGGGGGGACTACCTCAAGGGGGTGATGGAGCACCTGATCAACTGGGACTTCGCGGCCCAAAACCTGAAATCCTGATTTCAGGCAGGCGGCCAAAATAGTAGGGAGCCCCGGCCGGGGCTCCTTTTATATTTCCCGGTTTCGCCAGACGGCGGGATGCTGCGTTGTCCCATTCTGCGCGGCAGGCCAAAAAAACTAAGTTCTATGCTCTCCTAGCACATGTCCGGCACAGCCAGGGGGCGGCAGACAAGGCGTCCGGCGAGCGCAGGCCGCAGGCGTAGCCCAAGCTACGTCGAGGCCTAAGCGAAGCCGGCAACGCAGTATGCCGCCCCCTGGCTGTGCCGGATTAAGAGCCGAAGATTCCGCGTATGGCCAACAGCACCAAAATAGCCGCCGGGGCGGCGATGTCGTTGACCCACACGAAGATGCCCGAGTTGCCCGGCGCCTGGTTGCCCAACTCCTTGCGCTGATCCAGGTGCCCCCGCCCCGCGCCCAGGGCGAAGATGCTGAAGATCACCCCGGTGCCCGCCTGGAAGCCGGGGCTCATCCACAGGCACATCAACCCGGCCACTCCCAGGGCCAGGTTGGCCATGCCGATCTCGAACTGGAAGGGGCTGCCCGGCTGCCAGCCGATGAAGGCGGCGGTCTTGTCGGCCCGGACGGTGTGGGCATAGGCGGCCAGCAGGCCGCCCAGGCCGGGGAAGGCCACCAGCAGCCATTTGATGAGGATGTTCACCCCGGCGTTGAAGGTCAAGGGGCTGGGTGCCAGGCTCATGGACAACCAGGACCCGGCGATGAACACGGCCAGATACAGCAAGGCGATCATAAATACCCTCCGATGATATCCCTATCATGCAGGCTGCGGCCGCTGAGGGCAAGAGAGGCCTCATGCTGCAGCCGCTATAACCTATTTTGACTGAAAAAATATGAATAGATCGCCTGGGGCCGTCATGCAAATCCACGACCCGTTCCGGGGGTATCTATATTTTATCGGGCAAGATGCTTTATTATCGAAATAAGGGATGGCAATTAATTCTACACGCGGAGATTTCCGATGGCAGTATATCCGGACACATTGGATCCAAAGAAGCTTTCCGACCGACAGGCCGTTGAGGCCTGGAGGCGCACCATCACAATTGGAGACGGAAGCATAGTCCTTCTCGCGGCTTACCACTCTGTGGAACATCCGGAACAGGGGAGACAAATTGAAGCCAGCATAACGGTTACCAGCTTTTGCTGCCCGAGATGCATCCCCGTAAGTAGCGTCGTGGTTTGGACCGAATACGGTGATGAGGCCATAGGAAAATTGCAGGATATGGAAAAGACGGTTTCCTTCAATCCTTGATGGTTCAATTCCCTGCCGCCAGAATTACCCTGCAGTTGCCTTCCAATAACTGAGCCGGGTGTTCTCGCATGCTCTTGCCTTGCCCCCCCGCTTTGGCGTTAAGTTAGAGTCATGGATGCCACGCCTTTCCCATTCGGGCCCCATGCCCTGCCGGTTCTGCGCCGCCGCTACCTGGCCCGCGACGCCGAGGGCCGGGTGGTGGAGACCCCGGAGCAGATGCTGGCGCGGGTGGCCGGGGCCGTGGCCCGGGGCGAAGAGCCCTGGGGCGGGGCGGCCGCGGCGCGGGAGATGGAGCGGGCCTTTCTGGGCCTGATGAGCCAGGGCCTCTTTTTACCCAACAGCCCCACCCTGATGAACGCGGGCCGTGAGCTGGGCCAGCTCAGCGCCTGCTTCGTCATCCCGGTGGAGGACAGCCTGGAGAGCATCTTCGAGGCGGTCAAGGAAACCGCCCTGATCCACAAGTCCGGCGGGGGCACCGGCTTCAGCTTTTCCCACCTGCGCCCGGCGGGCGACGTGGTGGCCTCCACCCGGGGGGTCAGCTCCGGCCCGGTGAGCTTCATGCGGGTGTTCGACATGGCCACCGAGGCGGTGAAGCAGGGGGGCACCCGCCGGGGGGCCAACATGGGCATCCTGGCGGTGAGCCACCCGGACATCGAGGCCTTCATCGCGGCCAAGCGCCGCCCCGGGGTGCTGGAGAACTTCAACATCTCGGTGCTGGTCAACGACGCCTTCATGGCCGCCGCCCGGGCGGACGGGCCCTGGCAACTGGTCAACCCCCGCGACGGCGCGGTGGCGCGCACCGTGTCCGCCGCCGGGCTGCTGGAGCAGATGGTCCAGGCGGCCCACCAGAGCGGCGAGCCGGGCCTGGCCTTTTACGAGGCCATCAACCGGGGCAACCCCACCCCAGGCCTGGGGCCCCTGGAGGCCACCAATCCCTGCGGCGAGCAGCCCCTGCTGCCCCACGAGTCCTGCAATCTGGGCTCCCTGGTGCTGCCCCGTTTTCTCAAGGACGGTGAGGTGGACTTCCCAACCCTGGAGGAGGCGGCGGCCCTGGCGGTGCGCTTTCTAGACGACGTGATCGAGATAAACCGCCACCCCCTGCCCCAGGTGGCCCGGGCCAGCCGCCTGACCCGCAAGATAGGACTGGGGGTCATGGGCCTGGCCGATTTGCTGGCCGACCTGGAGCTGCCCTACGATTCGCCGGAGGCGGCGGCCCTGGGCCGGGAGGTCATGGCCCGCATCGCCGCCGCCGCCCGGGCGGCCAGCGCCGAGCTGGGCCAAAGGCGTGGCAGCTTCCCGGCCTTCGCGGCCAGCCGCCTGGCCGGGGGCTGGAGTCACATGCGCAACGCCACGGTGACCACCGTGGCCCCCACCGGCACCCTGTCGCTGCTGTTGGGCTGCTCCTCGGGCATAGAGCCCTACTTCGCCCTGGCCTACACCCGCCGGGTGCTTGAGGAGCGGGATCTGGTGGAGTTCAACCCCCGCTTCCTGGCCCGCCTGGCCGCTCTGGGTCTGGACACCCCGGAGCAGCGCCGGACCCTGGCCGCCTCGGGCAACGCCACGGCGATCCAGGGCCTGCCGCCAGAGCTGGGCCAGGTATTCGCCACGGCCCACGAGATCGACCCCGAGGCCCACCTGGCCATGCAGGCCGCCTTCCAGGCCTCCACCGACAACGGGGTGAGCAAGACGGTGAACCTGGACGCCCAGGCCGGCCCCGAGCAGGTGCGCCGAGTCTTTACCAGGGCCCACGCCCTGGGCCTCAAGGGGGTCACGGTGTTCCGCTCCGGCTGCCGGGGCCGCCAGGTGCTGGAGCTGTTGCCCCTGCCCGGACGCGAGGCCCCGCCGGCGGTGCACCACTCCGGCCACTGCCCCCGCTGCGGCGGCCTGCTCAAGACCGACGGCGGCTGCCTGGCCTGCTCCTTCTGCGGGGCCTCGGGCTGCGAATAGACGCGCCGCGCGGCCCCCCAAATGCCCCTTGCCAGACGGACGATATGGTCGGATACTTTTAAGGATAGAGGCGCGCCAAGTGCGCCGTTATACCTAAAGGGGAAAAGACCATGGCCACGCTCAAAGAACTAAAAGAAACCGCCCGCAAGCTGAAAATCCCCAGGTACAGCAAGCTCAAAAAGGACGACCTCAGCCGCCTGATTCAGCTTTATGAATGCGCCCGCAAACTGAAGGTGAAGAACTTCGCCAAGCTGCCCGAGGACGAGCTGATCCGCGCGGTGCAGGTGGCCGAAGGCAACCATCCCTGCTACGGACAAATCCAGGACTGCCGCCAGGACGACTGCGCCTGGATCGCCCCCTGCCAGGGACGCTAGGCCTTTTCCAACCCCAGCTCCCGGCGCAGCCAGCCTTTGATCTCCGGGCTCAGGGCCAGTTGGCCCCGAGGCATGTCCTGGCCCTCGCCCGCCCGGGCGGCGGCCGCCACCAACTCCTGGGGCACCGGGGCCCGGGCCACCTCTTCACTGTCCACGTAGGTGCGCTCCACCAACAGCACCTGGTTTTCGCCCCGCCAGGTGGAGAGGTAGAAGTAGTAGACCGTGCCCAGGCCCCGCTGGGCGGTGGTGGACTTGATCTGAAAGGCCTCAAAGGCCTGGGCCGGGGTTATCTCCCAATCGATGGCGCCCACGATCTCCGGGCGCGCCTTCAATTCCTGCCAGCTCAGCATGTTTTCACTTTCCCGACACCTTTAAGGTGGTTGCTTTACTTGCGCCATGGCCCTCAGGGTATATAGTACCGGCAAATGACCACCAACCGCATGGCGGTCCACAAACTCTAAAAAAAGGCGGTGCCACATGGCTTCTGCGAACCAAGAGCCCGGCAAGCTGTTCATGGTTTATTGCTATGCCGAAATGAAACCCAGCGAGGACGGCGAAGACCGTTCCTGCTACTTCAGCTACATGCTCCGGGCCAACTCGGTGGAGGAGGTGGGCGATGTGTGCGCCGCCGAGTTCGCCAAGCTGCCCCTGGACGGCGAGCCCTTCTCGGCGGGCGACGCCATCGCCATCGAGGAGATCGTGGAGATCGAGGAGCTCCCGGCCCAGGGGGTGATGCTCGACTGCAAGGTGATGCAGGGCGACTACAGTTTCGTGGGCGGCATGGCCCCCTACAGCGAGGAGAGCGACGGCATCATCGTCTACGAGATCCTGCCCGAGGACGAGGAAGAGGAGCAGGAAGCTTTGGTGGTGTTGGGCGAAGAGTAACCCTCGCCCCCGAGCGGCTCTAGGGGAGCGGCCTCGGGCCGCTCCCCTCGTTTTTTGGCGGCGAAAAAAATTAAGCGCGAGCTCGGTGGGCGGAAGTCCGGGAAAGCTTTGCCGCTTAATATTACGACTACAGTTTTTGCCTGTTTTGAGGGCGAAATGCTATTTGGGATCCACCAATGGCTCTTGGTCCCTTGATGTCCATTTGAGATTTCCGGCATTAAAATTATTTAATCCATCGTCCATCAAATTTGAATAAGCTTGGACACCATTGCGCCATCTTCCCGTAAAACCGGCTCCGATTTCTTCAAGGTACCCGTCAGTGGCCTGCAGCGAAAATTTGTATGCGTCGGATAAAAAACCTGTCAGCTCCTGCAAATCGCCTTTGAAGTGCTTATAGTCATATTCCTTGAGATTGATTCCCAGTCCTGTTTCAGAGAATTTGTCTCCTGATAATGCTGCGCGGAGAAAGGCATTGACGATGTTTTCCGGGTTGTAATTTTTGGTATGCTCTTGTCCTTTGGCGGTGCGTGGAGACAATATTTTATCGTAGTATAGGCGGCTGGATGGATTGAGCAGGATTGAAAATGCCAGGGCCGCCGCTAAAGTGACTATGGTAATACCCGCTAATATTTTAGCGATGACCAACCCTATATCCGTCACCTTAAAATCTGTAACTGCTGAAGATAATTGTATAACTGGAACACATACGGCGCAAAGGGCCACTCCCATGGTGTACCAGTTAAAGAAGGTTCCGGTAGCATGCCACGTTATTATTGCTAAAATGATTTGGGCTATGACTGGGAGTGTTATTGTCAAGGCAAAGGTAATAGTGCCCATCTCCCATGCTATGGATAGGCTCCACAGGCAGATAGCTGCACTGCCGAAGTACGCAATGATCATTGCTGAGCGAGAAATTGTTGCCCACAACCCGTTGGCAAACCTGTGCATGCCCTGCTCCCTTGGTCCGCTTAAGCTCGCATATGATCACACAATAAGCCCCCTATTCCAAATACTTTCTTTTTAGTAGTGAATGGCCGCTTCGGGGAAAAATGGTGGGGCTGAGCGCTGATTTTTTAAGCGCGTACCTGGTGATATTTTTGCAATCAAATTGGGACGGCTGGCGCCTGCGGAAGGCCATTTTGCCGGGAGATAAGGTTCAGGCTTTTTTGGCGAGGCGCTTGGCGGATAGACCCCAGAATATCAAGTCCACCCCGCCCACCAATACCCCCAGCACGCCGATGACCGTGATCTTGTCGGCCCAATCCAACGACACCAGAAACATGCCCAACGCCCCCAGCATCATGAAGCTGAAGGCGATGAGCGAGGAAGCGCTGCCGGTGTCGTGATCCACCTGGTCCAGGATGAGGTTGGTGGCCGGGGGGCGCGACAAGCCCAGGCAAAACCCCAGCACCCACATGGGCAGGGCCAGGTCCCAGGGCCCGGCGTGGCTGCCCAGGCTCATCCACAGCCCGGCGGCGAAGATGCCCGCGAAGCTCAGGGTCAGCACGTGCTTGGTGGAGAGCAGGCGCGACAGGCGGGTGAAGGCGAACGAGCCGCTCATCAACGACAGGGCGTTGAAGGCGAAGAAGTAGCCGAAGTCGGTTTCGCTAAGGCCGAAGCGGGTGATGTAGATGTCCGAGGAGGCGGCGATGAAGGCGAAAAAGGGCAGGCCCATAAGGGCGGTGGACAGGTTCAGTCCGGTGAAGCGGAGGTTGGCCAGGATGCGCACGTACAAGGTCAGGGTGGCCGAGAGCTTGTCGTCGGAAAAGACCCTGAGCGGCTCGGGCATGCGCCACACCGCGGCCAGGGCCACCAGGCCCAGGAGGCCCTGGACGGCGAAAACCCAGGGCCAGTCCAGCAGGGTCATGATCCAGCCGCCGATGATGGGGGCCAGCATGGGGGCCAGGGCGATGATCACCGAGACGTAGGCAATGATCTGGGCCCGCTTCTCGGACTCGAAGACGTCCTTGGCGATGGCCAGGGCCAGTGCCGAGGCCGAGGCAGCCCCGGCCGCCTGCAGGGCCCTAAACCCCACCATCATCCACACCCCGCTGGAGGCGGCGCAGGCGGCGCAGGCCACCACATAGCCGGCGATGCCCACCAAAAGAGGCTTGCGCCGGCCGATGCGGTCGGAGACCGGCCCGTAGATGAGCATGAAAAGGCAATAGGTTACGAAGAAGGAGATCAGGGTGAGGTTCTCCGTGGCCAGGGGCTGGCCCCAGGTTTCCTGCAATACCGGCAGGGCCGGCAGGTACATGTCGGTGCTAAGGGCGGGAAAGGCCGAAAGCAGGGCTATGAGGAAAAAGTAGTAGCGCATCAATCACGGTTGCTCAAAACGACCCGGTGCGCTCCGCCCCCTCGCGGGCCAAAAAAAAGGAGCCGCCCCGGCGGGCGGCTCCGGGATGAACAAGGTCGAATTCAGCGATGGTCCAGGCTCTGGGCCAGGCGCACCAGGCTATGCATTTCGCCCCGGTAGCCGTAAGGGTCGTCGCCTTTGGCTCCCTGGGCCAGGGCCAGCACCTGCGGGTAACTGAACTCTCCGGTATATACTCCACCCCGCAGGATCTCGCCAAAGGCCGCCACCGCCGCGGCCCAGCGGAAGTCGGCCGGGGCGGCGGCCAAGTCGCGGCGCACCTGGCTGCGGGCAATGGGGGTCTGCATTAGAAGGCTCTTTTGCTGCCCGGGCAGCTTGTAGCGGATCTTCAGGAAGGCCAGCTCCTTACGGGCGGCGGGGGAGGCCGGGGATGCAGCCGCCGGGGCATAGCGCAGGGGCTCCAGGCGCATCCCCTGGCTACCCACCAGGGCGATCTCATACAGGGCCGTGACCGTGTGCCCCGCGCCTACTTCCCCGGCGTCCACCTGGTCGTTGGTGAAGTCCTCGCGCTTGAGCAGGCGGTTCTCGTAGCCGATCAGGCGGTACTCGGCCACCACCACCGGATTGAACTCCACCTGGATTTTCACGTCCTGGGCGATGGTGAGCATGGTGGCGGCAAGCTGGTCCACCAGCACCTTCTGGGCCTCGTTCAGGTTGTCGATATAAAAGTAGTTGCCGTTGCCCACGTCGGCTAGGCGCTCCATGAGCCGCTCGTTGTAGTTGCCCCGGCCGAAGCCCAGGGTGGTCAGGCCTACCCCGGTCTTGCGCTGGCCGGCCACTAGGTCCATGAGCTGGCGGTAATTGGTGATGCCCACGTTGAAGTCGCCGTCGGTGGCCAGGAGGATGCGGTTGACCCCCTGGGGAATGAAGGCTTGGCGGGCCAGGTCGTAGGCCAGTTGCAGGCCCTGGCCCCCGGCGGTGCTGCCCGCGGCGCGCAGGCCGTTCACTGCGGCCAGTATGACCGCCTGTTGGTCGCCGGGGGTGGGCGGCAGCGCTACCCCGGAGGCTCCGGAGTAAACCACGATGCTCACCCGGTCCCTGGGCTGCAGCTGCCGCACCAGCAACCCCAGGGCTTTCTTGAGCAGGGGCAGTTTGTCCGGGCTGCGCATGGAGCCGGAGACGTCGATCAAAAACACCAGGTTGGCGGCGGGGCGCTGGGCCGCCTGGACCTCATAGCCCTTGATGCCCAGGCGCAAAAGCAGGGTGTGGGGATTCCAGGGGGTGGGGGCGATCTCCACCGCGGCGGCAAAGGGGACCTTTGTGTCGCGGGGACCTGGGTAAGCGTAGGGGAAGTAGTTGATCATCTCTTCGATGCGCACCGCGTCCCTGGGGGGCAGACGGCCCTCGCGCAGGAAACGGCGCACGTTGGCGTAAGCCCCGGTGTCCACGTCCGCGCTGAAGGTGGATACCGGGTGCTCGGCCACCCGGCGCACCGGGTTGGAGGATATCTCCTGGTAGGTCTCCCGGTCGGTGGGTTGGCTGGGCATGCGTTGCACGGCCGCGGCCCCCGGGGCCGCTTCCACAATGCGCCGCGACCTGCCCGTGTCGCCCATTAGAGCCGGGGCGTTGGCCGGGGTCAGCTTCGGCTGGGGGGCTGGCGGCGGTGAGGCCGGGGGCTGCGCCTTGGCCGAGGCCGGCGGCGCGGTCCGCTCCGGGGCGGGGGGACTGGTCTGGGTGCAGGCAACGACGAGGGTCAGGCCGAGGCACAAGGCCAGAACCGGCACTCTGGGCACACGCATGATCTCTTCTCCGGCTGGCGGCCGCGGGGTCCTCTCGCGGCCAGGGGTGGTCTGAGGCCTCCGGGGGCCGGGTCAGCGGTTACCTTGCAACTTGGAGCGGATGAAGCTTTGGCATTCGTTCATGTTTTTGCCCCGGAACACCATCACGTTGTAGCCCCCGCGCACCAACTTGCCGCTGGCCGAACCCGCGGGATCGTCCATTACCGCCAGGTAGCGCCCGGTGTCGCGGTTGAAGCCCACCAGGCAGGTGGGAGGCTTGTTCACCGCCTTGACGTAACGCTGGCAGTTGTCCCAGGAGGTGGGTCCGCGAACGATGGCGGTATAGCCATGAGTGACGAGCTTGTGGGAGCCGGTGCCGTCGTTGCCGTCGCAGGCCACGGCGTAGCGCTTGGTCGCCGGATTATAGCCCACGAAACAGCGGCCGGTGGGGTTGACCGGTTTCCCTCCGGGTTGTTTGTTGCGCACATAGGTCCAGCACTGGTTCCAGGTGCTCGGGCCCTTGACGATGCTGGTGTAGCCCTGGCTGGCCAGCTTTTGTCCGGCGGTGCCGTCGTTGCCGTCGCAGGCCACGGCATAGCGCTTGGTCGCCGGATTATAGCCCACGAAACAGCGGCCGGTGGGGTTGACCGGTTTCCCTCCGGGTTGTTTGTTGCGCACATAGGTCCAGCACTGGTTCCAGGTGCTCGGGCCCTTGACGATGCTGGTGTAGCCCTGGCTGGCCAGCTTTTGTCCGGCGGTGCCGTCGTTGCCGTCGCAGGCCACGGCGTAGCGCCGGGTGCTGGGGTTGTAACCCACATAGCAGCGCCCCCCGCTGGGATCGGTGCGGCGCGCGTTGACGTAGTTCCAGCACGCCGCCCAGGTGGTGGGCCCCAGCTCTATGTGGTAGGCGCCGTGGTTGCTCAGCTTCCAGGTCCCCGGCCCGTCGTTGCCGTCGCATGCCACCGCATACTGGGTGGGATTGGTACCCGGCCGCGAGCCCACATAGCAACGGCCGCCGTCCTGGCCCGCGCCCAGGGCCGGCACCCGGCCGCCACCACCGCCTCCTCCGCCCCCGCCACCTCCGCCCCCGCCACCTCCGCCACCTCCGCCACCGGGCGAGGCGGGTTGGGCGCATCGGGAGATCTCATTGCTTCGCTGGGCTTTGCAGGCCTCGCAATCACGGGAGGTGGACTGGCCCAACAGGCTGACCGAGTTGGCGCAGGCGGGACAATAGCGATTGACGCATTCCTGCAGGGTCTCGGCAGTGGCGGTTGGGGACCAAAGGAGCAGGCAAAACAGGAATAGGCAGAATAGGCGGAAGAATCTCATGGGTTTCTCCTCTTTGCAGGTCTTTCCATGAATCAGAGGGGCAAGCCGGTGCGCGCTGGAAGATGGAAGAAACAGGGCTTGGTATAGGTAATTCCTGCCGGAAGGCTTTATTTGTTAGGAGTCGTCTTAAGGAGGGATGGGAGGTTTCATTAGCCGGCCCCCGCGATGGTATATTGCAACTGATTTGTTTGTAGATTACCGGGGCCGAAAACGCAATGCCCAATATCGTCCGGGTTTTCGGGAAAGGCACAATTATGGCCGTGCGCGCGACTCTGATCGTCTGGTGCCTCTGGCTGGTTTTGTTGCTGGTTCCGGCGGCGGCCCTGGCCGGGCTAACCGCCCAGGTGGCCAAGTCGGGCCAAGGCCGGGCCAGCCTCAAACTGGAGGTCCCCGCCGAACTCGCCCCAGGCAGCCGGGTGGAGTTGGTGTATTTGGCCGGCGGCCTGCCCATGCTTCTGGGCGAGTGGGAGGTGGTGGAGCAGCGGGGGGAGCGGCTGCTTTTGGCCGAGCGCCGGGTGGTCGTACCTTTGTCTCCTGGGATGCGGGTGCAGGTGGAGCCCAAGGCGGCGGCCCCCAACCAGGCGGCCCGGCTGCGGGTCGCGGTGCGCATGAACGGGCGCCCCACCTTCGGGCGCTTGTACGTGTACCGGCAGCCGGGGGACGGACTGGTCAAGGATATGGCCGTGCCTCCCCGCGGCTGGGTGGAGCTAAAACTGCCCCCGGGCCGCTACCGCGCCGTGGTGCTGCACACCGGCCTGCCCGACGGCCCCACCGTGCGGCTGGCGCCCTTCCGGTTGGAGCCGGGCGGCCGAGTGGAGCTTGGCGCCGAGTTCGTGCAGGGCTGGCTGGAGGTGGAGGCCGTCAAAGGGGGGCGGCCGGTGCAGGCCAATATCAAGGTGTACCGCGACGACGGCTACTACCTGACCGAGGGGCAGGCCGGGCCCGATCGCCGGGGCATTTCGCCCTGGTCCCGGGGGTGTACGCGGTGGAGGTGCTGGAGCCGGGGCAAGAACATGGAGTTCTGGTGCGAGCCATAATGGTGCGCCAGGGCGGCACCACCCGGGGAAGGGTCACCTTGGACTGAAGGGCCGGCTCCGTCTCGGCCGGGGGGCTCTCGCTAAAACCAGGCCCGAGGGGCGCGGCTCTTTTCCGCCTGGGCCGAGCGACCCCGCCATATACAGAGCGGGAGCACTAAAAAAACCAGCCGCCCGAAAGCGGCTGGTCGTGCTGGCTATGGTGGCGATGCAGGGACTTGAACCCCGGACACTGCGGATATGAGCCGCATGCTCTCACCATCTGAGCTACATCGCCAGAGAGGCTAATATTTAGTGCGTGGGGGCGCTTCTGTCAAGTGTTAGACGCCCCTTAAGCCCTATTATACGTTGAAACGCACGTGGAGGACCTCGCCGTCGCTCACCAGATGGTCCTTGCCCACCACCTTCATGAGCCCCGCCTTCTTGACCGCCGCCTCGGAGCCCATCTCCAAAATGTCCTGGTGGCGCATGATCTCGGCCCGGATGAAGCCGCGCTCCAGGTCGGAGTGGATCACCCCGGCGGCCTGCTGGGCCAGGGTGCCCTGGGTGATGGTCCAGGCGCGCACCTCGTCCTCGCCCACGGTGAAGAAGCTGATGAGGCGGCAGGCGGCGTAGGCCGCGAAGATCAGGCGATCCAGGGCGCTTTCGGCCATGCCCAGGTCGGCCATGAACTCGGCCGCCTCCTCGGGCTCCAGCTCGGCCAGCTCGGCCTCGATGGCCGCGCGGGCCACCACCGGCGCGACCCCGTCGCCCAAATCCGGCGGCTCGGGGTCGTCCTCGGCGTTGTTGGCCACCACGATGCGCGGCTTGGCCGTGAGTAGCCCGAAGCCCCTGAGCTTGGGGTGGTCGGGTATCTCCTCGTCGGCGTCCAGCAGCTGCTCGGCGTTGAGCATCTCCTGGGCGCGGGTCAACAGAGCCAGCTCCTCGCCATCCACGTCGCGGCCCCGCTGGCGGTCCAGCGCGATGCGCTCCAGGCGGCGCTCCACGGTGATGAGGTCGTGCAGGATCAGCTCGTCCAGGAAGTCGCGATACTCCCCGGCCGGGTCCGGCGCGCCCAGGCCGCCGTCGAAGTTGCGCACCACCTGCAAAAGGCCGTCGGCGTGGCCCAACTCGGCCGGCAGCTTGGCCGCCGGGTCCTCGGGCTTGGCCGGGGGCGGCGGCGGGTCCACAAAGGTGATCTGGGCGTAGGTGGTCTTCTTGGGCTTGTACAGGGCGCTGAGTTTGTCCACCCGCTCGTCGGGCACGTTTAAGAGCGCCATGTTGGCCTCGCCGCGCCCGGCTCCCCCGGCCCGGCGTCCGGCCAGGGCGGTGAACAGGGTGGACTTGCCCGCGCCGGGCATGCCGCAAAGGGCCAGGCGCATCAGCGGCCTCCCACCAGGGCGGCGGCTTCCTTGGCGAAGTAGGTGAAGATGAAGTCCGCCCCCGCCCGCTTGATGCTGATGAGGCTCTCCATCATCACCCGCTGTTCGTCGATCCAACCCTGCTGGCCCGCCGCCTTGATCATGGCGAACTCGCCGCTCACCTGATAGGCGCTCAGCGGCAGGTCGAACTCCTGGCGCACCGCGCTAAGCACGTCCAGGTAGGGCAGGGCGGGCTTGACCATGAGCATGTCCGCGCCCTCCTCCACGTCCATGGCCACCTCGCGCATGGCCTCGCGGAAGTTGGGCGGGTCCATCTGATAGCCCCGGCGGTCGCCCTCTTGGGGGGTGCTGTCGGCCGCCTCGCGGAAGGGGCCGTAAAAGGCGCTGGCGTACTTGGCGGCGTAGGACAACAGGATGACGTCGTCCAGCCCGGCCTCTTCCAGGCCCTCGCGGATGGCCAACACCCGGCCGTCCATCATGTCGCTGGGGGCCACCACGTCGGCCCCGGCCTGGGCGTATACCACCGAGGCGCGGGCCAACAGCTCCAGCGTGGCGTCGTTGTGCACGTGGCCCTTTTCCAGGATGCCGCAGTGGCCGTGGCTGGTGTATTCGCACAGGCACACGTCGCACATCACGATGAGGTTGGGCAGGGCCTTTTTCACGGCGCGCACCGCCCGGGGGATGATGCCCTTGGGCGAGTAGCCCTCGGTGCCCAGGGCGTCTTTTTTCTCCGGGATGCCGAAGAGGATCACGCCCGGCACGCCCAGGTCGGCCACCTTGCGGCATTCCTCCACCAGCGCGTCGATGCTGTAGCGGTTCACGCCGGGCATGGAGCCGATGCCCTGGCAGACGTCGTCGCCGGGGCAGACGAACATGGGATAGATGAGGTCGTCGGGGGTGAGGACCGTCTCGGCCACCAACCGCCGCAGGGCCTCGGTCTTGCGCAGGCGGCGCATGCGCACCAAGGGGAAGGACATGAGATGCCTCCAAATGTCGATTAAGTGTGCGTGAGCACAGTATTACCGGAGAGGGGGGGAGGGGTCAATGGGGAGAAAAGCACGCAATAAGGCAATATGGGCTATAATTTTAACTTTATTCCCTTTCAGATAGCCGAGGGGGGCCCATGCCAAATCCACCGTGCCCTGTCTGTTATGAGCCAATGGACGACAACTGGCGCAACAATGGAGATTGGTATCATGTGAGTTGTCCGAGATGCGGAATTTTCAATATTTCACACACTGCCTCGCGTATGATTCATCCCGATACAGAGGAATTCAAAGAAAGAGGTAGTAAAGAAAGGGCAATGCTATCTTCCTGGTTGAGAGAAAATGAACCACCTGAAATGATTCATTCGACGTTCTTTAACGACCCAAACAATCCTCTTGGTAAGCTGTTTAAGAATGCGAAGATGCCAACCTTTGAGGAAAAGGAAGAACGGCTTCTCGTGGCCTTGAGTGAAAATATTGAATTCGTTGGGCAGAGGTTTGATTGGGATACTAAAAAGAAAGAATTAGAAGCTAGGGCCTGGGCTGTAAACCAACGAGAGCTTGAACATATTTTCGAAAGCCTAGCGGAAAAGGGATTTATAAAGGGGGGCGTTTTGCCTGCCGGAACTATGGACGACTCCGATGCATTTATTCATACGGACGTAAAGCTAACATCAAAAGGGACTGTAAAAGTAGAACAGCTCAAGGAGGGAGGCCAGGGAAGTCAGCAAGCTTTTGTGGCGATGTGGTTTTCACCAAAAACGGAAGAAGCATGGCTGCATGGTTTTGAGCCAGCTATTCTTGCTGCTCAATATAGTCCAATGAAAATAGATCTCGCGGAATTTAATGAAAGAATCGATGAGAGAATACTTTTTGAAATAAAAAGAAGTCGGTTTTTAGTGGCCGACTTAACCGGCCACAGAGGCGGTGTTTATTATGAAGCTGGCTTCGCTCAGGGAAGGAACATTCCAGTAATTTGGACTTGTAGAGAGGACCATTTTAAATACTTGCACTTCGATGTCAGACAATACAAGTGCATAAAGTGGAGTCAAGGAAACTTACCACAATTAAAAGACGATCTGACAAAGAGAATTGAAGCTACCATAGGACTAGGCAAGTACTTGTTGCCTAAGGAACTTATTTCCTAACTACCTAACTGCGATCTCCTCGTCCGTCAAGTAGCACGCCGGGTCCGGGGCCCACAGGTCGCCGGTGGCGGCCTCGGCCCGCACCCGGAAGTTGCCCCCGCAGATATCCAGCCACCGGCAGGTGGCGCAGCGCCCGGTAACGTAGGGGCGCTTGTCCTTGAGCTTGCCCAGCACCGGGTGGCTGGTGTCGGACCAAATCTCGCTGAAGGGCCGCTCGCGCACGTTGCCCAGCTCCAGATGCCGCCAGAACTGGTCCGGATGCACCTTGCCGTCCCAGGACACGCACCCGATGCCCCGCCCGGAGCTGTTGCCCTCGTTCCAGCTAAGGAGCTCCAACACCTCGGCGGCCCGCTTGGGGTCTTCGCGCAACAGGCGCTGGTACACGTAGGGGCCGTCGGCGTGGTTGTCCACGGTGAGCACCTCGGGGCACATGCCCTTGTCAAACAGCGCCTTGGTGCGGTCCATGATCAGGTCCAAGAGCTCGCGGGTGCCCTGGTGGCCCAGGTCCTCGTCCATCAGCTTGCTGCCCCGTCCGGCGTAGACCAGGTGGTAGAAGCAAATGCGCGGGATGCCTTCGGTTTCCAGGATGTCGAACAGGGCGGGCACCTCGGCGGCGTTGTGCTGGAACACGGTGAACCTGAGCCCCACCTTGAGCCCGGCGGCCATGGAGTTGCGGATACCTTCAAGCGCTTGCTCGAAGGCGCCGTCCACCCCCCGGAACTTGTCGTGGATGGCCTTGGTGCCGTCCAGGCTCACGCCCACGTAGCTCAGGCCTATGTCCTTGAGTTCCTTGGCCTTGTCAGGGGTAATCAGGGTGCCGTTGGTGCTTATGACCGCCCGCATGCCCTTGCCCACGGCGTAGCGGGCCAGCTCGGGCAGGTCGGGGCGCATCAGGGGCTCGCCGCCGGAAAAGAGGATCACCGGCGCGCCGAAGTTGGCCAGGTCGTCGATCATGACCTTGGCCTCGGCGGTGGAAAGCTCCTGTTCGGCCGGCCCGGCGGTGGCGTGGGCATAGCAGTGCATGCATTTGAGGTTGCAGGCCTTGGTCATGTTCCAGACCACCACCGGCTTCTTGTCCTCGGCGAACTGTAGCAAGTGGCTGGGCAAGTCTTTGGAATGCCTGCCGTAACGCAAAGCGTCGCTGGGCTCCACCGTACCGCAATATAGCTTGGAAATGCCGATCATAAGCTGTGGACACGGGAGGGGGACTGGGGTCGAAAGCCTTCCCTCCGCTGCTCCCTTCGCAAATATCCCCGGCCACGGCGCGGGGCCGTGGCCAGGGAGAGGTTAGGTTTTGCTTCCACCAAAGTTAAAGCGTTTGCTCTAACTAGTACGCGACTCCAGGGTGGCGCTGTAGTGCGCCTGGAACAGGCCGTGCAAGTACTTTTCGGTGTCGTACACCGCCTCCTCGGGCAGGAGGAACTCGCCCTGGCCGGTGCGGTCGCGCACCAGGCGCAGGCCCGGCTCCAGCACCTGGCTCAGGCGCTGGCCGTAGTCGCGCACGCCGCAGCCCTCGGCGGCCGCCCCGGCCAAAATGGCCACCTCGGCCGCCTCGCTGAACTTGATCTTTATACCATAGCGGTCCAAGAAGGCGACCTCGAACTCCCGCACCTGGCGCAGGCGCTCGATAACCTGGTCAAAGGCCGTGCCCAGGCTCATGCCGCTGCGGTAGTATTCGTCGGCGATCAAATCCATGCGCGCCGGGGTGAGCGGGGCCTCCAGCTGCTCGGCGTACATGATCTCGCGCTTGGCGATCATCTTAAGTAGTTCCATGCGCTCGGCGCGGCCCGCCGTCTCGAAGCGCTCCTCCCGGGCCGGGTCCTCGGCCTGGGCCAAGACCAGCTCCAGCTCGGCCTTGGGTTCGGCCACCAGCTCCGGGGTCACCAAAAGCTGGGCGATGTCGGTGCTGGGCAGCGTCCGCTCAAAGGGCAGCAGGGCCTTTTCCACCACCGTGACCAGGGCCCGGGCCCCGGTCTTCATCTGGGCGGCGCGCTCGGCCAGGGCCTTGAGGGCCGCGTCCTCGAAGCGCAGGTCGATGTTGTAGGCCGCGAAGTCGCGCTTTTTGCTGATGATCACCGGGTTGTTGGGGTTGCGCAATATCTGGTGCAGGTCGTCGGCGCTAAGCTCCTCCAACACCACGCTCACCGGCAGGCGGCCCACGAACTCGGTCTCAAAGCCGTACTCCACCAGGTCCTGGGGGGTTATCTCGTGCATGTAGGCCTGGTCCTCCGCGGGATCGGCCACCTTGGCCCCGAAGCCCAGCTCCTTCTTGTTCAGCCGCCGCTTGATCACCTCGGGCAGGTCGCCGAAGGCCCCGGACATCACGAACAGGATGTGGCGGGTGTTCACGGCGCGCTTCTCGCGCTTGCCGGTCTTGCGGTAGGTCTCGATGGCCTGGATCTGGCTGATGGGGTCGTGGGCCACCTTGAGGTCCACCTCGGTCTCTTCCATGGGCTTGAGTAGCGCCCGCTGCACCCCGGTGCGGCTCACGTCCGGGCCCACCAGGTTGTGGCTGGCCGCGATCTTGTCGATCTCGTCCACATAGACGATGCCGTATTGGGCCAGCTCGATGTCCTCGTCGGCCTCGTGCACCAGATCGCGCACCAGGTCCTCCACGTCGCCGCCCACGTAGCCGGTTTCGCTGAACTTGGTGGCGTCGCCCTTGACAAAGGGCACCCCCAGCTTGGCGGCGATGAGTTTGACCAGATAGGTCTTGCCCACCCCGGTGGGGCCTATCAAAAGGACGTTGTTCTTGATGAGCCCCACGCCGTCCGCCGGGTCGGTGCCCGCGCGTTTGCTCAAGTATTTAGCCCGGTTGAAGTGGGTGCATATCTTGGTGGCCAAGACGGCCTTGGCCTCGTCCTGGCGCACTATATATTGGTCGAGGTAGGCAACCAGCTCCTCGGGGCGCATGTCGAAGTTGATGCGCGACCACACCCCGTCCTCGCCGCCGTCGTCCACATCGGGCAGGGGGCAGAAGCCGGGCGCGGTCTGGCGGGCCTTGTCGGAGTACTTTTTGGCAAGATAATCGGTTAGCTGGCGCTCCAAATGCTTGGGGTCGGGGGCGCCGCGCTTGTTCTTGTCGCCGTTGTCCAGGTTGTTTTTGCTCTGGCTCATATGGGAACCTACTTTCGTAGACATGTGATTGACCCGCCTAGGCCCTTGGCGGGCCCGGCGGGTCGGCTATACTATCAATATAAGAATCCCGGCCCCCGGTCGCAAGGCGGCGGCTTGCCGTATATTTTTTGGGGCGCGGCCTTGAAAATGGTCCTGCCTTGGTGTAATAATCCCCTAGTTTGCCACCCGTCCTCAGCCGGAGGGTCGGCCCCTTTTCAACGGCAAAAGGTTGCCTCCGGGTGAACGGTGGGGTATATTTCTGCGCACTTAATCGCTGGCGTAGCTCAACTGGCAGAGCATCTGATTTGTAATCAGAAGGTTGCGGGTTCAAGTCCCATCGCCAGCTCCAGCCATGCAGGCGACGCGGCGAGGCGGTGAGCGGAAATAAAGGCTTCCGGCCGGCAAGGGCCCCAGGGCTCGCGGTCGGGCGGGCCTGCTCCGAGGGCAACGGCCGCGAGGCGCTTAGAAAATAAATGGTGAGGTTCCCGAGTGGCCAAAGGGAGCAGACTGTAAATCTGCCGGCAACGCCTTCGGAGGTTCGAATCCTCCCCTCACCACCAAAAAATAGTTTGCTCTGCCCGGGCCGGCGGCCGCGGGCGGCACGGATACACAACGAGGAACACCCAAGCCCACGTAGCTCAGCAGGTAGAGCACTTCCTTGGTAAGGAAGAGGTTCATCGGTTCAAGCCCGATCGTGGGCTCCAAAATTTGTTGATTTGGTGGCGGCAGCCGGCGGCCCCCGGCCCGCAAACCCTAACTCCCCAAGGAGTGTCGTCATGGCCAAGGCAAAGTTTGAGCGCAACAAGCCGCATTGTAACGTTGGCACGATTGGTCACATCGACCACGGCAAGACCACGTTGACGGCCGCGATTACCAAGTGCCTTTCCACCCGTGGGGCGGCCGACTTCGTGGCCTTCGACGAGATCGACAAGGCCCCGGAAGAGCGCGAGCGCGGCATCACCATCGCCACGGCGCACGTGGAGTACGAGACGGAGAACCGTCACTACGCTCACGTGGACTGCCCTGGCCACGCTGACTATATCAAGAACATGATCACCGGCGCGGCGCAGATGGACGGCGCGATCCTGGTGGTCGGCGCGGACGACGGCCCGATGCCCCAGACCCGCGAGCACATTCTTCTGGCTCGCCAGGTGGGCGTGCCGGCGATCGTGGTGTTCTTGAACAAGACGGACATGGTCGACGACGAGGAGCTCATCGAGCTGGTGGAGCTTGAGCTTCGCGAGCTTCTGGACAAGTACGAGTTCCCTGGCGACGACACCCCGATCGTCAAGGGCAGCGCCCTCAAAGCCCTTAACTGCGGCTGCGGCAAGGACGACTGCCCGGACTGCGCCCCGATCTTCGAGCTGATGAAGGCGGTGGACGAGTTCGTGCCCCAGCCCAAGCGCGAGATTGACCTTCCGTTCCTGATGCCCATCGAGGACGTTTTCTCGATTTCGGGCCGCGGCACGGTGGTGACCGGTCGTATCGAGCGCGGTCAGGTCAAGATCGGCGACGAAGTCGAGATCGTGGGCATCAAGGACACGATCAAGACGGTGTGCACCGGGGTTGAGATGTTCCGCAAGATCCTGGACTCTGGCGAGGCGGGCGACAACATCGGCGCGCTGCTGCGCGGCGTGAAGCGCGATGACGTGGAGCGCGGCCAGGTTTTGGCCAAGCCGGGCTCGATCAAGCCGCACACCCGCTTCAAGGCCGAGGTTTACGTGCTGAGCAAGGAGGAGGGTGGCCGCCACACTCCTTTCTTCAACGGCTATCGCCCCCAGTTCTACTTCCGGACCACCGACGTGACCGGTGTGGTGGAGCTTCCCGAGGGCGTGGAGATGGTGATGCCCGGTGACAACGTGGCCATCGAGGCCAACCTGATCACCCCGATCGCCATGGAAAAAGAGCTTCGCTTTGCCATCCGCGAGGGCGGCCGTACCGTCGGCGCCGGCGTGGTCAGCGAAATCATCGAGTAAGCGGAGCAATAATGGCACGCGACATAATCCAACTGGTGTGCACCCAGTGCAAGCGCAAGAACTACAGCACCACCAAGAACAAACGGCGCACCCCGGACAAGCTCGAGTTCAAGAAGTACTGCCGCTTCTGCGGCAACCATACCCTGCACAAAGAGGGTAAATAGGTTCCCATGTTTGCTTGCAGGCCTGTAGCTCAACTAGGCTAGAGCGTCGGACTCCAAATCCGAAGGCTGGGGGTTCGATTCCCTCCAGGCCTGCCAAACTTAACGTAAAAGTCCTCCACGCCGCACTCTGGGCGGGAGGCGGGTCTCGAGGCGGGAGAGAGTCTAAATAGCGGGCGGCGGGCATTTTGCTCAAGTCCAGTGTAAGTTTATCGCCTTGGGCGGTGCACCCTGCGCCAGGGGTCGCGCGGTCGAAGGCTAATAGTGCTTGTGGCGGGAGAGCCCGCGCGCGCCGCCGGGGAAGTTTTTGATGGCCACAAATAAACCGAAAGCCGAAAAGCCCAAACCCGCCAAGGCTCCCAAGCCGGCCAAGCGGCCGGTCAAGGCGGCCAAGAAGCCCGCGGCCGCCAAGTCCGCCAAGGCGGCCCAGACCGCGGGGCTTTGGACGCGCGCCAGCCAGTTCTTGCGCGAAGTGGTCCAGGAGCTGAAAAGGGTCACCTGGCCCTCGCGCCGCCAGACCCTCTCCACCACCGGAGTGGTCCTGGCTCTGGTCATTTTGGTTGCCGTCTTCCTGGGCGTGGTGGATTTCGCCCTGTCCAGGTTGGTCCGGCTGATAATCGGTTAGGGGGAAACGTGGCCAAGAATTGGTACATCGTCCATACCTACTCAGGGTTTGAAAACAAGGTGCGCGACGCCCTGCTGGAGCGCATCAAAAGCCACGGCCTGACCGACTATTTCGGCCAGGTCCTGGTGCCCATGGAGAAGGTGGTGGAGATGGTCAAGGGCCAGCGCCGCGAGTCGCAGCGCAAGTTCTACCCCGGCTACATCGTGGTGGAGATGGAGATAAACGACGAAACCTGGCACCTGGTCAAGAACACGGCCAAGGTCACGGGCTTCGTGGGGGGCAACGAAACCCGCCCCACCCCCATCACCGAAGAGGAAGTGGCCCGTCTGATGAACCAGATGGCCGAAGGCGCCAAGCAGCCCAAGCCCAAGTACAGCTTCCGCGAGGGCGACGAGGTGCGGGTCATCGACGGCCCCTTCAACAACTTTAACGGCACCGTGGAGGAGGTCTTCCCCGAGAAGGGCAAGCTGAGGGTGCTCATCAGCATCTTCGGCCGGGCCACCCCCGTGGAGTTGGAGTTCGTGCAGGTCTCCAAGATATAGTTCCCGGCCCGGTCGGCCGGTGACAAAGAGGTGATTTCATGGCTAAGAAAGTCGTTGCCAACATAAAGCTGCAAATCCCCGCGGGCAAGGCCAACCCCAGCCCGCCGGTGGGTCCGGCCCTTAGCCCCCACGGGGCCAACATCATGGAGTTCTGCAAGGCTTTCAACGCCCGGACCCAGAACGAGGGCGACACCATCATCCCGGTGGTGATCACCGTCTACGCCGACCGCAGCTTCTCCTTCATCACCAAGACCCCGCCGGCTGCGGTGCTGTTGCGCAAGGCCGCGGGCGTGCCCAAGGGCTCGGGCGTACCCAACCTCGAGAAGGTGGGCAAGATCTCCATGGCCAAGGTCCGCGAGATCGCCGAGCTGAAGATGAAAGACCTGAATACCCGGGACCTGGACCAGGCCGTGCGCACCATCATGGGCACCGCCCGCTCCATGGGCCTGGATGTCATTCGCTAGTCAGCCCCTTATTTATTCGAGCCCGTGGAGGCCCCGGCCGGGCCGCGCGCACACGGCGCTCCGCAACCATGACGGAGACAGATAATGGCCAAGCATGGCAAAAATTTCGCCGCCTCGCGCGGCAAAGTGGAACGCGAGACCCGCTACACCTTCGCCGAGGGCCTGGAAAAGGCCTTGGAGGCCAAGTACGCCAAGTTCGACGAGACGGTGGACGTGGCCGTGCGTCTGGGCGTTGACCCCCGCCACGCCGACCAGATGGTCCGCGGCACGGTGGTGTTGCCCAACGGCACCGGCAAAGAGGTGAAGGTCTTGGTTTTCGCCAAGGGCGAAAAGGAAAAAGAGGCCCTGGACGCGGGCGCCGACTTCGTGGGCAGCGACGAGATCGTGGAAAAGATCACCGGCGGTTGGACCGACTTCGACCGCGCCATCGCCACCCCGGACATGATGGCCACCGTGGGCAAGCTGGGCAAGATCCTGGGCCCCCGCGGCCTGATGCCCAACACCAAGAGCGGCACGGTCACCTTCGATCTGGCCAAGGCCATCCAAGAGGTCAAGGCCGGCAAGATCGAGTTTCGGGTGGACAAGGGCGGCGTGGTCCACGCCCCCATCGGCAAGTCCAGCTTCGGAGCCGAAAAGCTCCTGGTCAACCTCAACGCCCTGATGGACAAACTGGTGCGTATGAAGCCCACCAGCAGCAAGGGCACCTACATCAAGGGCATCACCCTGTCCACCACCATGGGCCCCGGCGTCAAGTTAGACACCGCCGAGACCAAGGCCATGGGCGGCAAATAAGTTTTTTAAGCGGCGGCAAGACCGCCCTGACGCAAATACATAGGTAAACCAAACTGGACCTGTCGCGCGGGATTCAGAGATAGCAGGTGGCCGCCAGAGGCCTTAAGGCTCCTCCCCGGAGCGCCCGCCGAGACCGAAGCTAGGCAGGTGACGCGAAGACGTTTCCGATCCGGTGCCGCGGTTCTGATACCGAGGCCGGTCCAGGCAAACCCGTAAAGGAGGTGGAATCACGTGAACCGCGAGCAAAAAGAAGCCGTCGTCGCCAATGTGAGCGAACGGCTGTCGCGCGCGCGGGCCGTGGTCTTGACCGACTTCCGGGGCCTCAAGGTGGAGCAGATGACCGAACTGCGGCATCAACTCACCGCCAAGGGCCTGGACTACATGGTGGTCAAGAACACGCTGTTGCGCCTGGCCGCTTCCGGCACCCCCACCGAGGCTCTGCTGGAAGGGCTCGAAGGGCCCAACGGAATGGCCGTGGGCTACGACGACCCGGTGGACCTGGCCAAGGTCCTCACCGAGTTCGCCAAGGACAACCCCAAGTTCGAGGTCAAAAAAGGCCTGCTCGAGGGGCATGTCATCGATACGGCCCAGGTAGAGGCCCTGTCCAAGCTGCCCAGCCGCGAAGTGCTGCTGGCCCAGCTCATGGGTACCATGAACGCGGTGCCCCAGGGTCTGGTCACGGTCATGGCCGGCATAGTGCGCAGCCTGTTGAACGTGCTCAAGGCTATTGAGGATCAAAAAGCCGAGGCGGCCTAAGCCCCCGGCGTACAAACGTTTTTTGCGTTGGCCGGCCGCGTGCCGGCACCATGGAAAGGATACGGATAAGTCATGGCAGATATCACCAAAGCGGACGTCATCGAGTTCGTCAAGAATATGTCGGTGTTGGAGCTCAGCGAGCTCGTCAAGGAAATGGAAGAGGTCTTCGGCGTTAGCGCGGCGGCCCCCATGGCCGTGGCGGCCATGCCCGCCGGCGGCGGCGAGGCCGCGGCTGCCGAGGAGCAGACCGAGTTCGACGTGATCCTGGAGTCCGCCGGCGACAAGAAGATCCAGGTGATCAAGGTCGTGCGCGCCATCACCGGCCTGGGCCTCAAGGAGGCCAAGGAGCTGGTGGACGGTGCCCCCAAGGCCGTCAAGGAAGGCGTGGAAAAGGAAGAGGCCGAGAACATCAAGGGCCAGCTGGAAGAAGCCGGCGCCTCGGTGGCGGTCAAGTAAGGACTTCGCGACGATTAGCAAACCACCCCTGCTCCGCGCCCCGGCGTCCGTTTAGGGCCCCGGGGGCGGAGGCGGGTTATATAGGGCGAATCCCGGTGGTTCCGGGCCGTGACCTAGCCGGACACGGCCCCGGGGCCGCCGTGCGTCCGTGGCCCTGGGCCCCAGGCCAAGGCCACGCAAATGTCCCTTTTCCTAGGTTTCGGGCTATGCCCGCCAAGGAGATTTCATGAGCCAGGCGACCAACGGCATTCAACCGGTCCGCAAAAACTTCGGCAAGATCTCCAAGATCGTTGAAATCCCCAACCTCATCGACATGCAGAAGCAATCCTACGAGCGCTTTCTGCAAATGGAGGCTCCCCACGAGCAAAGACGCGACGTGGGATTGCAGGGGGTTTTCAAGAGCGTCTTCCCCATCCGCGACTTTTCCGGTACCTCCTCGCTGGAATTTGTAAGCTATACCTTCGGAGAGGTCAAGTACGATGTGGACGAGTGCCTGGCCCGTGGCATGACCTACGAGGCGCCGCTTAAGCTCACCGTGCGCCTGGTGGTCTACGACATGGACAAGGAGACCGAGACCCAGTCCATCCGCGACATCAAGGAGCAGGAGATCTTCTTCGGCACCTTGCCTTTGATGACCGCCCGGGGGACCTTCATCGTAAACGGCACCGAGCGGGTGGTGGTCAGCCAGTTGCACCGCAGCCCCGGCATCTTCCTGGATCATGACAAGGGCCGCACCCACTCCAGCGGCAAACTGCTCTACTCCGCGCGCATTATTCCCCTCAGGGGTTCGTGGATCGACCTGGAGTTCGATCACAAGGACATCCTCTACGTGCGCATCGACCGCCGCCGCAAGTTCCCGGTCACTCTGCTCCTGAAGGCCCTGGGCTACAGCGCCCAAGAGCTTTTGGACATGATGTACCGCCACGACGTCTACGAGCTGGAGAGCGAAAAGCTCTACCGCAAGGTGCAGCCGGAGATGATGGTGGGCCGCGAGGCCAGCAAGGAGATCAAGGACCCGGAGAACGGCAAGTCCCTGGTCAAGCAAGGCCGCAAACTCACCCGCCGGGCGCTCAAGCGCCTGGAGGAGTGCAAGGTGGGGCGCATCGAGGTGGCCGAGACCGAGTTGGTGGGCCGCTACGCCGCCGCCGACCTGGCCGACCCGGTCACCGGCGAGATGATCACCGGCCTCAACCAGCCCCTCACCGAGGACGCCATCAGCAAGCTGCGCGCCGCCGGGGTCGCCGAGGTGCCGGTGCTGTTCATCGACAATCTCAACGTTTCCAGCAGCTTCCGCGACACCCTGGAGTTGGACAAGGTGGAGGAGACCGACGAGGCCATCGTCGACATCTACCGCAAGCTTCGTCCCTCCAACCCGCCCACCCTGGAGGTGGCCCGCACCTTCTTCCACAACCTTTTCTTCAGCGACGAGCACTACGACCTGAGCGCCGTGGGACGCCTGAAGATGAACCTGCGGCTGGGCCTGGACGTGCCCGAGGACGAGCGCACCTTGCGCCGCGACGACATCATGGCCGCGGTCAAGGAGCTTATCCACCTCAAGGACACCGAGGGCCCGGTGGACGACATCGACCACCTGGGCAACCGCCGGGTGCGCGCCGTGGGCGAGCTGCTGGAAAACCAGTACCGCATCGGCCTGGTGCGCATGGAGCGGGCCATCAAGGAGCGCATGAGCCTGCAGGAGATCGAGGCGCTGATGCCCCATGATCTCATCAACTCCAAGCCGGTCAGCGCGGTGGTCAAGGAGTTCTTCGGCACCAGCCAGCTCAGCCAGTTCATGGACCAGAACAACCCCCTGAGCGAGGTGACCCACAAGCGCCGCCTCAGCGCCCTGGGCCCCGGCGGCCTCACCCGCGAGCGGGCCGGCTTCGAGGTGCGCGACGTGCACTCCACCCACTACGGCCGCATCTGCCCCATCGAGACGCCGGAAGGTCCCAACATCGGTCTGATCGTGAGCTTGTCCACCTACGCCCGGGTCAACGACTACGGCTTCATCGAGACTCCCTACCGCACCGCGGGCGGGGGCAAGGTGAACAAGGAGGTCAAGTTCCTCTCGGCCCTGGAAGAGGGCAACCACGCCATCGCCCAGGCCAACGCCCCCCTGGACGCCAAGGGGCGTTTCGTCAATGACATCATCAACGCCCGCCGCGAGGGCGAGCCCATCATGGTGGGCCCCGATGAGGTGGAGTACATGGACGTCAGCCCCAACCAGCTGGTGTCGGTGGCCGCCTCCATGGTTCCCTTCCTGGAAAACGACGACGCCAACCGCGCGCTGATGGGCTCCAACATGCAGCGCCAGGCGGTGCCCCTGCTCCGGACCGACGCCCCCCTGGTGGGCACGGGCATGGAGCCGGTGGTGGCCCGCGACAGCGGGGTGTGCGTGGTGGCCGAGGCCGACGGCGTGATCAACGACGTGGACGCCGGGCGCATCGTGGTGCGCTACGACGAGCCGCTGACCGCCGAAGCCCACAGCCAGGTGAAGATCTACAAGCTCATCAAGTTCCGCCGCAGCAACCAGAACACCTGCACCAGCCAGAAGCCCATCGTCTACAGGGGGCAGAGGGTGGTCAAAGGCCAGATCCTGGCCGACGGCCCGGCGGTTGACCAGGGCGAGCTGGCCCTGGGCCAGAACATCATGGTGGCCTTCATGAGCTGGGGCGGCTACAACTACGAGGACTCCATCCTCATCTCCGAGCGCATCGTCAAGGACGACATCTTCACCTCGGTGCATATCGAGGAGTTCGAGACGGTGGCCCGCGACACCAAGCTGGGCAAGGAAGAGATCACCCGCGACATCCCCAACGTGGGCGAGGAGGCCCTCAAGAACCTGGACGAAAGCGGCATCATCCGCATCGGAGCGGAGATCAACGCCGGCGACATCCTGGTGGGCAAGATCACCCCCAAGGGCGAGACCCAGCTGAGCCCCGAGGAAAAACTGCTTCGGGCCATCTTCGGCGAGAAGGCCGGCGACGTCAAAGACACCAGCCTCAGGGTTCCCCCCGGGGTGGAGGGCATCGTCATCGACGCCCGGGTGTTCTCGCGCAAGGGCATCGAAAAGGACGAGCGGGCCCAGTCCATCGAGGACGAGGAGGTGAGCCGCCTCATCAAGGACCAGAACGACGAGGTGCACATCATCCACCGCAACGCCTTGGACGAGTTGCAGCGCCTGGTCAAGGGCCAGTCCCTGGCCGCGCCCGTCAAGGACGACAAGGGCAAGGTGGTGCTCAAAAAGGGCGAGGTCGACCCGGAACAGCTCCGGGGAGTGCCGCTCAAGTTCCTGAGGGACATGGAGTTGGCCGGAGTCAGCGAAAAGGTGCAGCGCGACCTGGAGCGGCTCCTCGACGGCTACCTTGAGCAGGTGGACATGATCCGCAGCGCCACCGAGGAAAAGATCAGCCGCCTGCGCAAGGGCGACGAGCTGCCTCCGGGGGTCATCAAGATGGTCAAGGTCTACGTGGCCATGAAGCGCAAGCTCTCGGTGGGCGACAAGATGGCCGGCCGCCACGGCAACAAGGGCGTGGTCAGCCGCATCCTGCCCGAGGAGGACATGCCCCACTTCGCCGACGGCACCCCGGTGGACCTGGTCCTGAACCCCCTGGGCGTGCCCAGCCGCATGAACGTGGGCCAGGTTCTGGAAACCCACCTGGGGTGGGCCTCCAAGGAGCTGGGCTACCGGGTGCGCGAGCTGGTGGAGGCCCTGGGCGCCAACCGCGAAAAGACCAAGAAGGCCCGGGTCAAGGATATCAAGGATCTTTTGACCAAGGTCTACTCCAAGGACGAGTACAACCAGGTCACCGCGGGCCTGGACGACGACGGGATCATGGCCCTGGGCAAGGAGCTGAGCTACGGCGTGCCCATGGCCACCCCGGTGTTCGACGGCGCCAGCGAGGACGAGATTCGCCAACTGCTGAACCTGGCCGGAGTGCACGACACCGGCCAGTCCTGGCTCATCGACGGCCGCACCGGCGACACCTTCGACCGCGAGGTCACGGTGGGCATCATGTATATGCTCAAACTCCACCACCTGGTGGACGACAAGATACACGCGCGCTCCATCGGCCCCTACTCCCTGGTTACCCAGCAGCCCCTGGGCGGCAAGGCCCAGTTCGGCGGCCAGCGCCTGGGCGAGATGGAGGTTTGGGCCATGGAAGCCTACGGTGCGGCCTACTCCCTGCAGGAGTTCCTCACCGTCAAGAGCGACGACGTGGCGGGCCGCACCCGCATGTACGAAAAGATAGTCAAGGGCGAGAACAATCTTGAGGCCGGGCTTCCCGAAAGCTTCAACGTTCTGGTCAAGGAGCTGCAGGCCCTTTGCCTGGACATGGAGCTCATCGAGAAAAAAGAACTGACCACGGCCCTAGACTAAAGGAGATATCCCTTGGAAGATCTCTACAGCTACTTCGCCAAGCCCAAAGACCCCCTGAGCTTCGACGCCGTCCAGATTTCCCTGGCCAGCCCGGAGAAGATCAGCGCCTGGTCTTTCGGCGAGGTTAAAAAGCCCGAGACCATCAACTACCGCACCTTCAAGCCGGAACGGGACGGCCTGTTCTGCGCCAAGATATTCGGCCCCACCAAGGACTACGAGTGCAACTGCGGCAAGTACAAGCGCATGAAGCACCGCGGGGTGGTGTGCGAAAAGTGCGGCGTCGAGGTCATTCAATCCAAGGTGCGCCGCGAACGCATGGGCCATATCGACCTGGCCAGCAGCGTGGCCCACATCTGGTTCCTCAAGTCCCTGCCTTCCAAGGTGGGCAACCTGTTGGACCTGACCCTCAAGGAGCTGGAAAAGGTCCTGTACTTCGAGTCCTACATCATGCTCGACGAGGGTGAGAGCGGGGTAGCCAAGGGCACCATGCTGCCCGAGGACAAGTACCGCCAGCTCATCGAGGAGTTCGGCAGCCGATTCAGGGCCGGCATCGGCGCCGAGGCGGTCAAGGAGATGCTCTCCGAGCTGGACCTGGACAAGCTGTGGGACGAGCTCAGGGTCGAGATGATGGAGACCGCCAGCGAGGCCAAGCGCAAGAAGCTCTCCAAGCGGCTCAAGGTCATCGACGCCTTCAAGAACTCGATCAACAACCCCGAGTGGATGATCATGGACATCATCCCGGTGCTGCCCCCGGACCTCAGGCCCCTGGTGCCCCTGGACGGCGGCCGTTTCGCCACCAGCGACCTGAACGATCTGTACCGCCGGGTGATCAACCGCAACAACCGCCTGCGCCGCCTCAACGAGCTGGCCGCGCCGGACATCATCATCCGCAACGAAAAGCGCATGTTGCAAGAGGCGGTGGACGTTCTGTTCGACAACGGCCGCCGGGGCAAGACCATCACCGGCCCCAACAAGCGCCCGCTCAAGAGCCTGAGCGACATGCTCAAGGGCAAGCAGGGCCGCTTCCGCCAGAACCTGTTGGGCAAGCGCGTGGACTACTCCGGCCGTTCGGTCATCGTCATCGGCCCGGATCTCAGGCTGCACCAGTGCGGCCTGCCCAAGAAGATGGCCCTGGAGCTGTTCAAGCCCTTCATCTACAACCGCTTGGAGGTAAAGGGCCTGGTCACCACCATCAAGGGCGCCAAGAAGATGGTGGAGCGCGAGACCGCGGAGGTGTGGGACACCCTGAGCGAGGTGGTGCGCGAATACCCGGTGCTACTCAACCGCGCCCCCACCCTGCACCGGCTGGGCATCCAGGCCTTTGAGCCGCTGTTGGTGGAAGGCAAGGCCATCCAGCTTCACCCGCTGGTGTGCCAGGCCTACAACGCCGACTTCGACGGCGACCAGATGGCGGTGCACATTCCCCTGAGCATCGAGGCCCAGATCGAGGCCCGGGTGCTCATGATGAGCACCAACAACATCCTGAGCCCGGCCAACGGCCAGCCCATCATCGTGCCCAACCAGGACATCGTGCTGGGCCTGTACTACATGACCCGCGAGCGTCCCCTGGTCCAGGGCGAGGGCAAGATCTTCTCCGACGAGGCCGAGGTGATCATGGCCTACGACGCCGGCGCGGTGAGCCTGCACGCGGCCATCGAGGTTCGCATAGGCGGCCAGCGGATGCGCACCACGGTGGGGCGGGTGATCCTGTCTCAGGTGCTCCCCGAGGAGCTGGGCTTTGACGCGGTGAACCTGGTCATGGACAAAAAGGCGCTCAAGGAGCTGGTGGGCAAGTGCTACCGCACCGCGGGCACCAAGGCCACGGTCATCCTTTCCGACCGCCTCAAGGACATGGGCTACAAGTTCGCCACCAAGAGCGGGCTGAGCATCTGCGTGGCCGACATGGTGATCCCCCACCGCAAGCAGGAGATCATCGACCAGGCCATGGCCGAGGTGCAGGAGATCGAGAAGCAGTACAAGGACGGCATCATCACCGACGGCGAGAAGTACAACAAGGCCGTGGACATCTGGGCCAAGGCCACCGAGGACGTGGCCGCGGAGATGATGGATGAGATCTCCACCGACGTGGTTTCCTCGCCCGAGGGCCAGGAGGTCACCACCGACAGCTTCAACCCCATCTACATGATGGCCGACTCCGGGGCCCGTGGCTCCAAGGACCAGATGAAGCAGCTGGCGGGCATGCGCGGCCTGATGGCCAAGCCCTCCGGCGAGATCATCGAGACCCCCATCACCGCCAACTTCCGCGAGGGGCTGACGGTGTTGCAGTACTTCAGCTCCACCCACGGCGCCCGCAAGGGCCTGGCCGACACGGCGCTCAAGACCGCCAACAGCGGTTATCTGACCCGCCGCTTGGTGGACGTGAGCCAGGACGCCATCGTCACCGAGATCGACTGCGGCACCATCGACGGCATCGAGGTGGAGGCCCTGCGCGAGGGCGGCGAGGTGATCCAGCGGGTGGGCGAGCGCGTCTTGGGACGCACCGCCTTGCGCGACATCACCGACCCCCTCACCGACGAGGTCTTGATCAAGGCCGGCGACGAGATCGACGAAACCGGCGTGGCCATGCTGGAAGAGGCGGGCGTGGAAAAGGTGGACATCCGCTCGGTGCTCACCTGCGAATCCCGCCGGGGCGTGTGCTCCAAGTGCTACGGCCGCGACCTGGCCCACTCCAAGCCCGTGGACGTGGGCGAGGCGGTGGGCATCATCGCCGCCCAGAGCATCGGCGAGCCCGGCACCCAGCTGACCATGCGCACCTTCCACATCGGCGGCGCCGCGGCCAAGGCCGTGGAGCAGTCCCGCGTGGAGGCGCGCTATCCGGGCAACGTGAAATACATCAACCTGTCCACCGTGGAGAGCGAAGAAGGCTACCGGGTGGTGATGAACCGCAACGGTGAGCTGGCCATCATGGGCGAGGGCGGCCGCGAGCGCGAGCGCTACAAGATCCCCTACGGCGCGCGCCTGAACTACGGCGACGGCGACAGGGTGTCGGCAGGGGACATGGTGGCCCAGTGGGACCCCTACACCAGCCCCATCCTCACCGACGTCAACGGCGAGGTCAAATTCGGCGACATCTTGGAGAACGTGACCATGACCGAGCGCTTCGACCCGGTCACCGGCCGTTCCACCAAGGTCACCGTGGAGTCCAAGAACCAGGATCTCAGGCCCCGCATCTCCATCAAGATGCCCGGCACCTCCAAGACCACCGACCTGGGCGGCGGCCGCGGCGACGCCCGTTACCTGTTGCCCGTGGGCGCCATCATCATGGTGGCCGAGGAGCAGACGGTAAAGGCCGGCGACGTGCTGGCCCGCATCCCGCGCGAAACCACCAAGACCAAGGACATCACCGGCGGTCTGCCCCGCGTGGCCGAGCTGTTCGAGGTGCGCAAGCCCAAGGAGTGCGCGGTCATCACCGAGATCGACGGCGTGGTGGGCTTCGGCAAGCAGACCAAGGGCAAGCGCAAGGTCACCGTCACCCCCGAGGTGGGCGAGGAACGCGAATACCTCATCCCCAAGGGCAAGCACGTCACGGTGCACGAGGGCGACTTCGTGCGGGCCGGCGAGCCCCTCATGGACGGCTCCATCAACCCGCACGATATCCTTAGAGCCCGTGATATCAAGGCCTTGGCCCGCTACCTGGTGGACGAGGTGCAGGAGGTCTACCGCCTGCAGGGCGTGAAGATCAACGACAAGCACATCGAGGTGATCGTGCGCCAGATGCTTCGGCGGGTGCGGGTGACCGACCCCGGCGAGAGCAACTTCCTGTTGGGCGACCAGGTGGAGAAGTGGCGTTTCGAGACCGAAAACCAGCGCCTGATCACCGAGAACCTGCGCCCGGCCTCGGCCGAGCCCATGCTCTTGGGCATCACCAAGGCCAGCCTGTCCACCGACAGCTTCATCAGCGCGGCCAGCTTCCAGGAGACCACCAAGGTGCTCACCGAAGCGGCCATCGCCGGCAAGGTGGACGAGCTCAAGGGATTGAAAGAAAACGTGATTATGGGTCGCTTGGTGCCCGCGGGCACCGGCTTGCCCCAGTACCGCGACATATTCATTCCCCATGCCGAGGCGCCGCCGTCTGAGATGGGCGTGGCCCGTTTCACCGACGACGAGGTCCTGAACTCGCTTAGCGAAGAGAGCGGCGGGACCGGCGTGGAGGCTACCCTGGTGCCCCGAGAGATCAGCGACGGCGAGGTCGCCGGCTAAGGCCGGCGAAATCGCCACTATGCCTCTTGACAGCAGGCGGCAGTCAGGGTAGATATAGGAATTCCATTGACTGGCCCCCTAACCAGTTGCCCTCACACGGGGCAAAGAGGGGGCGAACGTGCTTTAATCGGGTTCTAGGAACCCAAAACAGGCGAGGTCGGGCGATGCCCGGCCAGGGTTTAACCGCCCGTAGCTAATAGTTGATTTGGAGGCGAGGCTTTGCCGACCATCAACCAGCTCGTGCGCAAGGGGCGCGAGCAGCAGCGCAAAAAGAAGACTACGCCCGCGTTGCAGAATTGCCCCCAGAAGCGCGGTGTTTGCATCCGCGTTTACACCACCACCCCCAAGAAGCCCAACTCGGCGCTTCGTAAGGTGGCCAGGGTGAGGCTGACCAACGGCATCGAGGTGTCCAGCTACATCCCCGGTGAGGGGCACAACCTGCAGGAGCACTCGGTGGTGCTTATCCGCGGAGGCCGCGTAAAGGACCTTCCCGGTGTGCGCTACCACATCATCCGCGGCACCTTGGACGCGGTGGGCGTGGCGGATCGGCGTCAAGGCCGTTCCAAATACGGCGCCAAGCGTCCCAAGTAAGTTAGCTGGTGAATTCCCCGCGTTTGGCGGGGAGCGGCGATGCCCCTTGCGATTACTGAGGGGCATCTGTCGTAAGGGCAGAAAGTAACGGAGCAAGCTGGTAGGAGCCCATGCCCAGGAGACGTGAAGTTCCCAAGCGGGTGATCATTCCCGACCCCCGCTATGGCAGCCAGAAGCTGGCCCGGTTCATAAACAAGCTCATGCTGAAGGGCAAAAAGTCCACGGCGGAGCGGATTATGTACGGAGCCATGGATATTATCGCCGATCGGACTAGCGAGGATCCTCTGAAGTTGTTCGAGAAGGCCTTGGACAACGCCCGCCCCATGGTCGAGGTGAAGTCCCGCCGGGTTGGCGGCTCCACCTATCAGGTGCCCGTGGAGATCCGGCCGGAGCGGCGTCAGGCCTTGGCCATGCGCTGGCTGATCAACTATTCGCGCGCCCGCGGCGAGAAGACCATGGCCGAGCGACTGGCCTTCGAGTTGATGGACGCGGCTAGCGGCCGCGGCACGACCGTGAAGAAGAAAGAAGACACCCACCGCATGGCCGAGGCCAACAAGGCCTTTGCCCATTACCGCTGGTAAGCGGCGGAGCCGGAAAGAGGAAATTTCAGGTGGCACGCACCGTTCCCATAACCCGCCAACGCAACCTGGGCCTGATGGCCCACATCGATGCGGGCAAGACCACAACCACCGAGCGCATCCTGTTTTACACCGGGGTGAGCCATCGGCTGGGAGAGGTGCACGACGGTCAGGCCGTGATGGACTGGATGGCCCAGGAACAAGAACGGGGCATCACCATTACCAGCGCCGCCACAACCTGTTTCTGGAAGGACCACCGCATCAACATCATCGACACCCCCGGCCACGTGGACTTCACCATCGAGGTGGAGCGCAGCCTGAGGGTTTTGGATGGTGTTATCGCGGTGTTCTGCGCGGTGGGCGGAGTGCAGCCCCAGTCCGAGACGGTGTGGCGCCAAGCCGACCGCTACGGGGTGCCCCGCATAGCCTTTATAAATAAGATGGACCGCGTGGGCGCCGACTGGCGCCGTTGCGTGGAGATGATCCACACCCGCCTGGGCGCCCGCCCGCTGCCTTTGCAATTGCCCATGGGCGAGGGCGAAAACTTCGGCGGCGTGGTGGATCTTATCACCGGCGAGGCCCTGACCTGGGACGAAGCTTCCCAGGGCATGACCGTCAATCGCGGTCCGGTCCCCGCCGAGCTGGCCGAAGAGTATCAGACCCTGCGCACCGAGCTCATCGACACGGTGTGCGAGTTTGACGACGAATTGATGGAGCGCTACCTGGAAGGCGAAGAGCTTTCCCCGGCCGAGATCGCCGCCGCCCTGCGCAAGGGCGTATTGGCCTCGGCGGTGGTGCCCGTGCTCATGGGCTCGGCCTTTAAGAACAAGGGCATCCAGCCCCTGTTGGACTCGGTCATCGCCTATCTGCCTTCGCCCACCGAGGTCAAGGCCATCGTGGGCCAGGACCCCCAGGGCGAGCCCAGCGAGCGCCCGGCCGACGACGACGCCCCCTTCGCCGCCCTGGCCTTCAAGCTGATGAGCGACCCCTACGTGGGTCACCTGACCTTCCTGCGGGTCTACTCCGGCCGCCTCAACAGCGGCGACAGCGTGCTCAACGCCAACAAGGACAAGCGCGAGAGGGTGGGCCGCCTGCTGAAGATGCACGCCAACCAGCGTGAGGAGATCAGCGAGGTGGGCGCCGGCGACATCGTAGCCGTGGTGGGCCTCAAAAACGTGGCCACCGGCGACACCCTGTGCGACTCCAACCACCCCGTGGTCCTGGAGAGCCTGTTCGTGCCCGAGCCGGTGGTGGCCGTGGCCATCAAGCCCGCTTCCCAGCCCATGGTGGAGAAGCTGGGCCTGGCCCTCAAGCGCCTGGCCGACGAGGACCCCAGCTTCCGGGTGGACTACGACAACGAGACCAATCAGACCGTTATCCGGGGTATGGGCGAGCTGCACCTGGAAATCATCGTGGACCGCCTCCTCAGGGAGTTCAAGGTGGCCGCCGAGGTGGGCGCCCCCCAGGTGGCCTACCGCGAGTCCATCACCCGCGAGGCCGAGGCCGAGGGCCGCTATGTGAAGCAGAGCGGCGGCCGGGGCCAGTACGGTCACGTGAAGCTGCGCATCTCCCCGGCCGAGGCGGGCAGCGGCGTTATCTTCACCGAGAAGATCGTGGGCGGCACGGTGCCCAAGGAGTACTTCACGGCCATCGAACGCGGCATCCGCGAGGCTTGCCAAAAGGGCGTTCTGGCCGGCTTCCCCCTGGAAGACGTGGAAGTGACCCTGTACGACGGTTCCTACCACGAGGTGGACTCCAACGAACGCGCCTTCATGATCGCGGCCTCCATGGGCCTCAAGGCGGCGGCGGCCAAGGCCGGCGCCCAACTCAAGGAGCCCATCATGAAGCTGGAGATCACCACCCCCGAGGAGTACATGGGCGACGTTATGGGCGACCTGAGCTCCCGCCGGGGCCGGGTGGCCTCCATGGAGTCGCGTCCCGGGGTGCAGGTTGTAAACGCCACCGCGCCTCTGGCCGGAATGTTCGGCTATGCCGGAGACTTGCGTTCGGCCACCCAGGGCCGGGCCACTTTTAGCATGGAATTTTCTCACTACGACCCGGTGCCCGCTTCCATGGCCCAAGAGGTCATCGAACGGGCGCGCGAAGAACGCGAGGCCCGGCAACGCGGCCTGGCGGCTTGAAGAGCCGATTAGGAGGATAAGGGATCATGGCCAAGGCAAAGTTTGAGCGCAACAAGCCGCATTGTAACGTTGGCACGATTGGTCACATCGACCACGGCAAGACCACGTTGACGGCCGCGATTACCAAGTGCCTTTCCACCCGTGGGGCGGCCGACTTCGTGGCCTTCGACGAGATCGACAAGGCCCCGGAAGAGCGCGAGCGCGGCATCACCATCGCCACGGCGCACGTGGAGTACGAGACGGAGAACCGTCACTACGCTCACGTGGACTGCCCTGGCCACGCTGACTATATCAAGAACATGATCACCGGCGCGGCGCAGATGGACGGCGCGATCCTGGTGGTCGGCGCGGACGACGGCCCGATGCCCCAGACCCGCGAGCACATTCTTCTGGCTCGCCAGGTGGGCGTGCCGGCGATCGTGGTGTTCTTGAACAAGACGGACATGGTCGACGACGAGGAGCTCATCGAGCTGGTGGAGCTTGAGCTTCGCGAGCTTCTGGACAAGTACGAGTTCCCTGGCGACGACACCCCGATCGTCAAGGGCAGCGCCCTCAAAGCCCTTAACTGCGGCTGCGGCAAGGACGACTGCCCGGACTGCGCCCCGATCTTCGAGCTGATGAAGGCGGTGGACGAGTTCGTGCCCCAGCCCAAGCGCGAGATTGACCTTCCGTTCCTGATGCCCATCGAGGACGTTTTCTCGATTTCGGGCCGCGGCACGGTGGTGACCGGTCGTATCGAGCGCGGTCAGGTCAAGATCGGCGACGAAGTCGAGATCGTGGGCATCAAGGACACGATCAAGACGGTGTGCACCGGGGTTGAGATGTTCCGCAAGATCCTGGACTCTGGCGAGGCGGGCGACAACATCGGCGCGCTGCTGCGCGGCGTGAAGCGCGATGACGTGGAGCGCGGCCAGGTTTTGGCCAAGCCGGGCTCCATCAAGCCGCACACCCGCTTCAAGGCCGAGGTTTACGTGCTGAGCAAGGAGGAGGGTGGCCGTCACACTCCTTTCTTCAACGGCTATCGCCCCCAGTTCTACTTCCGGACCACCGACGTGACCGGAGTGGTGGAGCTTCCCGAGGGTGTGGAGATGGTGATGCCCGGTGACAACGTGGCCATCGAGGCCAACCTGATCACCCCGATCGCCATGGAAAAAGAGCTTCGCTTTGCCATCCGCGAGGGCGGCCGTACCGTCGGCGCCGGCGTGGTCAGCGAAATCATCGAGTAAGCGAGTAGGGAGACACTTAGTCCGCCGCAAGGGCGCGCGAGATAGAGTTAGCCGAGGAGTTGGCCTCATGATCCAGAACCAGAAGATCCGCATTAGGCTCAAGGCCTACGATCATAAGCTGTTGGACCAGTCCGCGGCCGAGATCGTGGAGACCGCGCGCCGCACCGGGGCCAAGGTGGCCGGGCCTATCCCGCTGCCCACGGTGATAAACAAGTTCTGCGTACTGCGTTCCCCGCACATCGACAAGAAGAGCCGGGAGCAGTTCGAGATCCGCACCCACAAGCGCCTGCTTGACATCTTGGAGCCCACCCAGCAAACGGTGGACGCCCTGATGAAGCTGGACTTGAGCGCCGGTGTGGATGTGGAAATCAAGCTGTAAGCGTCGCGAGGCGACTCATGCTCAAGGGATTGATAGGAAAAAAGATCGGGATGACCCGCCTGTTCCTCAACGAGGGCGTGGCGGTTCCCGTAACGGTGCTCCAGGTGGGGCCCTGCACCGTGGTGCAGGTCAAGACCTCGGACAAAGAGAGTTATAACGCCCTGCAACTGGGCTTCGGCGAAAAGAAAGCCGCGCGGGTGAGCAAGCCCGCCACCGGTCATTTCGCCAAGGCCGGGGTTGACCCCAAGGCGGTTCTCAAGGAGTTCAAGGTCGACGACACCGCCGAGTTCGAGGTGGGTCAGGAAATCACCGCCGAGCTGTTCACCCGCGGCGACAAGGTCAACGTGACCGGTCGCACCAAGGGTCGCGGCTTCTCCGGCGTTGTCAAGCGCCACGGTTTCAGCGGCGGTCGCAAGACCCACGGTTGCACCACCCACGACCTTCCCGGCTCCATCGGCCAGAGCGCCGATCCCGCCCGGGTGGTCAAGGGACGGCGCATGCCGGGCCGCTACGGCTTCGAGCGCATGCAGGTCCGCAACCTGGCGGTGGTGGACGTTCGCCCCGAAGAGAACCTGGTCCTGGTAAAGGGCGCCGTGCCCGGAGCCAAGGGCGGCATCGTCTTCATCGAGAAGGCTTAAGCACACTTAGGTGATTTAAATGCCTACGTTGGATGTAATAGACCGCAATAATCAAAAGGTCGGCCAGGTCGAGCTGTCCGAGGCCGTCTTTGGGGCCGAAGTCAAGCCGCACCTGCTGCACGAAGTGGTGGTTTGGCAGCTGGCCAAGCGCCGCGCCGGCACCGCCTGCACCAAAATCCGCAAGGAAGTCCGCGGCGGTGGCCGCAAGCCCTGGCGGCAAAAGGGCACCGGCCGGGCCCGCTCGGGCTCCCGGCGCAGCCCCCTGTGGCGTGGCGGCGGCACCATCTTCGGGCCCAAGCCCCGCGACTACAACTACACCGTGCCCAAGAAGGTCAAGAAGGCCGCCCTGCGTTCGGCCCTGTCCAGCAAGCTGGGCGAGGAAAAGCTGACCGTGCTCAAGGGCTTCGACCTGGAGTCCATCAAGACCAAGGACTTCGTGGCCGTTTTGAGCAACCTGTCCACCTCCGATTGCCTGGTGGTGATCCCCACCGCCGACGACATGGTGGAAAAAAGCGGGCGCAACGTGCCCAAGGTGAAGGTGCTCAGGGCCGAGGGGCTAAACGTCTACGACATCCTCAAATACGACCGGCTTCTGCTGCTCGAGGGCGCGGTGGCCGGCATCGAGGAGGCCCTGTCGTGAAAAATCTTAGGGAAGTCATCCGCCGGCCTCTGGTCACCGAAAAGGGGACCATCGTCAAGGAACTGGGCAACCAGCTTCTCTTCGAGGTCGACAAGCGGGCCACCAAGGTGGAGATTCGCCAGGCGGTGGAGCAGCTCTTCGAGGTCAAGGTGCTCAAGGTGCGTACCACCAGCTGCACCGGTAAAAACAAGCGCATGGGCAAGATTATGGGCCGGCGCAGCGACTGGAAGAAGGCCTACGTCACCCTGGCCCCCGGCCACAGCGTGGAGTTCTTCGAGGGGGCGTAAAAGCCCTTCAGCCGAGAGAGGACCTGGACCATGGCCATTAAGAAATATAAACCGACTACGCCGGGGCGGCGTTTCAGGACTTACCTGGACCGCGGGGAAGTAACCCGGACCGAACCGGAAAAGAGCTTGTTGGAGCCCATCCGCAAAACCGGCGGGCGCAACAACTACGGGCGGGTCACCTCCCGTCACCGGGGCGGCGGGCACAAGCGGCGTTATCGGCGCATCGATTTCAAGCGGGATAAGTTCGGCGTGCCGGCCAAGGTGGCCAGCATCGAGTACGATCCCAACCGCAGCTCCAACATCGCCCTGCTGCATTATCTGGACGGCGAGAAGCGCTACATCCTGGCCCCCAAGGGCCTGACCGTGGGCACCATGGTGGTCAGCGGCGACAAGGCCGACATCGTGCCGGGCAACGCCATGCCCCTGGTCAACATCCCCTTGGGTACCCACGTGCACAACGTGGAGCTCAAGATCGGAGCCGGCGGCCAGATCGTGCGTTCGGCCGGCACCTACGCCCAGCTCATGGCCAAGGAAAGCGGTTACGCCACCTTGAAGCTGCCTTCGGGCGAGATGCGCCGGGTGCACGTTAACTGCCGCGCCACCATCGGCGAGGTGGGCAACGAGCAGCATGACAATTTCAACTGGGGCAAAGCCGGCCGCACCCGTTGGTTGGGCAAGCGGCCCAAGGTTCGCGGCGTGGCCATGAACCCGGTGGACCACCCCATGGGCGGCGGCGAGGGCCGCAGCAGCGGTGGTCGCCACCCCTGCAGCCCCTGGGGCCAGCCGTCCAAGGGCTACCGCACCCGCAAGAAGAAGCCTTCGGACAACTTCATCGTCCGCCGGCGTTATCAGTAGTAGGAGCCAGCCATGTCGCGTAGCCTTAAAAAAGGTCCCTTCGTGGACGGACATCTGGCCGAGAAGGTCGAGCAAACCCAGTCCTCGGGCAGCCGCAAGGTCATCAAGACCTGGAGCCGTCGCTCCACCATTATGCCCGACTTCGTGGGGCTCACCTTCGCGGTGCACAACGGCAAAAAGTTCATCCCGGTGTTCGTGACCGAGAACATGGTGGGGCACAAGTTGGGCGAGTTCTCTCCCTCCCGCACCTACTATGGTCACGCCTCGGACAAGAAGGGTAAGAAGAGGTAGGCCCATGGAAGCTGTGGCCAAAGCCAAATTCGTGCGCATCTCCCCCCGCAAGGCCCGCCTGGTGGCCGACGCGGTGCGGGGAATGAAGGTGGGCGAGGCGCTTAACAAGCTTAAGTTCACGCCCAAAAAAGCGGCCGGTCTGTTCAGCAAGGTGATCAGCTCCGCGGTGGCCAACGCCACCAACGACAGCAACGTGGACGCCGACAACCTCTACATCAAAAAAGCCTTCGTGGACGGCGGCCCCACCCTCAAGCGTTGGCGCCCCCGGGCCATGGGCCGGGCCTACATTATTCGCAAGCGGACCAGCCACATTACCGTGGTGCTGGACGAGCGCTAGGCAAGGAGAGCTGGTTTTGGGTCAGAAGGTACATCCGGTCGGATTCAGGCTGGGCATCAACCGCACCTGGGATTCCCGTTGGTTCGCCAACAAGGACTACGCGGCCCTGGTCTACGAGGACTGGCAGATCCGCAACTTCCTTAAGAAGAAGTTGGCGCACGCCGGCGTCAGCCGCATCGAGATCGAGCGGGCGGCCGACAAGGCCAGGGTGCGCATCCACACCGCGCGCCCGGGCATCGTCATCGGCAAGAAGGGCTCGGAGATCGAGTCGCTCAAGCGCGAGCTGGAGAAACTGGTCAAGCGCGACGTGATGGTCGACATCCACGAGGTGCGCAAGCCCGAGATCGACGCCCAACTGGTGGCCGAGAACGTGGCGGGCCAGCTGCTTCGGCGCATCGCCTTCCGCCGGGCCATGAAGCGGGCGGTCATGAGCGCCATGAAGTTCGGCGCCCAGGGCATCCGCATCCAGTGCGCCGGCCGTTTGGGCGGCGCGGAGATGGCGCGGCGCGAGTGGTACCGCGAGGGCCGGGTGCCCTTGCACACCCTGCGGGCGGACATCGACGTCGGCTTCACCCAGGCGCAGACCACCTACGGCATCATCGGGGTGCAGGTGTTGGTGTTCAAGGGCGAGGTCCTCGACGACAGCCAACGCGAACTAAACGCCTAGGGCGCGTCGCGGCTCAGGTTCTAAGGAAAGGCATAGCAGACAATGCTGGCGCCAAAGAGAGTAAGACATCGCAAAGTCCAAAAAGGGCGTATGCGCGGCATGGCCCAAAAGGGCAACCGGGTGAGCTTCGGCCAGTTCGGGCTGCAGGCCCTGGACCGGGGGTGGATGGACAACCACCAGATCGAGTCCGGCCGTATCGCCATCACCCGCCACATCAAGCGCGGCGGGCAGGTGTTCATCCGGGTGTTCCCCGACAAGCCCTTTACCTCCAAGCCGGCGGAAACCCGCATGGGTAAGGGCAAAGGCGCTCCCGAGGGATGGGTGGCGGTCATCCGTCCCGGGCGCATGATCTTTGAAATCGACGGTGTGACCCGCGAGGTCGCCCTGGAGGCCCTGAGGTTGGCCAGCCACAAGCTGCCCTTCAAGTGCCGGATAGTTGAGAGGAGCTGACGCCATGAAGGCCACTGAGCTCACGGAACTCTCGCAGGAGGAACTGGCCCAGAAGCTGGAGGATTTACGGCAAGAGCTGTTCAACCTCAAATTCCAGCATTCGACCGGTCAGTTGGAAAACCCCATGCGGGTTAAACAGACCAAAAAAGACATCGCCAGGGTGCTGACCTTTATCAATCAGCGCCAGGCCCAGGCTCTTTAGGGAGTAGGATTCCATGGCCGACAAGGAACGCGGAAACTCCAAGGCTTTGGCCGGGGTGGTGGTAAGCGACAAGATGGACAAGACGGTGGTGGTCCAGGTGGAACGCCTGGTGAAGCACCCCGTCTATAGGAAATACGTGCGCCGCCGGGCCAAGTTCATGGCCCACGACGAGAGCAACGATTGCCGGGTGGGCGACACCGTGCTTATTCGCCAGAGCCGCCCCTTGAGCCGTCATAAACGTTGGCGCGTCAGCAAGGTGCTGGAGAGGGTGGCCTAAGGGCCCCTGCTAGGAGCAATTCGCCATGATCCAGCCTGAAACGAATCTACTGGCCGCCGACAACAGCGGCGCCAAGAGGCTCTACTGCATCAAGGTGTTGGGCGGTTCCAAGCGCCGCTATGCCTCGGTGGGCGACATCATCGTGGTTTCGGTGAAGGAAGCCCTGCCCAACTCCAAGGTGAAAAAGGGCGACGTTATGAAAGCGGTGGTGGTGCGTACGGCCAAGGAAGTACACCGGCCCGACGGCACCTTCATCAAGTTCGACGACAACTCCGCGGTCCTGATCAACCAGGCCCGCGAGCCCATCGGAACCCGTATTTTCGGACCGGTGGCCAGGGAACTCAGGGCGAAGAACTTCATGAAGATCGTCTCCCTGGCTCCCGAGGTCCTGTAGGTTTGGCCATGAAGCAAAAGTTCAGCGTCAAAAAGGACGACAAGGTCCTGGTGATAGCCGGCCGCGAAAAGGGCAAAGTGGGCAAGGTGCTCAAGGTTATCCCGGACAAGGACCGGGCGGTGGTGGAAAAGGTCAACATGATCAAGCGCCACACCCGTCCCGGACAGAGCAGCCAGGGCGGCATCCTGGAGCGGGAAGCCCCGCTCGACCTGAGCAACCTGGCCCTGTTGTGCCCCAAGTGCAACCAACCGGTGCGCGGGGGCCGCAAGGAACTGGAAAACGGAAAGTCCGCCCGCTTTTGTAGAAAGTGCGGCGAGTTCATGGATAACTAGGCGCGCTGCCCAGGCAGAGCGCCCGGCCCCTGGGACGAGCCGGGACCACTAGACCGGCTTCAACAGAGGAGCTAGAGGAAGATGGAACAAAAAGCCAAACCCAGGCTGCGCAGCTACTACGATGAGCAGGTAGTGCCCCAGCTTATGGAGAGCTTCAACTACGACAACATCATGCGGGTGCCCCGCGTGGTCAAGACCGTGCTCAACATGGGCGTGGGTGAAGCTATCCAGAACATCAAGGTGCTCGACGCCGCCGCCGAGGAGCTGACCCAGATCGCCGGCCAGAAGGCCATGATCAACCGGGCCAAGCGCTCCATCGCCTCCTTCAAGTTGAGGGAAGGCATGCCGGTGGGTACCTCCGTGACCCTGCGTCACGAGAACATGTGGTACTTCCTGGATAAGCTGATGCACATTGCCCTGCCCCGGGTGCGCGACTTCCGCGGGGTGAGCCCCAAAGCCTTCGACGGCCGGGGAAACTACACCCTGGGCATCAAGGAGCACATCATTTTCCCGGAGATCGAGTACGACAAGATCGACAAGGTCAAAGGGATGAACATCACTATCGTAACCACCGCCCCTACCGATGAGGAGGGACGGGCCCTGCTTAAGCTGCTGGGCATGCCTTTTAAGGCGAATTAGTGGGAGGCGAGTAAGTTGGCCAAGACAGCATTGAGAAACAAGGCCAAGAGTAAGCCCAAATTCAAGGTGCGGGCCTACAACCGCTGCCCCATTTGCGGCCGGCCCAGGGCCTTTATACGCAAGTTCGGCATCTGCCGCATTTGCTTTCGGAACATGTCGCTTCGGGGCGAGATTCCCGGCGTGATCAAGTCGAGCTGGTAGGAGAAGTCGCCATGTCTATGCAAGATCCCGTGGCCGACCTGCTCACTCGCGTGCGTAACGCGATGATGGCCCATCAGGACGAGGTGACCATTCCTTCCTCCAAGCTCAAGGCCGCGGTGGCCAAGGTGCTCGTGGAAGAAGGCTATGTCGCCGATTTTTCGGTGCAGGCCGACGACAAGCAGGGACTGTTGACCATCAAATTGCGCTACGTTGCCGGCGTGCCGGTCATCGAGGGCATCCAGAGGGTCTCCAAGCCCAGCTGCCGGGTTTACGTGGGTTACGACGAGATCCCCAAGGTGCGCAGCGGCTTGGGCATCAGCATCCTCTCCACCCCCAAGGGCGTCATGAGCGACAAGACCGCTCGCACGGCCAAGGTGGGCGGTGAAATTCTCTGCACCGTGTGGTAGGGGATGGGAGTTAAGCAATGTCTCGCGTAGGTAAAAAACCGGTGGACCTGCCCAACGGGGTGCAGGTGACCATCGAGGACGGCAAAATAGAGGTCAAGGGTCCCAAGGGCACCCTCAGCCGCGAATTGCACCCCCTGGTGAAGGTGGAGCAGCAGGACGGCAAGGTCGTCATCTCCCCCATCGACGAATCCCTCAAGGCCCGGGGCCTGTGGGGACTGTTCCGTTCGTTGATCGCCAACATGGTGCAGGGGGTGAGCGGCGGCTTTACCAAGGTGCTGGAGATCAACGGTGTCGGCTATAGGGCCGAGGCCGCCGGCAGTACCTTGAAGCTGGCCTTGGGCTTCAGCCATCCGGTAGAGTTCGCTCTGCCCGAGGGCATCAGCGGCTCGGTGGAAAAGAACACCATAATCACCCTGAGCGGCATCGACAAAGAGCTCCTGGGTCAAACCGCGGCCACCATCCGCGCCTTCCGGCCTCCCGAGCCCTACAAGGGCAAAGGCATCAAGTATGCCGAGGAGACCATCCGGCGCAAGGTGGGCAAGGCCGGCGTGAAGTAACCGGGGCACAGGGGTATATAACCATGGGTAAGACCTCCAAGAGAAAAGTCGCCTGGGCCAAGCGCAAGGTGCGGGTGCGCCGCAAGGTGCGCGGCACCAGTGAACGCCCCCGGCTGTGCGTTTTCCGATCCTTGAACAACATCTATGTGCAAATCATAGACGATGAACAAGGCAACACCTTGGCGGCGGCGAGCAGCCTGCCCCAGGAGTTGAGCGGACACGAAGGACACCGGGGCAACCTGGAAACCGCCAAGAAGGTGGGCGCGGCCATAGCGGCCAAGGCCCAGGCCAAGGGCATCAAGCAGGTGGTTTTCGACCGCAACGGATTTTTGTACCACGGCCGGGTGAAAGCTCTGGCCGAGGCGGCCCGCGAAGCGGGTCTGGATTTCTAGGAAGCGCACGCGCTTCTTGATAAGAGGAAAAAGGCCTTGCTGGACAGACGCAGAAGAAGAGAAGTGAGCGAGGAAGAAAACCAGCTCATCGATAAGGTTGTGCACATCAACCGCGTGGCCAAGGTGGTCAAGGGTGGGCGTCGCTTCTCCTTCGCGGCCGTGGTCGTGGTGGGAGACGGACAGGGCAGCGTAGGCTTCGGCCTGGGCAAGGCCAACGAAGTGCCCGAGGCCATTCGCAAGGGTGTGGAAAAGGCCAAGCGCGACATGAGCCCCATACCTTTGGCCGAGGGGACCATCCCCCACGAGATAGTCGGCCGCTACGGCGCCGGACGGGTTCTTCTGAAGCCCGCCCGTCCCGGAACGGGGGTTATCGCCGGGGGGGCGGTGCGCGCCGTGTTGGAGGCCGCCGGGGTCACCGACATCCTTACCAAGGTGTTGGGCACCCACAACCCCCACAACGTGATCAAAGCCACCATGGAGGGGCTGCGCTCCCTCAAGAGCCCCGAGGACATGGCCAAGCGCCGCTCCTTGCCGGTGGATCAGGTGGTGGCCTAAGGGCCACAGAGGTGAGCCATGTCTGATAAAACCTTTCAGGTGAAGTTGGTCAAAAGCGGTATTGGCCGCCCCAAGCGGCACCGGGATACCTTGAAGGGCCTAGGCCTGACCAAGATGAACAAGGTCATGACCCTCAAGGACACGCCGGCCATCCGGGGCATGGTCAAAAAGGTGGAGCACCTGGTTCAGGTGCTGCCCGACGAGAATTAGAGGAAGCACCATGAAGCTCAATGAACTCGCGCCCCCGGCTGGGGCCAAAAAAAGCCGCAAGCGCATCGGGCGCGGCCAGGGCTCGGGCACCGCGCAGACCGCGGGCAAGGGCCACAAGGGCCAGAACTCCCGCAGCGGCGGCGGCGTGCGGCCCGGCTTCGAGGGCGGCCAGATGCCCCTGCAGCGGCGTCTGCCCAAACGGGGCTTCTCCAACTATCCCTTCCGCCAGAACGTCGCGGAAGTGAACCTGCGCGACCTGACCGGCTTCGCGGCCGGCAGCGTGGTGGACGCCCAAGCCCTGGCCGAGGCCGGCCTCATCAAGGGCACCTTCGACGCCATCAAGCTGTTGGGGGACGGCGAAATCCAGGTTGCGCTTACCGTAAAGGTGGACAAGATCAGCGCCGGCGCCAAGACCAAGGTCGAGGCGGCGGGCGGATCGGTGGAGTTGGTGTAAGGTGGCAGTCGCTGGCGTCGGCAATATGCTCAGGATCCCGGAGCTCAAGCGCCGGATATTCTTCACGCTTATCATGCTGGCCGTGTACCGGGTTGGCTGCGCCATCCCCACGCCCGGCATCGACGCCGACGCGCTCAGCGCCTTTTTCGCTCGTTACCAGGGCACCCTGCTGGGCCTGTTCGACATGTTCAGCGGCGGCGCCCTGGAGCGCATGAGCATCTTCGCCCTGGGCATCATGCCCTACATCAGCGCCAGCATCATCCTGGAGCTTCTGACCGTGGTGGTGCCTTACCTGGCCCAACTAAAGAAGGAAGGCCAGGACGGGCGCAAGAAGATCACCCAGTACGCCCGCTACGGCACCGTGGTGTTGGCTCTGGTCCAGGGCTTCGGCATCGCGGTGGGCCTGGAGTCCATGACCAGCCCCGGCGGAGCCATGGTGGTTCCCGACCCGGGTTGGGCCTTCCGGGTGATGACCATGATCACCCTGGCGGCGGGCACCTCCTTCATCATGTGGCTGGGTGAGCAGATCACCGAGCGGGGCATCGGCAACGGCATCAGCCTGATCATCTTCGCGGGCATCGTGGCCCGCATGCCCAGCGCGATCCACAGCACTTTCCGCATGATGAGCCTGGGCGAGATCAACATCTTCATGCTGGTGATCCTGGTGATCATGATGGTGGCGGTCATCGCGGCCATCGTGTTCGTGGAATCTGGCCAGCGGCGGCTGCCGGTGCAGTACGCCAAACGGGTGGTGGGACGGCGCATGTACGGCGGGCAGACCACCCACCTGCCGCTGAAGATAAACACCTCGGGAGTTATTCCGCCGATCTTCGCCAGTTCGATCATCATGTTCCCGGCCACCATCGCCCAGTTCATCCAGATCGACTGGGTGAAGCAGGCGGCTTCGGCCATCACCCCCGGCGGAGTGATCTACAGCCTGTTGTTCGTGGGCCTGATCTTCTTCTTCTGCTACTTCTACACGGCGGTGACCTTCAACCCCGAAGACGTGGCGGACAACATGAAGAAATACGGCGGCTTCATCCCCGGTATCCGCCCGGGCAAGCGCACCGCCGAATACATCGACCGGGTTTTGACCCGTATTACCCTGGGCGGTGCCGTGTATGTAAGCGCGGTTTGCGTGCTGCCCACCATCTTGATCAGCCAGTTCAACGTGCCCTTTTATTTCGGCGGCACGGCACTTTTGATCGTGGTGGGCGTGGCCATGGACACCATGGCCCAGATCGAGAGCCACCTGCTGCAGCGCAACTACGAAGGCTTTATGAAAAAAGGCGTGGTCAAGGGGCGGCGCTAGACGGCTATTGGGAGGCTTCTCCGCGGAGAAGATTTTGTGGGGATCTAAGGTTGGAGAGGGAGTGAGATAATGAACCTGATTCTGTTAGGCCCTCCGGGGGCGGGCAAAGGGACCCAGGCCAAGATGCTCATCGAAGCCTACGGGATACCTCAGATCAGCACCGGCGACATGCTGCGCGAGGCGGTGAAGAACCAGACCGCGCTGGGCATGGAGGCCAAGAAATACATGGACTCCGGACAGTTGGTGCCCGACGAAGTGGTCATCGGCCTGGCCAAGGACCGCATTGCCCAGCCTGACTGCGGCAAGGGTTTCATGCTCGACGGCTTCCCGCGCACCGTGCCCCAGGCCGAGGCCTTGGACAAGGTCCTGGCGGACATGGGCAAGAAGATCGACCACGTGATCAGCATCGAGGTGCCGAGCAGCGAGCTGCTGGGACGCCTCACCGGGCGCCGCACCTGCAAGGCCTGCGGCCAGGGCTTCCACGTGATGTTCGATCCGCCCAAGAAAGAGGGCGTTTGCGACAAGTGCGGCGGCGAGCTGTATCAGCGCGACGACGACAACGAGGCCACGGTGAGCAACCGGCTGAAGGTCTACGAAGACCAGACCGCCCCGCTCATCGACTACTACAAGGCCAAGGGCTTGCTGCGCCCCATCGACGGCGTGGGGGCCATGGGCGAGATCCTGGATCGCATCAAGGCGGTCTTGGGATAACGCCGGCCGGAGCGGGACAAGCATAGGCATGATCGTCCTGAAAACTCCGGCGGAGATCGAGCTGATGGCCGAGGCCAACCGTTTGGTGGGCCAGGTGCTCAGAGCGGTCAAGGCGGAGGTAAAGCCCGGGGTGACTACGGCCCACCTCGACGAGTTGGCCGAGTCCATGTGCCGGGATGCCGGGGCCGTCCCCGGGTTCAAGGGCTACCACGGCTACAAATACAGCCTGTGTTGCTCGGTGAACAGCGAGGTGGTGCACGGCTTCCCGCGTCCCGAACCCCTAAGGGAGGGAGACATCCTCTCGGTGGACTTCGGGGTGGTCCTCAACGGCTTCAACGGCGACGCGGCCATGACCATCGCCGTGGGGCAAGTGAGCGACGAGGCCAAGCGGCTGATGGCGGCCACCGAGGCCTCCCTGGCCGCGGGCATAGAGATGATGCGGCCCGGCAACCGGCTGGGCGACGTCTCGGCGGCGGTGCAAAAGGTGGTGGAAAACGCCGGCTTCAGCGTGGTCCGCCAGTTCGTGGGCCACGGCATCGGGCGGGCCCTGCACGAAGACCCCCAAGTGCCCAACTTCGGCAAGGCCGGGCGGGGGGTGGAGTTGAAGCCGGGGCTGGTGCTGGCCATAGAACCCATGGTCAACGCCGGGGCTTACGAAGTGAAAATATTGGCCGACGGCTGGACGGCGGTCACCGCTGACGGTAAACTTTCGGCCCACTTTGAACACACCGTGGCCGTCACCGAAGACGGTCCGCGAATACTGAGCCTGCCCTAAGGGGCAGGGATAACTGCAGGCCGGATGCGGCATCGGGCTCGCTGAGAGTCCGTGGCAAACGGCACGGCTGATTAAAGAGAGATGGTCCCATGAAGGTTCGGGCATCGGTCAAGCGCATCTGCAAGGACTGCAAGATCATCAAGCGCGCCGGCGTGGTGCGGGTGATTTGCAAGAAAAACCCGCGTCACAAGCAGCGCCAGGGTTAGGGAGGATAGGCGTGGCCAGAATTTCAGGCATCGACCTACCGCGTAACAAGCGCATCGAGATCGCGCTGACCTACATCTACGGCATCGGCCACACTTCGGCGGCCAAGATTCTGGCCGAGAGCGGGGTGGACCCCGCCACCAAGGCCGGAGAGCTGACTGATGAGGAGATCAACAACATCCGTCAGGTCATCGACCACGCCTATAAGGTGGAGGGCGATCTGCGGCGCGAAATCTCCATGAACATCAAGCGCCTGATGGACTTGGGCTGCTACCGGGGCCTGAGGCACCGCCGCGGTTTGCCGGTGAACGGCCAGCGCACCCGGACCAACGCCCGCACCCGCAAGGGCCCCAGCCGGGCGGTCATGGGCAAGAGGAAGAAGTAAATGGCCAAAGCGGTGAAAAAAGGCGTTCGCAAGCGCAAGGAAAAGAAGAACATCCCCAACGGGGTGGTTCACATTCAATCCACCTTCAACAATACGGTGATCACCATCACCGATCCGCAGGGCAACACCGTTGCGTGGTCCAGCAGTGGCGTGCAGGGCTTCAAGGGCTCGCGCAAGTCCACTCCCTTCGCGGCCCAGCTGGCCGCCGAGGACGCTGGCAAGAAGGCCATGGACAACGGCATGCGCACGGTTGAGGTGGAGGTCAAGGGGCCCGGCTCCGGACGCGAGGCCGCGCTTAGGGCCCTGGGCAATGTTGGCTTCAACGTAACCGTCATCCGCGACGTAACCCCCGTTCCCCACAACGGCTGCCGCCCGCCCAAGCGGCGCCGCGTGTAGTGGGTCGGGGCCACCGCTAGCGACACGGAGGAGCTATTTTGGCTCGATACCGAGGATCAGTGTGCCGGCTTTGCCGCCGCGAAGTTCAAAAGCTCTATCTTAAGGGCGACCGCTGCTTCAGCGATAAATGCGCCGTGGAACGCCGCGCCTTCCCTCCGGGGCAGCACGGCCAACGCCGCGGCAAGACCAGCGACTACGGCCTGCAGCTTCGCGAGAAGCAGAAGGTCCGCCGCATGTACGGCCTGGCTGAGAACCAGTTCAAGCTGACCTACAAGCGCGCCGCCCGCATGCGCGGGGTTACGGGTCACAACCTGCTGATGCTCCTGGAGCTCAGGTTGGACAACGTGGCCTATCGCTTGGGGTTCGCCGGCAGCCGGGCCCAGGCCCGGCACTGGGTGCGCCACGGCCATATCACCATCAACGGGCAGCGCGTGGACATTCCCTCCGCTCGCGTGAAGCCCGGCGACGTGGTGGCGGTCAAGGACGGCAGCCGCGAGATCGCCCAGCTTAAGCAGTCCCTGGAGGCCGTGGCCCGGCGGACCGTGCCCGGCTGGCTGGAGCTTGAGGCTGATAAATTCCGGGGTACGGTCAAGGCGTTGCCCAGCCGCGAAGAGCTGACCATCCCCATGCAGGAGCAGCTCATCGTGGAGCTGTACTCCCGCTAGCAGTTAGAGAGAGGTCATGGAGAGAAACTGGAGAGAACTCATCAGGCCGTCGCGCCTGGAGGTGGACGAAGAGACCCACACCCAGTACTACGGCAAGTTCTCCTGCGAGCCGCTGGAGCGAGGCTTTGGTCATACCATCGGCAACGCCCTCAGGCGCATCCTGATCTCATCCTTGCAGGGGGCTGCCGTAACCAATGTTCGCATGGATGGGGTGTTGCATGAGTTTTCCACCATCAACGGAGTGATGGAAGACGTAAGCGACATTATCCTCAACCTCAAGGGCGTGCGGCTGAAGTACCTGGGCCACGACCCGGCGATAATGCATATTGACGCCAAGGGTGAAGGCGTGGTCAGCGCCGGGGACATCCAAGCTCCGCCGGACGTGGAGATACTCAACCCCGAGCACCCGGTGGCCACCCTGGGACCGGACGGCAGCCTGCGGGCCGAGCTCACGGTGAAAACCGGCAAGGGCTATGTGACCGCCGACCGCAACAAGAGCGAGGAAGATCCCATCGGGGTGGTGGCCTTGGACGCGGCCTTCAGCCCCATCGTGAAGGTGAACTACGTGGTGACCCAGGCCCGCGTCGGCCAGATCACCGACTATGACAAGCTGACCCTGGAAGTGTTCACCAACGGCGCGGTGACCCCCGAGGACGCGGTGGCCTACGCGGCCAAGATCCTCAAGGAGCAGCTGAGCATCTTCATCAACTTCCAGGAGGAGCCCGAGCCCCACAAGGAAGAGTCGGTCGAGGAGCCCTCGCTCAACGACAACCTCTTCCGCACCGTGGACGAGCTGGAGCTCTCGGTGCGCAGCGCCAATTGCCTGAAGAACGCCGACATCAAATACATCGGCGAGTTGGTGCAGAAAACCGAATCCGAGATGCTCAAGACCAAGAACTTCGGCCGCAAATCCCTGAACGAGATCAAGGAGATGCTGGTCGAGATGGGCCTGAGCCTGGGCATGACCGGCTTGGACGACTTCCCCAGCCGGGAGGAACTCGAGGCGAGGACGAAAGAAAAATGAGACACGCTAAGGATAATCGCAGGCTTTCGCGCACCACCTCCCATCGCAAGGCCATGCTGCGCAATATGGTGACCTCGCTGTTCGAGCACGAGAAGATCGAAACCACCGAGGCCAAGGCCAAGGAGCTCAAGCGCGAGGCCGAGAAGATGATCACCCTGGCCAAGCGCGGCGACCTGCATGCCCGCCGTCAGGTGGAGGCCTATATCCGCAGCCACAAGGTGTGCAGCAAGCTGTTCGAGGACGGCAAGAGCCGCTACAACGGCCGCCAGGGCGGCTACGTGCGCGTGCTGCCCACCCGGGTGCGCCGGGGCGATGCCGCCTCCATGGCCATGGTGGAGTTGGTGGACGAGGGCGCCGCCAAGTAGACCCGAATCGTTTCGAAAAACAGGCAGGGTTTCCCTTCTCGGGGAACCCTGCTTTTTTGTGGCCGATCCGGTTGGCCCGTATCTAGTACAGGAACACTTTTCTCAAGACCAAGGTCACCGGCGGCTTACCCGGCGGATTGTCGTAGAGGTAGCGCAGGCGCACGCTGGTCAGGCGCTCCACCCGGCCGCCCAAATACAGGCCGGTGAAGTAGTCGTGGGCCATGAAGGCCTCGCCGCTGGCGGTGTAGACGATCCAGGTGGAGGCCAGGCGGGCGGGGCGGTGCTTGGCCTCCAGGCCCGTCTCGCGCCGGTCCAGATCCCACTCCGCCGTGTCGATGCCCGCCCTGAGCTGGTAGATGTGGGGCAGGTCCTGCTCGTCGGTGGCGATGAGCTGGGCCACCACCTGGCCCTGCTCCACCTGCCCCCCGTCGCTGAGTAGGCTGATCACGAACACCCGGCTCAGGTTGCTGAGCCAAGTGGGGGGCTTGAGCTCCACCTCCGGGTTGTGGGGGCCCAGCACCGTCTCCTCGCTGAGCAACACCGCGCGCGCCCCGTCCGAGAAATAGGAAGGGAGGTGGGCGTTGGCCGGGGGCTGCATCAGCCAAAAGGGGCTGAAGGCGGCCAGCAGGGCCAGCACCGAGCAGTAGACCCCCACCACCTTGCGCTCGCGCCCCAGGCGGGGGCTGTCGCTGCCCCCCAACAGGGGCTGGGCGTATTCGGCCAAGAGCCCCACGCAGGTGACCATGAAGGCCCCCAGGCCCACCGCCCGGAGCCAGATAGCGTCGGTGAACATGGCTCCCACCCGGGGATACCACCAGGCGGCGGCCAGGGTCACCCCCGCGCCCACGCCCCACCAGATCAGCATGAGGGCGCGCAGCAGCCAGTAGAAGGACAGGGGGCGGGCTTCCTGGGCCTGCTCGGCCTGTTCCTCGGCGCCCCGGCGCAGGCGGGGGCTGAGCAGGCGCAGGCAGGCCAGCCCCACCATGATGGCGCACACCACGGCCAGGGGGGCCAGGGGCAGCCAGCTCACCGCCAGGGCCGGCCCGGCGCCCAGGCCCACCGCCAAAAAGACGATCCAGGCCAGGCGGCGGTCGCCGCCCAGCAGGCGCACCACCGGCAGGATGGCCCCGGAAACGCCTCCCCACAGGGCGGCGGCGGCCAGGGGCATCCAGAGCTCCCCCGCGGGAGGGGGCCACAGGGCGGTGAGGTCCGGGCGCACCCAGGGCAGGATCAACAGGCAGGCGAGGAAGGCGATGGCCGCGCCGGCCAGGAGGGCCAGCAGCTCGCCTTCGGGCCTGGCGCGCACCCGGCTGCGCAGACGCAGGCTGAGACCGGCCAGGCTCAGCGTGACCCCGCCCAAATAGACGATGCCCAGCCACAGCTTGTAGTTGCCCAGGCCCAGGGAAGCGACCAGTAGCACCACGAACACCAGGCCCAGGCCCAGGGCGGCCCAGGAGCAGGCGCCCGCCCGCAGCAGGTGGTGGGCCTTCTCTTCGTGGTCGGGCTGGGGCCACAGGGCCCGCCAAACGGCCCCCAGGCCCAGGGCCAGCAGCCAGCCCAGGGAAAACCACTGCTGCTCGTGGCCCATGCGGGGCAGGTCCAGGCGGGGCCATAGCCACCACACCGACGCCGCCACCATCAGGGCCAGGGCGGTTTCCAGAAGCCAGCCGAGCAAGCGGTCTTTGGTCTCAGGCAGCAGCAGCCACCTCCTCGTAAACCTTCAGCGTCTGGGACGCGGTGCGCTCCCAGGAAAAACCGGCGGCTCGTTTGAGCCCCAGGGCCCGGTAGCGGGCGGCCAGCTCCGGGTCGCCCCGCAGGGCGTCCAGGGCTCGGGCCAGCGCCTGGGCGTCGCCGGGCGGCACCAGCAACCCGGCGTCCTCCACCACCTCGGGCACCGCCGCGGCGGCTACCGCGGCCACTGGCGCGCCGCAGGCCATGGCCTCCAGGGGCGGTAGGCCGAAGCCCTCGTAGAGCGAGGGAAAGGCGAAGGCCGCGGCCCCGGAGTACAGGGCGGGCAGGTCGGCGTCGGGCACGAAGCCCAGGAAGCGCACCGCCTCGCTCAGTCCCAGCTCCACGATGAGCCGGGTCAGGGCGGGGTAGTGCTTGTCTTGGGCCACCTGACCGGCCAGGGCCAGGGTGGCCGCACCGCCGCCCTCCCGCAATATTAGCAGGGCCCGCAGCAGGGTTGGCAAGTCCTTGCGGGGGTCGATGCCCCCCAAATAGAAGAAGTATTCCCTCTCCGCGAGGCCGTAGCGGGCCAGGACCTCCCCCCGCGTTGCCGGGTCTTCCACCGGGGCCAGGCCGGGGTCCACGGCCAGAGGCGCCACGCTGATGCGCTCCGGCGGGATGCGGTAAAGCTCTACCAGGTCGCGCTTGGTGCACTCGCTGATGGCCAGGATGCGCGCCGCCCGGCTAAGGCAGCGGGTCTCCAGCCAGCGAGCCGCGTGGAAGACCTGGGGGTTGCGCCCTTCGATGTAGATCTCCTCCATGCGCTGGAAGATCAGGTCCTGGCAGGTGAGCACCGTCCTGGGCCCCAGGCGGGCCGGGGCGTCGGCGTGGCTGAGAAAATGCACCACCCGCCCCTGTTGCCAGGCCGGGGCCAGGGCGCGGGGCAGGGTATAAAACTGGCCAATGAGGCGTTCGCCGCCGGGCAGGGACTGGGGCCCGGAGCCCACCGCCAGGCGGGGCGACGGGTCGGGCAGCTCGGGCTGGGGCAGATCGCGGCGCAGGATAAACGACAACTCCCCCGGCTCCACCTGCTGGAACATGGCCGTGAAGAGGCTTTTGGCGTAGCGGCCCAGGCCCCGCTGGGCGTGCTCCTTGTAGCCCGGCTGCAGGGCCCGGGCGTCGATGAGGGGACGGGCCTTCACGGGGCCAACTCCAGGCCCAGGCGGCTGGTGAGCACCTCTCGTAGATCAGCGGCCACCCGCGCTGGGGCGAAGCGTTGCAGGCGCTCCTGGCCGGCCACGCGTAGGCCGGCGGCCAGGGCGGGGTCGGTGAGCACCCGGGCCACCGTCTCGGCCACCCGCTGGGGCTCTTTGCGCTCCAGCAGGATGCCGCCGTCCCCCAGGGTGCCCGGCACCCCGGCGGCCCCGTAGGCCACCACGGGGATGCCCAGGTGCATGCACTCCACCAGGGGCACGCAAAAGCCCTCGTGCTCGGACAGGCACAGGTAGCAGTCGGCCCGGCGGTAATAGGCCATCAGGGCGGCCAGGGATACGTGCCCCGAGAAGTGCACGTCAGGCACGGCCAGACGGTCCACCAGCTCGCGCAGGCCTTCGGCATAGGTCTCGCAGCCCACCTCGCCGCCCACGATGAGCATGCGCACGCCGGGCACCAGGCGGGACAGCCAGTACTGGGTCTTGATGAGGTCCTCGATCTTCTTGTTGGGCACCAGGCGGCCCACGTGCAACACCGCCGGGCGGCCGTCGTCAAAGCGCTGGGCCACGAAGGGGTCCGAGGGGGTGGCCAGCACCGAGGTGTCGATGACGATGGGCACCGTAGCCGTGGCCGGGCAGCCCGCCTCGCTGAGTTCGGCGCAGTTGTAGTCGCTCACCCCCATACCCAGCTCCACCGCCGGGGCGATGCGCCTTAGCTGCTCGCGCCCCAGGCGGGCCCGGGCCGCGCTCTCGGGGTTGCACAGGTCCAGGAACTCGGCCGGGGTGATGTTGTGGTAGCGCAGCACCCGGCGGCCCGGCAGCTCGGGCAACAGGTCGGCCACCGGATGGCCGATGGAAAAATGGAACAGCAGCACGTCCTGGGGCCGGGCCTGCTTGGCGTACTCCTCGATGGGACGAGCCTTGTCGGCCAGGCGGGGGTGGATGGAGTGGGCGAAGATGTCCGAGCTGATCCCCCAGGAGCGCAGGGTCTTCTGGATGGCCAGGGCGTCGTTGCCGATGGCGTCGCCGAAGCTGAAGTCCGGCACCATCTGGTGCACCGCCGGGCCCGAGGCCAGGCGGGGGCGCCGGGGAGCCAGGGCCCGCTCCAGGGTGGTGGGCTCGCACGCCGGTTCGGCGCTCACCGTCTCGATGACCTTGAGGTAGTTGTCCACCACCACCGGCCAGGAGAAGTTGCCTTGCACGTAGGCGGCCCCAGCCCGGGCCATCTGAGCCCGCAGTTCGGGGCGCTCCAGCAGGTAGTCCAGGCACTCGGCGAAGTGGGGGTAGTCCTTGAAGGCCAGGCCGCCGCCGCTGGCCAGCACGTGCCCCTGAGTAACCGGGCAGTCGGCGTGCACCATCACCGGGGTGCCGGCCAGCCAGGCCTCCATGATCACCCGCGAGAAGCTCTCCATGAGCGAGGGCTGCACGAACACCTCGGCCGCCGCATAGGCGTCGTGCTTTTGCTGCACGCTGACAAAGCCCAGGTCCAAGACGTGGGCCTCGCCGCCGGGCGGGATGTCGGCGGGCAGGTTGCCCACCAACACCAGCTTGAGCCCGGCCGGTCCCCGGCCCTCGGCCTTGTAGCGCAAGAAATAGTGCACCAGCAGGGGGGTGTTCTTGCCCGGGTCCTTGCGCCCCGCGTAGAGGATAAAGGGCTCGCTGAGGCCGAAGTCTTGCCGGAAGCGCTCCGGGTCGTGGGTCCAGTGGGTGTCCATGCCCTCGCCCACGATCACCGGTTCGGTGCGCCCCAGGTCGTAGAGCCCGGCGGCCAGGTCGCGCTCCGGGGGCACGTGGAAGCAGACCATGCGGCTGGTTTCCATGGCCCGTTTCACCGCGGCCATGCGGGCGTAGCCCTCGTCGTGCAGGCAGGGGATGATCAGGCTCTTGGCCGGGTGGATCAGCGGCCCCCACACCGAGGAGGTGAACAAATAGGGGATATAGAAGAAGGGGCCTTGTTCGGGGTGGGCCGCGATGTGGGTGAGCAGCTCGGGGCTGTAGACCATGTTGCGGTAAAAGTCGCGCTCTTCGTCCGGGCTAAGCACCGCCCCGGCCAGCACCCGCATGTTCAGGCCGTCGAAGCGGGCCGCGTCGCGGGGGGCCACGGGAAAGCGGCGCACCGTGACCCCGTTTTCCACGGTCTCGCCCACGGGCAGGGTGTCGCGCTCCCAGTCGCTGCCCAGGCCGCTCAGGTTGGTGGCCAGGGCCTGGACCCGCACCCCGGCGGCGGCCAGGTTTTCGGCGGTGAGCCGGGCCTCGGCCTCGGCCCCGCCGGGCACCTGCTCCCCGTACCAGGGCAGCACGAAGGTGCAGGACAGGGGCTGGCCTGGGCGCGTGGCGGTCATGCCTACTTGCGCCCCACCACCGCGTAGTCCTGGAAGGAGTAGAGCAGGTCGTTGAGGCGCGCCACCGTCTGGTTCAGGGCCTGGGCGGTGGCGTCCTCGCCCGGCGCTTGGGGCAGGCGGTATTGCTCGGGGTAGGGCGAAAGGTAGAGCACCTCCACCTGGCGCAGCCCGGCCCCCTTCCACAGGAAGCGGGCCGCCTCGGGGTGGATGGGCCGCTGGTGGGTCAGGTCCAGGTAAAAGGCCCCGGACAGGGTGGTGAGGCAGGCCGGGTTCACCGTCTCGGCGATGAGGTGGCCTCCATCGGCCAGTTTGAGGGCGGCCAGGCTCACCAGCTCGTAGAGCTCATCGGTGGTCAGGTGCTCGATGACCTGGGCCAGCAGGATGCCCCCCAGGCTGGCGTCGGGCTGGGCGGCCAGGTATTGCAGGGCCTCGCCCTCGGCCACCTCCAGGCCCCGGCCTTGGCAGTGGGCCACCATCTCCGGGTTGAGCTCCACGCCCTTGGCCGCGAGCCCCGCCTCCTGGGCCGCCTCCAAGAACTCGCCCCGGCCGCAGCCCAGGTCCACCAGGGGGGCCTGGGGGGTGACGCTCTTGGCGAAAAAGGGCAGGTACACGCTCTGGCGCTGCTTGATCAGCTCGCGCCCGCCCCGGTGGGCGTTCTCGAACTCCAAATAGGCCGCCCCCCGGCTCTGGAAGCGGGCCCGGCGCACCTCGTCCAGCGCGCCGGGCGCTGCCTGGCCCTGGGCCTCCTGCTCTGTCACCACCCGCTCCAGGCGGGCCAGCAGGGCCTCGATGCGCGGGGCGGTGCGGGCCAGGGAGACCTCCAGCTCGTCCAGGCGCTTTTCGGCCTGGGGCAGGCGGGAGCGCAGGTTGGCCACCAGGGGCAGGAGCACGGTGATCAGGTGCACCGTCTCGTCGTTGAAGCGGGCCTGGCGGGCCAGCCACACGCTCATGGGGAAGCGGCTGGCCTTGTAGATGAGCTTCTTGAGGCCCACGATGAGCTTGCCCGCCGCGCCGGTGCGGTGGGTGTCCACCCCCCAGCCGGTGGGCTCCCAATACTCCTTGAGCCGGGCGTGGTGCAGCTTCATCAGGTTGCCCGGCTCGTCGTCCACCGAGCGGGCGGCCAGGGCCGCCTCCTCCACCCGCCGCAGCTCGGCCGGGTCGTAGAAGCCGGCGGCCTTCTTGTCCTCCACCGCCTGGTCCACCTGGGCCAAAATGGCCTGAACGTCCACCGGCGGGGCGCTTTTTTCTTCTTGGCTCATGCCTTGTCTTCCCGTGAGCTGAGGCTCCAGGTGTGGGGCGGCCGCCAGATGCCCTCGTCGCGGGGCCCGCCGCGCACCGACAGGGTGGCCACCTGGGTGAGGTAGTCGTAGGCCCGGCCGTCGGCGGCGTGGGCGGCCACGTCCAGGGTGTAGGTGCCGGGTACCAGGTCCAGGCGCTGGAGAGCGCAACGCACCGTGCCCTGGGGCGGGACGGGCCCCAGCTCGGCCTGGTCGATGGCCGTGTTGCTGCCGTAGCACAGCCCCCCGGCGCTGTTGTGGATGGCCACCCCGAACACCAGGTCGTCCACCTCCTGGCGCATCCGGTAGTCGATCTCCAGGTTAAGCGGCGCGCCGCTGGTGAACACCGCGTGGGCCTGGCCCTCCCGGTCCAGCAGGCGCACGGCCGTGATCTCCACCTCGCCCTGACCCCAGCGGCGCTCGGCGGCCAGCTCGGCGGCGCGGGCCTGGGCCTGGGCCCGGCCCATCTCGTCCTCGCGCCGGGCCACCCCCTGGCGGTAAAGGTCTATGACCTGGGCCGCCTCGCCCTGGGCGGCCACCTTGCCGCCGTCCAACCACACCACCTCGTCGGCGAACTTTTTCACCGCGATGAGGTCGTGGCTGACCAAGACGATGGTCTTGCCCGCGGCCTTGAACTGGTTGAGCTTGGTCTCGCACTTGTGGGCAAAGGCCTCGTCGCCCACGGCTAGCACCTCGTCCACCAACAGCACGTCCGGGTCCACGTTGACCGCCACGGCGAAGCCTAGGCGCACGTACATGCCCGAGCTGTAGGTGCGTACCGGGGCCTCGATGAAATCGCCCAGGCCCGAGTAGGCCACGATTTCCTCGTAGCGGGCGGCGATCTCCTTTTTACTCAGGCCCAGGATGGTGCCGTTAAGGAAGATATTTTCCCGCCCGCTGAACTCGGGGTGGAAGCCCGCCCCCAGCTCGATGAGGCTGCTCACCCGGCCGCTGACCGTGACCGTGCCCTGGTCGGCCTTGTAGATGCCGGCCAGGATCTTGAGCAGGGTGGACTTGCCCGAGCCGTTCTGGCCGATGATGGCTACGGTGCGTCCCGGCGCGATGCTCAGGTCCAGCCCGTCCAGCACGGTGAGGTAGTCGCCCTCGCCGCGGCGCTGGAAGGGCCGCAGCAACAGCGACTTCCAGGTGGTGTAGTCGCGCCTGAGCATCTCGCGGCGAAAGCGCTTCACCAACCCCGCGATCTCTATGGCCGTGGCCGTGCTCATATCTTCTCGGCGAAATACTCCTTGTAGTGCTCGAAGACTACCACGGCCACCACCAGCATAACCAGGCTGAGCCCGGCCACCCCGGCCAGCTGTCCCCAGGCGGGCCAGCGGCCCCAGAAGAACAGGTCGTGGTAGGCCAGGGTGATCACCGCCGCCGGGTTGAAGTAGATCAGCGGGCGGAAGGCCTCGGGCACCTGGGCCAGGGGGTAGAGGATGGGAGTCAAAAAGAACCACAAGGTAAGGAAGTTGTTCACCATGTGTTTGGTGTCGCGCAAAAAGACGTTGGCCGCCGAGAGCAGCAGCACCAGGGCGTAGGTGAACAACAGGTGCACCGCCGCCACCACGAAAAAGGCCAGCATGCACCAGGTGAAGGCCACGCCGTCGGCCAGGTAGAAGGCAAACAGGATGGGCAGGCTGAGCAGGTAGTTGACGAAGTTGGCCATCACCTTGACCGCGGGCAACACCTGCAAGGGGAACATAACCTTGGTGACCAGGCTGCCCCCCTCGGTGATGGCCCCGGCGCCTTCGTTCACGCTGCTGGAGAAAAACACCCAGGGCAACAGGCCGGTGAACATGAACACCGCGTAGTGGGGCATGTCGATGCGGAAATACACTGAGAACACCAGGGCGTAGACCGCCAGGAGCATCAGGGGGTTCAAAAAGGTCCACAAAAAGCCGAACAGGGAGCCCCGGTAGCGGCCCTTGAGCTCGCGGCCCACCAGGGCCCATACCAGGGCGCGGTTGCGGGTCAGTTCGGCTAGGTGTCCGCTAATACTCACAGGCCGGGCTTCCTAATAGGCATTGGGGCTGATCAGGCCCCGGAAGGGGGTGAGCAGGATGATCTTGATGTCGAACCACAGGGACCAGTTCTCAATATAGTACAGGTCGTGCTCGATGCGCTTGTTCAGGTCGGTGTTGCCCCGCCAGCCGTTTATCTGGGCCCAGCCGGTTATGCCCGCCTTGACCATGTGGCGCAGCATGTAGCCGGGGATCTGGCTGCGGAAGCTGGCGATCAGCTCGGGGCGTTCGGGCCGGGGGCCCACCAGGCTCATCTCGCCGCTCAGGACGTTGAAAAACTGGGGCAGCTCGTCCAGGCTGGTGCGCCGCAGAATGGCCCCCAAGCGGGTGCGGCGGGGGTCGTCGGGGCTGGCCCACACCGGGCCTGTCTCGGACTCGGCCCCCACCCGCATGGTGCGGAACTTGAGCATCTGAAAATCCACCCCGTCCAGGCCCATGCGCCGCTGGCGATAGAGCACCGGGCCGGGGGAGGAAAGCTTGACCCCCAGGGCGATCAGGGCCATCAGGGGGCTGAACAGCGTGAGGAAAAGCAGCGATCCCGCCACGTCCATGGCCCGCTTGAGCACCCGGGGCCAGCCTTCCAGGCGGTTGCCCCTGAGGCCGATGATGGGCATGCCCTCAAAGGACTCCACCGTGCTGCCCAGGCTCATGAAGCGGTACAGGTCGGGCACGATGCGCACGTCCACCAGTTCCTGGGACAGGCCCTCCAAAACCAGCGGCAGGTCGTCGTGGGCGCTCAGCGGCAAGGCGATGATCACCACCTGGATGTGGCGCTGGGCCACGATCTGGGCTACCTGGGCAAAAGAGCCCAGCACTCTGAGCCCGGCCACCCGGCGGCCCACCTTGGCCTCGTCGCGGGAAAGGAAGCCCACCACGCTCAGGCCCAACACCGGGTTTTTCTTGATGTTTTGGGCCACCTGCTCGGCCAGCTCCGCCGAGCCCACGATGAGCACCCGCTCCCCGGCGTTTTCCGGATAGGCCCGCCGCCAAAAACGGCGCAGCACGGGGCGGTACACGAGCATCCCTGCCGCGAGCAGCACGAAAAAGTGCAGGAAAACCAAGCGGCTGAAGTCGTAGGGCCTGAGGAACCAGGTGAGGGTTACGGCCACCACCACCCCCACCAGCGCCGCGCGCAACACCGGCCACAGGGCACGGCCGGTGCCGGCCCAGGGGCGGCGGTATAGCCCGCTAAGGGGCATGACCACCGCGAAATCGGCCAGCATCAGCAACAGGAGCATGCTGTAGAGGCCCAGCGGCGGAATGCCCTTGGTCACGGGAAGGATAGGCAGGTAAAAGCGCAGGAAATAGGCGCCGAACCAGGCCAAGCCCACCAAGACCAAATCGCCCAGGTAGAGGATGGAGCGGAAAAACTTAAGCCGTTGCTGGAACATTTATCAGGCTAGCCCCCGCGTAGCTGAACCGACACCCCGGTGGGCGGGAAGGGGGGCAAATAAATCAGAGACCGCGGGCCCGTTCGTTGGCCTCTTGCTTTTTTTTGCAATCAATGCACAGGGTGGTGACCGGGCGCGCCTTGAGGCGCTTTTCGCTTATATCCTCGCCGCAGGATTCGCAGATGCCGAAGGTCCCGTCGTCAATGCGATCCAGGGCCTCGCGGATCTTGCTGATGAGTTTGCGCTCCCGGTCGCGGATGCGCAGCAAGAAATTGCGGTCCGACTCCATGGCCGCCCGATCGGTGGGGTCGGGAAAATTCTCTTTACTGTCGGTCATGCCCGCCACGGTACGCTCGGCTTCCTTGCCGAGCTCGTCCAGCTTTTCGTTTAAAAGCTTGCGGAAGAACTCGAGCTTCTTTTCATTCATGCTTCGCTCTCCGTAGCTGGTGGGCCACCTATGATAGCGGGTAAATCTAGCATGCCGGCCGCCGTGTGTAAAGAGGCGAGACGCCTAATCTTCCCGGTCCCAGTGGCCGCTGGCCCCCCCCTCTTTCATCACCAGCCAGACCCCGGTGATTCGCGCTCCGCGCTCCACGCCCTTGATCATGTCGTAGAGGGCCAGGGCGGCCACCGAGGCGGCGGTCATGGCCTCCATCTCCACCCCGGTGGGGGCGGTGGTGGAGGCAGTTGCCTCGATGAGCACCCCGTCGGCCTCCGGGGTCAGCTCCACGCTGACCGCGCTCAGGGGCAGGGGGTGGCACAAGGGGATCAGCGCCGGGGTCTGCTTGGCGGCCATGATGCCCGCCACCCGGGCCACGGCCAGGGCGTCGCCCTTGGGCAGCCCGCCGGAGGTGAGTAGCTCCAGGGTGGCCGGGCCGAGCGCCACCCGGGAGCGGGCGATGGCCCGGCGCTGGGTGGGCGGCTTGTGGCCCACGTCCACCATGCGGGCCGCGCCCTTGTCGTCCAGGTGGCTGAGTTTCACCGGCGTCTCCTACTTCGAGAAAATGCCCCGCTTCTTTTTCTTGCGGGGTTTGGCCGCGGCCTGCTCCTCGGGAGCCGGGGCCGCCTCGGCGTCGCCCAGGGCGGCCAGCTCTTCCATCAGCTCCCGCTGGCGCTTATTGAGCTTGCGGGGGGTGCGCACCAAGAGCTGCACGTACATGTCGCCCCGGCGCTCGCCCCTAAGCCCCGGCAGGCCCAGGCCCTTGATGCGCACCACCTCGCCGGTATCGGACCCGGCGGGGATGCTCAGGGGCTGGGGTCCGTCCACCAGGCTCTCCACGGCCACTTCCTGGCCCAGGGCGGCCTGGAACATGCTTACCTCTTGGCGGCGGTAGAGGTCCTTGCCCTGGCGCTCGAAGACCTGGTGGGGCACCTCGTGGATCACCACGTAGAGATCGCCGGGCCCGCCGCCCTGGTAGCCGCCCTCGCCCTCGGAGCGCATGCGCAGGCGCTGGCCGTGGGCGATGCCCGCCGGGATCTGCACGCTGATCTCTTTTTCCTCGCGCACCCGGCCCCGGCCCCGGCAATTGGAGCAGGGGTCGGTGACCACCCGGCCTTCGCCCCGGCATTGGGGGCAGGTGGTGACCACCCGGAACAAGCCCTGGGCCCTGGCCACCTGGCCCTGGCCACCGCAGACCTGGCACACCACCGGCTCCTCGCCCCCGGCCTGGCCGGTGCCATTGCACTCGGGGCAGGAGGCTTCGCGCCCGATGGTGATGGTCTCGCTGTGGCCGGTGGCGATCTGCTCCAGGGTCAGCTCCAGGTCGTAGCGCAGGTCGCGCCCCGGCCGGGGCCCGCTGGAGCGGCCCGGGTGGCCTCCGGTGAAGCCGTTGAACAGGCCCTCGAAGATGTCGCCAAAGGCACCGAAGATGTCGCCCATGCCGCTGAAGCCCTGGAACCCGGAGCTTTTGAGGCCATCATGGCCATAAGCGTCGTAAAGCCGGCGCTTTTCCGGATCGCGCAACACCTCGTAGGCCTCGGCGGCCTCCTTGAAGCGATCCTCGGCCTCGGCGTCGTCCGGATTGCGGTCCGGGTGATACTGCAAGGCCATGCGGCGGTAGGCTTTTTTGATCGTCTCCTGGTCGGCCGAGCGCTCGACCTCCAGGATTTCGTAATAACAGCGTTTAATCATGGTTGCCATACTGTGCCCGGGTCGGGGCTAGTCCTTGGATTCCTCGTCCTCTTCGGCCTCGTCCACCTCTTCGGCGGTCTCTTCGGCCAGGGCGGCGGCCTCCAGGGCCATCTGGGCCTGGGCCAGGCGGTCGCGCTCGCGGGCCTCGGCCTCGGCGCGCTCCTTCTCGGCCTCGGCGGCGCTAACCGGGTATACGTAACCCGCCGCGATCTCGCGCAGGGCCACCACCACCTCTTTGTTCTTCACCGGGATCATGGGCGGAGCGCCCTCCCGCAGCTGGCGCACCCGCTTGGCCGTCAGATGCACCAACGAAAAGCGGTTGGGCACCTCTCTGAGGCAATCTTCCACCGTTACTCGAGCCATGGATTCCTATCCTTTTATTTGGGCCCCGCCGGGGCCTTGGTGTCTTTGCCGGGCAAGGGGGGCAGTCCCTCAAGCAGGTCGGCCTTCAAGCCGAAAATCCGTTCGTCGCCCGGCACCCGAGCGCTGAGCAGACCGCTACCCTTATCCACTTGCCCCAAGACAAGTTGTTTGACCATCACCGTGGCCGCCGTGTTCTTCTCGGTGGCGGGGGCCTTTATGGTCAACTTAATCACTATATTGGGTTTGTCCAGTTCGGCCGGGCCGCTGGTCCCCAACAATTTTTGCCATTTCAAGTTCACTAAGTCCCATACCAGGAGACCGGCCACTTCGCCGCTTTTTTCGTCGCCCGGCGGCGAGGTGCGCACCCACTGGCCGCCCTCTTTGGCGTATTGGGTGGTGTGTCCCTCCTGCTCCACGCTTAGGGCCACCACGTCATCGCGGTTGATCCTGAACACGCGGCGCTGGCTCAGTTGGAAGCGATCCACCTGGGCCAGGCGCACCAGGCTGGCCTTTTGCACCACCAGCACCGGGCCGCCGGACAGCCGGCGCAGGTAGCGCTCGTCGCGGCCGGTCACCCGGCCCCCGATGAGCAGGCCCGCCTGCTTGCCGTCCGCCATGGTCAGCACCACCTTGCCCCAGGGCTTGGTCAGGCCCATCTTGTCCGGGTGGATGCCCTGGTCCAAGATGTCCACGGCCATCGTGCCGTGCACCATGAACAAGAAGTCATCCACGGCGGTGGGGTCCGCCTCGTCGCCGTCGGCGAAGCGCCACACCGGCTGAGGCCCGCCTTTTTCGCGCACCACCGTGATGCTGCGTCCCCCCAGGTCGAACTCCGCCTTTTGCACCTGGTTGACCACGAAGTCCAGGGCCGCCTTGTCGCGCAGCTCGAACAGGCTGCGGTTCACCGCGCCGCGCACCAACGGCGGCACCAGCCACACCTGGCCGGAGCCGGGGCGCATGGCGTAGGCGAACTCCTTGGTGGGGCTCAGGTTGCCCACCCACAGCTCGGCCTTGTCGCCCTTGCGGCTGGTCAACACCAGCTTGAAGGCCGGCGGGTTAAGGCCGAACTGCTTGAGGTCGCCAGGCTTGTCGATGCGCCGGACGATGCGGCTATCCAAGACGGTGGAAAGCATCTGCCCCACCTGCATGCCGTCGGCGGCGTAGACCACCGGCTTGGTCATCTCCCAGCGGTGCTGTTTGTCGCGCCGCTCGATGAGCACGGCCTTGGGTATCTCGGCCCCGCTCAGGGCCAGGCTCTGGATGTTGAGAGGGTCTTGGAGGCTCACCAGGCTCTTGGCCGCCTGGTCCTGTTGCTCGGCGCGGCGGTCCAGCGCCTCGGTGAGGAAATACGCCCCCACGGCGATGGCCAGCAGTATCAACCAGATTATTGCCTTGCGCCCGCTCACCTCGTACGCCGCCTCCTGATGATTATCACCACGCCGACCAAGGCCAGGAGAAGAGGCCACACCACCAGGGGTATCCAGAACAGCAGGCGCTCCTGCCCCGGCTGGAGCAAGAGGGGCTGGTTCTTGCGGGACTTGGCCCGGATGGCCACCAGGTTGTCGTCGGCCGCCAGCCAGCTCACGCTGTTGAGGGCCAGGTCGTGGTTGCCGGCCAGCTCCAGGAACTCGTTGTTGGCGAAATCGGCGTCGCCGAAAACCACCAGGCGCGAGGTGACCTTGCGGGCCGCCTGGTCCTTGCCGGTCTGGCCCTGCTTGCTCAGGGCCGCGCCCAGGCTCAGCGGCCCCTTGCGGTCGTCCTTGCCCGGCTTCAGCTCTATGGCCCCCTGCTGCCCCTGGCTTTGCTTCATTTTGTCCAGCTGGGCCTGGTACCAGGCCAAAAAGCCCTTGTAGTCCGTGGCCCAGGAGGCGGGGCTGGTCTTGACCAGCTCCTCGCCCTTGATGCCCTTGGGCAGGTTGGTCTCAAGAGTAACCGAGCGGGCCTGGGGGAAGAAGCAGAAGGTGCCGCTCATCATCTTGGTGATGTCGTGGAAGCCGTACTCGCTGGCCAGGGGGGCCAGGGGGCTTAGCCCGGCCAGGCGCGAGGCCTGGTCGATCACCAGGTCGTCGCCCAGCACCACGCCCTTGGCCTTGAGCCACGTTTTAAGCCCCCCGTCGGATTCAGGGTCCAACAGCAGCATGATGGCCCCCCCCTGGTCCCAATAGGCGCTCAGGCGCTCGATCTCCTGGGACATGAGGGCCATCTTGGGGCTGGCCATGATCACCACCGCCGCGTCCGGGGGAACCTGGTCGCTGGTCACCAGCATCAGGCTCTTGACCTCGTAGTTGGCCGCTTCCAGGGCCTTGCGCAACGAGGTGAAGTCGTCCTTGGCCACCCCGTCCAGGGCGGGCTCGCCGTGGCCGGTGAGGAAATAGATGCGCTTCTTGCCCTTCTTGCCCAGGCGGATCAGGGCGTTGGTCAGTTCCTGCTCCTCGGGGAGCTGCACCTGCTCCTCGCGGCCGCCGCCCACCAGCACCACGGTGCCGTAGTTGCGCACCTTCATGGCCTTGGCCAGGCCTGGCTCGGCGTCGGGGTTCACGAAACGGTAGGTGAACAGGCGGCTGACATAGGAGTACTTGCCCAGTTCCTCGTCGGCCTGCATGCGCCCGGCCTGGTCGTCCTTGAAAAAGGCGTAGGCCTTCACCGGCTCCTTGAGCCCTTTGAGCACCTTGACGGTCTGGGGCGAGAGGGTGTTCATCTGCCCCTGGCTGAAGTCCCAGCGCACGTGGTGCCTGGCGCTCAGGGCCCCCAGGAACATAACCAGGGCCAGGACGGCCAGGATGGCCACCCCGCTGCCCAGGCCCAGGCGGGCCGAGCGCTTGGCGAAAAAGGCCCCCACCGCCTCGTGGGCCACCAGGGCGGCCAGGAGCACGATGGCCAGCCCGGCCCCGGCCCCGATGAGGCCCCAGTCGCCGTGGCGGATGCTCACCGCGTAGAACAGCCCTCCGCAGGCCATGACCACCAGGCCCAACAGGGCCAGCCATTTCGCCGCGTGGTGTTGCTTCATGCCTTCCACCGTTTGGCCTCCAGGGTGCGGATGCTCAGGAAAATGAACAAGCCGATGAACAGCACGAAGTAGGCCAGGTCGGCGGTGTCCACCAGGCCCTTGGGGAAGCCCTGGAAATGGGTGCCCAGGCTAAGGCCCTTTAGGATCTCGCCCAGCGAGGGCTTGACCAGGGGCGCGGCCCAGCCCACCGCCCACAGGATGATCAGGGGCAGGAAACCGGCAAAGGCGGCCACGATCTGGTTTTCGGTCAGGGAACTGGTCCACACGCCGAAGGCGGCGAAGGCCCCGACCATGAGCAACAGCCCGCCGTAGCTGATGGCCAGGGGCAGCCAGGCCATGGGGGCCATGAAGGACAGCAGAATGGTCTGCACCCAGGTGGCGGCCACCATGAGGCCCAGCACGCTCCAGGCGGCGAAGAACTTGCCCAGCACCACGCTGACGTCGCTCAGGGGATAGGAGAGCAGCAGCTCCAGGGTGCCGCTCTTGCGCTCCTCGGCCAGCAGGCGCATGGTCAAAAGCGGCGCGGCGAACAACAGGATCACCGACATGTTGCTGATCAGGCCGCCCATCAGATGGTCCTGCAGGTTCAGCTCCATCATCATGGGGTTTTGCATCACCTGCAGGCTGGCCAGGGTGTAGAAGCTCACCCCCGCGTAGAAGAAGTAGCCGGTGAGCAGCATAAAGGCTACCAGCACCACGTAGGCCACCGGCGAGTGGAAATAGGAGGCCATCTCCCGGCGGTATATGGCTAGAAAGGCTCTCATGCCGCCTCCTCCCCGGAGCCGGGCTCCTCGGTGGTCAGTTGCATGAACACCTCCTCCAGGCTGGCCGAGACCGGGGTCATCTCCATGAGCCCGTGCCCGGCGGCCACCACCGCCTGGGCCACCCGCGCGGCCACTTGGCTGTGGGCGTCGGTCTCCAGCGAGAAGTAGCAGGCGCCCTCCAGGTGAGGGCTGGCCCCGGTGCAGGCCACCGAGTCCACGCCCGGCACGTCCTGCAGCAGGCGGGTGAGCGCCTCCTGGGGGCCCTGCAACAGCACCTTGAGGCTGGCCCCGCCCTGGCGCCCGACCCTGAGCAGTTCGATGGGCCCCTCGGCCATCAGGCGGCCCTGGTTGATGATCACCACCTGGGAGCAGGTGGCGGCCACCTCGGGCAGGATGTGGCTGGAGAGGATGACGGTCTTGCTGCCGGCGAAACCTTTTATGAGGCTGCGGATCTCCACGATCTGACCGGGGTCGAAACCGATGGTGGGCTCGTCCAGGATGAGCACCGGCGGGTCGCCCAGCAGGGCCTGGGCCAGGCCCACCCTCTGGCGGTAGCCCTTGGAAAGCTGCTTGATGAGTTGGCGGGCCCGTTTGTCTATGCCCACCGCCTCCATGGTCCGGCCCGCCTCTTTTTTGGCGGCGGAGCGGTCCAGGCCCTTGGCCCCTCCCACGAAGCGCAGATACTCATCCACCCGCATGTCGCCGTAGAGCGGCACGTTCTCGGGCATGTAGCCCACGGCGCGCCGGGCGGGCATGGGCTCCTCCACCACGTCGTGGCCGTTGATCAGGGCCTGGCCGCCGCTGGGGGGGAAGAAACCGGTGAGGATGCGCATGGTGGTGGTCTTGCCGGCCCCGTTGGGGCCCAAGAATCCCAAGATTTCGCCCTGGTCCAGGCTGAAGCTCAGGCGGTCCACCGCCACCGTGGCCCCGAAGCGTTTGCTTAGCTCCCGTACCTCGATCATCTAAGCTCCTGGGTCGAAAGGAGAAGACAGGCAAACAAGACTTGGCTGGTCCGACCCAGCCAAGCTATTACTTTTACCAGCCGCCAGGATTCATGTAAAGGGTTGTTTTTTTACGTACAAGATGCCTTGGGCCTAAACGGGGGCCCCGCCCTTGACCGGCCCGGCGGCCACCAGGTACAGGGGCCAGGCGCCGGAGGGCAGGGCGGCGGCCGCGGCCAGCTCCGCGTCGTAAAAAGCCCCCACCCCGCAGCAGCCCAGGCCCAGGGCGGTGGCCGCCAGGTACAGGCGTTGCCCGGCCCGCCCGGCGGCCAGCATGGCCCGGGCGTAGCCTCGCTCCCCGGCCGCGGCGTCCAGGCGGGCCGGATCGGCCCACAGCACCAGGCTCAGGGCCGCCTGACCCACCCACATCTGGTCCAAACAGGCACGGGCCGCCGCCGCCCGCCGGTCGCCGGTCTCCACCAGGGCCAGGGCCTGGTCGCCGGGATAGTAACGGTGGGCCCCGGCGGGCAGGTCGCCGCCCGGCCCCAGCAGCACCGTGGCCCCCAGGGGGCCCTCCATGGGCAGGGAGGCGGCCAGCAGCAATGCCACCTGGGCGGCATTCAGCCCCTGGGGAATGAAGTTGCGCCGGGAGCGCCGGGCCAGCATCACCCGGCCCAGGGCCGGCCCGTCCTCGGGCGGCCGGGGGTGTAGACGCGCCGCCCCCACCGGGGCGGGCTCGCCGGGCCAGTCCGGCTCCGGACCGGGGCGCTCGCCCAGGCCCAGGGCGGCGGCCTCCGCCACGGTGGGGTCGCTCTGCTCGCGGGGCGACAGCGGCTCCTCCTCCGGGGGCTGCCAGGCCGGGGGCTCGGGCCCGGCCTCGCTGACCGTTTCTCCCGCGCCCACCCCGGCCACCAGGGCCTCGCGCTCCGGGGTGAGGCCCAGCAGCTCGCCGCCGCTGGTGGCCGGGGCCAGGCAGGGGTGCTGCTCCAAGCCACAGGCGGCCAGGGCCAACTCCAGGCAGGCCAGCAGATGCCCGCCGTCCAACAGGCAATAGCGCCAGGCCCTGGTGCGGTATTTCCAGATGCTGCGCCAGAGCAGGGCGCCGAGCAGGAAGCTCAGGCCACGGGGCCGGCCGCCCAACACCTTGGCGGCCGCCCCGGCCAGGTTGCCGGGCCTGAGCAGGCGCGGGGCGTTGGCCTCGGGTGCGTAGTGCCACAGGCCGTCGGCCAGCCAGCCCAGGCCCGAGGCGACCAAATAAAGCTCCGTGGGATAAAGGGCCCCGGCGCTGGCCGGGGAGCGCAGATAGGTGCCGCCGTGGGCCTGGGCGGTGAGCCCGGCGGCCAGGGCCAGGAGCCCGGCCAGGCCCGCCGGGTCCAGGGGCGGGGCCTGTGCGTCTGGCGCGGGGGGCCAGGCCAGCAGGCTGGGCCAAAAGGAGGCCTCGGGCAGGCGGGGCTCGCCCAAGGGCTGGGGCGGGGCGTCCGGGTAGCGCTTGAAGGGCCAGGGCTGGTTGGCCCAGTCCATGAATCCGCCGGCCATGCCTTGGCGGGTGTAGGCGGTGGTTTGGTGATATGGCTTCATCGCCAAGTCCCTTCCCCAGGCGGCCCTGGGCGCAGCTTTTTGTGACGGCCATCCTGCTTTGAGCTACTATTATACAAAAGGCGGGCCCGCGCCGGGCCTGGAGAGAGCACTGGGAGTAATGGGAAAATTCGTTTGCATCCACGGGCACTTCTATCAGCCGCCCCGGGAAAACCCCTGGCTGGAGGCGGTGGAGGTGCAAGACAGCGCCGCGCCCTTTCATGACTGGAACCAGCGGGTAACCGCCGAGGGCTACGCCCCCAACGCCGCCGCCCGGGTGCTCAACCCGGCGGGCAAGATCGAGGATATCGTCAGCAACTACCAGCGCGTCTCCTTCAACTTCGGGCCCACCCTCCTGGACTGGATGGCCAAGGAGAAGCCGGGGATGGTTGAGGCCCTCCAGGAGGCCGATCGGGTCAGCCGGGAGCGCTGGGGCCACGGCAACGCCATGGCCCAGGTCTACAACCACCTGATCATGCCCCTGGCCACCCGGCGGGACAAGCTTACCCAGATTCGCTGGGGCCTGAAGGATTTCGCCCACTACTTCGGACGCCCGGCCGAGGGTATGTGGCTGGCCGAGACGGCGGTGGACCTGGAGTCGTTGGAGCTCATGGCCGCCGAGGGGGTCAAGTTCACCATCCTGGCCCCCCACCAGGCCCAGGCGGTGCGACCCCTCGAGGGCGCGGACTGGCAAAAGGTGGGCCCCGAGGGGGTGGACGGCTCGCGGGCCTACCGGGTGAGCACCCCGGCCGGGGACATCGCGGTGTTCTTCTACCAGGGGCCGATGAGCCGGGGGGTGGCCTTTGAGGGCCTTTTGGACGACGGGGCCCGCTTTGCCGCGCGCATCAAGGACGCCTTGCCCGGCGGCGAAAATCCCCTGCTGCTGCTGGCCACCGACGGCGAGTCCTACGGCCATCATCACCGTTTCGGGGAGATGGCCCTGGCCTTTGCCCTGAACCGCCTGGAGCAGGACCCCGAGGTCCAGCTCATCAACCCGGCCGCCTATCTGGAGGCCCACCCGCCCCAGTGGGAGGCCCGCGTGCTGGAGGATTCCTCCTGGTCCTGCCCCCACGGGGTGGAGCGCTGGCGCAGCAACTGCGGCTGCGCCCTGGATCCGGGGCGCGGCTGGAGCCAGGCCTGGCGCACGCCCCTGCGCCAGGCGGTGGACCGTCTGCTGGAGCGCCTTAGCGCCGTGATGGAGGAGGCGGGCGGGGCCCTGTTCAAGGACCCCTGGGCCGCCCGCGACGCCTACGTGGATTTGATCCTGGACGACAGCCTGGAGGCCCGGGAAAAGTTCCTGGGCGAGCATCAGTCCCACGTGCTGAGCCCCGAGGAGGTCATGCGGGTGTTCATGCTCCTGGAGAGCCAGCGCTGGGGCCTGTTCGCGGCCACCAGCTGCGCCTGGTTCTTCGACGACCTGGCGGGAATCGAGGCGGTGCAGAACCTGCGCTTCGCCGCCCGGGCCCTGCAGCTGGCCGGCGAGCTGGACGGCGGGGGCTGGGAAGAGGAGATCATGGGCATCCTGGCCCAGGCCCGGAGCAACCAGCCCGGCGAGGGCGACGGGGACGACATCTGGCGGCGGCGGGTGGCCCCGGCCAAGGTGGGCCCGCGCCGGGTGGCCGCCCACGCGGCCATCAGCGGGGTCATGGGCGAGGAGCCTCCCCCGGAGGAGCTGTTCGTCTATGACCTGATCTCCAGCGGCCACCGCCACCGCTCCAACCTGGGCCTGGATTTGAGCTGGGGCAAGCTCACCGTGACCCATCGCCGCCTGGGGCGGCCCCACCCCATCGTCTACGCGGCCCTGCACACCGGGGGCCACGAGTTTCTGGCCCAGGTGGCCTACGACCCCGGCGAGTGGGACCCGGTTGCCCTGGAACAGCCGGTGGAGCCCTTGCTGCGCATGCTGGACCAGCGGGGGATCCGGGAGCTGATGGCCAAGAGCCTGGGCGGGGACGCCTTCACCCTGGGCGATCTTTTCCTGGAAGGCCGCCGCTCCCTGGCCCAGGAGATGCTTTCCCGCACCCTGGCCGGCGAGTTCGACCTGGCCCGCAACCTCTACGACACCCACCGCGACACCATGCGTTTTCTCCAGGAGATCAACGTGCCCCGGCCCAAGCTCTTCGAGGCCCTGGCCTCGGCGGTGCTGGCCGGCGAGTTGATCCAGCTGTTGGTGGGCGATCCCCGCTCGCTGAGCCCCGGCCGTTTGGGGGAGATCGTCTCCCAGGCCAGGGAACTGGACCTGAACCTGGAGGGCCCCCGGGTGAACCGGGCGGTGGAAGAGGCCCTCAGCGTGGAGGTGGCCGCCCTGGCCGCCGAGCCCGGCGACGCCATGGCCCTGGAGCGGGCCGGGGCCATCCTGGACCTGCGCGAGGCCCTGAGCCTGGACCCCAACCTGTGGGAAGCCCAGAACATCGTCTTCGGCCTGGCCCAGCGCCTGGGCCGGCAAAATCTAACCGAGGGGCTGGCCGCCCTGGGCCGCCGCCTTAATCTGGATCTGTGAGCCTCATGAGCGATGCGCCGGCCGCCCTGGGCGGCAAGATGAATCTGTTGATGGTGCTGCACGCCCACCAGCCGGTGGGCAACTTCCCCTGGGTGTTGGCCAAGGCGGTGGCCGAGTGTTACCAGCCGGTGGTGCAGGCCCTGGCCGCCTATCCGGAGATCCGCTGCGGCCTGCATTTTTCCGGGCCCCTGTTGCAGTACATGCTGGCCAACCACCAGGAGCTCATCCAGACCATCAGCGCCCTGGTGGCCCGGGGCCAGGTGGAGATGCTCTCGGGCGGCTTTTACGAGCCCCTGTTGGCCTCCATCCCGGCGCGCGACGCCCTGGACCAAATGGCCATGATGAACCAGGCCACCCGGCAAATCTTCGGGCAGAAGCCCCGCGGCTTCTGGCTGGCCGAGCGCATCTGGGAGCCCGCCCTGCCGGCCAAGCTGGCCCCGGCCGGGCTCCATTACACCCTGGTGGACGACACCCACTTTTATTACGCGGGCCTGGACGAGGCGGCCATGTACGGCTATCACCTCACCGAGCGCGAGGGGCACACCCTGGCCCTGTTTCCCACCAACAAGCAGTTGCGCTACACCATCCCCTTTCAGGAGCCGGCGCGCACCGTGGACTTTTTGGGCCGGGCCTACGCCGCCCACGGAGCCACCTGCGCCACCTACGGCGACGACATGGAGAAGTTCGGCCTGTGGCCCGAGACCTGGGAGTGGGTCTTCGGCAAGGGCTGGCTGGTGAAGTTTTTCGAAAAAATCCTGGAGGCCTCGGACTGGCTGGCCACCACCACGCCCAGCGACTTTTTGGACTCCCACCAGGCCGCCGGGCGGGTCTACCCCCCCACCGCCTCCTACGAGGAGATGCTCACCTGGGCCCTGCCCGCCGAGGCCAGCGCCGAGCTGGAGTCCATCATCCACGAGCTTGAGGAGGAGGGGCGCTTCGAGAAGATGCGCCGCTTTTTGCGCGGCGGCCAGTGGGACAACTTCCTGATCAAGTACCGCGAGTCCAACCTCATGCACAAGCGCATGCTGTGGGTAAGCGACAAGGTGGCCGCCGCGGGCGAGAAAGACCAGGCCCGCGACCACCTGATGCAGGCCCAGTGCAACTGCGCCTATTGGCACGGCCTGTTCGGGGGGCTCTACCTGGGCCATCTGCGACAGGCGGTGCACGAGCACCTCATCGCCGCCGAGGACATCCTGGACCGGGCGGCCCACGGCGAGGGGCCCTGGGCCGAGTGCGCGGTGGCCGACCTGGACCGCGACTCCAACGACGAGGTGGTGCTCTCCGGCCCGGCCCTGGACGCGGTGGTGCATCCGGCCTACGGCGGCTCGGTGAGCGTGCTGGACCTGCGGAAGAGACGCTTCAACCTGGCCGACACCCTGAGCCGGCGCTTCGAGGCCTACCACGAAAAGCTGACCCAGGCGGTACGGGAGCAGGCCTCGGAGGCCCAAACCTGCCACACCCAGGACGAGGGGGTGGCCTCCATCCACGACCGGGTGGTGTTCAAGGAGGCCCACCTGGAGAACTACCTGGTCTACGACTGGTACGACCGGGCCTGTTTCCAGGACCACCTGCTGGCCCCCAGGGCCAACCTGGACAACTTCTCGCGCCCGGACTACGGCGAGTGGGGCGATTTGGTCACCGGGCGCTACGAGCTGTTGGACAGCGGGGCCCACGGCGAGGAGGCCTGGTGCCGCCTGGAGCGGGCCAGCCATCTCTTCGCGCCGGGCGGCCCCTATCCGCTCGGCATGGCCAAGGGCTTCGACCTGGGACCGGGCCCCCGCCTGGCCGCCTCCTATAAGGTGCGCACCAGCGACCAGGCCACCCCGGCCTTCCGCCTGGCCGTGGAGCTCAACTTCACCCTGCTCTCGGCGAGCGACCCCGGCAAGCGCCTGGAGCGCGGCGACGAGCGCCATTCCCTGGACCGGTCCTGGGAGCTCCCCGAGGTGGAGGAGATCACTCTGGTCAACGCCACCGACCGCTTCAGCCTGCGCTTCACCCCCAGCCAAGCGGCCACGGTGTGGCACTTCCCGGTGGAGACGGTGTCCAACTCCGAGTCCGGCCTGGAGCGCACCTACCAGGGCAGCAGCCTCAGCTTCATATGGGAGGTGCCCGGCGGGGCGGGCGAGTGGGAGTTCGGCCTGGCCCTGGAACTGCAATAGTGGGCCGCCCCGGCCCCCGCCTGGCCCGCGCCCGCCTGGAGTTCGAACAGCCCCTGGTGCCCGGCCGCCTGATAAGACGCTACAAGCGCTTTTTGGCCGACGTGCGCCTGGCCGGCGGCGCCAAGGTAACCGCCCATTGCCCCAACTCCGGCTCCATGCTCACCTGCCTGGAAGACGACGCCCCGGTGTACCTGAGCCGGGCAAGCAACCCGGCCCGGCGCACCCCCTTCACCTGGGAGATGATCTACATCAACCACGGCTGGGTGGGGGTGAACACCATGGCCCCCAACTACCTGGCCGCCCGGGCCGCCGAGGAGCGGGCCTTGAAAATCTTCGCCGGGGCCCGGGCGGTGCGCCGCGAGGTCAAGGTGGACGCCCACACCCGTTTGGACATGGTGGTGGAGCGGGCCAAGGGCCCCCTGTACGTGGAGGTCAAGAACGTGACCATGGTTCAGGGGAGGGTGGCCCGCTTCCCCGATTCGGTCACCAGCCGGGGAGCCAAGCACCTGGAGACCCTGATGCGCCTCAAGGCCCATGGGGCCGACGCGGCCATGCTCTACGTGGTGCAGCGGGGCGACGCCGCCTCCATGGGACCGGCCAAGGACATAGACCCCACCTACGCCAAGCTGTTCCACCAGGCCCGCGCCGTGGGGGTGGATCTGGTGGCGGTGCGGGCCGAGGTTGGCCCCACCGGCATACGCCTGGAACGCCGCCTGCCCCTGGCCGAATAGGCCCCGTTCGCTGGCCGGTATATCATAGTTATCGATAGTATATTAATGACATGGGGAGACTGGGCGGGGCAAAAGCGCAGGCTGCCGGACAAATACGTCGCCCCAATCTCCGGGGGCGATTGGGGATAAGCGGCTCGTCGCGGGGGCGGTTTGCCCGGGGTCATGTCTAAAATACCAGCGTTGATAAGCAGATAGCCCTTGACTTGCCCACGAGGTTAACCATACCATTGTGGTCGTTAATTCCGTCCTTTGCCCCCTGGCCGCGCCGGTGAGCGCCCGGCTCAGGGGCGAAGCGTCGGCCGGGTTGTACAGGCTGGGGAGGTGAGAATTGCGCCATGGCGATGGATAAGCTCTACGAGTTTCTGACCGGACCGGCGCTCTGGATAGCCGTCATCATCTTCGTGGGCGGCTTGGCGGTGCGCCTGGCCTGGCTCTTCGGGCTCAGCCAGGAGCGCGACAAGCCCTGGCACGATTTCAAGGACGCCGCCTGGGCCTGGCGCTCCATCATCCACTGGGTGTTGCCTTGGGCCAGCGTGTCCAGCCGCAACCAGCCCGTCTTCACCGGCGCGGTGTGGGTTTTCCATATCTGCTGGATCGGGGTGCCCCTGTTTTTGGGGGCCCACAACATGCTGTTCGAGGAGGCCTGGGGCTGGAGCCTGCCCAGCCTGCCCGCCGCGGTGGCCGATTGGGCCTCCCTGGTGGTGATCGTTTGCGGGATTTTCTTTCTGCTGCGCCGCCTGGCCCGGCCGGAGGTGCGCATCCTCACCAGCGCCTGGGACTACACCGTCATCCTGCTGGCCCTGGCCCCCTTTGTCACCGGCTGGCTGGCCTACAACCAACTGGGCCCCTACGGCCTTATGCTCAACCTGCACATTTTCCTGAGCGAGGTGCTCTTGGTGGTGCTGCCCTTCTCCAAGCTGGCCCACATGGTGCTGTTTTTCGCCAGCCGCTCGGCCATAGGCTATGAGTTCGGAACCCGGCGCGGAGCGCGGGTGTGGTGAGCTTGGCCGGGAAAATCAATGTAAGCACGGGAGTTGCTTCATGACCGCAGAAGCCCCAACGGCGGCGGAAAAGCCCAAGGAAAGCCCTCCGGCCGCCCCCCAGAGCGAGGCGCCCAAGCCGGTTAACGTGGGCAAAATAAAGAGCATCCTGGCGGCCAACCAGGGCGCGCGCATGCGCATGTGGCTGTCCATCTGCTCGCGCTGCGGCCTGTGCGCCGAAAGCTGCTTCTTCTACCTGGCCCACGACAATGACCCCAAGCTGAGCCCGGCCTACAAGGCCATCAACACCATCGGCAAGATGTACCGGGCCAAGGGCGAGGTGAGCCGCGAGTTTTTGGAGAAGTGCCAGGAGGTGGTGTGGGGCCAATGCACCGCCTGCCGCCGCTGCTCCATGTATTGCCCCTTTGGCATCGACATCGCCACCATGATCGCCACCGCCCGGGCGGTGTGCTACTCCCAGGGGGTGGTGCCCGAGGGCCTGGCCCGCACCACCGAGAACATCCGCACCTCGGGCAACCAGATGGCCATGGCCAACGAGGACTGGGTCGAGACCTGCGACTGGATGGCCGAGGAGTACGGCGAGGAAGTCTACGGGCTGGAGATTCCGGTGGACAAACAGGGAGCCGAGTACATGTACACGGTCAACCCCCGCGAGCCCATGTACTATCCCCAGGACGTGGGCATGGCCGCCGAGATCTTCCACGTGGCCGGCCTGGACTGGACCGTGCCCAGCACCGGCTGGGACAGCACCAACCTGGCCATGTTCGCGGGCGACCGCGCCGTGGCCACCATCCCGGTCAAGGCCATGTACGACAAGGCCCTGGAGCTGGGGGTCAAGAACATCGTCATCACCGAGTGCGGCCACGCCTTCCGCTCGGCCAAGTTCGAGGGCCCCTACTGGGTGGGCATCCCCGGCGGCAAGCCGCCGGTACCGGTGATCCACTCGGTGGAGCTGTTCCGCGACATCATGCGCGAAGGCAAGATAAAGCTCAAACACAAGTTCAAGCCCAAGGTGACCTACCAGGACCCCTGCAACGTCAGCCGTAACGGGGGACTGTGGGACGTGGGCCGCGAACTGGTGAACATGCTCTGCGAGGACTTCGTGGACATGACCCCCAACCGCGAGCACAACCACTGCTGCGGCGGCGGCGGGGGGTTCATCCCCATGGGGCCTCCCTACAAGAAGCTCCGGATGGCCTCGGGCAAGATCAAGGCCGAGCAGATCAGGGCCACCGGAGCCACCCACGTCATCGTGCCCTGCCACAACTGCTTCGACCAGATCAACGACCTCAACAAGCAGTACGAGCTGGGGGTCAAGGTGGTTTCCTTCAAGGAGATCATCACCGAACTCATGGTCATTCCCGAGAGCATGATCCCGCCCGAGGAGGACGAGGACGAGGCCGCCGAGGTGCAGGCCGAGGCCGAGCGGGAAGTGGAAGAGGGGGCCGAGCAAGAGGCCGGCGAGGTACAGGGAAGCTAGCCCGCAGCGGGGCTGGAGACGATGAGGAGTAGCTCCATGAAGTATATGACCACCCTCTTGGCCGCGGCCCTGACGCTGGCCCTGGCCGCGCCCCTGGCGCTGGGTCAGGAAGACGTCATGACCCTCTCCAGCGCCGAGCAGGGGCTAAAGGACCGGCCGCCGGTGGTGTTCAGCCACGCCAAGCACTCGGATATCTACGACTGCACCGCCTGCCACCATGAGTACGACAAGTTCATGGCCAACCAGGGCGGGGGAGAGGCCAAGTGCTCCGAGTGCCACCAGCCCTCGGCCACGGCCAAGAACCCCACGCCGCTCACCCTGGCCTTCCACCAGCAGTGCAAGAGCTGCCACCTCAAGCTCATTCAGATGAAGGCCCCCCAGACCGGGCCCATCATGTGCGGCGACTGCCACCGCGCGGGTGTCCCGGCGGCTCCCCAGGCCAAGGAGGCCAAGAAGAAATAGGCCGCCCTGATCCGCGACCAAGCGCGCCCCGCCGCATCGCGGCGGGGCGTTTTGTTGGGCGCAGCGGCCTACAGGTCGCGGCCCTTGCCCGAGTCGCTTATCTCCACCAACTCCTGGGGGTAGGGGGCGAAAAAGCTCTGCCCGGCCAAGTAATCCGAGCCGAAGCGGGCGATCCAGGAGCGCAACAGGGTCTGGGCGGCGGACAGGGGCAGCTTTTTGGCGCGGTAGTTGTCCAGGGTCTCCAAGAAAAGGGCCTTTTCCGCCGCCTTGAGCTGATCCTTGAAATAACCCATGGCGTGCATGAGCACGTTGATCACCCGCCCCGCGCTGGGGGTGCGGGCCAGGGCCATGCCCAGGTGGTCACCGTACACCGCGATAACGTCCGGAGTGGGGCGCTTTTCCGGATTGGCCACCAAAGCGCCCATGATCCTGAGCTGCTGCTGGTTGTAGGCCATCAACAAGAGCTTGTGCCGGCTGTGAAACTTGACCAGCCCACCCATGGAGACCCTGCCCGCCATGCGCCGAAAATCGGCCAGGGTGAACAGGCGGGTGAGCCAGCTTTCCCGCAGGATGAAGTTGCGCAGCCGCCCCTCGTGTTCCACGGCCAGGTTGGCGAAGCTGCGGGCCACCTCGCCGCCGAAGATGCCGGGGCCCCGCCGGGAAGAGGCCCCCGGCTTGAGGCTGGAGTAGATCTTCACGTCCTGGGGACCGCAGGAGGGGGAGCGGCTTTTCAAAAGAAAGCCGTCCACCGTTTCCAGGCTGTTAAGGAACTCGGCGCTGAAAGCCACCATGGCCTCGGTGCAGTCGCGGCCGGTGGCCGGCTGCACCAGGCGGGGGTGGCCCGCTTTTTCCACCACCCGGATGGGGTCGCGGGGCACGCCCAGGCCGATGGCCACCTCGGGGCACACCGGCCGCCAGCGCACCCAGGGGCCCAGGGCGTCCACGAAATCATCGTGCAATTTCTCGCCGTTGTAGCGGCAGGCCTCGAAACCCAGGCATTTGCTCACCACCACTTCGGGGCGGGGATACGGGGCCATGGCCACCTCCCTCTTTGGCGTCATAATCCCATTCTCGGGGCGGGGGCGGGAAGTGTCAACGCTCTTGCTACCGGCGCCCGCCTGGCCTAAGCTATCCCATCCGGAGGAAAACGTGCCCGTACCCAAGATCCGCATCCGGGCGGTCAACGACCGCCCCATAGATACCCATGGGAGCTACGTGCTCTACTGGATGATCGCCGCCAGGCGCACGGCCTACAACTATGGCCTGGAGCGGGCGGCGGATATGTGCCGCCAGCTCGGCAAGCCCCTGGTGGTGCTGGAAGCCCTGCGCGTCGACTATCCCTATGCCTCGGAGCGCCTGCACGCCTTCATCCTGCAAGGCATGGCCGACAACCTGGAGGCCTGCAAGCAAAAGGGAGTGCGCTACCATCCCTACGTGGAACGCGCCCCCGGCGAGGGCAAGGGGCTCCTGCTGGCCCTGGCCGAGCAGGCCTGCCTGGTGGTCACCGACCAGTTTCCCGCCTTTTTCTTGCCCCGCATGGTGGCCGCCGCGGGAAGTAAGCTCAAGGTGCGCCTGGAGGCGGTGGATTCCTGCGGCCTGCTGCCCCTGTGCGCCGGGGGCCACGAATACAACAGCGCCCAGGCCTTTCGCCGCATCCTGCAGCGCCTGCTGCCGGTGCACCTGGCCGAGCCGCCCCTGGCCGACCCCCTGGCCGAGGGGCTGCCGGGCAAGGCCCGCCTGGCCGGGGAGATCACACGGCGCTGGTCCCCGGCCACCCCGGCCCTTTTGGCCGCCTCGCCCCAGGCCCTGGCCGGGCTGCCCCTGGACCACGAGGTGGCCCCCTCGCCCATCGCGGGCGGCCCCCTGGCCGCGGCCAAGCGCCTGGAGCACTTTTTGGAGGACGGCCGCCTGCGCTACGCCGACGGCTGCCGCCACCCCGACGCCCACGCCACCAGCGGGCTGAGCCCTTTTTTGCATTTCGGGCACATCTCTCCCCACCAGGTGTTCGCCGGGGTGGCCGAGGCCGAGGGCTGGTCGCCCGATCGCCTGGGCTCCGGGGCCCAGGGCCGCCGCGAGGGCTGGTGGGGCATGAGCCCCGGGGCCGAGGCCTTTCTGGACCAGCTCATCACCTGGCGGGAGCTGAGCTACAACTTCTGCAAGTACCGCCCCGAGGACTACGACCAGTACGCCTCCTTGCCCGAATGGGCCGTGCAGACCCTGCACCAACACGCCGAGGACGAGCGCAGCTACGTCTACGGCCGGGAGCTGTTGCGCCAGGCCCGCACCCACGACACCCTGTGGAACGCCATCCAGCGCCAGCTTTTGCGCGAGGGGGTGGTGCACAACTATCTGCGCATGCTCTGGGGCAAGAACATCCTGGCCTGGAGCAGCTCGGCCAAGCTGGCCCTGGCGGCCATGCTGGAGCTCAACGACCGCTACGCCCTGGACGGCCGCGACCCCAACTCGGTCTGCGGCATCTTCTGGGTGTTGGGCCGCTTCGACCATCCCTGGCCCGAGCGCCCGGTGTTCGGCAAGGTGCGCTACATGACCAGCGCCAACACCCGGCGCAAGCTGCGGCTCAAGGAGTACCTGGAGACCTACAAGGGCAAGGGGGAGGCATGAGCCCGCTGCCCAGCGAAATGGGGCCGCCGCCCTTCATCACCCCGGAGCTGCCCGGCGTGGGCGGGGAGCTCAAGGCCGAGCCCGCCCATTTCGTGGTGGAGGAGATCCCCCTGTATTTGCCCGAAGGGGTGGGCCCCCATCTGCACCTTCGCATCTCCCGCGAGGGCATGACCACCCGGGCGCTGGCCGACCGCCTGGCCTGGCTTTTCGATCTGCCCCCCCGGGACGTGGGCTTTGCCGGGCTCAAGGACAAACAGGCCCGCGCGGTGCAGAGCTTTTCCCTGCCCCTGGAGAGCCCCGCGCCCCAGGAGGCGGCCCGCAAGGTGGCTCAGGAGCTGGAGGTGGAGGTGCTGGACGCCGCCCGCCACCAGAACAAGCTCAGGACCGGCCATCTGCTGGGCAACCGCTTCACCATCCTGCTCACCGGGGTGGGTGAGGGGGCCCTGGCCACGGCCCAGGCGGTGGCCGCGGCGGTGGCCGAGCGGGGCCTGCCCAACTTTTACGGCAGCCAGCGCTTCGGCCGCGAAGGCGACAACGCCCTCCAAGGCCGCCGGGCCCTGGGCGGCCGGGGACCGCGCGACAAGTGGCTGCGCAAGCTGCTGTTGAACGCCTGGCAGTCGGCCCTGTTCAACGCCTGGCTGGCCCGGCGCATCGAGCGGGGGGACTTCGCCCGCCTGGTGGGCGGGGACCTGGCCAAGAAGACCGACACCGGAGGCATGTTCACCACCGACGACGCGGCCCTGGAGCAACCCCGCCTGGACGCGGGCCAGATCACCTATACCGGCCCCATGTTCGGCAAGAAGATGCGCTGGCCCAACGAGCCCGCCGCCGCCTATGAGCGGGAGATTCTGGAAGAGGAAGAGGTGGATCAGGCCACGCTCAAGAAGTCGGGCCTCATGGGCAGCCGCCGGGTGGCCCGTTTGAGCGTGGAGGGCCTGAGCATCGCCGAGAGCCCCGAGGGCCTGGTCTTCGGCTTCAGCCTGCCCAAGGGCTCCTACGCCACGGTGCTGATGCGGGAGTTCATGAAGAGCGAGGCCGAGCTGCCGGAGAGTGATTAGCGACAGCAATTCGCCCGCGCCTTTTGTCGTCGCCGCGTTCTGAGAAGAAAAGAGTTTGGAGGGCAAGAAACAACCTTCGGCTGGTGGCCGAGGCTTTGCAATTGCGCCGCCCCATGACCCACGAGCGGCCCGCCCCTAACAAGGGCGTCGGCCGAATCCACCCGACAACCAGCCCCGCGCCCAAGGTGCATGCACCCGCCTAATAACGCTTTTTACCTTTCTCCACCTCTTTAAAGGCCGGTGCGGTTTTAATGCGACCCAGGCTAACCCGCGCTCAAACGCTGGGCGGTGACTTCCAGGGCCCGCTGCACCCCCAGACTGGGCAGCACCCCGCAGCCCGGCGCGGGGCGCACCAGATAGCCCCCCTGGGGTCGGGGCATCACCTCCACATAGAAGGCCTGTTCCAGGTCGTCTTCCAGCACCACCAGGCGCATCAGGGCCCGACCGGCCTCTTGGTCGCGCAGCACGTCCTTGCACAAGACGCTGATCTCGCCCCAATCCTCCCAGGTGGTCAGGGCCGCTGGGTCCAGCTCGTCGAAACGGGGGTAATGCAAAACCGGCTCCTCGGGGTTGGGCCAGGCGACGTGGCCGCGTTGGCTCAGAATAAGCTCGAAAAACACCCGCTGCCCCTGGCCTCGCCACTTGCGCTCGTACTTGCTGTCCACCGTGGGCGGCACCTCGCGCCGCACCGCCTCCAGGCCCGAGCCGGGCACCTGGCCCATCACCCAGTCGGCAAAGGGCTCGTGGTCGGTGAGCAGGCGGCAGGCGGCCTGCGGGGCCAGGCGGCTGTTCAAGAGGTGCAAAAAACGGGTGGAGAACAGGCGGTGCCGGGCGTCGCTGGGCTTGGGCCAGGGCCGGGGGAACAGGCACCACACCCCGGCCAGGCTCTGGGGGGTGAACAGGCGCTCCAGGCCCAGGGCCGCCTCGGCCTGCACCACCTTGGCGTTGTCCAGGCCCGCCAGGTTTATGCGCCGAAGGGCCCGCCGGGCCGAGACCCAATCCAGGTCCAGGCCCACCAGGTTCGCCTCCGGCCGCTCCCCGGCCCGGCGGGCCAGCACCTCGCCGTTGCCGCAGCCGATCTCCAGCTCCAGGGGCGCCCGGCGGCCGAAGACCTGCTCCCAGGGTATGGGCCGGGGCAGTTGCCGCCAGGGCACCAGGGGCTTGAGTGATAGGTAGGGGGCGGTCATGCTGGAGGTTATAGCAGAGCCGGCCCCCCCTGCCTAGGCGAAGGCGGCGATGTAGGCCTTCATGAAGGCCGGCAGGTCGTCCGGGGCGCGGCTGGTGATCAGGTTGCCGTCCACCACCACCTCGGCGTCTTCCCACTGGGCCCCGGCGTGCACCATGTCGTCCTTGATGGCAAAAAAGCTGGTGCAGCGCTTGCCCTGGAGCACCCCGGCCGAGGCCAGCATCCAACCGGCGTGGCAGATGGTCCCCACCGGCTTGCCCTGGCCGAAAATCTCCCGCACCAGGGCCACCGTGGCCTTGTGGCGGCGCATGTGGTCCGGCGCGTAACCGCCGGGTATCACCAGCCCATCGAAATCATTGGCGCTCACCTCGCCGCTGCCCTTGTCGCTCACAAAGGACAGGCCGCTCTTGGCGTGGTAGGTGATGCCCCCGCCCGAGCCCACCACCGTGACTGCGGCTCCTGCCTCCTGGAGGCGGTAGTAGGGGTATATCAGCTCGAATTCATTGAACATGTCTTCGGTCAACACGGCGATGCGCTTGCCGGTAAGAGGCATGGCGAGATCCTCCCTTTCTAAAAGTGGCGAATTTTTCCGATGCTGTTTATAGTTGAAACCATGGGTCGCCGGTAGTCAACCGGCGACCACTTGTTTTGACCGAATAAGAAGAGGTGCTATAGTTAAAGCATATTATTTTGGTATGCTTTGGCTTCTAAAGTCGCGCGCTGTGAGAGAGGGCCGCTCGCCAGGGAGGAAGGGAGAGGCGGCCCGGAGGGTGGACGGCTCACAGACTAGGGAGCGCCGGATGCGTAGCCATCGGACCGATGGCTTGACCGGTAACTTTCCGCGAGCGCGGAGGATCGTCCCATGTTCTTTGACCTGGCTCTCAACATCTCCCTGGCCGCGTTGGTCCTGGGCCTGGCCTACCGGCTGTGGCGCTGGCTGACCACCTCCATCGGGCCTGATTCCCGCAATTACACCCCCATTGAGAGACTGAGCGCCTCGCTCAAGGGCCTGGGCCGCGCCCTGGCCAGCCGCCGGGCATTGCCCATGCTGGCCGCGTTGCTCCTGGACGGCCTGTTGCAGCGCCGCAGCCTGGGGCACAGCCGCTGGGCCTGGGCCGCCCATATGCTCATCTTTTGGGGCATGCTGGGCCTGATCTTTTTGCACGCTTTGGGGCCGCTCATCGTCCCCAGCTTCACCGCCACCCTCAACCCCTGGCTTTTCCTGCGCAACCTGTTCGGGGCCATGCTTCTGGCCGGGGCGCTGATGGCCATGTGGCGCCGTTTGCGCACCCCCGGCCTCCGGCGCACCACCCACTGGGCCGACCGCGCCGTATTGGGCCTGCTGGCCCTGTTGGTGCTCTCGGGCTTCGCCTTGGAAGGGGCCAAGATCATCAGCGTGCACAGCTTCGATAGCATGATCGAGGAGTACGGCACGCTTTCCGAGGACGGCGAGCGGGCCGCCCTGGGCCAGGTGTGGCGCGAGCAGTACGGAGTGGTCTTTCCCCAGGGGCAGGTGCCCCCTGGGCTGGAGTTGATGGAGCAGGGCCTGGAGCTGCACAACGACAGCTGCGTGGACTGCCACGATCGGCCCCAGTGGGCCTTCGTATCCTGGCCCCTGTCTCGTCTCCTGGCTCCCCTGGCCGCCTGGCTAGAGGCGGTTCGGGCGGCGCTGTGGCTGTATTACCTGCACTTTTTGGCCGCTTTCGCCGGGTTGGCCCTGCTGCCCTTCAGCAAGCTGCTGCACATCTTCACCGGTCCCCTGTTGCTCACCATCCGGGCGGCGGGCTCCCGCGAGGCCATGGACCCGGCGGCCAGGGCCCTGGTGCGGGCCTTGGAGCTGGACGTGTGCACCCATTGCGGGGCCTGCTCGGTGCACTGCTCGGTGGCCGAGGCGCTCCGGCACGTGCCCAACCTGAGCGTCCTGCCCTCGGAAAAGCTCCTGGCCCTGGGCCGCCTGGCCAGGGGCACGGCGGGCCACGACGAGGCGCTGGACGTCATGCGCCAGGGGGCCTACCTGTGCACCAGCTGCCTGCGCTGCACCCGCCTGTGTCCGGTGGGCATCAACCTGCAGGACCTGTGGTTCGCCATGAAGGACGACCTGGCGGAGATGGGCTATGGCCCTCCGGTCCGGGAGGTGGCCAAGCGGGCGGACGAGACCGCCGGGGACAGCCGCAACCTGGTCCCCATCCATCTGGGCCACAGCGAGTTTCCCCGGGAGCTGGGCCTGACGGTCCAGGCCGAGACCTTCCGGGGATGCTACCGCTGCGCCACCTGCTCCAACTCCTGCCCGGTGGTGTTTTCCTATGACGACCCGGTAAAGGAGCTGGACATGTTGCCCCACCAGATCATGCACAGCCTGGGCCTGGGCCTGTCCGAGGAGGCCATGGGCGCGCGCATGACCTGGTATTGCCTTACCTGCTACCGCTGCCAAGAGGCCTGCCCCCAGGGGGTCAAGGTGGCGGACGTGCTCTACGAACTACGCAACCTGGCCGCCGCCCGGCAGGGGCAAGGGGAGAGTTGCTGATGACCTACGCCCTGTTCCTGGGATGCAAGATCCCCTACTACGTGCCCCACTACGAGACTGCCACCCGCCGGGTGCTGGGCGATCTGGGGGTGAAGCTGGTGGACCTGGAATTCCCCTGCTGCGGCTACCCCATGCGTCACCTGTATTTCCGCTCCTATCTGCTCAGCGCCGCCCGGGGCCTGGCCTTGGCCGAGGCCCGGGGGCTGGACATCACCACCCCCTGCAAGTGCTGCTTCGGTGCGCTCAAGCGGGCCCAGAAGTTTCTGGCCGACAAGCCCGAGCTCATGGCCGAGGTCAACGCCGAGCTGGCCGCCGATGGCCTGAATTATCAGGGAAAGGTGGTGGTCAAGCACATCCTGCAGGTGCTGCACGACGACGTGGGGCTGGCCGAGCTGGGCCGGCGGGTGGTCAGGCCCTACGAGCTCTTGCGGGCGGCCATCCTCTACGGCTGCCACGCGGTGCGCCCCAGCGAAGTGACCCACTTCGACGACCCCAGCAATTTGCACCTCATCGACGACCTGGTGAAGGTGACCGGGGCCACCCCGGTTCCCTGGGCCGGCCGCCTCAGCTGCTGCGGGGCCCCGGTGCGCGAGCGCAACGAGGATCTGGCCCTGGCCACCATCCGCAAGCGCCTGAGCGAGGCCCGCGACGCCAAGGCGGACATCCTGGTGATCGCCTGCGCCTACAGCCAGATGCAGGCCGAGTGGGCCTATTCCCTGGCCGGGCCGCCGCCCCAGCGCGAGTTCATCGAGGGGCCGGTGCTCTATCCCCAGCTTTTGGGCCTGGCCATGGGCCTGAGCGCCCAGGAGGTGGCCCTGGAGCGCAACACCCCCAACGGGGAATACCTGCTCAGCTTCTTGAAAAGAGACTAGACCCGGCCCAGCCAGCCGCCGCCATACGGTGTTGCCGGCTGCGCTCAGGTCCTCGACGTAGTACAGACTACGCCTGCGGTCCTCGCTTGCCGGACGCCTTGTCTGGCGGCGCCTGGCTGGGCCGGGGGGGGATGGCCGGTGAAGCGGGCTTACTTGTTGGCGATCTCGATGAGATGCAGCTCGCCGGTGACCAGGTCGGGCACCACCACCAGGTAGCCCTTGCCCCGGGGCACCACGGCGAAGTCGGCCGGGCCCTTGAAACCGCCGACCAGCTTGATCGGTCCGCCGCCGCCGCTCAGCAAAAACAGGCCGCCCCCCGCCCAGTCGGTGTAAAGGAAGGAGCCGTCCGGCAGCATGGCCACGCCGTCCAGGCGTCCCAGGTCGCCCTTGAGCTTGCTCATCTGGCCCACGTCGCGGGCCTGGTAGAGCCCGCCGGGCCCTTCCAGATCCTTTTTGGCCACGATGTAGACCCCGCCGCCCTGCGCGGGCCACAGCCCGTTGGGGTGGAAGCCGGTGGGGCTGAGCATCACCCGCACCTTGGGCTCGGTGTCAAGAAAATCGGCCGGTTGCACCAGATATACGCACCCGGCGTTGGTGTCGCTGACGTAGAGATTGCCCTGGTTAACGGCCACGTCGTTGGCGAACTGGGCCTGGGGCAGGGCCAAGCGGCGGCCCTTCTTGGTCTTGAGGTCAAAGCACCACACCGAGTCGATGTCCGCGGCCCACAGGCGGCCGTGTTCCACCCACAACCCCTTGGGCTTGTTGAGCTTGTCCCCCGGACCCGGCAGGAAGTGGGTCTCCAGGTGCTTGCCCTGAATATCCAGCTTGCTGATATAGCCCTTGCCGTCCTTGAGGGTGGGCTTGAAGGCTTCGCCGAAGTTGCTCATGTACAGGGCCTGGTTCTTTGCATCATAGGCCACGGACTCGGGATGGCCCGAGCCGGGCAGTATCTGCTGGTTAATCACTTGCCAGGCGGCCAGGGCCGGGGTGAAGGCGGCCAACACGGCCACGGCAAGCAAGACGGCCAACAGGCTTTTCATTTGGTTAACCCTCCTGAGCGTTGTAAGGGCGGTCCGACGCGGACCCCATAGTGCAAGGTTCCCATATAATCGCCGCCACGGCAACCGGTGCGAGCGTACGTGCTTGGTGTGGCCGGGCGCGCTTTGCTACCATGTAATGAGAGCCGAGATCGACCCGCTCCGATTTGACAGGGCGGTGTTTTATTTTGCGGAAGGGTAACCCTATGTCGCATGACAGCATGAATCTGATGATCGGCGGCGAGGCCGGACAAGGCCTGGTCACCGTGGGACAGGTCCTGGCCAAGGCGCTGGTGAAGAGCGGCTACCACATCCTGGTGACCCAGGATTACATGTCCCGGGTGCGGGGGGGCCACAACACCTTCACCATTCGGTTTTCATCCCAAAAGCTGGACAGCCCCTGCGAGGGGGTGGATCTTTTGGTGGCCCTGAACCAACAGACTCTGGACCTCCACGCCGGGGAGCTCAACCCCGACTCGGCGGTGGTGGCCGAAACGGGCTTCACCTGCGGCCAGGCCCCCTGCCTGAACGTGCCCTACGAGGAGCTGGCCGACAAGCGCTACCTCAACACGGTGGCCCTGGGGGTGGCGGCCAGCCTGCTGGGCCTGGAGCGGGAGCTGGTGGCCCAGACCCTGGAGGCGGCCATCGGCAAGAAAAAGGGCGACAAGGTGGTCGAAGAGAATAACCAGGCCCTGGAAAAGGCCTTTGCCTGGGCCCAGGGCCAGACCCACACCCTCAAGCCGCCCGCCCCGGCCCAGGCCGGGGAAAAGCGCATGATGCTGGGGGGCAACCAGGCCATCGCCCTGGGCGCCCTGGCGGCGGGGCTCAAGTTTTTGGCCTTCTACCCCATGACCCCCTCCACGGCCATCGCCCTGACCGTTATCTCCCACGCCGAGCAGATGGGGGTGGTCTACGAGCAGGCCGAGGACGAGATCGCGGCCATCAACATGGCCCTGGGCGCGTCCTACGCCGGGGCCCCGGCCATGGTGTGCACCAGCGGCGGGGGCTACGCCCTGATGACCGAGGGGGTGTCTCTGGCGGGCATGACCGAAACCCCGCTGGTTATAGCGGTGGCCATGCGCCCCGGCCCGGCCACCGGCCTGCCCACCCGCACCGAACAGGGCGATCTGTTGTTCGCCCTGCACGGCGGCCACGGCGAGTTCCCCCGGGCCATCCTGGCCCCCGGCTCGGTGAAGCAGTGCTTTGCCGCGGGCTACCAGGCCCTGCACCTGGCCGAGAAATACCAGACCCCGGTGTTCATCCTCACCGACCAGTTCTTGGCCGACAGCCTCCGGGCCCTGGAGCCCTTGGACCTGAGCGGCCTCTCCCCGGTGCGCCCCGGAGGGGGCGGGGCCGAGGGCGAGGACTACCGGCGCTATGAGATCACGGAGGGCGGCGTCTCCCCCCGGCGGCTGCCCGGCCTGGGACCGGAGCTGGTGGTGGCCGACAGCGATGAGCACGACCAAGAGGGCCACATCACCGAGGACCTGGAGCTCAGGGTGCGCATGCAGGACAAACGCATGGCCAAGATGAAGGGCCTCGTGGCCGACACCCAGGCCCCGGAGTTCAGCGGCCCCGAGGACGCGGACACCCTGCTGGTGAGCTGGGGCTCCAGCCAAGGGCCGGTGGCCGAGGCGGCCCGCCGCCTGGCCGAGGAAGGCCAGAGCGTGGCCACCTGCCACTTCGGCCAGGTGTGGCCCCTGGCGCCCGCCCAGTTCGCCCAGCGTTTCAAAAAGGCGGGCCAGGTGGTGGTTATCGAGGGCAACGCCACCGGGCAGTTCGCGGGCCTGCTCAAGAAAGAGGCGGGCATCGCGGCGCAGCGCTTCATCGGGCGCTACGACGGCCTGAACCTGACCCCCGAATACATCCTGCGCCAACTGGCCAGCTAGGCGGAGAGGCGATCATGGTGGATATAAAACAATACGGCGAGGTGGAAACCGCCTGGTGCCCGGGCTGCGGCAACTTCTCCATCCGCAAGGCCCTGATCCAGGCCCTGGCCGACAGCGACCTGGAGCCGCACCAGATACTTCTGGTCAGCGGAATAGGCCAGGCGGCCAAGACCCCCCACTATTTGCGCTGCAACTGCTTCAACGGCCTGCACGGGCGCTCCATGCCCGCGGCCACAGGGGCGCGCCTGGCCAACAGCGGCCTGAAGGTGATCGCCACCAGCGGCGACGGCTGCAACTACGGCGAGGGGGGCAACCACTTTTTGGCCGCGCTCAGGCGCAACGTGAACGTGACCATGCTGGCCCACGACAACCAGATCTACGGCCTGACCAAGGGCCAGGCCAGCCCCACCAGCCTGGAAGGCATGCACACCAAGGCCCAGCCCACCGGGGTGCACTCCTACCCCTTCAACCCGGTGGCCGTGGCGGTGAGCATGCACGTGGGTTTCGTGGCCCGGGGCTTCGCCGGGGAGGTGGAGCACCTGGCCGGGCTCATCAAGCAGGCCCTGGCCCACCCCGGCCTGTCGCTGGTGGACATCCTGCAGCCCTGCGTGTCCTTCAACAAGCTCAACACCTACCAGTGGTACAAAGAGCGGGTGTACAAGCTGGGGGAAGAGGCGGAGCACGATCCCGCGGACTGGGACGCGGCCATCCGCCTGAGCTACGAGTTCGGCGAGCGCATTCCCATCGGGGTGATCTACACCAACGACCGCCCGGCCTTTGACTCCTATTTCCCGGTGTTGGACAAGGGCCCCCTGGCCACACAGGAGGTGGACTACGGGGCCATGCAAAAAGTCTTGGACAGCTATTGCTGAGGCGTCGTCCCGGCCGGCGAGGCCGGCCGGGACGCACCAATGGTAGAACTCAGACCAACGCCCGCAACGGCTGCGGCGGCGGGGCGGCCGGATCGCTCTCCGGCTGGCTCACCGGCAGCACCACGCTGAACACCGAGCCCCGGCCCACCTCGCTGCTCACCAACACCTGGCCGCCGTGGCCCTTGACGATGGCCTCCACCCCGGCCAGGCCCAGCCCGTGCCCCGGCTGCTTGCCGTGGCTGGACGCCCGGTAGAACATGTCGAAGATGTAAGGCAACTCCTCGGGGGTGATGCCCGCCCCCTGGTCCATGAAGCGCAGGGTCACGGTGTCGTCGGAGGTCTCGGCCTCTATGCGCACCTGGGTGCCCGCCTGGGAATACTTTAGGGCGTTGTCGATAAGGTTGGTGAAGGCCCGGCGCAGGTTGGCCGCGTCGGCCTGGATCACCGGCAGGTTCTCGGTGCCGTGCATGCCCAGCTTCACCCCCGCCTGATCGAAGCGGGCCTGGAAGGACTCCAACAGCTCCAACAGCTCCTTGTCCAGATGCACCGCGCTGAAGTTGAGCTTGAGGTTGCCGGTCTCCAGGCGGGTGAAGTCCAAAAAGTCGTTGATGATCTTTTCCAGCTGCGCCGCCTCGCGCCTTATGATCTCCAAGTACTTTTGCTGCTTTTCCGGCGTGCTGTCCTCGGCCTTCTTGAGCAGGCGCAGGGCGAATCCCTGGATGCCCACCAGGGGGCTCTTCATGTCATGGGCGAACATGCTCACCAGGTTGGCCCGCTCGCGCTCCATGGCCTTGAGCTCGGTGATGTCCTGGAATATCTCCACCCCGCCCACCAGGTTGCCTTCCAGGTCGTAAAGGCCCGCCGCCCTCAGGCGCACCGCCTTGCGGGCGCCGTCCTTGGCCAGGAAGGTGGTGTCGATGGGCCCGGTGGGCTCGCGCCGGTTCAGGGCCCCCCGTATGGGGCACTGGCCGTGGCACACCTCGGCCCTGAGCACCTCGCCGCAGGGCCGGCCCAGCACCTCCTTCTGGCTGTAGCCCAGGATCTTCTCGCCCTGGGAGTTGATCTCGGTGATATGGAAATCCGGGTCCACCGAAATCATGCCCACCGGCAGGCTCTGCACCAGGGCCCGGTGCTTGGCCGCCGAGGCGCGCAGGGCCTCTTCCATGGCCTTGCGCTTGGTTACGTCGCGCACCGTCTCGATGGCCCCCACGATGTTGTTCTGGGAGTCGAACAGGGCCGTGGCCTTGGCCCAGAGGTGGGCCCCGTTTTCGGGGATCTTGGGCACGAAGGTCTCGGTGATCAGGGTGTGCCCCTCGCGCTGCACAAAGGGGTAGCGGTCCTCATAGGTCTGGTCCCACTCCATGGCCAGGTCCGCCAGGATGGGGCGGCGCTCGTCCCAAAAGGCCAGGGCGTGCTCGTGGTCGTCCTTGCCCAGGATGTCCTGGGACTTCACCTTGGTCATCTGTTCGATGGCCCGGTTCCAGACCAGCACATGGCCCTGGCGGTCGATGGCAAAGGTGGCGTCGGGCAGGAAGTTGATGATGTCGGCCAGACGCTTGCGCGATTCCTTGATCTCTTTCTGCGCGTCCTTGTGCTCGGTTATGTCAAAGGCGGTGCCCAACACCGCGGGGCGACCCTGATGGGTGATGGCCACGGCGGTGAAGTTGGCCCAGCGCTCCCGGCCGTCCTTGGTGACGATCTTGAATTCGTAGCGGCCGGGAACCTCTTCGCCCCTTAGCCGGGCCTGGCCCCGCTCCTTGACCATCTGGCGAAACTCGGGATGGATGATCTGCCAAAAAGGCAGTTGGGCCAGTTCCTCCTTGGTGTAGCCGCACAGACCCTCGCCCGCCGGGTTCATGTAGACGAAGCGGTCGTCCTGAAGAATGAAGATGGCGGCGGAAACGGTCTGGGCCAGGGTGTAGAAATCCGCTTCCTGGGGGATGGGATCGTCCGGCGGGCCCGCGCCGGCGAGGAGTTGCGCCTGGCGCAGGCTCTCGCGCAGCCGGGCGATCTCCTGGCGCATCTGCTCGGGCGTCATGTGCTCTTGTGGCATGGGCGCCTCCTTCCCGGAAAATTGCACCAGACCTGGCGCCGCCCCGCCCCGGTACATGAGGGGGCCGGGAGGCATACGCCTGATTTTCATGCCTCAATAATTATTATAAGACACCGATGGCGGCCTGGTAAGCGTTGGAAGGCGGGCGCTGGCGTGCCGTGGGCGGGCTAGGCCGGCCATGCCCCTGACATGGCGGCTGATTCGGGATGAAAAAATTTGCTGGGTATTTTTATCGGCCGCCCACCCGGCGCTGCAAAACGTAGGTCTGGCCGGGGGCCAGGTCCAAGTCGATGAACTCCACCAGCTTGGTCAAAACCTTGGGCCCGGAATGCTCGCCTCGCTGACGGATGGCGTAGCCATAGGCCTCCAGGAGGTATTGCCGCTTGCCCGGCGGGGCCAAAAAGGTGGTGTCGCGCACCAGGGGGTTGGTGTCGGCTATGGTGTAGAAATCCTGCTCCACGGCGGGCCGAAGCATGGGGTAGGGCCCCTTGGGCACCACCAGGCGCAGGCTCCAGTCCCAATAGATCCACTCGCCGGGATGATTTTTGAGCTGCTCCGGCACCTTGGCCCACAGCTTCACCTGGATCCTGGCCGGGTCCGGTCCGGGGTCCAGGTAAGCGTTGCCGCAGCCGGCGGCCGCGGCCAACAGCAGGGCCAGAGTCAACGCCGTCAGGAACTTGGCGTAAACAGAGCGCGCGCGTCGCATAGTCTCTTTACCCCATGAATGGAGTTGTCCTTTCCGACATAACTCCATGATACATCGTGGCCGAGGGCGCAACGCGGTCGTTGTCTGCAACGTCTTAAGGGCAAAAGCGCCGGAGCCTTACTGGAGGGTGGCCGGGGCGTCGTCAAAGCCGCCGCCCAAGGCCAGGTGCAGATTGATGCGGTTGGCCAGCCGGGCGTTGCGCAGCTGAATGACCTTGGATTGGCTGCCCAGGGCCTTCTCCTGCATGATCAGCACGCTCAGCATATCCCCCGCGCCGGCCCGGTAGCGGATGGTGGCCAGGCGCACCGCATTGTTGTAGTCGCCAAAGGCCTTCATCTCTTTGTGCAGTTGCGAGGCCAGGGACGACTCGTTGGTCAGGGTCACCTCCACCTCGTAGAAGGCCTTGAGCAGGGCGCTGCCGTAGCTGGCGACCACCCGCTTTTGCCGGGCCGTGGCTATCTCCACCTTGGCCCGCAACGCGCCGCCCATGTACAGGGGGATGTCCATGCCGATGGTGCCGTGGAGCAGCCAGGGGACGATGCGCAGCAGGGAGGTGAGGCCGTCGCTGATGCGCCCGGCGTCCAGGGTCAGCGCGAAGCTGGGCAGCAGGTTCAGCTTGGCGGCCTCCTGCTGGCGAAACGCCGCCAAAACCTGTTTCTCGGCCGCCACCAGGTCGGGCCGGCGCTCCAACAGCTTGACCGGCAGGCCGGCCCTGACCGGCGGAGGAACCGGCACGAAGTTGCGGGCCACCGCGATCTCGGCCGCCGGATAGCGCCCCAGGATGCGTTCCAGGTTGCGCCGCGCCTCGCTGTAGTTGCTGCGGGCGGCGGCCAGGGCGCTCAAGGCGGTGTTCAGGTTGGCGTTGGCTTCCGCCACGTCCAGCTCGGTCACCTTGCCCGCGGTTTGCCGCACCTGCACCAGGTCGCGCAAGTCGGTGTAGATACGCACGCTCTTTTCGGCCAGTTCCAAGAGCTGGGCGGTCTCGACCGCCAGATACCAGCTTTTGGCCACCGTGGCGGCCAGGGACTGGCGGGCAAAGGCGAACTCCAGGGCGCTGGCCTGATATTTGGCCACCGTGGCCTCCCGCTGGGCCCGCAGCTTGCCCCACACGTCGAGCTCCCAGTAGACGCCCGCGTATCCGTAACCGGCCCCATAGAACGAGTCGTTGTCCGAGTTGGTTCCGGGGGCATAGGTGTCCGATATGGTGCCGGCCCCGCCGACTTTGGCTCCGACTTGCGGGTATAGTTGGGCGCCGACCACCGTCACGGTCTGCCGGGCCATCTCCACCACCGCGGCGGCCTGGCGCAGGTCCAGGTTGTTTTGCATGGCTTCGGCCACCAGCGCTTCCATGGCCGGATCGTTGAACGACTTCAGCCAGTCGTTGGCCACGGCCTGCGCGTCGGTGGGGGAGCTCCATTGCGGGGGTATGCTGGTTTTTTCCGGCAGGGCCTGCTTGACCACTTCCTTGTGCGCCGGGGGATCGGTGAGGGAGCAGCCCGCCAGGAGCGTCGCCGCCAGGCACATCGCCATCAGCAGACCCCCCAGAGTCTTGCGGGAAGACTCGGGCCCCCGTAACCGGCGAGCCGGGGAGGACGCCGCCGCCCCGTCCCGGTTGGCTGAACTTTGCCGCTCTTTGTTTAGCATCGCGCCACTTTTCCACTCTCCCCACGCACTGGTCATGCTTCGCTCGCGGCCCCCTTAGAAGGGCAGGGGATAGAGCCATCTCCCCCAGGTGTAGGTGCGGATGGAGATGCGGCGCAGCACGGCAAAGCCCCCGCCGCCGGTGTAGATGGCCGCGGCCCCCTGGGCGCCGATGGGGAACATGGCTGCTTTCTCGTCATCCAGCTTGATCTTTACGGCGAAACGTCCCTGGGGCAGCTCCATGGGCAGGTGCCAGCTGGGCAGCCGCCCGCTGGGCAGCATTTGCCCCTGGCCGCTGGCCCACCATACGCTCTCCACCTTGCCCTTGAATATCTGGCCCGGATGCAGGTCGATGGCCAGCTCCACCGGCTGACCTTCCTTCACGTACTTGAGCTGCTCCTGGTAGTAAGTGCCCAGCACGTAGCGCCCCGCGTCCACGATGAAGGTGGCGATGCCGCCCGCGCGGATGATGCCCGCCACCATGCCCGGCACCACCTGGAGGTTGGTGATGAAGCCGTCCTCCGGGGCCACCATGGTGGTGTTGTCCAGATAGTATTGCGCCTGGGCCAGCTCCGCCTGGAAGGCGGCCACCGTGGTGTTCACCCCGTCGATCTGCGACTCGTACTCCAGCCGGGCCCGCACCAGATCGGCCTGCGCCTCCTTCACGGCCGACTGGGCGATCTTGAGCTGGGCGTTGGCCTTCTGGGATTCCTCCTCCGGCCCGGCGCCCTTTTGGGCCAGCCCGCTGGCCAGCTTCTGCTGATACTTGGCAAAGGCCAGCTTGTCCTGGGTTATGGCCACCCGTTGCTCGGCCACGTCCACGTCGGCCTTGAGCACCAGGACGTTCTGCTTGGCCTTGGCCAGCTGGGCCTCGAGCTGATTCACCTTGTATTGGTAGGGCCGTTTGTCGAACTGGAACAGCGGGTCGCCTTTTTTCACCGGGACGTTGGGTTTTACGTACACGGCCGTGACCAGCGTGGGCTCCGGCAGGCGCGGCACCAGCTGGATGGTGTGCTGGATCACCTTGACGTCCGTGGAGTAAGGCGCCACGAAACGCATGCCCACCAGAAACACCAGGGCCAGGTGGGCCACGAAAAACAGGAGGAAAAAGGCCCAGCCGTAGGTGAAGCGAAGCCATTTAAACTTGAAAAAGACCAGCCAGACGACGATGCCGGCAATGGCGGTGATCAAAAACGCTGCAACCATCGCGGAAGCCCCCCTTTCCTCAGGCGTCGCTCTTGGTAACCGGTTTCGCGTCAACCGGCTCGTGGGACTTCTTAGCCGCCGCCTTGCCCGAGAGCCTCCCTATTTCCTCTTCGGTGGCCTGGGCCACTTCCCGGGGGAAGCGCCGGATGTCCACCACGTCGCTGGGCTTGAAGGCCCAGATCAGCGCCTGAATCCAGGGCACGATGGCCAGAAAGCCCACCCAGCCCATGAGGTTGACCGCTTCGGCCTCGGGGTGCTTGCGCGCGATGGCGATTCTGCCGGGCAGCCCCAGGAGAAAGATCAAAAAGAGCACGAATCCCAAGACGATTACGGCTAGAGCCGCGAAAGTTATGTAGTCCCAGGTGTCGAGCTGAAACCCAAGCATCCGCTCTCCTTTCGCTTTGATCCCGTCCGTCGCTGGTTACGGCGCCCAAGCTGATGCGGCCCCCCCGGCGGCAGGGCGGTACCGAAATCAATTTTGCCGCCAACGGCAAAACCAATACTAACACCAGGCATCGGTTATGCCGAGGCGCTTGTGGCGGCTTAGTGGGAAGGCAGAGATGGATCAGACCGGTAAGGCATCCCAAGGGGCCGCCGCGGGTTGCCTTCCGGTCGGAGAAGTGCTACGACTTGATCGTACCCCACAACTATTCATCTTGGCTTATGACGCACCCTTAGACAAGTGGTTCCCCCAGAATTATTCGTTCGATCTTTCCTGCTGCACGTACTTGCCGAAAAAGCCCCGCACCTGGACGGCGGCGTCGGAGGCGGCCTCCGGGTTGTATTCCAGGTGGTGGCCCTGGTTGGTCATCGGCGGCATGTCGGCGTCGAACCTGTGATAGGCGCCGGGGTAGACCTTTACGATCACCTCGTTGGCGGTTTTCTTTTTGGGCTGCATGGCCACGCAGTAACTCGCGGGGCACCAATCGTCCAGCTCCCCGATCAGGATCAACAAGGGGGCGTTCACCGCGTCCAGCGGCTCGTTGCAATAGGGATAGAAGGCCACCGCCGCGCGGAAGGGAGGGCCTGGTTTTTGGTCCGGAGAATCGAGCAGGGCGGTCAGGACGCTTTTGCCGCCGTGGGACCAACCGATAAGGAAAATCCGGTCCGGCTTCACCAAGGGTGAACCGGCCAGGTATTTCCTGGCGGCATAGGCATCGTCGGCCCTGGTGGCGAAGCTCACCAGAAAGGGATCGCCGCATACCGATTTGACCCCCCTGGGTCCGAAGCTGTCCACGATGAGGGTCAGATAGCCCCAGTCCACGAATTTTGCCGCCCATTGTTTGATAAAGGGCTGGATTCCCGCGCAACCGGAGAGCAGCACCACGGCGGGGAAAGGGCCCTTGCCCGGGGGCTTCAGCAGTTCGGCCCGCAGTTCGATGCTCTTGCCTGCTTTGGCGAGACCGGGGAACGAGACCATGTCCGCGGCGGCGGAGGAGGCCAGCCATCCCAAGGCGATAATGGATATGCAGACTATCTTTATGTAGCGCAATGCTCCCTGCCTATCGTTTTACGCGGGTACCAAAACCCGGCCGGCCTCCCGCGTGGTTTGCCACACTGGACCAAACCGCGACTATGCCCCAAATTCAGCGGGCGCCTTGGCGATTGTGCTTGTCGTGGCGGTTGAATCCAGTCTTAATTATAAAATATCCCTGATTGGTGCAGGACGATTAATACCGGAGCCTGTAGGAGGGAAGAGTTCATGGATTACGAGGTGAGGCGAGTCGAAATAGACGGGGAGTTCAAGGTCTGCCCCGTGTGCGGCTATAAGGACGGCTTCCATTCCATGTTCCGGCGCGAAGGAGAGTCCACCAAATGGATGTTCATTTGCCCCAACTGCCACAGCGTCTTTGATCCGGGGTTCACCCTCGAAGGAACGCCCGGGGCGCAAAAGGTCTCCGCTCTCGGCAAAAAATCAACCTAGCGCCCCCCGATGAGCCGCGATAGCCTGCCGGGAAATCTTCTGGCCAGAATGAGACACGCATCCGATCTGTCCCTGGAGGTGGTGGTTCTGCTCATCCTCGGGGCGTTCATGCTCCTGTTCGGCGTCCTGTTGTTGGCCATAAAGGACGGCGCCTTGCCCTACACCCGGGACAGCGCCTACGGTGTTTTTCTGGTCCTGGTCTCCTTTCAGACGATAACCATGGGCAAGAGCCCGTTCGGCGATCTTCACAGATCGTGGGGCCTTATCATCATGGGCCTGGGCACGGGTACCTTTGGCATGGCCGCCTGTTTTATCCCGGGATATTTGACCGAGGCGATCCGGGTGCTGGTGGGCCTCATCCTGTCGTTGGGTGGCCCCACCTTGACGGTCAGGCTGATGGCTTCCCAGGGAGCGCGCAAGGCCTGGGCCGGCGGCTCCGGCATGCTGAAGCAGTTGGTCGTCTCCTGCCTGCTGGTCTATGGTCTCTCGTTTGCCACCGGTCTGATAACCCTCTTTCCCGGCATTCTGGGGGACGGGCAGACCGCCCTGCTGCTCATCTGTTACGGGCTTGCTTTTTTCTATCTCGCTTGGTGCCTCTGGCGGGTGGCCGGAATCCAGGGCGCCCACGGGTATGCCCTCCCGGCCCAAAGCGCGGCCGGGCGCAGCCGCCCCGAGGCCGGATGGCGCGCCAAGCTTTTCGCGGAAACTTCCCTGCCTCTTTCGCAGGCCGTGTTGTTGATGCTGGCGATCCTGTTGGGCTTCCTGGGGCTTTTGCTCTTCCCGGTAAATCTTGGGCTCGTCGCCTTTTCCGCCGATGGCCAGTTGGGCCTTTTGCTCACCTTGATGGCTATTCAGATGATGGCCATGGGCGACACTCCGCTGGGCCAATACAGGCGTTCGTGGCTGATGATCGCCTTGGGCCTTCTGCTGGCCGGCTTGGGGATATTTTCCAGCATCGTGCCGGGCGTGGTTACCGTGCTGGTCACGGTGCTTCTGGGACCTCTCAACATCCTGGGCGGCGCAATTTTGCTGGCCAAACGTTTTGCCCCTCGGCTTAGGAAAACCGCTTGCGACCCCGCGGACCAAGCGGCCGTGCCTCCGGTGGTGAAGAAGCTGGCGGCCACCCAAACCGCCCTGAATTTGGCGGCAATACTTTTCGGAATATCCATGCTCCTGCCGGGCCTGCTCCCCGGCTTACTGGTCGCGGGTATCCTCGTGGTCAATGGAGTACTGCTTTTGGTGCTCACCTCTTTGCTGGGCGAGATCAACGCGCTGCTTGGCGGCCAAGCAACGGAGCAAGGGGCCGCGCCCTAGGCGGCAGTCGTTAAACACCTGGGGCCTGCGCCGGGCGAAGCCCTAACGCGGGAGTTACACTGGGAAAGGAATGCAACGACCATGAGCGAAACGAGCCACTATTATCGCGATAAAGTAGCCGCAGTCACTGGCGGAGCCTCCGGTATCGGGCTGGCCCTGGTGGAGGCCATGCTGGCCAATGGGGCCCGAGCGGTAACCCTGGCCGACATCAACGAAGCCAATCTGGCCAAGCACGCCGATCGCCTGAACCAGCAGTACCCCGGCAGGGTGCAAGGGGTGAAAACCGATGTGACCCGGGAGGAGAGCGTCAAGGCCATGGTGGACAGCGCGGCGGCCTTGGGCGGCGGTCGGCTGGAGTTGCTGTTCAACAACGCGGGCCTGGGCCTGTCCGGCGCCTTCGGCAACCTGGGCAACGAGGACTGGGCCAAAGCCTTTGCCATCAATTTCCACGGGGCGCTTTACGGCATCCGCGCGGCGTTGCCCTATATGCAAAAGGCCAAGGGAGGGCATATCCTCAACACCGCCTCGGGCATCGCTTTCGTGAATCTGCCCTACCAAAGCATGTACGCCGCCACCAAGGCGGCCTTGCTGAGCATGACCAATTCGCTGCGTTATGAATATTGGGATGAGGGGATTCGCTTTTCCACTATCGTGCCCGGCACGGTGGCCACCCCCATTTGGGACGCGGCCGGCGGCGCGCCCTCCGGCGCGATAACCGCCGAAGAGTGCGCGGCCAGGGTCCTGGAGGCCGCGGCCCAAAACCGGCGCGTCATTTTCGTCACCGAGGATGACAAAAGCGGCTGCGTCAACATGGCCCTGGGGGCGGCCTATATGCCCAGCACGGAAACGGCCCTGGAGGCCTATATGTTGGGCGTGGCCAAGGCCAGGAGAGCCGGAGACTTTACCTCGATATAGCCGCGGGTTGGGGCTCCGCTTGGGGCCAATGCCCTAGGATTCGTTACGTATACTTATTCTGTGCCGTCCCAGCCTAGGCGTGCAGCCTCTGATTGCCTGCGACAGGGCCCGCCCGCCGGGCATGGGCATTTTGACGGGGCCAGGTCCCGCCCCTGGGCCTGGCGATGATCCCGGGTGGCCCGCAAAATGCGCCGATCCCGGCCTTGCAGATGCTAAATTATAGGTGGGCGGCGGCGCAGGGCGCGGCGGCCGCCGGGGGGGACGAGACCCGAGCCGGGAGTGCGGTCATGTGCTCAAGAGTGGCCTTGCAAAGACCAACGCTGGAGCCGCAGACGGCGGAGAGGCTGTTGCGGGCCGCCGATGAAATGCTTGAGCAAGGTTTTTCCTTTGGCGTGGAGATCGCCACCTACGGCGCCGCGGTCCTGACCACCAACCAAGCGATATACGGGGGCGTGAACCGGTTCTCCCCCTCGCACAGCCTTACCTTGCACGCGGAGCAGGTGGCCCTGGCCCATTGCTTCGCCCACGCCGACCCTCTGATCCTGGCCATGGCCATAACCAGCGTGGACCAATCCGCCCAGCCCGTGCCCTGCGGCATCTGCCGGCAGTTGCTGTTTGAAAACGCCCGGTTCTCCGGCTACGACATCGCCGTCATCACCAAAAGCCAAACCTATTACTTGAGCGAGCTGTATCCCCATCCCTGGCCCGACCGGCCGCCCAAAAGGGATTAAGCGAGGCCGCGCCCGGCCAAGGGCGGCTTTTCCGTTGGTCGGCGCGCCATTTTGCGGACCGGGCATGCCGCCCATGGTAAGCTGCCCTTGACCGCGCGGAGCGGCTCGGCCGATGGTTAAAAGACGGCGGTAAGGGACTTGGAACGGATATTCTACTACCTGACCAGCGAAGAAGTGCTGCAGCAAATGGTGGCCGGCCTGCCGGTGTGGGGCCTGCTTTTGCTGCTCATCGTGTGCATCGTGGTGCTTTCCAAGGGCGCGGACCTCATGGTGGACGGCGCGGTGGCCCTGGCCCGGCGCACCGGCCTGCCCCGCATCGTCATCGGAGCCACCATCATCAGCCTGGGCACCACCACCCCCGAGATGTTCGTGAGCGTCATGGCCGCCTGGACCGGCAACCCCGGCCTGGCCCTGGGCAACGGGGTGGGTTCCATCATCTGCGACACCGGCCTCATCTTCGGGCTGATGTGCATCATCAGCCGGGTGCCGGTGCGCCGCTACATCCTCAACCGCACCGGTTGGGTGCAGGTGGCCTCGGCCACCCTGTTGGTGCTGCTGGCCCTGTTGGCCCTGTGGCAAAACCCCCAGAACCCGGTGCTGGGCCGCGGGGTGGGCGTTTTGTTCCTGGTGCTACTGGTGGGTTATCTCTATATGTCCTACCGCTGGGCCCGCCAGAGCGGCCTGGTGGACGAGCCGGAGGAGGACCAAGCGCCCTGGGGCCTGGGCAGATCCCTGGGCTGCACCCTGCTGGGCCTGGCGGGGGTGATCGTGGGCAGCCGCCTGCTGGTGCCCACCGCCGCCGAGGGGGCGGCTCGCCTGGGGGTGCCCCAGGACGTCATCGCCGCCACCCTGGTGGCCTTCGGCACCAGCCTGCCCGAGCTGATGACCGCCATAAGCGCGGTGAAGAAGCGCCAGCCCCAGATCATGGTGGGCAACGTGGTGGGGGCCGACGTGCTCAACTGCCTTTTCGTCATCGGCGCGGCGGCGGTGGCCCGCCCCCTGAGCGTGCCCCCCAACTTCTACAGCTTCCACTTCCCGGCCATGCTCTTGATCCTCTACTCCTTCCGCCTGTTCATCCGTCTGAACACCGACGGCTGGTTCAAGCGCTGGCAAGGGGCCTGGATTTTGGGGATCTACCTGGCCTACCTGGTGGCGCAATACGGTTTTAATTTGGGATAGTTCCGGTGGGGGCCGGGGGCTTGTTCCGGCGGCCGGACTGGGCGGGGGCGGACCCTATAGCAGGCCCAGGAGCATCTTGGTGGCCACCAGGATGAGGAAGACGGCGAAGGTCTTCTTGAGGGGGCCGGTGGGCAGGCGGTGGGCCAGGCGGGCCCCCAGGGGGGCGAAGAACACGCTGACCAGGGCGATGCCCACCAGGGCGGGCAGGTACACGAAGCCCAGGCTATGGGCGGGCAGGCCGGGCTCGTTCCAGCCGTTGACCATATAGCCCGCCGCCCCGGCCAGGGCGATGGGCAGGCCGATGGCTGCCGAGGTACCGATGGCCCGGTGGATGGGCAGGTTGCACCAGGTCATGAAGGGCACGCTGAGCGAGCCTCCGCCGATGCCCACCAGGGCGCTGACCCCGCCGATGAACAGGCCCACCAGGCTGGTGCCGGTCCAGACGGGTACGTGGCGGCTGGGCTTGGGCCGGGCCTCCAGAAGCATCTGCAGGGCCACCAGGTAGAGGAACGCCACGAAGAAGGCGGCCAGGAAGCGGGTGGAGAGCTGGGCGGCCACCCAGGAGCCCAGATAGGTGCCGGCCAGGATGCCCCCGGTGATGCGGGCCACGATGGACCAGTCCACCGCGCCGCGCTTGTGGTGGGCCCGAAAGCTGCTGACGGAGGTGAACACAATCACCGCCAGCGAGGTGCCCAGGGCGATGTGCAGCACGTTTCCCGGGGCCAGCTTGGCCGCCTCCAGGTAGAAGGCCACCGCCGGCACGATGACGACGCCGCCGCCCACGCCCAACAGCCCGGCCAGGGTGCCGCTGAAGGCGCCCACCGCCGCGAAGACCAGCCAGGGAATGATTGCTTCCATGCTCTACGTCGCTTCCGCCAGGTTTTGGGTTGGCTTGCCGGTGGCCTAGTTTACTCCCGGAGACGGGTGGAGGCAAAAAACGGGGCGGAACCTTTCGGTCCCGCCCCGCGATATAACAAATGGTTGCGGCGCCTAGGAAGCCTTGGCCTTGCCCCGGCCCTTCTTTTCGTCGATGTCGCCGGGATACATCACCGCCTCGTGGCCCCGTTCGCCGGTGCGGATACGCACCACCTCGTCCACCGGGTAGACGAAGATCAGCCCGTCGCCCGCCGCCCCGGTGCGCCCGGAGGCCAGGATGGCCTCGATGGTTTCATCCACGTTGTCTTCGCTCAGGATGATGTTCATCTGCATCTTGGGTAGCATGTCCACCTGGTAGGTGCCCGAGCGCCCGGCCAGGGTGATGCCGCCCTGGCGGCCCTGGCCGCGAATCTCCAGCACGTTCATTCCCCGGATGCCGATCTCGTTCAGGGCGTCCTTGACGTCGTTGAGCTTGTCCTCGCGGATGATGGCTTCGATCTTTTTGAGCATGGTCCGTCCCTCCCTTATCCTCCTAAGAATAAGCTCGTTCACCGTGGCCGCTGATGTCAAGCCCAACTTCTTCCTCGTGGGTCCCCACCTTGAGCCCGATGCTCATGTTGAGCGCCTTGGCCAACACGTAGGTGACGGCGAAGGAGAAGATCATGGTGACCACCGTGGCCAGAATCTGCACTCCCAACTGGGAGGGATTGCCGTGGAACAGGCCGTTGGCCCCGCCGGGGTTGATGGCCGTGGAGGCGAACAGGCCGGTGGCGATCATGCCCCAGGTGGAGGCCATGCCGTGGCAGGCGAAGACGTCCAGGGACTCGTCCAGGCCCCGCTGCTCGCGGAAGCGGATGGTGTAGTAGCTGATGGGCGCGGCCACCGCCCCGATGACCAGCGCGGCCAGGGGCGAGACGAAGCCCGAGGCCGGGGTAACCGCGGCCAGGCCCACCACCATGCCCGTGACCAGGCCCAGGGTGGAGGGGCGGCCGTCCAGCCAGGATAGAAGCATCCACACCAGCCCGGCGGCGGCCCCGGAGGTGTTGGTGGCCAACAGGGCGTTCACCGCCACCCCGTTGGCGGCCAGGGCGCTGCCCCCGTTGAAGCCGAACCAGCCCACCCACAGCAGGCCCGCGCCCAGCACGGTGTAGGGAATGCTGTGCGGCTCCATGGGGATGTGGCCGAAGCCCTTGCGGGGGCCGATGACCATGGCGAAGGCCAGGGCCGAGCAACCGGCGGCCACGTGCACCACGGTGCCTCCGGCAAAGTCCAGCACGCCCATCTCCCGTAGCCAGCCGCCCGCGCCCCACACCCAGTGGCACAAGGGGTCGTAGACCAGGGTGGCCCAGGCGATGCCGAAGAGCAGAAAGGACTTGAAGCGGATGCGCTCCACAAAGGCCCCGGTGATGAGCGCCGGGGTGATCACCGCGAACATCATCTGATAGGTGGCGAAAAGCTGGTGGGGGATGCTGGAGCCGTAGTCGGGGTTGGGCGCGGCGCCCACGTTCATGAAGCCCAGGAAGTTGAGCCCCCCGATGAGGCCCCCGATGTCCTGGCCAAAGGACAGGGTGTAGCCGAACAACAGCCACTGGACCCCGATCAGGGCCATGAACACGTAGCTCAGGGTCAGGGTGGACAAGATGTTCTTGCGGCGCACCATGCCGCCGTAGAAAAAGGCCAGCCCCGGAGTCATCAACAGAACCAGCGAACAACAGACCAGCAACCAGGCGGTGTCGCCCGTGTTGAGGTTGGCCATGCTTACCCTCCTCGCATGCTGAATTTTTTCCTGCCGGGAGCCCACTCCCCAGTTCCGGGCCACCACGGCCCAACCGGCGCGACTTTTCCTCGGGGGGACTTAACGCAAGCTCCATACCAACTTGGCCCGCCCGGAGGGGGGCGGGCTAAGAGACCGGCAATACACCAATAAGCCATCGCGGCCGCCACCAAGCCTGCAAAAATGTAAACAATAAAACTACCTAGCGGTAGGCTGAAAACCGCCGATGCTACCGTTTGGTGGGAAATATGGAAAAACTTGGACCCAACGCGCAGAAGGGGCTGGCGGGGCGTGGGGTGGAGGCCTTGCTTGGTCCGAGGCGAATACGTCAGATAATAATTATATAAATTGGGTAGTTATAATGATAAGGGGCATTGGTTTCTTGGCCGGGGCTTGGCTGGGGAGGGCGGAGAGCCTGCACGGGAGTCATGGCTTGGTGACAAATAGGGGAGCTACTAATTTGTAGACAGCCTGGAGTTGCCTACCAATTGGTAGGAATAGTCGGGACTGCTGCCCGCCCGGTCAAGAAGGCCCCACGGCTCTTGGCTTACAATCCCCGCCCCGGCGTGCTAAATTGGCCCAGCCTCAGGGACCTGGGAGGGGAATCATGACCGCGACCTATCTGTTGATACCCGCCGTTCTGCTCTTGCTGGGCCTCTTGTGGGCCGAGCGCGGCCAGCGCCCCGCTCGGGTGCTGGCCTGCAAGGCCCCCCTGTCGGGCCTGTTCGTGCTCACCGCCCTCCTGCTGCCCCACGCCCAGTCCCACTACTTCTACCTGGTGCTGGCCGGTCTGGTCTTGGGCCTGGTCGGCGACGTGTGCCTGGCCCTCAAGGGCGACGCCCCTTTCAAGGCCGGGCTGGTTGCCTTCCTGTTGGGCCACGTGGCCTACGTGGTCGCCTTTGCCGGGCTCAGCGACCCCGGCGGCTGGATCCGCCCCGGTTTTCTGGCCATCTGCGCCTTCAGCGGCCTGGTGTTCCTGTGGTTGCGCCCCAGCCTGGGCAACATGACCATCCCGGTGGTGGCCTACGTGGTGGTCATCACCCTGATGCTGTTGGCCGCCGAGGCGGTGGCGTTCAACCCGGCCTTGCCCCGGCTGGAGGCCTGGCTTATCTTTGGCGGGGCTTTGTCATTTTATCTCAGTGATTTGTGCGTGGCTCGCGACCGTTTTAAGAAGCCGGGCTGGCTCAACCGCCTGGTGGGCCTGCCCCTTTACTACACCGGTCAGTTCGCCATCGCCTGGTCGGTGGGCGGCATGTTTTAAAAAGCTTGACCAACCAGGCGAGGGGCGTAAAATTTTAGTTTAATGTGATGCGCTGTTTCATCACCACGAGGTCTCGATTTGCATTGCGGCACTGTTAAAACCGGTCACGGCTTGCCGGCCATTTGGCTCACGGCGGCCTTGATTTTGGCCTTGTTGGCCATGGGCGGCCCCCGGGCCTGGGCCCAGGACGTGCCGGTGCAACTAGCCGCCAAGGCCCAGGCCTTTTACGAGCAGCGTGCCGATATGGACGTGGCCGCCCGGGCGGTGGAAGCCTACCGCGAGATCCTCGCCTACACCCCCGAGGACCTGGACGCCTCCCTCAAGCAGTGCGAGCTGTTGGTGTGGATCGGCGCCCAGGAGCAGGACGCCAAGGCGGAGCCCTATTACCGCGAGATGATCGCCGTGGCCCAGCGGGCCCGCCAGGCCCATCCCCAGGATCCCGGCCCGGTGTACTGGCTGGGCGTGGGCCAGGGCATGATGGCCACCGTGGCCCCCATCAGCCAGGCCCTGAGCCTGGTGAAAGAGGCGCGGGGCAACATGCGCCTGCTGCTCACCATGGACCCCTCCTATTGCCACGGCGGGGCCGACCGGGTCTTGGGGCGCATCTACAGCAAGCTGCCCTTTTTCATCGGCGGGGACAACGACAAGGCCGAGGAGCACTATAAATCGGCCATCGACCGGGGCCCCCACTACTGGCTCAACCACCTTTACCTGGCCGAGCTGTATCACCACGAGGGCCGCGACGCCAAGGCCAAGCAGCTTTTGCAGCAGGTGGCCGCCGGGCCCACCATCAACGGCCTGGAGCCCGAATGCCGCCTATGGCAGAACGTGGCCCGCAAGTACCTGGTGGGCGAGGTTTCCTCCGAATAACGCTCCTATGCTATCCTGAAAAATCAGAGACCCACCACTCCCCGGCAAGAGGGAAGAACCGAGGATATGGCCATGCCTGAATCCGCCCATGGGGATAACTGCAAGCTGGAAGAAAAACTGTCCCTGGAGCTGCACCAAGAGCTGCCCGCCGTGGTCAACGAGCTGGTGGCCAGCTGCGGTACCAAGGAATGTTTCGAGCACATCAGCCCGGTGCCCCTGCCCAGCCGCGAGGCGGTGGTGGAGATAGTGACCAGATCCCGCAAGGCCCTGTTTCCCGGCTACTTCGACGGCCACAAGATCGAGGCGGTCAACCTGGAGTACCACATGGGCATGGTGCTCATGAAGCTCTACGACACGATGGCCGACCAGATAACCTGGGCGGTGCGCCACGACTGCTTCCGCCACGACCAGAGCTGCACTCATTGCGGCGACCGGGGGCAGCGCGCCGCCCTGGAGTTCGTGCAGGGCCTGCCCGAGATACGCCGCCTGCTCACCCTGGACGTGCTGGCCGCCCAGGAGGGCGACCCGGCCAGCGGGGGGGTGGACGAGATCATCTTCTCCTATCCCGGCCTGTTCGCGGTCACCGTGTACCGCCTGGCCCATCTGCTGCGCCATCTGGGGGTGCCCATCCTGCCGCGCATGATGAGCGAGTACGCCCACGCCCACACCGGCATCGACATTCATCCCGGGGCCGAGATCGGCAATAGCTTTTTCATCGATCACGGCACCGGCGTGGTCATCGGCGAGACCACCGAGATCGGCGACCACGTGCGGCTCTACCAGGGGGTGACCCTGGGGGCCCTGTCGCTGTCCAAGGAGGAGGTGGAGAGCCTGAGGGGGGCCAAGCGCCACCCCACCATCGAGGACAACGTGATCATCTATTCCGGGGCCACCATCCTGGGCGGCAAGACGGTGGTGGGAGCGCGCAGCGTCATCGGGGGCAACGTGTGGCTCACCGAGTCGGTGCCCCCGGACACCAAGGTTTTTTTGGAAAAGCCCCAACTGGTATACGTGGGCTCCCGGCGGCCCGGAAAGGATACGGCATGAGCACCCACATCAATCCCGACGTCGTGCGCGTGGTGGGGGACACCCCCCTGGTGCTGCTTAGCGAAAACTGCCTGGAGGGCATGGTGGCCACGGTGGTGGCCAAGCTGGAGTATCAGAACCCCCTGGGATCGGTGAAGGACCGCATCGCCGTGTCCATGATCGGCGCGGCCGAGACCGAGGGCAAGATCGACCGCGACACCCTGATCGTGGAGCCCACCAGCGGCAACACCGGCATCGGCCTGGCCTTTGTCTGCGCGGTGAAAAAATACCGTCTGCTGCTGACCATGCCCGAGTCCATGAGTATCGAGCGCCGCAAGCTGCTCAAGCACCTGGGGGCCGAGCTGGTGCTCACCCCGGCGGCCCAGGGCATGAAGGGGGCCATCGACAAGGCCCGGGAAATCGTGGCCGAAAGCCCCAAGGCCTACATGCCCGACCAGTTCGCCAACCCGGCCAACTCGGCCGTCCACCGCAACACCACCGGCCCGGAGATCTGGCGGGACACCGGCGGGGCGGTGGACATCCTGGTGTGCGGGGTGGGCACCGGGGGCACCATCACCGGGGCGGGTAGCTATCTCAAGAGCCAAAAGCCCGGGCTCAAGGCCGTGGCCGTGGAACCCGCCGACAGCCCGGTATTGAGCGGCGGCGAGCCCGGCCCCCACAAGATCCAGGGCATAGGCGCGGGTTTCGTGCCCCAGGTGCTGGACCGCGGGGTTATCGACGAGGTGGTCACCGTGAGCAACGACCAAGCCATGGACACCGCCCGCCTGCTGGCCCGCCACGAGGGCCTGTTGTGCGGCATCAGCTCTGGGGCGGCCACCTGGGCCGCCTGGCAGCTCTCCCGCCGCCCGGAAAACGTGGGCAAGACCATCGTGGTGGTGCTGCCCAGCACCGGCGAGCGCTATCAGTCCACCGAGCTGTACCAGGATTAGACGCTCGGCTTCGACGACCTGAAAAATTTGGCCTAAAAATTTGATCCGGGGACTTGCAACCGCAGGTTCCCGGATTAACTTTTTAGTTATAGGGACAACATATGATGTTGTTATCAATCAACAAACCCAAAATGGAGGGCGATGATGGCCTATCTGATTCCCTACCCGCAGGTTAGGGGAGTCAACCGCCTTCGTAGGGAGGTTGACGACCTATTCAGCCGCTTTTTCGAGCCCGGTCAGACCAGCGAGATGCCGGAGGCTTCCTTCCTGCCGGCGATCAACGTAAAAGAGACCGAGGCCGCGTTTGAGGTCAGCGCCGAGGTGCCGGGGCTCAAGCCCGAGGACATCAAGGTGGAGTACAACGACGGCTTGCTCACCCTGAGCGGGGAAAAGCGCGAGGAACACGAGGAAGACAAGGGCAACTACCATGTGGTGGAGCGGCGTTTCGGCGGCTTCAGCCGCAGCGTGCGCCTGCCCAGGGAAGTGGACGTGGAAAAACTGCAGGCCAGCCACAAGGACGGCGTATTGCTGGTCCAGCTTCCCAAGGCGACCAAGAGCACCAGCAAGACCATCGAGGTAAAGGCCGGCTGATTCAGCCGCGGCCCGGCCGCACAGAGCCCGCCCCCCGGGGGTGGGCTTTTATTTTGGCCCCACCCCGAGGGGACTATGGGCAGGGCCCTGAAAACATGTTAAAAGGGGGGACTCGCACTTGGGCGGGGAAACTTCAGGGAGCGGTGGGGATATGCGCGCTACATCCGTCGTCGGTTTGGGCCTTTCGTTGCTCATGCTCATGGGCACCATCTTCGCCTGCGGGGGCGGGCCCAGAGCGGTGCAGTATTACCGCGACGAGTCCACCATGATGCTGGACACCTATCCCAAGGCGGCCATGACCTACGACACCGGGCTGGATCAATACACCTACAACAGCCCCGCCGGCGGCGTAAACAGCAGCGGCGGCGCGGGCAACATCAAGGTGCGCCTACGCGTAGATACCGACCGCACCTTCACCTTCGAGCTCAAGCTGGCCAACGAGACCGTGGGTACCATCACCATCGACTGGGCCAACACCTACTACGTGAACACCCAGGGCTACAAGTACCACGTGGCCCACCAGGGCGTGCCCCTCTGGTCGCCGGTGAGCATGCTGCAGCCCACCCAGGTGGGCCCCGGCCAGACCATCGACGACGACCTGCAACCGGCCCGGGAGCTCAAGCGCGACGGCCAATGGCTCTTGGCTCCGCTGACCGATCCCCAGATCGCCCAAGGCGACTTCCCCAACCGCCTCACCGTGATCATGCCCATCACCAGCGGCGGGGTGCAAACGGTGCATCGTTTTGAGATGCCTGTCGATGATGTGGATCCCCTGGACACCTGGGGCCCCTGGTTGTACTAGCCTGGGGCGTCCCCCGGCGCGCCGCGCCCTGATACGGGGGGCGGTGCTCGTGCTGCTGTCGCTCCTGGCCCTGGGCGCGGCCTGCGCCGACTTGGGCACCGTGGATCCCGGCCCCGACCCGGCGCGGGTGCGGGTGCTGGTGGATCTGGCTGAGGACCGCAGCCTGTTCACCCCCTTTGACGACACCACCCCCTACACCAGTTGGGACTGGGGCCTGTATTTGGCCCAGGACGGGCGCAACGTGCCGCTCAGGCCCCAGCCGCCCCAATCGCTCAAAGAGATTCGCACCCCTCGCCTGGTGCGCGACACGGTTTTTCTGGTCCCGCCGGGGGCGCACACCCTGCGCCTTATCGTGCAGGCCAGCGTGGGGGTGCGCAGCGGCTGGACCTATTGGCCCATCACCACCGTGCTGGTGGACCAGACCTATGAGGTGGATCTAAAGCCCGGTGAAGAGACGACCCTCCGGCCCACCCAGGTGCGCAGCAACTCGCGCCACAACCTGGTGTCGCCCACAGCGCGCCGGCGGAACCCCCCGCCAACCCCGGCCCCCGGTAAGCCCCGCGCCTGAAGCCGGTATCTAGCGCGAAGCGACCCGGCTCCCGGCCAAGGGCCGCCCGATGGCCCGCTCCAGGGCGGCGAAGGCCTGCAAATAGTCGTAGCGGGCCCGGACCACCGCGCTGCGGGCGTCGAACAGGCTCACCTGGGCGTCGGTGAACTCGATGGCGTCGCCCACCCCGGCCTCGTAGCGCCCCTGGGCCAGGCGGAAGTTCTCCTCCGCGTTTAGGCGGGCGACCTCGGCCACATCGATGCGCTCGGCCGATTCCCTAAGCACCAGCCAGGCCTCCTCCACCTGCTGGGAGATGGTCAGCTCCAGCTCCTTGTACTGGGCCTGGCGCTGGCGCACCTGGGCCTGGTATTCGCTCACCTGGCCCTGGGTGAGAAAGCCCGAGAACAAGGGCCAGGTAAGGAACATCCCGGCGCTCCAGCCGTTGTCCAGGGGAAAGTCGGTGTTGGACAGCCCGTAGTCGGCCCCCGCGTCCAGGCTGGGCCAATAGCCGCCCCGGGCCGAGGTGAGGCGTCCCTGGGCGGCCTGGATCCCCGCTTGCAGGCTGGCCGTCTCGGGCCTTTGCTTGAGGGCCTCGGCCACCAGGGGCGGCAGGTCGGGGGGCAGGGGAGGGCTGTTCTGAATGTCGGCCAGGGTGTAGTCGCCCGGATAGGGACGCTTGCCCATCACCTTTTCCAGGGCCACCCGGGCCCGGCGGCGGTTGTATTGGGCGCTGATCAGGGCCAGGCGGGCGTTGGCCAGGTCCACCTGGGCCCGGGTCACGTCGATCTTGGGCCTCAGCCCGGTGCTGTAATAACCCTTGGCCTGCTCCACGTGCTTGGCCTGGGAGGCCAGGGTCTTTTGGGCCACCGTGACCAGGTGCTGGTTCTTGAGCACCTCGAAGTACTGGGCCTTCACCTCCAGGAGCACCTTTTCCCGCTGGGTTACCAGGTCGTGGCGGGTGGCCGAGAGCTCCTGGCGGCTGGCCTCCACCGTGCCTCCGGTGCGGCCGAAATCGTAGATCTTTTGGGTCAGGGCCAGCTCGGTGGAGTAGTAGTTGTATTGGTCGCTGTTGGAGCCTTCCAAATAGGCGGTGCGCCGGTTTTCGCTGTAGTTGCGGCTGTAGCCCGCCTCGCCGGAGAGCTGGGGCCACCAGCGGGAGCTGCTCTGGGTCAGGCGCCCCTCGGCCTGGGCCACTTCCTGGCGATAGGTCTCCAGGGTGGGGTTCTGCTCCAGGGCCACGGCCAGCGCCTCGCCCAGGGTGAGCCGGGGCTCCTCCCCCGGCGCCGGGACGGCCGCCAGGCACATCAGCCCCACTAAAATCGCCCCGCACCATGCCCTAATCATCGGAGTACCTCCCGGTATCTGGCAACCGCTACAGCTTAGAGGCAGCGGGGTCCGAGGTCAATGGGCCGGGGGCAGGGCGCAGCTTCGGGGATCGTCGGGGTCGAAGGGCTGGGCCGGGCCGCCGGGCGGAGCCCCCGCCGCGCGGGCCAGGCCGGGCAGCATGCCCTGGAACACCCAGTGGTGCAGGGGCCACACCCCGTACCAATAGGCCAGGCCCATCAGGCCCCGGGGCAGATAGCTGGCCACCAGGCGGGCCTCGCAAGCCGCCTCCCCCAGGGGGCTCAGGGTGAGCTCCAGGGTGGCCGAGCCCGGCAGCTTCATCTGGGCCAGCAGGAGCAGCCGCCGGGGCGGCTCCACGGCCAGCACCCGCCAGAAATCCAGGGCCTCGCCCACTCGGAGCTCGGCCGCGCTGCGCCGTCCCCGGCCCAGGCCCACCCCGCCCAGGAGCTTGTCCAGGGCCCCGCGCAGCTTCCACAGCCAACTCTGGAAATACCAGCCCCGGCGGCCGCCCACCCCGGCCACGTGGGGCCACACCGCTTCCACCGGCCGGGGGATGCCCAGGCGGTAGCCCGCCCGGAGCACCGTGCCCCCGGCATAGGGCGCGTCGCCGCAGGTGACCCATTCCGGCGGGAGTAGCTCGCCCGCGTCCATCCAGCAGCTCTCCACCTGATCCTGGGCCAAGCGCTCCAGGGCGATGCGGATGGCCTGGCGGCAGGTGAGCAAATCCTGGGGAACGATCTCGCGGATGCGCTCATCGCGGCAGACCACGGTGTTGCGCAGGCCCTCGGCCAGGGGACGGGCCAGGCTGGCCGGCACCGGGGTGACCAGGTGGATCCAATAGCTGCTCAGGCGGGGGGTGAAAAAGGGCACCGGGATGATGAGGCGCGGGGGCAGGCCCGCCTCCTGGGCCAGCATCTGGAACATCTCGGCATAGGTGCGCACGTCCGGGCCGCCGATGTCGTAGGTCTGCCCGGCCACCTCGTCGTGCTCCAGACAGCCCAACAGATAGCCCAGCACGTTAGAGATGGCGATGGGCTGGCAGCGGCTGTTCACCCAGCGGGGGGCGGTCATCACCGGCAGGCGCTCGGCCAGATAGCGCAGCAGCTCAAACGAGGCGCTGCCCGCCCCCAGGATCATGGCCGCCCGCAGCCAGGTGCAGGGCACCGCGCCGCTTTGCAGGATGCGGCCCACCTCGGCCCGGGAGCGCAGGTGGTGGCTGATATGGGGATCGTCGGGTACCAGCCCGCCCAGGTAGATTAGGCGCTCGACCCCGGCGGCGGCCGCGGCCAGCGACATATTGCGGGCCGCCTTGCGGTCGGCGGCGGCAAAGTCCTTGGTGCCGGGGTTCATGGAGTGCACGAGATAGAAGGCGGCCCAGCAGCCCCGGAGGCCTTGGGCCAGGGACAGGGGATCTTGCACGTCGCCCCGCACCAGCTCGCAGGCGGGGTGGGAGGCCCAGGGTCGGCAGGCCAGCTTGTCCAGGGAGCGGCCCATGGCCCGCACCCGGTGGCCGGCGGCCAGCAGGCGGGGCACCAGGCGGCCGCCCACGTAGCCGGTGGCCCCCAAGACCAAGACCGGTTCGTCGCGGCGCGGCGGATGAGCCCGGTTCATGTCGCCTCCTTGTTTTGCTTTCATTGCAGCACAGGCGGCCGGGCAAAAGCAACGGGGCCGCCGAAGCGGCCCCGCGGGGAAGCGAAAAACGTTCTAACTAGTCGACCTTCATGAAGCGGTCGCCCTTGGCGTTACATACCGGGCAACGGTCCGGGGCGCTGCCGCCCTGGGTGTAGCCGCACACCGGGCACACGTAGTAGGCGTAGTCACTGACTTCGCCGCCCAGGTTGTCCAGGAGCTTCTGATACAGATCGGCGTGCACCTTTTCCACCGCGTTGGCCCACTCGAAGGAGCGCAGGGCCTCCTTGGCGTCCTCGGCCTTGGCAGTCTCGATCATCTCCGGGTACATATGCTCGAACTCGTGGGTCTCGCCGGCCACGGCGGCCTTGAGGTTTTCCTCGGTGCTGCCGATGCCCTTCATGGCCCGCAGGTGATTGTGGGCGTGCACGGTCTCGGCCGCGGCCGCCGCCCGGAACATACGGGCGACCTGCGCATAACCCTCTTCGTCGGCTTTCTTGGCAAAGGCCAGGTACTTGCGGTTGGCTTGAGACTCGCCGGCAAAGGCTTCCGCCAGATATTCTTGCGTTTTGGACATGGTTTCAACCCCTCTCTGGAAGTTTGCAGTTGCTTATTGATAATAGTTACTATTATTATATAGTGAATGAACCGGACGATGTCAAGGCATCGTCCGTAAAAAACAGTCTGAGGCATGGCTCTTGATGTGACAAGTCCTGCCCGACGCTTTTACAATATAACTAACCCCCGTAAAACCGGGCAGTGACCGGCCATCTGGAGCCGGGCCGCCCATAAGGAGAAAAGATGAGCGACAACATGCAAGTAACCATGCACGGCAATCCCCTGAACCTGTTGGGCCAGGAAGTGGCCGTGGGCCAGGCGGCCCCGGACGTGGAGCTTTTGGCCAACGACCTGTCGCCGGTGAAGATCAGCGACTACCAGGGCAAGGTGGTGATCCTGTCCGTGGTGCCTTCCCTGGACACTCCCACCTGCGACCTGCAGACCCGGCGCTTCAACAGCGAGGCGGCGAACCTGGGCGATGACGTGGCCATCCTCACGGTGAGCATGGACCTGCCCTTTGCCCAGGCGCGCTGGTGCGGCGCGGCCGGGGTGGAGGCGGTGAAGACCCTGTCCGACCACCGCGAGGCCGCCTTTGGCATGGCCTACGGCCTGCTCATCAAAGAGTTGCGCCTGCTGGCCCGCGCGGTTCTGGTCTTGGACCGCGAGGGCAAGATCACCTACATCCAGCGGGTCAAGGAGCTGAGCGAGGAGCCCAACTACGACGAGGTGCTGGCGGCGGTAAAGAAGGTGGTCTAACAGACGCCATCGGTTGAACGAGTGGGGGCCGGCATTGCGCCGGCCCCTTCGACTTTTGCCCTGGCGCTCTTGGCCGCGCCTCAGCCGTTCACCCAGTCCCAGGCCTCCTGCGCCTGCTCGGGCGGGAAGCTTTGCACCTCCCCGGACATGAAGTGCTTGCCCACGTCCAGGGACCAGCGCACCCATTTGGGCGCGCCCACCAGGGCCATCTTGGCGAAGTCCTTGCGGTGCTTGAGGCCGAAGGTGGCGTCGTCCCAGGCCCCCCGGGGCTCCCAGCCCCGAAACTCCGGGCTCATGACCATCATCACCCGGGCCTTGCCCTGCTTGGCGATCATCTCCCTGAGGCGGGGTATGAGCACCTGTTGATAGTCGGTGTCGGTGAGCTTGCCCCTGGCCTCCACCGCCAGGGCCGTATCGCTGCTTTGCGGCATCATCTCCAGCATCGGGCATCCCTCCCCGCGATAGATTTTCCCTCCGGCGCCGGGGCTCGGGTTGCTCTTTCGGGATGCTGCCGCGCGGCGCCCTCTATATCTTAATGTAGCCCATCCGCGCCGGGTCGCTCAACGGGCCAGTCCTCGGGCCAGGGCCCGGCCCAGGCGGTCCAATAGCTCCAGGGGGGTGTCGGCCCCCAGCCCCAGGGCGGGGCCCAGCCAGAAATAGCCCCCGGCCAGGGCAACCACGGCCAGGGCCAGCTCGCGGGCTCGTTCCCGAGGCCAGCCCAGTTGCGCTCCGGCCGGGGCCAGCATGTCGGCCACCAGGGCCACATGTTCGCCCAGGCGCTGGGCCACGGCGCGGTGGGCCTCGCCGCCCGCATCCAGGGCCAGGGCCTGGTTCACCAGGGCGGCGGCCTCTGGCTTGAGCTGGAAATAGCGCAGATGCACGGCGGCCACGTCGGCTACCAGGGTCTCGGCATCGGTGGGGGCCAGGTTCAGGGGGCGCACCCGCCGGGCCAGGTCGCTGAGCACCTGGTCCACCAGCTCGGCCACGAAGGCCTCCTTGCTGGGCCAGTGGGTGAAAAAGGTGCCCTTGCCCACCCCGGCGGCGGCGGTGATGTCGATCACCTTGGCCGCGGCCAGGCCCTGGCGGGCGATGAGCCGCTGGCCTTCCTCGCTCAGGCGGCGGGCCGCCTGCTGGCGGCGCTGCCCGCGCGGGCCGGGAGGCGTCGGCTGCTGGTTGGTCGGTATGGCCATGGGGCCATTCTTCCTTGACCCGTGGGTCAAAGTCAACCGTCGGCGCGGCTTAACACGGTCCGGCTCTTGGGTTACAATTGCCTACCTTTAATTAATTCACCCAGGAGCAACTCATGGCTCATCCCAGCCCGCAGATAGACGACCTGGACCAGGAACAACTGGTCCGTTTCGTGTTGGAGACCTTTCACCGCAATCTGATTCACTACGGCCTGTGGTTCCGCGAAGTGGAGCACCAGAACGGCCTGGAGAGCGCCTTGGCGGCCGACCAGGAGGTGTTCGAGGCCTGCCTGGCCTTTCAGATGGGCCGCCTGGGCAAGATCCTGGGCTTCGAGGTGGATGAAAAGGGCGTGCCGCTCAAACTCAAGAACCTGAGCCGCGAGGAGCTCATCGACCTGGCGCGGGCGTCGGGGGCCAACTGGCTGGTCACCGACGGGGTGTGGTTCCAGACGGTGGAAAAGTCCCACGGCATGGACGCGGCCAAGCGGGCCAACGACCTGTGCTGGAGCCGCCTGAGCCCCCACGAGGCCTTTTACATCAAGCGGGTGCTGGGCCTGGGCGAGCGCCCCGGCCTGGCCGGGCTCAAGGCCGCCCTAGGCCTGCGCAACTACACCATGGTCAACCGCCAGTCCATGCACGATGTGGACGAGCACAGCTTCATCTTCCGGATGAACGACTGCCGGGTGCAGAGCGCGCGCAAGCGCCGGGGCCTGGCCGACTACCCCTGCCGCTCGGCGGGCCTGGTGGAATACCCCACCTTTGCTTCCAGCATAGACCCGCGCATCGTCACCGAGTGCGTGGGCTGCCCGCCCGATCCGCATCCCGAGGAGTGGTACTGCGCCTGGAAGTTTACGCTGGTTGAGTAGGAAGGGGCGGCTTGCGGCTGCGCCAGGAAGCGCCATGCGGCGTTGGCGGCATCGCTCCAACCTCGCTGTAGATATACCTACAGCTCCGGTTGTCGCTCGCCGCCGCCTTGCCTGGCCCTCCCTGGATGTGCCGCACCAGGACGGGCGCTCAGGCGGGACCGCCGGAAATGGAGATTGGGACATTGCGGGGGCCGCCGCCTGACGGTGCTGCGTCTGCTCCGTTGGCTCGGCCGCAAGGCAAAGAGGTCCAGAAGGAAAAAATCGGGGTTGACCTGTGCTGTTGGTCGTGGCCTTGCTTTGCTCCGGTTTTTCTTACTGACCATCCCCTAGACCTGCCGCTCCCGCATGATTGCTCCGCTTAGATTCCGGCGATTCGACCAGCGGCGGGGTTTTCCTTACCTGCTTTTATTGACGACTCACACCAAAGCGCTCGGCCTGGTGAAACATCCAGGCCGGGCGGTTGTGTTTTTGGCTTGCTTTGATCTGGCCCGGGCGGCTACTCCACCTTTTCCACCCGGCAGGGGATGGCCGCCAGGTTGGGGGTGCCGAACTCCTTGCCCAGCTTGGCCGCGCTGGTGAGCAGGTTGAAGTTGCTGCGCTCCCAGCCGCCCAGGGGGTCGTCCTCCTCGGGGAACCACCAGCCGTGCTCGGCAAAGACCACGCCAGGGCGCACCCGCTGGTTCAGCCTGGCCACCTGCTCGATGCTGCCTTGCCTGGTGCTCAGCCGCACCCGGTCGCCATCGTTTATGCCCAGGCGCACCGCATCGGCCGGGTGCAGCTCGGTTATGGGCTCGGGGTCGTGTTTCTTTAGCTCTTCCACCCAGCGGTAGGAGGAGTGCAGGGCCGCCTTGTTCTTGCGCCCAGTGAGCACCAAGGGGAATTCTTCGCTGGTGTCCTCGGCAAAGCCCTCCCAGGCGGGCAAGGGAGGCAGGCCGAACTTCTCGGCCGTGGAGAGCCTTAGCTCCACCTTGCCGGTGGGGGTGCGGAAGCCCTTGGCCTCGCACTTGCGATATTTGTGGGGGCCTTCCAGGTGGCCCATGGCCATGAACTCTTGCCAGCCAATGCCGCTGGGCTCCAGCACCATGTCCAGCAGCGCGTGGTAGTCCACGGGCCACAGCTCCTCTCCGGCCAGGCGACGCCCCAGGTCGCAGCAGATCTGCAAGGGCGGGCGGCACTCCTCGGGCGGGGCCACCACCCGGGGCCGGGCCAGGATGTAGCCGTGGCCGATGCCGTAGTGGCCGATGTCGTCGAACTCCAGGCTGGCCGCGGCGGGCAGCACCACGTCGGCCAGGGCCGCGCTGGGGGTGAGGAAAAGCTCGGCGCAGGCGAAAAACTCCAGGCTCTCCAGGGCCCGCTTGGTCAGGCGGCTGTCGGCCCAGACCATCAGCGGATTGGTGCCCAGGCTGAACAGGGCCTTCACCGGGTATGGCTCGCCCTCCAGGATGGCCCGGCGCAAAAAGGCCGGCGGTATGGTCATGAAGCGGGGGATCACCCCGTGGGCCGCGCTGAGCATCTCCTTGCGCTTGTCGGGCACCAGGTCGGCCCGCACGTAGGGGCCCAGCCCGGCGATCTTGGGCTCCAGGGGCTGCACGTTGCCCCCGGCCACGTCCAGGTTGCCGGTCAGGGCCATGAGGCACACCAGGCCCCGCGCCGCGTGGAAGGCCTGGTTGGTGTGCTCGATGGGGTTGCCCCAGGCCAGGGCCGCCGGCTTGGCCGTGGCGTAGAGCCGGGCCGCTTGGCGGATTTGCTCCGGCTCCAGCCAGGTGATCGCCGCCACCTTTTCCGGCGGGTAGTCGGCCGCCTGGGCGGCCAGCTCGGCAAAGCCATGCACGTGCTGATCCACGAACTCGGCGTCAAAGAGCTTTTCGGCGATGATTACGTTGATCATGCCCAGGGCCAGGGCCGCGTCACTGCCCGGCCTGAGCGGCAGCCACAGCTCGGCCCGCTCGGCCAAACGGCTGCGATAGGGGTCGATGACCATCAGCCGGGTGCCGTCTTCCAACTGCTTGTAGAGCTGGGAGCATATGGCCCCTTCCTCGTTGGTGGTGCTCACCCCGCTGGCCCACAGCACCACCAGCTCGCTGGGCTCTTTGAAATCCACCACCGGGTAGAAGCCGCAGGTGTGCACCCCGGTGATCTCCCTCGGGGCGTGGCACACGTCCTGGCTGGCCACCAGGTTGGGCGAGCCGAAGGTGTTGGCCAGGCGGATCTGGGCGAAGTGGTCCAGGCCCTTGGGCATGCCCAGGCCAAAGGCCACGGCGCGGGCGCCCTCGCGCCGGCGAATCTCGTCCAGGCGCTCGCTGATCTCCCCCAGGGCCTCGTCCCAGGAGATGCGCTCCCAGTGGCCCTCGCCCCGCGCGCCCACCCGGCGCAGGGGATGGCGCAGGCGCCCCGGATGGTTCAGGCGGTGAGGGGAGGCCAGGCCCTTGGGGCAGATGTAGCCCTGGTTGAGCCAGCCGTCGGGGTCTCCCTTGACCTTTACGATGCGCCCGTTCTCCACGGTGCAGATGATGCCGCAGCCGCCGTGGTCCATGTAGGAGCAGTGGGTTTTTACCTCGCGGGAATTTTGGTCCATGGCTTTGCTTGCCTTCCCCCGGTGGGGCGGGGTTATAATTCCGGACGAATGGGGAGATTTAAGCATTGTGACGCGCGCTTGGCAAGCGCAGCCTGGCCTGGCCACGGGAGGGATGAGCATGGATCTGAAGAGTCTGGATGAAAAACTGAGCCGATTTCTGCGCCCGGCCACCTATCCGGTGGCCCTTAGCATGGTGGCCGACCGCGAGCAGTTGCCCCCGGCCATGGCCAAGGCGGCGGACCGGCCCAGCCCCATGCTGGTGTGCCAGGGGGTGACCCTGGCCCGGCGCTACGGCTGGAAGGTGTGCCTCACGCCCCAGGACATGGTCTGTCCCCTGGGGGCCCTGGCCCTGGGCTTCGCCCCGCCCACCGACGAATTTCTCTCCGGCCACACCGGGGTGCCCAACTGGGTGTGCGACGACGCGGCCCGCTCCGTGGTGGCCGAGGCCATTCCCAAGCTGCCCCACGGGCAGGCGGGCTACATGATCGCCGCGCCCCTGGCCCAGGCCGACTGGGAGCCCCAGCTAATCATCGTCTACGGCAACCCGGCCCAGATGGTGCGCCTGGTGCAGGCCCTGGTGCACCACACCGGACGCCCCCTGAACTTCAGCACCATGGGGGGCATCGGCTGCGCCTCCTACATCAGCCAGGCGCTGATCACCGGGCAGTGCCAGCTGGTGCCCTGCGGGGCCGGTGACCGCATCTTCGCCATGGCCCAGGACGACGAGATGGCCTTTGCCATCCCCTACGCCGAGGTGGACAAGCTGCTCAGCGGCCTGGAGTTCACCGACCGCGCCGGGCTGCGCTATCCAGTGACGCCGTATCTGCGCTTCCACACCGAGATGCCGGACACTTACCAGGCCTTGATGAAGGAGCTGGCCGACGAAGATTGAAAAATAGGGCCGCCGGGGGGCGGCCCCACAGCCTAACGCTACGCATGGGGGGAAACCGTGTCGCAAGCGCAAAGGGCGGAGCCCCGCCCTGGGCCGGAGCCGGGTTTTTTGACCGGCTACCGGGTGTTGGAATTGGGCGGCCAGGAGAGCCTGTTCGCGGGCAAGCTCTTGGCCGACCTGGGGGCCACGGTCATCAAGGTGGAGCCGCCGGACGGCGACCCCGCGCGCCTGCTGGGGCCCCTCGCCCCAGGGGTGGCGGCCCCAGAGGCGAGCCTGTTGTGGCAGTCGCTCAACACCGGCAAGCAGGGCGTCACCCTGGACCTGGGGCGGCGGCAGGGCCGGGAGCTGTTTCTTCGGCTGGCGGTCACGGCCGACGTGGTGATCGAGGGCCCGGGGCCCGGCGGCCTGGCGGAGCTGGGCCTGGGCTATGAGACGCTATGCCAGGCGCGGCCCGAGCTGATCCTGGTGTCCATCACTCCCTTTGGCGACAGCGGCCCCTACCGGGACTACGCGGCGGACGACCTGGTGATCTGGGCCTTGTCCGGCCTGCTCTACATCTGCGGCGACCCGGACCGCCCCCCGGTGCGCATCAGCCTGCCCCAATGCTGGCTGCACGCCGGGGCCGACGCGGCCACCGGGGCGGCCCTGGCCCTGTTCCACCGGGGGCGCACCGGCCGGGGCCAGCGGGTGGTGGTCTCGGCCATGCGGTCCCTGGAGCGGGCGGCCTACTCCTCGCGCATCCTGTGGGACGCCATGGGCAAGGTCATGCGCCGCCAGGGCGGCGGCCTGCCCATCCAGCCTTTGGGAACCACCCTGCCCATCGTGTGGCCCTGCGCCGACGGCCACGTGGTGTTCTACATCTTCGGCGGGCAGATGGGGATGATCAGCAACCCGGCCCTGGCCGCCTGGATGGACGAGGAGGGCCTGGCCCCGGAAGAAATGAAGAGCCTGGACTGGCCCAGCCTGGACCTGGGCCGCATGCCCCAAGAGGAGGCGGATCGGCGCCTGGTGGAGCCGGTGGCTGCCTTTTTCGCCCGCCACACCCAGGCCGAGCTTTGGGAACAAGGGGTGCGGCGGCGGGTCATGGTCTACCCGATCAACGACGCCGCCGGGGTCTTGGCCGACGCCCACCTGGCCCAGCGGGGCTTTTGGGTGAAAATGGCCCACCCCGCCCATGCCCAGGAACTGACCCTGCCCGGCCCCTTTGTGCGGACCGAGGAGGGGCTGTGCCGAGTGCGCGGCCCGGCCCCCACCCTGGGCCGGCACAATGGCGAGGTCTACGCCGCCTTGGGCCTGGACCAGGCCGGCCTGGCCGCCATGGGCCGGGAAGGGGTGATATAGGCATGGCGGCTTCCACGGGCATATTGGAGGGGGTGCGCGTCCTGGAGTTCGGCTGGGCGGTGGCCGGGCCTCTCACCGCCTCCTGGGCGGCGGGTTACGGGGCCGAGGTGATCAAGGTGGAGACCCGCACCCGCCCCGACATTATCCGTTCCTTTACCCCCTTCAAGGACGGCAAGCAGGGGCTGGACAACTCCCATTTCTTCGCCCGGGAAAACGCGGGCAAAAAGAGTGTCTCCCTGAATCTGAAGCATCCCCGCGGCCGGGAGGTGGCCCTGCGCCTGGCGGCCCATTGCGACGTGGTGGTGGAGAACTACACCGCCGGGGTCATGGCCAAGCTGGGGCTGGCCTATGACGACCTGGTGCGGGTGCGGCCCGATTTGATCATGATCTCCTCGTGCATGTACGGCCAGACCGGCGAGCTGTCCACCATGCCCGGTTATGGCATGCCCCTGACCGCCCTGTGCGGCCTGACCCATCTGGCCGGCTGGCCGGACCGCGCGCCCTGCGGCCCCTACGGGGCCCACACCGACTACGTGGTGCCCCGGCTCAACCTGCTGGCCGTGGCCGCGGCCTTGGACTACCGGAGGCGAACCGGCCGGGGGGTGTACATGGACGCCTCGCAGTTGGAGGCCGGAGCCCAGTTCATGGCCCCGGCCCTGCTGGAGGCCGCCCTCACCGGCACCTCGCCCACCCGCCAAGGCAACCGCGACCCCCAGGCCGCGCCCCACGGGGTCTACCCCTGCGCCGGCGAGGACCGCTGGGTGGCCATCAGCGTGCGGGACGACGGGCAGTGGCAAGGCCTGGTGCGGGCCATGGGCGCCCCGGCCTGGGCCCTGGCTCCGGAGCTGGACCACCGCGAGGGCCGCCTGGCCCGGGCCGAGGAACTGGACCACCGCCTGGCCGAATGGACCCGGCCCCAAGCGGCCCGGGCGGTGATGGAGCTTTTGCAGGGCCTGGGGGTGCCCGCCGGGGCGGCCAACGACGGCCGCGACCTGGGGCAAGACCCCCAGTTAATCCACGACGGCTATTACGCCCGGCGGGAGCACCCCACCATGGGCCTGGTGGACTACGCGGGCCACTCCTTGGTTTTTTCCGCTGCGCCCCAGCGGGTGGAGCGCTCCCCCTGCCTGGGCGAGCACACCAGGGAGCTATGCCTGGGCCTGTTGGCCATGGATGAGGCGGAGTACGCGCGCCTGGAGCAAGAGGGGGCCTTAGAGTAGGGCGGCGGCCGGGTGTATAGTTGAAAGCCTAACCACCGCTGGAGGACATGTTTTGCGCTGGCGACCCTGTCTTGTCTGGCTGGCGGTCCTGCTGCTGGCCGTGGCCTGCTCCTCTTCCGGGGAGGAGCCCCTGCCCACCCTGCTCAACCAGATGGGCTTTGAGCAGGCCCCGGCCCCGCACGAGGGGGAGCTGGTCTATAAGAAGCCCCTGGAGGGGATTACCCTGTGGGTCAGCCTGCCCCAGGGACTGGGGCAAGCGCCCGGCCCGGTGCTGATGATCAAGGCCGCCGGGCCGGGGGGCGCCCTGAGCCCGGCCACGGACCAGGCCCTGGCCACCAGCTCCGAGGTGGCCGAGCTGGTGGAAGCGGCCAGCCGGGGGGCCTATCCCCCCAAGGCGTTGGCCGAGGTGTTTCGGGTGGCCCAGGAAGCCGCCGCCCAGCCCCCCTTCAACGGGGCCTTGATTACCAGCCCCAAGCAGGGCTACGCCCTGCGGGTGCCCCACACCAAGGGCCACCTGCAATTGGTGCTGCTTACCCGCCAGGCCGCCACCGCCAAAGGGAACGACAAATGAGTGGTCGTGCTAAAATTAGCCCCATGAAAAATCAACCTACCTTGAACGTGTTGCGCCGCGGCCCCGCGCCTCCCTGCCTGGGCAAGGAGCGCCTGGTGTGCCGGGGCTGCCCCGGCTGGGAGGCCATGCGCGCGGCGGTGGCCCTTGGCGGGCCCTGGGAAGGGGCGATGATCCACTGCTCCTGCACCGGCCTGGTGGCCAAGGGACCCGAGCGGACCCCCCAACCGTGAGACGCTGGGCCCTGGTTGCCCTGCTGCTTGGCGCCGCCCTGGCCCTGGGCGCGGCGGCGGGGGTGGTTGTGGTGGGCCGTTTCAGCGCGGGCGATTTGGCCGGCTGGGAGCCCAAGGAGTTCAAGGGACTCACCACCTACACCCTGGTGAGCGAGGACGGCCGCCAGGTGCTCCGGGCGGTGAGCCAGAAGAGCGCCTCGGCCCTTATAAAGGAAATCGAGGCCGACCCGGCCAAGACCCCCATGCTGGCGTGGTCCTGGAAGATCGAGGGCGTCCTGCCCCAGGGGGACGGCCGCAGCAAGGCGGGCGACGACTTCGCGGCCCGGGTCTACGTGGTGTTCCCCTCCTTTTTCTTTTGGAACACTCGGGCCATCAATTACGTATGGGCCAACAAGCTGCCGGTGGACAGCTTTTGGCCCAACGCCTTTGCGGGCAACAACGTCATGATGCTGGCCGTGAACAGCGGCGACGGCCAGGCCGGGCAGTGGGTGAGCCACCGCCGGGACCTGGCCGCCGATTTTCGCCGTTGCTTCGGCGAGGAGCCGCCGGCCATCGGGGCCATCGCGGTGATGACCGACAGCGACAACACCGGGGGTAGGGCGGTGGCCTATTACGGCGACATCACCCTGGAGCCCAGATAGGCGGCTGCGCCAGGCGGCCGGGGGCTGCGTTGCCGGCCTCGTTCGTTTCCGCCTTACCCGTGCCTCCCTGACTGTGCCGCGGGGCCTTTGTTACGCAATCCCCTGAGCGGCGGGAATCAACCCACCGCCTTGAGATGGGGCTCCTTCTTGGGGCCGGGAACCTCCTTGTTGCGGCTGGCCACCCGGCGGTAGAGGTGGGGGCGGCGGTTGGGGAAGATGACCTCCTCCTCCCGCCAGCGCTCCGTCTCAGCCAAATCGATATCCACCCGAGCCACCTCATCGCCGCCGCCCAGGGCCAAAAGCTCGTCGCCGTGGGGGTCGTACACCGCGCTGCCCCCGGAAAACACCGGGCCGGGGCGGTTCACGTAGACCACGAAGTATTGGTTGAATATCGCCGCGCCTTGCATGCGCCGGCGCATGTAGGGCACCGGGAAGTGGGCGGGCACCGCCGAGATGTTCACCACCAGGCGGGCCCCGTTCAGGGCCAATACCCGCCACACCTCGTCAAAGGCCGAGTCGTAGCAGATGTTGAGGCCCAGGCGGCCCACCGGGGTGCTGAACACCTTGAGCCGGCCGCCCGGGCGGAAGTTCTCGGTCCAGTGCACGTGGGCCTTGGCGTAGCTCTTGGCCCCCTGCGCGTCCACATAGGTGGCCAGGTTCAAAAACTCGTCGCCCTCGCGCTTGAGCTCGCCCAACACCACCCTGGCCCCGCACTTCTTTACATGACGGCGGATCTCCCCGGAGGCGTGGGACAGGGCCACCTCCACCTTGCGGTAGAGGAAGCCCTCGGGCTTCATCTGCGAGGGGTGGCCGTGCAGGATCAGCTCGGGGAACACGATCAAATCGCTGGCGCGCTCCTGGGTGATGATCCGCTTGAGCCGCGCGATGTGGCCGGCCACGTCCTCGGGGTCGAAGTTTATTTGAACCAGGCTTATGCGCATGTTCCTCCTATGCCGCCGGGGCCTGGGGGCGTTCGCAGCTCAAGAAGGGCGGGATGAAGCGCTTCCTTATGTCGTCCTCGATGCGCTGCAAATAAAAGCGGGCCCGGCTTTCGCCGTAGTGCTCGTACTCGTCGCCGTAGCGGTAGAGGCTGCCCTTGTCCCGGGCGATGTTCTTGTCCACCATCTTTTCCTCCACCACCCCGGCCTTGGCGGCGGCGATGTTTTGGATGATCTGGTGGATGCCCGAGCCGGACTGGGCCGGGTCCTTGGTGCGGAAGGCCAGGTAGGGCGGCACTCCCAGCTCGGCCGAGGCCTGGCGGTGCACCCGCTTGCGCAGGTTGTCCTCGGCGCCCTCCAGCTTGAGGCGCGGCGAGATGCGCATGGCGGTGAGGATCACGTCGCGGTCCAGGTAGGGGGCCCGAAGCTCGATGCTGTGGGCCATGGTCAGCTTGTCCTCGCGCTCCAGGGTGTCGGAGTAGAGCATGTTGATGTCGTCCCAGAGCTTCTCGTGCAGGCGCAGATAGCCGTGCTCGGCCAACACGTCGTTGTACCAGGGATAGCCCGCGAACAGCTCGTCCGCCGCCTGGCCGGTGTACATCACCCGGATGCCGTCGGCCGCGGCCAGCTTGGCCGCCAGGTACATGGGTATGGCCACCTCCACCTGCAACAGGCCGCTCTCCTCCACGTTTTCGATCACCTCGGGCAACAGCGCCTCCACCGTTGCCTCGTCGATGATGGAGGTCTTCAGCTCCAGGCCCAGATCCTTGGCCACCGCCTCGGCGGCCTGCACGTCGGCGCTGTCGGCGGTGCCAGTGCAATAGCACACGATGTTCTTGCCCTCGCGCATCAGCAGGTTGGCCACCAGCACGCTGTCGATGCCTCCGGAGAAGATCACCCCCAGGGTGGACTCGGTAAGCCCGGTCAGGCGCTTGGACACCGAGCGGGTGAGCACCTTCTTGTACTCCTCCACCGCCTGGCGGAAGTCCACGATGTCGATCTGGGGCACCTCCAGGCGGTAGCCGCCCTCCACCCTGGGGCCCTGGTCGTCGATGCACAACAGTTCGCCGGGGTTGAGACGCACCGGTTCGTCCCGGCCGTTCCACAGCGCCTTTTTCTCCGAGGCGAAGTAGGTGGCCGGGCCGTTTTGGATGTAATAAATGGGCTTTTTACCGATGGGGTCGCGGGCCACCACCACCGATTTGCCGTCCGTGACCGCCAGGGCGTACATGCCGTCCAACAGCCCCACGATCTGCTGAACCGCGTCCAACAGGTCGCCTCGGTAGGACTCCTCCAGCAGGTGCACTATCACCTCGGAATCGCTGGTGGTCTTGATGTCGTGCTCCTGGTAGAGCAGGGTGCGCAGCTTCTGATAGTTGTAGATCTCGCCGTTGTGGATCAGGGACAGCCGGCCGTCGCAGGAGACGTAGGGCTGGGTGCTTTGTTCCCGGCCCACGATGCTCAGGCGGGAGTGTCCCAGGGCGATGTGCGAGTCGCTGGTAAGCTCATCGCGCAAATCGTCCACCTGGCGGGCCCGGTGGGTCTGCTGGTCCAGGTAGATCCCGTGGGTGTCGGGCCCCCGGTGATCCATTTTTTTGAGCATGTCGTAAATGTCGCTGGAACAGATGTGGCCTCCTTGGACGTAGTGTCCGCAGATGGTGCACACGATCATTCTCCTTTTCCGTGGCTCCGGCCTTGCCCGGCCGGTGGCCGCATGGGTGTTGGGCGCCGCGTATATGGCGACGCCGGGCCCCCCAAAAAAAGAAACTCCACTCCTTCCGGCTGCTGCTCAGAAAGAATGGAGAAGACTTATAAGCTATAACTTTGCGCTTAGGGTTTGGGGGGCGATTAAATTATCTATTATTTAAAATAACATAGCATCCGCAGCCGCGCAAGGGCGGCCTCGGGGAGAGTGCTCGGGTCCGGCTCGGCCGGCAGCTCTACAGGCAGTCCAGCGAGATTTTCAGCCCCGAGGGGCGTCCCGAGCAATGGCAGGGGGCGCAGGTGAGGCGCACCGAAAAACACTGACCGTCGCAATTGGTCAGGGTGTAGATGCTCTGGTGCGGCCTGCCGCTGATCAGGCTCTGACTCATGGCCCGCCCCGCGCGTTCGCGGTCCCAAACGGCGATGTGGCTCAGCAGGTTGACGCGCTTGGGGGCCTGGCCCGGGGCATATCCCAGAAATCCCAGCACCGCCAGGCTGTGGCTGGAGACGAAACCGCTTTCGTCCACCAAAAGGGCGGTTTGCGCAGGCAAGGGCGCGGAGGCGGCGGGTTGGGCGACGGGGGTCAACGATTCCATGGACATGATGATTCTCCCGCTTAGGGGGTGCGGTGAAAGCTGGGCATATTTTATTATAATTTAAAGTTAAAATACAATATTAAATTTAGTACAGATAATACAAGGGGCCCCTGGCTTTATCCCCCCCACCGGACCCGCGCCATTTGACGAAACCGCCGCCACAGGTTAAGCTCTGCCTGGCACAACCTATTAAATTTATGAGGTAAGCGTGGCGGACAAGGCCCATACCCGCAATTTCTCCATCATCGCCCACATCGACCATGGCAAATCCACCCTGGCCGACCGGCTCATCCAACTCTGCGGGGTGGTGAGCGAGCGGGACTTCCAGGACCAGATGCTCGACAGCCTCTACCTGGAGCGTGAGCGGGGCATCACCATCAAGAGCCAGGCCATAACCCTGCCCTACACCGCCGCCGACGGCGAGGAGTACGAGCTGAACCTCATCGACACGCCCGGCCACGTGGACTTCTCCTACGAGGTGAGCCGGGCCCTGGCCTCGGCCGAGGGGGTGCTTTTGGTGGTGGACGCCTCCCAAGGGGTGGAGGCCCAGACCCTGGCCAACCTGTACATGGCCCTGGAGCACGACCTGGAGGTGGTGCCGGTCATCAACAAGATCGACCTCATCAGCGCCGACGTGCCCGAGGCCCGCCGCCAGATCAGCGACGAGCTGGGCCTGGACGGCGACGAGGCCGTGGCGGTCTCGGCCAAGACCGGCGAAAACGTGCCCGCGGTGCTGGAGGCGGTGGTCAGGCTGTTGCCCGCGCCCACCGGCGACCCCGCCGCGCCCTTGCAGGCCTTGATCTTCGACGCCCAGTACGACCCCTATCGGGGCACAGTGATCTTCGTGCGGGTGATGCAGGGTACCCTGCGCCAGGGCCAGACCATCCACTTCATGCACGGCGGGACCGACTACCGGGTGGAAGAGGTGGGGGTGATGCAGGTAAAGCGCATCGCCAAGAAGGAGCTCAGGGCCGGTCAGGTGGGCTACGTGGTGGCCGGGGTCAAGACCGTGGCCGACACCAACATCGGCGACACCATCACCGATGCCGAGCGCCCGGCGGCCGAACCCCTGCCCGGCTTCCGCGAGGCCAAGCCGGTGGTGTTTTCCTCCATCTACCCCGTGGCCACCGACGACTACCCCGACCTGGCCGACGCCCTGGAAAAGCTCAAGCTCAACGACGCCAGCCTCATTTACCAGAAGGACTCGTCCCAGGCTCTGGGCTTCGGCTTCCGCTGCGGTTTCTTGGGCCTGTTACACCTGGAGGTGGTGCAGGAGCGCCTGGAGCGCGAATTCGGCCTGTCGCTGATCCTCACCACCCCCAGCGTGCGCTACAACATCTTTCTGCACGACGGCACCCAGCTGGAGATCGAGAACCCGGCCTACTATCCGGACCCGGCCGGCATCGACTATTGCGAGGAGCCCTTTGTGCGGGCCTCCATCCTCATGCCCGAGCGCTACATCGGGGCGGTGATGCCCCTGTGTCTGGACCGCCGGGGCGAGAACACCAACCTGAACTACCCCAACCCCGGCCGGGTGGAGCTCAGCGTGGACCTGCCCCTGGCCGAGGTGATCTACGATTTCTACGACAAGCTCAAGACCGTCACCCAGGGCTACGGCTCCTTTGACTACGAGATGATCGGCTACCGCAGGAGCGACCTGGTGCGCCTGGATATCCTGGTAAACGGCGAAAAGGTGGACGCCCTGTCCATGCTGGTGCACTCGGAAAAGGCCCGGCCCCGGGCCCTGCACGCGGTGAACAAGCTCAAGGACACCATCCCCCGCCAACAGTTCAAGATCGCCATCCAGGGGGCCATCGGTTCCAAAATCATCGCCCGCAGCACGGTCAACGCCTATCGCAAGGACGTTACCTCCAAATGCTACGGCGGCGACGTGTCGCGTAAGCGCAAGCTGTTGGAAAAGCAAAAGGCGGGCAAAAAGCGCATGAAACTGGTTGGTAACGTGCCCATTCCCCAAAAGGCCTTTTTGGCGGTTTTGCAGAGCGATACCGACGACTGAGCTTTAAGGACTAACCTTGACATAGCCCCGTTGCCCTCCTATTATTTCCCGAAACCAATCATGGCCGCCGAGGGAGCGGCCAAACACATTGGCAGGCAGGGTGTAGGCCGCGCTTGACCACAAGGGAGAGAGAAAATCATGCAACCACCACCGGTTGACTGGGGACAGGCCTTCAGTATCGTGGGCGGAGGGCTCCTGGTCGTGTTCCTGATCATGTCGCTGCTGGCCTTGGCCACCAGCCTGATGGGCAAAATCTTCACCGCGCGCGAGGCCAAGAAAAAGGCCGCCGCGGCCGCCCAAAAGGAGGCCTAGGCATGAGTTGGATCGCTTATCACGAGGGAGTGCTCAAGATACTGGGCATCCAGGTGGGCTTCGGCAACCTGGACCTGCCCCATATCATCATGATCCTGGTGGGCCTGGGCTTCATCGCCCTGGCCATCATCAAGGAGTGGGAACCCTACGAGCTTCTACCCATCGGCGCGGGCATGATCCTGGCCAACCTGCCGCTGACCGGCCTGACCAGCCAGCCGGAACCGGGAATGCAGCCGGGCATGGCCGGGGTGTTGGGCATCATCCTCAAGTACGGGCTCTACACCTGGACCATCCTGCCCCAGTTCATCTTCTTCGGCATCGGGGCGCTCACCGACTTCAGCCCCCTGATCGCCAATCCCCGGGCCTTCCTGTTGGGCGCGGCGGCCCAGGTGGGCATCTACACCAGCTTCCTGGGGGCCCTGGCCGTGGGTCTGGTGTGGCCCGACTGGGGCTTCTCGCTCAAGGAGGCCTGCTCCATAGGCATCATCGGCGGGGCGGACGGCCCCACCACCATTTACACCACCGGGCTCCTGGCCCCGGACATCATGGGCATCACCGCCACGGCGGCTTATTCCTACATGGCCATGGTGGCCATCATCCAGCCGCCCATCATCAAGCTGTTGACCTCCAAGGCCGAACGCTCCGTGTTCATGAAGCCCACCCTGCGTCCGGTGAGCCGCATTGAGCGGATCCTGTTCCCCATCGTGGCCATGCTGCTCATCATCCTGATCATCCCCAAGAGCGCCCCCCTGGTGGGCTTCCTCTTGCTGGGCAACCTGTTCCGCGAGTCCGGGGTGGTGGAGCGCCTTTCCAACACCGCCCAGAACGAGCTGATCAACATCATCACCATCCTGCTCATGTTGGGCATCGGTGCCTCCATGCCGGCCGACCGGGTCATGGACCCGCGCACCCTGTTGGTGCTGTTCCTGGGCCTGGCCGCCTTCTGCGTGGGCACCGGGGCCGGGGTCATCTTCGGCAAGATCATGGCCAAGATATCCAAGGAGCCCTTCAACCCCATGCTGGGCGCGGCCGGTGTTTCGGCCGTCCCCATGAGCGCGCGCATCGTGCATCACCTGGGCCAGAAGAACAACAAGAAGAACTTCCTGTTGATGCACGCCATGGGCCCCAACGTGGCCGGCGTCATCGGCTCGGCGGTGGCCGGTGGTTACTTCCTGGGCCTGTTCATCAACTTCTGATCCGCTGATCCGCGTATTCACCGGGAGCCCCGCCATGGCGGGGCTCCCTTTTTTGGGCCGCGCCGGCCTAATCTTCGGCCCCGCTTCGAAATCCATATATTTATAGTAGTGGTTTGTGCCCTTTGTCCCTCTTCACCATTCCGGCAAGTGTGCTATGATAAGAAAATTTTAGCGTTTTTCACCATTGGTCCGCGGGAAGAGAAATCTGGTGAGAACCGAAGATCACAAGGAAACGGCTCGTTTCGCCATAAGAAATAAAAAGGACGTGGTCAGGGCCACCGTTTTGGTAGCCATGGTTTCGGTCCTGGGTTCTTGGGTGGTCACGGTCCCAATGTTGCTCTTGGCCGGCAAATACTCCTTGGGTGACTTGGGCGTGGGCATGCTCATCAGCACCATGGCGCCCCTTTTGGTGGCCCCGCCGGTGGCCTACAAGGTGTTCAGCCTGATGCTGGACTTGGTGGATTCCCGCCGGGAGATCCAGCGTCTGTCGCGTACCGACGACCTCACCCAGACCTACAACCGCCGCTACTTCATGGATATGGCCCGCCGGGAATTTTCCCTGGCCGCCAGGCATGGCCACCCGGTTTCCCTGTTGCTCATCGATCTGGACGGTTTCAAACAAATCAACGACAGCCTGGGGCATCTGGCCGGTGACAAGGCCCTGTACGCCTGCGCGGATATCATTCGCCGCACCACCCGCCGGGACGACATGGTGGGTCGCTTCGGCGGGGACGAGTTCATGGTGCTGGCCCCCTACAGCGACCTGGAGAGCGCGGCCAGCCTGGCGGATCGGATTCGGCGGGCCCTGGTCGCCACCGACCTGGTGCTGGGCGGAAAGGTGTTGAGCTTCGGGGCCAGTATCGGGGTGGTGAGCAATCAGGGCCACGAAGGCGACGCGGACGATCTGCTGCGCCGGGCCGACCAGGCCCTGTATCGCGCCAAGGCCAGCGGCGGCGGCCGCGTCGAGTTGGCCGCCTAGACTAATTCCAGGGGTTTTCCCCAGCCTCCCAAGCCAGTAGCGCCTTTTTGGCGGGCAGACCGGAGCCGAAGCCGGTCAGGCCGCCGTCGGCCCCTATGACCCGGTGACAGGCCAAAAACAGGGGCAGGGGGTTGTTGTGCAGGGCCTGGCCCACCGCCCGGGGGGCCCGGGGGCGCCCCACGATCTCGGCCACCTGGCCGTAGGTAAGGGTCTGGCCGGGGGGAATGTCCTTGAGGCTCAACAGCACCGCCTGGGTAAAGGGGGTGAGCCCCTCCAGGTCCAGGGGGAGGTCCAGGGGAGCCTGGGGGCTCTTGAAGTAGGCCGTAAGCTGCCGTGCCGCCTCGCAGGATTTAGCGGCCACCCGCTTGCGCTTGGCCCCCGGGGCGCGCTTGGTCAGAAGCTTCTCCAGATATTCCCCTTGGTCTTGCCGCAGGGTCAGGGCCACCAGGCCCCGGGGCCCCATCGCCCCCCGTACGGTTCCCAGGGGGGTCTTCAAACTGAAAAGCTCCAGCTCGCTCATGCCAGGTCTCCTTGGCGTAGGTTGTCCTCTTCCATTGCCTGGGCGATGGCCCTGAGCACCGCGTCCTTGTCCGCGGCCCAGCCGGGGGCCAGCAGCCGGTCCGGGCCGGGATCGGCGGCCAGGCGGTGCACCAGCACCCGCCGGGGCAGGCGGGCCAAAAAAGCGGCCGCCGCTCGGGCGTATTCCTCTTGGTTCCACAGGGCCAGCCCGCCGGCCCGGTGCTCGTGGGCCAGGGGGGCTCCGGCCAGCACCATGAGGTTGTGCAGCTTCACGCCCCACACCCCGCCCTGGGCCAGATGGCGGGCGGTGGCGTTGGTGTGGCCCATATCCTCGCCGGGCAGCCCCAGGATAACATGGGCCACCACCCTCAGTCCGCGGGCATGGGCCTGGGCCAGGGCTTGGTCGAAGCAGGCCACGTCGTGCCCCCGGTTGATGCGCGTCAGGGTGGCGTCGTGGGCGCTTTGCAGGCCCAGCTCCAGCCACAAGGGGCGGCGGCGGGCCAGCTCGGCCAAGAGCTCCCAGGTGGCCGGGGGCAGGCAGTCGGGCCGGGTGGCCACGATGATCCCGGCCACCGCCGGGTGGCGGGCCACCTCCATGAACAGGGGCTCCAAGACCTGGGCCGGTGCGTTGGTGGCGGTATAGGCCTGGAAATAGGCCAGGGCCCGGGGGGTGGGGCCGCGCCGGGCGCGAAGGCGGTCCAGGCCGTGCTCCAGTTGTTCGCTGAGAGTGCCGCCCCGGCCGGGGCCCGAGCCGCCGGGCGGGCAATAAAGGCAGCCGCCGGGGCCGACGCCCTCCGGCCGGTGAGGGCAGCCCAGCCCTGGGTCCAGGCTTATCTTGCGGGCGGGGCCGCCCATGACCCGGCGCAGCCAGGGGCCCAGCAGATTGACCCGGCTCGCCAGACGGGCGGCGTCCAAAGCTAGCCCGCAAATTTCATGAGGGTTGTGGGTCCGGATTCGCCAGCCACCGGCATACGGTGTTGCTGGCTTCCCTCGGGCCTCGACGTAGCTTGGGCTACGCCTGCGGCCCTCGCTCGCCAGACGCCTTGTCTGCCGGCGGCTTGCCGTGCCGGGCCAGGGCACAGGATGTAGTTAAGAAATGCTGAAGCCTTTTTCATAACAGACACATGAATAAGGTTTCGTTGTTTCTCTCCACCCAACCCCCACGAAATATCCGGGCTAGCGCCCCAGGGGTGCGGGGGGGTGGTAGATGGGGGCCTCTTCGGCGATTACCCAGATACGGTTGTCGCTGCCGGGGATAGGTTGGCCCTCGCCGTAGCGCCGGCGGTATTCCGGGTTGGCGCACAGGCGGCGGTACTCGTGGCGGCCGTTGGGGCCGGTGAACTCCAGGCACACGTAGCGGCTGCCCTTGCCGTTGGGCCCCACCTCGAAGTCGATGAGCCAGGCGTCGTCCCAGTGGATGTAGCTGTCGTCCAGCCCGGCCGGGCGGCGGGTGATGATGCCGTCGGGCGGGAAGGCCCCGCCGTGGTCGGCGGCGAAGCGCTTGGCCGCCTGGTCGATCAACTCGGCCCGCTCCAAGAAAAGCCGCACCGGATGGGGCTCGCGCAGGTAATACCCCCTGAGGGCCAGGCCCAGGCTCAGGGCCAGCATGCCCACCAGGGCCCACCACTCCCAGCGCTTGAGACGAAGATTTTTGCGGTTTTCAGTTGCGGGCATAGGCCGGGTTTCCTTGCTGCGAGAATATATCACACCGGGCTTGGCTTGTCCCCCGGGTCGGAGGCATGCTATAGGAAGGTATGCAGCGGGAGGATGCCATGGACACAGCGGCGGGTCCGGACAAGGGGCTGATGAGCCTCAAGGAGGTGGTGGAGCGCACGGGCATACCGGCGGCCACCATCCGCTATTATGACCAGCAGTTCGAGGAGTACCTGGGCATCACCCGGGGGGCGGGCCGCCGCAGGCTGTTCAGCCAAGGCTCCCTGGATCGGCTGGGCGAGGTACGCCGCCTGCTCAAGGACGAGGGCCTGAGCCTGCGCCAGGCCCGCAAGCTCCTGTCCGGCGACGGGGCGGGCCCCACAAATGCCCCGGAGCAGGAAAGCTTGCAAAGCGAGGTGGCCGCCCTGCGCCGCCAGGTGCAGAGCCTGGAAGAGCAGGTGAACCGCCTCAAGGAGATTCAGGGCCGCACCCTGGCCCTGGTGGACGGCCTAACCAAGCGCTAACCGCCGCTGTTCGATGGTTTGGGGCCCGCTTCGCCGCCTGGCGAGGCGGGTTCGCTTTTTCCGGGCCGGGGGGCCAGGCACTCGCGGGGCGGGTCCAGGGTGGGGCGGATGCTCCAGGCCCCTCCGCCGCTGTCCAACTCCAGGCAGCCTTGCCAGTTGGTGCCATAGACCTTGGCCCCGGCCCCCAGCGCCTGGCCCAGGGCCCGGCGGTTGGGCGAGGGCCAGCGGCCCCAGCAGCCCGAGGAAAACACCACCGCCTGGGGTTGCATGCGCTCCAGCAGGGCGGGGGTCAGGGAGTTCTTTGCCCCGTGGTGGGGGCCCAAGAGCACCTGGAAACCGCCTTCGGGCAGCAGGGGGGCGACCGCCCGTTCCACCTGGGGCCCGCCGTCGCCGGGCAGCCACAGCCAGGCCCGCTCCAGGCCCAGCCCCAACCACAGGGAGCGATCGTTTTCGCTGAGGGCGGCCAAGTCCCTCCCTGGCGGCGGCCAGAGCAGACGCAGCTCAGCCCCTCCCAGCTCCTTCAGGGCGGCGATCTCCCGGGGCCCCAGCACGGGGATGCCCTGCTCCCGGGCGATGGCCAGCAGGCGGCCGTACCAGCCCCCCGCCGTCTCGCCGTTGATCCACACCTGGCGGGGAGCGAACCAGCGGGCCACAAAGGGCAGGCCTCCGGCGTGGTCCGCGTCGGGATGGGAGCAGGCCACCACCGCCACCCGGTTGAAGCCTCTGCCCCACAGGAAGGGGGCGATGACCTGGCGGCCGAAATCGAAGTCGCTGCCCCCCCAGCCGCCGCCGTCGATGACCAGCACCTGGCCCCCCGGCAGGCGCGCCACCGTGGCAGAGCCCTGGCCCACGTCCAAGACCCAGGCCCGGAGGCGGCCGTCGGCCAGCGGCGGGCCGGAGAATCCCAGCCACAGCGCCAGGCCAGCCGCCCCCAGCCCGGCCCCCAGGCCCCAGGCCCAGCGCCGGGGCAGGGCCAGGGCGGCCAGGGCCCCGGCGTAGAGCAGGGCCACGGCCCAGGGGCCCGGACCGGCCAAATAGCGCACCGCGCCGGGCAGCCCGGCCAGCCACTGCACCAGGAACACCGCTCCCTGGGCTGGCCAGGCGGCCAGGGCGAACAGGGCCTGGCCGCCGGCGCTCCAGAGCAGGCCCACTCCGGCGGCCAGCAGGGCCAGGGGCAAGGTGAGCATGGCCACCAGGGGGATGAGCAGGGCGTTGGCGGGCAGCGAGTACAGCGGGAGCTGGTGGAAGCCCTGCACCGCCAAGGGCCACACCGCCAGGCCCACCACCCCGCTGAGCCCCAGCCAGCCCAAGAGCGCCCCGGCCAGGCGGGGGCCGGGAGCCAGGCCCCGCAGCCAGCGGGCCAGGGGCGCGGCGGCCAGGAGGATGGCGGCCACGGCCACGAAGGACATCTGGAAGCTGAGGGTCAGGGGGGATTCGGGCCACAACAGGCCGATGACCAGGGCGGCCAGGGCCAGGCCCCCGGCGGGGCGATAGGGCCGCGCGGCCCACAAGGCGGCCACCAGGCAGGCGATCATCACCAGGGCCCGCAGGGTGGGGGTGGAGCCTCCGGCCAGGGCGGCGTAGGCCCCGGCGGGCAGCAGGGCCAGGGCGGCGGCCAGCTTGAGCACCGGCCAGCGCAGGGCCAGGCCGGGCCAGGCGGCCAGGAGCCAGCGCAACAGGGCGTAGGCCAGGCCCCACACCAGGCCCACGTGCAGGCCGCTGATGGCCAGCAGGTGGGCCGTGCCCGTGGCTCCGAAGGCCTCGCGCAGGGGGGCGCTCAGGCCGCCCCGCTGGCCCAGCACCAGGGCCCGCAAGAGCTCCCGGCCCTGGGAAAAGGGCAGCGAGCCGATCTGCCCGGCCAGGCGCTGACGGGCGGCCAGCAGCCGGGCGCGGGGCCAGGGCAGGTCCCCGGCCCCCAACACCCGCAGGCCGCTGTTGCGGCCCCCATAGGCCTGCACCCATATTCCCTGGTCGGCCATGAACTTGGCGTAGTCAAAGCCGCCGGGGTTGGCCAGGCTGGTCACCGGGCGCAGGCTGACCCGCAGGGCGAAGCGCCGCCCCGCCGGGGGCGGGGCCAGTTCCGGGGCCAGCGACAGGCGCAGCAGGCCGCTCACCGCCCGGCCGTCCACCGCGCGGGCCTCGGCCAGCAGGCGCGCGCCCCGGCCGCCGGGCTGGGCCGGGGACAGGGCCACGGCTTCGATCTGGTGGGTCTTGCCGTCGGCCAGGCGCAGGAGGTGGTCCGGGGGCAGGGAAGCGGCACGCTCCAGAGGCAGCAGGCCGGCCCCGGCCAAGAGGCAGGCCAGGGCCAGGAGGTAGGGGCTGAGTCCCTTGCCGCGCAGGCCCCGCTCCAGGGTCAGGGCCAGCAACAGCCCGGCCCCGGCCAACGGAGGCCAGGCCGGCCAGGGACCCAGGGCGGCGGCCAGGAGAACGCCCCCCACCAGGGCTATCGCGGGCAGGATCAAGGGATGCAAGCGGCTCATGGGAGCCTATTGTAGAACATCGGGCGGCCCCTAGGGGCCGCGATGGGCGGGGGGCCTACTTTTTGCCCGGTCCGGGCTCCGACTCCCGGCGCACCGTGGCCCCGGCGCTGGTCAGCTTCTGGTCGATGGCCTCGTAGCCCCGGTCCAGGTGGTACACCCGGCTGATGTGGGTCTCGCCCTCGGCGGCCAGCCCGGCCAAGACCAGGCAGGCCGAGGCCCTGAGGTCGGTGGCCATCACCTGGGCTCCGGCCAGGTGGCGCACCCCCTTGACCACGGCGGTGGAGCCGGTGACCTCGATGTCCGCCCCCAGGCGCCTTAGCTCGGGCACGTGCATGAAGCGGTTCTCGAAGATCGTCTCCTGGAACACCGCGCTGGAGCTGTTCAGGCTCATCAGGGCCATGAGCTGGGCCTGCAGGTCGGTGGGGAAGCCGGGGTAGGGGCCGGTGATGATGCTCACCGGGCGGGGGGCCCGCCGGGCCGAGACCACCAGGCCCTTGGGGGTGGGCTGGAAGCGGATGCCCGCCTCCTTGAACTTGCCCACCACGGCGGTGAGGTGCTCCAGGGGGGCGTCCACGATGGTCAACTCGCCCCGGGTGATGCCCGCGGCGGCCATGTAGGTGCCCGCCTCGATGCGGTCGGGCATCACCCTGTGGTCCAGGGGGGCCAGCTCGGCCTGGCCCTCGATGATCACGGTGGCGGTGCCCGCCCCGGTGATGCGCGCCCCGGCGGCGTTGAGGGCGTTGCACAAATCCACCACCTCGGGCTCCCGGGCGGCGTTGCGGATGGTGGTGGTGCCCTTGGCCAGGCAGGCGGCCATGACCAGGTTCTCGGTGCCGGTCACGGTCACGATGTCCAGACTGATGTCCGCGCCCCTCAGGCGCTTGGCCCAGGCCAGCACGTAGCCCCCGGAGATCTCCACCTTGCAGCCCATGGCCTCCAGGCCCTTGAGGTGCTGGTCGATGGGCCGCTCGCCGATGGCGCAGCCGCCGGGCAAGCTGACCTTGGCGCTGCCCATGCGGGCCACCAGGGGGCCCAGGGCCAACACCGAGGCGCGCATGGTCTTGACCAGCTCGTAGGGGGCCTCGTCGCCTTCGGCCCCGGCGGTGTCGATGAACAGGGTGTCCTTGCGGGAGCTCACCTTGGCCCCCAGGGTGCCCAACAGGGCGCCCATGGTGCGCACGTCCCTGAGGTCGGGCACGTTGGCCAGGCGACTCTTGCCCCGGGCCAAAAGGGTGGCGGCCATAAGGGGCAAAGTGGCGTTCTTGGCCCCGCTGATGCGCACCCGCCCCACCAAGGGGTTGCCTCCGGTAATTACCAGCTTATCCATAATCCTTCCGTTCGCAGACCAACACCCGCTCTATACCCGCCAAATCCTTGACCAGGACGGCTTCGCTATAGGCCCCGGCGGCCTGGGCCAGGCGTAGGGCCTGGGGGGCTTGCCCGGCCCCCAGCTCCACCAAGAGCCAGCCCAGGGGCCTCAGATGGGCCCCGGCCCCGCCGACGATGGAGCGCACGATGTCCAGGCCGTCCACCCCGCCCTCCAGGGCCAGGCGGGGCTCGAAGCGCCCCACCTCGGGGGGCAGCTCGGCCATCTCGGCGGTGGTCACATAGGGCGGGTTGGCGGTGATTACATCGAAAAAGCCCCCGGCCGCGGCCACCGGCTCCCACAGGTCGCCCTGCAGCCAACGCACCCGCTCCGTTAGAGAAAGATTGTGGGCATTGCGCTGGGCCCAGGTCAAGGCCTCGGGGGAAATATCGCAGCCGATCACCTCGGCGTCGGGCCGCTCGTGGGCCAGGCTCAGGGCCACCGCCCCACTGCCGGTGCACAGATCCAGGATGCGCGGGCTATCCAGGCCCTCCAGGCGGGCCAGGGCCTCCTCCACCAGGTGCTCGGTCTCCGGCCGGGGCACCAAGACCCCCGGCCCCACCAGAAACTCTCGGCCGTAGAACTCCCGGCGGCCCAGGATGTAGTCCACCGGCTCGCGCTCCTTGCGCCTGAGGATCAACTTTTTGAAATCGGCCAACTCGTCGGGGCCCAGGGGCTGCTCGAAGCGCAGGTAAAGCTCCAGACGGGTGCAGCCCAAGACCCGGGACAACAGGAGCTCCCCGCACAGGCGCGGGGAGTCCACCCCGTGGCCGCCCAGATATTCGGCCGCCCAGGGGATCAGGCGGCCGACGGTCCAGGGCTCGGACAAATTCTTAGGCCGCGTCGGCCTCGGCCTTGAGCGCCTCGGCCTGGAACTGCTGGATAAGTTCGGGGAGCAGGTAGTCCATCTCACCGGCCATGAGCAGCTCCAGCTTGTACACCGTGAGGTTGGCCCGGTGGTCGGTAACCCGGTTCTGCGGGTAGTTGTAGGTGCGGATGCGCTCGGAGCGGTCGCCGCTGCCCACCATGGAGCGGCGGGTGGCGGCCTGTTCGGCGGCCTGCTCGGCCAGCATCTGGTCGTAGAGCCGGGCCCGGAGCACCTTCATGGCCTTGGCCTTGTTCTTGTGCTGGCTCTTTTCGTCCTGGCAGGAGACCACCACCCCGCTGGGGATGTGGGTGATGCGCACCGCGCTCTCGGTCTTGTTCACGTGCTGGCCGCCGGGGCCGGAGGAGCGGAACACGTCGATCCTGAGATCGTCGGGGTTGATGTCCAGCTCCACCTCCTCGGCCTCGGGCATAACCGCCACGGTGACCGCCGAGGTGTGGATGCGCCCCTGGCTCTCGGTGGCCGGCACCCGCTGCACGCGGTGCACGCCGGACTCGTACTTGAGCCAGCTGTAGGCTCCCTTGCCGTTGATCAGCTCGATGACTTCCTTGAACCCGCCGGAGTCGGTGGGGTGGGAGTCCATGGTCTCGTGCTTCCAGCCCCTGAGTTCGGCGAAGCGAAGATACATGCGCAACAGGTCGGCCGCGAACAGGGCCGCCTCGTCGCCGCCGGTGCCCGCCCGGATCTCCAGGATGACGTTCTTGTCGTCGTTGGGATCCTTGGGCAGCATCAGCACCCTGAGGCGCTCCACCAGCTCCGGGATCTGCTCCTCGGCCGCCTCGATCTCATCCTGGGCCATCTCGGCCAGTTCCTGGTCGTTGTCGTCCACCAGTTCCTGGTTGGCCTCGATGTCGTCCTCAAGCTTGACGATGCGGCGGAACACCTCCACCGTCTCCGACAGGTCGGAGTGCTCCTTGGCCACCTTTTGGTAGCGCTCGGTATCGGACAGGACCTCGGGTTCGGCCAGGCTGCGCTCCAAATCATGGTAGCGCTTCTCCACGCCGAGGAGCTTTTTCTTCAGTTCAGGGTCCAGAAAGGCCATGGTTTTTTAGGCTCCGAGGTGAGGTTTAGAGCACGCAGATGCTCGGCTCCTCGTCATGGGCGGTGGCGGTGGCGGCCTTCAGGGCGGCCAAGGCGATCTCGATCTGGTCGTCGCTGGGCTCGCGGGTGGTCAGGCGCTGCAGTTGCAGCCCCGGCCAGATCAGGGCGCCCCAAAAGCCCTGGCCCTGCTTTTTGCCGGCCAGACGGATGATCTCGTAGGACACCCCGGCGATGGGCAGCATGAGCACGATCTTCAGACCGATTAAAAGGGCCTGGTTGAGCCAGCCGCTTTCGGCCAAGCGGGGCAAAAAGGGCAGCGCCACCGCGAAGACCAGGATGGACACGGCCAGCACCACCAGTAAAAAGGCGGTTCCGCAGCGGGGGTGCAGCCGGGAATAGCTCCGGGCCGCCTCCACGCAAAGCTCGCCGCCGGACTCGTAGCAGTAGATGGCCTTGTGCTCGGCCCCGTGGTATTCGAACACCCGCCTGATGTCGCGCATCAGGGAGATGAGCCACAAATAGGCCCCGAAGATGGCCACCTTGATCAGTCCGTCCACCGCGTGGAACCAGAAGCTGTCGGTGCCGAAGCCGCCGGGCACCACCCGCCCCAGGGCCAGGGAAAGCAGGTGGGGCAGGGCCACGAACAGCCCCAGGCCGGCGGCGATGGCCACCACCAGGGTCATGAGCAGGGCCCAGGAGCCCAGCTCCTCGCCTTCCTCCTCCAGAGCCTGCTGGGCCGAGAAGGAAAGGGCCTTCATGCCTTGCACCAGGGTTTCGCCCAGAATGACCGGGCCGCGCAAAAAGGGCCAAGCCAGCATGGGCCAGCGGGAGGTGAGGGAGCGCAGGGGGTCGTTTTTTACCAGGATCTCGCCCGAGGGACGGCGCACGGCCACGCAAAGGCGCGAGGGGGCTTTCATCATAACCCCCTCGATAACCGCCTGGCCGCCCACGTTGGCCGGATTCATGGTAACGCCTCCGGCCGTGGGCTACTCCTCGTCCTCGGACTTGGCTTTGGCCTCGGCCTGGGCCAAACGCTCGGCCTCCATCTCGGCCGCCTTGCCCTTGTACTGGTCCAGGTGGGCGTACTTCTTGTAGAAGCGCTCCACGCGGCCCGCGCTGTCCACCAGCTTTTGCTTGCCGGTGAAGAAGGGGTGGCAGGCCGAGCAGATTTCCACGCGGATCTCGTCCTTGGTGGAACCGGAAGTGAACTCGTTGCCGCAGGCGCAGCGCACGTTCACCTCTTTGAAATCGGGATGGATATCGCTTTTCATTTTCGCCTCCTCAGGCGTTAAATCCTTAAGGCATCAAAGTATAACGCCAGCCGATTTTTTTGCAACATATACGGGTCGTTGCTTCCTCGGGTTCAGCCGCACAGTCGGCTCGGCGCGCCCGGATTCGCCGGACCCCGCATGGCTGCGTTGTCAGCCTCTCTCGGTCCTCGGCGTAGGTAGACTACGCCTATGTCCCTCGCTTGCCTGCCGCCTTGCCCTGCGGCGTCTGGCTGTGCCGGCGGGGGCGCTAACCGGGCGGGCTATTTTACATGGCAACCCCCTGGCCGCTTGCTTAAAAGCTTCCGGCAGTTGCCTCAATCCCCCCAGCTAACGGCTCATGGAATCCAGGAACTCGGCGTTGCTGGCCGTGCCCTGCATCTTCTCCAGCAAGAACTCCATGGTGTCCACCGGGGTGAGGGGGCCCAGGAGCTTGCGCATGATCCAGATGCGGTTCAGGTCGGACTCGGGCAACAAGAGCTCTTCTTTGCGGGTGCCGGAGCGGTTGATGTCGATGGCCGGGAAGATGCGCTTGTCGCTGAGCTTGCGCTCCAGGTGGATCTCCATGTTACCGGTGCCCTTGAACTCCTCGAAGATCACCTCGTCCATGCGGCTGCCGGTGTCGATCAGCGCGGTGGCGATGATGGTCAGGCTGCCGCCGCCTTCGATGTTGCGGGCCGCGCCGAAGAAGCGCTTGGGCCGGTGCAGGGCGTTGGAGTCCACGCCGCCGGAGAGGATCTTGCCGCTGGGGGGCACCACGGTGTTGTAGGCCCGGGCCAGGCGGGTGATGGAGTCCAAGAGAATCACCACGTCGCGCTTGTGCTCCACCAGGCGCTTGGCCTTCTCGATGACCATCTCGGCCACCTGCACGTGGCGCTGGGCGGGCTCGTCAAAGGTGGAGGAGATGACCTCGCCCTTGACCGAGCGCTGCATGTCCGTGACCTCCTCGGGCCGCTCGTCGATGAGCAGCACGATGAGCACCACCTCGGGGTGGTTCACCGCCAGAGAGTTGGCGATGTTTTGCAGGAGCATGGTCTTGCCGGTGCGGGGCGCGCTGACGATGAGGCCGCGCTGGCCCTTGCCGATGGGGGTCATCAGGTCCATGACCCTGGCGGAGTAGTTCTTGGGCTTGCCCTCGATCTCCAGGGTGATGCGCTCGTCGGGGTACAGGGGCACCAGGTTGTCGAAGAGGATCTTGTCGCGGGCCACCTCGGGCGGCTCGTGGTTGATGTCTTCCACCTTCAAGAGGGCGAAGTAGCGCTCGCCTTCCTTGGGGGGGCGGATCTGGCCGCTGATGGTGTCGCCGGTGCGCAGGTTGAAGCGCCGAATCTGGCTGGGGGAGACGTAGATGTCGTCGGGGCCGGGCAGGTAGTTGTAGTCCGGGGCGCGCAGGAATCCGAAACCGTCGGGCAATATTTCCAAAACACCGGAGCCGTAGATGGCTCCATTGCGCTCGGCCTGGGCGGTGAGCAGGGCGAAGATGAGATCCTGCCGGCGCATGCCCGCCGCGCCCTCGATGCTGTACTCGCGGGCCATGGCGTTCAACTCGCCGATGGGCATTTCCTTGAGTTGCAGAATGTTCAGGCGGCCGCCGTCACCGCCATCGCCGTTGCCGTTGCCGTTGTCATAGCCGTTACCGTTGTCGATCCCGTTGCCTTCATTGTGGTTTTTGGGTGGGGCGACGGAGCGGCGTCGGCCGCGGACCGGGCGGCGCTCGGTGTTTCGTGGGGTCTTGTTTTCGCTCATTGATCTTTCGCTGCTTGAGTTTGCGTGCCCTGGCGGGCTCCCCCCCGGTGCGGCCCTATTGGTGGTCTATACAAAACAGGCTTGTCCGCCGGAACTTGCCGCCGCTGGGAGGGCGTTGTTTGTTTTTGTTTTTAAACCGGTTGCGTGCTCGGAACTATGGGCTTTTGACGCTGAGCCCCGGACGCACCACATACCTTCATGACACAAGGACTCGCAGGCAGGGTAAAATCTTTCCGGGAGTCGATTATGACCGGGGTTGGGTGGAGCGGGCCTTGCCCAATAATTTTTGCCATAGGTGCTCCACCTGCTTGAGAGTTTCGTCTAGGCTACCGGAGTTGTCAACTAAAAAATCGGCCTTTTTTTTCTTGTTTTCCAAGGGCATCTGGGCGGCCAGCGCTTGCTGGGCCACGGGCAGGGAGCAATGGTCCCGGGCCATGAGCCGCTCCAGTTGCTCATGGTGGGGCACATACACCAGCACCGTGCAATCGTAGCGCTTGTCACCCCCGGTTTCGAACAACAGGGGCACGTCCACGATCACCACCCCCCGGGGGTCCAGGGCCTCCAGGCGCTTTAGCTCGGCCCGCACCATCTGGTTGATGCGCGGATGGGTGATGGCGTCCAGCTTGGCCCGGGCCTGGGGATCGCCAAAGGCGATGGCGCGCATGCGCGCCCGGTCCAGGTTGCCGCCGGCGGCGATGACTTCCGGCCCGAAGGCCGCGGCGATCTCGGCCAGGGCCGGGGAGCCGGGCTCCACCACCTGGCGGGCCAACTGGTCGGTGTCGATCAGATGGGCCCCCCGCTCCACCAGCATGCGGTCCACCGTGGACTTGCCGCTGGCGATGCCTCCGGTCAGCCCCACGCTAAGCATATTCATCCTCCAGGGCCCGAAGCACCGCCCGGAAGTCGGAGGGCAGGGGGGCGGTGAGCGCCACCCGCGCGCCGCTCACCGGGTGGTCGAAGGCCAGCTGTGTGGCGTGCAGCATCTGGCGGCCCGCCGCCTTGAGGGCCTGGCCCGCCTGGCCTGGCAAGCCGGCGCGCACCCGGCGGCCGCCATAGGCGCGATCGCCGCAAACCGGGAAGCCGGCCTCGGACAGGTGCACCCTGATCTGGTGGGTGCGGCCGGTGGCGATGGTTACCCGCAGCAGGCTGGCCTCGTGGCCGAAGCGCCGGGTCACCCGCCAGCGGGTGAGGGCGGCTTTGCCGTGCCGGGCCTGGGTGGACATGCGCTTGCGGTCCACCGGGTGGCGGCCGATGGCTCCCGAGGCCTCGCCGCTCAGGGGCGGGCGGCCGTGCACCAGGGCCAGGTAGGTCTTGTCCACCCGCCCGGCGGCGAATGCGGCCACCAGACCGCGGTGGGCGGCCTCGCTCTTGGCGGCCACCAGGGCGCCCGAGGTGTCCTTGTCCAGGCGGTGCACGATGCCCGGCCGGAGCTTGCCGCCGATGCCGCTCAGGTCGCCGCAGTGGGCCAGCAGGCCGGCCACCAGGGTGCCCTCGCTGTGACCCGCCGCCGGATGCACCACCACGCCGGGGGCCTTGTTGACCACTATAAGGTCGGCGTCCTCGTAGAGCACCAGCAGGTTCTGCTCCTCCGGGGCCAGTTCCAGGGGCTCGGGCTCGGGCAGGCGCACCAAGACTTCCTGCCCCGCCCGGGTCTTGGCCGAGGCTCTAGCCGGGCGGCCTTCCAGGGTGATGCAGCCCTCCTTGAGCAGGCGCTGCACCTGGGCGCGGGAAAGCTCCGGCCCCAACAGATCGGCCAGCACGGCGTCCAGACGCCGGCCGTCGGCTTGGGGCGGTATTTCCAGGGAGTGCTGTTTCATCGCCACGAAAAAGCCCCCGCCGCCATGAGGGCGGCCGGGGCGACAGGGTTTCGCTGGGATGAGGCCATCAGGCGTGGAAAATCTTCTCCACTTCGGCCTCGATGTCCTCTTCCTTGGCCTGGCGGGCCACGGAAAGCTCTTTCACCAAAAGCCCGCGGGCGGTGTCGAGCATCTTGCGCTCGCCGAAGGAAAGCTCCTTGTCGAGCTTGAGCAGGAAAAGATCCCGGAGCACCTCGGCCACTTCAAAGACCGAACCGGTCTTGATCTTCTTCATGTAGTCGCGGTAGCGGCGGTTCCAGGTCTGGTTTTCAATTATTACGTCACGGTCCTTGAGGATGGAGTAAACCTGGGAAACTTGCTTTTGGTCGATGACCGGCCTAAGCCCCACCGTGGCGGCGTTGTCGGTGGGGATCATGATTATCATGTCGTTTTCCAGAATGCGCAGGATATAAAAGCGCTGCGCCAGTCCGCCGATTTGCTTCTCTTCCTCGGACTCGATGACCCCTACCCCGTGCGCGGGGTAGACCGCTAGTTGTCCCTTTTTGAACAAGACGCGCTCCTGAGGATCGCTAAGCTGCGCTTAGGTGTGTAACCTGTATGAATTGTTATTATATCAGCTTGCGATTTTGTGTCAAGCCTAATCGGATGGGGCGAGCGAGCTAAACCTGCGGCCAAAGGTATAAAAAAGGACCGGCCCCAAAGGGGCCGGTCCCGGTTTTCAGGGCGGGTTGGCGCTTAGTTCAGCAGGCCGCTGAAGCCCAGCAGCACCGGAGCCAGCACCAGGGAGACCACGCTCATCAGCTTGATGAGGATGTTCATGGCCGGACCCGAGGTGTCCTTGAAGGGGTCACCCACGGTGTCGCCCACGACCGCGGCCTTGTGGTTGTCGCTGCCCTTGCCGCCGTGGTGGCCTTCCTCGATGTACTTCTTGGCGTTGTCCCAGGCGCCGCCGCCGTTGGACATGAACAGAGCCAAGAAGGCGCCCATGACCAAGGCTCCCAACAGGGTGCCGGCCAGGGCGGTGGGGCCCAGGATGAAGCCCACGGCCACGGGGGTGAGGACCGCCATGATGCCCGGAGCCATCATTTCCTTGAGGGCGGCGCCGGTGGCGATGCTCACGCAGGTGGCGGGGTCCGGCTCCGCGCCGGGCTTGCCTTCGAGCAGGCCGGGAATCTCGCGGAACTGGCGGCGGATCTCCTCCACCATCATGAAGGCGGCGCGGCCCACGCTCTCCATGGTCATGGCCGCGGCCAGCATGGGAACGATGGCCCCGATCAGCACGCCGATGACCACCATGGGATCGGTGATGTCCACGTTGTGCAGTCCGGCGGCCTGGGTGAAGGCCACGAACAGAGACAAGGCGGTCAGGGCGGCGCTGCCGATGGCAAAGCCCTTGCCGATGGCCGCGGTGGTGTTGCCCAGGGCGTCCAGGGAGTCGGTGATCTTGCGGGTCTCCGGACCCAGACCAGCCATCTCGCTGATGCCGCCGGCGTTGTCGGCGATGGGGCCGTAGGCGTCCACGGTCATGGTGGCGCCCACGGTGGCCAGCATGCCCACGGCGCTCAGGCCGATGCCGTAGATGCCCGCCACCTTGTAGCCGATATAGGTGGCCACGCAGATGCCCAGGATGGGCAGGTAGGTGGAGCGCATGCCCACGGCCAGACCGGAGATGATAACCGTGGCCGGGCCGGTCTCGGAGTTTTCGGCGATGTGCCTAACCGGGGCGCCGCTGGTGTAGTACTCGGCCAACAGGCCGATGGCGATGCCGCAGAGCAGACCGCTGACGATGGCCCACCAGGGACCGGTGTTCATGCCCAGGCCCTTGACCACGAAGAAGGAAAGAATGGCGAAAACGATCGCCGCCACAAAGGTGGTGTAGCGCAGGGCGCCGGCAGGGCTGCCCTTTTCGAAGATCTTGATGGAGAACACGCCCACGAAGGAGGAGACCAGACCAGCCATGACCACCAACAGGGGGCAAGCCATCATGGCGATTTTACCCATCAGGGGGTCGCCCGCGGTGACGGTGACCTTCTCGGCCATGGCGACCTCGGCCACCTTGGCTCCGGCCACGGCCACTTGGTCGGCCACGGCCTTGATCTCGATGAGGCCGGTGCTGGCGATGGAAGCCAGGCCCGCGGTGGCGGCGATGGCCATGGTGGCGATGATGGAGCCCACGTAGGACTCGAAGATATCAGCGCCCATGCCCGCGATGTCACCCACGTTGTCACCCACGTTGTCGGCGATGACGCCGGGGTTGCGGGGGTCGTCCTCGGGGATGCCCGCTTCAACCTTGCCCACCAGGTCGGCGCCAACGTCGGCGGCCTTGGTGTACACGCCGCCGCCCACGCGCGCGAACAGCGCGATGGAACTGGCGCCCATGGCGAAGCCGTTGATGTACAGGGCGGTCTGGGGGTCGCCGCCGTAGTACCAGAACCAGAAGCCCACGCCCAACAGACCCAGGCTGGCCACCGACAGACCCATGACCGAACCGCTGAAGTAACTGACGTTGAGGGCCCTGGCTTGGCCGAACTTATTGGCCGCCTCGGCGGTGCGGCTGTTGCCGCGGGTGGCCGCGGTCATGCCCGAATAGCCGGCGGCGATGGAACAAATGGCGCCGGTGACAAAGGCGATGGCCGTGGGCCAGGCGATGCCGAAGCCCAGAAGCAGGAACACGATGACGATAAATATCGACAGGATCGAGTATTCCTTTTTCAAAAAGGCCATGGCCCCTTCGTGGATCTGACCCTCGAGCTTTTGCATCAGCTCGTTTCCGTTAGGCTGCTTTTTTACGTAGCCATAAAGCAAAAAGGCCACCAACAGCCCGAACAGGGCCAAAAATGGCGCTGCTACGGTTAGTTGAAGCATTACCCCTCTACCTCCTCATTGCTTAAAGGTCGGTGGAATCTTTGCATGGCCGCCTGGGGCCCTTCGGAAATTATTACCTCCAGGCAATCTGCCGCGGCCAGCACCATATCTTCTGCCAACTGCCGCTGGTCGGCGTAAAAACCGCTCAGCACGAACCTCTCAATCGGCTCCTCGTAGCGGGGGCGCCCGATACCCACCTTTAGGCGGACAAAATCCGGGCTGCCGGTCCGCTGGACTATCGAGGCCACACCCTTGTGGCCTCCCGCCCCTCCTCCCAGGGCGACCTTGAGTCTCCCCAAGGGCAGATCCAAGTCGTCGTGCACTGCGATGAGTCGGCCGGGCTCCAAATCGAAGTAGCCAAGCAGGCTCTGGGCCGCCTCGCCGCTGAGGTTCATGTAGGTTTGGGGTTGGGCCATTATCACCATGCGACCCGCCACCCGGCCTTGCCCCCAGAGGCTGTGGTGGCCGCTGCGCCCCATGGAAAATCCATGACGCTGAGCCAAGAGGCTGGTGACCGCGAATCCCATGTTGTGCCGGGTCCCTTGATATTGGGAGCCCGGGTTGCCCAGTCCCAGAACCAAAAGCGGCCCCTGGTCCCAGTAATCGGCCAAAGCGTCTTACTCGCCGCTTTCCTCGGCCTTTTCCTCGCCGCCTTCTTCGCTTTCGCCTTCCTCGCCTTCCTCTTCTTCTGCCTCTTCCTCGGTCGCCAGGATGGCTTCGCTCAACGACACTACCATGTAGTTGTCATCGCCGTGCAGCTTGACGCCTTCGGGCAAAGTCAGGTTTTCGGCGTGGAGGGCATCGCCCATTTCCATTTCGCTGATGTCAAGTTCGATGTTGTCGGGGATGTCGGCGATAAGGCCGGTCACCGAGGCGGTGTAAGCGCTTTGGCTGAGCAGCGCACCGGCGGTCATGCCCTTGGGCTCGCCAACGAGCTCAATGGACACTTCCAGGGTCAGTTCCTGGTCGGCCCTGACCTCGTAAAAGTCGGCATGCAGGACGTTTTTCCCCAAGTAGTCGTACTGGAGGTCCTTTATCACCGCCATGCGGGGGGAGTCGCCCTCGATGGTCAGTGACAAGAAGGCGTTGCCTCCGGTGGTGCCGCGCAACAGGCGCTCCAACTCGGCCTGCTCGATGGTGAGCTTGGCCGCGTCCTTGCCGCCTGCGTAAAAGACCGCGGGCACCTTACCATCGACCCGCATCTGCTTGGCGGGACCTTTTCCAGTGCTTTCGCGGCGAGTTGCCGTAAGGGGTATTTGTTCCATGGCTGCTAACTTCCTCCGGCCGGCCCATGTTTGCAGGGTCCGCCCGCTGAGTCAAGTGACTATAATGCGATTTTTCACAAAAGGCAAATGTTTTCCTTCCACCGGGCAGTTAGCTCGGGGAAGGGATTTTGCCTGGCCTTCAATAAGCTGATTGCCGGCGACGGCGCGCGGCAATCAGCATGGGTCACGTTATGTTATCCGGCCCCTCCGGGGGGGAACGGGTTTATCTACACAAACAGAGAGCTTACCGAGTCTTCCATGTGTATGCGCCGGACCGCTTCGCCCAAAAGCTGGGCCACGGACAGGCTGTGTATCTTGGGGTTGGCCGCCGCTTCCTCGGCCAGAGGGATGGTGTTGGTCACCACCACCCTGGTCAGGGGGCTTTCGGCCAGCCGCCCCAGGGCCGGGCCCGAAAGCACCGGGTGGGCGGCGCAGGCCCAAACCTCGCGGGCGCCGTGTTCGGTGAGCGCCCGGGCGGCCTCGCTCAGGGTGCCCGCGGTGTCGATCATATCGTCCAGGATGACCGCCAGCTTGCCCTTGACGTCGCCGATGATGTTCATGGCCTCGGCCACGTTGGCCGCCTCGCGCCGCTTGTCGATGATGGCCAGCCCCGCCTGCAAACGCTTGGCGATGGCCCTGGCCCGCTCCACGCCGCCGGCGTCGGGGCTGACGATGACCGCTTCGCCGGTGAGATGCTTGCGCAGGTACTCCAGCATGATCGGCGCGGAGTAGAGGTGGTCCACCGGGATGTTGAAAAAGCCGCCGATCTGTCCGGCGTGCAGATCCATGCAAAGCACCCGCCCCGCTCCGGCGGTGGTGATCAGGTCGGCCACCAGCTTGGCGGTGATGGGCACCCGAGGGGCCACCTTGCGGTCCTGACGGGCGTAGCCGTAATAGGGAACCACCGCGGTGATGCGCCGGGCGCTGCTGCGCCGGAAGGCGTCGAGCATGATCAGCAGTTCCATGAGGTGGTCGTTGACCGGCGGGCTGGTGGACTGCACCACGAACACGTCCGAGCCGCGCACGTTTTCACCCACCTCCACGAAGACCTCGCCGTCGCTGAAGCGGCGCACCACGGCCTGGGAAAGCGGCAGGTGCAGGTAGTGACAGATCTCTTCCACCAGATGGGGATTGCTGTTGCCGGTGAATACTTTGAGCTTGTTAAACATGGCTCACTAGAGATTCCCCGGGCCCAAGGGCCCTGTAGCCGGTCCGAGAAGCCGGACCGCTAAAACGGCCATACCCGAGACGTTACGCACCAAACCACCACGGTCCGGCCGTGCGCCCGGGACTTATCCTTTTTTAACAGGTTTGAGCCAAAAAGCCAGTCCGGCCGACACCACCGCAACGGAGCGTTACGCCCCCGGCGGCCGCAACCCGAACTTGGCGGGCGGCGATTAGGTGTCGGGCATGGGGCCGCGGAGCCCTACATCTCGGCTTCGCTGACCTCCAGACCTTCGGCCCGCACCCGTTCGTATTCTCCTAGAACCGCATCCTCGATCATTCGCCGGGTATCCCGATTCAAGGGATGGGCGGTGTCCTGGTAGGTGCCATCCTTGCGCTTCTTGCTGGGCATGGCCACGAAAAGACCTTTGTTACCGTTAATGATCTTGAGGTCTCTAACCAGGAAGCAATGATCTAGGGTGATAGTTGCATAGGCCTTAAGTCGCTCTTCCTCTACCGGGAAGACCCTTACCTCGGTCACGTCCATGCTCAGCCCCCTCCTCGTAGCTCAAGCTCTGACGCCTCGGCAAGACCTGACCCACCAGCGGCCTTGGGCCCGCAGGTTTCGTGCCGCTTGCTCTGCCTGGGCAGCATCGGCGAACACCCCGAAAACGGTAGGTCCGCTTCCGCTCATCAAACATCCCCTGGCGCCGGTCTTGCGAAGCGTCTGTTTGATCTGGCCCAGGGTGGGATGCTCCTCTAAAGAAACCTTCTCCAGATCGTTGACCAGCAATTGGGCCAAGGAGGTGGCGTTCCTTGAGGGGCGCTTTATTCTAATTGGTTGATGGGGATTTGTCCAATAGAAATCAAATTGTTGATAGACGTGAGCTGTGGATAGGGCGAAGCGGGGGTTGACCAAAACCATATCGAGCAGCGGGAAGTCGGGCCAGGGCTCCACCCGCTCGCCGATACCGGTGCACCAGGCGGTGCACCCGGCCAGGAAGAAAGGCACGTCCGCGCCCAATCCGGCGGCCAACTCCACCATGCGCCGGGGCTCCAGGGCGCCGTCGTGCAGGGCGTTCAGCGCCATCAGCGCGGCGGCGGCGTCGGAGCTGCCGCCGCCCAGGCCGGCGGCCACGGGGATGCGCTTGGTGAGCTCGAAGGAGGCGGCGGGCTCGCGGCCCAGGGCGGCGTAATAAGCCCGGGCCGCGGCCAGCACCAGGTTGTCCGGACCGGCCAACTCGGACCGGTCGCAGGTGAGCGACAAGCCGGGGGAACCCAGGCGCGCGGTAAGGGTGTCGGCCAAATCCAAAGGCTGCATCAGGGTGGCCAGATCGTGGTAGCCGTCGGGCCGCCGGCCCAGCACCCGCAGAAACAGGTTGACCTTGGCCGGGGCCGACAGGGTCAGTTGCTTCAAAACGCCGCCTCCAAAAAAAATGGGGGCCCCTTGGGGCCCCCAGGTCGGTTTGCGGTTATTTGGAGTCCGGTGCCTTGATCACCACGAACAGGGTGGAGTCGCGGCGCTGGATGAGCAGGAGCAGGCCTTCGCCCGCCTTGAGCTTGCCGGCCGCGTCCTTGAACTGGGCCAAGCTGGCGATCGGCTTTTGGGCCGCCTCCAGGATCACGTCGCCACGCTGCAGGCCGGCCTCGGCCGCCGGTCCGCCCGGCTCCACCGAAGTGACCACCAGGCCCTGTTTGCCGGACATGTTCAGCTGCTTGGCCAACTCGGGGTTAAGCTCCTGCAGGCCCATGCCCAGCTTGACTTCGCTCTCGGGGGCGGCGGCCTTGGGCGAGACGGGGCCCTCGGCCTTGAGCTCGCCGATGGTTACCTGCAAGGGGCGTTTCTTGCCTTCGCGCACCACCTCCAGGCTGACCTCGCTACCCACCTTGGTTTCAGCCACCAGGCGGGGCAGGGCGTGCATGTCCTTGACCGTCTTGCCTTCGTAGCCCACGATCACATCGCCGCGCTTGATGCCCGCCTTGTCCGCCGGGCCGCCCGGCGCCACGTCGGCCACCAAGGCCCCGATGGGCTCGGTGAGCCCGAACTTGCCGGCCAATTCCTTGGTCACCGGCTGGATGGTCACTCCCAGCCAGCCGCGCACCACCCGGCCATGATCCCGAAGCTGGGACATGATCGTCTTGGTGGTGTTCACCGGAATGGCGAAGCCGATGCCCTGGCCCTGGGGCGCGATGGCGGTGTTGATGCCCACCACTTCGCCTTGCAGGTTGATCAGCGGGCCGCCGGAGTTGCCGGGGTTGATGCTGGCGTCGGTCTGCAGGAAGTTGTCATAGGGCCCGGCCCCGATGATGCGGCCCTTGGCGCTGATGATGCCCGCGGTGACGGTGTGCTCCAGGCCGAAGGGGTTGCCCACGGCCAGGACCCAGTCGCCCACCCTGAGCTTGTCGCTGTCGCCCAAGGGCAAAAAGGGCAGGTCATGCTTGGCGTCCACCTTGATCAGGGCCAGGTCCGTCTTGGGGTCGCGGCCGATGATCTTGGCGGGCAACTCCTCGCCGCCCTTCATGCGCACCAAAATTTCGTCGGCCTCGGCCACCACGTGGTTGTTGGTGATCACGTAGCCCTTGGCGTCCACGATGACGCCCGAGCCCAGAGCGCGTTGCTTGAATTGCCGGGGATGGGCGCCGCCGCCCGGACCGCCCGGACCGCCCTGGCCGCCGAAGAAACGGCGGAAGAATTCATGCAGGTCGGGCATCTGCCCCTGGGGGTCTTCCTGGTCCGGCGCCTGCTGCTGGCCGGGGAAGGGCATGACGCCGGTCATGGGCCCCTCCTTGATGGTCTTGACGATGCGGATGTTCACCACCGCCGGACTGACTTTGCCCGCCAGGTCGGCGAAGGAGTCGGGGACGTATTTGGCCCAGGCGGGAGCGGCCAGGGCCAGGGTCAGGGCCAAGACCAGCGGCAGCAAAAGCAGCGCGGGTTTGGCGGTAAGTCTGGTTTTCCTAAGGGTCATTTTTTCCTCCTAGTGGAAAAAGGAGGCTAGCCGGCCAGATGAACAAAGGCCATGCGCAACTCTTTCACCACCTCGTCGATCAGCTTCTTCTCCTCGGGATCAAGATTGCCCTCGGTCTTTTTCTGAAGCATGGCGATGGTATCGATGGTATGACGGGCCAGATCGAATTGCGGGGGTATGGGCTGGCCGTCGGGCCCGGGAATCTGGCCCAGATGCATCATGGTCGCCTGGGCCAGGGATATGATCAGACCGCTGAAGTCCACCGGGGGCAGTTGATGGCGGCCTCCGGCCATGGGGCCCTGGTCAGCCGGCGCCTCGTCTTGGGGCGCGGCTGGTTCGGCCGACGCCTGGGGCGCGGGTTGGGGCTCTGGCTCCGGGGCCTTTTTCTGCTGGGGCTCGGCCTCGCCGCGAGTATCGCCGCTGGAGTCGAACCTGCGCCGATCCTTTACGGTAAAGCCCTTTTCCTGTTCACTCATTGGCTAGCCTTTCATGAATGATTCCACCGGGACGCACCTAACCGGATATAACACTTCTAACTATAAGTACGCCGATGGCCCGGCGCAACCGGGCAACAAAAAAGGCCCGGCCGCTTTGGCGGCCGGGCCGGATAAGTTTTGCGGGGTCGGGCGCTATTTCTTGGGTTCGTTCACCGCGAATTCGGCGGGCCCGCCCTTGAGATAGGCGCTCATCTGGTTGGCCACCGCCACGGCCACGTTTTCCTGGGCCTCGAAGGTGTTGGCTCCCAGATGGGGGGTGCAGGTGAGCTCGTCGGCGAACAGCAGGCGGCTGTCGGCCGGCAGGGGCTCCACCTCGAAGACGTCCAGGGCCGCGCCGGCCAGCTTGCCGGAGGACAGGGCGTCGCACAGGGCGCCCTCGTCCACGATGCCGCCCCGGGCGCAGTTGATCAGATAGGCCCCGTCCTTCATCTTGGCCAGGTTGTCCGCGCTGAACAGGTTGCTGGTCTCGGCGGTCTTGGGCACGTGGATGGAGATGTAGTCGGCCTGGGGCAGCATGTCCTCGAAGCTCACGGGCTGGGCGCCGCGCGCCTGGATCTCGGCGTCGTTCAGGAAGGGATCATAGCCGATGACCTTCATCTTCACGCCCGTGCCCAGCTCGGCCAGGATGCGCCCGATGTTGCCCATGCCCACGATGCCCAGGGTCTTGCCCTTGAGCTCGCGGCCCCGGAGCTGTTTTTTCTCCCACTTGCCGTCCTTGATGCCCCGGTTGCCCCGGGCGATGTGGCGGCTCAGGGCGAAGATGTGGCCCATGGCCAACTCGGCGGCGGCGTTGGAGTTCTGCCCCGGAGTGTTCATGACCACCACCCCGTGGGCCGTGGCCTCGGGGATGTCCACGTTGTCCAGGCCGGTGCCGGCCCGGCCCACCACCTTGAGCTGGTCGGCGGCGTCCAAAAGCGCTTTGTCCACGGTGGTGGCCGAACGGATCACCAGCCCGTCCACGCCCTTGATGGCCTGGCGCAGCTCCTCGGGAGCCATGCCGGTCTTCACCTCAACCTCGAAGCCCTGATCCTTGAATATCTGCACGCCCATGTCGTGCAGGGGATCGGAGACCAGTATCTTCATGATCAAGCCTCCCCGAAAATCTTTTGGGCCGCGGCCACGCCGGCGCCCATATCGAATTTGTACCCCAGACCGGCCAGAGCCATCTCAATGGCGCTGATGCCCTGCAAGGTGTCGAACTCGCTGATATAGCCCATGTGGGCCACCCGGAAGATCTTGCCCTTGGCCTGGGCCTGGCCGCCGGCGATGAAGATGGCGTACTTGTTCTTGAGCCATCCCACCACGTCCTGGCCGTCGATGCCCTCGGGCGCCTCCACGGCGGTGAGACCCACCGAGGCGTTCTCCTTGGAATACAGGCTCAGGCCCAGAGCGGCCATGGCGGCCTTGAAGGCCTTGGACTTGATCTCGGTCTCTCTATAGATGTTGTCCAGGCCCATTTCCTCTATCAGCTCGAAAATGTCCAGCAGGCCCATGAACAGGGTCACCGGCGAGGTGAAGGTGCCCTTGTTGATCCCCTGGTTCTTGAGCTCCTTGGCCCAGGAGAAGTAGTACTTGGGGCACTTGGAGGTTTTCATCATCTCCAGGGCCTTGGGGCCGATGCTGGCGAAGGCCAGGCCCGGAGGCAGCATCAGGGCCTTCTGCGAACCGGAGAGCACCACGTCCAGGCCCCACTCGTCGGTGGGGATGTCGTAGGCGCCCAGGGCGCTGACCGCGTCCACCACCAACACCGCGCCGGTGTCCTTGGTCACCTGGGCCAGCTCCTTGATGGGGTGGCTCACGCCGGTGGAAGTCTCCAGGGCCTGCACGTAGACCGCCTTGATGGAGGGGTCTTGTTTGAGCAGGGCGGCCACGTCCGCGGGCTTTACGGCGTATCCCCACTCCACGTCCAGGTTGACGGCCTGGCAACCGTAAGCCTCCAGAAGCTCGGTCCAGCGCTCACCGAATTTGCCGCCGCGGATGGCGATGGCCTTGTCGCCGGGCGAGAGCAGGTTGGCCACCGCGCTCTCCATGGCGCCGGTTCCGCTGCTGCAAAAGACCAAAACGTCGTTTTCGGTCTTGAAGAGCTTTTTCAGACCTTCTCGCACCTGCCCGAAGATATCCAGAAAATCGCTGGAGCGATGATGGATGAGGGGCTGGGCCATGGCCAGCAAGGTGCGGGGAGGAACCGGGGTGGGGCCGGGTGCCAAAAGGGAGACTTTTTTCATCAGTGAGCTCCTTCCTCCAATAAACCAACCTCGGGTTGCTTCGATGCGGGGCCCCCCGAAGTACTTAAGTAATCAGACTATTATCCGGGCCGATCACCAAATCAGCATGACGATTGCCAGCAAGACAACATCCCAGAAACCTTGGCGAACTTGAACACCCCCCAATGCCGCTTGCAAGACCGGCGCTTTATTGGATGCAATTTTTTAAGCCCAAAAAACCAGGCTGTCAAGATTATTGTATCCAAAGTCACTAGGCTACCACCGCCATCCAGGGCGCGCCAGCAAAAGAAAAGCGGCCGGGGCGCGAGGCCCCGGCCGCTTTGGGGTGATTTTTTAGGCGTTCAGGATCTTCTTAGAAGATGAAGCGGAACTGGACACCCAGCAGCCACTCGTTGCCGGCATCGGTGCCATTGGAGTTGTTGTCGTAGTCATAGTAGCTGAACTCGGGGTGCACACCAAAGTTCTTGGTGAACTGGTAGGGCACCGCGATGAAGGCGCCCCAACGGCTGATGGTGTCGTCGCCGTTGACGGACCACTGGTCGTTCTGGAAGTTCTCGTAGCCGAAGCCACCGGTGATCATGATCTTGCCAATGGTGTACTCGCCGGCCAGCACGCCACCGTAAATGATGGTGTCCTCAACCTCGCCGCTGGCGTTAACCGTGGGCGCGGTGGTGTCGGCGGTGTAGAAGGGGATCTCACCCCAGAAGTTCTGGCCGTAGTGGCCCTGGAACTTCAGGGTGAAGGCGCCGGCGGTGTACTTGATGGGGAGCACGAAGGCCCAGGTGTCCCAGTTCTCGCCGAAGCCCAGGTTGTCGCCCTGCTCATACTGGTGCTGGCTCCACATGACGCCGGGGTGGGTCATGAAGCCGCCGAACTTGAACATGAAGGTCAAGCTCATGCGGGGCACCTGATAGTAGAAGTCCTGGGTGGCGGCCGGAATGATGGTGCCTTCCCAGAAGGTGTCGGACGCGCTGCTGGGCTGTTCCAGGGCGAACTGCACGCCCCACTGCTCGGTGTTGTAGGTGAACTGCACCTGGGGCACACGACCGGGCCACAGGAAGCCCCAGCCGAACAGCAACAGGTGGGCGCTCTCGTTCAGGCCCACATACTGACGGACGTGGTAAGCCAGGGAGCCGAACCAGTTGTCGGTCTGGCCGGCCAGGATGCGGCAGTTGCCCACGCGCCAGTAGCCGTACGCGTAACGCAGGCTGGTGGTGGCGGAACCGTTGTAGGACCTCAGGCCCAACTCGACACGGCCACCCACGTTTTTGTCCACGCTGTAGAAGCGGGCCTGCAGGTAGCTGTGGCCAGGCATGTTGACGAACCAGCTGCCCACGGAGGTCTGGCCGTTGCGGGTCTGCTCGGCGCTCTGCTGATCCCAACCGATGTCGGTCAGCATACGAGCGGCCATCTCAAAGGTATAAGACGACGGGCTCGGGCCAGCCGCCATGGCCGGTACGGACATGGCGAAGATCGCCATAACCGCCACGGCAATGATAAGCAATTTTTTCATGTGAATCCTTTTCTCCTTTCCTAAAGGAATATCGGATGCGTCTTGTGGTCTTCAGGCTTTCTGCCCGAACCTGACGCTCCGATTACCCTTTGCCTACGCTGGTTCACCCCGGACCATGCTCAGCAAAGGGTCCAGCCTAACTGGTCGGAAACAGTGGCATAATGAGATTTTGACATCCTAGCCGAAGCCGAAATCCTGAGCCGCTGTTTGACCTTGTAGGCAAAGGTAGCAAGAGCGCGGCAAGTTTGTCAAGCGATTTGTAATGTTTTTCGAGGGCCTAGCTAATGTGTCACTTGCTCGGCGAAGGGGGGCGCAGCCATTTGCGGCCCAGGGCCCACAGCACCCGCATAACGATGTACATGGGTATGAAGGCGGAGGCGTAGCTTATGTTCCAGGGAGTGCCGGGCAAGGGGATCTCCACCTCGCCGAAGCGCCATTGCAGCCAGGCCATGGCCGCGAAGGCGGGCCACAGCGAGGAACTGCCCATGGCCGCCCCCATGAAAAAGCTCTTGCCGAAGGATTCGTTGGCCTGGTCGTTGAAACCCTTGTAGGCCAGCTTGTCGCCCGCTTGCAGGGCTTCCCAAGATTTGGCCTGGCCCTCGCTCATCTGGTCCAGTTGCCGCTGCATGTGGGAGCGGTTCCAGCGCTTGACCAGGGCGTAGGTGGCCTCGCCGATGATGGTGCACCAAAGGCACAGCACCACGGTGCCCAGCCACCAGCCGGCCACGGGATCGCCCAGCCAGCGGTAGGGGGCGATCAAAAAAGGGTCGAGTTTTTCCAGCAACCAGTAAACCGGATCCATGCCACCTCGCGGCGCCAAAGTTCAACGCCAAGAGTATACCCAAAAAAAAGGGGCGGCCGCGAGGGCCGCCCCGTTTGGTTGCGCGATCTTGGTTCTAGAAGGGGGGCACGATGCTGTAGCCCAGGAAGCCCTTGGTGGTGTAGCGCAGGCCCACGTAGAAGGCCAGGATGATGAAGATCCACTTCAGGCCCTTTTCCGGGATGTACTTGGAGGTGCGCGGGCCGATCATGGAGCCGATGAAGATGCCCACCAGCTCGGCGCCGATGAGGCCCCAGGAGACCACGACGCCCTTGCCCACCATGTAGGAGAAGATGCTCACGATCATGCCCACCAACACGGCCAGGGCGCTGGTGCCCGCCACCAGGAACATGGGCAGGCCGGCCACCGAGGTGAGGAAGGGCACGAACAGGAAGCCGCCGCCCACGCCCAGGAACGAGGCGATGGCCGCGATGATCAGGCCGCCCAGCATGGGGATGAAGGCCTTGAACTTGAACTCCACCCCGAAGAAGGTGAAGCGGATGGTGCCCATGAAGAAGGTGAGCACCATGCCGGCCAGGGCCAGCACGTAGGCCACCACCATGACCGAGCCCACCAGGTTGAACCACAGGGCGCTGATGACCACGCAGGCCAGGGCCAGCCACATGATGCCCTGCTTGCCCTCGACAATCTTCACGCCCTTTTCGCTGCTGTCGCCTTCCTTGGCACCCTTTTCAAAGGCCGCGGCCGCCGCCTTGGCCGCCTTTTTGGAGGCCTGGCCCTTGGGGGTCATCTCGTAGATGAGGAAGCAGGCCAGCACGAACACCAGCAGTCCGAAGTAGCCGATGTAGGCCTTCAGGGAGACCTTGCCGGCGGTCAGCTCGGGGATGAGCCAGGAGCCGGCCACTCCACCCACCGCCAGGCAGGCGCCCAGGGGCAACACCAGGCGGCCCATTTTGTAGTAGTTGAAGCTGGAGATGAGGGCCGAGAGCCCCACCAGCCACTGGTTGGACACCCGGATGGAGTCGGTGATGAGCTTGTTGACCGGGTTGCCCTTGCTGTAGCTGCTGGCGTAGTCGCCCAGGCCGAAGATGGTGATGTGGCCCACGCCGGCCATGATGCCGCCAAAGGCGCCCACGGTGGAGAAGATCCAGCCCACCCAGATGGCCCACAACAGGCCCCATACGTAGTGGGCCGCCGGAGCGCCGGGAATCCCCAGGAAGCCTGGCTCTTGGCCGCGTTTGGCCACGCCCTGGGCCACCGCTTTTTTGGTCTTGTCCGCGTATTTGGCGTCGGCCAGGCTTTGCTTGATGGCCTTTTGCAGCTTGGCCGGCATGTCTTTGGTGACCAATGCGGGTGTTGCCGGGGCGGCAGGCGCCGCGGCGGTGGCGGCGGGGGCCGCGGCCGGGGCGGCGGTGGTGTTTTGGGCGATGCTCCCGGTGGTGGCCACCGCGGTTATCAGGCCCAGGATCAGGATGCTGAGAGTTGCCAACCAAAGCTTGCGCATGTTTGCCTCCCCGGGCCCATGGCCCCGAAATAGAGTTGGGAAGGCCGGGCCGCTTTGCAACTTGGACGACCCAAGCGCGGCTCGGTCATTGTTTTCAACAAATTAACATATCCCCCGTCCGTGCAGCAAGGGCACAAGGGAATGTAACCTCCCGCCGGCTTGGGCCCCAACACTCTGCCAAGGGACATGGAGCCGGCCTTTGAGCGCTCAGGGATCGCTTGACTGGGCGCAACGCTTCCCTGACCATAGCGATGCATGGTAGCGCCCTTGCCGTCTCTCGGCAAGGGTAACTTGTCTAGAAGGCCTATAGGAGCTAAAGTACTATTAACCGTAGGTTATTCGCGGGAGCGTCGTGCATGGCCTCACAGGGCAAAAAAATCGGGTTTTGGTCGGCGGCGGCCATCGGGGTGGGCGGCATGGTGGGCGGCGGCATCTTCGCGGTGCTGGGCCTGTCGGTGCAGCTGGCCCGAGGCGGCACCCCGGTGGCCTTTGCCATCGCCGGGCTGGTGGCCTTGGTCACCTCCTACTCCTACGTCAAGCTATCGGTGCGCTTTCCCAGCCGGGGGGGCACGGTGGCCTTTTTGGATCAGGCCTTTGGCGCCTCCTACCTGCCCGGATCGGCGAATGTGCTTTTATGGCTTAGCTATGTGGTGATGCTCGCCCTGTACGCCTACGCCTTCGGCTCCTATGGGGCCACCTTTTTCCCCGCCGCCCACCAGGGCTTGTACAAGCATCTGCTCATCTCCCTGGCCATCCTGGGCCCCACCGCCCTCAACGTGGCCAGCGCCAAGATAATCGGGCGCACCGAGGTCTACGTGGTGGGGCTCAAGCTGTCCATCCTGCTGTTTTTCCTGGCCGTGGGCTGGCAGGGGGTGGACCCGGCCCGCCTGGCCCCGGCCACCTGGGTGCCGGCCATCCCCCTGGTGGCCGGAGGCATGATCATCTTCGTGGCCTACGAGGGCTTCGAGCTGATCGCCAACACCGGCGAGGACATAAAAGACCCGGGCCGCAACCTGCCCCGCGCCTTTTACGCGGCGGTGGTTTTCGTGATCCTGCTCTACATAGCCATCGCCGTGGTGGCGGTGGGCGGCCTGCCCCTGGCCAAGCTCATCGCCGCCCGCGACTACGCCCTGGCCGAGGCGGCCCGGCCCTTCCTGGGCCAAGGCGGCTTCACCATGATCGCCATCGCCGCCCTTTTGAGCACCTTCAGCGCCATCAACGCCACCCTCTACGGGTCGGCCCGCTTGAGCTACACCATCGCCAAGGAAGGCGAGCTGCCCGCCGAGCTGGAGCGCGAGATCTACGGCCAGCCCCTGGAGGGCCTGTTCATCACCTCCGGCCTGGCCCTGATCCTGGCCAACGCGGCGGACCTGAGCTCCATCTCCACCCTGGGCAGCGCGGGCTTCCTCATCGTCTTCGCCCTGGTCAACGCGGCCAACCTGCGCCTGGCCCACGAGACCCGGGCCCACCGGGGTATGGCCGCCCTGGGTCTGATCGGCTGCCTGGCCGCCCTGGGGGCCATGATCTGGCAGAGCGTGAGCGACGACCCCAACCGGGCCTGGGTGCTGGTGGGCCTGTTGGGCGGGGCCCTGGCCCTGGAGGGGACCTATCGCCTGGTGGGGTTCAAGGGGCCGGGCAAGAAACCCAAGGTTTAGTCCGGCTGCGCCAGACCCCGCCATACGGCGTTGCCGGCATCGCTTGCCGGCGCCTGGCTGTGCCGGGCAAAGCGCATTTTCAAAAAAGTGCTCCCTCGGATAAACTAACTAGCTATGAACATCAATGGCCTCATCTTTGATTTCGACGGCACCCTGGCCGAGCTGAACCTGGACTTCGGGCTCATGGCCCGGCGGGTGGAGGAGTTGGCCCGCGCCGAGGGCTTCTCCGGCCCCTGGCCCTCGGGCTATCTGCTGGAGGCGCTGGAGGTGGTGAGCGCTCGCCTTGGCGACGGCTTCCCGGGCCGGGCGGCCCAGGTCATCCAGGCGGTGGAGCTGGAGGCCGCCGGACGGGCCCACCTGTTCCCCTTCACCCGGCCTCTCTTGGCCCAGGCCAAGGAGCGGGGCCTGTCCCTGGGGGTGGTCAGCCGCAACTGCGCCGCGGCCATCCGCCTGCTGTTGCCCGAGGCCGACCGCCTGGACGCCTTCCTGCCCCGCGAGCGGGCCCCCAAGCCCAAGCCCCATCCCCAGCAGCTCTGGGACGCCTGCGCGGTCATGGGCCTGGAGCCCGGCCGGGCGGCCATGGTGGGCGACCACCCCACCGACATGCAGGCCGCCGTGGCCGCCGGGTGCCTGGCCGTGGGGGTCACCAGCGGCCGGGTGGACGAGGCGGGGCTCAGACAAGCCGGGGCGCAGGTGGTGCTGCCGGACGCGGGGGGCATTTTGGAGGCGCTGGGAAAAGGGTTATGAAAAAGGGGAAGAGGCCGGTCAATACCGGCCGCAACCCCGTGATGTTCGCGTTCCGCTAGTTGGCTCCGGTTGACCGGCGGCGAGTAGCGAAAAGACACCGGCATCCAGTGCTTGGCCGCCGTAACCCGGCCGCCGCTCCCCGGCGAGCAACCAACAGCCCTCCGACTCAATGCCTCGCGAGCTCTTCTACTCCTTGAACGTATCGTCCAGCCAGTTGAACACGATCTCGCTCATCAGGCTGCGGTTCTCGCCGATGCAGTGCGACGAGGCCCCCAGGTCTTCCGGAGTCACCACCAGCTTTTTGTTGGGGTTGGGCAGCTTGGCCAGGAACTCCTGCTGCTGCTTTTTCACCGTCTGGTTGGCGTACTCCCCCGCGCCGATCAAGATCAGCACCGGGCACTCGACCTTGGCCGGGTCCACGGTCCAGCCCCGGTTGGCCTCGGCCAAGCCGTGGATGTCCGTGGCGCCCAGGCCCCAGCGCCAGGACACCACCCCGGCGGTGGCCCGCTTGAAGGGGCTCCACTCCGCGATCTCCTGGGGCGTGGCCTTGGAGTTGGGCATGTCCTTGAACAGCGTGTACTGGTCGCCCACCGCCGAGTTCAACACCGCCGCCTTGATCCTCCGGTCCACCGAGGCGGCCCGGGGCACGAAATAGCCGCCCCCGCTGATGCCGTACATGGCCACCCGCGCCGGGTCCACCTCCGGGCGGCTCAGGGCGTAGTCCAGCACCTTGACCAGCGGCACTTCGGCGTCGCGCCTGAAGAACTTGCCCTCCAGGGGCAGCATGCCCTGGCCCGGCAAATCCACGGTCAGGAAGTTGTAGCCCCGCTTGATCGCCGCCGGGGCGATGTAGGTGTAGAGCTCCTCGGCAAAGGTCTCCCCCCCGCCGATCATGATCAGGGTGGGGCGCTTTTTGCCGTCCTTTGCCACCGGCCGGTAATAGCCGGGCAGCTTGGCGCCGTCGCAGGTCACCTCGAAGTAGACCATGGGCGGGTCGAACAGCTCGGCCGCCTGCTTGAAATCGGCCCGCAGGCGTTGTCCCAACTGTTTGAACTTGGGGTTGTCGGGCATCATGGACACCAGGGCGGTGCGGTAATAGTTGGTGGCCCGGATCAGGGCCTCCCGGGCGCTGATCCGGTGCCCGGCGGCCAGGAACTCCCGCCCCTTGGCCTCCACCCGCCCGGCCAGGGCCTCCCACTGCTCCTGCCAACTGGCCGGGTCGCCGTCCTTGATCCCCCCCGCCGCGTAAAAGGCCTCGCCGATCTCGCAGCCGCCCATGGAGGTGCTGCCCAGCACCCATTCCAGGCCGAAGTCCATCTCCGCGTCCTTGAAATGATAGGTGACATAGGGCCGGTGGGCGTCGTAGGTCTTTTTTTGCTGGTCCAGTTGACCGCCCGCCTGCTCCGCCCCGGCCGGGCCAACCCCCAGGGCCAAGAGCGCCGCCAGCAGCAGCGCCCCGGTCCATCCGGCGCAACGCCTGGCAATTGGTTGTAAATACATGCTGTTTTTCCTCATAGGCCAAGCAAATTTCATCTGAGATCCCCTCTCGTAAAAAAAAGCGCCCGCCGTTTGGCAGGCGCAGGCAAAATTGTCTCGTCCCCCTAGGAGCGTCAGTTACGGCAAACCGGATCGGCCACGGTGCGCTGCAACTCGTCCAACTCCTCGGGAGTGAACATCGTCACCCCTTCCACCGCCTCGGTGTTCCAGGCCGTGGCCGGGTTCATGGCCTGCAGGGTCCAGGCCGCGCAGCCCTCCACCGCCTCGGCCATGCGCTCCAACTCGGCCGGGCCGTGCCAGGCCGGACAGATGGTGGAGCGGAACTCATGGGCCACCCCGCAGCTCTTGAGATAGGCCAGGCTCTGGGTCACCTGGTCCACCTCGATGGCCTTGCCGCAACTGCGGCGGTAGGCCAGGGGCTCCAGCGGGGCCTTGACGTCCATGGCCACCATGTCCACCAGACCGGCCTCCACCACCCGCTTGACCACCTCCGGCCGATAGCCGTTGGTGTCCAGCTTCACCTGGAAGCCCTCCTGGTGGATCAGGCCCAAAAGCTCTTCCAGGCCCGGATGCAGCGTGGGCTCGCCGCCCGAAACCACCACCCCGTCGATCCAGCCCACGAACGGCCGGAGCCGGTCCAGCACACTATCCAGCGGCAGGCTCATCAGGCTGTCCGGGTCGGAAACCAGGGTGAAGTTGTGGCAATAAGGGCAGGCGAAATTGCAGCCCGGCAAAAACAGCACCGCCGAAATCAGGCCCCGCCAGTCCAGAAAACTGGTCTCGATGAAGCCCTTGATTACCGGCGGAACCGGGGCGCGGGCCGCGGAGACGCCATCAGGCATGGGCCATGGTCTTCAGATACGACTTGATCTTGATGGCTCCGCTGATGTGGCTGGAGTCGTCCAACACCAAAATAGGCAGCTCCTTCTCGGCCACCTCCACCAACTCGTGCCAGGCCAGATGGGCCAAGGCGGCGGGGTCCGCCGGGCTCAGCACGTCAATGGCGATGCCCATGGAGCCCAGGTCGAACTTGTCGGTGATGTAGTGGCACTTCTCGCAACCGGGTTTGGTGAACAAAGTCATTGGATCGACCCTCCTTGTGTGTGGGCGATATCGGGGGAGCCCTTTTTTGCAAAAAAGGCCTCCCCCAAACCCCCTCCCAAAAAACTCCGCGAAATTTTCCCGTCCTGGCTCAGACCGGTGGTCTGAGCGGCGGCCGGGAAAATTCCCCAGGGGTTTGGGCGGTGGCTTGAAGTTGCCTTCATCAAGCTTCCTTTAAAGTTTACTGCGGGGTCCGGGGGGCCCTTTTGACCCAAAAGCGCCCCCCGGCCTATCCCAAACTAACTAACCGACCTTGGCCTCGTCCTGGGGCGGGGCGCTGAAGAAGCCCTGGTTGCGCCAGCGGTCCCGAAGCTCGCCCAGCTTGCCCTTGTTCCAGGAGGATACCCTGGTGAAGTAGCCGGTGATGCGGGTGATGTGGTCCATCTTGTCGCTGCCGCAGTTGGGGCAGGTGTCCAGCAGGCCCCGGTGGTTCTTCTGGCAGTTGTTGCAGCAGGAGAACTCGGGGCTGAAGGCCACCTGGTCGTTCTTGGTCTCCCGGAAGATCTTGATGACGAAGTTGGCCATGGACTCCTTGGAGGGGCGCTGCTCGCCCAGCCACACGTGGGTGATGGCCCCGGCCTCGATCAGGGGGTGGAAGCGGCCTTCCAGCTTGACCCGCTCGATGGGGTTGGTGTGGGAGCCCACGTTGAACAGGGTGGAGTTGGTGTAGTACACCTCGCCGGTGAACAGATCGCCCTTGACCGCGTGCTTGGCCTTTTCCGGGAAGTTCTTCAGATCCAGCTTGGCGAAGCGGTAGGCGGTGGACTCGGCCGGAGTTTGCTCCAGCACGAAGCGCATGCCCTCGCGCTCGGCGTATTCGTCGCACAGGTACTTCATCTGGGCGATGACCTTGAGGCCGAACTTCATGGCCTCCTCGGAATCGTGCAGCTCCTGGCCCAGGTGCTCCACCACCATCTCGTTGAGCCCCACCATGCCGATGAGGTAGGTGACCCGGTGCATCCTGAGGTAGGGCTGGCCGTCGAGCTGCATGGCCAGCAGGGCCAGGGGCCCCTGGTTGCCGAAGCTGAGCAAGCGCTCGATAAAACGTTTCTTTTCTATGTGGGCCTTGGCCGCCAGCTTGACCCGCTGCCGCAGAATCTGGAACAGCTTGGTGTCGTCGCCGGCCGCCTCGTAGGCGATGCGCGGCAGGTTGATGGTCACGTTCTGCAGGGCGCTGTAGCGCATCTTCCAGGGGGTCTTGGCGTCGTCGATGTCGCTCTTTTCCAGCTTGAAGGAAAGGCGGCAGCACTCCGATATCTTGGCGGTCTCGCCCCGGTCGAAGACGAAGTAGGTGTTGCCCTTGTCGGCGGCCACGTCGCAGATGTGGTGCAGGAAGTCCATGTGGCCTTCGGTCTGGAAGAACTTCTCGGTGATGTGCACCAGGGGCTTGGGGAAGAAGAAGGGGCGGCCGGCGCCGTCGCCCTCCTTGTAGACCTCGAAGAGCTTCCACACGAAGCGCTGGGCCTCTTTTTCGTACTCGGAGTAGGTCTTGCCGGTGTATTCGCCGTTGGGCCCGATGGCCGGCACGTCCTCGAAGTGCTTGGGCACTTCCCAGTACAGGTTGATGTCGGTGAAGATGGCCTGGCCGCCGCGGGCCACGGCCTGCTGGCTGAACTCGAAGATGAGGATCTGGGCCAGCTGCTTGACCGCCTTGTCGCTCAGGCCTTCCAGGTAGGGCGCGAAGAACAGGTTCACCGCGTCCCAGCCGATGGCCCCGGCGAAGTTGGATTGCAGGGCGGCGGCGAACTTGACCATGTGGGCCAAGAGCACCTCGGGGTGCTTGGCCGGCTTGGCCAGGGCCAGGCTGGCCGGCAGGTTCAGCCCGTACTTCTTGATGTATTCCAGGCTCTGGCCGGAGCAGTAGGGCCGGTCCACGAAGCCCAAGTCGTGCAGGTGCAGATCGCCGCGCATGTGGGCGTCGCCCACGTCCTGGCCGAACACGCTGATCAGGGCGTATTCCTTCTTGATGCTCTCGGCCAGGGTGAGGTTGGTGGCCTCGGGCCCGTGGGGAACGTTGGCGTTCTCCTTGTTGGGCAGGCGCAGCATGTTGTCCACGTCGTACAGGGGCACGCCCAAACGGGTGTGTTGCAGGCGCTCCTCTTCCAGGCCGCGCTCGATGAGCTTGGTGTTGACCAACTCACGAATCAGGGGGGCGGTGACCATCTTGATGCCCGCCGCCGCGATCTGCTCTTCCACCTCGGCGGCGATTTCCTTGGCGGTGATGTCGTCAAGCTGGGTTTCCCGGATCAGGGCGTCCTCGATGCGCGCCCGGTCCCAGGAGTCCATCTCCTCGGCGCTGGTGCGCACAAAAAGGGCCATGTCGGTGGTCTCGGAGCTGAGGATGGGATCCTTTTTGCTGCCTTCAACTACCTTTAGCTCGGCCATCTGTTCTCTCCTGCCGTCAGGGGCCAGCAATGACTAGCGGACCGCCCGGAACTGGGGTTTGCCGAGGGCGCGGGACAGTGCTATTCTGACCCGGTCCTTCGCGCGCATATCGTCCATGGGGCCCGCTTCGAGAGCCGGTCGGCCTTTTCCGGTTTTTTCACCCGCTTGCCTCAACCGTTCCTCCCGAAATTCGGCGACTCCCAAAAAGCCGCCACGCACCCGCTATCTTGTACGGGACTTATCTTGACCCACAACATATGGTGGAGTCAACCCCCAAATTCGAGTTTTTGAAAAACAGCAGTAACCAGTATCAATAGACACCTAACTGCTTGCCATTGCTGAGGAGATGACATGTATTTCCTTCAGGGGGATTTTCACAATTTTGTAAGGCTTGTACCGCGGGGGGGATACGAGGTATAAGGGTTCGTAATTTCATGCTTAGACGGCCATGGGAGACCGCCGGGGACCATGCGGCTGCTGCACCTACATGAACGCCTCTCCGCCCGGGGCGGGGCGGAGCGCCACCTCATAAGCCTGCTCAAGCACCAGCAGGGGGCCCACCAGACCTTGTTGGCGGTGGGCTTTGACGACGGCTCGTTGCCGGTGGCCGAGCAAGAGCTGATCGGCCCCTGGCTACGGGTAAAGGGCCTAGCCCGCCGGGGCCTGCGAAAGCGGGGCGAGGCCGCCGCTTGCCGGGGTTTAGCCGCGGTCATCGCCGAGTTCCGGCCCGATCTCATCCATCTGCACAACCTCATGGACCCGGCGCTGTTGGAACTGGCCGCTTCGTCCGCGCCCACGGTGATGACCGTGCAGGACCACCGCATGTTCTGCCCCGGCCGGGGCAAGCTGACCCCGGACGACCGCCTGTGTAGCGCGCCCCTGGGCCGGGCCTGCCTGGCCTGCTTCGAGCAGCCCGACTACGGGCGGCGCATGCTGGCCCTCACCCGCCGCCGCCTGGACGCCCTGCGGGGCATGGGCCGCATCCTGGTGCTCAGCCGCTACATGGCCCGCGAACTGACCCTGGCCGGGGTGGAGCCGGAGCGGGTGCGGGTGTTGCCCCCGCCGGTGGACCTGCCCCCGGCCTTGCCCGGGGCACCCCGGCGCCATCACCTGCTGGCCGGGCGTCTGGTGGGGCGCAAGGGGGTGGGCCAGGCCCTGGAGGCCACGAAAATGTTCAGGCATGGCGCGCCGTTGCGCATCGCGGGCGACGGCCCCCTGGCCGGGGAGTTGGCCCGGGCGGCCATGCTTTCCCAGGGTAGGCTCTCCTTTGACGGCTGGGCCGATCGTGCTAGGATGAATCAGCTTTTGGCCGGGGCGCTGAGCCTGTGGCTGCCCAGCCTATGGGCGGAGCCCTGGGGTATCGTGGGCCTGGAGGCCCTGGCTCGCGGAGTGCCCGTGGTGGGCACGGCGGTGGGCGGAGTGCCGGAATGGCTCCTGGACGGTGAGCACGGTTTTTTGGTGCCCCCCGGCGACCCGGCGGCCCTGGCCCGGGCGGCCGACCGCCTGGCCGCCCAGCCGGAGGAGGCCCGGCGCATGGGCCGGGCGGGGCGGGCCTGGGTGGCCGAGAATTTGCGGCGGGAAGATTTGATGAGGCGTTTGGGGGAAATCTACCGGGAGGCCGGGGAGTTGCCTACGGCATGAACCAACCGGACACCTTTGGCCACGACCCCGGGGTGCGGGCCATGCGCGGGGTATTCGCGGCCCTGGAGGCGGCCCAGGCCGACCTGCTGGCCCGCCTGGGCATCTCTCTCTGGGAGCCCGAGTTGCGCCCCTGGCGGGAGCGGGCCCGGCGGCTCTTCGAGGCGGCTTGGCCCCGTGCCGCCTCCCAGGGCCTGGTGAGCGGGCCGGAGCAGGCCGCCCGGCTCTATCTGCTGGCCCTGGGGCGGGTCTTGACCGAGGCGGGCCGCGCGGTGCCCACCGGAGCCCTGCCCGTTGACCCGGCCCTGGCGCGGGTGCTCACGGAGGCGGCCCCATGATACGCTATCGCCTGTTCGGACGCTGCCGCATCTACCACGACCCGGTGAGCCCGGTGCTCAAGGCCCCGGCCCAGATCGGCTGGGAGGCCTGGTTTCGCGACATCGACCTGGTGACCCCGCGCCGCCTCAAGGGCCCCGAGCTGTTGCGGCGCACCCGGGGCTGGTGGACCGTGGAGCCCAGCGAGGTGCAACCGGTGGTGGAGCGCTTCGGCCGTCTGGTGGTGGGCGAGGGGGGCGAGCTGATGGTGGAGTTCGAAGGCCCGGAGCAGGCCGAAAGCCTGGGGCGGGAGCTGAAGGAAAGTTTCGGGGACCAGGTCTTTTTGTCGCCCTGAGGTGCGCGATGCACGACTTGCCCTTGGTGTTGGAACAGGACGAAGACGGGATGTGGGTGGCCTGCTGCCCCGGCCTGCCCGGCTGCATCAGCCAGGGAGCCAGCGAGGCGGCGGCCCGGGCCAACCTGGCCGAGGCCATGGCCGCCTTTGGGGAGTGCCTGGCCAAGCACGGCGAAAGCCTGGCCGATTGCCTGGGCGGGGAGGGCGCTCAATGAGCGGCTGGCCCAGTGTTTCGGGCAAGGAGCTCATCAGGGCCCTGGTCCGGGCGGGCTTTGAGCCCAGCCACCAAAAGGGCAGCCACGTGGTGTTAAGGCGCGTCCTGGCTCCCCACCGCCGGCTTACGGTGCCCGAGCACCGCGAGATGGCCAAGGGCACCCTGTCGGCCATCGCCAGGGAGAGCGGTTTGGGGCCGGAGCGCTTGAAACACCTGCTGGCCGAGGCCTAAAACCTCCCGCGCGCCGGTGGTTAAGGATTATAATTGGGGTCAGAAGGTCCCTTGTCCCTAGAGGAGGCGTAGATAATGGAAGAAAAGCCTGTGACCAAGGGCGGCGATCAGGATTTGGAGCAGATGCGCGACCGCGTGGCCGAGGCGGCGGCCCGGCTCTATGAAAAGAAGGGGCGCTCGGCCACGGTGGAGGAGATCGCCGAGGCCTCGGGCCTCAGCGTGCCGGTGGCCTATCAGTTCGTCAAGAAGCCTTCGGACATCATGCTGCTGATCATGGAGCGCCTGCAGGCCAAATTCAGCAAGGGAGTGATGACCAGCGTGGTGGAAGGGGCGCCGGCCTTGGACCGCCTGCTGGAGGCGATTTCCCAGTTCTACCGGGTGGTGGAGACCGACGCGGCCAAGGTGACCCTGGTCTACCGCGACTCGCTCACCCTGGACAAGACCGGCCGCAAGCGCATCATGCAACTGGAGCGCGACGTGGTGGAGGTGTTCAAGGCCATTTTGGACGACGGCGTGGCCTCCGGCGAGTTCCGGGTGCTGGACACCGACCTGGCCGCCTATGACATGGTCATGGCCGGGCATAGCTGGGCCCTCAAGCGCTGGCACTTCAAGAAGCGGGAGCTGGCCTTTGACACCTTCCTGGCCCGCCAGCAGGACCTGTTCGCGGCCATGGTCAGGCCTTAATTGAGCCTGTACCGCCACATCGTCTGCTGCCTGGACTTCAGCGAGCACTCCACGGAGGCCTTTGACACCGCCTTGGGGCTGGCCAGGGACAACCAGGCCCAACTTAGCCTGCTGCACGTGGTGCACTCCGGGGCTCCGGCGGTGCCCGGCGAAAGCCCCCGCTCCGCCCGCCGCCTGAGCAAGGACGAGCTCAAACAGCGCCTGGGCCAGGAAATGCGCGAGCGTTACCTGGAGCAGACCGGCGGCTACCCGGCCCAGGTGCGCCTTAGGCGGGGCATGCCCAGCATAGAGATACTGGACGAGCTTAAGGAGTCCCGGGCCGATTTGGTGGTGCTGGGAGCCGAGGGCCTCAGCGGGGTGGGGCTGGTGCTGTTGGGCTCCACCGCCGAGCGGGTGAGCCGCCGGGCCCCTTGCGCCTGCCTGGTGGTGCGCACCAGGGCCCGGGAATAGCCCAGCCCGGCCGAAGCCCGGGCCGGAGGCGGTAGTGTTACTCAAAAGCTGGCAAAAGCGCATCTTTCGCCCGGAGTGCAACCCCGGCTTCGAGTCGCTGCACTGCGTGGCCCATTTGGACCAGGACGTGGGCCAGGCCCTGCCTTATCTCAACGCCCACCTGGGTGGCCATTCCTATCAGACCGATCCCCCGGCGGTCACCTTCAAAGTGCACGGCCGGCTCATCACGGTGCACCACGACCGCATCGCCATCAATTCGCTGAGCGACGAGGCCCAGGCCGACAAGATCCTGGACTGGCTGCAACGCGAGATCAACCACGCCTGGGATGACCGCGCCAACATCGAGCCCTCCACCCGCTGCGCCCCCGCGCCCCAGCCTTTGGCGGTGCTCAAGCTGCTGCCCAACAAGGCGGGCTGCGGCCGTTGCGGCCGCCCCACCTGCCTGGTATTCGCCACCCTGGCCGTGCAGGGGGCGGTGGGGGCAAGCGATTGCCCCGAGCTGGAGCCCGAAGCGCGCCAGGCCCTGGAGAAATATCTGGGGGAGTTCAGCCTGGACTGGTAGCCGGGATTCCTGGCCTAGCTGCCCAAGGGGTCGTTCTCCGGGGCGAGCCATGATTGGGCCAGGAGTTTAAAGCAAGGTAAAAGCGTCCGGGAGGTGGCCGAGGCCCTGGGGGTAAGTCGGAGCACCGCCTAGAGTGGCTGGGCCGCTACAAGATCGGCGGCCCCGACGCGGCGCATGACCGAGGCTCCCGGCCCCATCGCAGCGGCGCACGAGGATGGGCCCGCTTCAGATCGCCTTCATACTTTCCAGGCCTTTTTTCGCGGCGCTGTGAATGGCGGAGTAAGTGCGGGACAGTTGGCGGTCTAAAACCGTGACACTTGTTTTAGAGATATAGTCCTGTTGTTCATGCTGTCAATCATGATCTTGCCTTAGTTGGTTTTGGGCTTTGCCTGGGATCGTCTTTTGGCTTGGCGGAGCCGGTAGCTTTCTCCATTGGCCTCGATGATGTGGCACCTATGGGTCAGTCTGTCCAGCAGTGCACCGGTGAGTCTTTCGGAGCCGAAGACCTCCGTCCATTGCTGGAAAGGGAGATTGGTGGTGATCATGAGGCTTTGTTGTTCATATGCCCTACCCACCACCTCGAATAGCATTTGAGCGCCTATCTTGGAGAAGGGCACATAGCCCAGTTCATCGATGACCAGCAGGTGTAGGCGCTGGAGCTGTTTCTGCAGGCGTTGCAGACGTCTTTCCTCGCGGCATTCCATGAGCTCTGTGACCAGGGCGGTGGCGCTGTAGAATTTCACCTTGCTTCCCTGGGCGCAGGCCGCAAAGGCCATGGCGCTGGCCAGGTGGGTCTTGCCGGTGCCGGAGTTTCCGATCAGGAGCACGTTTTCCTTTTTGGCGATGTACTCGCCCCTCATCAGCTCCCTGACCAACTGCTGATTGATGGAGGGCTGTGCCTTGAAATCAAAGGTGTCCATGGTCTTGATCACCGGAAAGGCGGCTTGCTTGATGCGCCTTTCGGCTGCCCGCTTCTCGCGGTCCAGAAGCTCCCGCTCGGTCAGGCGCAGCAGGTAGGTCATGTAATCGGAGCGGTCTTGGCTGCAGACCTTGGCCATGGCCGCGTATTCCCGGAGAATGGTGGGCAGCTTCAGCTTTTTGAGGTGGTACTCCAAGAGCACGGTGGGTTTGTCCTGGTCCTTCATGACAGCGCCCCTCCCTGCGCGAGGAGGGAGTCATAGACTGTGATATCGGGCCCGGCCACGCTCACTCGGCCCAGGTGCTCACGACCGTCCAGCAGGAAGGTGGCCGCGGGCCCTGATGATGGCGGCTCCAGCAGGTGGACAATGGCCTCCGGGGCATAGGCTCCCGCGTACAATGCCTGCTCCACCGCCCGCTTCAGTCTGGCCATGGAGTGGTCCTCCAGCAAACGTAGGACCTTTATGTATTTACGGGTGCCCTGGCCAGGCATGTCTTCCCCGGCCACCAGCCGCCGCCTCAAGACCTCAAAGCACTCAGACAGATCTAGGTCAGCCAGGGGGCGGGCGTGGTCCAGGGAGCCAGGCTTGCGCTCCAGCAAGGGCAGATAATGCCGGTAGTCGAAAAACACCCCTTCCTTGCCCCAGGATCGGGAGTGGCGGGCCACCACCACGTCATGGTGGCAGAGCACCACCCGATCCACATAGCCCTTGGCCACAATTTCATGGTGGGCACAAGCCACCGGCACCGAGTAGTCATTGTCGTCGAAGCGGACCAGGGACAATGAATTGGCCCGGGTAGGCTGTTTGCGGCAGGCATCGAAGCGGGAGGGAGGCAGGGGGACAAAGGCTGTCTGGTCTTCCTGCAAAACCTCGGCCTTGCTACCGCCCTTGCCACGCAAACGGCGCTTCATGTCGTCGCGGCACTGCCTTAAAAGCATGGCATTGAGCTCGGCCAGGTCCTTCACCTGGGGCACTGGCACCAAAAAATTCTGCCGGGCGTACTTGACCACCCCTTCCACCACGCCCTTCTCGTTTGGACGCCGCACCCGACAAAAATGCTCCCGAAAAAGGTAATGGCTCTGCAGCTTGAGAAAACCATCGGTCAGCTTGCGCTCATGAGGCCCTATGATCTTGGAAACCAGGACCTTGCTATTGTCGTAACTGATCCGGTGGGGCACCCCACCGAAAAACTCGAACGCCCTGGCATGCCCTTCCCAGTAGCTCTCGCTGCACTCCTTGTCGAAGGCCGCCACGAAAAAGGCATCGGAGTACGGCAAGGCCATGATAAAAAGCGCTATCTTGCGAAGCTCCCCGGAAACCTTGGCCAGGGCATAGCCAAAGTCCACCTGCGCCTCGCCGGGACGATGGACCAGGGGCATGTACACCTCCTGGCTCACGCGCTTGATTGCGCGCACCGCCTCCTTTACCTGGGTGTACTTGCCCTGATAACCCGCCTCCTTGATGCGGTGATATATGCGCGTGGCCGTGTGCCTTTGCTTCTTGGGAACCTTTTTGTCCTCTTTTATGATCCGGGCGATCAACTCAAGGTAGGGGCCAAGCTTGGGCTTGGCTCGGGGGGTGCTGAGCCGGTATCCGGGAGGCTCGGGAAAATTCTGAATCTTTTGCAGGGTATCCCAATGGATGCCCTCTCTACGCATTAACTCGCGCTTGCTCGCCTGGCCATCGCGCAACTCAAGTCTGATCCGGGCCCATTGATCCATGTCCGTGTACACCCCTTCCGCTCCTCCAGAGAGTCCTGGCCTGGAAGCCACCATGGCCTCCATCGCACCAAAACACCTGAAGAAAACTGAATCAATGTGTCACGGTTTTCAACCGCCACTAAAATCGTCTCGCTTTTGGACCGCCATTTACAGGCGCCTCGCAAGCGGCGAAAGCTTGGCCAACCTCAGCCGACAAAAGCTAAAAAACCACGGTGATGGTGCCTGGGTTCTCGGCCACGGTCCGCCCCACCACCGCGCCGACGATGCCGCGCTCGGCCAGCAGGGCCAGGGCCCGCTCCACCTGGTCCGGGTCCAGGCCCATGAGCATGCCCCCGGAGGTCTGGGCGTCGGCCAACAGGTCCAGGGTGATTTCCTGGGCCTCGCCCCTGGTTATTACCTTTGAGGCGCAGAAGTTCTTGTTGGCGTGGCTGCCCAGGGGCACCAGGCCCATGGAGGCCATGTCATAGGCCTCGGGAATGAAGGGCACCCGGGCCGCCTCGATCTCCACCCCCACCCCCGAGCCCTGGGCCAGCTCCAGGGCGTGGCCCATGAGCCCGAAGCCGGTGATGTCCGTGGCCCCGCTCACCCCGCATGCGGCCATCACCTCGGCGGCCGGGGCGTTGAGCGCGGTCATCACCGCGACGGCCTGCTCCAGGGCGGCGGGCGAGGCCAGCCCGGCCTTGAGGGCGGTGGCGATCACCCCGGTGCCCAGGGGCTTGGTGAGCACCAAGGCCTGCCCGGCCTTGAGCCCGGAGTTGGTCACGATCTTTTGGGGGTGCACCACCCCGGTCACGCTGAGTCCGTATTTGAGCTCCGGGTCCTCCACCGAGTGGCCCCCGGCCAACACCGCCCCGGCCTCGTGCACCGCGTCCATGCCCCCGCGCAGTATCTCCCGGAAGGTCTCCACCGGCAGGTCCTTGACCGGAAAGCAGCAGATGTTCATGGCGGTCAGCGGCCGCCCGCCCATGGCGTAGACGTCGCTCAGGGCGTTGACCGCGGCGATGCGGCCAAACAGGTAGGGGTCGTTGACGATGGGGGTGAAGAAATCCAGGGTCTGGATCAGGGCGATCTCGTCGGTCAGACGAAACACTCCGGCGTCGTCGGCGGTGCCCAGGCCCACCAACAGATCGGGATGGCTCTCCAGGGGCAGGCCCTGGAGGATGTTGGCCAGGTCGCCCGGACCTATCTTGGCCGCTCAACCGGCGGCGCGGGCTTTTTCGGCCAGTTTGATTTCGTCTGCCATGATCTCTCCCGGATGACGGCTGCGCCAGCCGCCGCCGTCGGTTTAGCGGCGCAGAGTAGCCCGCAGGCGGTCGGGGTTGGTCAAGAGCCCCAGGGCCTCCAGCGGGCCGGCGCAGACCACGTCGGCGGCGGTGAGGGCCGCGGGCGCGGCCCCCTCGGGGCCCAACACCGCGATACCCAGGGCGGCAGCGGCCAGCATAAGGGCGTCATTGGCCCCGTTGCCCAGGGCCACCACCCCTTGCGCCCCCAGCGCTTCAACTATATCCCGTTTTTGTTCGCCTTCCCGGCCGGAAGTTATGCGGGCCACCCGGACCGAAGGCCCGAAAAGATCCTTGGCGGTGCCGAAGGTGTCGGCGGTGACCAGATGACAGGCCAGTCGCTCGCCAAGGGAGCGCACCAGCGCATCCACGCCGGAAATCAAGGCCCCGTCCAGGGCCAGGGTGCCGTTGAGGTCCAGCACCAGGTGCCCCAGCTCCAGGCGGCGCCACCCCGGCACCTCCACCACCAAGGGCACGGGCTAGCCTTCTTCCAGTCCGGTCATGCACAGGGACATGAAGGCCTGGGAAGCGGGCGAATGAGTGCGCTTCTTGCGGGTGACCAGGTAGAACTGGCGTTTGAGCTTAATGCCCGGCAGGCCCACTTCCACCACCTTGCCCGCTTCCAAGTCCTCCACCATGGCCCGGCGGCTCAAAAACCCCAGGCCCACCTGGGCGCGCACCGCGTTGAGCACGGCCATGGTGGAGCCCATCTGGGCCACGATGTTCATGTCAACCGGGTCCACCCCCGCCTTGCGCAAGGCCTTGGAGAGGAACATGCGGGTGCCGCTGCCCGGCTCGCGGAACACCAGCGGGGCCCTCTTGAGCTCCGCCGTGTCCAGGGAGTCGCCAAAGGGATGGCCCGGCCAGCCGGCCAAGGCCAGTTCGTCCTCCATGAGCGGGCTGTAGGCCAGGCGCTCCTCCTCCACCACCGCGCCCACCACTCCGGCCTCCAAGGTGCCGGCCAGCACGGAATCGACCACCTGGCGGGTGTCGCCGATGTGCAGGGTTATGCGCACCTCGGGGTGGAGCATGCGAAAGCGCCCGATGAAACCAGGCAGCACGTATTGTCCGGGAATGGTGGAGCCTCCCACCACCAGATCGCCGCGCAAACGCCCCAGAAAGGCGTCCACCGAGTGCTGGGCGTCCTCCACCCGCAAAAGGATGTCGCGGGCGTGCACGTAGAGCAACTCGGCAGCCTTGGTGGGAAGTATCTCCCTGCCCAAGCGGTCAAAGAGCTGCACCCCCAGCTCCTCTTCCAGGCTCTTGATGTGCCCACTGACCGTGGGCTGGCTCAGATAAACTTCTTCGGCGGCGCGAGAAAAGCTACGTTTTTCATATACTTTTGCAAAAACTTGCAACCGGCGCAGATCCATAATGCCTACCCTTTGTATTGATAAAATCTTGGGCAGATATAGGTTTCGCCAAGGATAGCAGGCAGGACCAAGAGGGTCAAGACATAGCGGATCGGTGGCACGGGAGCCAAATTTCAGGGCTTTGGGGGGCGTCCGAAGGCGTGGCGATCCAGCGGGCCGGGGGCGCGGTTTAGAAGCGTCCTCCCCGGGATCGGATGATGGACCACACCAGCCAAAGTCCGATGACCCCGCTGATCAGATAGCCCGCCACCCCCAGGGCGGGCAGGCCGAACAGCTTGGGCTCCACGCCGGTGGTGATGATCATGGAACTGCCCACGATGAGCGCGGCCACGACGAGGCCCACGGTGACCCGGCTGGCCCCTTCCTGCACCGCCTTGGTCAGGGGAACCAGGCCTTCGTGCTTGAGCTGGAGGGACAATTCGCCCCGTTCCAATTGGCTCACCAGGTTTTCCAGCCGGCGGGGCAGGTTTTGCACCAGGCGCAAGGCGTCGCTCAGGTGGCTCAAAAAACGCTTGGCCATGGCGTCCGGCCGCCAGCGTTCCAGGTATAGCCGCCACACAAAGGGCCGGGCCGCCTCCACGGGGCGGAACTGGGGGTCCAGCGAGCGGGCCACCCCCTCCATCTCCAGCAGGGCCTTGTCGGCCAGGGCGTATTGCATGGGCACCATGAGCTTGTGCTGGCGCATGATCTCCATCATCTCCAGGATCACCGTGGCGGTGGTCACCGGTTCGCCCTGGGAGTTGACCATCTCCAAAAGATCGGCCACGTCCCGCTCCAGGGTGGGGTCCTCATAGGTCTGGGGCACCACCCGCATCTCCACCCAGGCCTTGATCACCGCCTTGGCGTCGCGCCCCAGGGTGGCCATCAACAGATCGCACAGCACGTAGCGGTCGTCGTCGCTCAGGCGGCCGGCCAGGCCCCAGTCCAGCATGGCCAGCCGGGGGCGGCCCTTGGCGTCGCGGGTGATGAGCATGTTGCCCTGGTGGGGATCGCCGTGGAAAAAGCCGTGCAGGAGAACCTGGTCCATCATCAGGCGCACCAGGTCGGTGGCCAGCTTTTTGCCTTCCTCCGGCTTGAGCTGGGCCTGGTGCGGGCTCTGGCCCTGGATCAGCTCCATGGTCAGCAGGCCGGGCCGGGTCAGGTCCAGGTGGGGTTGGGGGATGATCACGTCTATGCCCGGCGAAAGCTGGGACTGTGCGGTGCGCATGTGGCGCGCTTCCAGAGTGAAATCCAGCTCCTGGCGCATGGAACGCTCCATCTCGGCCACCAGGGCGGGCAGGTCGTAGTTGGCCGCCGCCTCCAGCTCCTTGTCGGCCAGCTTGGCCAGGACCATCAAGAGCTCCATGTCGGCCTCTATGGTGCGCATGATATCCGGCTTGCGCACCTTGACCGCCACCTCGCGGCCGTCGTCGGCGCGCACCGCCCGGTGCACCTGGGCCAGGGAGGCGCTGGCCAGGCATTTCTCGTCAAAGCTGCTGAACACCTCGGCGATGGGCTTGCCCAGGGAACGCTCCACCTGGGCCTTGACGTCGGAAAAGGGAATGGGGGTAACCTGGTCCCGGAGCTTGGAAAGCTCCAGCACGAACTCCTTGGGCAACAGGTCCGGGCGCTGGGAGAGCAGTTGGCCCAGCTTGACGAAGGTGGGGCCCATCTGCTCGGCCACCATGCGCAGCCTGGCGTAGGCGCTGTAGCGTCCGGCCAGCTTTTCGCCGCCGCTGCGGGCGCCCACGCCGCGGGTGCCGGGCAGGCCCAAGCGGTCCACCAAGTCGGCGAAACCATGGCGCACCAGCACCATGGCCAACTCGGTCACCCGGCCCAGGTTGCGAATGGTGTCCAGCATGGACTAGGACTCTGATCCCGCGTCGGCCTTGTGTTCGGCCAGCTCCTTTTCCAACCGGGCCACCCGTTCGCTCAGGGCCTCCACCTCTTCCTTGGAGGCCAGGTTCAGGTTCATGGCCGCCTCGCGGGCCGCCTCGCTCAGCTTGTCGCCCATGGCCTGGGCCTGACGCTTGGATTCGGCCACCACCTCCTCGGCCAGCTTTTCCGCCTCGGCGGCGCTCAGTTCGCCCTTTTCCACGGCCTCATGCATCAAATGCATGGCTTTTTCCTTGGTGAGCACCGCGGCCCCCAGACCAGCCAACATCAGGTTTTTTACGGTTTCTAGCATGTTAGGCTCCTTGCCTTTGGTTACTCGGCTTCGGGGGGCGCTTGACGCCCGTGGGCCGGTGCCATTATGGTAATCAATGGGAGGCAGGTCGGAATAAGTTTGAATCCCAATATGGCAAGAGCTCCCAACTTTCCGACCTTAGAAAGTATCCTAAATGGCTCGGCTTAAGGTGTCAATTTAGAGCGCGCTTGGTGGCGGGGAGTGCGGAGCTTACTTGGCGGACAAACACCCAAAAAATCCATGGCGCGATTCGGTGGGAGCCAAGCTGGCGGGAGTACTGGTGCTGGCTACGGCGGCCTGCTTTTTGTTGATCGCCGGGGTGCACCAATGGTTCTTTCATCACAGTACCCAAAACTACCCCGGGCCCCATTTGGCTTCCCACATGGGGCAAATGGTGGCTCTGGCCAACCGATCCGGCGGCTCCCCCCCCGACCCCGACAAGATCCTGGCCGAGCTCAATAAAGCTCTCGTTACCGCCCACCACGCCGACGAGGCTCTGCTGATCTTCGCCGTCGACTCTCGGGGCGAGTTGGCCGGCGTCCCCATCGGGGATAGAGACCTGCTGCCTCCCCCGGCGGTCCTCAAACAAATTGCTGGTTTCGACCAGGGAATGCTCGAGCTGACGGGGCGCGGCGGCAGAGCCGTGAGCTTGACCTATGAGCGCCTGTCCGGCAGCGATTGGGTGCTGGCGGTGGCCTCTGCCCGCGAGGCCCCGGCCAACCTTGGCCAATGGCCCCTGTTCCTGTTGACCGCCCTGCTGGTGGCCGTCGCCGTCACCCTGACCGCCCTGTGGTGGAGTCGCAGGTTCCTGACCCGGCCCCTGCGCCTGCTGACCCAGGAAGCGGAAAAGGCCGCTCAGGGATTGGTGCCTCCGGCCGCCCTGGAGCGCTCCGATGAGCTGGGCCGCCTGTCGGTGGCCCTGGCCAGCCTGACCAAATCGGCCAAGGACATGGTGCTGAAGGCTCGTCAAGAGCAACATCGCTTTCAAGAACTGTTCAGCCAGACCAAGGACGGCGCCTTTATCGTGGACGAGCAAGGGCGTTTGCACAGCGTGAACTCGGCCCTGCTCAACATGTTCGGGGCCAAGCGGCGCGAGGAGTTGCTGGGCCGGGAATGCGTGGGCCTTCTATTCGCCGACCCCGAGGAGGGACAGCTTTACCTCAACTCCCTGGAGACCCAGGGCTATGTGCAGGATTTCCCGGCCACCATGCGCCGCCTGGGCGGGTCCAACTTCGAGGCGCTCATCACCGCCACCTGGGCCGACAAGGGCCAGGCCCGCTTCGGCCTGATGCGCGACGTCACCCAGCTGCGCGCCGACCAGATGGCCCTGCACGAAAGCGAGGCCCGCTATCGCCGCCTGGTGGACAACGCGCCGGACATGATCTACCGCTATTCCCTCGATCGTGACTGCTTTGATTACATCAGCTCGGCGGCCCAGGACATAACCGGCTACAGCGTGCGGCAAATCATGCGCAACGACCCCTCCCTGCTAAAGGTGGTGCACCCCCGGCACCGCGATATGGTGAGGGCCCACTTCAGGGAGGCCATGAATGGGCGGAGCTCTCCCGTGACCGAGTTGGAGTTCATGATTGTCGATGCCGAGGGGAGGGTGCGCTGGCTGCGGGAAAAGTCCATTTTGTTGCGCGACGAGCTGGACAAGCCCCTGGCCCTGGAGGGCATCGCCACCGATATCACCGAGCACATACTTTTGGAGCAGGAGCTCAAGCGCGGCCAGCAGATGGTGGAAAACACCCTGCAGGGCCTGCCCACGCCGGTCATGGTTTTGGACCGTGATCACAAGGTGGTTCACTGGAACCGGGCCATGGAGGGCATCACCGGTTACCGCGCGGCGGACATGGTGGGCACCAACCGCCAATGGGAGCCATTTTACCTGACCCCCCGCTCGGTGCTGGCGGACTTGGTGCTGGACGAGATTGAAGTGGAGAGCCAGACCGGCAAGTCCCGCAACGAATACATGGATATTTCGGTAAAAAAATCCACCTTGGTGGACGGCGGGCTGGAAGGGGAGGGCTTCTTCCCCAAGCTGAAGCCCGATGGCCGCCAGCTATACTTTCTGGCCGCGCCCATTCGAGACTCGGAGGGAAACATCCTGCGGGCGGTGGAAACCCTGGTGGACCTTTCGGACAAGCGCCACCTGGAGCAGGAGCTCAGGCGCCTGTCGGTCACCGACAGCCTAACCGGCCTTTACAACCAGCGGTTTTTTTACGCAACCCTGCCCCGGGAGATGCAGACCGGCAACCGCTATGGCCACTCATTTTCCGTCCTCATGGTGGACATCGACTTTTTCAAAACCTACAACGACCGATTCGGCCACCTGGCCGGCGACCGGGCCCTGGTCCGTTTCGCCCAGGCCCTGCGGCGCTGCGTGCGGGAAATGGACCTGCCCTGCCGCTACGGCGGAGAGGAGTTCGCGGTGCTCCTGCCGCGCAGCACCATGAGCGAGGCCCTGGTGGTGGCCGAGCGCCTGCGCGCCGAAGTGGCCCGTCTGGATTTTTGGCCGGGGGACGAAGATTCCGAGCGGGACGGGCAACGCGAAAAAGTCCGGCTGACGGTCAGCGTGGGGGTGGCCACCCTGGGGCCGGACGAATCGCCCCAAGAGGCGGTGGGGCGGGCGGACAACGCGCTTTACGCGGCCAAACAGGCGGGCCGCAATCTGGTGGCCGCCGACCTGCGGGAGGGCGGCATCGACGTCCTGCCTCGGGGCTCGCATATGCTCACCCCGAAAAACTAAGACATCCCGGCCTCTAGCGCATCACCAACTTGAAGCTCTCTTGGCCCGGCGCGCCGGTCACCAGGAGGGTGGCCTCTTTTTCGCCCGGCGCTAAAAACGGCTTGCCCTGGGCGTCGTTGATGGGGAATTTGAGTAGATACAGCCGGCTCCAGGGGCCCCAGAAGGGATAGATGGCTCCGTGGATGGCGGTGCGCTTTTTGATCTGGCGCACGTCCACCGGCTCCACCCGCTCTCCCTTGGCGTTGATCAGATAGACCCGCCAGTTGGTGTCGTTCTCGTCCAGGTTGTTCCACTTCTTGTCGGGCACGAACACGCTGGCCAGGACGGTGTTGAATTTTTGGTACTCGGCCTTTTGGTCGGCCAGATCCTTGGCCTTTTGCTCCGGCCTCCAGGCGAAGGCCTCTGCCCGCCGATCCACCCAGGCCACCCGCACCTCCCAGTTGGCCGGCACCACCTGGGCCAGCATCTCGGTGGCCGCTCCGTGGTGGATGGAGCCCTCCACCAGATACTTTTCCAGCACCTTGGCAAAGGCCGCGTCGGCCGGGCGGGGCCGGGGGTCGTATTCGTTGTAGGCCTCCTGGACCGTGGAGCAGCCAACCGAGGCCAGAAGGGCCAGGGCCATAATCACCGCCGCCGCGCGCGCCGCTAGCATGGGCCTTTTCTCCTTTGCCAAAATTTACCTCCCAGGCGTTCGGGCTAGTCCCTACCCAGGATTTGCTGAAAAATAAAGTCCACCTGCTTCAAGTGGGCCTGCGGATCGAACAAGCCGTCCAGTATCTCGGAGGCCTTGTCGCCCAGTCCCTGGATCACCTCGGGGTCGTTTTCCAGCCGCTCGCGGAAGCTGCCGCCATCGGCCCAGGTGGCCATGGCGTGCTTTTGCACCAGGCGGTAGGCGTCCTCGCGGCTCAGCCCGCTCTGGGCCAGGGCCAGCAGCACCTGCTGGGAGTGGATCAACCCGCCGGTGAGGTTCAGGTTGCGCAGCATGTTGTCGGGGTACACGGTCAGGCGCTCGATCATGCCCGCCATGCGGTGCAGGCTGTAGTGGGTCAAAATGTCGGCGTCCGGGCCGATGGTGCGCTCCACCGAGGAGTGGCTGATGTCGCGCTCGTGCCACAGGGCCATGTTTTCCAGCGAGGCCAGGGCGTAGCCCCTGAGCAGGCGCACCTGGCCAGAGAGGTTCTCGCTGCCGATGGGGTTGCGCTTGTGGGGCATGGCGCTGGAGCCCTTCTGGCCCTTGGCAAAGGCCTCCTCGGCCTCCAACACCTCGGTGCGCTGCAAGTGGCGGATCTCCACGGCCAGGCGCTCGATGCTCCCGCCGATGATGGCCAGGGTGCAGAAATATTCGGCCAGGCCGTCGCGGGCCACCACCTGGGTGGAAGCCACCGCCGGGGCGAGCCCCAGCTCGTCCATGACCATCTTTTCCACCTCGGGGGTCACGTTGGCGTAGGTGCCCACCGCCCCGCTGATCTTGCCCCGGGCCGCCGCCCTGATGGCCTGCTCCAGGCGCTGGCGGTCGCGGGCGAACTCGGCGTAAAAGCCCACCAGCTTGAGCCCGAAAGTCACCGGCTCGGCGTGGATGCCGTGGGAGCGGCCCATCTGGATGGTGTATTTGTGCTCCAGGGCCCTGGTCTTGAGCGCGGCCAGCAGCCGGTCCATGGCGGCCAGGAGCAGCTCGCCGGATTCCTTGATCAAAAGGGCGTAGGCGGTGTCCAACACATCGCTGGAGGTGAGCCCCAGATGGATGTAGCGGCTGGAGGGGCCCACGTACTCGGCCACGTTGGTTAAAAAGGCGATGACGTCGTGGCGGGTTTCGGCCTCGATCTCCTCCACCCGCGCCACCTCGAAGGCGGCCTTGGCCTCGATCTCGCCCAGGGCCTCGTCGGGGATGCGTCCCAGCTTGTTCCAGGCCCGGCAGGCGGCCAGTTCCACCGCCAGCCACTTGGCGTAGCGGTTCTCGTCGGTCCATATGCGGCCCATCTCGGGCAGGGTGTAACGTGCGATCATTGCTCAGACCTTGGTGTCGAGTTGTGGGGAGCCCCCCCGGATTCAGGTTCATCCTACGGCCATATGCCCCGTCAGTCAATGCGCCGGACCGCTTGACCCCGGCGGGCGGGGGACTTAGCTTGGAAAAGTACCTTTACCATTTGGAGGAACCCTTTGCCCCCCGCCAGCCCGTCGGCCGATGACATGTTGATTCTGGCCCTGGCCTGGGCCGCCTGGTGCGCCGTGCACAGCCTGCTCCTGGAGCGCCGCCTGCGGGCCGGGCTGGAGCGGCTCCTGCGCCTTAGCCCCCCCAAATACCGTCTGGCCTATTCGGTTTTCTCCCTGGCGAGCATCTTCCCGGTGCTCAAGTATTCCATCTATTTGGGGGCCATTTTCCCCGTGTGGTGGCCCGGCTTCTGGGTGGGGTTGCAGGCGCTGGTTTGGGCCGCGGCCCTGGGTCTGCTCATGTGGGCCTCCTACGATTTTTCCAACGGCGGGTTCGACCTGGTGGGCATGAAGGCCGCCTTTGACCCCAAGCCGGAGGTCCACCGCCTGATCACCAACGGGGCCTATGCCCACATGCGCCACCCCATGCACGTGGCCGCCTTTTTGGTGGTGTGGTTCCGGGGCCTACACGGCTGGCCGGACGTGGTCATTTCCCTGATCCTCACCGCCTATATCGCTCTGGGCACCTGGCACGAGGAGGTCCGTTTGCGTCACCAGTTCGGCGATGAGTACCGGGCCTACGCTAGGCGGGTGGGCTTGGTGCCATTATTCAAGTCGCGAGGATAAGGTATGTCCGATCCCTACGTACACGGCTACACCACCCGCGAGGCCCGGCGCCTGGGCGACCAGGCGGGCACCCTGGCCGAGCTTCTGCACGAGGGCACCCGCTATCCGGCCGGGGCCAAGGTGTTGGAGGCGGGCTGCGGGGTGGGCTCCCAGACCCGCTTTCTGGTGGAGGGCAGCCCGGAGGCCCGCTTCACCTGCCTGGACATCTCGTCCGAATCCCTGGCCCAGGCCGAGGCCCAGGCCGCCGAGCGCGGCTGGGAAAACCTGGAGTTCGTGCGCGGCGATCTCTACGACGCCCCCTTCGCTCCGGCCAGTTTCGACCACCTGTTCGTGTGTTTCGTGCTGGAGCACCTCACCCGCCCGGTGGAGGCCCTGGCCGGGCTGATGCGCCTGGTCAAGCCCGGCGGCAGCGTCACGGTCATCGAGGGCGACCACGGCTCCTGCTATTTCCACCCCGACGGCGCTCTGGCCCGCCGGGCCTGGCAATGTCTCATCGACGCCCAGGCCGCCCTGGGGGGCGACTCGCTCATCGGGCGGCGGCTCTACCCCCTCATGGTCCAGGCGGGCGCGGAGCAGGTGCGGGTGGGCCCCCGAGCGGTGTACTGCGACGACTCGCGCCCCGCCTGGGTGGAGGGCTTCGTCAGACGCACCATCATCCCCATGGTGGAGGGGGTGCGCGAGGCGGCCCTGGCCGAGGGCATGATGAGCCCCGAGGAGTGGGCGGAGGGCATCGCCCAACTCCACCAGACCGCCACCGCCCAGGGCAGCTTTCTCTACACCTTTTTCAAGGGAGTGGGCGTCGCGCCCGCCGCTTAGGCCGGTCCCGGTCCCGGCGTCCCAATCCCGGATTCAGACGGGGCTTACAGCCCCTGGAGCACTAGGGAAAACTTGCGCCCGTGCCTTGCAGACACTAATATGATTAGATAGTTGTATTAATAAAATTTGGCGTTTTTTGCGGGCGCGACTGCCCGCGTGCGAGGGGTGTGCGATGAAAGTCAAAAGGTTGGCCCATATCGGCGTGGCGGTCAAGGACGTGGACGAGGTGCAGAAGGTCTACACCGAGATGCTCCCCCTGGAGCTGACCTCCACCGACGCGGTGGGCGAGCTGAGGACCGGTTTCCTCCCGGTGGGGGAGACCAACATCGAGTTGGTGATGAGCACCACCCCCGAGGGGGTGATGAGCAAATATATCGATAAAAAGGGCGAAGGCATCCACCACCTGGCTTTCGAGGTGGACGACGTCGACCAGGCGGTGGCCGAGTTGAAGGCCAAGGGGGTTCCCTTGACCAGCGACGAGGCCCGCCCCGGCGCCCACGGCAGCCGGGTGGTGTTCTTGCATCCCAAAGCCACCCACGGGGTTCTCATCGAGCTGGTGGAGTACCCCCAGGACCACCACTAATCGGTCGTTTGGAGACCAAGACATGTGGGAATACACGGACAAGGTTAAAAAGTACTTCACCGAGCCGGTCAACGTGGGCGAGATACCCGACGCCGACGGAGTGGGCGAGGTGGGCAGCCTGGCTTGCGGCGACGCCCTCAAGCTCACCTTCAAGCTGGACGAGCAGGGCCGCATCGCCGACGCCAAGTTCCAGACCTTCGGCTGCGCCAGCGCCATCGCCTCCAGCAGCGCCCTTACCGAGATGGTCAAGGGCATGACCCTGGAGGAGGCCGAAAAGCTCACCAACAAGGACATCGCCGAGTTCCTGGGCGGCCTGCCCAAGGAAAAGATGCACTGCTCGGTGATGGGCGAGGAGGCCCTGCAGGCGGCCATTCGCAACTACAAGGGCCTGGAGCCCCTGCCCAGCGCCGAGGGCGAGGTGGTGTGCCAGTGCTTCGGGGTCACGGACAAGGAAATCGAGAAGGTGGCCTTGAACAACGACCTGCACACGGTGGAGGAGATCACCAACTTCACCAAGGCGGGCGGCGGCTGCGGCGACTGCCAGGAAAAGATCCAGGAAATCCTGGACCGCCTGTGGAACACCGCGCCCCAGCAACCGGTGGAGGTTACACCTCCGGCGGCCAAGAAAAAGAAGCTCACCAACATCCAGAAGATGAAGCTCATCGAGGAGACCCTGGAGCGCGAGGTGCGCCCGGCGCTCAAAGCCGACGGCGGCGACATCGAGCTCATCGACATCGACGGCGACAAGGTGATGGTCTCCCTTCGGGGGCGCTGCTCCTCCTGCGCGGCCAGCCAGGCCACCCTGGGCCAGTTCGTGCAGAGCAAGCTCCGGGAGTTCGTCAGCGAGGACCTGGAGGTGGAGGAGGTGAAGCCGTGAGCGAGCGCGTGGTCTACATGGACAACAACGCCACCACCCAGGCGGCTCCCGAGGTGGTGGCGGCCATGCTGCCTTTTTTCGGCGAGTACTACGGCAACCCCAGCTCCATGCATAACTTCGGCGGACAGGTGGGCGCCAAGGTGGACGCGGCGCGGGTCCAGGTGGCCCAGCTTTTGGGGGCCTCGCCCGAGGAGATCGTCTTCACCTCCTGCGGCACCGAAAGCGACAACACCGCCCTGAACAGCGCCCTGGCCAGCCAGCCGGGCAAGCGCCACATCGTCACCACCCGGGTGGAGCACCCGGCGGTACTCAACACCTGCCAGAACCTGGCCGCCCAGGGCTATGAGGTCACCTTCCTCAAGGTGGACCGCCAGGGCAACCTGGACCTGGAGGCGGTGGCCGAGGCCATCCGCGAGGACACCGCCCTGGTCAGCGTGATGTGGGCCAACAACGAGACCGGGGTGATTTTCCCGGTGCCCGAGATCGCCGAGATCTGCGCGGCCAAGGGGGTGCTGTTCCATACCGACGCGGTCCAGGCGGTGGGCAAGGTGCCCATCGACCTGGCGGGCAGCGCCATCAGCATGCTGGCCCTGTCGGGCCACAAGCTGCACGCCCCCAAGGGCATCGGGGTGCTCTACATCCGCAAGGGAACCCCCTTCGTGCCCTTCATCAAGGGCGGCCACCAGGAGCACGGCCGGCGGGCGGGCACCGAGAACGTGCCCTACATCATCGGCATGGGCAAGGCGGCCGAGCTGGCCCGCGTTCGCATGGACGAGGAAAACAGCAAGGTCAAGGCCCTTCGGGACCGCCTGGAGGCGGGGCTGCTCGAGATCGAGGCCACCATGGTCAACGGCGACCCGGATCGCCGCCTGCCCAACACCAGCTCGGTGAGCTTCGAGTACGTGGAGGGCGAGTCCATCCTGTTGCACCTGTCGTCCCTGGGCATCTGCGCCAGCAGCGGCAGCGCCTGCACCTCCGGCTCCCTGGAGCCCAGCCATGTGCTCCGGGCCATGGGCGTGCCTTTCACGGCGGCCCACGGCTCCATCCGATTCTCGCTGAGCGTGTACAACACCGAGGCGGACGTGGACCATGTTTTGGAGCACATGCCGGGGATCATCGAGCGCCTCAGGGCCATGAGCCCCTTCTGGGCCACCTACCAGAAGACCGCCTGCAAGACCCCCGGTTACGTGGAGCCGTAACCGCGCCGTAAACGCAATGTAGGGGTCCCTTGGCTTGGGGATGGGGCCCGCAGGGTGCTAAAATCAAGGTAAAGCCGCCGGGCCGCCGGGCAGGGGAGACCCCGCTCGGCGGCCGAGAGCGTTGCGCCAAGCAAACACAACCTCGAGACCGGAGCGCCCCTGCCCGCGCCTCCCTCGGCCTCGCGTATCGGCCAAGTTGGGCTCTGTCGTGAATCAGCAATTCAGCAACCGTTTGTCCGTCTCCACGGTCTGGGCCAAGGCCCGGGCCCTGGAGGCCGCCCCTCACGGCCCCGGCCCCGAGGCGGCGGCCATCCTGTCTATGTTGGATCGCCTCGACCTGGATCTGTTGGAGCTGGAATACCGTCTGCCCGGCGAGGTGGTGGATCGCCTGCTGCCCGAGTTCAAGACGCGGGGCTGGGGGGTGTCCAGCGTGCACAACTACGCGCCCCTGCCCGTGGGGGTCCCCCGGGAAAAGGCCAGCGGCGACCTATATAACCTGGCCTCCCCGGAGCGCGAGGAGCGCGAGCGGGCGGTGGAATACACCATCCGGACCATGGAGCTGGCCAGCGACCTGGAGGCCGCGGCGGTGGTGCTGCATCTGGGCGAGGTGAGCGAGGCGGCCGACAAGGGGGTGATCCGCCGGGCGGCCGACGCGGGGGAGACGACCCCGGAGCTGGCCCAGCATCTCAAGAAGCGGGCGCTGTACGCCCCCCGCCACCTGGACGCGGTGTGTTTTTCCCTGGAGCGTCTGGCCGAGCGGGCCGGGCCCCTGGGGGTGGCCCTGGGCCTGGAAAACCGCTACCACGCCTACCAGGTGCCCACTTTTGACGAGCTGACCCTGCTCTTGAAGCGCTTCGCCGGAGCCCCCCTGGGCTTGTGGTACGACTGCGGCCACGCCTGGGTGCAGGAGCGGGCCGGGATGCAGGCGGCCTCGGACTGGCTGGAGGCCATGGGGCCCGGCCTGGTGGGCTGCCATCTGCACGACGCCCAGGGCCACGACGATCATCAGGCCCCTGGTGCCGGGGACATGGATTGGCCCGCCCTGTGCGCGGCCCTGGGCCACGCGCCGGTCAAGGTGCTGGAGGTGGCCGCCGGGGCCGAGGCCGAACAGATGCGCGAGGGCGCGGCGCTGCTGGCCGGGCTTTTCGCCCAGGTCGATAACCATCGGACCAAGGAGGCTTCGGCATGAAAACCGCGGTGGTGGTGGTGGACATGGTCAAGGACAACCTGGAGAGCAGCCGGCACGCCGGCATCGCCCAGCGGGGCCAGGCCATCGTGCCTCTGGTAAACCGCCTCACCGCCGGGGCCCGGGCCAAGGGCTGGCCGGTGATCTTCGCCACCGACAGCTTCCTACCGGGAGACTACCTTTTTCGCGGGCGCATGAAGGACCACAGCCTGCGGGGCACCGAGGGGGCCGAGGTCAGCGGCCTGCTGACCCGCGAACCCCAGGACACCTGGCTGCCCAAGCGGCGCATGAGCGCTTTTTTCAAGACCGACCTGGACCAGACCCTGCGGCTGTGGGGGGTGGAGCGGGTGGCCGCCTGCGGCCTGATGACCCCCTACTGCGTGCTCACCACCGCTTTGGACGCGGTGTGCCACGATTTCTACGCGGTGATGGTGGAGGACGCCACCACCGCCACCAGCGACCAGGCCCACGCCGAGTGCCTGGACCTCTACCGCAAGAGCCCCCTGCGCCCCTTGCTCACCGTGCAGACGGTGGACGAGCTGCTGAGCGAGTGAGCCATGCTCGATTTTGAGGGCCTGCAAGAGATCAATCGCCGCCCCGCCCCCTGGGAGCGCTACACCGCCGCCCAGCTCTGGACCGACCCCTGGGTGTCCGGCCAAATGCTGTCCGCGCATCTGGATGACGCCAGCGAGGCCGCCTCGCGCCCCGGCGCGTTCATCGACCGGGCGGTGGCCTGGATCGGCCGGCGCTTCGAGCTGGGCCCGGGCAAGCGGGTGGCCGACTTCGGCTGCGGGCCGGGGCTCTACGCCCAGGGCCTGGCCGCCACCGGCGCGGCGGTCATGGGCGTGGACTTCTCGCCTGGCTCCATCGCCTACGCCCGGGAGCGGGCCCGGGCCCAGGGCCTGGACATCGACTACCGCTGCCAAAACTACCTGGAGTTCGCGGGCGAGGAGGGCTATGACCTGGCCCTGCTCATCTACTGCGACTTCTGCGCCCTGAGCCCGGTGCAGCGGGCCAAGCTGCTCAAGGTTTTCCATAGCCTGCTCAGGCCCGACGGGGCGTTGCTGCTGGACGTGTTTTCCGTGACGCGCTTCCAGGGCCTGGGCCAATCCGCGGGCTACGAGTTTTGTCCGGGCGAGGGCTTCTGGGCCCGGGAGCCCCACTACGTCTTCCAGAACACCTTCCTGTACGAGCCACAAAGGTTGGCCCTGGACAAATACACCATCGTGGCGCCCGGCGAGCGCCGGGAGATCTTCAACTGGCTGCAGCACTTCACGCCCGAGGATCTTAAAAGCGAGCTGTCCGCCGAGCGCTTCGAGCTGCAAGAGACCCTGGGCAGCGTGGCCGGGGATGCCTATGACCCCCAGTCCGAGCAGTTCGCGATACTGGCCACCGCCGCCTAGCTGCCTCGGCCCCAAAAAAAGCCCCCGCCCGATTTCCGGGCGGGGGCTTTGACGTTTTTGGACAGGGCGGGCTACTTGGAGTAGTCGTACCAGCCCTTGCCGCTCTTGCGGCCCAGGTGTCCGGCGCGCACCTGGTTCTTCATGTTGGTGGGCACGTCCCACTTCATCTCCTTGTTCAACTCCAAGGCGAAGTAGTCGGCCACGAACTTGCAGATGTCGATGCCGGTGAAGTCCATCAGCTCGAAAGGGCCCATGGGATAGTTGAGGCCCAGCTTGATGGCCTTGTCGATGTCCTCGCGGGTGGCCACGCCCTCTTGTAGCATGCGGGCCGCCTCCACCATGTGGGGGATCATCAGGCGGTTGACGATGAAGCCGGGGCTGTCCACCTTGACTTCCACCGTCTCCTTGCCCATCTTCTGGGCCAGGGCGGCGGTGACGGCCACGGTCTCGTCGCTGGTGGCATAGCCGCGGATCACCTCCACCAGGCGCATGATCTGGGCGGGGTTGAAGAAGTGCATGCCCACCACCTGCTGCGGGCGCTTGGTGGCCGCGGCGATGAGGGTCACGCTCATGGAGCTGGTGTTGGTGGCCAGGATCACCTCGGGGCGGCATACCTCGTCCAACTCGCCGTAGACGCTTTTCTTGAGGGCCAGGTCCTCGATCACCGCCTCGATGATGAAGTCCACGGGGGCCAGGTCGGCCATGTCGGTGGTGCCCTTGATGCGGCCCAACACCTCGGCCTTTTGCTCGGGGGTCACCTTGCCCCGCTCCACGCCCTTGGACAGGAACTTGTCGATGGACTTCAGGCCGCGCTCGACGAACTCGTCCTTGATGTCGCGCATGATCACCTGGGCCCCGCTCTGGGCGGCCAACTGGGCGATGCCGTTGCCCATGGTGCCCGCGCCCACCACTCCGATGGTTTTGATTTCGCTCATGGTTCCTCCTCTTGAATTTTTTAGGCTGTAGCCGAAGGCGCAAACCAAAGGCGGGCCAGGGCGAGTCACCCCAGAACCCGTGAGGCCCACCTGGGTCTTACTTTACAGCTACATCATAGCGATTTGAGCACGGATGTCCAGAAAGGTTTGCAGCGGGGGCCAAGCAAATTCACTGTCCCCATGCCCCTTGCCATGGATTTGGCTGACCAAGGGCCCGCCGGAGGTGTAGTCTGGAACACAGCGGGAGGGACCCGGGGGGCTCGGCCTCGTGGCCCGATTGCCGCTTTGTCCGGCGCGGCGCTTAGGAGCGGCCAGGGTGGGCCGCCGCCGGGCTGTGTGGAAAAATCTTGGCTTTTCCGGTGGTTCCAGCGCGTCCGGCGTCCTCGTTGACAGCATCACGGCAGTTTGTTAAGTTCAGGGGAGCCTAAGCGCACGGAGGTTGATAATAATGATTTATCGTATAGTTACAGCGATTGTTCTTGCTGTGCTGCTGGCCGCGGCCCCCGCCCTGGCCCAAGAGACCGTTTATGTGACCGACCAGCTTCGCATCACGGTGCGCTCGGGCCCCAGCACCGGCAACAAGGTCATCGCCATGGCCGAGACCGGGGACAAGATGGCCATGTTGGGCTCCAATCCCGATGGCTGGACTCAGGTGCGCCTGGCCGACGGCAAGGAGGGCTGGGTCCTGACCCGGTTCATGCAAAAGGAGAGGCCGGCCAAGCTGCGCCTGGCCGAGCTGGACCCGGCCAACAAGGATCAGGCCAACCGCCTGGAGCAGATGCAGCAGGAAAACCAGACCCTCAAGAAGGATCTGGCCGACACCCAGGCCAAGCTGGCCGAGCTGCAAGCCCGCTACGACAAGCTTTCCACCGACGCGGCCGACGTAATGGCCCTCAAGGACCGCCACCAGAAGCTGCAGGCCCAGTTCGATGCCCAGAGCGCCCAAAACACCGAGCTGGTGGTGGAAAACAAATCCCTCAAGTTTTCCAGCAACCTCAAATGGTTCCTGGCCGGGGCCGGGGTGCTGATCATCGGCTGGCTCATGGGCCTGGCCCTACACCGGCGCAAGAAGCGCTGGAACTCCTCCATATACTAGGCCGGCCATTGCGGCGCGCACTTGCGGCGGCGGCTTGGGCCCTGATACTGGGCCTGGCCGCCGCGGCCGTTGCCGGGGGGCAGACGCCCCCGGTTCGGGCCGTGGTGTTGCTAGCGCCCGCCCAGTTGCGCAATGTGCAGGGCGGCGCGCCCCTGGTCGCCCCGGCCCTGGAAGCCTGGACCTGCGTGCGCCCGGAACCGGGCGGCTTTGTGGCCGCCTCCCTGGGGCCCGGCGGCCGGGCGGTGACCGGGCGCTGGCTGGCCCGCCTCGCCCGGCCCGGCTGGCCCGAGCTGTGGCTGTTCGAACCCGAGGCCCTGCCCGGACCCTGGTGGGTGCCCCTCGCGGCCGTCCTGGGGCCGGAGCCGCCCCAGGTGGGCGCTCAGGGGAGGGTGGGGCTCAAGGCCCTGGCCTGGATACCCTCCGAGGACGCGGCCCTGGTTCCCGGCCCGGCCGCGCTGCACGCGTCCCGTCTGGCCCGCCTGCAAACGGCCAACCTGCCCACCGGGCTCAAGCGCCGCCTGGCCTCGGGCCGCCTGGAAAAGGGCGACAACCTGTGGTGGGCCGAGTTGGCCTGGGGCAAGCCCCAGCGATCCTTCATGGTCAACTACATCAACGACGAGCAGCACTACGTATATCTCACCCCGGCCGGCCCGGTGCTCTTGCGCTTCGTGGGGGGGCGCTTGCAAGAGGTTCCCGGCTCGGCCGCCCGGCAGGGGGCAAAGGTTGCAAACCCCTCGACTCACCGATAAAATTCTGCTCAACGAACTCTAAGCAACCAGCCCTCATCGAGGATAGATCCAGTGCCGGTCGATCCCTTCTCCCCAGAACTTTACCGCCGCAACCTGGAAGTGGTGTCCATGGTGTCGCCCGAGGTGGCCGCCTGGCTGGAGCGCAGCGGCGCCACCGCCGGCGCGCCGGTGGCCGAGGTTGAGGCCGGGGAAAACGAAGGGCTCAGCCGCCTGCGGCCCCGCCCCGGGGGCATAACCCTGGTGGTGGGCGGCGGACTGTTGGACGAGGTGGCCCTGCTCTTGGAGCGCATGCCCTCCGGGCACCAGGTTTTTTGCCTGCAACCCAGGGCCGAGCTTTTGCTGGCCGCCCTGGGACGCCACGATCTGAGCCTTCCCCTGGGCCGGGAGGAACTGGTGCTTCTGGCCCCGGCCGAGGCCGATCTGGAAGAGGCCCTGAGCCGCAATCCCCAGCTCAGCCTCACCGGCCAGATGGAAATGGTGCACCTGCACGCCGGCCCCGAGTCGGAGGCCAGCAGGGCCAGGGCCCGCCTTTACCGGGTGTTGGGCCACGCCCTCAGGGCCCGCGATCTGGCCCTGGATTGGGAGATGCAGTCCGGGGCCAACCTGGTGGCCAACCTGGTGCACGCCGCCTTCGCGGCCCAGGCCCCGGCCCTGCCCGGTTCGCTCATCGGGCGGCCGGCGGTGCTGGCCCTGGACGGCGACTCCCTGCCCGAAGCCTTGGAGCATTTGGCGGGCAATCTGGGAGGGGCGGCGTTTTTCTGCTCCGATCGGGCCCTGCCCCGGGTGGCCGAGGCGGGCATCGTCCCCAGCGGGGTGGGCCTGGCCAGCCCGGCCCTGGGCCCCTTGTTCGCCTACAGCCATCCCGTGCTGGCGCGCACCCCCCTCATCGCCGAGGAGGTGGCCCACGCCCCCACCATCCGGGCCCATCCAGGCCCGGTTTTCTTGTGCCTGGGGCCCAGGGGCACCGCCTTGGGGCCTTTGGCTCCCCTGGCCGAAGCCCTGAGCCCCCAACAGCACACCCTGGGCCGACTGGCCGAGGTGGCCCTGGTGGCCGGTTGCCATCCCCTCATCCTGGTGGGCGCGGATCTCAGCGATCCCCAGGGTGAGCTGATGATGCCGGACATGGACGGCGGCACGGTGAAGGCCACGCTGCACCAAGCCGCCGGGGCCTGCGCCCTGGGGCGGGTGCTGGCCCGTCAGGGGGTGTCGGCCATCAACACCAGCCGGAACGGCCTGGGTCTGCCGGGGACCACCTACGCCTCCTTGGCGGAGATGCTGCCGTTGCTGGGCGGTCCGGGCCAGCCGGTGCAGGCGGCGCTGCTGCGCCAGGAGCGCTGGCTAAGCGCCGACGCCCTGGAGCATTACGCCCGGGGCCTGAACCGGGCCTCCACCGCGGCCACCCGCCTGTGGCAGCGGGCGGCGGCCCCCCTGGCCGACTACCAGGAGCTGTGCAGCCAGCGGGCCGGGCAATGGCTCTACGCGGCCGAGGCCCTTTTCCTGGCCCTGGCGGAGCAGGCCGCCGCCGATTCCATGCTGGCCGCCTTCTTGGACGGCTGCCTGGTGCGCTCCTTCCGGAGGCGCCATCATCTCATGTGCCAATCCCACGTGCACAGCGTGGGCATCGGCGAGTGTTGCGACCAGTTGCGCCTGTGCCTGGCCGAGCTGGAGGGCCGGGCCGGGGAGTTGGCCGCCGGGCTCAGACGCACCGCCGAGGAAATGAACACCCTGGCCCAGGCGCGGCGCGACAACGACGACCGCGTCCTGGAGCGCTTCGCCAAATCCACGGGGCATCAAGAGGCAATTTTAACGTGAACGAAATTCTCAACCCCTTGCTTTGGCCATCCCTGGTCAAAGTGCTGATTATTTTTGTCTTGGTGGTCACTACCAGCCGTTTCAAGATCAACTTGGGCTATTGCATTGCCGGCGGAGGTCTGCTGCTGGGCCTGTGGATGGGCCACGGCCCCATGACTGTGGCCTCCGAAGCGGTGCAGGCCATGGTCTCGCCGGTGAGCCTGCGCCTGGCCCTGGCCGTGGCCTTCATGCTGGTGCTCAGCCACCTGATGAAAGAGGGCGGCCAACTGGAGCGCATCGTGGGCTCCTTCAGCCGCCTGGTGCACTCGCCCAAGGCCACGGCGGCGGTTATGCCGGCCATCATCGGCCTGTTGCCCATGCCCGGCGGAGCCCTGTTCTCCGCCCCCATGGTGGAGGCCTCCTGCCAGGCCAGCCCGGACGGGGAGGCCAATGGCTCGCTGCTGGCCGCGGTGAACTATTGGTTCCGCCACCACGGTGAGTACTGGTGGCCCATGTATCCCGGCTTCATCCTGGTGGTCTCGCTGCTGGGAGTGGACACCCTGGCCTTCATGCTGGTGATGCTGCCCTTGGCCGCGGTGCATTTGGGCGGCGGAGTGTGGTTCCTGCTGCGCCGCCTGCCCGACCCGCCCGCCGAGGAAAATCCCGGCGTGGGCTCGGTGCGCGAGTTTATCATCGAGTGCGCTCCCATCTTGGTGATGATCGCGGTGGTGGTGGTGGTCACCGGCCTGGGAGCCCTGTGGGGAGAGGGCGGCCCGCCCTGGCCCGAGGGCACCGCCCTCATCGTGGGCCTGGCCGGGGCGCTCATCGCGGCGGCCATAGCCAACCGCATCGGTCCGTTGCAAGTGCTGGCCACCTTCGGCCGCCGCGACGTGCTGATGATGATGGTGCTCATCGCCGGCATCATGATTTTCCAAGGGCTCATGAAGTCCTCGGGCGCGGTGGGGGCCATCCAGCAGGAGATGAAGGCCTACGGCATCCCCACCCTGGCCATGATCTGCCTGCTTCCCTTTGTCAGTGGGGTGGTAACCGGCATCGCGGTGGGCTATGTGGGGGCCAGCATGCCCCTGGTGGTGCCCCTGCTGGCCGGCATGGGCCTGGGCGACCTGGCGTATCTGGCCCACGGCGGCCTGGCCTTTGTCTGCGGCTTCTTCGGCATGATGCTCTCGCCGCTGCACCTGTGCTTTTTGCTTTCGCGCGACTACTTCAAATGCACCCTGACCTCTTGCTATCCTTATCTCTATGGACCCCTGGCGCTTAACACCGTGGGCCTGGTGATCTGGTATTTGATCTTGTCCTGACCATCCCGAGATAAGGAGCGGCCATGAGCCCCAAGCAGTGGAAGCCCCAAGACGTATCCGGCCTGGCCCACGCCTTTTGGGCCTCGGCCGCGCTGCACGCGGCGGTGCGCACCGGGCTGGCCGCCCGTTTGGCCACCCAGGGCCCCGCCACTCCCGAGGAGGCCGCCGCCGCCCTGGGCCTGGATCTTCGGGCCACCCGCATGCTCATGATCGCCCTGCACGCCCTGGAACTGGCCGTGAAGCGGGGCGAGGCCTACGCCCTGGCACCCGGCCTGGAAACCCTGCTCGACCCGGGCGCCCCCCGCAGCATGAACAACATGGTCTTGCACATGGCCGACCTCATGCCGGTGTGGTCCCATTTGGCCGAGAGCATCCGCACCGGCAAACCGGTGGAGCGCCCCGCGCCCGACCAGGCCGAGGCGGCCCCCCCCGGCCGGGCCCACTTCTACCGGGCCATGCGCGACATCGCCCGCCAGCAGGCCACGGGCCTGGCCGCCCGCCTGGGGCTGGCCGCCGGGCAGAGCCTGTTGGACCTGGCCGGCGGCCCCGGCGTCTACGCGCTCACCTTTGCCGATGAAACCCCCGGCCTGGCCTCCACGGTCTTCGACCTGCCGGGCGCCGAGCCCTTTTTCCGGGAAGAGGCGGCCCGCCACCCCCGGGGCGGCGAGGTGCGCTTCATCGCCGGGGACTACGAGGAGAACGACGTGGGCGGCCCCTACGACGTGGTGTGGTTGAGCCAGGTGCTGCACGGCGAAGGCCCCGGCGAGTGCGCCAAGCTGGTGGCCAAGGCGGCCTCGGCCCTGAAGCCCGGCGGCGCGCTGTGGGTGCAGGAGTTCGTGGTGGACACCGAGACGCCCGCCCACGCCTGGCCCGCCCTGTTCTCCTTGAACATGCTGGTGAACACCGAGGAGGGCCAGGGCTACACCGCGGCCGACATCTGCGGCTTCATGACCCAGGCCGGGCTCACCGGCTGCTCCTACGAGGGCCCCACCCGCGAGGGCTCGCCCGCCTCGCTGGTCAGAGGGTTCAAGCCCTAACCGGTCTGGTCCGGCCGCCCATTTCAGCCAGGAGTCGCCAGGCTGCGTTGCCGGTGGCGCTCAAGCCTCGAAGTAGCTTTTGCCACGCCTCCGGCTTTCGCTTGCCGAAAGCCTTGCCTTACACTCCCTGGCTGTACCGGTGAGCCAACCAGCTAACGCATCGGCCCGCCAGCCTGTTTTGGGCCACTAGACGTCAGCCATTTCTTTCTTTCAAAACTCTTAATCCCACTAGGCATGACAGCATTTTGCCAGACCTATTGGAATGGACTTTATTTATTGATTTTTACTATGTTTTAAAACGTAAACAGACGGCTTATGCGCCGGGGAAGGGAAGGGTACGGCTAGACCGTGATTACCTTGCCGGCCACCTGCAGGGAGGTGACGATGTCGAGCATGTTGGTGGTCTCGCCCACCTTCTTTTGCTCCAGCAGCCCGTAGAAGTCCAGGCAGGTGCCGCAGACCAGGATGCTGACCCCGCTGCCCGCCAACTCCTGCAGGGCGGGCAGGCTCTCGGAGCCTTCGCAGCACAGCTTCACGCCGCCGTTCAAAAAGAGGATGCGCCACAGGGAGGGGCCCATCTCCTTGAGGGTGAGCAGGAAGTTCTTCATCAGGCCCGCGCCAAGCTTGTCATCGCCGCGCCCCAGGGTGTCGGTGCGCACGAACACCAGGATGCGCGCGTCCTCGGTGGAGCAGGTGTACACATCGGGCGGCGGGGCCTGGACCTCGCGGCCGGGGTCGCGGCGTCCGGTGATAAGGAAGTCGGCGCCCTGGGCCGTCACCTCGGCTTCATAGCCCTGGGACTGCAGGAAACGCTGCACGTTCTGTCCGGCGGCCTGGTTGTCCACCAGCACCTCCAGGCTGTCCGGAGCCTCTTTTTCCAAAAGCTCCTTGGCCCGCATCACCGGCTGCGGACAAGCCAATCCTTTGCAATCGAGCATCGGGTCTCCCTCGTTTAGGGCTTGCGGTAGAACTCGATGGTGCGGCCGAGGCCTTCCTCCAGGGGAGTGGTGGCCTTCCAGCCGATCACTTTGGCGATGCGCTCCACCTTGGGGATGCGCCGGGGGATGTCCTCGTAGGAGGGCCCGAACACCTCCAGGTGGGGCTTGAAGATCAGTTCGTTGTCAAAGCCGCCCACCTGTTTCATGGTCTGGGCCAGTTCCAGGATGGAGGTCTCCACGTCGCTGCCCACGTTGAAGCACTGCCCCAGGGCCGCGTCGTTGAGGGAAAGCTCCACCACCGCCTGGGCGGTGTCCTCGATAAAGGTGAAGCAGCGGGTCTGCCGGCCGTCGCCGTGGATGACCACCGGCTCGCCGCTCAAGAAGCGCTCCAGGAAGATGGGGATCACCCGGCCCTGGCCCAGGTCGTCGCAGCGGGGGCCGTAGACGTTGAAAAAGCGCATGATGACGAAGGGCAGGCCTTCCTGCTGGCCGTAGGCGTAGAGATAGTGCTCCACCAGGGCCTTGCCGGTGGAGTAGCACCAGCGGTTGATGGAGGGCGGCCCCAAAACCCGGTCGGCTTCTTCGTCCCAGGGCACGTCGGGGTTGCGGCCCAACACCTCGCTGGTGGAGGCGAAGACGAACTTCTTGCGACCCCGGGCCGCGGCCTCCAGCAGATGCAGGGTGCCTTTGAGGTTCACGTTGAGCACGTTCAGCGGCTCGGTGACGTAGCGCTTGGGGTCGGCGATGGCCGCCAGGTGGATGACTATGTCCGTCTGGCTTACCAGGTGTTCCACCACCTCTTTGGACAGCACCGAGTCCTGCACGAACTTGAAGCGCCCGGAGTCGAACAGGTGCTCCACCTTGCGGGAGGGGCCGTTGTCCAGGGCCACCACTTCGTGGCCCCGCTGCACCAACACTTCGCAAATATAAGACCCGATGGAGCCGGCTCCGCCGGTTACCAAGACTCGCGCCATTTTATAAGCTCCTAAAAATCGTCCAACCAGAGGTGGAAGGTGAAATCCCCGGCCAGGGGACGGGCCCCCAGGCGGCTCCAGGCGCGAATGACCGCGCGCTGGCTGAATTTGGTGCGCACCCGCGCGCACGATGCACCCTGTCCGGCCAACCAGGCCAGCCCATGGGCCAGTAAAGTATTATACAGCCCCCGGCCCCGCATATCCGGCGACACGGCATTGAGCGCCACCCAGCCCGGCTCACCGCTTTGCCCTTTTTTCAGGGTGATGAAGCCCACCGGCTTTTTTTCGGCGGTCAACACCAGCACCTGGTCCGCCTGCGCGCCGCTCAAACTGTTGGCCATCCAGCGGCGGTAGAGCTCGCCGCAACCGTGGCCCAGGCGTGGGTCCAAGGAGAAACGGTCGGCATAGGCCGCCAGGTCGCAAAAGGCCCCGGCGGCCAGCGCTTCCAGGGCGGGGGCATCTTCCGGGGCGGCGGCGCGTAGCTCGAACCCGCCGGGCGGGGCAGGGGTCGCGGCCAGCGCGTCCAGATCGGCCTCCCAGACCACGCTGGCGTCCATGAGCCTGGCTCCGGCGGCCTCCAGGGCCTGGGCGCCCAAAAAGTCCTTTTCCGCCACCCTGGCGAACAGCCCCGCCAGGCCCGCCCCCCGGGCGCGGGCGGCCAGCTCTCCCAAAAAGACCGCGCCCCGGGCCAGGGAGTCGGCCTCCGGCCAAGGAGCGCGGTGGGCCAGGCAGGATATCTGGCCCAGGGCCAGGCCGAACACCTCGCTGTCAAAGGCCAGGGGGTGCCAGGCGGCCAACCAGGAAAAATCCCGGTCAGCCAGCACGCGCTCGTCCGCGGACGGCGGCCAGCCCATAATCCAGGGGGCCTCCCCGGCCAGGCGCAGGGCCTCGGGGCTTTGGGCGGCCTGTTTTCCGCTAAACTCCATGAACTCCATGGCTGCGGGCTCTCCAAGAAAAGGCTAATCTACCCCAGTGGTTCGAGCCGGTCAAGGAAAGCAACCGCCCGTCGCTGCTACAATAGAAGCACCTCGAGGACGAAAGGCGCGACCATGCAGGACGACACAGGGCTGCGAGAAAAAGTGGAGCAACTTTTGCGGCAACACGGGGTGGCGCTATGGGGGGTGGCCGACCTGAGCGGCTTGGTGCCCGCCCGGCTGGGCGACTATCCTCGCGCCGTGTCCCTGGCCCTGTCCATGGAGCCCGGGGTCATGGCTTCCATCCGCCAAGGGCCCAACCAGACCTACACCGAGCTCTACGAAGCCACCAACCAAAGGCTCAACCGCATCTGCGGCGAGTTGCAAGACCTGCTGCTGGACGAGGGGCAGGGGGCCTGGGCGGTGCCCGCCTCGGTGCGTAGCGATCCGGTGAACATCCGGGGCGACTTTCCCCACAAGACGGCGGCCACCCGGGCGGGCCTGGGTTGGGTGGGCAAGAACTGCCAACTGATCAACCGCCGCCTGGGCCCCTGGCTGCGCCTGGGCACGGTCTTGACCGACGCGCCGCTAGCCCCGGACGAGCCGCTGGAAAAGAGCTATTGCGGCGCCTGCAGCGCCTGCGTGGAGGCCTGCCCGGCCGGAGCGCTGAAGGGCCACGCCTGGCACCCGGGCCTGGCGCGGGAGGCGATCCTGGACCCGGCCGCCTGCGATGCCTTCAAAAAGACCCATTACCGCCATTTCCACGACGGCCACATCTGCGGCATCTGTAGCGCGGCCTGTCCTTGGGGGCAAAAGACCCTGCGCCGGGCCTAGGCCTGGCCTAGTTCCAGGTGCAGCAAGGGGAAGGGGCGGCCCTGGCCGTCGGTGGCCGAGCGGCCCACGGTCCTGAAGCCCAGGCTATGATAAAAACCCAGCGCCTGGGGATTCTGCTCGTTCACGTCCACCTTGGTGACGCCGTGCCGCTCTATGGCGTGCCGGGCCAGAAGGGTTCCGATTCCCCGGCCCCGGTGCTCGGGAGCGATGAACAGCATCTCGATTTTACCCTTGGCCATGCCCACGAAGCCCAGCACGCGGCCGTCTTCCGCCACCGCGCAGCGCAAATCAACGGCGGCGAAATAGCGCTCCAGGATGAGCGGCTTCAGCGCGGCGATGTCCGCCTCACTCAAAAAGTTGTGGGTGGCGCGCACCGAGGCCTCCCAGACCGCCAGCAACTCCGGGTAGCGGCTGGGGGCGACGGGCTGGATCGCCGGCTTGCTCAGCGGCAATAGGCCTCGCAGTGGAAGCCGCCGTAGGCGGCGTAGACCCGGGCAGCTTGGGTGGTCTCGTGGCGGGTCGGTTTGCGCAGGGGCCGCTTGGCCAACATCCGCGCCAATTGCTCGGGGTAGGGTATGCCCGCCAGGCCCTGGGCCAACACCTCGCCGTTGTAGGTTTCCAAAATCTCGGCGTCCTCGCCGTTGGTCACCACGGTCAGGGGGGTCATGTGGGGGGTGATGAGACGGGCGGCGGCCAGGGCCTCTTTTTCCCGGGTGACCAGCGAGCCCCGGGCGCAACGCAGGAGCATGGCGGGCCGGTCTCCGCTGTGCACCAAAAGGTCGGCCACCACGCGCAGGGAGGCGTACTCCGTGCCCAGGGTGCGGGCGGCGTCCACGCGGATGTCTTGGGATAAATAGCCCATGGCCAGCAGCCGAGCCTCGGTGGCTTGGCGCACCGGCTCGTCGTCACTGGGTGACAGGGGCCTGCCGGTTATCAGGTCGGTTGGGGAAGTCACGGCGTGCCGCCAATACCTTTAAACAGACATCCACTGGGCCACAGAAGGTTTACGCGCGTTGACAACGGCCACGATCCGTCGCCTGATCGCCATCGGTCCGCACCAGCGGACATCGCCTTCTGGACGCTAAGCTTCGAGCCCGTAAAAAGCTGGCTTATCCGGTCCCGGCGCCGAGGCGTCCCGGCCGGATAGCCTTGTTTGGCGTTAGCGCCTGGTGGAGCTTACTTCTTCTTGGGATTGAGAAGCAGCTTCACCGCGGAGCTTGGCTTGAAGACCATGCGCTTGCTAGCCTTGATCTTGATGGGCTCGCCCGTGGCCGGGTTCACGCCCTTGCGCGCCTTGCTCTTTTTCTGCATGAAGGTTCCCAGACCGGCTACCCGGAATGGGCGTCCCACCTTCACCTCTTTGACGGCGAAATCGACGATGGATTCCAGGGCTTTTTTGGCGGCGACTTTAGAAATGGCGGCGTCCTTGGCGATCTTGTCGATCATGTCCGCCTTGGTGGCAGGTTTCTTAGCCATGCCTCCTCCTCGGTCCTTTGAGGTTTGACTCTATCCCCAGTCGCCTTCCCACTTTGGGAAGGCGTCCTTGCCTATCAGGCCATTGGCGTTGAGAGCGCTTTTGAGCCCGTTTTCGGCGGACAGGGGGCCAGCCAAAGTGGTTGCCGCCCGAAAACTGCACGCCAACGCGTACTTAAAACAAATGCAGGATAACACCACGAATTATCGGGCGTCAATATGCATTGTTGTAAAAATGTCCTATCTTCGCGACCCTGCTTCCCTAGCCCGTTGTAGGTGAAAGATAATTATGCGCCCTAGGGCCCGTTGCTGTTCCCTTGTGGCTTTGCCAAGGTCTCCACCCACCAATCCCCACCATCCATGGGGCGCCGGCAGCGCCGCCGTTTCAGGCCTTGTTTGAGGCTACGAAACGCCTTTTAATCGCAGGCCTTGATTAAGGGCAAAGTAGCGTGCCCTCGGGGCGTCGGCTCCTCGCGGGCCTACCCCGGCGGTAGGCTTGTGCCCGCCCCTCGCTTATCGGGTGAAAGCCCAGATTTTTCTTGTTTATTTCTTGACATGCGTTGGCTCGCTTGGGTAATGTGGTTCCAAGTGGGTAATGGTGGGGAATCGTGGGTAAGTCCCCCCAAAGGAGCCAAGGTGTTTACGGGTTGGTCGGCGCATAACATCGACGCCAAGGGCAGGGTCGCGGTGCCCGCCCGCTTCCGCGAGGTGCTCAATGAAAAGCACGGCGAGGAGCGGGTGGTGATCACCACCAGCGACCGGTGCCTGGTGGCCTATCCCTATGGGGAATGGCGGGCCATAGCCGACAAGATCGGCCGCCAGTCCCAGGTGGATCCGCGCGTTCTGGCCTTTCGCCGCTACTTTATCAGCGGCGCCACCGAAAGCACCCTGGACAAGCAGGGCCGCGTCCTCATACCTCCTGCGCTGCGCGAGCTGGCCGACCTGGACGGTCAGATCTTGCTGGTGGGCATGCAGAGCAATTTCGAGCTCTGGAACAAGGACCGCTGGTACGAGGAGCGCTCCCGCATTCAAGAGAATTTCGGCGACCTCAGTTCCTTCATGGCTGAGCTGGGAATTTAAGCCATGGCAGGGCACCATCGGCCGGTGATGCTGGCCGAGGTGGTTGAGTCCTTGGCCCCGCGGCCGGCAGGGCTGTACCTGGACGGCACCCTGGGCGCGGGCGGACACGCCGCCGAGGTCTTGGCGGCCAGCGCGCCGGACGGGCGTCTGCTGGGCCTGGACCGCGACCCCAGGGCTCTGGAGCTGGCCGGGCGGCGGCTAAAGAATTTCAGCGGACGGATAAAGCTGGTGCAGGCTACCTTCGACAACCTGGAGCGGGAGCTGACGGCCCTGGGCGCGGGCCTGGCCGACGGCGTGCTGCTGGACCTGGGGCTAAGCTCCATGCAACTGGACGAAGAGGGCCGGGGCTTTTCCTTCCGCCGCGACGAACCCCTGGACATGCGCATGGGCGCCCACGGACCCGGCGCGGCCGAGCTGGTGGCTTCCTCGAGCGAGGAGGAGCTGGCTTCGCTGTTCAAGCGCCTGGGCGAGGAGCCCCTGGCTAGGCGCGTGGCCAGGGCCATTGTGCGCGAGCGCGCCAAGGAGCCCATCGCCACCACCGGCCGCCTGGCCGAGGTGGTAGAGGGGGCCATGCCCATGGCCGAACGCCGCAAGCGCCGCCTGCACCCGGCCACCCAGGTGTTTCAGGCCTTGCGCTTGGCGGTGAACGACGAGCTGGGCATGCTGGAGCGCTTTCTGGAGCAGGCTCCCCGCCTGCTCAGGCCGGGAGGCCGCCTGGCCGTGCTGAGCTATCACAGCTTGGAGGACCGCCGGGTAAAAAAGGCCATCGCCGCCTGGGCCAATCCCTGCACCTGCCCGCCGGACCTGCCGGTTTGCGCCTGCGGCCGCCTCCCTCTGTTCAAGCCCCTGGGCAAGCTGGGCCGTCCCGGCGAGGCCGAGGTGGCCTTGAACCCCAGGGCCCGTTCCGCCCGGCTGAGGGCGGCGGTGCGCACGGAGGCGGCGGCATGAACGTGAGCGTGCGAGCCGCCAACCGCCGCCCCGCCCTGCAGGTGTCCGGCGTGGCGATAAGCCTGCGGCAAGGGCTGATCGTGCTGGCCCTCGTCATCGGGTGCGCCTTGTTTTATCTCTACACCGGGATCAAGGGGCTGAGCATTTCCTACCAGATCAGCCAGGCGCGCCAGAACCGGGTGGAGATGGTGGAGATGGGCCGCCGCCTGCGGGTGGAGCTGAACAACCTGCGCTCCCCCGAACGCCTGGAACAGGCGGGCGCCCGCCTGGGCCTGGCCCCAGTGCCGCCTGAGAGGGTGCGGGTGCTGCCGTGAGCGTGCGCCAACCCAAGGATTTCCGCCGCTGGGTGCGCACGCGCCTGTGGGCGCTGGGCGGCGTCTTTGTCCTGGTGTTCGCCCTGCTGACCGGGCGGGCGGTGGACCTGCAGGTCTTGCAGAGCGATCCCCTGAACCAGAGGGCCCAGCGGGAGATCGTGCGCGAGGTGGAGATCGCCCCCAACCGGGGAATCATCTACGACCGCAACCAGGTGGAGCTGGCGTTGAGCCTGGAGACCGACAGCGTTTACGTCCGGCCGGTGGCGGTTGAAGACCCCCGGCGCGAGGGACTGCGCCTGGCCAAGGCCCTGGGGGTGGAGGCCAAGCCGGTGATCAAGCGCATGGAGGGCAAGCGCCACTTCGTGTGGCTGGAGCGCCGGGTGGACCCCCAGCAGGCCCAGGCGGTCAAGGCCCTGGAGCTGAAGTCGGTGGGCCTGGTCCAGGAGCCGCGCCGCTTTTATCCCTACACCAACCTGGCCTGCCACCTGTTGGGCTTCGCCGGGCTGGACGCCAAGGGCCTGGAAGGCCTGGAGCGGGGCTACGACCAGGTGCTTCGGGGCAAGGAGCACACCGTCACCCGGGCCCGCGACGCCCTGGGCCGCACCTTCCAGCTGTCTGGGTCAACCACCGGTCCGTTGTCCCGGGGGCGCGACCTGATCCTCACCATCGACAAGTCCCTGCAGTACCAGGTGGAGAAGATTCTGGCCGCCACCGTCAAGCGCTGGAAGGCCGTGGGCGGCCAGGCCATCGTCCTGAGCCCGGCCACCGGCGAGATCCTGGCCATGGCCTCGCTGCCGGCCTTCAACCCCAACGTGTACCAGGACTACCCCCGCGACACCTATCGCAACCGCTGCGTCACCGACCCCTACGAGCCGGGCAGCACCTTCAAGCTGTTCATGGCCGCTGCCGCCCTGGATTCGGGGCGCATCAACATGGAGCAGCGCTTCGACTGCGAGAACGGCTCCTGGCGGGTGGGCGGGCGCACCATCCACGACACCCATCCCCACGGTGAGCTGAACCTGGGGGAGATCGTCAAGTTCTCCTCCAACATCGGCGCGGCCAAGGTGGCCATCGAGCTGGGGCCCCAGCGGCTCCAGAAAACCCTCAAGGCCTTCGGCTTCGGCCAGCCCACCGGGGTGGACCTGCCCGGCGAGTCGCGGGGCATCCTGCGCCCGGCCCGCAACTGGAAGCCGGTGGAGCTGGCCAACATCGCCTTTGGCCAGGGGGTGGCCATCACCGCCCTGCAGCTGACCGCGGCGGTGGGGGCCATCGCCAACGGCGGCGTGCTGATGCGGCCCTACGTGGTCAAGGCCGTCGTGGACGGCTCGGGCATTTTGGTTTCGGAGGCCCAGCCTCAGGCGGTGCGCCGGGTGCTCAGTTCCGCCGAGGCCCGCCTGCTGGGCCGGATGATGCAGATGGTCACCGAGCCCGGCGGCACCGGCTCGAGCATCCAGGTGCCTCCCTTCAAGGTGGCGGGCAAGACCGGCACCGCCCAGAAGGTGAAGCCCGAGGGCGGCTATTCCCACAGCGAGTACATGTCCAGCTTCGTGGGCTACCTGCCCGCCGACGATCCCCAGGCGGTGATCCTGGTGGTCATCGACACTCCTAAGGGCCGCCACTACGGGGGCACCGTGGCCGGGCCCGCCTGGGTGGCCATGGCCAAGGCCGCCATGAAGGCCCTGGGGGTGCACCGGGCTCCGGAGAACCCGCCGCTGATCCAGGCGCGGGCCGCGGACGCGCCGCCGGCGCGCCCCGCCCCGGCCCAGGAGCTGGCCCGGGCGGTGGCCGAGGGCCTGGTGCCCGACCTCGCCGGCCTGACCCTGCGCCAGGTGCTGGCCTTGGCCGGCAGCCGCAACCTGCCGGTGCAGGCCACGGGATGGGGCCGGGTCAGCTCCCAGACGCCGGCGCCGGGCACGCCGCTCAAGCCGGGGCAGGGTCTCAGGGTGCAGCTTACGCCGCCCAGCCGGGGAGGTGCCTGATGCGCCTGGACGACCTGCTGCGGGGCCTGGAGGTGCAAGCGATAATCGGCGACCTGCCGGCCGAGGACGTGCGCGGCCTAGTCTACGATTCGCGCCGGGCGGGGCCGGGCCAGGTGTTCGCCGCCCTCGCCGGGGCGGCCTCCGACGGCCACGCCTATTTGGAGATGGCCGCCAAGCAAGGCGCCCTGGCCGCCCTGGTACAGCGCCCGGCCGAGGTGGCCCTGGCCCAGATTCAGGTGCCCGACAGCCGCCTGGCCCTGGCCATGATGGCCGACCGCTTTTACGCCAGGCCCAGCCGACACCTCTGCCTGGTGGGGGTAACCGGCACCAACGGCAAGACCACGGTGAGTTATTTGGTGGAGTCCCTGCTGGCCCAGCGCGGCCCGGCCGGGCTTTTGGGCACCGTGGAGCAGCGCTATCCCGGCAAACGCCGCGCCTCGTCCATGACCACCCCCGAGTCGGTGGATTTGCAGGCGCTGTTGGCCGAGATGCTGGGCGCCGGCGTCAAGGGCGTGGTCATGGAGGTGAGCAGCCACGCCCTGGAGCAGCACCGGGCGGCGGGCTGCCGCTTCGACGCGGCGGTGTTCACCAACCTGACGCGGGACCACCTGGACTACCACGGCGACATGGATGCCTATTTCCAGGCCAAGCGCCGCCTATTCAACCAGCTCCTGCCCCAGGCCAAGCGCCAGGGCAAGGATCCGGCGGCGGTGATCTGCGCCGACGACCCCAAGGGTTCCCACTTGGCGGGCGAGGCCACCGGCCTGCACTTGCGCACCCTGACCTACGGCTTTTCCCAGGCGGCCCGGGTGCGCGGGATTTCGCCGGTGCTCAAGCTCAGCGGCGGCCGCTGCCTGGTGGACTGGCCCGCCGGGTCTTTTGAGATGTCCACCCCCCTGGTGGGGCTGTACAACCTGCAAAACGCCCTGGCCGCCACGGCGGTGGGCCTGGCCCTGGACTTCGAGCCCGCCGAGATTCAGCGGGCCCTGGACGCGGTCCCGGGAGTGCCCGGCCGCCTGCAGCGGGTGGTCGGCGCGCCCGGCGATCCCAGCGTGTTCGTGGACTACGCCCACACCGACCAGGCCCTGGCCAGCGTGCTGGCCGCGCTCCGGCCCCTGACTCCCGGCCGCCTCATCTGCGTGTTCGGGGCGGGCGGCGACCGCGACCAGGGCAAGCGTCCCCTCATGGGCCGGGCGGTGGGCATCGGGGCCGACCTGGCGGTGCTGACCAGCGACAACCCCCGCTCCGAGGACCCCCTGGCCGTCATGGCCATGGTGGAGCAGGGGCTCACGGCCACCGGATCGCGGCTGGTGCGGGATCTGGACACCGAAGGCCCGGCCTACGTCAGCGAGCCCAGCCGGGCCGCGGCCATCGAGCTGGCGGTGGCCGCCGCCGGTCCCCAGGACGTGGTGCTCATCGCGGGCAAGGGGCACGAAGACTATCAGATTGTGGGCCGGGAGCGGCGCCACTTCGACGACCGGGAGCAGGCCCTGGCGGCCCTGGGACGGCGGCACGAAGGGGAGGCCAACCATGCCGGTGCTTGACGCCGCCTTCGTGCTCCAGGCCACCGGCGCCCAGGCGCGGGGCCAGTGCCCCGCCGCGCCCTTCACCGGGGTGAGCACCGACACCCGCACCATTGTCGAGGGCCAGTTGTTCGTGGCCCTGAGCGGCCCCAACTTCGACGGCAACGATTTCGTGGCGCAGGCCTTCGCGGCCGGGGCCGCGGCCGCCTTGTGCCGCCCGGGAGCCCCCCTGCCCCAGGGCGAAGCCGGCTGCCTGCTGGAGGTGGACGACACCCTGAAGGCCCTGGGCGACCTGGCCGGGGCCTGGCGGCGGGAGCACAGCGCCCTGGTGGCGGCCATCACCGGCAGCAACGGCAAGACCACCACCAAGGAGATGCTGGCGGCCATCCTGAGCCGGCGTCACCGTGTGCTGGCCACCAAGGGCAACTTCAACAACCTCATCGGCCTGCCGCTAACCCTGCTGGGCCTCAGGGACACCCACAGCGCCTGCGTGGCGGAGATGGGCATGAACGCGCCGGGCGAGATCGCCCGCCTCACTGAGATCGCCGCCCCCGAGGCCGGGGTGATAACCAACGTGGGCCCGGCCCACATCGGCAGGCTGGGCTCCCTGGAAGCCATCGCGGCGGCCAAGGCCGAGCTGTTCATGGGCCTGAGCCCGGCGGCCACGGCGGTGGTCAACCTGGACGATCCCCTGCTGGCCCCCTTCGCGGCCAGCCTGCCCTGCCGGGTGGTGAGCTTCGGCATCCAAAGCGCGGCCGAGGTGCGGGCCCAAGATATGGCACCCCAGGGAACGCACCAGAGTTTTGTGTTGAACTTGGCCGGAGAAACGGCCCCGGTGCGCCTGGCCGCGCCGGGGGAGCACAACGTGATGAACGCCTTGGCCGCCGCGGCCACGGCCCACGCCCTGGGCCAGGGCATCGACGCGGTGGCCGCCGGGCTGGAGGCCTTTGCCCCGGTGCCCGGCCGCCTGGCCCTGACCGGCGCTCCGGGCGGCCCGGCGCTTTTGGACGACACCTACAACGCCAACCCGCTCTCGGTGGCCGCCGGGCTCGGTGCGGCCCGGGAGATGGCCCAGGGACGGCCCATGGTGCTGGTGTTGGGCGACATGAAGGAACTGGGCGAGTTCGCCGCCCGGATGCACCGCGACATGGGGCGGTTGGCCGCCCAGGCCGGTTGCCGCCTGGTGGCGGCGTTGGGCGAGCAGGCCGAACAGGTGGCCCTGGGGGCCCGCGAGGCGGGGCTGTCCCCCGCCCAGACCATGAGCTTCGCGACCATGGACGAGCTTCTTCAGGAGATTGAACAACTGGTGAACGAGCGGGACCTGGTGCTGATAAAGGGATCGCGCTCCATGGGCATGGAGCGGGTGGTGGCGCGTCTGGGCGGCGAAACGGGAGGGGGGCACTAATGCTGTACCACCTCCTGGTGCCCCTGGCCGACTACATCGGGGCGTTCAACGTATTCCGCTACATCACCTTCCGCACCATCTACGCGGCGGTGACCGCGTTGCTCATCGCCTGGCTCATGGGACCCTGGGTGATCCACAAGCTGCACCAGCTGCAGGTGGGCCAGTACATCCGCGAGCTGGGACCCGAGAGCCACAAGGCCAAGGCGGGCACCCCCACCATGGGCGGGGCGCTGATCCTGTTCGCCATGACCGTCTCCCTGCTCCTGTGGGGCGACCTGGGCAACTTCTACCTCTGGATGGCCATGGGGGTGACCTTATGCTACGGCCTGATCGGCTTCATGGACGACTACCTGAAGAAGGTGAAGAAGGCCAACGAGGGCGGGCTGAGCGCCAAGACCAAGTTCCTGCTCTTGGCCCTGGTGGCCCTGGCGGTGGCCACGGCCCTGTACCTGCACCCCGGCTACAGCACCAAGCTTTCCGTGCCCTTTTTCAAGCTGGTCCTGCCGGACCTGGGCTGGGGCTACATCCCCCTGGCCATGTTCATCCTGGTGGGCACCGCCAACGCGGTTAACCTCACCGATGGGCTGGACGGCCTGGCCGCCGGTCCGGTGCTCATCGCGGCGGCCACCTACCTGGTGTTGAGCTACCTCACCGGCAACGCCAAGGCCGCCAGCTATCTGCAGATCCTGCACGTACCGGGAGCGGGCGAACTGGCCGTGTTCTGCGGCGCGGTGGTGGGCGCGGTGATGGGCTTCCTCTGGTACAACGCCTATCCCGCCCAGATCTTCATGGGCGACACCGGCTCGTTGTCTTTGGGCGGGGCCTTGGGCATCACCGCCGTGTGCACCAAGCACGAAATCCTCCTGGCCCTGGTGGGCGGGTTGTTCGTGGTGGAGGCCCTGAGCGTCATTTTGCAGGTGGGCTTTTTCAAGATGACCGGGGGCAAGCGCATCTTCCGCATGGCCCCCCTGCACCATCACTTCGAGCTCAAGGGCTGGGCCGAGCCCAAGGTGATCGTGCGTTTCTGGATCATATCCGTGGTGCTGGCCCTGGTGGCCATGAGCACCCTGAAGCTGAGGTAGCGGTGGAGCTAAGGGGCAAAAAGGTCCTGGTGGTGGGCCTGGGCGTGAGCGGCCGGGCGGCGGCCCTCTTGTGCCTGGCCCAGGGCGCCCTGGTGCGCGCCACCGACCAAAACCCCGCCCCCCCGGCGGCCGCCGAGCTGGCCGGAGCCGGAGTGGCGCTCAGCCTGGGCGGCCACCGGGCCGAGGACTTCGCCTGGGCCGAGCTCATCGTGCTCAGCCCCGGAGTGGACCACCGCCTGCCCGAGATAGAGCGGGCCCGCGCCGCCGGAGCCCAGGTCATCGGTGAGCTGGAGCTGGGCTGGCGCTTCACCGGGTGCCCCACGGTGATGATCACCGGCACCAACGGCAAGAGCACCGTGACCACCCTGGTGGGCGACATCCTGGCCCAGGCCGGGTTCCAGACCCTGGTGGGAGGCAACCTGGGCCGCCCGGTGTGCGACATGGCCGCCGAGAGCGCGGCGGCCGACTGGCTGGTCGCCGAGGTCAGCTCCTTCCAGACCGACACCATGGAGCTGCTGCGGCCCAGGGTGGGGGTGGTGCTCAACATCACTCCGGACCACCAGGACCGCTACCCGAATTTCGCGGCCTACGCCGACAGCAAGATGCGCCTGTTCAGTAACCAGGCCGACGGCGACGTGGCCGTGCTGTGCGCCGACGATCCCCAGGTGTGGTCGCGCCGCGCGGCCGCCCCGGCCCTGGCGTGGGGCTACGGCGCGGCCGGACCCCAGCGGCCCGGCGGCTGGCTGGAGGGCGAGGAGTTGGTGCTGGACGTGGGCCAAGGCCCCCTGCGGGTAAAGCTGCCCGACGGACATCTGGCCATCGGCTTCAACCGCCTCAACTGCCTGGCCGCCTGCCTGGCCGCCCTGGCCTGCGGGGCCGGGGCCGAGGCCATGGAAAGAGCCCTGGCCGCCTATCAGGTGTTGGGCCACCGCCTGGCCCTGGTGGGGGAAAAGGACGGGGTGCGCTATTACGACGACAGCAAGGGCACCAACGTGGGGGCGGTGGCCGCCGCCCTGGAGGCGCTCGAGGGGCCGGTGGTGCTATTGCTGGGCGGGCGCGACAAGGACGGGCGCTTCGCCGACCTGGGGCCGCTGCTCAGACAGCGGGCCGCGCAGGTGATCTGTTTCGGCGAGGCCGGGCCCAAGATCCAGGCCCAGATAGAAGGGTTCGCGCCCAACCTCACGGTGGCCAACCTGGCCGCGGCGGTGCGGGCAGCGGCCCAGGTGGCCAAGCCGGGCCACGCGGTGCTCCTTAGCCCCGGCTGCGCTAGCTTCGACGCCTACACCGGCTACGCCCAGCGGGGCGAGCACTTTCAAGAATTGGTGCGGGAGGTGATCCATGGCTGAAGCAGTGCTGGAAGCCCCCAAATCCGCCTCCACCGGGCAGGCCGTCTCCCGGGTGGGAGACCCCTGGCTGCTGTTGGCCTCCCTGGCCCTGGCCGGAGTGGGCCTGGTGATGGTCTATTCGGCGGGCAGTGCCCTGGCCGCCCAGCGCTACAGCGACGGGGCCTATTTCTTCAAGGCCCAGCTGCTGCACGTTACCGCGGGCATCGTGGTCATGGGAGTCGTCGCGCTGATGGACTATCGCCGTCTGGCCCGCTTCACCTACCCGGTGCTCTTGGGGGTTCTGGCCGCCCTGCTCCTGGTGCTCATCCCCGGCGTGGGCCACGAGGCGGGCGGCGCGGTGCGCTGGCTGCGCCTAGGGCCCTTCTCCCTGCAACCGGCGGAAATGGCCAAGCTGGCCCTGGTGCTCTACCTGGCCCATTCCCTGTCGCGCCATCAGGAGCAGATCAAGACCTTCAGCCGGGGCCTGCTGCCCCACCTGGGCGTGACCTTCCTGCTTATCCTGCCCGTGGCTGCCGAGCCGGACCTGGGCATGAGCGTGATCCTGTTCTGCCTGGCCTGCCTGATGCTTTTCGTGGCCGGGGCGCGCTTCAGCTACCTGCTGGGCCTGTTGGCCCTGGCCTCGCCCCTGGTGTGGGTGATGGTGGTGCACTACCCCTGGCGCCTCAAGCGCATCCTGGCCTTCCTGGACCCCTGGCACGACGCCGGGGGGGCCGGTTTCCAGATCATCCACAGCTTTTACGCCCTGGGTTCCGGCGGCCTGTGGGGAGTCGGGCTCGGCGCGGGCAAGCAAAAGCTCTTTTACCTGCCCGAGCCCCACACCGACTTCATCTTCAGCGTGCTGGGCGAGGAGCTGGGTCTCTGGGGCGTGCTGTTGGTGCTGGGCCTGTTCTTGCTGCTGGTCATCCGGGGGGTGAAGATCGCCCTGGAGGCCCGGGAGCTGTTCGGCACCTACCTGGCCATGGGGTCCACCCTGATCATCGGCTTGCAGGCCTTTATCAACGCCGGGGTGGTTATGGGCCTGTTGCCCACCAAGGGCCTGACCATGCCCTTTATCAGCTACGGCGGCAGCTCCCTGATGGTCAACTTCGCTTGCGTGGGCATCTTGCTCAGCGTGGCCGCGGGCAGCGGGAGGAAAGCTTGAGTCCCACGGTGCTCATAGCCGGCGGCGGCACCGGCGGCCACCTGTTCCCGGGCATGGCCGTGGCCGGTCAACTGCTGGCGGCCCGTCCGGGCCTGGCCCTGGCCTTTGTCAACGCCGGGCGTCCCTTGGAGAGCCGCGTGCTTTCCCAGGCGGGCTATGCCCAGGAGGTGCTGCCCGCCAAGGCCTTCCGGGGCAAGGGCCTGCTCTCGCGCCTGAGCGCCCTGGCCGTGGTGCCCGGCGCGGTGCTGCGGGCCGTGGGCCTCATCCGCCGCCGCCGTCCCGGCCTGGTGCTGGCGGTGGGGGGCTATGCGGCCCTGCCCCTGGGCCTGGCCGCTCGCCTGTGCGGGGTGCCCCTGGCGGTGCAGGAACAGAACGCCCTGCCGGGGCTGACCAACCGGGTGCTGGGCAAGCTGGCCGCCAAGGTTTTCGTGGCCTTTGCCGCCGCCCAAAAGTATTTCCCCCGAGGCAAGAGCGAGCTGTTGGGCAACCCGGTACGCCAGGAGCTGTTGCAGCAGGCGGCCGGGGTGGAGCGCGAGGACCCGGCGCGGCGCTTCACCGTGCTGGTGCTGGGGGGCAGTCAGGGGGCCAGAAGCCTGAACCAGGCGGTGACCGGGGCGCTGGAGCTGTTGACCGAGCGCAAGGAGCGCCTGTTGTTCATCCACCAGACCGGCGAGGCCGACGCCTCGTGGGTGGGCGAGGCCTACGCCGCGGCGGGCTTCGCCGCCGAGGTGGCCCCCTTCTTCGAGCAGGTGGGGGCCTGCTACGGCCGCGCCCACCTGGTGCTGTGCCGCGCCGGAGCGGGCACGGTGACCGAGGGCCTGGCCACCGGCCGGGCCATGATCTGCGTGCCCTATCCCTTTGCGGCGGGCGATCACCAGCGCCTCAACGCCCAGGCCCTGGTGGAGGGCGGAGCGGCCCGAATGATTCTTGACGCCGAGCTAACCCCCCAGGCGGCGGCGAGCGCCATCGCCGAAATGATGGATCGCGCCGACCAGCGCGAGGCCCTGGAGAGCCGGGCCCTGGAACTGGCCCGGCCCCAGGCGGCCGGGAACATCGCCGGGCGCTGCCTTCAACTCATGAAGGAGGCGGCCTGATGTATCAGAGGCACCAGCGCATCCACTTCGTGGGCATCGGGGGCATCGGCATGAGCGGCATCGCCGAGGTGCTGATCAACCTGGGCCACCAGGTGAGCGGCAGCGACCTCAAGGAAAGCGACACCACCCGCCGCCTGGCCAAGCTGGGGGCGCGGGTGGAGATCGGCCACCACCGCGACTGCGTGGAAGGGGCCGACGTGGTGGTGGTCTCCTCGGCGGTGCACGAAGACAACCCCGAGGTGCAGGGGGCCCGCGAGCGCCTCATCCCGGTGATCCCCCGGGCCGAGATGCTCTCGGAACTGATGCGCCTCAAGTACGGGGTGGCCGTGGCCGGGGCCCATGGCAAGACCACCTGCACCTCCCTGGTGGCCACCCTGTTGGCCGCCGGTGGCCTGGACCCCACCGTGGTGGTGGGGGGCAAGGTGGGGGCCCTGGGCAGCAACGCCCGTCTGGGCTCCGGCGAGTTTTTGGTGGCCGAGGCCGACGAGAGCGACGGCTCCTTCACCCGCCTGACCCCGGTGGTGGTGGTGGTCACCAACGTGGACCGCGAGCACATGGAACACTACGGCTCGGACCAGGCCCTGGACGACGCCTTCGTGGAATTCATGAACAAGGTGCCTTTCTACGGCGCGGCGGTGCTGTGCCTGGACGACGAGCGCCTCACCGGGCTGATCCCCCGGGTGAACAAACGCACCGTCACCTACGGGCTCTCCTCCCAGGCCGACGTGCAGGCCCGCGACCCGCGGCCTCACGGGATGGGCACCCAATTCACCCTTTACGTGCGCGGGGAATCCGCCGGGGCGGTGGAACTGCCCCTGCCGGGCCGCCACAACGTGCAGAACGCCTTGGCCGCCCTGGCCGTGGCCCTGGAGCTGGGGGTGGAGCTGGAGGCGGCCAAAAAGGCCCTGGCCGAGTTCCAGGGAGTGGGGCGGCGCTTCGAGGCCAAGGGCACCGGCCCCGGCGGCTGCCTGGTGGTGGACGACTATGGTCACCACCCCACCGAGATCAAGGCCACCCTGGCCGCCGCTCGCGAATGCTGGCCGGACCGCCGCCTGGTGGTGGCCCATCAGCCCCACCGCTACAGCCGCCTGCGCGACCTGTTCGAGGATTTCGCCACCGCCTTCTACGGGGCGGACGAGCTTTTGGTCCTGGACGTCTACGCGGCCGGGGAGCCCGAAGACCCCTCGGTGAGCGCCGAGGGCCTGGCCGCGGCCATCCGCTCCCACGGCCACCGCTCGGTGGAATACGTGGGCGGGCGGCAAGAAGCGGCGACTCGCCTGGAAAAGATGCTGGGCGCGGGCGACGTGCTTATCACCCTGGGCGCGGGCGACGTGTGGCGCCTGGGCGAGGAACTGGTGCAAAGCCATGTCGGTTGAGCTGAAAAAGCTGATCCAGGCCCGGCTGGGCGCCCGGGCCCGCTTTGACGAGCCCATGAGCCGCCACACCACCTGGGGTGTGGGCGGGCCGGCCTGGTGTCTGGCGCGGGTGAACAGCGCGGCCGAGGCCGCCTGGCTGCTCGCCGCCTGCGGCGAGGCCGGGTTGGCTTACAAGCCCCTGGGCCGGGGCTCCAACCTGCTGGTGGGCGACGCGGGCTTTTCCGGCGTGATGATCCGTCTGGGCGGCGAGCTGGGCAAGCTGGCCCTGGAGGGCGACACCCTTTTGGCCGGGGGCGGCGCGCCCCTGCCCGGCGCGGTGCGCCTGGTCGCCCGCCAAGGCCTGGCCGGCCTGGAGTGGGCCGCGGGCATCCCCGCCAGCCTGGGCGGGGCGGTGGCCACCAACGCCGGAGCCCACGGCGGGGACATGGCCGAGCTTACCTCGGGGGTGAGCCTGCTGTTGCCCGGCGGCGAGATGATCGAGGCCGCGGGCAAGGATCTGCCCTCGGGCTACCGCCGCCGGGTCTTGCCCGCCGGAGCCCTGGTCCTGGGGGCTAGGCTGAAGCTCAGCCCCACCATGCCCGCCGAGGTGGAGCGCCGCCGCAAGGCCCTGTTGCAGCTGCGGCGCCTGCGCCAGCCCCTGGCGGCGCGCACCGCGGGCAGCGTTTTCAAGAACCCGGAGGGCGACCACGCCGGGCGGCTCATCGAGGCCGCCGGGCTCAAGGGCCTGGCCGTGGGCGGGGCGGTGGTCAGCCGGGTGCACGCCAACTTCATCGAGAACCGAGGCGGGGCCAGCGCGGCCGACATCTTGAGCCTGATCAACACGGTGGTGCTCAAGGTCATGGACGCCTTCAGCGTGCGCCTGGAGCCCGAGGTGGAGGTGGTTGGTGTTTAAGCGCCGCAGCCATAGCCGCAGCGTCGGCCGCGCCCTTTGCGCCAAGCCGATGAAGGCCTGCCTGGACACCCAGCGGGTGGCCCGGCGCGCCCCGGCGGTCAAGGAGGTGAAGCCTCTGCCCGTGGCGGCCAAGGGCTTGTTGCGCCAGGGGCTGCTGGCCACGGGGGTGTTTTTGGGGGTGAGCCTGGCCTTGCTGGCCACCTGGAGCCTGCTGAGCACCAGCCGGGCCCTGGCCGTGCAGCGGGCCGAGGTGTGGGGCACCGGCCACCTCAGCCGCCTGGATATCCTCAGCGCGGCCGAGGTGGGCAGCGACAGCAACCTGCTGGCCCTGCCGGTGGGCGAGATCGCCCAGCGGGTGCGGGCCCTGCCCTGGGTACAGACCGCCGAGGTGCGGCGCCGTTTGCCGGACACGGTGATCATCCAGGTAAGCGAGCGCCGTCCCGCGTATATGGCCCTGGTGGAAGGCCACTTGTTTTACCTGGACCAGGATCTGCGGCCCATCGCGGTGCACCGGCGCCGGGCCCTGCCCGATTTGCCGGTGATCACCGGGCTCAGCCGGGCCGACCTGGCCCAGCCCGACGACGAGGTGCTGGAGCTCATGGCCGCGGCCCGGCGGCTGCTGGGCCTCTTGCCCGCCTCGGACTTGGCCCCCGGCGGCCGCCTGGCCGAGCTGCACCTGGATCGGGTGTGGGGCATCAGCCTGCTGTTCAACGATCTGACCCCGGTGGTGCGCTTGGGCTTCAAGGATTACGCCCGCCGCCTGGCCCGCCTGGAGCAGGTGCGCGGCGATCTGGACCAGCGGGGCGAACTGGAGCGGGCCAGGCTCATCGATCTGGAATCTTCGCGGCGCGTGGTGGTGCGCCTGGGCCGGGAGAAAGCATGAAAAAGGGCGGCGAAATAATCGTGGGCCTGGATATAGGCACCACCAAGATCTGCGCGGTGGTGGGCGAGCTCAGCGAAGAGGGCATCGAGGTCCTGGGCATGGGCAGCCACCCCTCCGAGGGACTGCGCAAGGGCGTGGTGGTCAACATCGAGACCACGGTGGCCAGCATCAAGAAGGCGGTGGAAGAGGCCGAGCTGATGAGCGGGGTGGAGATAACCTCGGTGAACACCGGCATCGCCGGCGGCCACGTCAAGGGATTCAACTCCCACGGGGTGGTGGCGGTCAAGGGCAGCGAGGTGACCGCCCGCGACAAGGAACGGGTGGTGGACAACGCCCGGGCCGTGGCCATTCCCACCGACCGCGAGGTTATCCACATCCTGCCCCAGCAGTACATCCTGGACGGGCGGGGCGGGATCACCGACCCGGTGGGCATGAGCGGCCTGCGCCTGGAGGCCGACGTGCACCTGGTTACCGGGGCGGTGGCCAGCGTGCACAACCTCATCAAGTGCTGCAACACCGCCGGGCTGGACGTTGGCGACATCGTATTGCAGTCGCTGGCCAGCGCCGAGGCGGTGCTGACCCCCGAGGAACGCGACCTGGGGGTGATCCTGGTGGACTTCGGCGGCGGCACCACCGACCTGGCCCTGTTTTCCGGCCAGGCCATCAAGCACACCGGCGGGGTGGCCCTGGGCGGCAACAATCTGACCACCGATCTGGCCATGGGGCTACGCACCCCGGTGGCCGCGGCGGAAAGGCTCAAGCGCAACTACGGCTGCTGCCTGAGCTCCCTGGCCGGGCGCGACGAAGCCATCCTGGTGGAAGGGGTGGGCGGGCGCCCGCCGCAAAAGGTGAGCCGGGCCATAGTGGCCGAGATCCTGGAGGCCAGGGTGGAGGAAATCCTGGTTTTGGCTCATCAGGAGATAGCGGAAAACTACCCCGGCCAGGCCCTGGCCGGCGGAGTGGTGGTAACCGGCGGCTCCTCGCTCATCGAGGGCATGGAGGAGATGGCCGAGCAGATATTCAACATGCCCGCCCGCCTGGGATATCCCCACGGCACCGGCGGCTTGAGCGACGTGGTCGACAGCCCCATGTACGCCACGGCGGTGGGGCTCTTGCTCTACGGAGCGCACAACCGAGAAGAGGAAAAGTTCCGCATACGTGACCAGAAGATCTTCAACCGGATCACCAAGCGTATGCGTAAGTGGTTCAAGGAAGTAATCTAGGCAACCTCACGGGGGAGGTTAACATGAGCATGGAAATCCAGATGGTAGACAACCTCGACGCCAACGCCAAGTTGCGCGTGGTGGGAGTCGGCGGCGGCGGAAACAACGCCCTGAACAACATGATCACCGCGGGCCTCAAGGGGGTGGAATTCATCGCCGCCAACACGGACCTGCAGGCCCTGGAAAACAGCAAAGCCAGGGTGCACATGCAGCTGGGGCAAAACCTCACCCGGGGCCTGGGCGCCGGGGCCGATCCCGAGGTGGGCCGCCAGGCCGCCTTGGAGGACCGGGACAAGATCAAGGAGCTGCTCGCGGGCAGCGACATGGTCTTCGTCACCGCCGGCCTGGGCGGCGGCACCGGTACCGGCGGGGCCCCGGTAATCGCCGAGGTGGCCAAAGAGGTGGGCGCCCTCACGGTGGCCGTGGTCACCAAGCCCTTCGATTTCGAGGGCAAGCGCCGCTTCAAGCAGGCGGAGCTGGGTGTGGAGGAGCTCAAAAAGGTGGTGGACACCTTGATCGTGATCCCCAACACCAGACTGCGTTCCCTGGCCCCCAAGAACGCCCGTTTTCACGACATGCTCAAAAAGGCCGACGAGGTGCTGCTCTACGCGGTCAGGGGCATCAGCGATCTGATCATCACGCCGGGGCTGATCAACCTGGACTTCGCCGACGTGCGCACGGTGATGGGCGAGATGGGCGTGGCCCTCATGGGAGCCGGCGAGGCCAGCGGCGACGACCGGGCCCTGCAGGCGGCCACCCGGGCCATCAACAACCCCCTGCTGGAGGACATCACCATCGACGGCGCCCGCGGGGTGTTGGTGAACATCACCGCCACCGACGAGATCACCATCGACGAGATCAGCGAGGCCAGCAGCTTCATCCAGGAGGCGGCCCACGAGGAGGCCAACATCATCTGGGGCACGGTCATCGATCCCACCATGGGCGAGAGCATGCGGGTGACGGTGATCGCCACCGGCATCGGCCAGATCGAGGAAGTGCGCGAGGTGCGCCGGGTGGCCGTGGCCGGCGGCGGCGGCGTGGCCGGCGGCGGCAGCCGGGAGATGGACATCAGCGAGATCGACGAGCTCAACGTGCGCACCTATCGGCGCAACGGCGCGTCTCTCCGGGGTCTTACCTCCCCCGGAACCCAGGGGGGGCGTCCCATGAGCGGCGACAGCAGCGATTTGGACTGGCCGGCCTTTTTGCGCCGCCAGGCCGACTAGGCGGGGGAACCCCGAACCGGTCGCGTCTTAACCAGACCCAACCTCCGGCTTCTTACATGGAAGCCGGGACACCATGCCCATGGCCGCCGGGGCTGCACCCACGGTCCCGGCGGCCCCCTCCTTAGGCTTGGCCCCTAATTTTTTTTGAATACGGCCAGAACCGCGGGCAGGGCCTGGCGGGCCCAGGGCAGGTCCGGGGCCGGGCTGAGCCGCCCGTAATGCTCATAGGTGAAATCGCCCACCGCCACGGCCAGCTGGGACTCGGCCCCTCCGTCCATGGTCATGACTTCCCGCAGGGCCAAGCCGCTGTTTTTGAGCGCTTGGGCCAGCTCCCACAGGGTATGCCCTCCCTCGGTCACCACCACCAGGATGCGCCCCTGGTCGTCCAGGGCCAGGGCGGTGCGGTTGGCCACCCTGGGCGAGCGGCGCACCCTGATCATGCCGAAGCGGTCCAGCAGCATCAGGGATTGGGCCGCTTGGCGGTAGGGGTTGAGCTTGGGGTCAAAGGGGGTGTAGCGCAGGTCGATGATGCGGGCGGGGGGTAGCTCCGTCTCCCGGGGCCCGGCCAAAAACAGGCCGTCCTGCTGGGGCACCAAGGGGCTCAGTTCCTTGCCGTCTTGCAGTAGGTAGCCCAGGTGACGCCCCTCGGGGGTGTAGAGCCCGGCGTTGAACACGGCCAGGGCCCCGCTGGCCTCCCGCCATCGCCCGGCGGTTTCTCCCTCCTGGCCCTCCGGAGCGGCCAGCACCTTGAAGTCGTAGCGCCTTGGGTCGATGCGCAGGAGGGCCACCTGAGAGCTGCCGCTGCGCGAGGGGGTCAGGTTGTCCCACAGGACGAATTCCATGCCGGTAGACAGGGTTTGCCACTTCAGCGGGGCGGCGGTTTCCTGGGCCCGGGCCGGGAGGGCCAGACAGGCCGGCAGGAACAGCGCCAAGGCGGCGAGGATTATGAGCTTGCGGTGGTGCATGGCAAATCATATCTCGGCCGGGGCCGGGACACAACCGTCGTGAATCGGGTGAACCCTCCCCCTGGGAGTCGTTCTACTTCGGGCGGCGGGTGTAGATGATCTTGAACTGGGCCGCCGCCTCGGGCGCGGCGAAGCAGGCGGTGCAGCCGCCCTGGGCGGCGCAGGCGGCCGGGTCCACCGGCTCCAGATGCACCTGAAAGCCCAGCGCGGAGTATTCGACCACGGCCTCGCTCAAACGGGGCTCGTTGGTCATGAACTGTTTGACCCAGCCCTCTGCCAAAAGCTGGGCCTCTCGTTGGGATGCGCAAGTCACGGAAATCCTCCTGGGCCGCCTGCGACCGCCCTCGCGCGGGCGGGGGCCACGGCGGCTTGCTGCAAATATAGCCTCGCCCCCCAGGGGCGTCTAGAAAAGATCGTCCAGGTCGTCCCCGCCGCCGGAGCCGTCGCCCGGCGGCATGGAGCCGTGCCGCTGGAGATAGGCCTGGATGCGCTCGCTCTCGGCCTTGGAGTACATGGGGTCTGGTTCGTATTCGAAATAGGCCGCGCTGGAGCCGCCTTCCAGGCGCTCGTTCAGGCCCTCGCGCAGGTTCATGGCGCCCTGGATGACCAGGATGTTTTTCTCCGGGTCAAAGAGGATGAACACCCCCTCGCTTTCCGGCACCCCGTCTACCGCCTCTTGGTTGAGGGGCAACAAATGCTCCGGCGGGCCGGGCACCCGGCTGATCATCAGCCTTAGCTGGCACTGCAAGCAGCGCCCGGCCTCGGCCTCGGCTTGCCCGGAGTTGAACCCCTGGCAGGTCTCCTCGTAGCCCCGGCTGCGCCGCTCCGGGGACAGCCAGGCCGGGGCCACCCTTTGCTGCAAGGCAAAGCCCTCCACCCGGCCCAGGCGGGGGCTAAGGGGCTCGGGCCGGGTCAGGCTGAAGTCTATGTCCCCGTCGCCGCCCAGGTATTCGTCCATGCTCCGGGCCGCCCTGCGCCCGGCGGCGATGGCGTGGATCACCGCTCCGGGCATGACCACCGCGTCGCCCCCGGCGAACACCCCGGCCACGTCCGTGGCCAGGGTGTCGGGGTCCGCCGCTATCAGCCCCCGGGCCACGCCAACTCCGCCGCCCGCGCCCAGAAGGCCCAGGTCCGTGGCCTGGCCGATGGCCATGATCACCTGGTCCGCGGGCAGTTCCATGACCTCGGCGTCATCGTAGCTGGGGTTGAAGCGGCCCTGTCGGTCGAGCACGGCCGTGCAGCGGCGGAAGGCGACCGCGCCGTCCGGAGCCACCCGCAGCGGGCCCCAGGCGTTGCGCACGCGCACGCCTTCCTCTTCGGCCTGGGCCACCTCCCAGGGATGGGCGGGCATTTCCTCGCGCTTTTCCAGACAGACCAGGTCCACCTCTCGGGCTCCCTGCCTCAAGGCGGACAGGGCCACGTCGATGGCCACGTTGCCGCCGCCCACCACCACCACCTTGGGCCCTACCTGAGGGTCTTGGCCCCGGCGGATGGCCTTTAAAAAGTCCAGGCCCCACAGCACCGAGGGCTGCTCCGCGCCCTCGATATTAAGGCGCCGCGGAAGCTGGGCTCCCATTGACAGGAACAGGGCGTCGTAGCCCTGGGCCGTCAGCTCCTCCAGGGACTCCACCTTGACGCCCGTGTTGATCTCCACCCCCAGGGCGGCTATGTCGCCTATCTCGGACTCCAGCACCTCCCGGGGCAGGCGGTAGGCGGGGATGCCGTAGCGCAGCATGCCGCCGGGGCGCTCCTCGGCCTCCAGCATGGTGACCGCGTGGCCCTTGCGGGCCAGGAAAAAGGCGGCGCTGAGCCCGGCCGGGCCCGCGCCCACCACGGCCACCTTCTTGCCGGTGGCGGGCAGCCGCTCCAGGCGCGCCTTCCAGGCCCCGCTGCCCTGGTCGGCGGCGTAGCGCTTGAGCAGACAAATGCTGATGGGCTCGTTTAGCGAGCCCCGGCGGCAGTTGTCCTCGCAGGGGTGGACGCACACCCGGCCCAGCACGCCGGGCAGGGGCACCCGTTGGCGGATCACCGCCAGGGCCTGCTCCGGCCGCCCGGCGGCGATGAGCCTGAGATACTCGGGCACGTCGATTTCCGCCGGGCAGGCGCTGCGGCAGGGCACCAGGGCCTTGCTTTTGTCCCCGCTGGGCAGCTTGTGGTCCAGGATGGCCCCGGTGGGGCACACCTCCACGCAGGCGGTGCAAAAGCGGCAGCCGCTCTCGGCCAGGCCCTGGGCCAGGGTGCCCACCTGCACCTGGCCGTTTTCATCGAATACGAAGCCCAAAGCCCCCACCCCGCGCAGGTCCTCGCAGGCCCGCACGCAGCGGGTGCAGCCGATGCACAGGTTGTAGTCGCGTTTGTACAGGGGATCGTCCAGGAGCTTGGGCCGGCCGCCGGGAATCCAACGGGGGGTGTCCTGGTGGATGCCCAGGTAGTTGACCACCTTTTGCAGCTCGCAGTTGCCGAACTGCTCGCAGCAGCGCTCGGCCTCGGCCACGTTGGAGGAGCACTGGGTGCGCGAGCAGCCCGCCGCCTGGGCGCAGGCCAGGCAGGCGTGGGGATGGCGGGCCAGGATGGGGATGAGCTTTTGCTTGCGCAGCTTGTTCAGAGCCTCGCTGCTGGTGGTTATAACCATGCCCTCGGCCACGGGGGTACTACAGGCGGGTTGGGGCTCGGCCGTCCCGGCCAGCTCCACCACGCATAGGCCGCAGCCGCCCAGCTCATCCTCCTGGGCGTTTTCAATTTTGACGCCGCCCTGCCACACCGCCGGAGCCGGTTTCTTGCCCTTGCCCGGCGGCAGGTCGGGGTGGTTGCAGATGGTGGGGATGTAAATTCCGGCCCGGCGGGCGGCCTCAAGAATGGTGTCGTTTTTCTGGGCCTCCACCGGCTGTCCGTCTATGCTAATATTGATCGGGCTCATGGCTCCTCCCAGGGGGCGGCGCGGCCCCGCGCGTAGGTGCGAGGTAAAAAGGGGGGACGGCCTTCGGAGCCGGCCGCCCCCCGGGGAGCGTCGTCCGGGGCGCGGCCTACCAGGAGTGGGCTATGGCATCCACCGGGCAGGCCTCCACGCAGGGCAAGGGGCTCCGTTCGCCGCCCGGTTTGCACTGGGCGCAGGCGTACTTGATCTTCTTGCGTTGATCGTCGGCCACCACCGCCACCGGCTCCTCGCGCATCGGGTCGTTGGGGTCTTCGTCCATCACCATAAACACCGCGCCGGGGCACACCGGCACGCAAGCGCCGCAGCCGTCGCATTTGTCGGTGTCGATGGCGATGAAGTAATCGCCGCTGCCGTCCTTATAGCCGTAGTTGGCGATCATGCTTTCCTAGCCCTTCTTGCGCTCTTTCTTGACCAGGGCGTCGCCGAACAGGGCCGCGCCCACCGCGCCGGCTATCTGGGTGTCGATCTTGGGCTTCAATGCGGTGATGCCCAGCTCCTTTTCGATGCGCCCCACCACCCCTACGTTCTTGGCGATGCCGCCGGTGATGGCGAAGTCTTCCTCCACCCCGATGCGCTCCAGCAGGGTGACCACCCGGTGGGCCATGGCCGAGCAATAGGCGGCGATGACCTTCTCCTTGGGCCAGCCCTCGCGCAGCAGGGAGGAGGCCTCGCTCTTGGCGAACACCACGCAGGTGCTGGACACCGGGGGAGGCTCCTTCTCCACCTGGAGGCTCAGCTCGCCGATCCGGGTGATGGGCACCTGCAACAGGTCCGCGAAGACCTCCATGCCGCGGCCGGTCCCGGCGGCGCACTTGTCGTTCATCAAAAAGTTGGTCACTTTGCCGCGGGGGTCGCAGTGGATGGCCTTGCAGTCCTGGCCGCCCATGTCCAGCACCGTCTTCACCGTGGGGCCGTACATGAAGTTGGCCCCCCTGGCGTGGCAGGCGATCTCCGTGATGGCCCGGTTGCCGAAGGGCACGTTGACCCGGCCGTAGCCGGTGCCCACCGTGTATTGCAAATCATCCAGGCTCATGCCGGTGTCTTCCATGGCCAGCCCCATGGCCTTGTGGGCGCTGTCTGGGCTGTTGGAGCCGGTGCGGGTGTTGCCGTAGCAGTAAAGCCGGCCGTCCACGAAGACCACCGCCTGGGAGCTCACCGAGCCCACGTCCACTCCGCCGGTGATGATGTCTCCCTTTCTCCAGTCGATGTCGGGATCGGTCCAGCGGGACTCGGTCCATCTCCAAAATTCTTCAGCCATTTTTCATCCTCCCGTGGGGAAGCCTGCTATTAGATGGTTTCGGACAGGGACTCGGCGTAGTTGCCCTCCTCGCCCAGGATGGCGGCCCCGAAGGCGGACACCAGCTGGGGATCTTGGGGCACGATGACCGAGGTTTCCAGGTCGTTGGCCAGAGAGGCCACGAAGCCGTCGTTCAGGGCCACGCCGCCGATGAGCATCACCTTTTCGGCCATGCCCACCCGGCGCACCATGGACACGATGCGGTCGCTGATCGCGTCGTGGATGGCCTTGGCCATGTCCTCCTTGGGGGTGTTGGAATGCACCAGGGTGACCAGCTCGCTCTCGGCGAACACGGCGCACTGGGCGTTCATGGCCACGTTGCCCGTGGACCTGAGGCTCATGGCGGCCAAGGTGGGCAGATCCACCTCCAGGGCCCGGGCCATGGCCTCGGTGAAGGCCCCGGCTCCGGCGGCGCATTTCTCGTTGATGGCAAAATCCACCAACTTGCCCATCTCGTCGATGCGAATGGCCCGGCCCTCCTCGGCGCCCACGTCGACCACCGTGCGCACCTCGGGTTCGGTCTTCTGGGCCCCCTTGGCCGCGGCGGCCACCTCGGTGACGTAGCCCTGGGCCCGTTTGGTGCTTTTGCGGCCCGAGCCGGTGGCCACGATAAGGCCGATGTCGGCGATGGGGGTGTCCAGGCTCTGCCAGGCCTCTTCGATGGCCGCCTGGGCGTCCTGCCCGGCGGGCACTATCTGGCGGTCCACTATCTTGCCGTCTTGGGTCACCACGATCTTGACGGTCTTGGCTCCGACGTCGATTCCAGCGGTATACATTGGTTTGTCCTCCCGAAAGTACGGCCCTAGGCCGCCACCTTCTTGACTCCCAGGGTTTCCATGAAGGCGTCCACCCGCTGCATGGTGCGGCCCAGGTCGAACTCGCGCTCGTCGCCCATGTTGCCCTCAAAGGTCATCACCGGATAACCGGCTTCCTGAATGGCCAGGCGGTTTTCGGCGATGCCCAGGCTCAGGCCCTCGCAGCCGCGGTTGTAGTGCAACATCACCCCGCTGAGGCCCCAGTTTTTGCAGATGGCGACCATCATCTGACTCTTGTAGTCGCAGTCGTAGAAGTGCTGGTACTCGGGCTTGTGCAGATGCCAGCGTACCAACTCGCGGGCGGCTTCCTCGCGGGTGGTGGGTTTTTTCTCGGGCATGGGCCGGGGCACCAGGTCGCCGGTGGCGGGGTCGAAGTCCCACATGCCCTCCAGGCCGAAGGTGTAGAGGCTGCCCACCGAGACCACGCCGTACTGCTCCAGGTAACGGAACAGCTTCAGGGCGCTCCAGGGCGGCTGGGTGTCGCTCATCACCCGGGCCTGCTCGTTGGGCACCGCGGCGATGCCCCGCTCCACCCGGTCCTTGACCTCGTCGTAGAGTTCGTCATAGTAGTCGGCCACCACGCCCCAGGACTTTTGCAGGGTGGCCAGCACGTACAGGGAGTACATGGTCTTCTCGTCCAGGGGCGCGGGCACGGCCTTGTTCAGCTCGCAGACCTGGGCCCACCTGGAGGTGCTGCGGAAGTCGTTCCAACAGGCCTCGATGAACAGCTCGTCGTCGTAGGTGCGCCCCGTGGTCTTTTCCAGCCACTCGATGCCGTCCAGGATCTGCCCGGTCACGTAGTCGATCTTGGAGTCGGTGAGCGTCCCGAAGGGCTCCGCCGGGCCCACCGCCACGTCCACGCAGAACATGGGGATGCCGCCCTCCAACTCGCTGACCACCTGGTACCACTTGGCGTGGGAGCAGCAGATGTGGTCCTGCCAGATGAAGTCCGGCTTGGGGAAGGGGCCGCCAAAGGCGTACTCGTCCATGAGGATGGAGCCCCAGTAGTTGCGCATGTAGGCGCACAGGTCCCGGGCGTAGCCGGCGGTCTCGGCCGCCTCCATGGCCCGGGTGGAGAAGTCCTTGTTAAAGGCGCAGGAAGCGCCGTAGGGCTCACTGGTCAGGGAGTAGACGTTGCCCCCCAACCCGGCGGGCACCGCGTCGAAAGTCCAGGCTCCGCCCACCCAGCGGATGCCGCCCTTGTCGTGGGCGGCGGCGTAGTTTTTGTAATAGGTCTCCCTGATCTCCTTGGCTTTGCTCCAAGACAACAGGGTTTCCGTGGGGTAATTGGCCATTTTAAAAACCTCCCGATACACAGCAATGTGTGGTCCCTAGAACAGATCCTCTTCGGCCAACATTTCCAGGAAGGCCTCCACGCGGATCTTGAATTGCCCCACCGGCACGGTGACGTCCAGCTCCAGGAACAGGGTGGGCACACCGATTTCGCCCAGGCTCTTGCGCTGCTCGGGGATGTCCAACTCGTGGGGGTCGCAGAACTTCTGCTGGATGATGATGGCCCCGGCCACGTTCCATTCCTGGGCCAGCATGCGCACGTGCTCCAGGCGGGTGCGCTGGGGCCAGTCCTTGGTGGGGCAGGCGGGACGGTTGATGTAGCGCTTGGCGATGGCCAGCAGGCGGTCTTCCTCGGGCTCCACCTGGTTCCAGAAATAGCGGCTGCCGGTGCAGTGGTCGTCGGTGACGATGACCGAGCCGCAGCCCTCCACCATGTTCACGAAGGCGGTGTCGTCGTCCTCGGAGCCCAGGATCATCAGGCGGGTCTTGTCCCCCAGGCCCAGGTCGCGCCCCACCAACTCCTTGGCCAGCGCCTCACGCACCGCGGCGGTGTGCTCGGCCTTGTCGATCCATTGATTGCTCGCCGCCGCGTACATGGCCTCCAGGCCGGTCATGGGCGAGTTGGCGCTTTTGCGGGTGTCGTAGAGATCGCGCATGGCCTGGCGGGAGGCGTTCATCAGTTCGATGCCCCGGTCCAGGTCCGCGTCGGTGATCTCCTTGCCCACCCACTGCTCCACGGCGCCCTTGAAAGTCTCCAACTCCGAGCGCAGGAAGGGGATGGAGCGGGGGCTCTGCACCTGATGGGGCATGGGCAGGTAATAGGTGAACTCCGGGGGCATGTGCTTTTTCCAGGACGTGAAGGCCTGGCGGATGTGCAGGCAGCTCTGGGCGATCATCATGCCGTCCAGATAGTCGTAGCGCCCCAGCAGCCCCTGAGCCAGACAGTCGCGGCAGAAGGGGCAGTACATGCCGAAAATGTGGGGCTCGGTGACGTTCTGGGGCTCGTGGGAGCCCAAAATGCGCACCGGCAACACGTTGGCGGCCAAGAGGATTTCCTCGGGCACATAAGTGCAGAAGAAGCCCATCACTTTTCCGCCGGTTTTGTCCTTCCACTCCTTGGCGTATTCGTGGCGGGACTTGTACCACTCCTCGAACATTTCGATCATGGCCAAACCTCCTAGGTAGTCTCTGAGGCCCCGTTCCGGCGCTTTCCCTTGAACCGGAGAACGGCGCTTTCGGCGGGGTCGATTGTTGCTCAGGCCTCCGGCTCCGGCCGGAGGGCCTGGTCCTTGGTAGCGGGGTCGGTTGGGCCGCAGAGCGTCGGGGGGACGGGCGCGGCGGTTCATCCCTGGGCCCGGCCGGGGCCGGGCGCTTGGGCAACCCATGGGTTGCACTGTTTGCTTGAACCGCAGATCGTCGGGGGGGCGGGCGCGGTGGTTGGCCTCGGCCTTCCGCTGCCTGGCGGATGGCCGGACCGGTTAAAGCTAAAGTGGTTGCTCGAACCTAAGATTGATAAATGGGCTCTTGTCAAAACCGATCTTCTTGAAGAAGGCCAGCATGTCGCCGGAGTCCCAGCGCACGGCGGTGTAGATTTCGCGCACCCCGCGCCCCCACAGGGCCGCGAACAGGGTCTCCACCAAGGCCGCGCCCACGCCGGAGCCCATGAGTCTGGGCTCCACGCCCAAAAGCTCCAGCCAGCCGGAGAGTTCGGTGCCGAAGCCGCCGATCTTGATTTCACCCAGGATGAAGCCGCGCACCTCGCCGTCTTCCTCGGCCACGAAACCCAGGCGGTAGGTTTTGTCCACGTGCGCGGCCAGCATGTCCACCCAGGATTGGGAGACCTCCTGGCGGGTGATGCGGTCTTGGATGCGCTTGACCTCGGGCAGGTCTTTTTGTTGCATGGGGCGCAAATTCACGGCTGGGCTCCTCGTCTGGTCTTTAGTTGAGGCGAATGATCTTCACGTTTTTGCCGACCCACTCCGGAGGCAGGTACACCCGGCCGGAGCTACCGCTTTGACTTACGGTCTTTTCGATCATCTCTTCGCCGTAGCCCTCGAATTTGGTCTTGCCGCTGAAGCCGCCGGGCTTTTGGGCGGCGTTTGGCCCCGCTAGGCCGGGCCGCTTGGCTGGGTTTCGTTTGGGTTCCATGTCGTTTTCTTCCCTTGAGTGACTTGGCGGCGCGTCGGCCGGTTCGGCCTTGGCATTGTCCTTTCCGATAGCTACAAAGCAGTTACATCAGCGCTACAAAACAACTAGATTGTAGCTATAATGTGACTTTATAGAGGGCTCGCGGGGGATGTCAACCGGAATTTTTTCCCCGTCAGGGGCGCTCGGCGGGTGCAAACTTCAATAATCAATAATTACAGGAAATTACCTTCCATATTAGTCTTCAAAAAAATATGTCATTTTTGACATAGCAAATGAAGTATGTCATTTATGACATAACAAAACAAACAAATTCACTCCGCCTCCCCAAGGGAATGGCTGAATAATTACTTAATTATCTATTGGTTATACTGATTGCCCACCCGGGTTGGCCGGTTTGGGGGGCAGGCTGAAAAGACCGCCGCCACGCGGCGGGGGCCGATGCTTGGCGCACAAACGAAGCCGGGCCCCGACGGGGGCTCCGGGGCCGCGCGTTGACGGGGGGTCAGTCTTTCAGGCGAAGGTTGATGAAGGCGCTTTGGTCAAAGCCCAGCTTCTTGAAAAAGGCCAGCATGTCGCCGGAGTCCCAGCGCACCGCGGTGTAGATTTCCTGCACGCCCCGCTCCCGGAGGGCGTTGAACAGGGCTTCCACCAGGGCCGCGCCCATGCCCGAGCCCATGTGGTTGGGCTCCACCCCCACCAGCTCCAGCCAGCCGGACAGCTCGGTGCCGAAACCGCCGATTTTGATCTCACCCAGGATGAAACCCAGCACCGCGCCGCTTTCCTCGGCCACGTAGCCCAGGCGGTAGGTATTGTCCACATGCTCGGCCAGCATGTCCATCCAGGGTTGGGGAACCGGCTGCCGGGTGATGCGGGCCTGAATGCGTTGGACCTCGCTAAGGTCCTCTTGAGTCATGGGGCGCAGATTCAAGGGCACTTGTCGCCTCGCCTTTAATCAATGCGGATGATTTTTACGTTTTTGCCAACCCACTCCGGGGGCAGGTATACCCTGCCGGAATTGCCGCTTTGCTTGACCTCCTTTTCGATCATCTCCTCGCCATAGACCTCGAACTTGGCCTTGTGACGGGCATCGGAGGCTTTTTCCTCGGCTCCGGAACGCTTCCGGCGGGCTGCATTTTCAGTTTCGCTCATGCTCCTGAGGCCTCGGCGGTTTTGGGGTTGGGGCCCTGATCCTGGTGCGAATCGTCCAAGAATCTATGCTACAAAATGACTAATTTGTAGCTATTTTGTGACGATAGGTCAGCGCCCCAAAATTGTCAACCCCAAAAAAATCAGGCGGTCCAGAACCGGTTGGGATCAAAGCGCCTGATTATGGCCAGTTCCCGGTCCGTGGGCTCCGGGGTGGTTCCCAGCCCGGGCGCCTGGGTCAGCTCCCAACCGGTTTCCCGGGCCACCTGTTCCGGGTTCACCCCCGGGTGCACCGAGCTCAACTCGGCCCGTCCCCGGGGAAAGCTGAACACCCCCAGGGAGGTGATCAGGGCGGCCGGCCCGCCCCGGGTGAGCCCCTGCTCCTCGCGCCAGCCGGGATGGGGCCCCCAGCCGGGGGAGGTGACATAGTCCACCTGGGGCACCAGGCGGCGGCGCTCGTGATTCATGATGATGAGCAGGCGGCCGGCCAGGCAGGCGATGTCCGCCCCGCCGCCCGAGCCGGGCAGGCGCACCGCCCTACCGTCCGGCTTGGGGGCCAGATGGGTGTTCACGTTACCCCACTGGTCCACCTGGGCCCCGCCGATGAAACCCAGATCCACCCGCCCGCCCGAGAGCAGGCTCATCACCTCGTCCAGGCCGCAGACCTTGAGCGCCCCGCACTGGTTGGGCGCGTCGCCCATGGTGATGATGGGCGCGGTGGCCGGTTGGTCGCGCAGCACCCCGTTTTCAAAAAGGCCCAGGGCATGGGGCGCGTGGGTCTCTTTGGCCAGCATGAAGGCCAACAGCGGCAGGCGCATGCCCACGAACACCACCTCGCCGTCGCGTATCTGCCGGGCGGCGGCGGTCACCATGATCTCGGCCGGGGTGTAGTCCGTCACCAGCCGTACTCCAACGGCGCGCTGGGGCGGCTGTGGCTCACCATGAGCGAGCGCAGGCGCTCGCCGCCCAGCTTGGCCACGTAGGCCTCGCGGCCTTCCAGCCCGTCCACCCACTCGGTTTGCCAGGCCCGGGCCCCGGCGGGCTCGCGGGTGGCGGCCGCATAGTCCAGGTAGAACTGGTTGTCCAGGTCGTAGTATCCCTGCACCGGGGCGGGATGGGCCCCCCAGGGCACCTCGCACACCGCGTCCACCAACAGCCCCGGCACCAGAGTGCGGTCCGGGTCGCGGCGGATCACCTCGCTGTCCACCACCTCTTCGCAGGTTATGAGCACCCGGCGGCTGGCCATGGCCGCCTGCCTGGCGAAACCGCTGGCCCCCCAGGCCTGGCAGTTGCCCTGGGCGTCGGCCCGCTGCACGTGGAGCAGGGCCACGTCGGGGTTGAGCGCCTGGATGGCCAGGAGCTTCTGGCCGGAGTGGGGGCAGGAGAAGCTTTTGAACTGAGGGTTGTTCAGGGCCATGTCGCTGCCCATGGGCGAGCGTCCCACGGCCATGGGCAGGCCCCGGCCTCCGGCCTCCAGGGCCAGGGTGATGGAGAAGTTGCTGTGGTCCAGCACCTCCAGGGGCCGGGGCAGACCCTGTTCCACCGCCCGGCGGTAGTTGTAGCCGATGCCGGTGCTCACGTTGCCCACCCAGGCGGCGATGACCCGCTCCGCCAGGCCGGCGCCGATCATCTGGTCGATGCTGATGTTGCTGATGGGGGCCACCAGGGTGAGAGGCCCGATGCCCTGGCGGATGATCTCATGGGCCGCGGCGTAGGGGATGCAGCCCTCCAGGGCGGCGGAAAGGGCCACGCTGTCGCCGGGGCGCACCAATTCGCCCACCGCTTGGGACAAGCTTTTAACCTTGTGGCGCGCCTTGGCCATGTACCTCCCTAGGCAGGATGCGAGCTACTCAGCAATAGCAGATCGGCCCGGCGGGCCGCAAGCGGGATGCTTCAAAAGAAATCCTTGCCGGCCTGGGGATTGCGTTTCAGCGACTGCTTGAGCAGCCCGCTTACTTCTTCCATGACCTGGGAAACTGGTTTGGGCTTGGGCAGGGGGGCGTCCAGGCTCAGATCCTTGGCCCTGAGCTGCCGGAAGGAAAGGGCCGCGGCGGAGAGCGCCTTTTCCTGGGCCGTGAAGTTTACCCCCAGGATCTTGCGCTTTTGCAGGGTTTCCGGGCTTAGCGAGCGCAGGTAGCTGGCCAGCATCATCAGGTCGTGGTTGGCCTCGAAGGCCGCGATGTCCTGGTTGACTTCCTTCATGAGCTTCAGCGCCCTTTGGCGCTCGTCCTCCAGGGAGGCGGCCTCGTCCACCAACACCTTGTAGAGCCCGCGAATCAGGCTGGTGTAGCGGGAGGTCCTGGTCAGCCCCCGGGGTGGGGAAAGGCCCACCGCCGGAGCGGAGGCGGCCACCGACTCGGGGCGGGGGGAAACCAGATCGGCGGCGGCGAAGAATTTCTCGCGGGTGTCCGCGTCGCCCAGGGCCCGGCCCAGGCGGGCCCTATGCTTTTCCCAGGCGTAAAGCCCTCCCTGCAGGCCGCTGACCGCCTCGTTGACCAGCTGGATCTCTTCCTCTATGATGCGGCGCTCACGGAAATAGTTCTGCACTATCTCCTGCTTGACCGCCTGGTTCAGGGCCTGAATGAAATCATCATCCCCCATCGAAATTCCCCGTGGTGGCATACTGGTTGTTAGAAAGGGCGCTTTTTGTTAGGTTTGCCCCCAAGGAGCTTCCACAATGCCCAAGGTTACTATAATTTACAAGGCCAAAACCCCCGCGGCCCAAGAGCAGGCCGAGAGCCTGGGGCAGTGGCTGGCCGGGCGCGGCTCTGCGGTCCACCTTTTGGAGGCCAAGGGCGGCGAACCCGGGGCCGACAACGGGGCGGAAAGGCCCCTGCCCCCGGACACCGGGCTGGTGGTGGTACTGGGCGGCGACGGCACCATGCTGGGCGCGGTGCGCCAGGTGGTGGCCTGCGGCCTGGAGCGGGTGCCCATCCTGGGGGTGAACCTGGGCGGCTTGGGCTTTCTTACCGCCCTGGCCCCCGGCGAACTTTTGCCGGCCATGGAAAAGGTGCTCCAGGGGCATTACCAAGCCTCCCCCCGGCTCATGCTGGACGCGGTGGTGCGCCGGAGCGGCGTCCAGCTGGCCCGGTTCACAGCTCTCAACGACCTGGTTATCAACAAGGCCGCCTTGGCGCGCATCGTGGAACTGGAGGCGGTGGTGGACGGCCGCCCGCTGACCACCTTCCAGGCCGACGGCCTGATCGTCTCCACCCCCACCGGATCCACCGCCTACAACCTCTCGGCGGGCGGGCCCATCTGCCATCCTTCCCTCAACTGCATCGTGGTGGCCCCCATCTGCTCCTTCACCCTGAGCAACCGCCCGCTGCTTCTGGCCCCGGAGATGGTCTTGGGAGTGACCCTTGGCAAGAGGGCCCAGGAAACCACCCTGACCTGCGACGGGCAGGTGGGCCTGGAGCTGGAACCGGGCGACGAGATCCGCTTCCAGCGCTCGGAGCACACGGTCCATCTTATTCAGTCACCCTTCAAGGACTACTTCGAGATTCTCAAAACCAAGCTGCGCTGGGGATAGCCGGTATAAGAGGGCGGCCCGCGGCCCAAAGCCGCGCTCGGGCTTGCTCCGGGAAGCGCTAGGGTGTGGCGGCGGCAGCGCCTTCGCCGGCGCGGGGCAGGACCACCCGGAAGGTGCTGCCCTTGCCCGGGGCGCTTTGCAGAACCAACTCGCCATGATGGGCCAGCACGTTCTTGCGGGTGATGGCCAGGCCCAGGCCGGTTCCCCCCTTTTTGGTGGTGAAAAAGGGCAGGAAGATGTTTTTCTGTTCTTCCGGGGCGATGCCCGGACCCTGGTCCATTATCTCCAGGGTGAGGTGTTCCTTGTCTTCCAGGGCCCTGACCACCACCACCCCGCCCCGGGGCGAGGCCTGCACCGCGTTTTGCACCAGGTTTATGAGCACCTGCTTGAGCCGGATGCGGTCTGCGGGCACAGTGAGCTCTTTGCCGCCCAGCTCGTGGGCCAGGCGCACCGCCCGTTTCTTGGCCATGGCCTCGGTGAGGAGAAAGACCTCCTGGACCAACTCGGCCGGGTCCACCGGCACCGGACGCAACTCCAGGGGCCGGGTGTAGTCCAGCATCTGGCGCAACAGGGCCTCCATGTGGCTTACCTGGTCCACGAGGATCTTCAGCTGATGGCGGTAGGGGTGGTCCGGGGGCAGGTCGCGCTGGATGCGCTGGGCAAAGCCGCCTATGGCGATCAAGGGGGTTTTGAGCTCATGGGCCACCGCCCCGGCGGCTTGGCCCAAAAGAGCCAGGTTTTCAGCCTCTTTGAGTCGCTTGGCCTCGCGGCGCTCCCGGTCCACCAAAAAGCCGGTGAGGGCGCCGGTGAAGAAGTAGAGCGACAGCTCAAGGGCCATCAAATAGGTGGCGGCGCGGCCGTTGGCGGGGTCGTGGAAGAAGTCCAGGTAGTTGAGGCCGATCAGCGCGGCGCAGATGAGCCCGCCCTTGAGACCAAAGAGCAGGCTGGCCATGAACAGGGGCAAAAAGAACAGGCGCTGCACAAAGGCGGCAAGATCGGGCCGCAGGGGTAGCAGCCACCAGTTGGCAAGGCCCAACCCGACCAAGAGGCCGGCCACCGGCACCACCTTGATCCAGGTCGGGATCACGCTCCAGCGGCGGCGCATTTCATCGAGCATTACTGCCTGAACTCCCCTTGGTACTGCTGATTGGCCGTGCGGGCTATTTCAGCATAGCACCCCCCAGGAACCGGGCCAAGAAGAGGATGTGTTTTTACTTGGCTCCGGGGGTGGCGGCGTGCTACCAAATCTTTTAATATGAGCGGATAAGGACGCCTCGGTTCCAAAGGGGCGGCCCTCACCGGCAATATACAAGGAGAATCCCCATGCCCCGCAGCCTGAGAGTCATAGTTCTGTGCGCCTTGCTTGTGACGATGCCTCTGATCATGGCCATGGGCACGGGGGGTGACGAAGTGCCCACCCGCATCCCCGAGCCCAAGGTCAACTATCTGGTCACCCTGACCGACCTGGGCGGCACCTCGGTGGAGCTGAGCCACTTCTCCATCGCGGGCGTGGCCTTTTTGGCCGGAGACATGGGCCGGGGCGAGCTGGCCGTTCCATTGGACCAGGTCAAGGAGGTGCTCATCCGGCACCATGAGGGCGAGTACAAGGCCGAGGTGGCCCTGAAAGACGGCAAGACCGTGACCATCAGCGTCAAGGGCAGCCTGAAGGCCACCGGCAAGACCTCTTACGGCAACTACCGCATTCCCCTGGAAGAGGTGGGCAGCATCAAGCTACGGGGCGTCAAGCACGATTAGGAGACCAGGCGCGGGCCGCGACTCCGGGGCCCGCCCGCGCGGGGCAGGAAAAAGCGGATAAGCACCAGTCCCACCACGAAGCCTCCGATATGGGCCATCCAGGCCACCCCCGGCCCGCCGCTGCCCAAAATCTGGAACAGGAACCAGACCCCCAGCACGATCACCGCCGGCACCCGGATCAACTGTACGAAAAAGAAGAACCAGATCAGCACCACCACGTTGGCCCGGGGGTACAAGAGGAAATAGGCCCCCAGCACCGCGGCGATGGCTCCCGAGGCCCCGATCATGGGCAGCTGCGAGGCGGGATCGGCCAGCACGTGGGCCAGGGAAGCCAGCACCCCGCCCACCAGATAGAAAACCACGAAGCGCACCGGCCCCAGGCGGTCCTCCACGTTGTTGCCGAAAATCCACAGATAGAGCATGTTGCCCGCCAGGTGCAAAAAGCCGCCGTGCAAGAAGACCGAGGTGACCAGGGTCAGGGGCTGGGGAAACCAGGCCAGGGGCTGGGGCACTTCCAGCGCGCCGGTGAGCAGGGCGGGCACCACGCCGTACTGGTAGGCGAAGATCATCTCCTGCTGGGGCGACATCGTGAACTGGTAAAGATAGACCAGCACGTTGAGCGCGATGAGGCCCAGGGTGACGTAAGGGGTTCCCTGGAGCGGATTTTCGTCGCGGATGGGTATCAAGACGGCTCCTGTGCTCCGGTTGCCGGCCCGCGCTTGCGCCGGTGGGGGCCATGGGTATAGTTTTTAGCATATTTGCCGAGGAACAGGCTCGCGCCCCAGCCTCAAATAATACAAGATGATCGCCTTTCGTGGCGGCTGATCGTCCCAATAACGCGGTTTTGTTGATTATTGCCGAGGTATCTCCCGTGCGCCAGGTCCGGGTCGTTGTCATAGCGTTCTTTTTGGCCGGCCTGCTCGCGGTGCCTACGGCCCCGGCGGCCTTGGCCCAGGGCAATGCGTTGGCCAAACGCATCGCGGCCATCGCCGCGCCCCTGAAGATGCGGGTGGGGGTGGGCCTAATAATGATCGAGGACGGGCGGGTGGTGAGCTTTCACGGCGATCAGCGCTTTCCCATGCAAAGCGTGTTCAAGCTTCCCGTGGCCCTGGCCGTGCTCAGCGCGGTGGATCAGGGGCGGCTCGCCCTGGAGCAGGAGATAGTCGTCAGCCCCGGCGACCTGCGGCCCCATACCTGGAGCCCCCTCCGGGAGAAATATCCCCAGGGCGCCAGGCTGCCCTTGGCCGAGATCCTGCGCTACACCGTGGCCCAGAGCGACAACAACGGCTGCGACATCCTGCTGGGGCTCCTGGGCGGTCCGGCCACGGTGAACGATTTCATCCACGGCCTGGGCATAAAGGACATGGCCATCCGCTACGACGAGGCGCGGATGCAGCGGGATTGGCAGGCCCAGTTCGCCAACTGGAGCACGCCCCTGGCGCTCGCCCGCCTGCTGCGGCTTTTTTATCAGGGCAAAATTTTGTCGCCCCCCAGCACCGCTTTTCTCCTGGAAGTGATGCTTAACACCCAAGCGGGGGCTGAACGGATCAAGGGCAACCTGCCCCCAGGAACCCCGGTGGCCCACAAGACCGGCACCTCGGGCACCAGGGACGGGGTGAGGGCCGCCTTGAACGACGTGGGCATCATCACCTTGCCCAGCGGCGGGCATCTGGCCGTGGCGGTGCTGGTGAGCGACTGCCGGGAAAACCGCGCCACCGGCGAAAAGGCCATCGCGGCCATCGCGCGGGCGGCCTATGATCATTTTAGCGTCGCGGACAAGCCATCCCCGGCTGATTAGCGTAGAATATTAGTATGATAGAAACCAAGAAAAAGGTTTGTCTGCGCACCTTCGGCTGCCAGATGAACGCCTATGATTCCAAGCGCATGGCGGGCATGCTGGCCGAGATGGGCTACGCCCAGGTGGCGGAGCCGGAAGCGGCCGATTTGATCGTGCTCAATACCTGCTCGGTGCGCCGCCTGGCAGAGGAGAAGGTTTACTCCTACGTGGGCGAGCTCAAGCGCCTCAAGCGGGAGAAGCCCTGGCTTTTGATCGGGGTGGGCGGCTGCGTGGCCCAGCAAGAGGGCGACAAGCTGCTGAGGCGCCTGCCCCACCTGGACTTCGTCTTCGGCCCCGACGCCCTGAACCGCCTGCCCGAGCTGGTGACCCAGGCCGCCAAGGGCAAGCGCCAGGCCCTGACCAAGCTGGGGCCGCCCTCGGCCCCGGCCCAGATCATCGTGCCCGCCGAGCCCGGCCTCAGGGCCATGGTCACGGTGATGACCGGTTGCGACAACTTCTGCTCCTACTGCGTGGTGCCCTATGTGCGGGGCCGGGAGCGCTCGCGGCCGGCCGGCGAGGTGCTTGAGGAGGTGGCCGCCTTGGTGGCCGCGGGAGCGCGCGAAATAACCCTGCTGGGCCAGAACGTTAACTCCTACCGCGACCCGGACGGCGGCCTGGACTTCGCGGGGCTCCTGGGGCGAGTCAACGACGTGCCGGAGCTTTGGCGCATCCGCTTCACCACCAGCCACCCCAAGGACCTGAGCCCCAGCCTCATCGAGGCCATGGCCGGGCTGGAAAAGGTGATGGAGCAGATGCACCTGCCCGCCCAGTCGGGCAGCAATCGCATGCTCAAGGCCATGAATCGGGGCTACACCAGGGAGCGCTATCTGGAGCAGGTGAACCTGCTTAGGCAAAAGGTGCCCTCGGTGGCCCTGGGCAGCGACATCATCGTGGGCTTCCCCGGAGAAACCCGCCAGGATTTCGAAGAGAGCTTGAGTCTGCTAAGGGAAGTCCGTTACGATTTCCTCTACAGCTTCAAGTATTCCGACCGGCCCTTCACCAAGGCGGGCCGTTTGGAGAACCAGCTGGAGGAAGAGGTCAAGAGCGAGCGCCTAGTGGAGTTGCAGGCCCTGCAAAGGGAGATCGGCCTGGCCGAGCACCAGGCCCAGGCGGGCAAGCTGGAAGAGGTGTTGGTGGAAGGCCCGGCCAGACACGGCGAGGGCCTCATGAGCGGGCGCACGCGCGCCGGCCGGGTGGTCAACTTTCCCGGTACGCCGGAGTTGGCCGAGAGCCTGGTGATGGTGCGCATCACCGAGGGAAGGGAAAACTCTCTGGCCGGTGAGCTGCTGCCGGCCCCAGGAGCAATTTCGGCATGATCCATATGAAGGTACAGGGATTGACCATCGATCCGGCCACCAACAGCCCCATCATAATTTTGCAGGAGCTGACCGGCGAGCGCACCTTGCCCATCTGGATCGGCCTGCTGGAGGCCACCGCCATTGCCAGCGAACTGGAAAAGGTAACCTTTTCCCGGCCCATGACCCACGACCTGGCCTTGAGCCTGATAACCCACATGGGCCGCAAGATTCTCAAGGTGGAGGTCACCGCGCTCCAGGACAACACCTTTTACGCCCAACTGTATTTGCAGGACGCCGCCGGAGAGGTGAGCACCGTGGACTCGCGGCCCTCGGACGCCATCGCCCTGGCCCTCAGGGCCCAGGCTCCTATCTTGGTGGCCGAGGAGGTGTTGGCCACCGCCGCCGCGTCCCCGGCCCAGGGTGACAAGGAGTGGAAGGACCTGCTGGAGTCCATGGACCCCGAGGACTTCGGCAAATATAAGATGTAACCAGGCCCACCCGGAGAAGTCCCTAATGATCGATCTGCACACCCACACCTTGTTCAGCGACGGCGAGCTCCTGCCCGCCGAGCTGGCCCAGCGGGCCCAGGTCTTGGGCCTGGAGGCCCTGGCCTTCACCGACCACGCGGACATGAGCAACCTGGAGATGGTTTTGCCCCGCCTGCTGGCCGCGGCGGCGGAGTTGGACCGCCACCACGCCATGCGCCTGCTGGCCGGGGTGGAGCTGACCCACCTGCCGCCGGCGCTCATTGGCCCCTATACCCAAAAGGCCCGGGCCATGGGGGCCCAGATCGTGGTGGTGCACGGCGAGAGCCCGGTGGAGCCGGTGGCGCCGGGCACCAACCGGGCGGCCATCGAGGCCGGGGTGGACATCCTGGCCCATCCGGGGATGATCACCCCCGAGGAATGCGCCCTGGCCGCCGACAAGGGGGTTATGCTCGAGATCAGCGCCCGGGGCGGGCACAGCCTGGGCAACGGCCGGGTGGCCTCCCTGGGGCGAGCCGCCGGGGCGGGCCTGGTGATCAACACCGATTCCCACGCCCCCCGCGATCTCATCGACCACGCCTACGCCCAAAGGGTGGGACGCTTTGCCGGACTGAGCGGGGAGGAGGTGGAGCAGTGCTTCGCCCGCTCGCGGGCCCTGGTGGAGCGGGCCCTGGGGGTCAACGTCTAGCTCTCGCGCGACGTGCGGGCTAGGCCGGGAAGGCACGCTTGACCGACCAGCAACAGATGACCCAGCGGCTGGAGCGGGCCCGCCAGGCGGGGCCCGGCGCCCTGGCCCAGGCCTGCGCCGCTCTGCTGGCCGAGGCCAGGGGGGTGGATTCGGCCGCCGCCGCCCGCGCCGTGGGCCACGACCGCGCGCTAGCCGGGCTCATCGCCGAGGCGGCCCCGGCCGCCCGCCTGGCCGCCTGCCTGGCCGACCTGGCCCGGGCAAAGCGCTGCCTGGGCTGCGCCACCTGCTGCCGCGCCTCCAGCCCCACCCTCTATGCCGAGGACCTGCCCCGCCTCAAGGCCGTCGGGCTGGGATGGGAGAGCCTGGTCACCCTGCGGGCCGGGGAGCGGGTGCACTCCGCCCGCCTGGGGGGCTTGCAAACCCTGGAGCGGGAGTTGATCAAGCTGCGGGAGCGGGGTGGCAGTTGCGCCTGGCTGGGAGGGGGCGGCTGCCGCATCTACGAGCAGCGTCCCTTGCAATGCCGCTGGCTGGAGTGCTGGTCCGGGCGTCACGCCGGGCAACTGGAGGAGCGCCCCCGCCTGAGCCGGGCGGAACTTTTGGCCGACGACCCCACCGCCCTGGCCCTGGCCAAGGAGTACGAGGTGAAGCTGCCCGCCGAGGCGCTGCACCAGGCCCTGGCCCAGGTGGCCCGGGGCAGGGATCAGGCTCCGGCCCTGAGCCTCTTGGAGCTGGATCACCACCTGCGCCAGGCCATCGCCGAGCGCTACGGCTACCGCCCCCAGGCGCTGTACTTGGTGCTGGGCCGCCCGGCCGTTGAGGTGGCGGCCAACTACGGCTTGGAGTTGAGCCTGAAGGGGGTGTCCCCGGTCCTGCGTTCCAGATAATAGGCCTCTCCAGGGGCCCACAGCCCCCGCCGCTCCCAGCGGGCCTCGCTTTCCGCATTCATGAAGGCGCTTTTGTGCCGGTAATTAAAGGACCGGTAGGCCTTGGCCCAGCCCTGGGCGATCATCTCCTGGTTGAGCATCCGCCCGTCGGCGATATACACGAAGGCCAGCAGGCGGCCGTAACGGTCGCGCTTGTGGCTCTGGGGCCGCCCTTCCTTGAGGCGCACCGTGTCGCCCACCGCCACCATCTTTAGCAGGGCCTGGCGGCTGGCCGCGCCCGCCTGGGCCTCCTGGGTGGCGCTGCGCCCGGCGTTCTTGGCCTTGCGGGCCAGGGACTTGCTGTGGGACGTCTCCGGCGCGTCCACCCCGATGAAGCGCACCAGTTCGGTCTTGCCCTGATAGTGGATGGTGAGGGTGTCGCCGTCGTTGACCCGGGCCACCTCGGCGCTGAAGCCCCCGGCCCGGGCCGGCAGGGCCAGGCAGAGCAGGCACAGCAGGAACGCGCCGCCTCGGGATATCGCCGCGCGCCTCATGGCAGGGGTACCCGGAGCCCGTCGTGGGCCACGGTTACCGGCATGCCCAGGCCCTGGTCCGCGAAGACCCGCTGGGCCAGGGCCTGCCAGGAGGCCTGGTCGCGGGGTACGGGATAGGGCTCGCCTTTGGGGTCCTTGAGGGGATCGCCGGGAGCGTATTTTTTAAGGATGGCGTTGGCGGGCTCGTCGCCGGGGACGAAGTCCTGACAGGAGAGGTGGGCCAGGTAGACCCGCTTCGGTCGCCAGGCGGCGAGCAGCGGCAAGGCCCGTTGCAGGCTCAGGTGGTTGGCCCGGTTCTCCTGGGGCTCGTGCACGAAGTGGCTCTGGCACACAAGGAGGTCCAGGCCCGCGAAGCCCTGGGGGGCCTCCACCCGCAGCAGGTCGCTGGTGTAGCCCAGGCGCAGGGGACCCTGATCGGTGGCCAGGGTGAGCACGTAGCCCACCGCGCCCTTAGCCATGGCGCCGTGATAGGTTTTTACCGGGCGGGCGGCCAGCGCGGGGCCAAAGGGCGAGCCAATGAGTTCCTCCCCCGGCACGGCCAGGCGCTTTTCCAGAAGGCTGCCCAACAGGTAGCCGAAACGGGGCTCGATCTGCTCCCAGGCCGAGGCCGTGGCGTAGACCGGGATGGGTTGCCAGTCCCCCGGCGGCACGGCCCGGCGGAAGCACAAGAGTTCGTCCAGGCCTAGATAGTGGTCGCCGTGCTCGTGGGTGATGAGCACCGCGTCGGGCCGGGGCAGGTCCTCGCGCATGAGCTGGGCCCGCAGGTCCGGTCCGGGGTCGATGAGCAGACGGGCCGGGCCGTCGAGCCACAGGCTGGTGCGGGTGCGGCTTTCGCCGATGGCGCGCAGATGGCGGCAGGTGGCGCAGGGGCAGCGGTGCTCCGGCAGGCCCCAGGCCCCGCCGGTGCCCAGAAAAATCAACTCCATGTTATACTCTCCCCAAGGGCCGCCACGGCCCCCTGGCGATCAATTTAGCACTCTTGGGGAGCTACACAAAGCCATGGCCAAAAACAACCTCGCCAAGGAAAAGGAACCCCTGCGGGTGGCGGCCTACCTGGTCATGGACGCCGAAGCCCTGGAGCGCGCCCGCAACAAGGCCGCTCGGCACCGCGTGCCCTTTGCCGACTATCTGGAGGAGGCGGTGCGCCTCTACGGCAAGGTGTTGGACAAGAAGGTCAGCGTGGTGCCCCGCCCCATCTAGTCTTTCGTAAATCCCTACAGCGGTCGCTCGGCCACGTGCAGCCAGGCCACGCCCTTGGTGAGGGCATGGCTGCGCGGCGCCACCAGCCCGGCCTCGGCCATCTCCTGCCGGAAGGCGGCCGGGGTGGGGAATTCCATGATGGTCTCGGCCAGGTAACGGTAGCCGAACTCGTCGCCGGAGATCAGCCCCCCGATCTTGGGCAACAGGTGCATGAGGTAGCGCCGGTACAAGCGGCGCACCAGGGGCCGCTGGGGGGTGGTGAACTCCAGCACGTAGACCCGCCCGCCCGGCCGCAGCACCCGGCGCACCTCGGTCAGGGCCGCCACCCTGCGGGGGATGTTGCGGATGCCGAAGGCGATGCTCACCGCGTCGAAGGTGGCCGCGGCAAAGGGCAGGGCGGTGCCGTCCCCGGCCATGAGCCGCACCCGGGCTCCCCGGCGGGCCACCTTGGCCTTGGCCGGGCCCAGCATGGCCGGCACCAGGTCCAGACCCACCACCAGGGGCTTCTGGGGCAGGGCGGCCTCGGCCAGGGCCAGGTCGCCGGTGCCGGTGGCCACGTCCAAGACCTTGGCCCCCGGCCCCAGGCGCATGGCCCGGGCGGTGAAATCGCGCCAGTGCAGGTCTTGCCCCGCGCTGAGCACGTGGTTGAGCAGGTCGTAGACCGGCACCACCTGGTTGAAGATGCGCCGCACCTGGCTGATCTGGGTGGCCTCGTCCCTCACGCCTCCACCACCAATCCGGCGATGAAGCGCGGGTCCATCTCGCCCTCGGGGTCCAGACGGGCCAGCTCCAGGCTCAGGTGCTGCAAGACCCCCCGCAGGGCGCGCCCGGCCAGGGAGGCCTGGGCCGGGTCGGGCAGGGCGCGCAGCGACTCGGCCAGTTCGTCCTCCAGGCCGTGCTTGAGAGCCTTTTGCAGGGCGGTGACCGCCTCGCGCAGGCGCGCCGCCGGTATGGGGGCCAGGCCCTCCAGCCCCAGCTCGCGGCGGGCCAGCCAGGTGCCCAGCACGTGGCTCAGCTTGATGTCGGTGGGGTCCTCGGGCGAGAGGTGCTCGCCCTGGTAGAGCCCGCGGATGTCTTCGACCTTCAGGGCCAAAAGCTCCAAGAGCAAAGTGCCCCAGAAGGCGGCCTGCTTGATGGCGCTGTCCGCCGTCTCCACATCGGCCAGGTTGATGAAGGCCCGGTACTCGCGGTTTTGCCCCAGATTGGGGTCGTAGCAGCGGGGTCGGGCGTAGACGAGCCCGGCCAGCCAGCGGTCCAGGGGCGGCTCCAGGATGTGCAGGCCGGTGGGCATCCGGCTCAGCCAGCCCTCCTTGGCCAGGGCCCAGGCCCGGCGGTTCAGATCCCGCACGGCCGCCGCGCCCTGGCGGGCCAGGGCGGCCAGGCTCAGGCGGCTCACCACCTCGCGGGCCTTGACCGGATCGCCCCCCGAGAGCACCCCCAGGCCCAGGTTGACCAGGCCCAGGCTTTCGCGGGCCGCCCGCTCCACCTCCTCGGGGTGGGCCGGGTCGGCCTCCAGGGCGGCCACCCCGCAGGAGGCGATGTAGGCCAACTCCGCCCGCAGCAGGTCCCCGGCCTCGCCGGTGAGCTCCCCGGCCAAGGCGGGCAAAAATTCCTGCTCGGGCAACATGGCGCTCAGGCGGTCGGAGCGGGGCGCGGCGCGCTCGGTGACCGAGGCCTTGGGGGGCAGGTCTTGCCAGGCGCTCTCCCCCGGCGCCGGGGCGGCCCACAGCTCCAGGGCCTCCAGGCGGGTGGGGAAGCCATGATCGGCCAGGCGGCCGGAGCGCCAGCGGTTGGCGTATTCCTGCAGCTCGGCCGTCTGCTCCCACAGGGCGGCCTCCAGGGTCCGGTAGTAGGCCTCGGGCATCTCGCTCTTTAGCAGCACCAACACCTGGGCCACGAAGCCCTGGACCTTGGGGTCCACGAACTCGAAGAAATACACCCCGTCGATGGTGAACTCGGGCAGATCGTCGGGCGGCTCCTGCTGCTCCTGGCTGGGCAAAAACTTGACGATGCGCACCCAATGGCGCAGCAGCAGGGCCAGCACCTCCATGTCGGTGTTGGCCAGCCAGCGCTGCAGGCGCTTGGCCCCGGCGTCCAGGATCATGGGCAGCCAGATCTGGTAGCGCTCCGGGGCGAAGTTTTCCTTCCACCAGCCGGTGAGGTCCAACAGGTAGGTCAGCTGCTCGTCGCTGCACAGCTCGATGAGCGCCCCGGCGTCCTCGGGGCCCACCTCCAGGACGGTGGTGGCGAACTCGTCCGGGGGCAGCTGTTGGGCGAGCTCCCGGCTGTCGGCGGCCAGGACGATGAGGCGCTCGCGCTCCACGCCCTTGGCGGCCAGCACGGTGCGCAGGCGCTGTTCGCGGCTAAGGCCGTGCCACACGGCCTCGGCCCGGCGGGGGTCGTCCTGGGCCAGTTTCAACAGGGCGGCGGGCCCTGGAGCGGGGCTGGGGGGGGTCTGGTTAGCCATTATTCCTCAGGAGCATGCGCCGCAGCGGCGGCAGGTGTCCGGTGCGCAGACCGGGCTTTGTTTTTGGGTCCGGGACCGCTCGGCCTCATTCCAAAGATAGTCGCGGCTTATGCCGTGGTCAATAAAGTCCCAGGGTAAAAGCTCGTCCTTTTCCCGCCGGCGGTGGGCGAAAAACTCCGGGTCCACGCCGGCTTCGCCGTAGGCCCTCTCGGCGGGCAGCCCCTGGGCCAATATCTCCAGCAGGGGGGTGAGGCGGCGGTCGCCCCGGGCCAGCACCGCCTGCAAACGGGCGTACTTGGGCACGTCGCTGATCACCTTGAGGTTGGCCGCCCCGGCCAGGGCCTTTTGCACCTTCTTGACCCGCGCCTTGATGAGCTTCAGCGGGGCCATGGGCTCCCACTGGAAGGGGGTGAAGGGCTTGGGCACAAAGGCGTTGAGGCTCACGGTCACCCGCCCCAGGTGCCCCTTGGCCCGGGAGAAGCTCACCACCTGCTGGCGCAGGGAACGCACCAGGTCGATGAGCTCGTCGATGTCCCCCTCCTGTTCGCCGGGCAGGCCCACCATGAAGTAGAGGCGCAGGTTGGGCACCCCGGCGCTGATCAGGGTCTCCACCGCCCGGCCCAGGTCGTCCTGGTCCAGGTGCTTGTTGATGATGTCGCGCAGCCGCTGGCTGCCCGCCTCCGGGGCCAGGGCCACGGTCTGGTGGCGGCTGGCGGCCAGGGCCGCGGCCAGCTCCGGGCTCAGGCGGTCGGCCCGGAGGCTGGACACCGACAGGCTGCCCCCGGCGGCCACGATCTCCCCCGCCAATCTGGCCACGTCCTCGATGTCGCTCACCGCCGCCGAGACCAGGCCCAGCTTGCCGCCTTGGGCCGCGGTGGCCAGGGCCAGGGGCGCGAAGTCGGATGCCTGGCCCAGGCGGGGCGGGCGATAGATGTGCCCGGCGGCGCAGAAACGGCAGCCGTGGCCGCAACCCCGGCCCACCTCGATGAGGGTCATTTCCCCGAACTCCACCCCCGGGGCGCTGATGACGCTGCGGGCCAGGCCCGCCGCCGGGCCCCGGTACTTGGGAGCGGCCACTTGGGGGGGCAGGCCCTCTTCCGGGGTAAAGGAGGCCAGGGTGCCGTCCGGGGCGTAGGCGGCCTGGTAGAGCGAGGGGGCGTAAAAGCCCGGCACCCGTTGGGCCATGGCGCGCAGGGCCTCTTCCTGGCCTAGGCCGCCCAGGGCCGTGAAGGCCTCCAAAAAGGGCTCCAGCACCACCTCGGCCTCGCCCAGCACAAAGGCGTCCATCACCTCGGCCAGGGGCTCGGGGTTGAGCATGGGATAGACCCCCCCCGCCACCACCCAGGGGCCCCGCCGCGAGGCCCGGCGGGTGCCCAGCCCGGCGTGGGCCAGCATCTTGATGAGGTTGGGGGCGTCGTTTTCAAAGCAAAGGCTGGCCAGCACCAGGTCGAAGGAGGCCACCGGCCGCGAGGACTCCAGGGTGAGCAGGGGGGCGCCGCTCTTGGCGTAGAGGGGCTCCTCGGCCCGGCCCGGCAAAAAGGCCCGCTCGCACAGGGCGTCCGAGCGCTGATTGATGATGCGGTAGATGGCGTGCAGGCCCAGGTTGGCCATGCCCACCTGGTAGGTGTTGGGAAAGATCAGGGCCACGTTGAGCCGCCCGCCGGGGTCCTTGACCACCGCGCCGGTTTCGGCGTCCAGCAGGGCGCGATGATGTTGGGCCAGGGGCCAGGTGGAGGAGGGCAAGGGCGGATAATCCTTTGCTTTGGTAAGTCGGCCTAAGTAGTGTAAATATAGCACAGGCCCCCGTTATAGGCCCGGCATGGGCCAAGGGGCGGGGATGCGCCGTGGGAGCCACAACCAGCGGGAGAAACCATGGATGAGGTAAAAAACTTGGAGTTCCTCAGGGCCGTAGCCGCCGCCGGGGACAAGGCCAACATGTGGAGCGCCGGCGAGACGGTGGGCCTGGACCGGGGGGCCACGGAAAGCCTGAGCCTGGAGCTGATGGACCAGGGCTATCTGGAGATGGCCAGCCTCAGCGGGGCCATACGCCTGACCGCCAAGGGCGGCGAGGAATTGCAGGGCGCGGCAGAGGCCGAAAAGGCCCCGGACCTGGAGGCGCTTTTGAATCGCATCGCCGGCTGGAGCCTGGATCTGGGCCCCACCGCCGCCAGAGACCTCAAGGCGGACCTGGCCACCCTGCGGGCGGCCCTGGGGCGCAGCCGTCCCCTAAACCCGGTGATCAAGTCCTGCCTGGCGGCCATCGACGGGGCCTTGGAAAAAGCAGGCAACTCCGCGGGGGATTTGCGGAGCCAGTTGGCCGCCTTGCATCCCTGAAAATATCCCGGAGACGGGCAATGAGGCCCGCCTCCGGATTATGCAGGTCTTATATCTAGTGACCGCAGCTGGAGCAGCCGCCGCTGGTGGAGCAACTGTCGCCCTCGGAGACCAGGGGTTTCTCGGCGTTTACCGTGAAGCCCTGTTGCCAGCCGTTGTCCACGAAGTCCACCGTGATCTTGCCGCTGTTGGAGGACAGATCCTTGTCGATAAGGTAGGTCAGACCGTCAACCTCGTACTTGTCGTCGTTTTCCTTTGGTTCATCCAGAACCAAGCGCAGGCTGGGGCCACCTCAGCCGCCGCTTTGCAGGAAAACCCGCAAGGGCTGGTCCAGATCCTTTTCCTTCATAAAGCCCTGGATGGCTTTGCTGGCCGCGGGGGTAACTTCGACCATGATGTATCCTTTCCGTACTGGGAACTTTCTAGAGTTCATCTCTATGTCATAGAATATGGCAATTGAAAAGGCCTTTCGCAAGTGGCCAAATTGATTTTTCTACTATTTTGGTGTGAAATTCCTCACTTGAGGGGGGTGGCCGGGGGCCGGCAGGGGGCAGTCTCATGAGCCCCGATGCCTGGCTGGAGGCCCGTTTTCATCTGCCCACGGCCCAGGAGGGCCGGGCCCTGGGGCGCCGGCTGCGCCAAGCGGGCGCCCTCAAGCTGATGCAGCAGGGACCGGAGATGATTTCCCTGTGGTCACAGGTAGATGGCTTGGCCCAGCGACTGGAGGACCTGGCCAGGGAACAACGCCTGGACCCGCCCCGCACCCAGCTTATCCAGGCCCCGGATCCGGCCCAGGCCTGGTGTTCTTCCCGGCCCATTCCCTTGGGTCCGGGCCTGGCCTTGGCGCCGGCCTGGATGGGTATCAGGGCAACGAAAAAAATATTGATTATCGATCCTGGAACCGCCTTCGGGGCGGGCGATCACCCCAGCACCCTGCTCAACCTGGAGTTGCTGGCCCGTCTGGCGGCCGGGGAGCATGGCCGTTTGCCTTCCGGCCCGGCGGCGGACGTGGGGGCGGGCACCGGCGTGCTGGCTTTGGCCCTGGCCCTCAAGACCGAGAGGCCGGTGCTGGCCCTGGACCCGGACCCGGCCAGCCGCCGGGCCACGGCCCGCAACCAGGCCCTCAATCCCCTGGCCGGCCCCCTGGTGGGCTTCGCCCTGGCCGACCACCGGGCCCTGGCCGGGCCCTGCGCCCTGGTGGCGGCCAACCTGCCGGGGCCCATCCTCAAACTGGCCGGCCCCACTCTGGTCCGGGCCCTGATGCCTGGGGCCTGGCTGGTGGCCAGCGGCTTTCGCGAAGAGGCTGATGAGGATATAATCCGCTTTTTTGAGGGGTTGGGGCTGGTGGCGCAGGCCCGGCGGCGCGCCGGGGGTTGGCTGGCCCTGGGTCTTTGTAAACAAGCTTGAGGGCGGGCGGCGAGCCCAGGGCGCGGCGGCATGAGCGGCTTGATTGCGGCGGTGGTGTTCCTGGTATACCTGGGCATGTTCCTGGGGCGGATTCCCGGCCTGGCCTTGGACCGCACCGGAGTGGCCCTCTTGGGGGCCATCGTCCTGGTGGCCACCGGGGAAGTGCCCATGGAGCGGGTGGGCCTGGCGGTGGATCTACCCACCCTGGCCCTCTTGTTCGGCCTGATGATCGTATCGACCCAACTGCGCCTGGGCGGTTTCTACACCTGGGTGGTGCGCCGCCTGGCCCGGCTGCACCATTCCCCGGTCGTGCTTTTGGCCCAGATCGTGGCCGTCGCCGGGGTACTGTCATCGCTTTTGGCCAATGACATCGTTTGCTTGGCCATGGCCCCCGTCCTGGTGGAGCTTTGCGCCCGGCGGGGCCTGAACCCGGTGCCCTATCTGCTGGGCCTGGCCTGCGCCGCCAACGTGGGCTCCGCGGCCACCCTCATCGGTAATCCCCAGAACATGCTCATCGGCCAGGTGTTGGGGGTGCCCTTTGCCGGCTACCTGGCCGACGCCCTGCTCCCGGCCGGGGCCGGCTTGGCCGCGGTGTGGCTGGTGGTGGCCCTGAGCTTTCGGGGCCGTTGGCGGGGGTCCACTCCGGTCCCCCGGTTGGAGACCCCGCCCTTCGAGCTTTGGCAGACCCTCAAGGGCGCGGCGGTGCTGCTGAGCCTGGTGGGGGCCTTTTTGTTCAGCCCCTGGCCCCGCGAGGCGGCGGCCCTGGCCGGGGCGGGCCTTCTGCTCTGTTCGCGCCGTATGAACACCGGCCGCATCCTGGGCCTGGTGGACTGGCCCCTGCTGGTGCTGTTCATCGGCCTGTTCGTGGTCAATTACGGTCTGGCCCAGTCGGGCCTTTTGGCGCGCCTTACCGGGGGCTTGGCCGCCATGGGGGTGGACCTGGCTCAATCGGCCTGGCTTTTCGCCCTGTGCGCCCTGCTGTCCAACCTGGTGTCCAACGTTCCGGCGGTGATGCTGCTGTTGCCTTCGGCCACCGCACCGGGAGGGGGGGCGGTGCTGGCGTTGTCCTCCACCCTGGCGGGCAACCTGTTCATCGTGGGCTCCATCGCCAACATCATCGTGGTGGAGCAGGCCGCGCGCCTGGGGGTGCGGGTATCCTGGGGCCAGCACGCCAGCGTGGGGGCGCCGGTCACTCTGCTCACCCTGGGGATGGCCGCGGCCTGGCTCTGGCTGCGCTGGCCGGCCTAGGCCGCAACGCCAAGAAAAAGAGGCCGGGGCGCTGGGCCCCGGCCTCGGTCGTTCAGTTCTAGACTGGTTGGTCGAGCTTAGAAGATGAAGCGGAACTGAACGCCTAGCAGCCACTCGTTGCCGGCATCGGTGCCGTCGGAGTTCTTGTCGTAGTCGTAGTAGGCGAACTCGGGGTGGATACCGAAGTTCTGGGTGAACTGGTAGGGCACGGCCACAAAGGCGCCCCAGCGCTCGATGCTGTCATCGCCGCCGCCGGTGCTCCACTGGTCGTTCTGGAAGTTCTCGTAGCCGAAACCCGCGGTGATCATGAGCTTGCCGATGGTGTATTCGCCGGCCAGCAGGCCACCGTAGATGATGGTGTCCTCGACCTCGCCACTGGCGTTGACCGTGGGAGCGGTGGTGTCCTTGGTGTAGAAGGGAATCTCACCGAAGAAGTTCTGGCCGTAGTGAGCCTGGAACTTGGCGGTGAAGGCGCCGGCGCTGAACTTGACGGGCAGCACGATGGCCCAGGTGTCCCAGTTCTCGCCGAAGCCGATGTTGTCACCCTGCTCATACTGGTGCTGGCTCCACATGACGCCGGGGTTGGTCATGAAGGCGCCGAACTTGAACATACCGGTCAAGCTCATGCGGGGCACCTGATAGTAGAAGTCCTGGGTGGCGGCCGGAATGATGGTGCCTTCCCAGAAGGAGTCGGAAGCGCTGGTGGGCTGCTCCACCGCGAACTGCACGCCCCACTGCTCGGTGCTGTAGGTGATTTGCGCCTGGGGGATACGACCACCCCACGCGAAGCCCCAGCCGAACATCAACAGGTGCGAGTTCTCGCTGAGACCCACGTACTGCTTGGGAGCGTAGGCCGAGGAGCCGAACCAGTTGTCGGTCTGGCCGGCCAGGATGCGGCAGTTGCCCACGCGCCAGTAGCCGTAGGCATAACGCAGGCTGGTGGTGGCGGAGCCGTTGAGGGACTTCAGGCCCAACTCGATGCGGCCACCCACGTTCTTGTCCACGCTGTAAAAGCGGGCCCGCAGGTAGCTGTGCCCAGGCAAGTTGACGAACCAGCCGCCCACGGAGGTCTCGCCGTTGCGGGTCTGCTCGGCGCTTTGCTGCTGCCAGCCGATGTCGGTCAGCATACGAGCGGCCATGTCAAAGGTGTAGCTCGGCGCTTCCGCCGCCATGGCCGGGGCGGCGATGGCCAGCATGGCCGCCAGCGCCACCAAAATAGTCAATAGCTTCTTCATGATGTTTTCTCCGTTTTCTCCTTGATGGTATGCGCCCCCACCATCGAGGGCGCCTCCCAAGGCCCCGCTGCCGAACGGGGCCTTGTGTCCAGTATTGTATAGCTACTGAACAAAAGTCTTATGTTATATATCTCTCATTTATTTCAAATTGCAAGCAGAAAATTTAATAATTTATTTAACAGTAAAAACAATCATATAAATGATTAGGCACCAATAATATGTGACTAATTAACATTTTTTATTAATAAGCTTAAACAAAAAGGATGAGGGCGCCTGCCGCGGATGGGCGGGGGCCTGGGAGGATTGTCCGGTGGCGGGCGAGGCGGTGGGGGCAAAAAAGCGGCCGGGGCGCGAGGCCCCGGCCGCTTTGGGCGCTATTTAGGCGTTCAGGATCGTCTTAGAAGATGAAGCGGAACTGGACACCCAGCAACCACTCGTTGCCGGCGTCGGTGCCGTCGGAGTTCTTGTCGTAGTCGTAGTAGCTGAACTCGGGGTGGATACCGAAGTTCTTGGTGAACTGGTAGGGCACGGCCACGAAGGCGCCCCAGCGGCTGATGCTGTCGTCGCCGCCGCCAGTGCTCCACTGGTCGTTCTGGAAGTTCTCGTAGCCGAAGCCACCGGTGATCATGATCTTGCCGATGGTGTACTCGCCGGCCAGCAGACCGCCGTAGACGATGGTGTCCTCGACCTCGCCGCTGGCGTTGACCTTGGGAGCGGTGGTGTCCTTGGTGTAGAAGGGAATCTCACCCCAGAAGTTCTGGCCGTAGTGCGCCTGGAACTTCAGGGTGAAGGCGCCGGCGGTGTACTTGGCGGGCAACACGATGGCCCAGGTGTCCCAGTTCTCGCCGAAGCCAAGGTCGTCGCCCTGCTCATACTGGTGCTGGCTCCACATGACGCCGGGGCTGGTCATGAAGGCGCCGAACTTGAACATAGCGGTCAAGCTCATGCGGGGCACCTGGTAGTAGAAGTCCTGGGTGGCGGCCGGAATGACGGTGCCGTCCCAGAAGGTGTCGGAGGCGCTGCTGGGCTGCTCCAGGGCGAACTGGATGCCCCACTGCTCGGTGTTGTAGGTGAACTGCACCTGGGGGATACGGCCGGGCCACACGAAGCCCCAACCGAACATCAGCAGGTGCGAGTTCTCGCTGAGACCCACGTACTGCTTGGGAGCGTAGGCCGAGGAGCCGAACCAGTTGTCGGTCTGGCCGGCCAGGATCCGGCAGTTGCCCACGCGCCAGTAGCCGTAGGCGTAACGCAGGCTGGTGGTGGCGGAGCCGTTGAGGGACTTCAGGCCCAACTCGATGCGGCCACCCACGTTCTTGTCCACGCTGTAAAAGCGGGCCCGCAGGTAGCTGTGGCCGGGCACGTTGACGAACCAACTGCCCACGGAGGTCTCGCCGTTGCGGGTCTGCTCGGCGCTTTGCTGCTGCCATCCGATGTCGGTCAGCATACGAGCGGCCATCTCAAAAGTGTAGCTCGGCGCAGCCGCAGCCATGGCCGGGACGGCGACGGCCAGCATGGCCGCCAACGCCACCAAAATAGTAATCAGCTTCTTCATGATGTTTTCTCCGTTTTCTCCTAGGTGTCATGCGCCTTCCCCCTTGGAAGACGCTCCTCAAGGCCCTGCTGCCGGGCAAGGCCTCGTGTCCGGTGTTGTATAGCTACCGAACGATGTTCTATGTGTTTTTACCTTGTAATAAATTCAAAAGGCAAGCGATAAGTGGCACATTAAAAAGTAAATGAAATTAATATCATATAAATTAGCAACTAAATTTGTGTGAATAAACGGCGAACTTGTTTACATAGCTAAAATAAACCGGATTGAGCCTTGCCGGTTGACGGGCGTTGGCAGGCGGGCTGTTGGGCAGGGATTCGGGCAGTGGGGCAAAAAAGCGGCCGGGGCGCGAGGCCCCGGCCGCTTTGGGGTGATTTTTTAAGAGTTCAGGATCGTCTTAGAAGACGAAGCGGAACTGGACACCCAGCAACCACTCGTTGCCGGCGTCGGTGCCATTGGAGTTGTTGTCGTAGTCATAGTAGCTGAACTCGGGGTGCACACCAAAGTTCTTGGTGAACTGGTAGGGCACCGCGATGAAGGCGCCCCAACGGCTGATGGTGTCGTCGCCGTTGACGGACCACTGGTCGTTCTGGAAGTTCTCGTAGCCGAAACCACCGGTGATCATGATCTTGCCGATGGTGTACTCGCCGGCGATCACGCCGCCGTAGATGATGGTGTCCTCGACCTCGCCGCTGGCGTTGACCGTGGGAGCGGTGGTGTCCTTGGTGTAGAAGGGAATCTCACCGAAGAAGTTCTGGCCGTAGTGGCCCTGGAACTTCAGGGTGAAGGCGCCGGCGGTGTACTTGATGGGGAGCACGAAGGCCCAGGTGTCCCAGTTCTCGCCGAAGCCCAGGTTGTCGCCCTGCTCATACTGGTGTTGGCTCCACATGACGCCGGGGTGAGTCATGAAGCCGCCGAACTTGAACATGAAGGTCAAGCTCATGCGGGGCACCTGATAGTAGAAGTCCGTGGTGGCGGCCGGAATGACAGTGCCCTCCCAGAAGGTGTCGGAGGTGCTGGTGGGCTGCTCCAGGGCGAACTGCACGCCCCACTGCTCGGTGTTGTAGGTGAACTGCACCTGGGGCACACGACCGGGCCACAGGAAGCCCCAGCCGAACATCAACAGGTGGGCGCTCTCGTTGAGACCCACGTACTGTTGAATGTGGTAAGCCAGGGAGCCGAACCAGTTGTCGGTCTGGCCGGCCAGAATGCGGCAGTTGCCCACGCGCCAGTAGCCGTACGCGTAACGCAGGCTGGTGGTGGCGGAGCCGTTATAAGAGGCGAGGCCCAACTCGACACGGCCACCCACGTTCTTGTCCACGCTGTAGAAGCGGGCTTGCAGGTAGCTGTGGCCGGGCATGTTGACAAACCAGCTGCCGACGGAGGTTTCCTTGTTGCGGGTCTGCTCGGCACTCTGCTGATCCCAACCAATGTCGGTCAGCATGCGGGCGGCCATCTCGAAGGTGTAAGTCGGTGCTTCCGCCGCCAAGGCGGGAATCGCCACCGACATAGCCATCATGACCGCGACGGCAATGATTACTAGCCTTTTCATATGCCTTTTTCTCCTTAAAGAATTAAAAGCAGCGCGCTCGGTCATTCGCTTTCTCCTGACCCCAAGCGCCACCTTTCCGGCTGGAGGCTCGCGGGCTCACCCCTGCCTTGTTGCCGACCAACCGTAACGGGCCGTAGTCCGTCTAGCAAAATATAAATGAAATAAATAACAGTCGTTTAAACTAAATAGCAATACAAATGCATAGCATGCAAATAATCGTATAGCAGCTTAAAATACGGTAATATTGCCGTTAAATAGCAAGATCAAATGGTTGCTGAACAGGGAAGACGCGTCCAGGCGGCGCGGTTATTCAAAGCCTTTTTGCCGCTGGGGCATGAAGCTCTAAAAACCGCTCGAAAAGTGGAGGGCCCCGGGGCGGGTCTGCCATGTCCTGGGGGGGATGGAAAGCGAAAATAAAGTCAGGGGCTCCGGTTAAGGAGCCCCTGACTCGCGCGGTCTTGGATGGTCGGGACGACTGGATTTGAACCAGCGACCCCTGCGTCCCGAACGCAGTGCTCTACCAGTCTGAGCCACGTCCCGACATGGGTTTACTTGTCTACCGCAGGGCCCCGCTTCTGTCCAGCCCTTTTTATCCGGCCAACGCAGCTATTTGTCCGGCGGCGGGTCCCACCGCTTCGAGGAAGTTGAGCAGGATGCGCATGGTGGCTCCCCAGATCATGTCTTGGCCCTGGTACAAGGCGATTTGCCTGAGGGGCATGCCCTCCCAGGTCATGTCAACGGTCTGGTAGTTTTTCTTCTCCAGCAAGCGGGCCAGGGGCACCAGCACCACCCGCTCCACCTCCACCGGGTTGGGCTTGAAACGGGCCGCCGGGTCCATCAGCCCCAGATAGGGGGTGACCAGGAAACCGGTCACCGTCACCACCTGGTCCAGGCGGGAGATCAGCTCCACCTCCCGGGGCGGCACCCCCACCTCCTCGTGGGTCTCGCGCAGGGCGGTGGTCTTGTGGTCCGGGTCCTCGGGGTCCACCATGCCGCCGGGGAAGGATATCTGACCCGCGTGGGAGGGCAGGGTTTCGGTGCGTTTGGTGAACACCACCTGGACCCGCTTGCCGTCGTCCCAAAGCGGCATGAGCACCGCGGCGGGGCGCACCTGCTCCAGACTTTCACGGCCGGGCCGGTGGTTTTCCAGGGCTTGGCACAGGGCCTGGGCCACCGCTAGTTGGCGCTGGGTGAATTGCTCGTTCATAGAATATGACCTTACCCCAGCCGGGGCCGGGGGAAAAGGCCCGGCGCGCAAAAAGGGGCCGCCGACGCTTGACCCGGGCGGAAGGCGGTGGCACCATGGCCAAACCTGAAAGGCGGGGTGAGTATGAGAGCAAGCAATCCGCGTCGTATGCGGGGAGGGACGGGCCTCGCCGTACTCCTGATCCTGGGCCTGTTGGCCTGGACGGGTTGCGCCACGGCCCCTCGTCCGACCGCGTCGGGCTTTCTGAGCGACTACCAGGCCCTGGCCCCCGATCCCGAGGTTGACGGGCTTTACTGGTGGGTCGGCAAGGGCATCAACTGGCAGGATTACCACGGCCTGTTCATCGACCAGGTGACGGTGGCCCCGGACCCCCGGGCCGGCGAGCGACTCGACCCGAAAGAGGCCGAACGGTTGGGGGCCAAGTTGCGCGGGCTGATCGGCAAATCCCTGCAGGGCAACTTCCCCCTGGTCGCCCGCCCCGCGCCGGGAGTGATGTGCCTGAAGGTGGCTCTGGTGCGCGTCCGGCCCTTTGCGCCCTCGGCCCGCTCGGCGGCGCCGGACGCGCTGCGGGTGCCTCTGGAGGTGGGCGGGGCCGCGCTGGAGGCCAAGCTCAGCGACAGCCTGGGTGGCCGGGTGATGGCGGAACTGCTCATGAGCGACCAGGGCCGCCAGGGCCAGGGCAACCAGGTGTGGACCAACTGGGGCCAGGTGGAGGACGCCTTTGTCGGGTGGGCCGTGAAGCTTCGGCGGGCCCTGATGCAGGGGCGCCCTTGATCCAGCGAATAGGCCCGGCCTAGCCGGCCGGCAAGGCCAACTCGTCGTCCAGGTTGTACTTGCGGATCTTGTTGCGCAGGGTCTTGCGGTCGATGCCCAGCGCCTCGGCGGTTTCGCTGCGGCGGCCGCCCAGGCGCTTGAGGGTCTCCATGATGTGGCGGCGCTCCACCTCGGCCAGGCTCAGGGAGCTTTCTTGGTTGCGCTCCACCTTGCAGGTGCCCGCCGCTTCCAGGTCGGAGCGGTCGATCAAAGGCTTGCTGGCCAGCACCACCAGGCGCTGCACCGCGTTGCCCAGCTCGCGCACGTTGCCCGGCCAAGGGTATTTGCTCAGGGCCTCCAGGGCCCGGGGGGTGAAGCCCCGCACCCGGGTGGGGGCCAGGTAACGGAAGCGCTCCAAAAAATGCTCGGCCAGGATGGGCACGTCCTCGGGCCGTTCCCGCAAGGCCGGCAAATGGATCTGCACCACGTTCAGCCGGTAGAAAAGGTCCTTGCGAAAAGCGCCGTCGGCCACCGCCTGGGTCAGGTCCTGGTTGGTGGCGGCGATGAGCCGGGTGTCCACCCGGATCACCCGATTGCTGCCCACCTTGCAGATGGAGCGCTCCTCCACCGCCTTTAGGAGCTTGGCCTGAATCTCCAGGCTGATGTTACCCACCTCGTCGAAGAACAAGGTCCCCCCGCCGGCCAACTCGAACTTGCCGATCTTGTCGTCCTGGGCCCCGGTGAAAGAGCCTTTGACGTGGCCGAAAAGCTCCGACTCGAACAGGGTGGGCACCAGGGTGGAGCAGTCCACCGGCACGAAGGGGTTGTCCGCGCGGCTGGAGTGCTCGTGCAGCAGGCGGGCCAACAGGCCCTTGCCGGTGCCCGACTCTCCGGTGAGCATCACCGTGGTGTCGGTGGGGGCCACCTTGAGGGCGGTCTCCATGACCTGGGCCATGGCCCGGCTGCCGTGGATGAGCCGGGTCATGGCGGTGCGCCGTTCCAGCTCGGCCTTGAGGTAGGCGTTTTCCAGCTCCAGGCGGCGTTTTTCTCCGGCCTTGTCCACCGCCTGGCGCAGCTCTTCGGGGGTGAAGGGCTTGGCCACGTAGTCAAAGGCCCCCAGCTTCATGGCCTGCACCGCCGTGGCGATGGAGCCGTGGCCGCTGATGATGATCACCACCGCCTCGGGGTCCTGTTCGCGGATGTGGCGCAACACGGTGAGGCCGTCCATGTCGGGCATGCGCAGGTCCAACAACACCACGTCGTAGGCCCAGCGGCTGAGCAAGGCCAGCCCCTGGCGGCCGCCCTCGGCCAGCTCCACCTCGTGCCCCACCCGCCGGAGGGTTTCCTGGCAGGCCTCGCGCATGGTGAAGTCGTCGTCTATCACCAGGATTTTGAGATTCTTGCTAACCAAATCAGCCGTCCCGACGGCCCGGCGGGGCCTTTTGCTCAACCTGTTTTTGCTTGTTACGTTTTTTACATTTCCCCATGCCGGGTGTCAACCGACGCCGGTGAGGGGCCCGGCATTGACACATCCCCGGTTTGGGTCTAGTTTTGGGCCATACCCGACGGTGCGTGAATTCCCCAAGAAAGCGGCAGACATGAGCGAATCCTACGCAGCCCTGCATACCGACTTCTACCAGATCACCATGTCCGCGGTTTATCACCGAAAGGGCATGAACGCAGAGGCTACTTTCAGCCTGTTCCCCCACGATCTGCCCGCCCAGCGGGGCTACATCCTGGCCGCGGGCCTGGCCGACGCCCTGGAGTATTTGCGCCGGTTCCGCTTTACCAGCGAGGAGGTGCAATACCTGGCCTCCCTGAACCGCTTTGACCCGAGCTTTTTGGAGATGCTGGCCGGGCTCAGGTTCAGCGGCGAGGTGTGGGCCCTGCCCGAAGGCACGGTGTGCTTCGCGGGCGAGCCGCTCATGGAGGTCACCGCCCCGCTCATCGAGGCCCAACTGGTGGAGACCCGCCTGATCCAGCTCATCAACCTGCACTCCACCCTGGCCAGCAAGGCGGCCCGTTGCGCCCAGGCCGCCGACGGCCGCGTCTGTGTGGACTTCAGCCTGCGCCGCACCCAGGGCCGCGAGGCCGGCTGGGCCGCGGCCCGATCCTCGGCCATCGCCGGCTTCACCGGCACCAGCAACGTGGAGGCCAGCCGGATTTTGGGCACGGTCCCCGTGGGCACCATGGCCCATGCCTACGTGGAGGCCTTTGGCGACGAGTCGGCCTCCTTCCGGGCCTTCGCCGACACCTTCCCCGACGGCACCGTGCTGTTGGTGGACACTTACGACAGCGTGGAGGGCCTGCACCAGGCGGTGCAAATCGCCGGCGAGCTGCGCCAAAAAGGCAAGCGCCTGGTGGGGGTGCGTCTGGATTCCGGCGATCTGGTGGGCATGAGCCGCCAGGCGCGTCAGATGCTCGACGCCGCCGGCCTGGAAGAGACCAGGGTGGTGGTTTCGGGCAGCCTGGACGAGTTCCGCATGGCCGAGCTGATGAGCCAGGGGGCCATGGTGGACGTGTTCGGGGTGGGCACCAAGATGGGCTCCTCGGCCGACGCTCCCTACCTGGACCTGGCCTACAAGCTGGTGACCTACGACGGCCGTCCCACCTTGAAGCTCAGCACCGGCAAGGAAACCTGGGCCTGCCCCAAGCAGCTTTGGCGCACCCTGGACGGCGATGGCCGCATCGCCCGGGACGTGCTGGGCCTGCGCGAGGAAAAGCTCGCGGGCGAGCCACTGCTCCAGCGGGTCATGGCCGGGGGACAGCCCACCGGGCCGCTACCCACCTGGCAAGACGCCCAACGGCGCTTCCAGGAGCAGAAGGCCACCCTGCCCGAGCCTTGTTTGCGCCTGCTGGACCCCCGCCCCCTGACGATAACCCCCAGCCGGGAACTTGAAAAGGTGCAGCAACAGGCCCGCCAGGCCGCCCTGCAGCGCGGCAAGCGCTCCTTTTAGCCCCTAGTCCGCTCCAAGGCCGCGCCCGTCGCCCGGCCGCGGTCCGCGCCAAAGATCCCCTCCAGGTTCCCGCCCGGCCTCTGTCCCCGGCGCCGGTGTTTTTGCTACCCTGTAGACAGGGGGGCTAACCGGCACCACGGCTTGGGAGGTCTGCCATGAGCATTATCACCTTATCAGGCGAGATGGGTTCCCTTCGCGACGAGCTGGCCGAGTACGTCTGCCGGCGGGGAGGGATGGAGTGCGTGGACCGCCGCACCCTGATGGAGGCGGTGGCCGGGCTGGTGGACATCTCCCGCGACGAGCATCAGCTCTTGGCCGAGCAGGGGCCGGCGTTGCTCGACCTGAACCAGCGCCACCGCCAGGTGTTCGCCGCATTTCTGGAGTCGGTGGCGCTGCAATACGCCCAGCGGGGCAAGGCGGTGCTGGTGGGACGGGGGGCCAACCTGCTGCTCCGGGATGTGCCCGGCGTGCTGAGGGTGCGCACCGTCAGCCCGCTGGAGATACGGGCCCAGCGCCTGGCCCGGCAGGAAGGCCTGGGCCTGGACCGGGCCCGCCAGCTGGCCACGGTGGTGGACCAGCAGCGCCGCGCCTACATCGCTCACGTCTTCGGGGCCGACTGGTCTAGCCCCTTGAACTACGACCTGGTGCTCAACATGGGGCGCCTGAGCCTGGACCAAGCGGCCACCACCATGCTGGATCTGGCGGCCCACGCCGAGTTCCAGCTCAGCTCCGAAAGCCGGCGCCTGCTGGCCGACACGGTGCTGGCCTCCCGGGTGCGCCGGCTGCTGGTGGCCGAGCTGGACCTGCACGCCCTGGAGGTGAACAGCCAAGGGGGGGCGGTGGTGCTCAAGGGCTACGCGGCCGACCGGGCCGGCGTGGACCAGGCCCGGGAGCTGGCCGCCACGGTGGACGGGGTGGAGCGGGTCAGTTCGCTGTTGGAGGTCTCGCCCACCATGAGCAAGTTTCTGCCATAGCCTTTAGGGAGCCGGAGCCGGAGCCGGGGACGGGGCCTGGGCCGGAACAGGTTCGGCCGGGGTGGTTTCGCGCTGGGGCTCCGCCCCGGGGGCGGGCTTGCCTGGCCCGGGCTTGGCGTCCTTTTTGTCGTCCTCGGAAAAGTTGAAGTCCTTGGTGAACACCAGGTCCACGCCGTCGTCGCGGGTGTTGCCCAGGGTGCTTTCGATGGAGAAATAACCGGTAAAGCGGTATTCCAGGCCCACGTTTTGCCCGCCGTCCGGACCCAGGTTTTGGCGGTAGCGCAAGTACAGGCTGTCGTTGAGGTACTTGCCCGCCTCCAGGGAGGGCCCGGCCGACGGCGTGTTGTGCACCGTGACCACGTCGGGGCTCATGTCCGAGCCGAACAGCCTGGCCATCTCCTTTTGCCCCGCCTGGCCCAACAGGGCCAGGGCGTTGGCCGACAGGTCCTTGCTCTGGCCCTTGTTCAGCTCGGAGGAGGGCCTGCCGAAGATGATGGTGCTCAGAATATCGGCCTGGCTCATGGGCGGCAGGGAGTTGAAGCTCAACACCGGATTGTTGGCCGTGCCCGACACCTCGACGAACACGGTGGTCTCGCCCATTTGCAGCCGGGCCTCCGCGTAGAGGTCGGGGTCGGGCTGGTTCTTGTTCGCGAAATTCAAATTACCCCCCAGCACCTCGAAGCGCCGCCCGGACAAAAGGATCAACCCCCTGGTGATGGTTATCAAACCGCCGAAGATGGGGGGCTGGCCCGGCTCCTTGGTCACCAGCATGCCTCCGGTGGCGTCCAGCCATCCTTCGTCCAGGGTTATGTGGGCCCGCCGGCCCAGGGTAACCTCCAGGTGGGCGCGGAGCGGGTCCAGGGCCGGAGGCAGCTTGAAGCGTTTGTCCCTGGCCTCCAGGGGGGGCGGCTTTTCGCCATTCTTGAGGATCACCACGTCTTCGATGCCCGCCGGCGACGACAGGCCCACCCGCACCCCGATGTCGGAGACGCCGATACGCCCCTGGATCACCGGGTGCTCGAAATCCCCCTCCAGGCGGATGTTGGAGGTGATGTCCATTTGGGCGTAGTCGCCGGCCACCACCAACAGGTTCTCGCTGGTCAGCTCCAGCTCCAGGGCGCCCGCGTCCTTGAAGGGCATGCTCAGGCTGCCCTTGATGTCCACCTCGCCGTCGCTCTGGGCGTGGGCTCTCTTGATGCTCAGCCGGTTGCCCCGCAGCTCCAGATCCAGGTCGATCTTGGTGACCTGCTGGCCGGTGGCGGCCACCACCAGGGAACCGTCCTTGAGGGTCAGCCAACCGGCCAGGGTGGGCTGCCTGAAGGTGCCGCCCACCGTCATCTCAAGCCGGGCTTGCCCCTTGAGGTCCCGGATTCCCGGCACCATGGAGGCGGCCAGCCCCAGGGGCAAGTCCTGGCCCGTGGCCTTGAGCCGGATGCCCTTGCCGGTGGGCTCCCATACCGGGGGCCGCAGGCTGACCTTCAGGCCGGCGCCGCCGCTCATCTCCATCACCTGGCGGGTTCCGTAGTTCACCCGGCCCTCCACGGTGATGTCCTCGCCCAGGTAGCGCGCCGAAAACTCGGCGGTCATGGGCTCCATGTTCTTGAGCTCCAGGTGGCGCACCTTGCCCGCGATATCGATCACCGGCTGCTCCAGGGTCCCGCTCAGGGTGGTCTTGCCTTCCAGACGCGACTTTTCCGGCAGGCCGGAGTTTGGCCCCACCACGTGGTTCATCCGGATGCCCGACAGCTCCAGGGCGGCGTTTATCTTGCCGGCCAGCATGAACTGGCCGTCAAGCTTGATCCGCTCCTCGCCCTGGCGGATCTTTAGGCCGTCCACCTTGATCTCTTCGCCGCCCAGAAGCAGACCGGCCCGGCCTTCCTGCTCCCAGCGGCCCAGGTTTCCCCGCTTGAACCAAAGTTCGCTGATGGTGGCCCGCAGGGGCAGTTTGAGCAGGCTGGGGCTGGTCAGCTTGAAGTTGATTCCGGTATCGGGCCCTTCGCCCTGCACCAGCACCACTTCCTTGCCCTCCATGAACTCGGCCCGCACCGCGGCCCGCTCCAACAGGATTTCCCCGGAACTCCAGCCGGAGGCGGTCATCTGGGCCCAACCCCTGGGGGCGGGCCCCAGGTTTTTCAGGTTGGCCTCCAGGTGAACCTGCTGGGCCTGGGCGTGGCGGGTGAACAAGCGCTCCAGGCTCATTTCCACCCTGAGGTCCGGATTGCTCCAGGGCCCTTTGAGCCTGCCCTTGGCCTCCAGGGCCCCGGCCACGGCCAGCGGCGGGGCCAGCTTGGCCTCCACCAGGCGGGTGATCAACTGGGCCATGTCCGGCACGGCCAGCTTGTAGCGCAGGTCGACCCGCTCCGGGTCAGCCTGGCCCTTGGCGTCCAGGGTGGCCAGCGCGGATTTAAGATGCGCTTCCTCCAGGCGCGCGGTGCCGCCCTGGAGCCTTGCCCGGGCCTGCAAGGAGTCGATATCCAGGCCCGGCGCGACGCGGGAAGCGCCCAGATCGACCTCCAGGCCCAGGTTGTCAACCGGACCTTGGGCCTTGATCCGGCCGCCCAGCCTGGCCTGGGCCAAGCCGGCGGGCAGGGCCAGGCCCGATTCCGGTGGCAGGGCCAGATCCTTGAAGTCGGCTTGGGCATCCAAAGTGACCGGTCCGTCGCCCCGGGGCAGCCCCAGCCGTCCCCGGGCTTGTATCGCGCCCCAGGAGGAGGCCAGGTTGAGCTCGCTCACCACGATGTGCTCGCCTTGCCACTTGGCCTGGGCTTTCAGCGGGCCGGCGGCAAGCTTTTGCCAGGCGGCCCGGTCCAGGTCCAGGGTCAGCTCCAGGGGAGCCTCCCCGTCGGGCCAGGCCGGGCTCCGCAGGCTCCAGCCGCCGTTGAGCCGTAGCGGGGCCTGGGGCAGGCCCCAGTCGGCCAGGGCCACCTGCTTGAAGTTGCCGCGCAAGCTCAGGGCCCCGCCTTGCGGCTCCAGCCAGCCGTTCATTTCCAAGGCCTGGGGCCCTTGGCTGATCAACGCCTGGAGGTTCAGGCGCCGCAGAGAACCCGCGGCGGTGGCCTCCAGGGCCAAGGGACCGCTGGGCGGGGCGGGCAGGGGCCACGGCAGGGGCAGTTCCGTGGTGACGACGCGGGGGGCCTTGAGGGTGGCGCGCAGGCGGTAGGGAGCCTTCAGCTCCATTTCACCGCTCGCTTCCACCTGATTGGGGCCGCTGGCGGCCATCAGGCGGGCCAGCTTCAGGCGCCCGGACGCCAAGGTGCCCTCCAGGCTGACCAGCACGGGCTCGGCCAGGTCTTGCACCGAAAGCAGGCTCCTGTACAGCCTGATCCTGGCCTTCAGCCCCCTGGCGTCCAGGACCAGGCGGCCGCTCAAATCGATTTGGCTGACCCCTTGCAGGGCTCCCAGCTCGCCCCCGGGCTCCAGACTACCCTGGGAGACATTCAACTCCTTGATGCTCAGGGCCAGGCCCGCGCCGCCTTGCTGCTCCGGCAACTGGGGCAGGGGTAGGCTCAAGCGGGGCCGCACCAGGGTGATGGAGGATATCCTCAGACGCCCGCCCAGGATCGACAAAAGATTGTAGGACAGCTCCAGGCGCTCCACCCCCAGGATCTGCCGCCCTTGGTGGGTGAAGCTGAGGTTGTTGGCCTGGGCCCCGAAAAGCAGGTTGCCCTCCAGGGGGCCCATGTGCAATTGCCCGCCGGTGGCCTGGGCCACCTGGGTCTGGATCTGGCCCACCAGCCAGGTGCGGAAGGCCTCGCTGCGCCCCACCGCCCAGGCGGCGGTCAACAGCACCGCCAGGATCAGGCCCAGGGCCAGCAGGCCCTTGACCAGGTAGGATGACTTGCTTCCGGCCATTAGAACGCCTGCCCCACGCTGAGGTAGATCGCGTAGCGGTCAAAGGGCTCGCCGGAGGGCGGGTTGAGCTGATAACCGATGTCCAGGCGAATGGGGCCCACCGGGGTGTTGTAACGCAGGCCGAAGCCTGTGGTGTAGCGGATGCTGGTAAAGGTGTTTTCCAAATCCTCCCAGGCGTTGCCGGCGTCGGCGAAGACCACGCCGCCCAGGGCCTTGTAGATGGGAAAGCGCGCCTCGAGGCTGCCCACGGCCATGGACAGGCCGCCCAGGGGCTTGCCGCTGCTGTCCAGGGGGCCCAAGAGCTGGTAGGGATAGCCGCGCACCGAGTTGGGGCCGCCGGGGAAGAATTTGCGGATTATGGGCACCGGGCTGCTTCCCGGCAGATCGTACGCCATCCCCACCTGGGCCCGCGCGGCCAGATACCAGTTTTCCCAGGGCATAGGCCAAACGTGGCGCAAATCGCCCAGGGCTCGGATGAACGACACTTCCGATCCCAAGGCCTGCAGGGCGTTTTCCACGTCCAGGCTGAAATAGGTGCCCTTGGTGAAGTCCAGGATGGAGTTGCGGCCGTCATAGATCAGGCCCACGGGAATGGAGGAGATGAAAAAGTACTGCAACTCATAGCCGGGGTCGGGCACCTTGGTCTTGAGCTCGCGCAGATGGTCCTGTTCGCAGTTGTAACCCAGGTACCAGGTCCATTGGTTGTCCACCGCGTATTCCAGGAGCGGGGAAATGAACAGGCGGTTGTTGATGTAGGCTTCGGTGTCGGGTTGCTCGATGCCGCCCCGGAGCAACAGGGTGGACAGGCGGTTGAACAGGTAGGGCTTTTTCAGGGTGCCCACCAGGCCGGTGTAGATGGAACTGAGCTTGCCTTCTATGGTGATGGTCTCATCCAGGCCCAACACGTTGCGGTTGACCTCTTGGATGCGCACCCGGAAATGATCCTCGGTGCCCCAGCCCACGCCCAAATGGATGCTGTAGGGGTCGCGTTCGCGCACCTCCACCAGGATGGGCACCTGGTTGTCCTTGGCCTCCTTATACTGGGGCAGCAGGGTTACCGAGGTGAAAAACCCGGTGTTCAGCAGAGCCCGCTGGGTCTCCTCCAGGGCGCTGGGGGAAAAGGGCTGGCCCCGGGTGTAGGTGGCCTCTTCCAGAATGAATTTGCGCCCCAGGCTTTTGTTGCCCTTTACCTGGCTGTCGCCGAACAGATAGCGCGGGCCGGGCTTGACCTTGAACACGATTTCGGCCCGTTGGCGCTCGGAGTAAACCCGCACCTGCCCCAAGACCTGGTTGCGGGGCCTGGCCTGGTTGGCGAAAAAGGTGGCGATGTCGCGTTTGGTCTGCTCGTAGTCCCTAAGCGAAAAACGTTGCCCCGGCTGCAGGATCAGCAAGGTGTTGACGTCGTCTTCCCACAGCCGGCGGTCCTGTTCGTCGCTCCAGAGCAGGGTGGTTTTTTCCACCAGGGTGGGTGGCCCCTGTTTGGCGGTGAAAACCAGCTTGAGGGTGTGGTTGGCCTGGTCGCGCTGCTCGCTTGCGCTCACCTCGGCGTTGAAATAGCCTTTTTCCTGAAACAACACCCGCAGGCGCCGCAGGTCTCCCTCCACCTTGAAGGAGCTGTAGGGCTCGCCTTGACGCAGGGCCAGGGCCGGCGCGGGCTTGCTCTCCACCACCTCCTCGGCCTCGGCGACGGTGACCACCTTGAAGCCCTGGTAGCTGACCCCGCTTATGTACCAGGGCACGGGGCCTTTGGGAGCGGCGGCGGGTTGGTCGAAGCCGTCCATGGAGTAAAATTCATCATCCGCCCCATAAGCCGGGGTCAGGCACAGCACCAACAGCAGCGCCAAGGTTATGAAGAGGAACTTGCCCATAAATATTGATGATATGCTATCAGTGCCCCGGCAACAAGCCGGTGCGGCAATTGAAACGACCCCCGCCTTGGGGGCGTCCGCCAGGTGGCCACGGGAGTCTTGAGAGGCATGGAACGAGCCCAAAGTGATGCTCGGGTGCTGACGGCCCTGAGTCTGCCGGAGACATACCCTCATCCGGTGCGGGCCGTAGAGCACCTGCAGACCCACATAAGCCACGTCTTTCTCACCGGACCCATGGCCTACAAGCTCAAGAAGCCGGTGGACCTGGGTTTTTTGGATTTTCGCACCCTGGAGCAGCGCCGGCGCTATTGCCTGGAGGAACTAAGACTCAACCGCCGCCTGGCCCCGGCCGTTTACCGCCAGGTGCTGGCCGTGGTCCTGCACGGCGGCCGGGCAGCCCTGGCCCCCTGGGACGACCCCGGCGGGGAGGTGCTGGACTACGTGGTCCAGATGACCCAGATGGACCAGGAACGCATGATGGACCGCCTGCTGGAGCGGGGCGAGGTGGGCCCGGAGCAGGTGGCGCAGCTGGGCCGCCTCTTGGCCCGTTTCTACGCGGAGGAGCCGGGCGGGCCCCAGGTGTCCTTTGCCGGGCGGCCCTCCCAGGTGCGCCTCAACGTGGAGGAGAACTTTCGCCAGACCCGCGATTATCAGGGTATCTGCGTGTCCCCGGCCCGCTGGCGGGCGGTGCGCGAGTTCAGCCTGGGCTTTTTGCGTGAACAGCGCGATTTGTTCAAACAGCGGGTGGAGCAGGGGAGGGTCAAGGACGGCCACGGCGATCTGCACTCGGGCAACATCAACCTGCCCCTGGGCGGGGAGCCCATCGTCTTCGACTGCATCGAGTTCAATGAGCGTTTCCGCTGGCTGGACGCGGCCTGCGACCTGGCCTTCTTGGCCATGGACCTGGATCACCACAGACGCCGCGACCTGCGCGAGGCGCTGGTGAGCGAATACATCACCGCCAGCGGGGACCGCGACCTCTTCAGGGTGCTCGGTTTTTACATGTGCTACCGGGCGGTGGTGCGGGCCAAGGTCTACGGCTTCATGCACGAGGACCCCGGCCTGGAGTTTGCCGAGCGCTTCCGCGACCTGGGCCGGGCCCGGGCCTATTTCCGTCAGGCGGCGGGCTACGCCGGGGGCGAGCCGCCTTATTTCCTGGTGTGTTTCATGGGCCTGATGGGCACGGGCAAGAGCTATTTGGCCAAGCGCCTGGCCCAGGCCACCGGCTGGCCCCGCCTCAGCTCCGACGTGGTGCGCAAGCAGCGGGCGGGCCTGAGCCCCGGCCAGGCCAGCCGCGACGCTTGGGGCCAAGGGCTCTACGGCCCGGCGGCCACCACGGACACCTACGAGACCCTGTTGCGCCGGGCGGGCTCGCGCCTGGAGATGGGGGCCAGCGTCATCGTGGACGCCTCCTTTACCCACGATGCGTGGCGGGAGCGTTTTTTGGACCTGGCCCAGGAGCAGGGGGCCGTGCCGCTGCTGGTCCAGGTGTACGCCGCGCCGAAGGTGGTGCGCGAGCGCCTGCTGCGCCGCGAGGTCAAGGGGGGCTCGCCCAGCGACGGCCGCCTGGAGCTGGTGGCGGTGCAAAAAGCCAACTGGCAGGAAGCCTCGGCCCGCTCGGCGGCCCACTGGACCCGGGTGGACGGCGGCATGGCGATCGAGCCCAAAATGTCCATGCTTATTGCCAAGTTGCGGGAGCAAGGATACATTCGGGAAAGGCAAGACGAGGAGTAGGCGTGGATTGGACTGAGCTGCAAAAGGAGCGCCTGGCGGCGGCCCGCGGGGATATCCCGGCCGATCTGGTGTTCAGCGGCGGCCAGGTGGTCAACCTGTTCAGCGGCGCGCTGGAAGAGCTGGACGTGGCGGTGCATCACGGCCGGGTGGTGGGCCTGGGGGCCTACCAGGGGCGGCAGCGGGTGGAGCTACGGGGGGCCTACCTGGCCCCGGCCTTTGTGGAGGGCCACATCCACGTGGAGTCCAGCCTGCTGGCCCCGGCCGAGCTGGCCAAGGCCATGGTGCCCCATGGCACCGGCGCGCTGGTGGGCGACCCCCACGAGATCGCCAACGTGCTGGGCCTGGCCGGGGTGCGGGCCATGCTGGAGGCCGGGCGCGATCTGCCCCTGGACTTTTTCTTCATGGCCCCTTCCTGCGTGCCCGCCACCCCTTTGGAAGATTCCGGCGCGGTGCTGGATGCCGGCGACTTGGAGGAGCTGGCCCGCCACGAGCGCATTTTGGGCCTGGCCGAGATGATGAACTTCCCCGGTGCGCTGGGCGGCGACCCCGGGGTGCTGGCCAAGCTCAAGGCCTTTTGGGGCCGCCCCATCGACGGCCACGCCCCCCTGCTCTCCGGCAGGGAGCTCAACGCCTACCTCACCGCCGGACCCGACAGCGACCACGAGGCCCTGGAGCGCCAAGAGGGGACGGAAAAGCTGGCCCGGGGCATGTGGTTGATGATCCGCCAGGGCACCAGCGCCAAGAACCTGGCCGAGCTGCTCCCCCTGGTAAACCCTGCGACCGAGCGGCGCTGCCTGCTGGTCGGCGACGATCTGCAGGCCGACGATCTGGCCCGGCGGGGCCATCTGGACCACCTGTTGCGCCTGGCCGTGGGCCATGGTCTGGACCCCATCACCGCCCTGCGCCTGGTCACCCTCAACCCGGCCCGGCGCTTCGGCCTGCCCCGGCGGGGGGCGGTGGCCCCCGGCTGGCGGGCCGACCTGGTGGTCCTCACGGACCTCAAGGATTTCCGGGTGCGAGCGGTGTACCACGCCGGGGAGCTGGTGGCCCAGGAGGGCCGCTGCCTGCATCCCTGCGCCACCCCATTCCCCGAGGTGGCTCGCGGCAGTGTGCGGGTGGCCCCCCTGGGGCCGGGGAGCTTCCGGGTTGCGGTGGAGGGCCGCCGGGCGAGGGTCATCGGCCTGCTGCCGGACCAGCTCGTCACCGAGAGCCTGGTGGAGGACACCCCCCAGCGGGACGGCTTTCTGACCGCCGACCCGGCCCGCGACCTGGCCCGCCTGGCGGTGGTGGAGCGCCACCGGGCCAACGGGCGCATCGGCCTGGGCCTGGTCAAGGGCCTGGGGTTAAGAGAGGGAGCCTTGGCCTCCACCGTGGCCCACGACAGCCACAACCTCATGGTGGCGGGCATGGACGACGCCTCCATGCTCTGCGCGGCCCGGCGGCTGGTCGAGCTGGGCGGCGGCTGGGTGGTTACCCGGGGCGACCAGGTGCTGGCCGAGCTGCCCCTGCCCCTGGCCGGGCTCATGAGCGACCAACCCCTGGACACGGTGCTGGCCGGGCTGCAAGGGCTGAGTTCCGCCGTGGGCCGGGTCTGCGCTCACCCCGAGCCCTTCATGCCCTTGTCCTTTTTGGCCCTGCCGGTGATCCCCCATCTCAAGATCAGCGACCGGGGGCTCATCGACGTGGACGCCTTCGCCCCGGTGGGGCTTTTCCAGCGATAGTGGCTGGTGGCGAAACCATAACCGCGCCTCGCGACCGGGCCGACCTGGCCGGGTTGCTGGAGACGGCCGGCGGGGGCGAGGAGGCGGGGCCTCGCCGGGCTCGCCGCCGTCTGGCCCTGTGGTGCATGGCCGATCCGGCTGCCTTGGGCCGGGTGCTGGGGCTGCTGCCCTCGCTTTCGCCCCGGGCGCGGGAAGGGGCCGGGCTGTGGCTCTTCGCGCCCGAGGCCGCCGACGAGCTGGCCCTGCGCCGCCGCCTGCTGGCGGAGCTGGAGGCCCTGACCGGCCTGGCCGCCCGCCTGCCCGAGCCCTGGCTCCTGGAGGGCCTGGCCGACCTGTATTACGCCCGGGGCGGCACGCCCCTGCGCAGGCTGTTGGGCCTGGCCCGCAGGCACGCCTGGGCCCGTCAGGTGGTGGGCCTGCTGCCCCCGGACGCCCGCCTGCCCGGTGGACACGGCCCCCAAACCTGGCTGGCCCGCCATGCGCTGGGGCGCACACTGCTCAGGCGGGCCCTGGGCTTGGCCCGGCAGGAGCGCTGGGCCTCCCTGGCCGAGCAGGGTCCCTTGGCCCTGGGGGTGATCCAGGCGGCCCTGGGGGCGAATCCCGGCGCCGCCGAGGCCGAGGTCCTGGCCTGGCCCGCCGGGTCCAAGGCCCTGAGCGCCCTGGAGGCCATGGCCCGCCTCACCGCCCAAGAGGGGGGCGAGGCCTTTGCCGTGGCCCAAAGAGTCTCAGAGGAGCTGGGCCGGGTGGTGCTCCTTTTGGGCAACGCCTCCCTGGGCGGCCCGCCTATCTGGGCCGCGCCCGGCCCCTGGCAACAGGAGCGGGGCGGGGAGCTGACAGAGGGGACTTTGCCTCCGCCCCCGGCCACAGAGGTGAGCCGTTTGGCCTGGCTGCGGGCCCACCGCCTGGGGGCCGGGGGGCTGCTCCGCTCTTTGTGGCGGGCGCGGGCGGCCTGCCGCCTGGCCGGGCGGGGCCTGGGCCGCTGGCAGAACCTGTTTGACCAGGCCGCCCCCTGGCTCAAGCCGCGCGACCTGGCGAACCTGGCCCAGGACAGCCTGGGGCTTTCCCTGGAAGGCCCGCCCTGGGCCCAGGCCCTGCGAGAGGCCCGGGCCGCCCTGGAGCGCTGCCGCGCCCTGGAGTCTCGGGGCCGGGGGGCGCTGCGGCTCTTCTATGGCCTGGCCGCCCAAGGCCGCGCCCCGCTGGTGTTGCCCTGGGCCGACAAATTCGCAGCTTCCACGGCCAAGGGCGGGGACCATTTATACCTGGTGCATCTGGTGGCCCTGATGGCCCGCCTGGAACCCGCGCCCTTGCTGCTGCTGATAGACCAGACCATCCACCCCGGCTTTCCCTCCCTGACCCAGGTGTTGGCCGGGGCCATGACCCGCCATCCCGGTCTGGTGCTCCGGGGGGTGGGCTCCTTTGCCGGGGAGCCCGAGCCACGCGACCTGGCCGCCGCCGTGCTGCGGGCCGCCCCAGGGGCCCACCTGGTGGCCCTGCGCCCCGCGCCGGGCGGGCATCCCGAGGCCTCTCTGGCCGCCCACGCCCAGGGTCGCGAGTTGGACCGCCCCCTGACCCCGGCCAGCCGCGACGGCGCGTCCCAGCTCTTGGCCGGGACCGCCCTGGCCGGTCTGGCCGACTTCGAAGCCCCCTGGGGCCGGGACGAGCCGCCGGACTGGCTGCTCACCACCCAGGGCTTCGCGCCGCTGGGGGCCTGGCTGCGGGGCCGGGTGACGGCCCTGGCCGGGCGCCGGGAGCCGCGGGACCGGCGCTGGCGGCGCTACCAGGAGTTGGCCAATCTGGGCTGAGCGGGCTAAGTGCCCGGTTTGCATCACTTGGAGCGGAATGTTAAGCTGCCCCAAAGTTCAGGGAGGACGGCGTGGCGCGCAAAAAAGAGCAGGATTGGTTCAGCGAAACCGATCGCAAGATCCTGGCCTGGCTTTGGAACACAGGCCGCGCCCTTGACGGCCCGCGTCGCTATTTGCTGGGCTCGCTCAAGGTGGCCTACCTGGCGGTGCGCAATTCCTACCTGGACCGCCTGCCCTTCCAGGCCAACGCCCTGACCTTCATCACCCTGCTGGGCCTGGTGCCCGCCCTGGCCCTCAGCTTTGCCCTGGCCAAGGGCCTGGGCTTCGCCGATTCCCTGGAAGGCCTGATCATCAACGAGTACACGGCCAGCCAGACCGAGGTGCTCAAGTACATCATCAACTACGTGCAAAACACCAAGGTGGGCACCCTGGGCATGGTGGGTTTGGCCATGCTGGTGGTCACCCTGGTGCTCACCCTCTCCAGCGTGGAGGAGACCTTCAACCGCATCTGGGAGGCCCCCCACAGCCGCTCCTGGCCCCGCAAGTTCACCGACTATCTCTCGGTGTTGGTGATCTGCCCCCTGCTGGTGCTGGCCAGCACCGCCACCTGGGCCGGCATCGCCTCCCACTCGGTGGTGCAGTGGATTCTGGACACCCCCTGGCTGGGGCCGGTGGCCGCCCAGAGCGTCAAGCTGGCCCCCTTGTTCATCCTGGTGGCCGCCTTCATGTTCCTGTACCTGTTCTTGCCCAACACCAAGGTGCCCTTTTTCTCGGCCCTGTTGGCCGGGGCCATCACCGCCATCCTCTGGTGGACGGTGCAGAGCATCTACATCAAGTTCCAGGTGGGGGTGTCGCGCTACAACGCCATCTACGGCGGTTTCGCCTCGCTGCCCCTGTTCATGGTCTGGCTCCAGGTGAGCTGGCAGGTGCTGCTCTTCGGGGCCGAACTGGCCCACGCCCACAACCTGGTGTCCAAGGGCACTCCGCCCAAGGACGTGGCCCATCGCCTCAACCCGGCCCAGCGCGAGGCCCTGGCCCTGGGCCTCATGCAAAAGACCGCCGCCCGCTTCCAGGCCGGCCAGGAGCCCTGGTCGGTGGCCCAGCTGGCCAAGGAGCTCAAGGTCTCCAAGGGCGAGGTGTGGCGGGTGGTGGACGACCTGGTGTCGGCCGGGCTGTTGGCCGAGCTCAACCAGGACGATTTGGTGGTGCCCGGACGGGCCCTGGAAAACCTGCTGGTGTGCGAGGTCTTGGCCGCGGTGCGCGGCGGCCTGGAAGAGGGGCGCGATCCCCAGGAGCATCCCGAAGACCCGGCCCTGGTGGCCCTCATGGACAAGGTGCTCAGCGCCGAACAAAAGGCCCTGGGCGGCCTGCGCCTGCTAGAGGTGGCCGACATCCCCGCTCCGGGCGCGCCCACCGGCTGCAACCTGAACCAATCCCCCTCCCAGGAGAAATCATGAGCGGTGTGCTGACCCCCGAGGGGGCCACGCCGGGCAGCCCCGGCGCCTTGGAGCGCGTGTCCCGGCGTTTCAAGTTGGTGTGGTCCGAGCTGGGCGTGGGGCCCCACCGCCTGCAACTGCCCGAACTGGCCGACCCCTCGGCCTACATCGACGAGCGCATCAGCCAGGGGCATTACGGCCTCACCGAGCTGCCCTATTGGACCAAGCTGTGGCCCGCGGCCATGGTGCTGGCCCAGTTCGCCCTGCGCCTGCACAAGGGCGAGGGCCCGGTGCTGGAACTGGGGGCCGGGCTGGGCCTGCCCGCCCTGGTGGCCGCGGCCGGAGGGCGCCCGGTGGTGATCACCGACCTGGACCCCGACGCCCTGGAGTTTGCCCGGGCGGCGGCCGAAAAAAACGGCCTGGGCGATCTGGTGGAGGTGTCCTCCCTGGACTGGGAGGCCCCGGACCGGGAGCTGGGGGTGTTCTCCACCATCCTGGGGGCCGAGGTGCTCTACCATCCCCCCATCTATCCCACCCTGGTGGGGCTGTTGGGCCGCCTGCTGGCCCCCGGCGGCACCGCTTTCATCAGCCACCAGGAGCGGCCCTTTGCCATCGCCTTTTTCGATCTGGCCCAGGAGCGCTTCACCGTGCGGCGCACCACCAGCCGCATCGGCGGCGGCGACGAAGACGAGCCGGTTATGGTTTATCTGTACGCCCTTACCGCCAAACAAGCCGCTTAACGTTTAGGCGGCGCAACCAGGCAGCGCCATGCCGCGTTGTCGGCGGCGCTCAAGCCTCGACGTAGCTTTGGCTACGCCTCCGGCTTTCGCTTGCCGAACGCCTTGCCTGGCACTCCCTGGCTGTGCCGCTGGCGATCTTGTCGTTGCGAGGAGCAGAGCGACGAAGCAATCTCGGGGCGGAAGTGATGCCTCGCCGTGAGCTCAAAGTCTGACTAGAATGCAATCCATCCAGCCCTAACTTCCAGCCAATAGCAGTCATGGCGAGGACGGGCAGCGGCCAAGGTTCGTAGGGACCAGGCTGCCTGGTCTGCCCGGCCGTGGCCATCTTCCATTTCCCTTGTCATGCCTGGGTTGGCCGGACAAGGCCCAGCCGCCATCCACGGCACGATCCATCCCGCCTGGGGGAAAGCGAAGATCACCACGTCGCATCTCTTGCGGAGATGCTCCTCGTGATGACGGCTATTACTGCATTGGGAGGGTAAACGTAACGTTGGGTTTCGCTGCGCTCTACCCAACCTACGCTGTTTTGCTAAATGAATGACGGCCCGGTTTGGCCAAAGGGGCCTGGGGCCCCGAATCCCGTCAGCCCGCCTCAGTCCAGCAGGCGCAGGATGTCCTTTAGCTCGTCCTTGAGCTGACCCAGTTCGGGGGGGGCCTGTTTGGTGGGCTGGGACTGCTCCAGCTCCTCCAGGCGCTTGCGGGCTCCGGCGATGGTGTAGCCTTCCTCGTGCAGCAGGCTCTGGATGAGCAGCAGGGTTTCCAGGTCGGGCTTGCGGAACAGGCGCTGGCCGCTGGCGGCGCGCACCGGTTTGAGCTGGGGGAAGCAATCCTCCCAGTAGCGCAGCACATGGGTCTGGGTGCCCAAAAGGCGGGCCACCTCCCCGATGCGCAGGTAGGGTTTTTCCGGAATTCTGTCGGCCACCGCTTCTCCCTGAGGCTACGGTGACTATAGCACGTTCGGGCTCACCCGCGCAGGGTGGCCTCGAAGCTTTGCATCACCTGCTCCACCAGGGCCCGGTAGCCGGGAGTGACCTCCTCCTCGGTGAGGGTGCGGTCCTCGGCCCGGTAGGTAAAGCGCAGTCCTAGAGATTTCTGGCCCTTTTCCAGAGGCTTGCCCCGGTAGACGTCGAAGATCTCCACCGACTGCAGCCAGGGGTCCTCAAAGGCCCGGGCTTGGGCGAGCATCTCGCCGGCGGGCAGGGCCTCGGGCACCACCAGGGCCGCGTCGCGCACCAGCTCCGGGAAGCGGGGCAGGCGGGCGTAGACCTTTTGGCGCGGGGCCAGCTCGGCCAGGCGGTCGAAGTGGACGTCCAAGACGTACACCGGGCGGTCCAGGTCGAAGTTGGCGGCCACCCGCTTGTCCAGGCGGCCCATCTCGCCCAGGGTCTCGCCGTTCAGGGTAAGGCGGCTCCACTCGGCCGGGTCCAGGTAGGGCGGGGACTCGGTCTCGGTGTCAAAGGCCAGGCCGCTTATGCCCAGGGCCTCGGCCAGGTATTGGGCCGCGCCCTTGACGTGGCTCAGGCTGGCCGGCTGTTCGCCGGCCCACCAGGAGGCCGGGGCCATGAGGCCGGTGAGCACCACCCCCAGGCGGAAAGTCTCCTCGGGCAGGGGCTGGTCCGCTTGGGCCACGAACACCCGCCCGATCTCGAACAGGCCCACGTCGGGCACCCGGTGGGCCAGGTTGCGCGCCGCCGCGGCCAACAGGCCCGGCAGCAGGCTGGTGCGCAGTTCGGACTGCTCCTCGCTCAGGGGATTGATGAGCTTCACCGTGCTTCGGCGGTAGTCGTCGGCCGCCAGGCTCAAGCGGTCGGCCGCCTTGGGGTGCTCGAAGGAGAAGCTGATGGCCTCGTCCAGGCCCTGGGCGGCCATGGCGTCGCGGGCCAGGGCCCGCACCCGCTGGGGCCAGGGACGGGCCGGGGCCCCGATCTCGGCCTGGGGCAGGCGCGCGGGAATGTTGTTGTAGCCCACCATGCGGGCCACTTCTTCGGTGAGGTCCACCGGGCGCTCCAGGTCGGTGCGCGCCGCCGGGGGCTGGGCCACTATGCTGTCGTCGTCCGGGCCGTCGCTCACGATGAGGCCCAGGCGCTCCAGTTGGCCCTTCACCTGCTCCTTGGTCAGCTCCATGCCCAGATAGCGGGCGGTGCGGCTGATGCTCAGGGGGATGCTCGGGGCCTGGTAGGGCGCGGGGTACAGGTCGATGATGCCCGCGGCCACCTGGCCCTCGGCCAGCTGCTGCATCAACAGGGCCGCCCGGCTACCCGCCCGGGCGCAGCCCTCCAGGTCGATGCCCCGCTCGAAGCGGTAGCTGGCCTCGGTGGACAAGCCCAGGCGCTTGGAGGTGCGCCGGATGGTCAGGGGATCGAAAAAGGCGCTTTCGATGAGCACCGCGCCGGTGTCGTCGGTCACCTCGCTGTTGAGGCCGCCCATGACCCCGGCCAGGCCCACCGCCTTGTCGGCGTCGCAGATCATCAGATCCTGGTCGGTCAGGGTGCGTTCCTGCCCGTCCAGGGTCACGAACTTCTCGCCCTGGGCGGCCATGCGCACCACGATCTTGGACCCGCCCACCTGGGCGAAGTCAAAGGCGTGCAGGGGTTGGCCCAGCTCCAGGAGGATGTAGTTGGTCACGTCCACCACGTTGCTGATGGGCCGCACGCCACAGGCCATGAGCCGGTCGCGCATCCACAGCGGCGAGGGGCCGATCTTGAGGTTCTTGACCAGCCGCCCGGTGTAGCGGGGGCAGGCCTTGGCGTCCAGGACCTCGATGGCCGCCTGGCCCTCGATGCCCGGCTCGACCTCCTCGGGTTCGCAGGGGGGCAGCACCAGCTCGGCGCCCACCAGGGCGGCCACGTCGCGGGCCACTCCCAGGATGGACAGGGCGTCGCCCCGGTTGGGGGTGATGGATATCTCCAGAACCTGGGTCTCCAGATTCAGGACCTGGGCCAGGGGCAGACCCGGCTCCAGGCCGGGGTCCAGGACCATCAGGCCGCTGTGGTCGTCGCTGAGCCCCAGGTCGCGCTCGGAGCAGAGCATGCCCTTGCTCTCCACGCCGCGAATCTTGACCTTGGTGACCTCCTGGCCCTCCTCGCCCAGCTTGGCCCCTATTTGGGCCAGGGGGGTGATCATGCCCACGGTGAGGTTGGGCGCGCCGCATACCACCGTCTCGGTGCGGCCGCCGCCGCAGTCCACCGTGGCCAGGCGCAGGCGGTCGGCGTTGGGGTGGGGGTTCACCTCCAGGAGCTTGGCGGTGATGACCTTGTCCAGGCCGCCGTGACGCTCGATTACGCCGTCCACCTCCAGGCCGGAGTTGGTCAACAGGTCGGCCAGTTCTTGCGGGCTCAGGTCAAAGGCGACCATCTCCCGCAGCCATTTCAGCGGTACGAGCATTGGCTACTCCTAAAACTGGCGGAGGAAACGCAGGTCGTTGTCGTAGAACAAGCGGAGGTCGTCGATGCCCCAGCGCAGCATGGCGATGCGCTCGATGCCCATGCCGAAGGCGAAGCCGGTCACCTTGTCCGGGTCGTAGCCCACGTTCTTGTACACGTTGGGGTCCACCATCCCCGAGCCCAGGATCTCCAGCCAGCCGGTGTGGCTGCACACCCGGCAACCCTCGCCGCCGCACACCACGCAGCCGATGTCCACCTCGGCGCTGGGCTCGGTGAAGGGGAAGAAGCTGGGCCTGAAACGCACCGGCACCTCGGGCCCGAAGACCTGGTGCACCAAGTTGATGAGCACGCCCTTGAGGTCGGCGAAGGAGATGTCCTCGCCCACCATGAGCCCCTCCACCTGGTGGAACATGGGGGTGTGGGTGGCGTCGGAATCGCGCCTGAAGGCCTTGCCCGGACACACGATGCGTATGGGCGGCGGCTCTTTCTCCATGGTGCGGATCTGGGAGCTGCTGGTGTGGGTGCGTAGCACCACCCCGTTGGACAGGTAGAAGGTGTCCTGCATGTCCCGGGCCGGGTGGTCCGGGGGCATGTTCAGGGCCTCGAAGCAATACCAGTCCGTCTCCACCTCCGGGGTGTCCACCACGCTGAAACCCATGCGGGTGAACACCTCCAGGATGAGGCGCTCGGTCTGGGTGATGGGGTGCAGGCGTCCCCGGCGGGGCCGGATGCCCGGCAGGGTGGGGTCCACCCCCGGCCGGGCGGCCTGGCTCCGGCTCTTGCGCCCCAGCTCGGCCGTGGCCGTCTCCAGGGCCGCCTCCAGCTCCTGCTTCACCTGGTTGGCCAACTGGCCGAAGGCCGGGCGTTCCTCGGGGGGCAGGGTGCCGGTTTGGCGCAGCAGTCCGGTGAGCAGGCCCTTGCGCCCCAGGAAGCGGGTGCGCAACTCGTCCAGGGCCGCTTCGTCGTTGGCCTCGGCCAACTGGGCCAGGGCCTGGTCCTTTAGCTCCAGGAGCTGTTGGCGCATGGCGAGCCCGCGCCTAAGCGGCTTGCTTGGCCAGCTCCACCACCTTGGCGAAACCGGCGGGGTCGCTGATGGCCAGCTCGGAGAGAACCTTGCGGTCCAGGGCCACCTTGGACTTGTTGAGTCCGTCGATGAAACGAGAGTAGCTCAGGCCGTGCTCGCGCACCGCGGCGTTGATGCGCACGATCCACAGCTTGCGGAACTCACGCTTCTTGACCTTGCGGTCGCGGTAGGCGAAAACCAGGGCGCGCTGCACGCTGTCCACCGCGGTGCGGTACAGCTTGCGGCGGCCACCCACGTAGCCCTTGGCCATTTTGAGCACTTTGTTGCGCCGTTGCCGGGCTTTGAATCCGCGTCTTACTCGAGGCATTTTTTATAAGTCTCCCGCGCCGCCCTACAGATTGGGCAACAGGCGCTTGATTCCCCGTTCGTTGGTCTTGTCCACCAAGGCGCTCTGGCGCAGGTTGCGCTTACGCTTGGTGGTCTTGCTGGTCAAAATGTGGCTGGCGTAAGCCTTGTTGCGCTTGATGCGCCCGCTGCCGGTGACCTTGAAACGCTTGGCCGCCGCGCGGTTGGTCTTGATCTTGGGCATGATCTGCTCCGTAAGCTGCCCCGGGGGCTTAGTTGCCCGCCTTGGGCGTAATAAACACATGCATGAAACGGCCTTCCATGCGGGCATCGCCGTCCGCCTGGCCCACGTCGGCCAAATCTTCCACCACCCGGCGCAGTAGTTCTCGTCCGAGGTCGGGATAGGCGATCTCCCTTCCCCGGAACTGCACCGTTATCTTGACCCGGTTGCGGTCCTCCAAAAAGCGCCTGGCGTTGCGCATCTTGAAGCCGAAGTCGTGGTCCTCGATCTTGGGGCGCAGCTTGACTTCCTTCACCTGGGTCAGGCTCTGGCGTTTCTTGCCCTCTTGGGCCTTTTTGGCCAGCTGATACTTGTACTTGCCGTAGTCCATGACCCGGCAAACCGGAGGCTCGGCGTTGGGCGCCACCTCCACCAAGTCCAGTCCCGCCTCCGTGGCGGCGCTGAGAGCCTGTTCCACCGATACCACTCCCACCTGTTCCCCTTCCGCGTCTACCAACCGGACCATGGGGGAGCGAATCTGCGAGTTTACCCGCACGCGATCTTGCTTGGCTATGGCCGTGTCCTCCTCTTCAACCGTTTATCAGAAGCCGAGCCTATCGCTCTAGGCGCGGCGGCTTTGGCGCCGCCGGCGCAGACGATCCAAGGGCTCGGCTTGTTCCTCCTTAAGCAGGGTTATGAACTCCTCCAGGGATTGAGCCTGGAGGTTCTTGCCGTTTCGCAGCCGGGGGGTGAGCATCCGCTCTTCCACTTCGCGGTCGCCCAAAATCACCATGTAGGGCACCTTCATCATCTGGGCCTCGCGCACCTTGGCCCCCAGCTTTTCGTTGCGCAAATCCACCTCGGCCCTGAGGTCGGCGTCCACCAGGGCCTGGGTGATCTCCCTGGCCCAGTCGTCGGCCCGCTCGGTGACCGTGAGCACCCGCACCTGTTCCGGGGCCAGCCACAGGGGGAAGGCTCCGGCAAAGTGCTCGATGAGCACCCCGATGAAGCGCTCGATGGAGCCCAGGATCACCCGGTGCAGCATCACCGGCCGCTTGGGCTCGCCGTCGCGGTCGATGAAGGTGAGCTCGAAGCGCTCGGGCAGGGTGAAGTCGCACTGGATGGTGGCGCACTGCCAGGAGCGCTTGAGGGCGTCCGTGAGCTTGAAGTCGATCTTGGGGCCGTAGAAGGCGCCGTCGCCCTCGTTGATGTCGTAGTCCTTGCCGCTGGCCTCCAGGGCCTTGGTCAGGGCGGCGGTGGCCCGCTCCCAGTCCTCGTCGCTGCCGATGGATTTTTCCGGTCGGGTGGAGAGCTCCAGGGAGTATTCGAAGCCGAACAGCTCCATGAAGTCGGTGATGAAATCCATCACCCCCAGGATCTCCTCCTCCAGCTGGTCGGGGCGGCAGATGAGGTGGGCGTCGTCCTGGGTAAAGGCCCGCACCCGGGTCAGGCCGTGCATCACGCCGCTCTTTTCGTGGCGGTGCACCAGGCCCAGCTCGAAGAACCGAAGCGGCAGGTCGCGGTAGGAGCGCAGCTGAGACTTGTAGATCAGCATGTGGGCCAGGCAGTTCATGGGCTTGAGCCCGTAGGCCACCTCGTCCACCTCGGTGAAGTACATGTTCTCGCGGTAGTTGTCGAAGTGCCCCGAGCGCTCCCACAGCTCCCGCTTGAGAATCTGGGGGCCCTGCACCATGGAGTAGCCCCGCTTTAGGTGCTCGGAGCGCTCCAGGTTCTCGATGATGGTCCTCAGGATCATGCCCCGGGGGTGCCACACCACCAGGCCCGCGCCGATCTCGTCGTGGAAGGAGAACAACTCCAGCTCGCGGCCCAGCTTGCGATGGTCGCGTTTCTTGGCTTCCTCGATGAGGGCCAGGTGCTGCTTGAGCTCCTTCTTGTCGAAAAAGGCGGTGCCGTAGATGCGGCTGAGCATGGGGCGCTTCTCGTCGCCGCGCCAATAGGCCCCGGCCACGCTCAGGAGCTTGAAGGCCCCCAGGCGCCCGGTGGAGGGCAGGTGGGGCCCCCGGCACAGGTCGGTGAAGTTGCCCTGGCGATAGATGCCCACTTGCTCGGCATCCAAATCGTCGATCAACTCCACCTTGAAGTTTTCGCCCTGGTCGGCGAAGTGTTGGCGGGCCTTGTCCCGGCCCCAGGCCTCACACTCGAAGGGGGCGTTTTGCTTGACGATTTCGCGCATTTTTTCTTCGATGGCCGGCAGATCCTCCGGGGTGAAGGGCCGCTCGTAGTCGAAATCGTAGTAAAAGCCGTCCTCGATGGCCGGGCCGATGGCCACCTTCACGCCGGGGAAGAGTTCCTTGACCGCCTCGGCCATGATGTGGGCCGCGCTGTGGCGCAGCACCTCCAAGGCCTCGGGCTCTCCCGGCAAAACCGGGGTGAGCTGGTCGTGGGGGCCCGCCGGGGCGGACAAGTCCACCAACCGCCCGTTTTCCCTGGCGGCGATGGCCTTTTTGGCGGCCTTGGGGTCTTGTTGGGCCAAGACCTCCGCGGCGGTGCTTTGTCCTTGCTCTATGTGACTCATCTCAGGCGCCAAAACAAACAAATCCCCCTTTCCCTGACGCAAGTGCCCCCGGCCGGCGTTTGCCGGCTGGTAGGTACCCGTCATCCAGGGCGGGTCTGGTAGGCACGCCGGGATTTGAACCCGGGACCTCCACCGTGTCAGGGTGGCGCTCTCCCCCTGAGCTACGTGCCTGAAATTGAAACCTTCTTCTACCAGCCGGGCCGGGCACTGTCAAGCCGGGATCATTGCCCGGCGCCCGTTGTTTGGGGCGCCGGCGCGGCCGCCGGAGCCGGGGAGGGCGCTGCGCCCGGGTACGGGGCGGCCTTCGACCCGGCCGGGCCGGCCTTGGGCATGGGCGCCGGGGCGGCTCCCGGTTGGCGAGGTATGATCACCACCTTTAGCCCCGTGGCGTCGCCCTCCACGACGTTAACCAAAAAATCACCGTAATCCTGAACCATTAGCCGGTCAGCCAACTGGCTGGGCGAGCCCTTGAGCTTCAGCCGGAAAGAGGCCTGGCCCGCCCCGGCGCCGGTCGGCCAGGCTTGCGCCACCAAATCGCCCTGGGCCAGCAACGCCTTTTCCAGGCGCACCAGCTGGGCCAGGGAACGCACGCCGGTTACCTGGAGGGACGCCTCTTGGGCGGCGGGGGCCGCCTCGGTCAGATTGGCGGCCAGACCGGCCATGAGCTTGCGCACCGCGTCTTCCACCAGATCCAGCACCTTTTGGGCGTCCTCAGGGGCGGGGGTGCTGTGGTACACCGGCGAATCGGTCTCTTCCATGGCCGCCACCTGGCCCGTTTTGGCGTCCAGGGCCAGCAGCTGGGCCAAGGGCGGCGGGGTCACCTTGTCCGGAGTGACCAGGGGGAACGTGCGCACGCTGCCCAAAATCACCACCTGGGCCCCCGCCTGCCGGCCCACCTCCAGGGCCTGCGACTCATTGAGCACCGCCTGGTTCATGCCCGGATTGAGCATGGGCTTGACCTGGTTGGGGTTGATGGTGCGCGCCCCCATTTTTTTGAGAACCTTGGCCACCGGGGCCGGGAGATCCGGCGCACCGGGTAGACCGGACCACCAATACACCGGCGGCCGCCCCGGCGCGGTCTCCTCGCTTACCATCACCAGGATGGGCCCCAGATGGGTGGTGGGCGTCTTGAGCGCGGCCTGGATCAGGCTCTTGCCCAGGGCGCGTTCATCTATGCTGACCGAAACCAGGGCCAGGAATTCGCCCTTGGTGGCAGTCGAGGCCACCAGGCTGAAGTTGCTCACGTAGCGCTGGGCGTCCTGCAATACCTTCTGATTCAAGGTGGCCAGGTTGTCGCGCAGGGTGGCCGGGTCCAGGTTGGCGGCCGCGGCCTGGGCCACCGCCCGGGTCAGGGCGTCGGCCACGGCCCGCTCCTTGGCCTGGGCCGCGTTTCCGGCCAGGGGGGCCCGTCCCAACACCAGGAGAGTCTCCGCCCCGGCGGGCAAGGCGGGCAACAACAGCAGCGCGACCAGCAGGATTCTGAGTGCAAGCTTCATCATCGTCCTCGTTCAAGACCAGAAATCCGCCACCCGGCGTCCGATTCCTTCAAAGTCTTCGGCATGATGCCAAATCAGGCCCTCCACCCCGCGAAACCAGGTGAGCTGGCGCTTGGCATAGGCCTTGGTTTTCTTAATCATATCAAACAGCGCGTCTTCGGACCGCATTTGCCCGCGCAAAAAAGCCACCGCCTGGCGATAGCCCAGGCTGGCCAGGCCGGGGGCCTGGGGAGGCACCCCCGCCTCCAGCAGGGCCCGCGTCTCCTCCAGCAGGCCTTCTTGCCACATGGCCCGGGCCCGCTCCTCTATGCGCCTGTTCAGCTCCGGCCGAGGCCGCTCCAGGCCGATCATTAGATAAGGATAGCGCGCTTGGGCAAAGCCGTGGGATTTTTGGCGGCGGCTCAGGGGCGCGCCGGTCTGCAGGCACACCTCCAGGGCCCGCAGCACCCGCTGGCGGTCGTTGGGGTGCAGTTTGGCCGCGCTCGCCGGGTCCAGCTCGCCCAGACGCTGGTGCATGGCCTGGGGGCCCTGCTGCTCCCACTCCCGGCGCAGGCGTTCGCGCAGGGCCTGGTCCACCGGCGGGGTGGGGGCCAGGCCGAAGATCAGGGCCTTCAAATAGAGTCCGGTGCCGCCCACCACCAAGGGCCTTTTACCCCTGGCGTCGATGTCGGTGATGGCCTCGTCGGCCAGGTGGGCGTAGCGGGCCGCGCTGAAGTTTTCGTTTGCATCGGCCATGTCGATGAGGTGGTGGCGGGCTCGGGCCTGCTCGTCTGCGGTGGGCTTGGCCGAGCCGATGTCCAGGCCCCGATAGACCTGCACGCTGTCCGCGCCCACGATCTCGGCTCCGAAGCGCCGGGCCAGCTCCAGGGACAGGCCGGTCTTGCCCACGGCGGTGGGCCCGGCCAGCACCACCAAGGCGGGGGCGGGCATCAAGCCGGCTCCGCGCTACGCTTGAAGGAGCGGTCCAGCTCGTGGCGCGAGAGCAGGAGCATCACCGGGCGGCCGTGGGGGCAGGTCAGGGGCGGGGGCAGGGCGCAGATCCGGTCCACCAGCTCCTCCAGCTCGGCGGGCTTGAGGCGCTGGCCCTGGCGCACCGAGCCGTGGCAGGCCAGGGATCGCAGGGCGGTCTCCACGAACTCGGGGGTGTCCACCGGCAGGCCGGATGCGCTCATCTGGCTGAGCAGGTCGCGCACCGCCGGGCGGGGATCGCCTCCGGCCAGGTGGGGCGGCACCGCCCGGATGGCCCAGGTGTTGCCGCCAAAGGGCTCCAGCTCCAGGCCCAGGCGGGCCCATTGGGCCGCCTGCTCGGTGGCCCAGGCCGCTTCGCCGGGGGTCAGCTCCAACGTCTGGGGAGTAAGAAGGCCCTGGCGGGGCAGCTCGCCCTGGGCCAGTCCGGCCTTGAGGCGCTCGTAGGTCAGGCGCTCGTGGGCCGCGTGCTGGTCCACCAAAACCAGGCCCTGGGGCGAGGAGCACAGCACGTACAGGCCGTGCAGCTGGCCGATCACCGTGAGCTCCTCGGCCCGGGTGTACAGGGGCCGCAAGCGGTTGGCCCCGCCGGCCGGGAAGATGCAGGGCTCGTCCAAAGCGGCCGGGGCACAGGGCTCGGCCACCCGCCCGGCCGGAGCCGGGGGCCGCAGCGGGGCGATGGGACCGCGCTCGGGCAAGGGCTGGGGCCGCGCCAGAGAGGCCGCGCCCACCATGGGCCGAGGGGCGGGCCGGGCCGCGCGGCTGCGCCCCAAGCCCCGGCGCAGGGCTCCGGCCAGGGCCTGGTGCACCTCCTGCTGCTGGGTGAAGCGCACCTCGGTCTTGGCCGGGTGCACGTTCACGTCCACCAGGGCCGGGTCCAGGGTGATGTGCAGCACCACCACCGGCCTCCGGCCGTCGGGCATGAGCCCCCGGTAGGCCTGGTAGATGGCGTGCAGCAGCACCTTGTCGCGCACGAAGCGGCCGTTGACAAAGGTATAGATCTGGTCGGCCGCCGTGCGGCTGAGGGAGGGCAGCCCGGCCAGGCCCATGAGGCGCAGGGGGCCTTCCTCTTCCTCCAGGCGCACCATGTTCTCGGCGGTGGCCCGGCCCAAAAGCGAGCCCGCCCGGGAGGCCAGATCCTGGCCGGCGGGCAGATCGTAGGTCACCTGGGTGCCTACGGTGTAGCGGAAGGCCACCTGGGGCTGGGCCAGGGCCAGGCGCACCAGGGCCCCGGCCAGATGGCCGCTCTCGGTGGCCTGGCTTTTAAGGAACTTGCGCCGGGCCGGGGTGTTGAAGAACAGGTCCCGCACCTCCACCAGGGTGCCCACCGGGCAGCCCACCTCCTCCACGGCCATGACCTTGCCGCCTTCCACCCCCACCAGGCCACCAGCCTCGGCGTCCCGGGTGCGCGAGCGCAGGCTCATGCGGCTCACCGCCGCGATGGAGGGCAGGGCCTCGCCCCGGAAGCCCAGGGAGGAGATGTGGGTCAAGTCCTCGGCCCGGGCCACCTTGCTGGTGGCGTGGCGCTCCAGGGCCAGCAATAGATCGTCGGGCAGCATGCCCGTACCGTCGTCCACCACCCGGATGAGGCGGCGGCCCCCGGCGGCCACCTCCACTCCGATGCGCCCCGCTCCGGCGTCAAGGGAGTTTTCCACCAGCTCCTTGAGCACGCTGGCCGGGCGTTCCACCACCTCGCCGGCGGCGATCTGGTTGGAGACCTCTTCGGGCAGCAGGCGGATGGGCTTGGGGTTGGACTGCGTTTCCATGGCTAGAAGGTATAGCACAGCCCCGCCTAGCCTGGCCAGCGCCGGGCCTTGCCTGGCCGGCGGGAGTGTTGTAAGCTGGCCGGGCCGGGGATGGGCCTTGCAGGGTTTATCTTCGGGCCGGGGCCCCGCCGGGAATAATGGTGTGCCTTCTTCCTTCCGGCGGGGCGGCCCGGCTAGAACCAAGGATCGATCATGAGCCAAAAAAAAGAGCCGCCCCAGGATCGCCTCAGCCCTCGTCAGGAAGCCTTGCTCAAGGCCTCCAAGGAGATCATCGTCAAGTTCATCGAAAGCGGACGCATGTCGGTGGCCGCCTTTGAGGAAGCCTTCCCCCAGGTCTACAAAGCCCTGAGCAAGACCATGGCCGAGGACGACAAAAAGTAGCTGGTAGCGTGCGGCTTCGCCAGGCGGCGCTATGCCGCGTTGGCGGCGTCGCTTAGACCTCGGCGTATGTAACAATACGCCTGCAGTCTGCGCTTGCCGCCGCCTTGCCTAGCACCACCTGGCTATGCCGCAAAAATGCCTTGTCGTCACTGATGCTTTTCTAGGAATTCATTGGAATTGTTGGGTTTCGGGCTGGGAAGCCCTCCACCCAACCTGCATGATTTTGTACTTTTTATGAGATGGCGTAGGTTGGGTAGAGCAAAGCGAAACCCAACAAACCTCTCCCCCGGCACAGCCAGGCGGCGGCAGACAAGGCGTCCGGCGAGCGACAGCCGCAGGCGTGGTTCAGCTACGTCGAGGCTGGAGCGATGCCGGCAACGCGGTATCCCGCTGCCTGGCGAAGCCGGTATAGAACACCTTGGCCAGATAGAGCCCATACGGCGGGGCCTTGGGCCCGGGGCGCAGGCGCTTGCCCGCCCGGGCCATGCGGGCCATCTCCGTGGGGTCCATCTGCCCCCGGCCCACCTGCACCAGGCTGCCCACCAGGTTGCGCACGCAGTGGCGCAAAAATCCGCTGGCCGTGAGGCGCACCTCCAGCAGGCCGCCGGGCACCTGAGAAATCTCGGCCCGGTGCAACTCCCGCACGGTGCTCTCGCCGGGGTCGCCCCCCGCGCTGGCAAAGGCGGCCATGTCCAAGGGCCCCAGCAGGCCTTTGAGGGCCCGGGCCATGGGCTCCGGGTCCAGGGCCGCGCGCAGGGGCCAGCACAGGCCGTCCAGGAACAGCCCGCCCTGGGCCTGGGGCCACAGGTAATAGTGGTAGGTCTTGCCCTGGGCGCTGTAGCGGGCGTGGAAGTCCTCGGGCACCGGCCCCAGGGCCCGCACCCACACCGAGGGCGGCAGCAGGGAGCGCAGCCCCCGGAGCATGCGCTCCAAGGGCAGGCCGCTGGTGGTGCTGAAGCTGGCCACCTGGCCCCAGGCGTGCACCCCGGTGTCGGTGCGGCCCGAGGCGAACACCCGGATGGGTTCGTCGCAGAGCCTGGTCAGCGCCGCCTCAATGGCTCCCTGCACGGTCGGGCCCTTGGGCTGCACCTGCCAGCCCAAGAAGCCGTCTCCGCGATAGGCCAGGCCCAGGGCCAGATGGCGGGTGGGGCCGTCCGGTTCCCGCTCCAGAAAGGGTACGTCCAAGGGCGGGAAGTCGCCGCACAGGCGCGGCCAGAGCCCTGGGGTGTCGGCGTGGTTCACGAGCCTAGGGGGTGAGGGCCAGCTCGCGCAGGCCGGCGGTTTCGTCCAGGCCCAGCATGAGATTGGCGTTTTGCATGGCCTGGCCGCTGGCCCCCTTGGTCAGGTTGTCCAGGGCCGAGAAAAGCTTGATGAGCCCGGAGCGCGGGTCCACGGCCACGCCCAGTTGCACCCGGTTGGTGCCCCGCACCTCCTTGGTGGCCGGCAGCCGTCCCGGCGGCAACACCCGCACGAAGGGCTCTTCGCCGTAGGCCTTTTGCCAGCAGGCCCGTACCGCCTCGGCGTCCGCCCCGGCCCGGGGCCGGGCGTAGATGGTGGAGAGGATGCCCCGGTCCATGGGCAGCAGGTGGGGGGTGAAGGTGAGCCGCACCTCGGCGCCGGCGGCCAGGGAGAGCTCCTGCTCCATCTCCGGGGTGTGCCGGTGGCCGTCCACCGCGTAGGCCTTGAAGTTCTCGTGCACCTCGCCGTGGATCAGGCCCAGCTTGGCGCTGCGCCCGGCCCCCGAGACTCCGGAGGCGCTATCGGCGATGAGGCCCTGGGGCTCCACCAGACCGGCCTTGAGCAAGGGCACCAGGGGCACCAACACGCTGGTCACGTAGCAGCCGGGGTTGGCCACCAACTGTGCGCCCTTGACCTGGTTCCGGTAGAACTCGGGCAGGCCGTACACCGCCTGGGCCAAAAGCTCGGGCGCGCTGTGGGGGGCGTACCATTTTTCGTACACCGCCACGTCGTGGATGCGGAAGTCGGCCGAGAGGTCCACCACCTTGGCCCCGGCGGCCAAGAGGTCCGGCGCGGCGGCCATGGCCGCCTTGTGGGGCACGGCCAAGAACACCAGCGCGGCCCCCTGGGCCAGGGCCCGGGCGTCGTGGTCCACGAAAGACAGGTTGACGGCCCCTTCCAGGGCACCGAACACCTGGTCCACGGCCTGGCCCTTGAATTGGCCGGAGCTTACGGCAACGAGCTCCAGCTCCGGGTGCCCGGCGATGAGCCGCATGAGCTCCACTCCGGTGTAGCCGGAACCTCCCATGATAGCGACGGGTATCATCGAAACCTCTCCACCATAAGAAAGGGAAGGCCCGAGCGGACCTTCCCCTGAATTGCCGGTAGTGGCCGCGCTCTTAGCGCTTGGAGTACTGGAAGCGGGCGCGGGCGCCGGGCTGGCCGTACTTCTTGCGCTCCTTCTTGCGGGCGTCGCGAGAAAGGAAACCGGCCTTCTTGAGGGCCTTGTGCAGCTCGGGGTTCTGCTCGGCCAGGGCCTTGGCGATGCCGTGGCGCAGGGCGCCGGCCTGGCCGGTGTGGCCTCCGCCGCGCACCGTGGCCATGACGTCGAACTTGTCCAGGTTGTCGGTCAGGCTCAGGGGCTGACGGATCACCTGCAGCAGGGTCGGCCGGGTGAAGTAGGTGTCCGCAACGCGGCGGTTGATGTAGATCTGGCCGCTGCCGCCGGGGATCAACCAACAACGGGCCACCGAGGTTTTGCGTTTACCGGTGGCGTATACTCGCGTGTCGCTCATAGTCTTTAACGCTCCTCCCCTTAGGCCAGGCTCAACGGCTGGGGCTGCTGGGCCTCATGGGGATGCTCGGGTCCCGCATAAACCTTCAGCTTCTTGATCAGTTGGCGCCCCAGGCGATTCTTGGGCAGCATACCGCGCACCGCGTTGGTGATCACGCGCTCGGGGTAGGTGTCCATCATGCGCCGGGCGGTGACCGAGGTGATGCCGCCGGGGTAGCCGCTGTGGCGATGGTACATTTTCTGGTCCATCTTGCGGCCGCTCAAACGGATCTTGTCGGCGTTGACCACGATGACGAAGTCGCCGGTGTCCACGTTGGGGGTAAAGATGGCCTTATGCTTGCCCCGCAGGCGGCGGGCCACTTCGCTGGCCAGACGGCCCAGGATCAGGTCGGTGGCGTCCACCACGAACCATTCCTGGTTGATGTCTTGTTTTTTGGCTACAAAGCTCTTCATGATCTCAAGCCTAACTATGTAATGTCGGGCGTAAAGGGCGCAACTCGCCCTCGCTTGTCGAAGCTGTATTTATAGGGGTTGTCCGCGATTCTGTCAAGGGGCTGATGCAAATAAGCCCCGGGATCCTCTCTACTGGCTGAAGGTCAGGATGTCGCCGAATCCGCCCAGGGAGAAAACGATGAAAAAGCCGCGCTGGGTGATGTCGTCCACGTAATAGGCCTTGAAGCCCCAGCATTGGCTTTGATAACCCAGCTCGTATTGGGTCTGGAAATCGATCTCCCCGTCGAAATCGTGGCGATTGATGAAACCGGCGTACCACTCCTGGGTCAAGGCCACCTTGATCCAGGTGTTGAGCTGGTTCACTCCGTCGTTGTCGTAACGGTAGTCCAGGGTGATGCTGTCGCCCCGGCTGTCGGAAGCCCGGGTCAGGAAGTCCGCCCTGGTGAAGGTGCCGTCGTTGGGGTCGACGGAGGTGGTGTTCTGGAAGTAGAGCTTGTCGGTGGGCAAAAACTCCAGCGCCATGGTTATCTCGCCCCAATAGGCGTCGGCGTCCACGTCGGTGCGGTAGGCGTCCACGTCGAAGCTTTGATACAGGTTCAGGCGCAGGAACTCCCGGTAGGAGGCCTCCATGGCGCCGTTTTCCCCGGTGGGGGCCATGGTCTTGGAGGTCAGGGTGTTCTTGATACCGTAGGAGAGCAGGTTGGTGCGCTCGCTGCCGAATTGCGCCAGGTCCGGGATGTCGTTCTCGGCCAGGCTGGGCCGGTAGTCATAGGTGACAAAGGGCCGGTAGGCGTGTTTGATCTTGAAGGGATCTTCCGCCGAGCCGAATTCGAACACCCGATACAGGTAGGTGCTGGCCGTGGCGCTGAAGTTGTACACCTGGTTGGTGCCGGTGCTCTGGGGGTCGCCGCTCAGATCGTCGGTATCCACGGCGTAGAAGCGTTGCCGCCAGGTGAAGCTAGGTTCGAACTCGATGTAATCGTTGAAGTTAAGGGGGAGGCTGATGTATGGGGCCACGTCGCTGATGGCCCCGGTGCTGCCTTTTTCACGATAGTAGTAGGTAAACGACGAACCCATGCCGAAGTAAAAGGCGGTGTTGCCCAGTTGCTGGGTGGTGGCATCGAAGGTGATGCTGGGCAGCGACTGCAGGACGTAGTCGTTGTTTCCGGTGGTGTCGTCGTAATACAGGATGCCGGCGTTGAAGGTGGACGAAGACCAGGAGCGCGAGAGGTTGATGGTGTTGGTGCGCACCGTGGAGGTGTTGGGGTCCAGGTTGCGGCCGAACCACTCGAACAGGCGGCGGTCGCTGGCGTTGTAGCCGCTGTAGCCGAAGGTGAACTCCCTCAGGTAGTCCGGGTCGCTCACCAGGTCGATGTTGGCCTTCAAGTCCATGGTCCCGTTGAACAACTTTTGGTCGGCCATGCCGCGGAACCAGTAGCGGTTGTTGTCGTAGACCTGGGAGCTTTCGCCTTCGTTGAACAGGGCATCGCCGTTATCGTCGTGGGGCATCCAGTCGATCATGAACATGCCCTTGGACTGGTCGTCCAGGGCGTAGCGGTATTCCAGACCCAGGTCCACGCCGCGCTTGGTGTAGTAGTTGAGGATGAAGGTCATGTCCTGGCTGTCGCCCAGGGTCTGGTAATAGGGCAGGCTGAAGCTGAAGCCGTCGCGTTGACCCTGCCCGAAGGAGGGGGCCAGCAGGCCCGACTGGCGCTGGCTCTTGGCCGGAAAGACCATATAGGGGGTCCACAGGATGGGGAAGTCCTTGACCCTGAAGGCCGCGTCTTCCACCGTGCCGTAGCCTTCCACCGTGACCTTCATATCCTTGCCGCTCACCTGCCAGGCGGGATCGGCCCCGTCGCAGGTGGTGAAGGTGCCCCGCTGGATGTGATAGGTCTCGTCGCCGGTCTTGGCTATCTCGCCGCCGGTGATGTAGTAGTTGGTGGTCTTGATGAATATGCGGCCGTCGTATATCTTGCCGGTACTGTTATTTAAATCCACCACCATGCTTTTGCCGGTGATCACCTGGGAGGCGTTGCTCAGGCGCACCCGCCCCTGGGCCTCGGCCACCAGGGTGTTGGCGTTCAGGCTGACCTTGTCCGCCATGAGCCGCGTGCCGCCCCTGGCGATCTCCACTTCGCCTTCGGCGGTATAAGTGGCGGTTTTCTCGTTATAAAAAACCTTGTCCGCCCTGATGTCCACCGGGCCCTGAGCATCGATGCGCGTCAAGGTCCCGGTCTGGGGCATCGTAATGGCCGAAGCCGTCAGGGGCAGGCAAAAAACGCCGGCCACGCCGGCGAGCAGCAACAGGATTTTTCCGAACAGTGATACACGCCTGATTGCGAGCACTTCCACCTCCAAAAAGGCGTTTGGGAGCATAAATATTTCGCTGCCGCACCGTAGCAGATGCGAAGAGTTAAGGCAAGTCGCTAATGCCGCCGCTCAGGATGGTTCGGGCTTCGCCCACGGTGAACAGGCTGCCCGTGACGAGTACCACCCCTTGGGGGCCGGCCAGCTCACGGGCCCTACCCATGGCCCTTTCCAGGTTCGGCTCTATCTCCCCCGGCGGGGCGTCCAACGGGGCGGCGGCGGCCAGCGCTTCGGGCGTGGCGGCCCGGGCGTATACCGGCCGGGAATAGACGACCCGGTCGGCGGCAGGAAGCAGGATGCTCAACAGCTTGCCCACCTCCTTGTCGGCCATCACCCCCACCACCATCACCAGGGGCTTGCGGCCCCCCCGCATGTCCTCCAGGCTGGCCAGGAGCGCGTAGGCCGCGCCGGGGTTGTGGGCCCCGTCCAGCCACAGGGGCGGCTGGCCCGCCTCGGCGGGCCACTGCTCCAGCCGCCCGGGCCAGTGAACCTGGTTCATTCCCGCGGCCAGGTGCTCTGGTCCCAGGGGCAGGCCCTTTTCGGCCAACACCTCGGCCGCGCCCAGGGCCAGGCAGGCGTTCACCGGCTGGTGGCGGCCCACCAGGTTGGTGGTCTGATGGGGCAGGGACCACAGCCGCCCGCGCAGGTGGAAGGCCCCCGACGCGGCGCGGCGGAAGGTTAGCTCCCGGCCCCGGCGGTAGATGGGCGCCCCCTTGGCCCCGGCGGTGTCCTCCACGATCTTGCGGGCCTTGGGCTGGGTCACCCCGTGCACCAGGGGCACGCCGGGCTTGATGATCCCCGCCTTTTCAAAGGCGATGTTGGCCAGGCCCTTGCCCAGGTAGTCCTCGTGCTCCCGGCTCAGGTTGGTGATCACCGTGACCAGGGGCTCACAGATGTTGGTGGCGTCCAGGCGGCCGCCCAGGCCGGTCTCCATGATGGCCAGCTCCACCCCCTGGTCGCGGAAGTGCTCAAAGGCCATGGCGGTGACGAACTCGAAGTAGGTGGGCGGCTCGCGAAGGTCCACCACCTTGCACACCTTTTGGCACAGCCTGACCACCCCGGCCTGGCTGATCTCTTTGCCGTTCACCCGGAAGCGCTCGGTGAAGCGCTCCAGATGAGGGGAGGTGTAGAACCCCACCTTGACCCCGGCCTGGATCAGGGCCGCCTCCAGCATGGCCCCCACGCTGCCCTTGCCGTTGGTGCCCGCCAGGTGGACGCAGGCCAGGCCCCGGTGCGGGTTGCCCAGGCCTTCCAGCAGGTTGGCCGTGGAGCTGAGCCCCAGCTTGATGCCGAACTTTTGCAGCTCGTAGAGCTTGCTAACCGCCTTTTCATAGGCGCTCTGGCCACGGGGCGACATGACTATGCCTCGCTGAGGTTGGCGAATTCCAGGAGCAGTATTTTTAGCCCATGACGCTCGAAATGTACCAGGATTTTTTTGCCCCCCTGGTAGCCCATGACCCGGCCCCGGCCAAAGGTGTGGTGCCTTACCTGGCCGCCCACCGCGAAGGGCCGGTCCTGGCGCATGCTGCCCCGGCTCTGGGGCGCGGCCTGGGGCGTGGACACCTCGAAGACGTTCTCCCGGGGGCTGTCCAAAAGCCCGGCGGGCAGCTCGGCCAAAAAGCGGCTCAGCTCGTTAGAGACCACCCCCCGTCCCCGCTGATACGACTCCTGGGGGGCCAGGATGGTCAGCTCGCCGGCGGCCCGGGTGCAGGCCACGTACATCAGGCGGCGCTCCTCCTCCAGGGACTCGGGGTCCATGAGGGCCATCTGGGGGGGCAGGCGGCCGTCGGTGGCCCAGAGGATGAACACGTGGTCCCACTCCAGGCCCTTGGCCGAGTGCACGGTGCTCAGGGTGATGCGCCCGCCCTGGGCCTCGGCGGCGTAGGTGCCGGGCGGGTCCAGCACCACCTCGGACATGAACTCGCTAAGGGTGCTGAAGCCATGGGCCAGGCCGGGCAGCTCCTCCAGGTCGCGCAGGCGGCGGGGATAGTCCTCGTGGGTCTCCCGGCAGATGGGCTCGTAATACTCGATCACCGTCTCCACCAGGGTAAGCGGGGTGGCCGCGGGATCGCTCAGCTCGCCCATCAGCTCCACCAAACGCTCGGCGGCCGGGCCGCCAAGGCCGGGGGCCGAGGACAGGCGGCCCAAATACAGCTCCGGGGAGTCGGCCTGCACCAGGTGGCTGATCACGCTCTGGGCCTTTTTGGGCCCCACGCCGGGCAGGAGCATGAGCAGACGCTGCCAGGAGAGGAAGTCGCTGGGGTTGGCGATGACCCTGAGATGGCTCAGGGCATCCTTGATGTGCGAGGCCTCCAAAAAGCGGAAGCCGCCCACCTTGACAAAGGGCACCCGCCCGGCGGTCAGCTCCAGCTCCAGCTCGTAGGAGTCGCGCGAGGCGCGAAAGAGCACCGCGATGTCCTCGGGCCGGTTGCCCGCCTTGGTCAGCTCGGCGATGCGCTCGCTCACCAGGCGGGCCTGCCCCCGGTCGTCGCGGGGGCGGCGCAGGGCCGGACGGTTGCCGCCCAGGCGCTCGGTAAAGAGCTTCTTGTCGTAGCGGTGCCAGGCCTGGGCGATCACCTCGTTGGACAGATCCAGGATGGCCTGGGTGGAGCGGTAGTTCTGCTCCAGCTTGATCACCTTGGCGCCGGGGTAATCCTGGGGGAACTCGAAGATGTTCTCCACCCGGGCCCCCCGGAAGCGGTAGATGCTCTGGGCGTCGTCGCCCACCACCATGAGGTTGTCGTGCTCGCTGGCCAACAGCTTGAGCAGACGGGCCTGCACCGCGTTGGTGTCCTGGTACTCGTCCACCAGCAGATACTGCCAGTGCCGGGAGAAGCGCTGACGCAGGTCGGGGTGGTCCCGCAGGAGCTCCTCGGCCAAAAACAAGAGATCGTCGTAGTCCACCAGGCTCTGGGCCCGCTTGGCCTCGGCAAATCCCTTGGCCGCCCGGCCGATCTCCTCCAGATAGCCCAGCAGGTGCCCGGCCCACTGCTCGATGGCCTCTTCCAGCTCCAGTTCCTGGTTGCGCGACTTGGAGATGAGGTCGTTGATGGTGCGGGCCTTGGGGAACTGGCGGTCGCCCTTGGTCTTGAGCTTCTGCTCGTTGATCACCCCCCGGATGAGCTGCTCGCAGTCGCCCCGGTCGATGACCGTGAACTGGCGGCTTATCCCCAGGCGCGAGGCGTGGGCCCTGAGCAGGCGGTGGCACAGGGAGTGGAAGGTGCCGCCCTCCACCCTGGCGCAGGCCGGGTTCAGCTCCCGGGCCCGGGAGAGCATCTCCTGGGCCGCCTTGCGGGTGAAGGTGAGCAAAAGGATGTTCACGGGGTCCACCCCCCGCTCCACCAGGTAGGCCACCCGGTGCACCAGGGTGCGGGTCTTGCCGCTGCCCGCCCCGGCGATGACCAAAACCGGCCCCCCGCTCTGGCCGGCGGCCAGGCGTTGGGCCGGGTTCAGGCCCTCCAGGGCCGGAGAGAAAAGATCGTCGGCGGGGCGCTTCACGAGGCGTAATAGGCGGACAGGGCCTCAGTCAGGGCCTCGATGGTGAACTTCTCGGGCTGCACCTTGACCTCGAGGCCATAACCCTTGGCGGTGTCGGCGGTGATGGGGCCGATGGCCGCCACGGTGAGGCCGCCCTCCCGGCTCTGCTGGGCCAGCAGGTCGCGTCCGTTCTGGTCCAGCATTTCCATGAGGTTGGTCACGGTGCTGGAGGCGGTGAAGGTGATCGCGTCCAGGCCCTGGCTCAGGGCGTTGGCCAAGAGCATGGTGGACTCGGGCGGGCGCACCGTGCGATAGGCGGGCACCACCTGCACCAGGTTGCCCCACGAGGCGATGGTCTCGGGCAAGACCTCCCGGGCCTGGGCCGCGCGGGGGATCAACACCCGCTGGCCGGTGATGCCCTTGGCCTCCAGGGCCTCGATGAGCCCCTCGGCCTGGAAGGTGCGGGCGGTGACCTCGGCGATGAGACCCCGCTGGAGCAGGGTGGCGGCGGTGGCCGGGCCGATGGCGGCCAGCTTGCACCCGGCCAGGGCGCGGGCGTCCTTGCCCGCCTCGCCCAGGGCGGTGAAGAAGGCATCCACCCCGTTGGGGCTGGTGAAGATCACCCAGTGGAAGTCCTCCAGCATGGCCACCGCGGTCTCCAGGGGCTCGGGGTCCTCGGGCGGCAAAAAGCTGATGGTGGGCACCTCGATGATCTTGGCCCCCAGGGCGGCCAGGCCCTCGCTGAGGCGCGAGGCCTGGGAGCGGGCCCGGGTCACCAGGATGCGCTTGCCGAACAGGGGCAGCTTTTCGAACCAGGCCAACTCTTGGCGCAGGGCGGCCACCTGGCCCACGATGGTGATGGCCGGGGGCTTGAGCCCCGCCTGGGCCGCCCGCTGGGGCAGATCGGCCAGGGTGCCGGTCACCGTCTCTTGCTGGGGAGTGGAGCCCCAGCGGACGCAGGCCGCCGGGGTGGCCGGGTCGCGCCCCGCCTCGATGAGCTTGGCGCAGATGTTGGGCAGGTTCTTTACCCCCATCAAAAACACCACCGTGCCGATCTGGGCCAGGGCCCCCCACTTGATGGTGGACTCGGGCTTGCCCGGGTCTTCGTGGCCGGTCACAAAGGCCACCTCGGTGGTGGCCCGGCGGTCGGTGACCGGGATGCCGGCGTAGGCCGGGGCGGCGATGGCGCTGGTCACGCCGGGCACCACCTCGAAGGCCAGGCCCTTGGCGGCCAGGGCGCTGGCTTCCTCGCCGCCGCGCCCGAAGACAAAGGGGTCCCCGCCCTTGAGGCGCACCACGGTTTTGCCGTCCGCGGCCAGGTCGCACAACAGTTCATTGATGCGCTCCTGGCTCATGGTGTGGTCCCCGCCCTTTTTGCCCACGTAGACGCGCACTGCGCTCTCAGGGGCCAGGTCCAAAAGCTCGGGGTTGGCCAGCCAGTCGTAGACCAAAGCGTCGCAGGAGGCCAGGACCCTGGCCCCCTTGAGGGTCAACAGGCCCGGATCGCCGGGCCCGGCTCCCACCAGGTAAACCTTGCCGCTCATTTGGGCGCCTCCCCATATACCTCGGCCAGGATCTCCCGGCCGCCGCTACTTAGAATTTCCTCGGCCACCGAGCGGCCCATCGCGGCCGCCTCGGCGGGCGGGGCCAGGCCGCCGCCGGTGACCACCTGGCGGCCTCGCAGGTCGGCCACCAGGCCGTTGAACTTGACGATGCCCTTTTCCACCACGGCATGCCCGGCGATGGGCACCTGGCAGCCGCCCTCCAGGCGGGTGAGGAAGGCCCGCTCGGCGGCCACCGCCGCAGCGGTGTCCGGGTGGTTCAGGGGGGCGATGAGCTCGCGGGTGGCCTGGTCGTCGGCGCGAATCTCCAGACCCAGGGCCCCCTGACCCACGGCGGGCAGCATGGTGGCCACGGGGATGGGGCTGGCCTCCACCCGCTCCAAGCCCAGGCGCCTGATACCGGCGCTGGCCAATATCACCGCCTGCAGGCCCAGCTCCTCGCGCTTGCGCAGGCGGGTCTCCACGTTGCCCCTGAGGCTGACCATCTCCAAATCGGGCCTGAGAGCAAGAAGCTGGGCCTGGCGGCGCAGGCTGCTGGTGCCGACCTTGGCACCGGTGGGCAGGTTCTTGATCTCCACCGCCACGGGGCTCACCAGGGCGTCGCGGGGGTCCTCCCGCTCGCTGACCACGGCCAGCTCCAGGCCGGGGGGCAGCTCGCTGGGCACATCCTTCATGGAGTGCACCGCCAGGTCGGCCTGCCCGGCCAGAAGCGCGTCCTCGATCTCCTTGACGAAAAGGCCCTTGCCCCCCACTTGGGCCAGGGGCACGTCCAGGATCTTGTCCCCGGTGGTCTTGATGATGTTCATCTGTACCTGGAGCGACGGATGCAGCTCGCCCAGGCGGGCGGCCACCCACCCGGCCTGGGCCAGGGCCAGGCGGCTGCCTCTCGTGGCTATGATCAGCTTGGCCATGAGGCTTCCCCCTCCCGGCCGCTTAGTGGCAGGAGGCGCAGGAAGAGGCGGTGCAGGAGGCGCAGCCGCTGGAAGAGGAGACCATCTTGCCGCCGGAGCCACTCTTGTGGGCAAAGCCGCTCAACAGGCGCTCCACCTTGGCGCAGTCGCACTTGGGGCAGGTGACTTTTTCATTTTTCTTGAACACCAGGGTCTCGAAGCTTTCCTGGCAGCGGGGGCAGTAGAACTCGTAAATAGGCATATTAAATTTTCCCCGGCGGCGGGACCGCCTTGGCTTGGTTGGTAGTACGGGCTTTATATTCTCAAGATAGTATGCCCGCCCCGCCCAGGCAAGCCTCAGACGGCCAACGCCTCCTTGACCATGGCCAGCAGGAGGGGCAGGTTGATTTCGTGGTGGCCGGTGATGTTGATACCCCGCCCCCCGGTGAGCACCGGGCGGGTGACCACGTTGGTCATGGGGCGGTAGTGGCGCAGCATGTCCATGTTCACCGTGGTGAAGTCCTTGGCCTCGTGGCCCAGGTTGCGCGCCGCGCTCAGCGCCTTCAAAAACACCTCGGGCAACACCACCGCCGAACCCAGGTTGACGTACACCCCGCCCTTGAGTTCGCCCACCTGGGCTGTGAACAGGCGGAAGTCCACGTGGCTGGCCCGGCCGGTGGCCGCGCCGTCAAAGCTGGGATGCATGTGGATGATGTCCGCCCCGATGGACACGTGCACCGTGGCCGGCAGGCCCAGGCGGGCCGCCGCGGCCAACAGCGACACCTGCACGCAGGCGGGGGCGGCCTCCAGGATGGCCCGGCCCACGGCCCGGCCCAGGCCGGCCTCGGGGTCGGCGGCCACCGCGGCGTTGATGAACTCCCCGGTCTGGCGGGCAGTGCCGAAGCTGCCGTCGGCCAGGGCCTCGGCCACGTCCTCGCTGGTGCGCCCGGCCAGGGCCATCTCGGTGTCGTGGATCACTCCGGCCCCGTTGAAGGCCAGGCCGGTGAGGATGCCCTGCTCCATGGCGTCGATGATCAGGGGGCTCAGGCCCACCTTGATGACGTGGGCGCCCATGCCCAGCATCACCGGGCGCCCGGCCCGGCGGGCGGCCACGATGGCCCCGGCCGCGGCCCTGAGGTCGTCGGCGGACAACACCTGGGGCAGGGATTCGATGAACTGCCGGAAGCTTCCGCCCGGCTGCCAGGGCTTGCCCAGCATGGCGGCGGCCACCTTGGAGGGCCGCAGATCCAGGTCCGACAGCTTTAACTTGCTGAGGTCTATGGGCTTTTGACTCATTGGCTACGCCCGAATAGGGTGAGGTCCACTAGCTCGCAGATCAGGTGGACGCAAAAGGCGTGAATTTCCTGGATGCGCGGGGTCAGCTCGCTGGGCACCTGTATCAGCACGTCGCACAGGGGCTCCATGGCCTCGCCGTGGCGTCCGGTGAGCCCCACCGTGGCCAGGCCCCGTTGACGGGCCGCGCCCAGCCCGGCCAGCACGTTGGGGCTGCGCCCGGAGGTGGACAGGCCCAGCACCACGTCGCCCTCGCTGGCCAGGGCTTTTATCTGCTTGGAGAATATCTCTTTATAGTCGTAGTCGTTGGCCACCGAGGTGAGCACGCTGGTGTCGGTGGTCAGGGCCAGGGCGGGCAGACCGGGACGCTCCATCATGAAGCGGTTGACCAACTCGGCGGCCAGGTGTTGGGCGTCGGCGGCCGAGCCGCCATTGCCCATGGACATGAGCTTGCCGCCCCCGGCCAAACAGCGGGAGATGAGCTGGGCGGCGGCCACGGCCTGATCCAGACCCGAGCCCAAAAACTCCTGGTGCACCTCGATGGCCTGTTTCAGGGCGGCTTCGGCTATGTTTCGCATTTTACCAGCGCTCCAAAAGACTTAACAGGCTGCGAAAAGGTTAAATTATCGGGGCGGCCCCCGCTTGTCAAGGCCGGCGCTTGCGGCCCTTGCCCTCTTGCTTGCCCCGGAAAATCAGGCGCAGGGGCGCGATGGTCAGCCCCAGGGCCCGGCGCAGCTCGTTGGTAAGGTAGCGGCGGTAGGAAAAATGCACCCGGCTGGGGTCGTTGACCTTGAGCACCACGGTGGGCGGGCGGCTGGCCACCTGGGAGCCGTAGTAAATCTTGAGCCGCTTGTTCTTTACCAGGGGCGGGGGATGGTGCTCGGTTATCTGGCTCAAGGCCTGGTTGAGCTGGCCGGTGTTGAGGCGCTGGTTGTATTCCGCGAAAAGCTGGTCCACGGTGGGCAAAAGCTTTTTCACCCCCTGGCCGGTCTTGGCGCTCATGAACAGCAAGGGGGTCCAGGGGGCGAAGCGCCGGGCCATTTCCAGCTCATGGAGCAGGATCTTTTGGCGGTACTCGTCGCCGGCCAACAGGTCCCACTTGTTCACCACCATGATCAGGGCCCGGTGGCTGTCCAGGACGTGCCCGGACAGGCGCAGGTCCTGGTCGGTGATGCCCTCGCTGGCGTCCACCAGTACCGCGCCCACGTGGGCCCGCTCCACCGCCCGAAGGCTGCGGAACACCCCGGCCTTTTCCAGGCCCCGGTTCACCCGGCCCTGGCGGCGGATGCCCGCGGTGTCGATGAGCAAATAGCGCTTGCCATCCACCTCCAGGGGGGTGTCCACCGCGTCGCGGGTGGTGCCCGGCACGTCGGAGACCACCACCCGTTCCTGGCCGGTGAGGCGGTTTATGAGGCTGGACTTGCCCACGTTGGGCCGCCCCAAAAGGGCCAGGCGCACCTCGCCCAGGTCCTGGGCCGCCTCGTCCTCGCCCTCGGGGGGCAGTAGCTCGGCCAGGGCCTCCAGCAGGTCGGGCACTCCCCGGGCATGGGCCGCGCTGATGAAGAACAGGTGCTCCACCCCCAGGGAATAGAACTCGGCGGCCGCGTCTTCCAGGTTGGGGCCGTCCACCTTGTTCACCGCCCACACCACCGGCTTGGTCGCGGTGCGCCGCAGGTGGCGAGCCACCTCCTGGTCCTGGGGGGTGAGGCCCGCCCGGCCGTCGGCCAGGCACAAGATGACGTCGGCCTCGTCCAGGGCCATCTGGATCTGGGCGTGCACCTCGGCGGCAAAGGCCTGATCCGCCGGGGGATCGAAGCCGCCGGTGTCCACCAGGGTCACCTCCCGGCCCTCGATCTTGGCCCGGCCGTAGAGACGGTCCCGGGTCACGCCCGGCAGGTCGTCCACCAGGGCCTGGCGGGTGCGGGTCAGGCGGTTGAACAGGGTGGACTTGCCCACGTTGGGCCGGCCCACTATGGCCACTATGGGCGTCATTAGTGCAGCTCTCCTAAAAAATCAAAACTGTGCGGCCCCAGGCGCTCCGGGGTCTGCTCCACCACCTGGCGCAGGCCCACGAAACCGGCCATGGTCGGGTCTTGCATGACCCGGCCCAGGCTGGCCAGGGCCGGGGCCGCCGAAGGCGCGAACTGGGGGCGGTTGCGCTTGCGGGTGAGAAAGGCGAAGGCCCCCAGGGCCTGCATCAGGCGGCTGGCGCTCACCGGAGCCCAACCGGCCTGGAATTCACCCTGATTGAACGCCCCTTGCGCGGCGGCCAGGGCCAAGAACTCCTCCAAGAGCCGCTGGCGCAGGCTCCAGGGAAGTTGCACATAGGGATCGTGCAGCAGGGAGGCCAAATCATACTGGGCCGGGCCCAGGCGCGCCCCCTGAAAATCCACCAGACCGTAGCGCCCCCGATAATATACTACGTTGCGGCTCTGGAAATCGCGGTGCACCAGGGCCCGGGGCCGGGCCTCTCCGGCCAGGCGGCAAAGCACCTCCAGCTCATCCTCCAGCTCCGGGGGCAGCTCTTCGGGCTGCCAGCCCGCCGCGCCCAGCACCAGCTCACGCAGGAAGTAGTTCGCCTCCTGCTCGCGCAACACCCGGGGGGTCAGTTCCGGGCCGTCGTAGCACAGCTCCACGTTCAGTCCCATGGCCTGGGGGGTCAGCAGGCGGGCCAGCATGGCCAGCACTGGGCGGTAGAGCTCGGCCACTACCTCCTGGTCCTTGCCCGCCGCGGCCACCGCCTCCATGAGCGAGCCCTGGCCCAGGTCTTCCATGAGGAAGCGCCCGCTTGCCTGGTCCGCCGCCAAGACCCGCGCCACGGGCAGGCCCAGGCGGCCCAGATGGTGGGCCAGGTATTCCCAGGAGCGGTTTTCCGCCTGGTTCACCGGGTTGGCCATGGCCACCAGCGAGCGCACGCCGCCCCGCAGGCGCACGAAGGAGCGCAGGCTGCCGTCGGCGAAAAGCGGCTCTACCTCTATATTGGCTGGCCGCTCTCCGGGCCAGGCCTCCTGGGCCCAGGCCGCCAGCTCCGCCGTCAAATCCCGCTCAGGCATGGGCCCCGCCTTGTATGCGTCCCCTGGCCACGAATCCGTCTCCCAGCACCGCCCGCTCCACCCTGGCCCCGGCGCTCACCCGGGCGCCGGGCAACAGCACCGTTTCGTGCAAAAACGACCCCGCCTCGGCCACCGCGCCGGCGCCCAACACCGCGAAACCCTTGACCTGAACTCCGTTTTCCAGGCGGGCCCCCGGTCCCAGCAGCACCGGCCCCTCCGGGGAGAGGCCCCTGAGGCCCGGGGGAGGGTTGTGAGCCAAGAGGCGGTGCAGCATTATAAGTCGTTCCGGGGTGCCCAGGTCGTCCCAGAACCCTTCCAAGGGCCGGCCCAAAACCTTTTCACCCCCGGCGATGGCCGCCCGCAGGCCCTCCACCAGGGAGGAGCGGCCCGAGGAGGGCAGATAGTCCAGCAGGCGCGGGCTCAGGGCGGCCAGGCCGCTGTAGGTGAGCCAGCGGGCGGGAGAGAGCCCCTCCTGGCCCTGGAAGCCCAGGATGCGGCCCGCCTGGTCCAGGGCCACGGTGTTGAAGCGGGGCTCGTCCACCAGACCCAGCACCGCCACCGCGCCCTCGTCGTTGAGTGTCTGCATGAGCTCCGGCGCCGGGGCCGTGGCCAAGACATCGGAATTGACCAGCAAAAAGGGCTCGGGCCCCAAGAGACCCCGCGCGGCCACCAAACCGCCGCCGGTGCCCAATATCTCGGGCTCGTGGCTGATGGCCACCTCCATCGCCTCCGGCGGTTGTTCCCGCAGGTAGTGGTGCACCTGGTCGGCCAGGTAGTGGGTGTTCACCACCGCCCGCTGGACGCCCCAAGAAGCCAGGCGGCCCAGCCACAGCCCCAACAAGGGCCGGTTCATCACCGGCATCAGGCACTTGGGTCGCTTGTCGGTGAGGGGGCGCAGCCTGGTGCCGAAACCGGCGGCGAGAATCATGGCCCGCATGGCCTACTCCAACGGGTTAACGATGGCTGAAGATTAGCACAGCGGCCTTCCCGCCTCAAACCAGGCCTTGACCGGGAGGGGTCGTCCGGGTAAGTCTCAAGATACACCAGCAGGAGGCAGAGCCTTGCGCCTTTACTCCAGACATCTCCCCCTCGTGGCCCTCTTGGGCCTGTGCCTGCTTTTGCCCGGCTGCTTCGACTGCGGGCTCAACCTAGTCCTCAAGCCCGACGGCTCGGGCACCCTGCGGGCCTTTGTGGAGTTGCCCGCCCCCTTGATCGGCCAATACCAACAGAGCGAATTCAAGGAGATTGTCTCGCCCGAGACCCCCGTGCAGCGCCAGGAGCTGGGCGGTCTGGTGGAGTTCGAGCAGACGGCGGAGTTCTCCGAGTTGAGCAAAGTGCACGCCGCGCGCATGCGCTTCTCCCTGGAGCGCATAGACAAGGGCCTGCTGGGGATGCGCGTGGACACCTACCGCCTGACCGGCTGGCTGCGCAGCCTGGAGGGCGATCACCCGGACCGTGACCAGGTCTTGGGCACCGAGCGGGACCACTTCAAGGACCAAACCCCCGCTCCGGCCCAGCCCCTGGACCCGGACACCGCCCGGGCCAACCAGCTGCTCACCGCCGGCATGGCCGGGCGCTTCATCACCGTGGGCTGGCAGGTGCCCGGCAAGATCATCGACGTGTGGAAGCTCAACATCGGCGGGCGCCTGGTCACCCCCCAGGTCATCGCCGACCAGGGAAAGGTTACCTGGCGCATACCCCTGGCCCTGCTGGCCACCGCCAAGGTGCGGCACAATTTGGTGTTCAGGGTCGAGTTCAAGGGCGACGTGCGCAACGCCTCCGGCGATCCGATTCTCAAGCAAGACAGCAACTGGGGCCCGCGAAAAGCCGCTCCGGCCAAGGATGGCCAGGAGACCAAAGAGGCGAAAAAGCCGCCGGAAGGCGAGGGGGTCAAGCCATGAACCGACGCGCGGTGCGCAACAGCCTGGCCCAGTCCATGGTGGTGGGGCTGCCGGGGCTTGAGGCGGGCCCGGATGAGCTGGCCCTGGCGGCCGAACAGGGCCTGGGCGGGGTGATCCTTTTCGCCCGCAACGTGGAGTCTCCGGCCCAGGTTTGGCAGCTCAACTACGACCTGCGCCGGGCGGCGGCCAACGCCGAGCGTCCGCCCCTGTGGGTCATGGTGGACCAGGAGGGCGGCAGCGTGGCCCGTCTGCACGCGCCTTTCACCGATGGCCCGGACCTGGCCGAGCTGGGCGGGGCCGATGATGAGGCCCTCATGGCCCACGGGGCCAAGCTGGGGCGCGAGGCCCTGGCCGCCGGTTTCAACTGGGACCTGGCTCCGGTCATGGACGTGCACGCGATGGAGGGCGGCATCATGGCCCGGCGCAGCCTGGGCGCGGACCCGGCGCTGGTGGGCCGGTTGGGCGCGGCTTTTATCCGGGGCATGCAAGAGGCGGGGTGCCTGGCCTGCGCCAAGCATTTCCCCGGCCTGGGGCGCACCACCGCCGACACCCACAAGGAGCGCCCCACCGTCAACCTTTCCCGCGCCGAGCTGGAGGCGGTGGAGCTACCCCCCTTCCGGGCCGCGGCCCGGGCCGGGGTGGCCGGGGTGATGATCTGCCACGCGGTGTACGCCGCCCTGGACCCGGATCGCCCGGCCTCGCTGTCGCCCGCGGTGATCCAGGATCTGCTGCGCGGCGAGTTGGGCTACGACGGCCTGATCATGAGCGACGACCTGGAGATGGGCGCGGTGGTGGGGCAGATGGCCCCAGAGGAGGCGGCGGTGGAGGCCTATCTGGCGGGCAGCGACGTGCTGCTGATGTGCCACCGCCCGGAGCTGGCCCTGGCCGCCTTGGAGCGCCTCACCGACCTGGTCATGGCCGGGGAACTGGACCCGGCCCTGGTGGCCGAGCGCGCCCGGCGCATCGTGCAGAGCAAGCAGCCTTTGGAGTTTTTGCCCCCGGATATGAGCGTGCTGCAAGCCGAACTGGCGGCCAACCAGCGGGCCTAGGCATCGAATCATCAGGTAAAAACCGCGATCGCGCGTAGGGGCGGGGTTCATCCCCGCCAGAGAGCGCCGGCGGTCCGGGCTAGGCTTGCTCCCGCCCTTCCAGGGCCGTCAGCAGGCGCTGGTGCAGGTTGTCGAAGCCGCCGTTGGACATTACCAGGCACAGGTCGCCAGGCACCAGGGCCTCGACCAGCGCAGCCAGCAGGGCGTCGCTGTCCGCATAGGCCCGGGCCGTCACCCCCCGCGCGGCCAGCTCGTCTGCCAGGCGGGCGCTGGAAAAGCGCTGCTCGGGCGGCAGATCCTCCACCCCCGGCGGCTCACGCAAAAGCACCAGGTCCGCGGCGTCAAAGGCCTGGGCGTAGTCGGCCTGGAAGCGGCTGGTCTTGCTGGTGTTGGTGCGCGGCTCGAACACCGCCACCAGGCGGCCTTGGCCCGGCGTCCAGCCGGGCAGGCCGAAGCGGGCCACCGCCTTGGTGGTCTCGCGCACCGCGGTGGGGTGATGGGCGAAGTCGTCCACCACCACCACGCCGTCCGCCGCGCCGCGCACCTGCTGGCGGCGCTGCACTCCCCCGAAACCGGCCATGAGCCCCGCCGCCACCGCGGGCTCCAGCCCCCCGGCGCTGAGCGCGGCCACCGCGGCGGCCACGTTGAGGGCGTTGTGCTCCCCGGCCAGGGGGGAGGTGAAGTTCAACTCCCAGCCGTTGGGGCCCTTCAGGCGCAGGGCCGCCCCGCCGCCGGGGGCGGGTTCGGTGCCCAGCAGGCTCCAGTCCCAGCCCGGCCCCACCCCGTAGGTCTGTACCCGGCAGGCGGCCCGGGCCGCCCGGGCCATCACATCGCCGCTTTCGCCCCAGGCCACCAGGGTGCCTTCGGCTGGGATGCGCTCCACCAGCAGGTCAAACGCGGCGCGCACCGCGTCCAGGTCGGCGTAGATGTCCCCGTGGTCGAACTCCAGGCTGGAGAGGATGGCCACCTTGGGGCGGTAGTGCACGAACTTGGGACGCTTGTCGAAAAAGGCGGTGTCGTACTCGTCGCCCTCCACCGCGAAGTGGGGGCCCGCCCCGTCGCGGAAGTTCTGCCCGCCTTCGTTCATGAGGCCCCCCACCATGAAGCCGGGGTCCAGGCCCGCCCGCAAAAGGGCGCTGGCCAACAGGGCGGTGGTGGTGGTCTTGCCGTGGGTGCCGGCGGCCACCAGGGAGAGCCGGTCGCGGATGAACCACTGGGCCAGGGCCTGGGGCAGGGAGAGGTAGGGCAGGCCCAGGGCCGCCAAACGTTCCACCTCGGGGTTGTCGGCCCGGATCACGTTGCCCACGATCACCACCTCGGGCACGGGGTCCAGGTTGGCCGGGTCGTAGCCCGAGGCCACGGGGATGCCGCGCTGGGCCAGGAAGGTGCTCATGGGCGGGTACAGGGGGCGGTCCGAGCCGCGCACCTCCAGGCCCTGGGCGGCCAGGCCTCCGGCCAGGGCTCCCATGGCCACCCCTCCGATGCCCATGAGATAGACGCTCTTAGGATGGGGCGGGGCTTGGTTCAGGGCCGGGTCCAGCTTCACGAGGCTTCTCCCAATAGTTGCCAGGCCAGATGGTGCAGTTCGCGGCGCAGCGGGTTGAGGCGGTCGTTGCCCCGGCCCAGGGCCACCCGGTTGGTCAGAAGCACCACTCCCCGGTTGCTGGCCGGATGCCACCACAGGGAGCAACCGGTGAAACCCAGATGGCCCACCGTGCCCGCGGGGGCGTTGTCCCCGGCCAGGGAGTCCGGGCCGCCGGGGGTGTCGAAGCCGGGGGTGCGGCCCGAGCCGGGGGTGGCCGCGTCGCGCTCGAACAAACAGGCCGCCTCCGGGTCGCGGCACAGGGCGTCCATAACCGTGGCCACCATGGACGCGCTGCCGAAGAGCCCGGCATGGGCCGCCAACCCGCCCAGGGCGTAGCAGTTCTCGTCCTCCACCTGGCCGTGGATCTCCGGCCGACCCGGCAGGGGGCCGCAGGGGGCGATGCGCTCCAAGGGCCAGGCGGGCGGGCGGTCCAGGGGCAGGTAGCGCGGGCCCGCCACCCCCAGGCGGGCGTACAGCTCGGCCAGGGACTCGTCCAGGCCCTGGGCGAAGCCCTGTTCCAGCAAGAGGCCCAGGGTGAGATAGCCCAGGTCGCTGTACAGGGCCCGGCTGCCAGGGGCGTGGATCAGGGGCTCGTTCATGAGCATGGAGCGCAACAGGGCCCGGCGCAGCTCGGGCGGCTGCTGCTCCAGGGCCTGGAAATAGGGCTGATAGGCCGGGAAGCCGCCCGCGTGGGTTAGCAGGCGCTCCACGGTGATGTCGTCTTTTTCCTCGGGCACCGCCTGGCCCCACAGGTCGTAGAGGCCCTGGTCCCAGCCCAGGGTCCCGCGCCGCTCCAGCTCCAGGGCCAGGGGCGCGCCGGCCAGGGGCTTGGTCAGCGAGGCCAGGTCGAAGACGGTGTCCGGCTCGGCCGCCCCCGCCGCCTCCAAAAAAACCGCCTCGTCGTCCGCCCACAACAAAAGCACCGCCGCCGTGGCCGCGCCCCCGGCCACGCCTTTGGCCAGGGCTTGCCGCAGTTCCCGCTCAGGCAAGGTTCAGCCCCACGCTCAGGGTGCCGGCCCCGCCGTCCAACTCGGCCAGGGCCCCCAGGGGCAACAGGCGGTTGGCCGCGCCGTGGCCAAAGGGCAGGCCCATCACCACCGGCTTGCCCAGGCCCTCCAGGCGCCGGGTCAGGGCCGGGGCCGCCCCCGGTGGGTCGCTCCCCTGGTCGCCGAGGCGGCCCACCGCCACCCCGGCCACCTGGGCCAGGGCTCCGCTGAATTCCAGCTGGCTGATGAGCCGGTCCAAGCGGTAGGGGGCCTCTCCACTGTCCTCCAGGATGAGCACCGCGCCGGTGAGCTCCGGGAACCAGGGGGTGCCCAAAAGGCTGCACAGGGTGGTGAGGTTGCCGCCCATCAGAGGTCCCGTGGCCCGGCCGCCGGTCAGGCCCCGGCCGTTCAGGGCGGCGGGCCAGGGGCGGCGTCCCGCCAACAAGGCGGCCAGGTCGGCCCGGCTGGCCTGATCCAGGCGGGGGATTTGGGTCACCACCGGCCCGTGCAGGGTTACGAGCCCCAGGGCGGCCAGGGGGTTCAGGAGGGCGGTGAGGTCGGAAAAACCGATGAGGCAGGTCTTGCTTCGGGCCAGGGCGGCCAAGTCCAAAAGGGGCAACAGGCGCAGGCAGCCGAAGCCGCCCCGCGCGGCGATCACCGCCCCCAGGCTGGAGTCTCGCATCAACTCGTTCAAGTTGGCGGCGCGCTCTTCGTCCGGCCCGGCCAGGTAGTCCAGGGAAGCCGTTACGGCCGGGGGGCAATCCACCCGGCAGCCCGGGGCCAATTCGGCCAGGGCGGCCAGACCCGCTTCCAGGGCGTCGGGAGCCACCCGCCCGGCCGGAGCGACCACGGCCAGGGGAAGGCCGGGGGCGGGCCAGCGGGGCGAGAGCGCGGCCATCATTGGTTACGCAGGTAGAGGATTCGCAGGCCCTTGAGGGTGAGCAGTTCGTCCACGGAATCGATACAAGACGAGTGCTCGGCGATCACCTTGGCCAGGCCGCCGGTGGCCATCACCTTGCTCACCACCCCGCGCTCGGCGTTGATGGCGTTGACCAGGCCGTCCACCAGGCCGGCGTAGCCGTAGATGATGCCCGCGTTCATGGAACTGATGGTGTCCTTGGCCACCACCGCCTTGGGCCGGGCGAAAATCTCCACCCGGGGCAGCTTGCTGGCCCGTTGGAACAGGGCCTCGCAGGAGATCATCACCCCCGGGGCGATGGCCCCGCCCAGGTACTCGCCGGCGGCGCTGATGCAGTCGAAGGTGGTGGCCGTGCCGAAGTCCACCACGATCAGGTCGCCCTTGCTCTGCTCGTAGGCCCCCACCGCGTTGACGATGCGGTCGGCCCCCACCTCGCGGGGGTTGTCGTAGAGGATGGGCATGCCGGTCTTGATGCCCGGACCCACCAGCAAGGGGGATATGCCGAAGTAGCGGTGGCAGAAGCCCTCGTAGGTGCTGGTCAACGGCGGCACCACCGTGGAGATGATCACTCCCTCGATGCTGCCCATGGGCACCGGGCTGGCCGCGAACAGATTGCTGAACAGCACCCCCAGCTCGTCGCGGGTGCATTCGCGCTCGGTGCGTATGCGCCAATCGGCCACCAGGCGATCGTCGCTGAATACGCCCATCACCGTGTTGGTGTTGCCCACGTCAATGGCCAACAGCATCAGCTAGCCCTCCGATCCCAACTCTTTAAGCACCACCTGTTTCAGCTCGCCGGCCACCTGATCCATCAGGTCGGAATCGGAGGCCTCCACCATGATCCGCAACTTGGATTCAGTGCCAGAATAACGCAGCAGGAGCCGTCCCTCGTCGCCCAGGCGCTCTTCCTGGGCCTGCATGGCCTTTACCAGGCGGGGCATCTCGGCGATGGGCGGCTTGCGCGACACCGGCACGTTGATAAGCACCTGGGGCAGGCGGGTCATGATGGCCTTGAGCTCGCTGAGCTTCTTGCCGGTCTGGACCATCACGCTGAGCACCTGCAGGGCGCTGGCGATGCCGTCGCCGGTGGTGTTGTGGTCCAGAAAAACGATGTGCCCGCTCTGCTCGCCGCCCAGATTGTAGCCTCCCTGGCGCATGGCTTCCACCACATAACGATCGCCCACCTTGGTGCGCAGCATGCGGATGCCCCGCTCCCGTAGGCATAGCTCCAGGCCCAGGTTGGACATCACCGTGGCCACCAGGGTGGCGTGGTTCAGACGGCCGATGGACATGAGGTGGTCGGCGCACAGGGCCATGATCTGGTCCCCGTCCACCACTTCGCCGGTTTCGTCCACCATTATCAGCCGGTCGCCGTCGCCGTCGAAGGCCAGGCCCAGATCGGCTTTGCTCTCGGCCACCAGCCGGGCCAGGCCCTCGGGGTGCAGGGCTCCCACCCCGTCGTTGATGTTGGTGCCGTCGGGCTTGACGCCCATCACCGCCACCTCGGCCCCCAGCTCGGAGAACACCGCCGGGGCCACCCGATAGGTGGCGCCGTGGGCGCAGTCCATGGCTATGGTCAGCCCGTCCAGGGTGTGTTCCGCCGGGAAGGAGTTCTTGAGAAAAACGATATAGCGGCCGGGGGCGTCGTCGATGCGCCGGGCCCGCCCCACGCGCCCGGGCACGGGGCCGGAGTATCCGCCGCCGCAGGACAAAACGTCCTGCACGTAGTTTTCGATGTCCGCCTCCACCGCGTCGGGCAGCTTGAAGCCGTCGGGGCCGAAGACCTTGATGCCGTTGTCCTGATAGGGGTTGTGGCTGGCGCTGATGACTATGCCCGCGGCGCAGCGCATGTTGCGGGTGATAAAGGCAAGGGCCGGGGTGGGCAGGGGGCCCACCACCAACACGTCGCGGCCCATGGAGCAAAGCCCGGCCACCAGGGCGTTTTCAAACATGTAGCCCGACAGGCGGGTGTCCTTGCCCAACACCACCTTGCGCCGCTGGTCTCCGTGGGTGATCACCGCCGCCACGCCCTGGCCGATGGCCACGGCCATCTCCACGGTCATGGGCGGCTGGTTGGCCACCCCGCGCACTCCATCGGTGCCGAATATCTTGCGCTCCACCTTGCCTCCTGGCTGGTTGAATTTACGGACCAGTGGTGCCGGCCGCCGGCGCGGGGGGCGCCTGGGAAGCCTCGGGCGTTTCCGGGGCTTGGGGCGCCTTGGACGGCCCCGGCGTCTCGGGCGCGGGGGGCGTTTCGGGGGCCGCCTTGGTCTCGGGAGCCGGCGCCTTGGCCGGGGCCGGAACCTTGGCCGGGCGTGGCCTGATGGTTATCGTAGCCTGCACCGTGGTCGGGCTCAGACGTATGGACCGGCCGTCCGGGGGCCGCAGGTTGGCCTTGAGGGTGGTGGTCTTGGTCAGGCCGGTCACCTCCAGGGGCACGGTCCAGATCCAATCCAGGTCGGTTATCTCCTGCTTGATGCCGCTGACCGTTACCTCGGGCGGGGCGAAGGTCACCTCGGCCACCTCGAAGCCATGCTCGGGATTGCCCTTGATCACCGGGCGGACCGCGGCCGTGCGGCTGAAGCGCTTGGCCAGGACAACCTTGAGCCGGGCGGGGCTGATGCGCAGCACCTCCGTCCCCGGAGGCAGGTTGAGCTCCTCGGGCAGCACCTGGAAGATATGCTCCCCGGTGCCCATGCCCGCCAGGTTGAGCTGTTTGGCCGCCGGCCGGTTGGCCGCCTGGCGCACCAGGCTCTGGGGGCCGTAGAGCCTGAGCTCCACCTCGTTGGCCACCTGGTTGGCCACCACCATGTCCGCGGGCAATCCAGTCATGACCACCGGCATGCGCACGGTGATCTCGGCGCTTTCCTGGCCCACCACGAAGCTCCACAGGGCCACGGCGATGCCCAGGGAGATGAGCTTGAGCTTCCAGTTGTTGGTGATGAACTTAAGCATTGCCGCGCTCTTTGCCCCAGAGGCGGCGGGGTGTTTTGGCCTTCAACTGGAACAACTCGGCCAACTGGTTGTTCAGGGCCACCGCGTCCAGGTTCTGGGTGAGCTTGCCGCCCACCGCCAGGCTCACCCGGCCCCGCTCCTCGCTGACCACCACGGCCACCGCGTCGGTCTCCTCGGTGAGGCCCATGGCCGCCAAATGGCGGGTGCCCACCTGGCGGCTGCCGTCGGAGCTGGTGGACAGGGGCAGCACGCAGCGGGCGGCGATGATGCGGTCCTCGCTGATGATCACCGCCCCGTCGTGCAGGGGGGTGGTCACCTGGAAAATGGTCATCAAGAGCTCGCGGCTTACCCTGGCTTCCAGGCGCACCCCGGTGTCCACGTAGTCGGCCAGGCCGATGCGCCGCTCCAGCACGATGAGGGCCCCGGTCATGCGCGAAGCCAGGGCCACGGCGGTGCGGGCCACCTCCTCCAGGGTGGCGGTCTTTTGCTCGTGGCCGGCGGCCAGCAGGGGGCCGCGGCCCATGCGGGCCAGGGCTTTACGTATGTCGCTTTGGAACAGGATGATGATCACCAGGATCAGGGAAGCCAGGAAGGACTGGATGATCCAATGGATGGTCACCAGGTGCAGCCAGCGGGCCGCCACCATGGTCAGGAGCACCACCCCCAGCCCGGCCAGCATCTGCATGGCCCGGGTCCCCTTGACCAGCAGGATGACCTTGTAGATGACAAAGGCCACCAGGCCGATGTCCACCAGGTCCAGCCAGCGCAGCTGGTAAAAGGGGGCCAGAAAATCAGTCATGGTAAGGCTCCTGCGCCATTACCGCGTCGCAAACCGCCAAGGCCTCCTTGAGGGGGGCCACGTCGTGCACCCTGACGATGTCCGCCCCCAGGGCCGCGCCCAGGATGTGCACGCCCACGGAACCCCACAGCCGTTCGCCGGGGATATCGCGCCCGGTCAGGGTGCCGATGAATTTCTTGCGGCTGGCCCCCAACAACACCGGGTAGCCCAACTCGGTCAGGGCCTGGAGGTTGCGGATTAGGGCCAGGTTGTGCTCCAGGGTCTTGCCGAAGCCGATGCCCGGATCCAGGATGATGGCCTCCGGGGCCACCCCCGCCTCCAGGGCCAGCCCGGCCCGCTGAGCCAAAAACTCGCGCACCTCGGCCACCACGTCTTGGTAGACCGGGTTGTTCTGCATGGTGCGGGGCTCGCCTTGCATGTGCATGAGCACCAGCCCGGCCCGGCTCTCGGCCGCCAGGTCGGCCATGGCGGGGTCGCCACCCAGGGCGGTGACGTCGTTGATGATGTTGGCCCCGGCCGTGAGCGCCGCCCGGGCCACCTCGGCCTTGTAGGTGTCCACGCTGATGACCGCCGAACAGTGGCGCGACAGGGCCTCGATCACCGGCAGCACCCGGTCCATTTCCTCGGAGGCGCCGGTGGGGCGGCTGCCCGGCCGGGTGGTTTCCCCCCCCACGTCCAGGATGTCGGCCCCGGCCTCGGCCAAGGCCAAGCCGTGCTCCACGGCCTGGGCGTCTTGATAGAACTGTCCGCCGTCGCTGAAGGAGTCGGGGGTGACGTTGATCACCCCCATAATCAGGGTGCGCGGCCCCAAATCCAGGCCGCCGTCGGGCAAGGTTATGGCGCGGTTTCGCTTAGACACCGGCCTGGTCATCGTCCGCCTCCGGCGGAACGGTTGCAACTGGCGCCTCTTCGCCCGCCTCGGCCTGCGGCTCCTGGGGCTGGGGGGCCCGGGGGCGGGGCTTGCCGGCCAATATGGCCAACACCGCCTCGGCGTCCAGGGTCTCTTCCACCAAGAGGGCGCCGGCCAGGTTGTGCAGCACGTCCAGGTGATCCCGCAAAAGCCCCGTGGCCGTGTCGTGGGCTCCGGTGACCAGGCGCTTGACCTCGTGGTCGATGGCCTGGGCGGTCTCCTCGGAGTAGTCCCGGTGCTGGCTGATCTCGCGCCCCAGGAAGATCTGCTCCTCGCGCTTGCCGAAGGTCAGCGGGCCCATCACCTCGCTCATGCCCCACTCGCACACCATCTTGCGGGCCAACTCGGTGGCCCGCTCCAGGTCGTTGCCCGCGCCGGTGGTAAAGGTCTCCAGCACCAACTCCTCGGCCGAGCGGCCGCCCAAGAGCACCGCCAGGTTGTTGATGAGGTAGTCGCGGGAATAGGTGTGGCGCTCGTCCACCGGGAGCTGCTGGGTGAGGCCCAGGGCCCGTCCCCGGGGGATGATGGTTACCTTGTGCACCGGGTCGGTGCCAGGAGTAAGCACCGCCACCAGGGCGTGACCCGCCTCGTGATAGGCGGTGGTGCGCTTTTCTTCCTCGCTGAGGATGAGGCTGCGCCGCTCGGCGCCCATCATCACCTTGTCCTTGGCCCGCTCGAAGTCGATCATGTCGATGCGGTTTTTGTCGTCGCGGGCGGCGAGCAGGGCGGCCTCGTTGACCATGTTTTCCAGATCGGCCCCGGAGAAGCCGGGGGTGCCCCGGGCCAGCACCGAAAGTTCTACGTCCGGCGACAGGGGGGTGCGCCGGGTGTGCACCCTGAGGATGGCCTCGCGGCCCTTGACGTCGGGGGTGGGCACCACTACCTGGCGGTCGAAACGGCCGGGCCGCAACAGGGCCGGGTCCAGCACGTCGGGGCGGTTGGTGGCCGCGATGAGGATGACCCCCTCGTTGGACTCGAAGCCGTCCATCTCCACCAAAAGCTGGTTCAGGGTCTGCTCGCGCTCGTCGTGCCCGCCGCCCAGGCCCGCGCCGCGGTGACGGCCCACCGCGTCGATCTCGTCGATGAAGATGATGCAGGGGGCGTTTTTCTTGCCCTGGGTGAACAGGTCGCGCACCCGCGAGGCGCCCACGCCCACGAACATCTCCACGAAGTCCGAGCCGCTGATGGAGAAAAAGGGGACCCCGGCCTCCCCGGCGATGGCCCGGGCCATGAGGGTCTTGCCGGTGCCCGGCCCGCCCACCAACAGCACGCCCTTGGGGATGCGCCCGCCCAGGCGGGTGAACTTCTTGGGCTCGCGCAAAAACTCGATGATCTCGGTGAGCTCTTCCTTGGCCTCTTCCACCCCGGCCACGTCCTCAAAGGTGATGCGCCGGCCCTGGGGTTCGGTCTGCAAGCGGGCCCGGCTCTTGCCGAAGCTCATGGCCTTGCCCCCGCCCGTCTGCATCTGGCGCATGAAGAATATCCACACGCCGATCAACAGGAGCATGGGGAACCAGGAGACCAGCATGGACATGTACCAGGGCGAATCGTCTTCGGGCTTCACCGTGATCTTCACGTCCTTGGCCCTGAGCTCGCTGATGAGCTTGGGGTCTTCCGGGGCGAAGGTGCGGAAGCGCTTGCCGTCGCTGGCCCAGCCGCGCACCTCTTGGCCCTGAATTTCCACGCTGCTTATCTGGCCCTTTTCCACCGCCGTCAAAAAGTCGGAATAGGGCAGTTTTTCGCTGCCCGTTTCCGGGCGATTGAAGAAGTTGAACAACAGGACCATCATCAGGCTGATGACCAGCCAGAGGGCCAAGTTTTTGTATAAGGGATTCAACAGACTATCTCCAGCGGCGCCCGGGGGCCCGGCGCTCGAAGCGCCCTTAATGATTAAAATTCATAGTATATTGTCAGCCCTGGGGGGTGTCAACGAAACTGAGCCTCAAATAGGCGCTTTCAGTGCCTTTTAGGCGCGCCCGCTCCGCCACGGCCCAGGGAGCGGCCCACCAGGGGCCTTCCCGGTCGGCCAGGATAAGGGTGCGGGCCCGCCACCAAAGCGGGATCTTGCGGTCGATGAGTATACGGCTGAGCCGTTTGCCCCCCGGCGCGCCAAGGGGGTGGAAGCGTTCGCCGGGCCGGGGCGGGCGCAGTTCCAGGGGCCAGCGCACCGCCTGGGCGGGCAGGCAGGCCGAGGCCCCCCGGCCCGTGAGCGGCGGTTTGTCGTGCACCAGCTCCAAACGCAGGCGGGCCCCCAGGTGGGGTAGTTCCACCGTGGCCGGGCCCTGGATGAGCAGGGCGGGGCAGGGGGGCGGGTCGGCCCGGTCCAGGCGCAGGGCCGCGGCCTCGCGCCAGGCCATGAGCCCGCCCGGCAGGGTCAGCTTGCGGCCCGCGCTTCCGGCCAGCAGCTCCAACAGCTGCTCCACGTGCGGGGCCAGCAGGTGCTGCCCCTGACCGGTGAGGCGCTTCATGGCGTGGCGCAGCAGGCGGCGTTGGCGGGCCGGGTGCATGGCGGCCAGGGCCCCGGCCTCCAACAGCAGGCTGGTGCCCTGGCGGCGCAGTACTTGGCCTTCCTGCTCGGCGCACCAACTTTCCCACAGGTCTTCCTCGTCGGCGGACAGGGCGGCCAAACGGGCCAGGGCCTCCGAGGCCCGGGGATTGACCAGCTCTTCGGCCAGGGGGAGGAGGCGGTGGCGCACCCGGTTGCGCAAAAATTGCGGGCTTTGGTTGGTGGGATCCTCCCGCCAGAGGTGGCTGCCAGTCCGTAACCAGGCGCGCAATTCCTCGCGGCCCAGGGCCAGCAGGGGCCGCCACCAGGGTTCGTCCCAGGGGCGCATGGCCGCCAGGCCCGAGGGGCCGCTGCCGCCCAACAGGCGCATGAGCACCGTCTCGGCCTGGTCGCCCAGGGTATGGCCCAGGGCGACGGCCCGGGCGCCGCTCTGGGCGGCCATGTCCACGAGGGCCTCGCGCCGCGCCTCCCGGGCCGCCTCTTCCAGGGAGCGGCCCCGGGGAGCCAACGTGACTTTGCGGCAAAAATAGGCCGCCCCCAGCTCCCCGGCCAACTCGGCCACGAAGCGGGCGTCCTCGGCCGAATCCGGCCGCAGGCCGTGGTCCACGTGGCCTAGGGCCAGCCGCCAGCCGCGCTCCGGGGCGGCCAGGGCCAGCAGGCGGGCCAGGGCCACCGAATCCGAGCCGCCGCTGACCGCGGCCAGCACCACGCCCGGCCCGGGCCAGGGGCCCCCCAAGACAGGGACCGCGGCCTTGACGTGCTCCAAGGGCGGAGATAAGCTCAAATCTGAGCAATTCTTTTTACGGTAAGAGGCCATGAATCAGCCCAAAATAGTTTCCGTTAATATAAGTTCTACCAAAGGCGTGGTCAAAAAGCCCGTACCCTCGGGTTGCCTGGAGCCGGACGTGGGGCTGGTGGGCGACGCCCATTCCGGCCCCTGGCATCGCCAGCTCTCGCTATTGGCCATGGAATCCATAGATTTCATGCGCGCCAAGGGGGCCGACGTGAACCCGGGCGACTTCGCCGAAAACATCACCACCCAGGGCATCGAGTTGCACACCCTGCCCATCGGCACCCGCCTGAAGCTGGGCGAGGTGGAGGTGGAGGTCACCCAGATCGGCAAGGAGTGCCACGCGGGGTGCGAAATCCGCAAGCTGGTGGGCGACTGCATCATGCCCCGCCAGGGCATCTTCGTCCGGGTGCTCAACCCCGGCGAGGTGCGCTCCGGCGACCCGGTGAGCCGTATGGGCGAAGCGGGGGGCTAAAGGCGGTGGCCGAGCTGCAGCGCCTGGGTGGGCAAAACTGCGCCTACTTCACCCGCGGGCGCTGCACCCGCACGGTCAGCCCGGAAGCTTCCCAGGCCGCCCGCTGCACCCTGTTGGAGCAGCGGCGCAAGGTGGGGGCGGCCACCATGGACCGCCTGGACCGCCTGAAGAACCTGGCCGACGAGGGCGACCGCGAGGTGGCCCGGCGCCACGTCATCCAGAAGAACCTGGAGCAGATCACCCGCCTGTCCTGCCCCCGCTACGTGCCCAAGGCGGCGGTGGGGCCCCTGTGCCGCCACCAGCACTTGGTGTCGTGCCTGCTGCTGTTGCCTCATTGCCGGGGGCGCTGCGAGCATTACCTGCGCCGCCACGACCCGGCCGACAAGCGGGAACCCAAGCCATGAGCGCCGCCCATCCGCGCAACCCCTATCCCACGGTGGACGTGGTCATAGAGCTCCTGCGCCCCGGTCGGCCCATCGTGCTGGTGCGCCGGGCCAACCCGCCCCTGGGCTGGGCCCTGCCCGGCGGGTTCGTGGACTACGGCGAGAGCCTGGAGCGGGCCGCGGTGCGCGAAGCGGCCGAGGAGACCGGCCTGGCGGTGGAGTTGGTGGCCGTGCTGGGGGCCTATTCCGAGCCCGAGCGCGACCCCAGGCAGCACAACCTCTCGGTGGTTTTCCTGGGCCGGGCCACGGGCGAGCCCAAGGGGGGCGACGACGCGGCGGCGGCCCAGGCCTTTGGGCTTGAGGAGCTGCCCCGGCCCCTTTGTTTCGACCATGAGCTGATCTTGCAGCATTACCTGCAGTGGCGCGCGGGAACGCGTCCCGGCGCGCCGGTGCAAAAGCGGGGAGTATGACCATGAGCGAGCAAGGACTGAGCCCCCGGGAGCAGAACGGCCTGTTGAAGCTGGCTCGGGGGCGCATCGCCCGCCTGGTGGGCCGCGAGGCCGAGGCCCCCGACCAAGGGCAGCTGCCCGGACCGGAGATCAAGCGGGGAGCTTTCGTCACCCTGCACAAGCGCGGCCGCCTGCGCGGCTGCATCGGCAACTTCATCTCCGACGAGCCCCTCACCGAGTTGATCGAGGACATGGCCGTGGCCGCGGCCAGCCAGGACCCCCGCTTCCCGCCCCTGAGCGGCGACGAGTTGGACCAGGTGGACCTGGAGATCAGCGTGCTCAGTCCGCTAAAGCGCATCGAGGACGTGAGCGAGATTCAGGTGGGCACCCACGGCATCTACATCATCAGCCCCCGGGGCCGGGGGGTGCTCCTGCCCCAGGTGGCCACGGAATACGGCTGGGACCGCGACGCCTTCCTGGATCAGACCTGCGTAAAGGCGGGCCTGCGGCCGGGCTGCTGGCGCGATCCGGACACCGAGATCCTCATCTTCTCGGCGCAGATTTTCGGGGAAAAGCCGGAGGGCTAGCTCTTGGCGGCCTGGGCCTTTTTGGCCGCGAACTTATCCTTGAGCCGTTGCGAGACGGTGGAGGGCACCAGCCCGTTGATGTCCCCGCCCAGGGCGGCCGCTTCCTTGATGATGGTGGAGCTGACGTAGAACCACTTGTAGTCGGTCATCAAAAACACCGACTGCACGTCGCGGCTCAGCTTGCGGTTCATCAGGGCCATCTGGAACTCGAACTCGAAGTCCGACAAGGCCCGGAGCCCGCGCAGGACCACGTTGGTGCCGCTGGCCAGCACGTAATCCACCAACAGGCCGTCGAAGGTATCCACCGAGGCCCCCGGGATGTCGCCGATGACCTCCTGGATCATCTCCACCCGCTCGGGGATGGGGAACAGGCCGCTCTTTTCCGGGTTGACCGCCACCGCCACCACCACCTGGTCGAATATCTCCAAGCCGCGATGCAAGATGGACAAATGCCCGTTGGTGATGGGATCGAAAGAGCCGGGATAGATAGCGGTTTTCATGTGCCGTCCCCTCTGGAATCGCTGCTTGAGGCCAAAAAACTCAGTTCGCTCTGTCCGTAGCGGCGGTGATCGACTATTTCCAGGCCCACGGGGGCCTGGGGGGCCTCCTGGGGCGAGTGCTCGATTAACAACAGCCCGTCGGCGGCCAGGAGCCACCCCTGGGCGGCCAGCTCCACCAGGCGGGCCACCTGGCCCTTGCCGTAGGGCGGGTCGGCCAGCACCAGGTCAAAGGGAGCGGCGGCTTTGAGCGCCTCCACGGCGGCCGGCAGCCCGGCCGCGTGCACTCGGCCCGCCTGGGCCAGGCCCAGGGCGTCCAGGTTGGCCTGGATCAGCTTGGCCACTGGGCGGCTGCTTTCCACGAAGCAAACCGAGGCCGCCCCCCGGCTGAGGGCTTCCAGGCCCAGGGCCCCGCTGCCTGCGTATAGGTCGGCCACCCGGCTGCCCTCAACCCTGGGGCCCAATATGTTGAACAACGCCTGGCGCATCTTGGCCCCGGTGGGCCGGGTGCCCAAGCCGGGCGGCGTCTTGAGCGCCCGCCCCCGCAGGCGCCCGCCGGTGATCTTGAGCAAAACGCCGGGCCTTGTCCCTACAGGTAATCCGTCGCCAGGATCTCGGCGATCTGCACCGCGTTGGTGGCCGCGCCCTTGCGGATGTTGTCGGCCACCAGCCACAGGTCGATGCCCTTGTCCTGGCTGATGTCCTCGCGGATGCGGCCCACGTAGGTCAGATCCTGGCCCGCCGCCTCCAGGGGGGTGGGGTAGACCAGGTTGGCCGGGTCGTCCACCACCTTCACGCCGGGGGCCTTGGCCAACGCGGCGCGCACCTCGTCTACGCTCACCTTCTTCTTGGTGGCGATGTTCACCGTCTCGGAGTGACCGTAGCGCACCGGCACGCGCACGCAGGTGGCGCTGACCTTGATGCTGTCATCGCCCATGATCTTCTGGGTCTCCAGCACCATCTTCATCTCTTCCTTGGTGTAGCCGTTGTCCTGGAACACGTCGATGTGGGGCAGAAGGTTCCAGGCGATCTGCTTGGGATACACCTTGGCTTCGGGCTGGCGCCCCTCGTGCAGGGCCTTGAGCTGGCCTTCCAGCTCGACGATGGCCTTCTGGCCGGTGCCGCTCACCGCCTGATAGGTGCTCACCACGATGCGCTCGATCCCCGCCAGCTCATGGATGGGCTGGAGCACCACCACCATCTGGATGGTGGAGCAGTTGGGGTTGGCGATGATTCCCTTGGTGGTGTAGCCCGCGATGGCCTTGGGGTTCACCTCGGGCACCACCAACGGCACCAGGGGGTCCATGCGCCAGCAGGAGGAGTTGTCCACCACCACCGCGCCCGCCTTGGCGGCCACCGGCGCGAAGTTCTTGCTGGTGGAGGCCCCGGCGCTGAACAGGGCGATCTCGATGCCCTCGAAGGAGTTCTCGTCCAGCACCTGCACGGGGATCTCTTCGCCCTTGTAAGTGAGTTTCTTGCCCTTGGAGCGCTCGGAGGCCAACAGGCGCAGCTCGCCCACTGGAAAGTCTCTTTCTTCGAGGCACTGGATCATCTGGTTGCCCACGGCACCAGTGGCCCCGCACACCGCGACTTTGTAAAGCTTGCTCATGGTTCCTTCTCTTCTTTCTGGTCTCTGCTCCAAGGTTGTGCATGGCCCGCGCGTCCGCCGGTCCGGGCAGGGCACGGCCACGGTCTTTATTTAGCCGTGACCGGGCCTTATTGCAAACTCTTTGTTAGGGAAAAATGGGGCGGGGGCCGGTTAGCGTCCGGTGAGCTGTTTGCGGATTTTCTTGATCAGGCCCCCCTGGCTCACCAGGTCGGCCAAGTAGGGGTCAACCGGTTGGGCCTGAAAAGAGGTCTCCTGGTCCCGGTCCTCGATTAGCCCGCTGTAGGGGTCCAGGCGCAGGCGGTCGCCGTCGTGCACCCGGGCCGCGGCCTCGGGGCAGGTAAAGATGAGCAGCCCCATGTTGAAGGCGTTGCGAAAGAACATGCGCGAGAAGCTGTGGGCGATCACCGCGCCCACCCCGGCGTTCTTGATGGCCAGGGGGGCCTGCTCCCGGGAGGAACCGCAGCCGAAGTTGCGCCCGGCCACGATGAAATCGCCGAAACCCACCTGGCCGGCGAACTCGGGCCGAAGATCGCCCAGGACCACCTTGGACCAGGAGTGGGGGTCGCGCTGGTGCAGGTAGCGGGCCGGTATGATGGCGTCGCTGGAGATGTGGTCGCCGAAAACCCACGCGGTGCCGCTGATCATGACAAAACCTCCGCCGGATCGGCCACCCGGCCCAAGATGGCGCTGGCCGCGGCCACCGCCGGACCGGCCAGGTAGATGCGGCTGCTGGGGTGGCCCATGCGGCCCCGGTAGTTGCGGTTGGCGGTGGCCACCGCCACCTCGCCGGCGGCCAGGATGCCCAGGTGGGCCCCGGAGCAGGGGCCGCAGGAGGGCGGGCCCATGATCCCGCCGGCAGCCAGGAAGGTCTCCACCAGGCCCTCGCGCACCGCCTGGAGCATGATGCGCGGGGTGGGGGGGACCACCATCAGGCGCACCCGGGGGTGCACCTGCTTGCCGCTTAGCACCTGGGCGGCCACCCGCAGGTCTTGCAAGTGGGCCGCGGCGCAGGAGCCTATGAACACCTGGTCCACCGGCTCGTAGCCCGCCCGGCGGGCCGGGGCCACGTCGTGGGGCCGGTGGGGCCGGGCCGCCTGGGGTTCCAGGCCGCTCACGTCCAGCTTGGCCGCCTTGGAAAAGGCGGCGTCCGGATCGGAGGCCACCGAGGCCCAGGAGCGCGTGGCCTTGTCCTTGAGATAGTCGGTGGTCACCTGATCCACCGGGAACAGGGCCGCCTTGGCCCCGCTTTCCACCATCAGGTTGCTGATGGTCAGGCGGGCCTCCATGGACAGCCCGGGCACCAGGGAACCGGTGAACTCCAGGCTCTGATAGTGGGCCCCCTCCGGGCCCAGCAGGCGCAACAGGGCCAGGGCGATGTCCATGCCGCCCACCCAGGGGCCCAGCTCGCCGCCAAGCTCCACCCGCATGGTCTCGGGCACCCGGAACCAGCCCCGGCCGGTGACCAGGGCGGCGGCCAGGTCGCTGGCCCCCACTCCGGTGGCCAGGGCCCCCATGGCCCCGTGGGTGACCATGCGGCTGTCGGCTCCCACGGCCAGCTCGCCGGGCAGAATCAGCCCGCGCTCGGCCAGGAGCATGTGGGAGATGCCCGAACGCCCGCCCTGGAAGCGGTGCTCCAGGTGGTTGGAGGAGACGAACTCGTTCATCTCCTTGGCGATGAGCGCGCTGCCCACGTCCTTGTTGGGGGTGAAGTGGTCGGCCACCATCACCACCCGGGAGGGATCGAAGACCCTCTCGCCGCCAATCTCCTTGAATCCCTTGATGGCCATGGGGGTGGAGACGTCGTTGGCCAGGACCATGTCCAGCTTGGCCTCCACGATGGCGCCGGGCTCCACGTGGGGGAGCCCGGCGCGGGAAGCCAATATTTTCTGACTCATGGTTTGGGGCTGGTTCAAAGGCTGCTCTCCTGGGCGCTCAGCCGGGGACCGTGGGTCTTCAGGTACTCCAGGCGGTTGAGCCCGTTGATGTAGGCCTTGGCCGCGGCCACCAGGATGTCGGAGTCGGAACTCTTGCCCAGGACCACCAGACCGTTTTCGCCCAATCTTACCGTTACCTCGCCCTGCGCGTCCAGCCCTCCGGTAATGGCGCTGATGGTGAAGCGCAGCAGCTTGGCCTTGGAACCGGTGATTTTGGAGATGGTGTTGTACACCGCGTCCACCGGGCCGCTGCCCGAGCCGAACTCCTGCTTGAGCTCCTCGCAGTCGAAGATGCGCACCGTGGCGGTGGGTACGGTCACCGTGCCGCTGACGATGTTCAGGTAGTCCAGGCGCCAGCGCAGGGGGATGCGCAGGATCTCGTCGGCGATGAGCGCCTCCAGGTCCTCGTTGAACACCTCTTTTTTCTTGTCGGCCAGGCGCTTGAAGGCCTGGAAGAGCTTCTCCACGTTGTCGCGGTCCAGCTCGTAGCCCATGTCGGCCAGGCGGGCCTTGAGGGCGGCGCGGCCCGAGTGCTTGCCCAGCACCAGGTTGTTCTGGCCGATGCCCACCTCTTCGGGGGTCATGATCTCGTAGGTCAGCGGGTTCTTGAGCACGCCGTCCACGTGGATGCCCGACTCGTGGGCAAAGGCGTTGGCCCCCACGATGGCCTTGTTGGGCTGCACCGTAACCCCGGTGATCATGGAGACCAGGCGGCTGGCCGGGTAGATCTCCTTGCGGTTGATGTTGGTGGTCAGCCCCAGGGCCTTCTCGCGGGTGGCCAGCATCATCACCACCTCCTCGATGGAGGCGTTGCCCGCCCGTTCGCCGATGCCGTTGATGCAGCCTTCCACCTGGCGCGCCCCGGCCTTGATGCCGGCCAGGCTGTTGGCCACGGCCAGGCCCAGGTCGTCGTGGCAGTGCACGCTCACCGTGGCCTTCTTGAGCTGGGGCACCTTCTTATACAGGTACTTGATGCGCTCGGTGAACTCGTCGGGCAGGGCGTAGCCCACGGTGTCGGGGATGTTGATGGTGGTGGCTCCGGCCTCCAGGGCGGTGGCCACCGCCTGGGCCAGAAAGTCCGGGTCCGAGCGCGAGGCGTCCTCGGCGCTGAACTCCACGTCGTCGCACAGGCTGGCGGCCAGGCCCACCCCGGAGGTGATCTCGGCCAGGGCCTGCTCGCGGCTGATCCTCAGCTTGTGCTCCAGGTGGATGTCGCTGGTGGCGATGAACACGTGGATGCGTTTCTTCTCCGCCGGCTTGATGGCCTCCCAACAGGTCTGGATGTCCGCGTGGCCGGTGCGGGCCAGGCCGCAGATGACCGGGCCCTTCACCTGCTGGGCGATCTGGTTGACCGATTCGAAATCGCCGGGGCTGGAGGCGGGAAAGCCGACCTCGATGATGTCCACACCCAATTGAGCCAACTTGTGGGCCAGGCGCATCTTCTCTTCGAGGTTCATGGAAGCGCCCGGCGACTGTTCGCCATCGCGCAGAGTCGTGTCGAAAATCTTTACCAGGTTGGACATTGCGGTTTCTCCCATTAATGAAAATACGCCGTTAAGTGTCCCCGCCGGGACACATCGCCAGGATTTGGGTGCTCTGGGGTTATGTCTGGGTGGGGAGCGGAAAGACTAGGACAGGGGCAATCGATCTTGTTCGCCGGCCTGCAGAGGCGCCTCGGCCTTGGCGGCCTTTTTCTTGGCCATGATCCGCGCGGCGAAAGGCCCGCCGATCACGTAGGAGGCCAGCATGATGAAGCCCATGAACTGCGGCTGGATGGCGATGAGCACGAACAGCAGCAGAGCGGCCACCAGCCAGTTGAAGGACTTGAGCTTGCCCAGCCCCATCTCCTTGAAGGAGAGGTAGTGGATGTTGCTGACCATGAGGAAGCTCAGCAGGAAAACGATGAGCACCAGCACCCAGGGCTCGAAGGGGGTGGCCCCCCCCAGCTCCAGCCACATGAGGATCATGGTGCAGATAACGCTGGCCGCGGCCGGGATGGGCAGGCCCACGAAGTGGCTGGTGCCCACTTCTTCCACCTGGACGTTGAAGCGGGCCAGGCGCAGGGCGCCGCAGGCCACGAAAAGGAAGGCGGCCAGGAAACCCAGGCGGCCCAGGGGCTGCAGCCCCCACATGTACACCAGGATGGCCGGGGCCACGCCAAAGGCCACCAGGTCGGCCAGGGAGTCGAATTCCACCCCGAAACGGCTGACCGTCTTGGTGGCCCGCGCCACCTTGCCGTCCAGGCCGTCGAAGACCAGGGAGGCCAGGATGGCCAGGCAGGCCATCATGAAATTGCCCTGGATGGCCTCCACCATGGCGAAAAAGCCGGCGAACAGGCTGGCGGTGGTGAAGAGGTTGGGCAGGACGTAGATCCCCCGTCGCCACTGCTCGCGGCTTTTGCGTCGGCGGGAATTTCGGTTGCGTCGGGCCATCTAAACCTCTGCGATCACGCTTACTCCGGCTCTCACTCGCTGGCCGGGTTTCACCTGGATCTTGGCGCTCAGGGGCAGGTACAAATCCAGGCGGGAGCCAAATCTAATCATACCGTACCGCTGACCGCGCTCTAATGCAACCCCCGGAGCGGCCCAACATTCGATTCGGCGGGCCACCAGCCCGGCCACCTGGGTGACCACGATGGTGGCCTCGCGCCCGTCCAACACCAGGTCCAGGCGTTCGTTGGCCGTGGGGGCCTCGGGCCGGTCGGCGGGCAGGAAGCCGCCGGGGCGGTGGACCACCTTGCGCACCCGCCCGGCCAGGGGGGCCCGGTTCACGTGCACGTCGAAGATGTTCATGAACACCGAAACCAGGCGCACCGGCCCGCCGGGCAGCTCCGGGTGGGTGGTCTCGCTCACCACCACCACCTTGCCGTCGGCCGGGGAGATGACGGCCCGCTCATCGGCTTGGCTTTGGCGGGGCGGATCGCGGAAGAAGTTGCCGACCAGCAGGGCGACGGCCCACAGGGGCGCGGCCAGCCACCACACGCCAAGGGCGGTGGCCACGGCGGCCAAAAACACGGCCGAGGCCAGGTAGGGCCAGCCTTGGCGGGCCAGGGGGAACTTGTCCATTCGGCTGGGCCTAGGCGTCGGGGCCGCGCAGGGTGCCCAAAATCTGCTCGATGCGGTCGCGGCCGGCCAGTTTGAGCTTTTGCAGGCGCTTGCGCTCTATCTGCTCCTCGGTGGACAGGTATAGGCGCTGGTTCATGTCGTCCAGCTTTTTTTCCATCTCCTGGTGCTCGGCCCAGAGTTTGGCCAGCTCCGGGTCGTTGTCCAGGTTATCCTGAATCAGCTTGGTGTCGCTGGGATCCATAATTTTTATTCCTCTACTGCTACTGCGGTAAAAAAGTTTATTTTCTTTGGCCCGGCCCGGAAGGCAACAGGGCAAACACGCAACTCACTTCGGCGGTTACCTGCACTTCGCCGGCTTGCAGGGGGGTATTTTCCGATGCCTTGGCCATGCTGCGCAGCATGGGCACGGGAGCCGCTACGCCGCCGCCGGTGCGCATCTGCTGCAGCGGGCCCAAGGCCAGGCCCGCGGCCGTGGCCAGGGTTTGGGCCCGGGCCTTGGCGTCGGCAAAGGCCGCGGCCAGGGCTTGGCGCTCAGCCTGGCTGGGATCGGCCAATCCCCAGTGGGGGCCGGACACCTGGTTGGCCCCGGCGGCCACCGCCGCGTCCAAGATTCCGGCCAGAGCCTGGGGATCGCGGCTGGTGACGCGCACCTGGTGGTCGGCCTTATAGCCGGTGATTTGGCTGCGACGGGTTTCTTTGTAGTAGGTGGTCACGGGTCGCAGGTGGTAGCCCGCGGTTTCCAGGCGCCCCCGGCCATCCAGGGCTTTTTTGAGGACGTCCACCACCTTTTGCATGGCCGCGGCGTTGGCCTGGGAGGCCTGGGCAGCGGTGGAGGCCTGGTTGGTCACCCCCACGGTGATGACTCCCTGGTCCGGGGCCAAGTACAGAGTAGCTGTGCCGTCCACCGTTACGTTGGGCGCCTTTAGCTGGGCATGAGTCACGTAGGGCAGACACAGGCCCACCAGGACCAATGTCAGGATAAACCACCGGCGCATGTCAACTCCTCCTCGAATGTCCATGCATTATAACACGGGAACTCCGAGCTTCACCGCACCCGGCGCGATTCGTTGGCGGCGCTCCCGGAGGACGGGGCAGGGGCTTATTGCACCAGGCGGTAGTCGTCCAGGGGCAGGCCGAAACGCACCTCGGCGTCCGAGGGACGGCAGTAGCGAGGGCGCATTTGATGGGGGGCCAGGCCCTGGCCCGCGGCCAGGCGGCGGGCGCCGATGAGGGCCAACAGTCCGGGGCTGGGCTGGTCCAGCTCGGCGGGGGCCAGCTCCAGGCCGGGGGCCAGCTCGGCGGGGTCGATGAGGCGCGCGCCGGGGCCCAGGAGCAGCGCCGGGGGGGCGAGCAGGGGCAGCAGGCGCTCGGGGGTGATGGCCATGTCCGCCTCGCGGCGGGCAAAATCCTGTCCGTGCTGCTCGAAGCGGGCGGCGTAGAGGAGGCCCCGCCGGGCGTCGGCCAGGGCCCATACCGTGCGCTCCCCTTCCGGGGCGGCCTCGGCCAGCAGGCGCAGGCTGGAAACCCCGGCCACGGGCAGGCCCAGCCCCAGGGCCAGGCCCTGGGCGGTGGCCAGGGCCACGCGCAGGCCGGTAAAAAAGCCGGGGCCTATGGTCACCGCCAGACCGCCGAGATCGCAACGCGCGGCTCCCGCCCGGTGCATTACTTCCTCTATGGCGGGCAGCAAGCGGCGGCTGAAGCCGGGACCGGGCTCCAACAAGGCCTGGGCCAAGACCCGGCCCTCGTGGGCCAGGGCCGCGCCGCCTCCGGCCAGGCAGGTGTCCAGGGCCAGGATCACCGGAACGCCTACTGGTCGTACACGCCCAGCAACCGGGCGATATCGTTGTAGAAGATGAACACCATCAGCAGGATCAGGAGGATCATGCCCACCTGTTGGGCTTTTTCCCGGGTGGCCAGGGACACCGGACGGCGGGTGATGGCCTCGAACAGGAAGAAGAAAATGTGGCCGCCGTCTAGGGCGGGTATGGGCAACAGGTTCAAGATGGCCAGGTTCACCGAGATCAGGGCGGCCAGATCCAGCAGGGGTGCCAAGCCCTGGCGGGCGGCCTCGCTGGCCACCTGGGCGATCATGATGGGCCCGCCCAGGTTTTCCACCGAAACCTTGGCTTGGATGATCTTGACCACGCTCATGATGATGAGTTCGCCGGACCAATAGGTCTTGAGTGCCGCCAGCCTGGCCGACTCCCACAGGCCCACCGACCGGCTGCTCGTTTGGCTGCTGGCGGAGATGCCCACCCGGAAAACCTGGTGCTTTTCGCCGAAGATGTCGGTGACTTCCTCTTGGCGGGGAACGATGGTGGTCTCCACCTGCTTGCGGTCGCGTTCCAGGGTGACTTTGAGGGGCTTGCCGCCGCTGCCCTGGATGGCCTTGACCATGGCCGCCCAGTCGGCGGTGGGCTGGCCGTTGATGGCCAGCACCTTGTCGTCTTTTTGCACCCCCGCGGCCATGGCCGGGGAATTCGGCAGCACTCCGCCCACCATGGTGGTGATGGTGGGCATGCCCCAAATAAGCAACACCGCGAAGTAGACGATCAGGGCGAAGGCGACATTGGACAGGGGGCCGGCGGCCACGATGGCCAGGCGCCAGCCCACCTTTTTGTGGGCAAAGGACTTGGCCTCTTCCTCGGGCGCCACCTCGTCGCCGGGGTTTTCCCCCACCATGCGCACGAAACCGCCCAGGGGAATGGCCGACAGGCGGTAGTCGGTCTCGCCCCTTCTGAACCCGGCCAGACGTGGCCCAAAGCCCAGGCTGAAGACCTTCACCCCCACCCCGGCCTTCTTGGCCACCAGGAAGTGACCCAGTTCGTGCACGAAGATGAGGATGCCCAGAACGATGATGGCGCTGATCAGGGTCACGCGTTTCCTCCATGGGACTCGGCCCAGGCGCGGGCCCGGCCCCGGGCCCAGCGGTCGGCCTCCAACACGGCGGCCACGCTGGTCAGGGGAGCGGCCTGGTGCTCGTCCAAGACCGCCCGCGCGCACTCGGCGATCTGGCCATAGGCCAGGCCGCCGGCCAAAAACAGGCCCACCGCCACCTCGTTGGCCGCGTTTAGCACCGCCGGGGCGCTGCCCCCCCGGCGGCCGGCCGCGAAGGCCAGGCCCAGGGCGGGGAATCGCTCCAGGTCCGGCTCTTCGAAGCTCAAGCGGGCCACCTGGGCCAGGTCCAGGCGAGGGGCGTCCAGGGCCAGGCGCTGGGGATAGGACAGGGCAAAGGCGATGGGAGTCTTCATATCCGGCAGGCCCAACTGGGCCAAAAAGGAGCCGTCCACGTACTCCACCAGGGAGTGCACCACCGATTGGGGATGCACCACCACCTTGATGTCGTCGTAGCCCCGGTCGAAGAGCCAGTGGGCCTCAATGACCTCCAGGCCCTTGTTCATCAGGGTGGCCGAGTCGATGGTTATCTTGGGCCCCATGGACCAGGTGGGGTGGGCCAGGGCCTTTTCCGGGGTCACCCCGGCCAACTGGGCCTTGCTGTAGCCCCAGAAGGGCCCGCCGCTGGCGGTGAGCCACAGGCGGCGCACTCCGGCGGGGTCGTTGCCCATGAGCGACTGGAAGATGGCCGAGTGCTCGCTATCCACCGGCACGATGGCCGAGCCGCTTTCGGCGGCCGCGGTCATGACCAGCTCCCCGGCGGCCACCAGGGTCTCCTTGTTGGCCAGGGCCACGTCGATGCCTGCCTTGACCGCCGCGTAGGTGGGCAACAGCCCGGCCACGCCCACCATGGCGCTGAGCACCATGTCCGCCCCGCAGCCCGCCGCGGCCTGCAGATAGCCCTGGGGGCCGTAAACCACCTCGGCCTTGAGGCCGGGAGGCAATAGTTTCTTGAGCTGGTCGGCCGCCTCTTTATCCAGCACCGCCAACACCTGGGGCTGGAACAGGGCGGCCTGGCGGGCCAACTCTTGTACCGAGCGGGCGGCGGCCAGGCTGACCACCGGGAAGCGTTCGCGGTGGGCGGCCACCACCTGCAAGGTGCTTTGGCCGATGGAGCCGGTGGAGCCCAGTATGGCCAGCTTCTTTACGGCCACAGCAGCATCCTCAACAGCAAAAAGGCCGCCCCGCCCACCAGGATGCCGTCCACCCGGTCCAGCACCCCGCCGTGGCCCGGCAGGATGGAGCCCGAGTCCTTGACCCCGGCGGCGCGCTTGAGGGCAGACTCCAACAGGTCGCCGCCCACGCTGACCACCGCCAGCACCAGGCCCAGCAGGAAACCGGCCCCCACGCTGGTGTCGGGCAGCCAGAGCAGGGCATAGACGGCGCCCAGCACCGCCGCGGCCAGGGCCCCGCCGGCCACGCCCTCGATGGTCTTGCCGGGGCTGATGGCCGGGGCCAGCTTGTGGCGGCCCCACATATGGCCCGCGAAATAGGCCCCCACGTCGGCGGCTACGACCGCGAAGATGGAGAAGATGAGCAGCGCCCGTCCCTGGGGCAGACCCAGAAGCACCACCAGGCCCGCGAACAGCCCGCCCACGTAGACCAGGCCCCAGCAGCGGCGAGTGGCGTCGTCCCAGGCCAGGCCCAGCTCCGGGCCGGCTATGGCAATGATGAGCCCCAGGGCCACCAGGCCCAGCAGCAAGGCGGCCAGGGCCGCGCTTCCCCCGGCCAGCCCGGCCAGGGCCACGAGCCCGGCCAGGGCCACCCCGGCCACCGCCGGAACGTTCCAGGGGCCGGGCAGGGCCATGCGGGTGTATTCGTGCATGCCCAGGCCGGCCACCGCCGCGATAAGCAGGCCCAGCACCCACAGGGGGGCGAAAAGGATAACCAGCAGAACCCCGGCGGCCAGCGGCAGGCCGGTGGCCGCGCGCACGGCCAGGGTCTCCATGGTCCGGCGGCGGGTGGGCTCGCTCACGCGCTTTCTCCCTTTAGCTGCTCCCCGGTCTGGCCGAAGCGGCGCTCGCGTTCGGCAAAGGCGGTGAGCGCCTTGGCCATTTCCTGTTCGCGGAAGTCGGGCCAATAGGTTTCGGTGAAATAAAACTCGGCGTAGGCGATCTGCCACAAGAGGAAGTTGCTCACCCTCAGCTCGCCGCTGGTGCGGATCAACAGATCCACCTGGGGCAGGCCCGCAGTGTAGAGTTCGCCTTCCAGCTCGGCCTCACCGATGGCCTCGGGAACCAACTCCCCGGCCACGGCCCGGGCGGCCAGGCGGCGGGCGGCGCGCACCAGCTCCTGGCGGCCGCCGTAGGACAGGGCCAGGTTGAGCACCATGCGCTCGCCCCCGGCGGTGTCGTCCATGATCTGCTGCAAGAGCTCGCGGGTCTTGGTGGGCAGGCGCTCCACGCTGCCGCTGGCCATCAGGCGGATGCCCCGGTCGATCATCTCCTGGCGCTCGCTTTTGAGAAAGCGGCCCAGCAGGCGCATCAGAGCCTCCACCTCGGTCTTGGGGCGGGCCCAGTTTTCCTCGCTGAAGGCGTAGAGGGTGAGGACTTTGATGCCCAGCTTGCGGCAGGCGCGCACCACCACCCGCACGCTCTCGGCCCCTTCCTCGTGGCCCCGCACCCGGCGCCAGCCCTTGGACTTGGCCCAGCGGCCGTTGCCGTCCATGATCACCGCCAGGTGGCGGGGCAGGGCGGAGGTGTCCAGCCGGTCGAGGGGGGAAGGCTCTGGGATGGTCGAAGCCATGGGCTTGGCAGCAGGCCGCAGGGCCTAGAACTCCAGGATCTCTTTTTCCTTTTCGGCCGAGACCTCGTCAACCTTGGCCACGTACTTGTCGGTGATCTTCTGGATCTCGTCCTGGCCCCGGAAGGCGTCGTCTTCGCTGATCTCGCCTTCCTTTTTCAGTTCCTTGAGCAGGTCGTTGGCCTCGCGGCGGGCGTTGCGCACCGCCACCTTGGTCTCCTCGGCCATCTTCTTGACCACTTTGACCAGCTCCTTGCGGCGCTCTTCGGTCAGGGGGGGCACGGCGATGCGTACCACCTTGCCGTCGTTGTTGGGGGTCAGGCCCAGGTCGCTCTTGAGCAGCGCCTTTTCGATGGCTCCGCAGGTGCTGGCGTCCCAGGGCTGGATGAGAATGAGGCGCGGCTCGGGCACCGAAAGGCTGGCCATCTGGTTGAGCGGGGTGGGCGCACCGTAGTAGTCGGCCCGCACCCCGTCCAAAAGCGAGATGGAAGCCCGGCCGGTGCGCACCCTCTTGAAGTCGCGGGTCAAGGCCTCAATGGCCTTTTCCATCAGATCCTTGGCTTCTTGTTTGGCGTCTTCGATCATGGCTAAACCTCCACTCGGGAGCCGACCTTTTCGCCCAGCAGCACCCGCTTGATATTGTCCGGTTCCAGCAGGTCAAACACGATCACCGGCAGCTTGTTGTCCCCGGCCAAGCTGATGGCCGTGGCGTCCATCACCTTCAGGTGCTGGGCCAGCACCTGGTCGTAGGTCACCTGGGGCAGCTTTTGAGCTTCGGGGTTCTTCACCGGGTCCGAGTCGTAGATGCCGTCCACCTTGGTGGCCTTCATCAACACCTCGGCCCCGATCTCCTCGGCCCTGAGGGCGGCGGCGGTGTCGGTGCTGAAGTAGGGGTTGCCCGTGCCCGCCCCCAGGATGACGATGCGCCCCTTTTCCAGGTGACGGATCGCCCGGCGGCGGATGTAGGGCTCGGCCACCTGGGGCATGGTGATGGCGGTCATCACCCGGGTAGGCACGCCCTTGCGCTCCAGGGCGTCCTGCAGGGCGATGGAGTTGACCACCGTGGCCAGCATGCCCATGTAGTCGGCCTGCACCCGGTCCATGTGGCGGGCGCTATCGCTGACCCCGCGGAAGATGTTGCCCCCGCCCAACACCACCCCGACCTCCACGCCCAGGCGGTGGGCCTTGATGAGCTCGTCGGCCACGTAGTCCAACACCTGGGGGGAAATGCCAAAGGACTCCCCGCCCATGAGGGCCTCTCCCGAGACCTTCAAGAGCACTCTTTTGAACACCGGGGCGGGGGGCATGGGCGTCTCCTGGCCTAGCTTTCCTCGCCCAGCACGAAGCGGGCGAAGCGCCTGATCTGCACGTTCTCGCCGGTCTGGGCCCGAAGCTCGTTGACCAGGTCGGCGATGGTCTTGTCGGTGTCCTTGACAAAGGGCTGGTTCATCAGGCAGCTCTCGGCGGCGAACTTCTTGAGCTTGCCTTCGATGATCTTGTCCACGATGTTCTCGGGCTTGCCCTGCTCCAGGGCCTGGGCCTTGTAGATCTCGCGCTCGCGCTCCAAGACGTCGGCGGGCAGGTCTTCCTCGTTCACGCAGATGGGGTTGCTGGCCGCGATGTGCATGGCCAGATCCCGGGCAAAGGCGCTGAACTCGTCGGTCTTGCCGGTGAAGTCGGTCTCGCAGTTGACCTCGACCATGACGCCCAGCTTGCCGCCGGCGTGGATGTAGCTGGCCACCTGGCCCTCGCTGGCCACCCGGCCGGCCCGCTTGGCGGCCACGGACAGGCCTTTTTGGCGCAGCCAGTCGATGGACTTCTCCATGTCACCCTCACACTCGGTGAGGGCCTTCTTGCAGTCCATCATGCCGGCGTTGGTTTTGTCCCTAAGTTCCTTGACCATGGCGGCGGATATGCTCATGGCGATCACTCTCCTTAATAAAGCTATGCCTGGCGGGCCCGCCCGGGGGCGGGCCCGTTGGTCTCACAAAAATGGCGTCGGCCCGGGATAATTTCCCGGCTTAGTCCTCGGTGCTCTCCTCGGCGGCGGCCTCTTTCGCGGCGGGCTTTTCCTTGCGGATGACCACCACCTCGGGGCCCTCCTGCTCCTCGGGACGGCCCACGGTCAGCTCGGGCATGTCCTGGGGCATCTCAACCTTCTCGGACTCGCGGCCCGCGCCTCCCCGCTGCTCCCGAAGGGCCAGGCCGTCGTTGGCGGCCTGGGCCATGGCGCCGCTGAACAGGCGGATGGCCCGGATGGCGTCGTCGTTGCCGGGCACCAGGTAGTCGATGCCCTCGGGGTCGCAGTTGGTGTCCACGATGGCCACGATGGGTATCTTGAGCCGCCGGGCTTCGTTGACCGCGATCTTTTCCTTTTTGATGTCCACCAACACCACCGCGGAGGGCAGGCGGTTCATGTCCTTGATGCCGCCCAGGGTGCGCTCGGCCTTTTCCAGCTCGCGCCGCAGGGACATGGACTCCTTCTTGGGGTAGTTGTCGATGGTGCCGTCGGCCACGATGCTTTCCAGCCACTTGTAGCGCTCGATGGACTTCTTGATGGTCTGGAAGTTGGTGAGCATGCCGCCCAACCAGCGGTGGTTGACGTTGTACATGCCGCAGCGGGTGGCTTCCTCGGCGATGATGTCCGCCGCCTGGCGCTTGGTGCCCACAAAGAGCACCTCGCCGCCCTTGGCCACGGTCTTGGTAATGAAATCGTAGGCTTGGCGGAAAAGGGTTACGGTCTGCTGCAGGTCGATGATGTGAATGCCGTTGCGGGCCCCGAAGATATAAGACTTCATCTTGGGGTTCCACCGGCCGGTCTGGTGACCGAAGTGGACTCCGGCCTCCAACAGCTCGCGCATGGTCACGTAGGCCACGTTGCTTCCTCCTGATTCGGTTTGTCCTCCGCCTGGCCGTTTTGGTGGGTGTGCCCACCGGCCCGAGGGCCGGCACCAGGGCCGCCCCGGCAAGGCGTGTGTAATTAGTTAACCGCCGAAGAATATCACAGGCTCCCCCGCCCCGCAAGGGAGGCCAAGGGCCGTCCCGTGACGGGCGGGTTAAGCTTTCAGGAACGATAGTCGGCGTTTAGGTCTATGTAATCCTTGGTAAGGTCGGTGGTGAGCACCCAGTGCTCCTCCCGTCCCAGGCCAAGCTCCAATCTTATTTCATAACGAGGCCGGGCCATGACCTTCACCGCCTGGGCCTCCGCTTCGGCCCCGGTGGCCAGGCCTCCCTGGGCCACCAACGCCCCGCCGATGTACAAATCGCAGCGGGTCTCGTCAAAGGGATGGCCCCGCCGGGCGCTCTCGGCCCCGGCGGTGCTCAGGATGCGGCCCCAGTTGGGGTCGCCGCCGGTGAGAGCGGTCTTTACCAAAGGCGAATGGGCGATGGCGTAGGCCACCTCCCGGGCCTGGTCCGCGCTGGCCGCCGAGCATACCCTGACCCGGGCCAAGTGCCCGGCTCCCTCGCCGTCGGCCACGATCATGGTGGCCAGCTCCTGGCACACCGCGGTGACCGCCCCGGTGAGCCAGGCCAAATCCGGGTCGCCGGGGACCAGCTCGGGGTTGCCGGCCTTGCCGCTGGCCAACAGCAGCACCGTGTCGTTGGTGGAGGTGTCGCCGTCCACGCTGATGCGGTTGAAACTCTGCTCCACCGCCTCGCCCAGCACCTTGGCCAGGGCCTCGGGGGCGGCCGCCGCGTCGGTAAGGACAAAGCAGAGCATGGTGGCCATGTCCGGGCGGATCATGCCCGCGCCCTTGGCCATGCCCACCACGTTGACCTGCTGGCCGCCCACCATGGCCTGGCGTTTGGCCATCTTCTTGTAGGCGTCGGTGGTCATGATGGCCCCGGCCGCCTCGGCCAGGCCCAGGGGGCTCAGCCCGGCGGCCAGAGAGGGCACCACCGCGTTGACCTTGGTGTCGTCGAGCACCTGGCCGATCACCCCGGTGGAGCAGGGCAGCACCTCTTCGGGAGAGCAGCCCAGGGCGGCGGCCACGGCCCGGCAGGTGGAGCGGCAGGCGCTCAGGCCCGGCTCGCCGGTGGCGGCGTTGGCCCCGCCGCTGTTGGCCAGAATGGCCCGGGCCCGGCCGTTGCGCACGTTTTGGCGCGCTACCCGCACCGGGGCGGCGGCCAGCAAGTTGGTGGTGAACACCCCGGCCACCGACACCGGCAGGTCGGCGGCGATGAGGGCCAGGTCGGCCCGGCCGTCCTTGCGCAGGCCGCAGGGGGCCGCGGCGGCCCGGAAACCGGCCACCTCCTGGTTTACCTCGTTGCCCTGCTTCAGGGGCGCGTCGCCCAACTCGGGAAGCTCTTGCATGGTTCGATTCTCCAGTGCGAGGTAATGGGCCTGGGCCCTTGTCCACACATATACCATTGCCGGAGGGTTAAGCCCACCGCTACGTGCCCGAGCGCCGGCGGCCGCAAAAAACCCGGCCCCGGAAAATTCCGGGGCCGGGTCTGAAATTGCCTGGGTCGGGACTATTGTTTAAGGCCGCAGCATTTCTTGTATTTCTTGCCGCTGCCACAGGGGCAGGGGTCGTTGCGCCCCACCTTTTTGCCTTCGCGCTGGGCGGGCTCGGGCGCGCCGCCGTCGCCGCCGGAATAGGCCAGGGGGATGTCTTCCTCCGGGGCCAGGGCCTGCACGTCCTCTTCGCTGGCGATCTGCACCCGCATCAGAGCCCCCACGGTCTCGGACTTGATGCGCTCCACCATCTGGGCGAACATCTCGTAGCCCTCGCGTTGATACTCGCGCAGGGGGTCCTTTTGGCCGTAGCCCCTGAGGCCGATGCCCTCCTTGAGGTGGTCCATATTGAGCAGGTGGTCTTTCCACAGGCTGTCCACCCGGTCCAAGAGGATCCAGCGCTCCAGCTGCTCCATGGTCTCCGGGCCGTAAAGCTGGCCCTTGCGGTCGTAGAGGCTCTTGGCCTGCTCGCTCACCCGCTGGATCAGGCTCTCGGCGTCGTGCTCGGCCATCTCGCCCAGGTCGGGCAGGAACCCGAAGGCGTTGCCCACGGCGTCGCTCAGGCCTTTGGCGTCCCATTCGGCGGCGGGCACGTGGTCGTCGGCGTAGGCGTCCACCACCTGCTCGGCGATCTCGTCCATCATCTCCAGCACCGAGTCGTGCACCCCTTCGCCGGTCATGGCCGCGCGCCGCTGGGCGTAGATCACCTCTCGCTGCTTGTTGAGCACGTCGTCGTACTCCAAGAGCTGCTTGCGGATCTCGAAGTTGCGCCCTTCCACCTTGCGCTGGGCGTTCTCGATGGCCTTGGAGATGAGGTTGTGCTCGATGGGCTCGCCCTCTTCCATGCCCAGCTTGCCCATGATGCCCTTGATGCGGTCGCTGCCGAACAGGCGCAGCAGGTCGTCTTCCAGGCTCAGGTAGAAGCGGCTGGAACCGGGGTCGCCCTGGCGGCCGGAACGGCCCCGGAGCTGGTTGTCGATGCGGCGGCTCTCGTGGCGCTCGGTGCCCAGGATGTGCAGGCCGCCCGCGGCCAGCACTTGTTCGCGCTCGTCGGCGCACTGGGCCTGATATTTCTTCAGAGCCTGGGCGTAGGCCTCGGGATCTTCCTGGGGGTCGGCGTCCTTGACGGCCATGGCCTCGGGGTTGCCTCCCAGGATGATGTCGGTGCCGCGCCCGGCCATGTTGGTGCTGATGGTCACCGCGCCCTTGCGCCCCGCCTGGGCCACGATCTCGGCCTCCTTGGCGTGTTGCTTGGCGTTGAGCACCGTGTGGGGCACCCCCAGGCGCTTGAGCCTGGCGGCCAGCAACTCCGAGCGCTCCACGCTCACCGTGCCCACCAGGACCGGCTGGCCCTTGGAGTGCAGCGCCTTGATCTCCTGGACCGCGGCCTCGTACTTCTCGACCTGGGTGCGATACACCGAGTCCGGGTGGTCCTTGCGCACCATCTCCCGGTTGGTGGGGATCACCACCACGTCCAGCTTGTAGATCTTGGCGAACTCCTCGGCCTCGGTATCGGCGGTGCCGGTCATGCCCGCCAGCTTGTCGTACATGCGGAAGTAGTTCTGGAAGGTGATGGTGGCCAGGGTCTGGTTTTCGCTCTTGACCTTGATCTTTTCCTTGGCCTCCAGGGCCTGGTGCAGGCCCTCGGAGTAGCGCCGTCCGGGCATGAGCCGTCCGGTGAACTCGTCGACGATCACCACCTCGCCGTCCTTGACGATGTAGTCCACGTCCCGCTTGAACAGGGTGTGGGCCTTGAGCGCCTGGGTTAGGTGGTGAAGAAGCTCCATGTAGCGCGGGTCGTAGAGGTTGTCCACCTTGAGGAGCTCTTCGCAGCGGCTCACGCCTTCCTCGGTGAGGCTGGCGGTGCGGGTCTTTTCGTCGATGGTGTAGTGGGTTTCCTTGCTCAGGCGAGGAATGAGCCGGTCGATCTGCACGTAGAGCTGGGTGGATTTTTCGGCCGGGCCGGAAATGATCAGCGGGGTGCGCGCCTCGTCGATGAGGATGGAGTCCACCTCGTCCACGATGGCGTAGGCATAATCGCGCTGCACCAGCTCGGCCAGGTCGAACTTCATGTTGTCGCGCAGATAGTCGAAGCCGAACTCGTTGTTGGTGCCGTAGGTGACGTCGGCCCCATAGGCCTCCTGGCGCTGGTCGTCGTCCAGGCCGTGCACGATGCAGCCCACGGTGAGACCCAGGAAGCGGTAGATTTTGCCCATCCAACCGGCGTCGCGCTTGGCCAGGTAGTCGTTCACCGTGACCACGTGCACGCCGCGCCCGGTGAGGGCGTTCAGGTACACCGGCAGGGTGGCCGAAAGGGTCTTGCCCTCGCCGGTCTTCATCTCGGCGATCTTGCCCTGGTGCAGGACGATGCCGCCGATGAGCTGCACGTCGTAGTGGCGCTGGCCGATGGTGCGCCGGCCGGCCTCGCGCACCGCGGCGAAGGCCTCGGGCAACAGGTCGTCCAGGGTTTCGCCGGCGGCCAGGCGCTCCTTGAAGGCGGGGGTAAGGGCGGCCAGTTCGGCGTCGCTCTTGGCCTCCATGGAAGGCTCCTGGGCGTTGACCGCTTCCACCAGGGGCTGGAGATGTTTCATCTCGCGGTCGTTCTTGGAGCCTACTATCTTGGATAGGAATTTGCCTAACATGGTCCCTATTGTGGCCCCTTGGGCCAAAAAAGCAAATCCCGGCGCGTTGCATTGCGCCGGGAAAGCGGATAACTATTTGTTACTACGATCAATCTAAGATGTAATACATGGGGTTGGTGGGAACCCCCGACAGCAGCACCTCGTAGTGCAAATGGGGTCCGGTGGAGCGCCCGGTGTTGCCTACCGAGCCGATGGACTGTCCCCGCTCCACTTTTTCTCCCAGCTTGACCTTGATCTTTTGCAAGTGGGCGTAGCGGGTGACGATGCCGTGGCCGTGGTTGATGGCCAGCATGCGGCCGAATCCGCCCTCCCAGCCCGCGAAGGTGACCACCCCGCCCGCCGGGGCGATGACCGGGGTGCCGCGCCGGGTGGAGATGTCCAAGCCGGAGTGGAACTTTTTGCCCTTGCCAAAGGGCGAGGCGCGCATGCCGAAGCCGGAGGTGACCCAACCGCGCACCGGCCACAGGGAGGGGGTGGCGGCCAGGATGGAGCGCCGGTCTTCCAAAAACTTGGCCAGATGGCGCTGCAGCATCCGCTCGGTTTCGCTATCGGCGTTCAGGCGGTCCAAGTCGCGCTGCATGGTCTGCAACTGGCGCTCGGTGCGGGTGGAGGCCAGGCGCACCCCGGCTCCGCCGGCGTCGCTTTCACGACCGCCCACGCCGAAGATGTCGTCCTTTTGGCCGGGCCGGTCCAGGTTGGCCATCTGCCGCAGGCGCTCGTTGAAGGACTTGAGGCTGCTGATTTGCTCGTTCATGTCCGCCAGGCGCTGGGCAAAGGCGGTAATTTGGGCTTGTTGGCGGGTGTAGAGGTTCCCGTCGGCCTGGTACACGGGTTGCTGGGCCGTCGCGTCTTGGTAGCGATAATACCAATAACCGGCCAAGCTCAACGAGCCGCCCAAGGCGACAACGAAAAACCACATGAGAAAACGAGGGAGGCAGAGTCGTTTGACCCGGTCGGTTCCCTCGTCGGGGAAGATCATTACGTTTATTTTTTTTGCCACGCCATCCCTATGTATGTCGGCTGTCGATGAGCCCTGGAGCCCAGGACAGTTACAGAAAAATCGATCTGAGCACATTTAGCATGGCTGGATTTTATAGTCAACCCCGTAAACGGCAGGTTACGATCTTGTAGTAAAATAATATCATTAGTGTTATTGGTTAATTACGATCCGCTGACCGACATGCGGCTGATGAGCAGACTGGGCGAGCCCTTGCGGCCGAAAAATCTCAGGTCAGAGCCGACTTCGGCCACCGCCTGGAACAGCTCCAGCACCTGTCCGGCGATGGCGATGGACTTCACCGGGCGCACCCGCTCCCCCTTTTCCACCAAAAATCCCGCCGCCCCGAAACTGAACTCGCCGCTCACCGGGTCGGCGGTGTGGCCGCCCATGATGTCGCAGATCACCAGGCCGCGCTCCAGGCGCCCCTCCAACTCCTGGGGCGAGGCCTGGCCCGGCTCCAGGAACAGGTTGGAGAAATCCACCCCCGGCGGGCCCTTCAAAGAGCCGCGCATGCCGTTGCCGGTGCTGCCCTGGCCCTGGCGCGCCCCCCACAGGCGATCGAAGATGAAGCCCTTGAGCACTCCCCGCTCCACCAGGGCCTTGCGGCGCATGGGCACCCCCTCGTCGTCCAGGGCCGCGCTGCCCAGGCCCCGGGGCAGGGTGCCGTCGTCCACCAGGCTCACCAGGGGACTGACGATCCGGCTGCCCTCTTTGCCCGCCAAGAGCGAACGGCCCTTGAGCAGGGAGTCGCCCGTCAACGACGCCGCCAACAGGCCCAAAAATTGCGCGGCCACCGAGTTGTCCAGAACCACGTCGTAGCGGCCGTCGTTCACCGGCCTGGCCCCCAAAAAGGCCGCCGCCCGCCGACCCGCCTCGCGGCCCAGGGCCTGGGGGTCGATCTCGGACAGGAAGCGGGCGCTGTGGCTCTCCCAGCCCATCTCCTGCTCCCCGTCCTGGGCGGCCATGGCCAGGGCTCCGGCCGAGGCGGTGGTGCCTTGGTGGGTGAAATCCAGGCCGCGGGAGGTGAGCAGGCGCAGGGTGCTCACCGCCGAGTCGAACTCGGCGGGCTGTACGTGCACCACCCGGGGGTCGGCCTCCAGGGCGGCGGCGGCCACCTGCTTGGCCCGCGCCACCTTGGCCTCCACCGGGTCGGCGGCCAGCTCGGGGTCGAAAACCTCCACCTGGGGAAGCTGATCCACCGGGCCCGACAGGCTGATGCCCGGCTCGGGGTCGCTGGCCTGGGCCGAAGCCATGGCCTCGGCCGCGGCCCGCTCGATGCCCTGGGGATCGCCGCCGATTACATAGGCGAAGCCCAGGCGCTCGTCGCTGACCACCCGGAGGGCCAAACCGCTGGAGGTGGATTGCTGGAAGGCGTCCACCTCTTGGCCGCGCACCCCGATGGATACGCTCTCGCTGTGCACCGCCGCGATTTCCCACTCCCGGGCCCCTTGGGCCTCCAGGGCCTTACGGGCCAACTCCACTTGACGATCTAAATCCACCTTCATAGCTCCAGCAGCATGGCGATCTCGTCGCAGTCCGGAAACTTCACGCAGTTTATGCAATCAGCCCAGATCTTGTTGGGCAGAAGCTGCTTGTCCACCTGCTTGAAATCGAAACGGGCGAAAAAGGACGGGCGGTAGGTGAGGGCGAATATCTTGTTGAAGCCCAGGGTCACCGCCTCGGAGCAGCAGGCCTCCACCAGCTTGGTGCCCCAGCCCTCGCCGCCCCGCTCGGGCAACACCGCCAGGCTGCGGATCTCGCAGAGGTCTTCCCAGCACAAATGCAGGGCGCAGGCACCCACCGCCTGGCCCTCGTCGTCCTCGGCGATCACGAAGTCGCGCAGGAACTCGTACAGATCGGTGAGGGAACGGGCCAGCAGGTCGCCTTGGCCGCCGTAATGAGCCAGGAGCTTGTGTATGAAGCGCACATCGTCTTGCCGCGCCTTGCGGATCATGGGCCGTACTCCATTAGCGAGGAGGTTCCCATTTTAACGTGAGGGGCGCTGAGGGTCAAAGGCGGCCGCCACGGCGGCCAACCGCAGCAAGGCTGGGCGCGGCGGGCCGGGCCTTGGGGTGCGCTCCGGGCCGCCGCCACTGACGGGCTAAGGTATCTCCTTGACCAGGCGGAAGCCCAGGGTGTTGTACTTGGAGGCCGGGCTGGCGAAGTTGCGGTTGGCCGAGCGCAGGTAGTGGGGCTTGCCGAACCAACTGCCCCCCCGGCGCACCCGCCACTCGCCGCTGACCGGGCCCTGAGGGTCGGTCGCAGGCCCTTGGGGGTAGGGCCCCAGCCAGTCGGAGACCCACTCCCAAACGTTGCCCGCGGTGTCGTAGATGCCCCAGGCATTGGGCGGGAAGCTTCCCACCGGAGCCGGGTCGTCGGCGGACAGACCCCGGGAGAGGTAGTACTTCTGGCAGCCGTCGTATTTCAGGCTGTTGTTGGCATACATGGCCCGGTCGCAGTCGATGCCTTCGCCCCAGGGGTAGGAGGTTTGGCTGCCGGCCCGGGCGGCGTATTCCCACTCCGCCTCGGTGGGCAGGCGGTAGCTGGCCTTGCCCGAGTGGTTGAGCTTGTAGATGAACTGCTCGGCCTGAAACCAGGACACCTGGGTCACCGGGGACTTGGGCCCGCCGGGGCGCTGGGCGGCCAACCAGCGCTTACCCATAACCTTGTGCCACTGCTCCAAGGTAACCTCGGTGGTTTGCAGGTAAAAAGGCCGGGTGAGGGTGACCTGGTGCTGCTGTTCCCGCTCCTGATGGCCCGGCTCGCTTTTGGGGCTGCCCATCATGAAGGTGCCGGGGGGGATGAGCACGAACTCCATGCCCAACTCGTTGGTGACCTTTTTGGGCAGGTCGGCGTACTTGGCCGGCAGGTTGGAGTAATCAGGGGCGGCCCCGGCGAGGCCCGCCGAGGCAAGTAAACATGCCGCTAAGAAGAAGGAGGCGGCCAGGAAGCCAAAAAAGCGTGCTTGCATGGGCGCTTTACCTGAATTCAGGGGTTCGTATAGTGCCTGAGACAATGTTGCCATAGCCGGGCCGCGGCGGCAAGCCCCCATCACCAAAGATCATTCCCGGCGAGTGACGTAGGCGGCCAGCTTGTGTTGCAAACGGATGCGGCCCGCCGCCCCCTGGGCATCGTCCAGCTCCTCATAGGGCCCCACCCGCACCCGATAGCGGCGTCCCGCCCCCTTCACGTCCACCATGAGGGAATAGGCGCGGTAGCCGCTCGCCTGCAGGCGGCGCACCAGGTTCACGGCCTGATTTTCCTCGGAAAAGGAGGCCACCTGCACCGCGAAGCGGCCCTTGCCCTCGGCCTGGGTGGGGGCCGCCGAGCCGGCGGGCGCGGGTGTCTCGGCCGGTTTGGCCTTGGGGGTGGCATTACCCTCGGACGCCGGTTTGGTCTCCGCCGCCGCTTTGGCCTCGGTGGCCGTAGCCTGGGCGGGCGCCGATGGGGCGTTCGGCTTGGGGGCGGCGGCCGGAGCCGGGGGAGCCTTGGCCGTGGCTTTGCTCGGGGCGGCGGGCTGCTCGGGCGCGGTCTGGCGTTGCTGCTTTACCCGGTCGTAAAAGGAGAACTGGGCCTCGGTGAGCCGCTGGGGCGGCGGGGCGGGCTCGGAGCCCAGCAGGCGCTCCAGGCCCAGGGCCTGCTTCACCCAGGCCACCTGCTCTGGCGTGGCCAAGGAACCCTGGCCCACCAGGATGCCCAGGACAAAGGCCCAGCAGATTAGAATGCCCGCGAACACCCAGCCCAGACCCCGTTTGGCCGGGGAGGCTGGCTCCCGGGCGGCCCTCTGCCGGGGCCGGCGTTCTGGGCGCTTGAAGACCACGAGCCCTACATCTTCTCCGGCGCGTTCACGCCCAGCAGCTCCAGGCCGTTGGCCAGCACCCGGCCCACCGCCTGCACCAGCACCAGACGGGCCGCGCTGAGGCCCTGGTCGTCCACCAGCACGTGGGTGGCGTTGTAGTAGGAATGGAAGGCCCCGGCCAGCTCGTGCAGGTAATAGGTGAGGCGGTGGGGCTCCAGGGCCCTGGCCGCGCCCTCGATCAATTCGGGGAACTCGGCCAGGCGCTTGGCCAACTCCACCTCGGTGGCCAGCTCCAGGCAGGCCAGGTCCGTGTTTGCCGGGTCGGGCAGGGCCACGCCTTCGGCCTCGGCCTTGCGCAGGATGGCGCTGACCCTGGTGTGGGCGTATTGCACGTAAAACACCGGGTTGTCCATGGACTGGGCCTTGGCCACTTCCAGGTCGAAGTCCAGCTGGGCGTCGGAGCGCCGGGTGAGGAAGATGAAGCGGGCGCTGTCGCCGCCCACCTCGTCCACCACCTCGCGCAGGGTCACGAACTCGCCGGCCCGGGTGGACATGGCCACCGGCTCACCGCCGCGCAACAGGTTGACCATCTGCACCAGCACCACGGTGAGGTCCTCGGGCTCCCGGCCCAGCCCGGCCAGCGAGGCCTTGAGCCGGGGCACGTAGCCGTGGTGGTCGGCCCCCCACACGTCCACCAGGCGCGAAAATCCCCGGCGGAACTTGTCCAGGTGATAGGCGATGTCGCTGGCGAAGTAGGTGATCTCGCCGTTGGAGCGCTTGACCACCCGGTCTTTCTCGTCGCCGAACTCGGTGGCCTTGAACCACAGGGCGCCCTCGGCCTCGTAAAGCAGGCCCTTTTCCTCCAGGGCGGCAAAGGCGCGCTCCACCGCCCCGTCGGTGACCAGGCTCTTTTCGCTGAAATAGCTGCCGATCGAGACGTTGAAGGCGGCCAGGTCGTCCTTGATGCCGTCCAGAATCTTCTGCCCCGCCCACTGGGAAGCCAGGGCCACCGCCTCGTCTTGGGCCATCTCCAGCAGGCCCGCGCCCTGGGGGATGGCCAGCAGCTCGGCGGCCAGGTCCTTGATGTACTCGCCCCGGTAATGGTTGTCCGGGAAGGGCTCGTCCGAGCCTTTGAGCTGCCTGGCCCGCACCAACACGCTGCGCCCCAGGGTGGCCATCTGGTTGCCCGCGTCGTTCAGATAGTATTCGCGCTGGGCCTCAAAGCCGCTGAAGGCCAGCACCCGGGCGATGGCGTCGCCCAGGGCCGCGCCCCGGCCGTGGCCCACGTGCAGGGGGCCGGTGGGGTTGGCGCTGACGAACTCCACCTGCACCTTGGCCCCCGCGCCCCACTCGCCCCGGCCGAAGTCGGGTCCCTGGGCCAGGATGACCGGCAGCACCGCATGCCAGGCGGCCGGGTTCAGGAAAAAATTGATGAAGCCGGGACCGGCGATCTCGGTGCGCTCGATCAGGCCGTGGCCCTGGCCCAGGTGCTTAAGCAGCACCTCGGCGATCTTGCGCGGGGCCTGGCGGCAGGGCCGGGCCAGTTGCATGGCCAGGTTGCTGGCCAAATCGCCGTGCTCGGCCTGCTTGGTCTTTTCCACAACGAACTCGGGAACTTCCTCCACCGCGGGCAAGTCGCCGGCGGCGCAGGCCCGCTCCAGGGCCTCCAGGAGTTGGGCGGCCAGGGTCTTTTTCATTTATCAGCCTCTTGGGGCTCGGGCAGGGCGTGGTCCCGGGTATAGTCCGGGCATTTGATCACCGAACCCTGCTCGTAGCTGTATTTCTTTTTGCAGTCCGCCCGCCAGGCGCAAACCACGCACATGGTGGGCTGGTGCGATTTGATGGGGTCCTTGTTTTGCTCTGCCATTAGCCTATGCCTCCCCTGCCAAAAGCATTCCTAAGCTACCTTGCGGGGTTGGGAGGGTCAAGAGCGATGGCGGCGGCGGTTGGCCGCGCCCAGGGAGCAGGTGATCTCATAAGAAATGGTCCCCGCCCACTCGCCCAACTGATCTGCGGTGATCTCCCGCTCGCCCGAGCGGCCCAACAGCACCACCTCCTCGCCCGGCGCGGGCAGGGGGGCGAAGCCGGTGAGGTCCACCATGATGGCGTTCATGCACACCCGGCCCCGCAGGGGAGCGGCTTGGCCCCGGATCAGCACCTGGGCCCGGTTGGAGGCGCTGCGGGGGTAGCCGTCGCTATAGCCCGCGGCCACCACCCCCAGCCAGGTGTCGCGGGGGGCCTTCCAGATGTGGCCGTAGGACACCCCGGCCCCGGCGGGCACCCGGCGCACCGCCATCAGGCGGCTGGTGAAGCGCATGGCCCCCTTGAGGGGCGCGGCCCCTTGGCTTTCCGGGGCGGGCAGGCCGCCGTAGAGGCTGATGCCCAGCCGGGCCAGCCCCGGCGGCTCCGGCGCGGCCGGGGGAGGGGCCATAACCCCGCCGCTGGCCTCCAGGCTGGATTCGGTCAGGGCGTGGCCGCGCCGCCTGGCCTCGCCAAGCAGGGAGCTGAAAATCTCGGCCTGTTTTTGGGCGGTGGGGTCGCCCGGCACCCCGCTGGTGGCCAGATGGCTGGCCAGGCCCTGGATCTTAAGGCCGGGCAGGGCCGCCGCCCGCTCCAAGAGATCAAGAGCCTGGTCCGCCTCCACCCCCAGGCGGCTCATGCCGGTGTCCACCTTCAGATGGCAGGTGGCCTGGGTTCCGGCGTCTTGCGCGGCTTGGCTCAGGGCGGCGAAATCCTCCCAGGCGGCCAGAAAGGGGCTCAGGTCGTGGGCCACGGCCAGGGGGGCCTGGCCCGGGGCGAGGCCCATGAGCACCAGGATGGGGCCCTCGATCCCCGCCCGGCGCAAGAGCACGCCCTCGCCCGGCAGGGCCACGGCCAGGGTCTCGGCCCCCGCCGCCTTGAGACGCCGGGCCACCGGCACCATGCCGTGGCCATAGGCGTCGGCCTTGACCACCCCGGCCACCCCCACCTTCGGGGGCAACAGGGCGCGCAGGGCTCTCAGGTTGGCCGCGATGGCGGTCAGGTCCACACTCACCAGGTTGTCGGGGCTGGGCGCCACGCGGGTCATGGCCTCTCCTCGCTTTCGAAGACTACTATCCCACCCCGCACCCCGCCTGGCAAGCCGGGGCTTCACAGCGAGCGCCCATTGGATGGAATAGTCGGACCGAACACGCGCCAATAGCTCAGGTGGATGGCGCTGTGGCCTTCCAAGCCACCGGCCAGGGGGGGCGAGCGCCTCATGGCGTGCCAGAAATCAAGGGCTTGGCCATTCGGGCCAGCTCCGGTTCCACCAGCGACACTCGGCGTTGCTCAATAGCGCCCGGGCTTAAAATTACCAGCATAAAGGGGATTAACCCCACCGACCGTCCTCCCCAAAAAAAGGGGCCGGCCGAATCGGCCGACCCCCGGGGTGGTTCAGGTTTAGTGGTTGTCTAGAATTGGTACTGCAAGCCGACGCTCAGGATCTGCTCTTGGTAATCGTCGGCATAGGAAATGCGGTAATCGGTGAAGAAGGACACGCAGTAATTGGTGCTGGCGGTGAAGCCGGCCTCGAACTCGGCCAGGTCGCCCGCGGGAGGCGCGCCTTCCACCGAGAAGCTCTGAGCGCCGTAGTCGATGAAGCTGGCGGTCAGGCTGGGGTTGCTGTCGGAGAACTGGTGGAGCCAGGCCAAGCCCACGCGAGGCAGCAGCTCCCAGTTATCGGTCTTGAACAGGCGGGTAAGGCGCACACCCAGGCGCGACACGAACGAGTCGTCGTCGTCGTTTTCGATGTTGTAGCCCAGCCAGCCGATGCCGCTCTCGGTGAAGCCGTCCTGCTGGACGCGCTGGTACTGCAGGGAGGCCATGGGCTCCAGGAGCCAGTCAGGGGCAAAGCGCCAGTCGTAGCCGGCCTCCAGGCCCGCGCCGAACAGGTTGCCGTCAAAGTCGCCCTTGGCCTGGTCGTCGATGGAACCCAGGGTGACCTGGCGGCTGGAGTCGTTGCTCAGGCGGGCGTAGGAAAGCGCCGCGCGCAGGTAGGTTTCGCCAAAGGTGGCCTGACCGTACAGACCGGCGTGGAAGGCCTCCTGATCGCCGCTGTCGTTGGCGCGGCTGAAGCTGAGGTCGGTGCGGGTGGCGCCCACGGCCACGCCCAGGCGGAACCAGCTGTTGAGCAGGCCGTCCGCGCCCAGGGCCGCGCCGCCGCCGCTCTGGCGAAAGCCCAGATAGCCGCCCTCGGCGTCCTGGTTGTTCCACAGACCCATGGCACGGCCCCACAGGGTCCATCCGGTATTGTCGCAGCTCGCGCCCTGGCCCAGGCCGGCCATGGGCACGGTCTCGGCCGCGGCCAACTGCACCGGACCGGTGGCGCTCTTTTGAGTGTCCAGGTTGAGGGCCTTACGCTGGCGCATCTCCTCCAGGCGGCGGGACATGGTGTCCGAGAACAGGCTGCCCGTGGCGAAGGAGGCCGTGGTGAAGGCGGTGTACATCTCGGGGTTGAGCTGGGTCAGAACGTTGTTGATCTGGCTGGCGTTCATGTCCCAGTCCATGGACAGCAACAGGGATTCCATGTTGCCGGTGGCCACGGGGACCAGCTTGTCCATGCCGCGGCCCACCTGGGCGCCGCTGGGGGTGTCGGCAAAGTAGCCGTAGGACTTGCGGTTGAGCACCAGGTCTATGGCGTCGCCCTGGTTCACCGAGGCCAGGCTCAGCACCACCGAGTTGGGCTGGCCCACGATGCCGGCGAAGTTGCCGGTGACGCCTCCGGAGGAGGTCAGGATACGCCAGGAGGTGCCGTCGGCGTAGAGCGCCCGAGGCAGATAGGTGTGGATGTAGGCGTTGTTAATGACGGTCTTGCCGCTGACCTCCACCAGGTCGGTGGCGCCGTTGGCCCCAATCTCCAACAGGTAAATGGAGCCGTTCATGAAGGTCAGGTTGCCGTTGATGGCCAGGGTGCCGATGGAGTTGCCCGGGCTGATGACGCCGTAGTTGATCACGTCGGCGTTGATCCTGCCCGAGCCGCCCAGGGTGGCGTAGTTGGTCAGGGTGTCGCTGATGAAGGTGCCGTTGACCAGGACGGTTCCGTCGTTGATGTACACGTCCATGTCCGAGAGGTTGAGCACCCCGGCGATCGTCGTGGTGCCCGGGTAGTCGAACTCGGCGCGTTCAAAGTTGATGAACTGGGCCACGCCGGTGCCGGTGAAGGTCCCGCCGTTGATGAACACCAGGGTGTCGTAGCCGGCCTGGCCGTCCACCCAGTTGGTCACCGCGGAGGTGGAGGCGAGGTACACGGTGTCGTCGCCGATGCCGGCGTAGATGCTGTCGAGCACCGTGCCGTAGTTATAGATGTAGTTGCCCGTGGCGGTGCTGCCGGCGCCGGTGTTGTAGGAGCCGTAGATGCTGCCTCCCACCGTTCCCTTGTTGAGGATGGTGTTTCCGCCGCCGCTGCTGCCAACGCCGGTGTTAACGCTGCCGTAGATGTTGCCTTCCACGGTGCCGGTGTTGGTTATCCGGTTCTCTCCGCCGCTGGAGCCGGCGCCATCGCTGAGGCTGCCTTGGATATCGCCGGTGACGGTGGCCTTGTTGGCGATGATGTTGGAGCCGCCGCTGCTGCCAACGCCGGTGTTAACGCTGCCGTAGATGTTGCCTTCCACGGTGCCGGTGTTGGTTATCCGGTTCTCTCCGCCGCTGGAGCCGGCGCCATCGCTGAGGCTGCCTTGGATATCGCCGGTGACGGTGGCCTTGTTGGCGATGATGTTGGAGCCGCCGCTGCTGACGTCGCCCGAGTTGTGGCTGCCGATCAGCCCCACCGTGTTGGTCCCCTCGTTGGTCAGGGTGTTCTCGCCGCCGCTGCTGCCGGTGCCGTTGTTGAGGCTGCCGGTGGCCGTGGCCGCGAAATCTTCCGAGGTGATGATGGTGTTGGAGCCGCCCTCGCTGTTCAGGCCGGAGTTGCCGCTGCCGTAGAGCCCGAACAAGACGCTGCTTTTGGCGTTGATGGTGTTTCCGCCGCCGCTGCTGTCTTCGCCCGAGTTCATCGAGCCGTAGACATAGGCGGCCGCGCCGGTGTGGTTGATGGTATTGTCGCCGCCGCTGCTGCCGGTGCCGGCGTTGTTCGATCCGGCGATGTCTAGGGTGGCCACGCCATCGTTGTTGATGGTGTTGTCGCCGCCGCTGGCTCCGTCACCGGAGTTTTCGCTGCCGATGATGTTGCCCAGGACGATGCTGTTGTTGGTTATCTGGTTGCTGCCGCCGCTGGAGCCGACGCCGCTGTTCTGGGTGCCGATCAAGTTCCCGGCGATCGTGGCCGGATCCGTTCCATTCCCGTTGGTCAGGATGTTGGAGCCGCTGGTGGCGTCATCACCGGAGTTGCGGCTGCCTACCACGTCGCTCAGCGCGGCGCCATAGTTGTTGATGGTGTTGCTGCCGCCGCTGGAGTTTTCGCCGCTGTTGAGCGAGCCGATCACATCGCCTTCGACGACGGCCAAGCCCTCGTTGGTGATGGTGTTGGAGCCGCCGTTGCTGGCCGTACCGCTGTTGATGGAGCCGACCACGTCGCCTTCGACGATGCCCAGGGTCCCGTTGTTAATGGTGTTGGAGCCGCCGTTGCTGGCCGTACCGCTGTTGACGGAGCCGACCACGTCGCCTTCGACGATGCCCAGGGTCCCGTTGTTAATGGTGTTGGAGCCGCCGTTGGCGCCCTGGGCCGTGTTCATACTGCCCACGATGCTGCCCTCGACGCTGCCGGTGTTGCCTATATCGTTGGCGCCGCCGCTGACTTCCTGGGCGTAGTTGTAAGAGCCGTAGATGCTGCCCTTGACGGTACCGCCGGTCTGGTTGCGTATGGTGTTGGATCCGCCGCTGGAGTTTTCGCCGATGTTGACGGAGCCGATCACCTCGCCTTCGACGGTGCCCAGGGTTTGGTTGTTGATGGTGTTGCTGCCGCCGCTGGAGTTTTCGCCGCTGTTGAGCGAGCCGATCACGTCGCCTTCGACGGTGCTGAAGGTCCGGTTGGTGAGGGTGTTGGATCCGCCGCTGGCGCCCTCGCCCGAGTTGCGGCTGCCGATCATGTCGTTGGTGACGGTGCTCCAGTTGTTGATGGTGTTTCCGCCGCCGCTCACGTTGGAAGCGACGTTGTCCGTGCCCACGATGTAGCCCGCGCTGCCGCCGAGCTGATTGTTGATGGTGTTGGGGGTGCTGGTGGAGCCGTTACCCGAGTTGCGGCTGCCGATGATGGTGCCCTGCACCTCGCCGGCGTTGTTGATGGTGTTGCCGCCGCCGCTGGAGTTTTCGCCGCTGTTGAGCGAGCCGATCACGTCGCCTTCGACGGTGCCCAGGGTTTGGTTGGTGATGGTGTTGGAGCCGCCGCTGCTGGCCGTACCGCTGTTGAGCGAGCCGATCACGTCGCCTTCGACGGTGCTGAAGGTCCGGTTGGTGATGGTGTTGGATCCGCCGCTGGCGCCCTCGCCCGAGTTGCGGCTGCCGATCATGTCGTTGGTGACGGTGCCCCGGTTGTTGATGGTGTTTCCGCCGCCGCTCACGTTGGAAGCGACGTTGTCCGTGCCCACGATGTAGCCCGCGCTGCCGCCGAGCTGATTGTTGATGGTGTTGGGGGTGCTGGTGGAGCCGTTACCCGAGTTGCGGCTGCCGATGATGGTGCCCTGCACCTCGCCGGCGTTGTTGATGGTGTTGGAGCCGCCGCTGGTGTTGGCATTGCTGTTTTCGGAGCCGATCACGTCGCCTTCGACGGTGCCCTGGTTGGTGATGGTGTTGGAGCCGCCGCTGGCCCCGGCCTCGCTGTTTTGCGCGCCGATCACGTTGCCCTTGACGGTGGCCAGGGTCTGGTTGGTGATGGTGTTGCTGCCGCCGCTGGAACCGTTGCCCATGTTCAGCGAGCCCACCACATCGCCTTCCACCGTGCCGAAGGCCCGGTTGGTGATGGTGTTGTTGCCGCCTACGCTGTCGAAGCCGGAGTTGAGGCTGCCGACCATCTTGCCGCCCACGGTGCCGGCGTTATTGATGATGTTGGAGCCGCCGCTGGTGTCCTGGGTCTGGTTGACCGAGCCGATGACATCGGTATCCACGGTCCCGACGCCTAGGGTGCCGTTGTTGATGGTGTTGGATCCGCCGTTGGCGCCCTGGGCCGTGTTCATACTGCCCACGATGCTGCCCTCGACGCTGCCGGTGTTGCCTATATCGTTGGCTCCGCCGCTGACTCCCTGGGCGTCGTTGTAAGAGCCGTAGATGCTGCCCTTGACGGTACCGCCGGTCTTGTTGGCGATGGTGTTGTTTTCGCCGCTGGAGCCGGGGCCGGTGTTCTTGCTGCCGTATACGTTGCCCGAGATGGTGCCGGCGTTGGTTATCTGGTTGTCGCCGCCGCTGCTGAGCTCGCCGCGGTTGTCCGCGCCAAGGACGTCGCCGGTCACGGTGGCGCCGGAGTTGTTGGCGATCTCGTTGAAGCCGCCGCTGCTGTCGTAGCCGGAGTTGAGGTTGCCGTAGACGCTGCCCTGGATGCTGCCGTCGTTGGTGATCTGGTTCTCGCCGCCGCTGCTGCCGGAGCCCTGGTTCTGGGTGCCGATCAGGTCGCCCTTGACCAGGCCGGTGCTGTTGTTGTTGATGGTGTTGGTGCCGCCGAGGGAGTCCTGCCCCGAGTTGAGGCTGCCGTAGACGAACTGGTTCACCGTACCGGAGTTGCCTAGGGTGTTCCCGCCGCCCGCGCTTCCGGAACCGCTGTTTTCCGTGCCCACCAGATGGCCGTTGATGGTGCCGCCCTCATGGTTGGTGACGGTGTTGTCGCCGCCGCTGCTGTCCTGGCCCGCGTTGCGGCTGCCGTAGGTGCTGGAATTCACCACGCCGTAGTTGTCCACGGTGTTGCTGCCGCCGCTGGCGCCGCTCCCCTGGTTCAGCGAGCCCATCAGGGCGTCTTTGACGGTGGCCGCCGAACCGGTAACGGTGGTGGAGCCGTTGCTTACCTGGTTGCCGCCGCCGCTGGAATTCTCGCCGAAGTTGCTGCTGCCCGCCACCGTCATGTTCACGGTGCCGAGGTTGCTGACGGTGTTGCCGCCGCCGATGTTGCCGGTGTTGGTGTTGTCCGAGCCGATCATGTTGCCGTTGATCTGGCCGGTTTCCTCGTTGGTAACCTCGTTGCCGCCGCCTTCGGCGCCCAGGCCGGAGTTGCGGCTGCCGTAAACGCTGGAGGAGACGGTGCCGGAGTTGTTCACCGTGTTATCGCCACCGCTGGTTCCCGCGCTTTGGTTGTGCGAGCCGGTGATGGCGCCGCCGACGCTGCCCTGGTTGTCGATGGTGTTGGTTCCGCCGCTGGAATCGGCGCCGGTGTTCTTGCTGCCAAATACGTTGCCGGAGATGCTGCCGGCGTTGGATATCTGGTTTTCGCCGCCGCTGCTGGAAGTCCCGCGGTTGTCCGAACCGACCACGTCGCTGGCCACGGTGCCGGTGGAGGTGTTGCTGATGGTGTTGCCGCCGCTGGTCACGCCATTGCTGTTGACGCCGCCGGTGACATAGGCACCTACGCTGCCCGAGTTGGTGATCGTGTCGGCGCCGTCGCCACCGTCTATGTAGCTGCCGACTTGATTATAGTTGTTGATAGTGTCGTCACCACCCCTGGTTTGCACCTGGTTGGTGACCACCCCTGATGGCGTGTTTACGTTTACGGTGTCGGCATTTTCCGTGCCGACAACGCTGCTTACAGTGCTGTCAACTTCGTAGTTGTCTGCAAAAGAAGCAGAGGGAGAAAACATTAAGAGGAATAGGAATAGAACTGTGCTAACCAGCTTGACCCTACTAGGCATACTAGTCTCCCAAGTGGACGTTGATGGACCAGGGCAGGCCGGCAACAGCCGAGGATGTTCAGTTGTAGATTTCGATAAGGCCGCTTTTCAAGGGGCAACTATGACGCCCAAACTGCCAGAGGGGAGGGAGCAAGGGGAGTACTCTCAATTACACAAATCCGATAAACCAGAATAAATTAACTCTCATAGGCAGGATGTGAAATATCATATATAGACTTGCGCAATCCATGTCAATGGATATGGGAAAAATTAAAAGCGTTGATTAAAAAAATGATAAATATAAATAAAACACATCGTAAAACAATTGATTTTAATTAAAAAAAATATCGGCAAGTCCGATAGGTGTAAACGATAATTTACAACAAATAGGAACTTGTTACAGTTAAGCGTCGCGAGTATTTGATGTGTCAATAAACGATACAGGCGTACTGAAAAACTTATTTACAGGTTCGCCTCTGGGTAATTAATCGCAGCTTATGGGTAACAGGCGGAAAAGAGAGTAAATTTATTTGGCTGAAACCGGCGGCGCTTTGCGTGGGGGCGCCCCCCAGGCGGCTCATGCGCGTATCTATGGTTAGATGGCAGGCCCCCCCCCAGGCCCGGGCCACCCCGGCCGCCCCGCCTTTAAAGGCAACGGGGTGCGCGGGGCGGTTTGGCCCATACTTACCAGGCTGTCGGGATTGGGCGCCGCCCGGGGTCATGTGCGGCCTGCTTTGCCTCCCGGTCCAAATCCCTATCCCGGCCCCGGTTCGGCAAGCCGGGGCTTTACAGGGAGCGCCCATTGGATAGAATAGGCAGACTAAGCACGCGCCAGTAGCTCAGGTGGATAGAGCAGTGGCCTTCTAAGCCACCGGTCGGGGGTTCGAGTCCCTCCTGGCGTGCCAAAAGATCAAGGGGCTAGCCGAACCGGCTAAACCCTTTCCTGTCACCTGCCTCCCCTTTTCAGGCTTGGCGCTGTCAGGGCCTCGTGGGCAGACGCGATCTGGTTCGCAGCGTGAGCGGCCGGCAAATCGACTATTACCTGCAGAAGGCCAAGGGGGGGCGGGCTCATCACCACCGAAGAACTGACCGTGCGTCCCTCGGGCATGGCCTATGAAAAGCTTGTCGATGCCTTCAAACCGGAGGTCATCCCCGGCTTTCAAATGCTCACCCGCGCCGTCCTCCGACTGGGGGCCATCCCATTTGCTATACTCTTTGAGGATCGCCTCCAGTTGGCGGTGTGGAACTGGGACCATTTTCAGGCGCAATGGCTCTTACACAGACGAAAAAATGTGCGGAATCATAACAATTGCCGGCGATATAAATGGTGGAGAACGCCTGGCGCCGATGCTGGACATAATAATGCATCGCGGGCCGGATGATTCCGGTGTTTACACTCACAAAACGTTTTCTTTGGGGATGAGGCGCCTCTCCATTATTGATATTAACAAGGGCCAGCAGCCACAGTTCAGCCCTGACGGCCGTTATGCCATTGTTTATAACGGCGAAATTTATAATTACCAAGACATCCAACGGGCGTTGAAAGAGCAGGGCGCAGTCTTTCAAAGCAATTCCGATACGGAAGTCGTTTTGCACCTGTATGAGCGCCTTGGAATCGATTGTCTGCAATATTTGCGGGGCATGTTTGCCTTGGCCATTTTGGATACGGTCGAGGGCATTCTGTTTGTCGCTCGAGACCGCATGGGGATAAAGCCTTTATATTATTATTATAATAATGGATTATTCGTTGCGGCCTCCGAGATCAAGGCCTTGCTGAGGCATCCCGCCGTGCCTCGTTCCTTGAACCATGCTTCTTTGGATTCATACCTTACCCTGCGTTACGTGCCGGGCCCCGATTGTCTCTTGCACGGGGTCAAAAAATTCCCCGCCGCCAACTACATGTATTATAAAAACGGCAACATCCAGTTCAAACGCTACTGGACCCCGCCGGTTGCCGAATCATCCGAAATGTCCGATGGCGAGGCCTTGGACAGGTTCGGCGAGTTGTTCAACGAGGCCACTCGCATCAGGATGATAAGCGAAAGGCCGGTTGGCCTTTTCTTGAGCGGAGGGCTGGACTCCACCGCCATCGCCGCTTCGGTGCGCCGCAATTTTGACAAACCCATGAAAACCTTTTCCGTGGGCTTCGGCTGGAAGGGTGACGAGCTGTCCGCCGCGGCCGCCACGGCCAGAAAGTTGGGTTTCGAACATCACGAAGTTTTGTGCCGCCCCCAAGACACCGCTTTGTTGCCGGAGATAGCCTGGCATCTTGACGAGCCCCTGGGTGACGCCATCGTTCTGCCGATGTACCTGTTGGCCAGGGCGGCTTCCCAAGAGGTTACGGTAGTGCAGAGCGGTGAGGGCGCCGATGAAATGCTGGGGGGCTATTTCATGCACAAGGTGGTGCGCTGGGCCGACCTGTACTCGCGTTTTGTGCCCGGCCTGTTGCACAAGGGAGGGGTTATGGCCCTGGCCGGCGCCATGCCGGCCAAATTCCTGAACCTGCTGTTCGACTATCCCGGCGACCTGGGCGAGTCTGGAAAATTACGTCTATTGGAATTATTAAGCTCGTTTAAAAATGCCGGCCCCAAGGAACACTATACGAAAGTAATCGCCCTTTTCACCCGAGCCGACAAGCTGCGCCTGCTGCGGCCGGACACACTGAAGTTGTTGGAAGATGAATCGCTGCCCGTGGAAAAGGCGAGACTCAAGCGGCTCAGCCTGAGCGAACTCTTGGCGCTTCAATTCGATCATTGGCTGCCGGATGACATTCTATGCAAACTGGACAAGCTGACGATGGCCCACTCCCTCGAAGGCAGGGTGCCCTTCATGGATCATGTCCTTGTGGAGTTTTTGTTGAGTCTTCCCCCCCGCCAAAAGCTGACCCTGTTTTCCAACAAGGTGATTTTGCGCCGTTGGCTGAAGGCTAATGCTCATCCTGAAATGGCTTCTAAGAAAAAGATCCCCTTTTATATCCCCTTGGAGCAATACCTCTCCCAAGAGCCGCTAAAGAGCCTGATTGGCGATTATCTGAGCGAAGAGCGCATAGGCAGGGCGGGCATATTCAATCCCAACGAAGTCGCCAGGCTCAGACGTCTGTCCGCCGGGCACGGCGTTCTGGCGAGCAAACAGCTTTTCTCCCTTTTGATGTTTGAAATGTGGCGCGAAAAGTTCTTGGGCGCATAAAACCGCCTTTTTTCCGCATTGGTCCACAAAAGCCGCCAAGTTGGATGGCTCAACTAGGGTTTGTCGTGTAACTGCCGGATTAACGATGTATATTAACCATCCAAGCAATACTGGCTAAGCTTGTCGGCCGAAAGACGTAGCGAGATCGTATGAAAGCCGTTCTGCAAAATTTCAAAACAGGCGAGATGTCCATAACCGAAGTGCCTCCTCCCCGGCTTCAGCCCGGCGGAGTTGTCGTACAGAACGTCGCTTCGCTGATCAGCGGGGGAACCGAAAAGGCCGCGGTCGAGCTGGCCAAAATGAACCCCTTGCAAAAGGCCAGGGCCAGGCCGGATCTGGTAAAAAAAGTTTTGGCCAAGGCCGGCCAAGAGGGTCTGCTGGGCACGGTGCGCATAGTTGGCAACCTGGTCTCCGCCCCGCTGCCCTTGGGCTATAGCTGCGCTGGGGTGGTGAGGCAAGCGGGCGGCAAGGTGACCGACATCGCTCCGGGCCAGAGGGTGGCGTGCGCCGGCCTTGGCTACGCCAACCATGCTGAAATGGTCTACGTCCCCAGAAACCTGGTGGTGCCTATCCCGGAACAGGTGACCTACGAGCAGGCGTCCTATGTCACCGTCGGGGCCATAGCGTTGCATTGCGTGCGCCAGGCCTCGCCTTCCTTCGGGGAGAGCGTGGCCGTTATCGGCCTGGGACTGGTGGGACAGATCATCGCCCAGATTTGCAGCGCGGCCGGGTGCCGGGTGTTCGGTATCGATACGGACCCGGCCAAGGTGTCCCTGGCCCGCTCCAACGGCGCGGATGCCGGCGCCATTGCCGACGATGCCAACTTGCAAGCCGAGGTAATGGCCTTCACCCGCTCCAAGGGCGCGGACGCGGTGATAGTCGCGGCCGGCACCAAAAGCAGTGAACCGCTGGCCACCGCGGCCGAAATAGCCAGGGACCGGGCTCGGGTGGTGGCGGTGGGAGATGTCGGGCACAAGGTTCCCCGGCGTGAGTACTATGAAAAAGAGCTCGTGCTCATGCAGTCACGCTCCTATGGGCCGGGCCGGTACGATCCCCTTTATGAAGAGCACGGGGTGGACTATCCCATCGGGTACGTGCGCTGGACCGAAAACCGCAACATGCAGTCCTTTCTGGATCTGGTGGCCGCGGGCAAAATAAACCTGGACGCCTTGACCACCCACCGCTTTCCCATAGAGCAGGCCATGGACGGCTATGCCTTGCTGCTGGGAAAAAAGCGGGAGCCCTATATCGGGATCGTATTGCAGTACGACAAGGATCGTCCCCAGCCGGCCAAGGTGGCCATGGCGCCGCCCGCGCCGCCCAAGGGTGACGCCCAAATCGCCGTGAGCGTTATAGGGGCGGGGCAGTTCGCCCAAGGCCTCCTCCTGCCGGCCTTGAAAAAAGTGCCCGGGGTGCGGATCAAAGGCGTCGCCACCGGCAGCGGCCTGACCGCCCGCAATGTCGCCCAACGCTACCGGGCCGAGACCATCTCTTCGGATTACAAGGATCTGCTGGCTGAGCAAGACCTCCACGGATTGATTGTGGCCACCCGGCACGATACCCACGCCGAGATCGTAACCACGGTGTTGAACTCCGGCCGGTCCTGCTTTGTGGAAAAACCCCTGGCTCTCAACAAGGATGAGCTGCGAGGCGTGGTCAAGGCCTCGCTGGAGAACCCGGGCTTTGTGCTTACCGGGTTCAATCGGCGTTTTTCAGGTCTCTCCCAGGCGCTGCGCCGGGAGATGGAGGGGAAAACGCTGGTCATGAATTATCGCGTCAACGCCGGGCCCATTCCCGCGGAACATTGGCACCAGGATTCGGAGGTCGGCGGCGGCCGCATAATCGGCGAGGTGTGCCATTTCGTGGACCTGATGCAGTACCTTTGCGGCGCCGACCCGGTTGCGGCCTTGGCGACCTCGCTGGGGCGGGACGTGGCCAAGCCGGCGGACCCGGACAACCTAATAGCCCAACTTCAGTTCGCCGATGGGTCCATCGGCGTGATCACCTACACCTCCGTGGGCGATCCCGGTTTTTCCAAAGAGCGCCTGGAGGTATTCGGCGGGGGTATGGCCGGAGTCATAGACAACTGGCGCTCCCTGGGCATCAGTGGCCAGGGTCGCAAAATCAACAAGAAGTGCCGGCTGCAATCCGACAAGGGCTTTGAGCAGGAGATGGCCGCCTATGTGGACGGGATAAAGACGGGGCTCTCCCCCATCTCCTTGCAATCCCAGGTGGCGACCACGTTGGCGACCTTTGCCATCAGGGAATCCCTACGAACCGGCGCCGCGGCCCAAGTCGGCGATTTGGAAACTTTATTGGCGGAAGACGCATGATTTACCTGGTCGGCGGCAGCTTGGGGGTGGCGGTTTTTCTGGCAACCGGCGTTTACTTCTTCAAAAATGCCACGGTGCGCGCTTTGGCGGTTTGGCAGGAAGGCCACGGCGTAATACCCACCCTCCTGAGCCTGATCAGTGGTTACGGCTTCTGGGCCGGGCTGGCCGCCTACGTCGTGGGCTTTGGCATCATGCTGGCTTGCCTGCCCAATGTAAAAGTGCACCAATATTTCCCCTTGTCCATGGCCTTCAACATTCTGATCATAACCGGCATGAGCGCGTTGTTGCTCGGAGAGAAGATACCCGTACACCACGCGCTCGGCATGGTGCTGGTTCTTTTGGGCGGATACCTGGTTTCCCGTTAGCTAGGCGCTGAAAGTGGTCCCATGAGCTCTGCCTGCCCCGACATCAAAGCTGTCCGCGCTTTTTGGGAAGACAACCCCTTGGGATCCCCTGGCGCTTTGCGGCCGGGGCGGGATGGGCGCCCGCTTGGCTGCGCAAGTTGGTGGACCGGCTGGGCGGGCTCATGATTTATATCCAAGTGCAAAAGCCATGAACCAGGGAGCCTCCCACATATACCTGGAGCAGGTGTGGCGACAATTGCCCCGAGTTTTTTCAAGGGGCGATTGGGAGCCATTTTCCAAGTCATACGGCTGTTGCGATCGTACCTATTGGGCCTGGAAATTCACCGATTTCCCCGGAGCTCGTTTTCAGGAAGCCGCCTATGCGCTGGCGAGCCTTTACACCAGCCCCTGGCCGGACAACCCCTTTTACCAAAACCCCAAGGCTCTCCGGCGCGCCGGCGCGGTGATGCGCTATTGGCAGTCAATCCAGTGTGCGGACGGTTCCTACAACGAGGCCTACCCCCACGAGCACAGCTTGGCCGCCACCGCTTTCACGGCCTTTTACGTTGGCGAGGCCCTTTCGCTCTTGGCGGGCCACCTGCCCGAGGAACAAGTGCGGAGCTTGCGCGACACCCTGGCCAGGTGCGGCGACTGGCTGATCGCCAACGACGAGAGCCACGGGGTGTTGTCCAACCATTTGGCGGCCGCCGCGGCGGCCATGACCGTGATCCACCTCAACAGCAATGATGCGCGCCATGCCGATCGTGCCCGGCACTTCCTGGCCAGGATATTTCGCCACCAGTCCGAAGAGGGTTGGTACGAGGAATACGGCGGGGCCGATCCCGGCTACCAGACCCACGGCACCTTCTACCTGGCCCGCATCTGGCAACTGACCGGTGACGCCCAGCTGCTGGAGAGTCTAGTCAAGGCCAACCGCTTTTTGGCTCATTGCATCCATCCAAACGGGTCCTTGGGCGGCGAGTACGGCAGCCGAAACACCGAATTTTTCTTTCCCGCGGCCTTTGAAATACTGTCTAATGTCTGTGAAAGCGGCAAAGCCATCGCGGCCTTCATGCGCGATTGCCTAAGGCGGCAGGCGGCGGCCGGCCTTGCGGCCGTGGACGCCTTCAACTTGTTCCCCATGCTCAACAACTATCTTTTTGCCGCGGCCAATGCCGATGCGGACCTCCAGCCGGCGGTTCAACTGCCCTTTCAGCAAGCGGGGCAATGGGATTTCCCCCGGGCGGGGCTCCACATGCGCGGCACCCAGCGCTACTATGCCGTGCTGGGAACCTCCAAAGGCGGGGTGCTGAAGGTTTTTGGAAAAGACGGCTCTTATTATTCGGATTGCGGCTATTGGGTGAAGCTGGCCCACGGTCTCATCGCCACCAGCCAGACCTTGCAACTGTCCCCGCCGGTCGAACGCGATGGCGATGAGTTCGTCGTGGAGACTCGGTTCAGCTTTTTAAAGCAAAAGCTGATGAGCCCGACGCTTTTCCTGGCCTTCCGCTTGTTCAACCTGGGCCCGGGCCGTTTCCGCCGGCTCGGGTACTGGGTAAAAAAATGTCTGGTTGCGGCTCTGGTGACCAAGGCGAAAGCCGCGCCCCTCAGCTTGCGACGGCGGGTGCAATTTGGCGATGACTATGTGCGCATCAGCGACGCGATCACCCTCGATGGTGGGGATAAGGCGGTAAGCCTGGGTTGTGATGACAAGTTCTCCGCCATCCATATGGGGTCATCAAGGTACTTTCAGTGGCAGGACATGGGCCCATCCTGGTTTGAGCCGGCAAGGCCGGGGCGGGAAATCCAGGAATTGAATGAATCCGGGCGCCTTATAATTGAGAAGAATTTTGAGCTATAAGGAATGGTAATGCCTGCAGAGCCCAGCCTGAGCGTCGTGTCCCCCTTTTTCAACAATGAAGCCGTATTGGCGCGGGTGATCCGCCAGATGGCGGACACCCTGGACCAACAGTTCGGCGATGATTGGGAATTCATACTGGTCAACGACGGCTCGGTGGACGGCTCCCTGCAAATTGCCCGGGAGACGATTAGTAAACTGGGATGCCCCAGAATAAGGCTCATGTCTCTGCCTTGGAACCACGGGAGAGGCCGGGCCATAAAAACGGGGATTGACGCTGCCAGGGGCAAGATCATCGTGACCACCGAGGCCGACGGATCTTGGGGCAGGGACATCGTGCGAGAGCTCTACGATGCGATCTGTGCCGATCCGGCCCTGCATTGCGTGGTGGCTTCGGTTCACCTTCCCGGAGGCGGCTTGGTCAATGTGCCCCGGCACAGGGTGCTGTTGACCATCGTGGGCAACTGGATTATCAGGAAGGTCTTCCTGCCCGAGATATCCATGAACACGGGCATGACCCGAGCCTATCGGCGGGAGGTTATCCAGCCGCTGGTCACCAATGAGAACGGCAAGGAGTTTCATTTGGAGGTGTTGTTGAAACTCTCGGCCTTGGGTTTTCGCATCTCCGAGATTCCCGCGACCATTACCTGGGCGCCCAGCCCCGCGAAAGCTCCCGGCCGGACGCGCCACAAATCGTCCACCAAAATCATGAAAACCATTAACACTCACCTTCGGTTCGTGGCCATAGCCAATCCCATCAGGAATTTTGCCTGGATGGCCCTGTGTTGTTTTTTGGCCAGCATTTTCTTTTTAGGGTGGGCGGTCATCAACCTGATTATCGGCGACGTGGCCATCTACCTCGGATTGGTGGCGCTTTTCCTGATGCTCTTTGCTTTAGTGTTGATGGGCTTTTCGATATGCTTCTGTCAGTTCAAAGAAATCCTATCTTCATCCTGGATGGCGGCCTACAGGCAGGGCCGGCCCCCTTCATCCGCGCCTGCAAAGGAAATTTTTTTTAATCGAGAGGATTAATGGTCTTGTCGCCAGGGCGGCGCGCCGGCTTCTAATAACTGCCACTCTCACAAAGAGTTGCCTGGATACAAGCTATGGGCAAATCAAAAAAATCTATTCACCTGGTGGCAGCGGCCAGGCCCAACTTCATGAAGATCGCGCCTCTTTATCTGGCCCTGAAAGACCAGGATTGGGCCGATCCGAAGATCGTCCACACCGGCCAACATTATGACGTCAACATGTCGGAGGACTTTTTCAAGGATCTGGGGATGCCCGCACCCCAGGTTCATCTGGGAGTGGGGAGTGGCAGCCACGCCGAACAGACCGGCCACACCTTGATCGCCTATGAAAAGGTGCTTTTGGAGCAGCGGCCCGACTTGGTGGTGGTGGTCGGCGATGTCAATGCCACCGTGGCGGCGGCGCTGGCCGCGGCAAAGCTCGGCCTGAAAGTGGCTCATTTGGAAGCGGGCCTGCGCTCCTTTGACCGCACCATGCCGGAAGAGATAAACAGGGTGGTGACCGACGCCTTGGCCGATCTTCTATGGACGCCGTCGGCGGATGGGGACGCCAATCTCGCCCGCGAAGGGGTCGGCGGGCAGGTGCGGCGGGTCGGCAACATCATGATCGATTCGCTCGAGCTTATGAGGCCGCAAATTGAAAAATTGCAACCCGCGGATGATTTGAGGCGCATCAAGGAACCTTACGGCGTCGTAACCTTGCATCGGCCGCTAAACGTCGATGACCCGGCAAAGTTGGGGTTGATTTGCGAGACCTTGGCTTCGGTCTCCCAAACCATGCCCCTGATCTTTTCGGTGCACCCCAGAACCCGCAAGCGGCTGGAAGACGGCGGTCTTTTCGATTCTCTAGCCAACCGCCCCGGCCTGCATCTGTCTGAGCCTCTGAGCTACTTGCCTTTCATGAGCCTGTTGTGGCGCTCATCGGTGGTGATAACCGATTCAGGCGGTCTGCAGGAGGAGACAACCTACTTGAGGATCCCCTGCTTCACCCTGCGGCCCAACACCGAGCGCCCCATAACCATAGAGCAGGGGAGCAACAGGCTCTGCACTCCGGAAGAACTGGGAGCATTGGTCGCGGAATCCCTCGAGAGCCCCCGTCCCGAAAAGCCTCTGCCGGAATTATGGGACGGTAAAACCGCCGCCAGGGTCGTGGAGTCCATCAAAGCCTTTTTGCGGCAAAACTGAACCGCTGAGCCGAAGCGAGCTGGATATATAGAGTCGAAATGCTAGCTTCCAGGAACGCCATCAAAATCGTTTTCGCTCTGGCTTTCATGGCCCTGTGCTCCTATTGCTGGTACACCAACATAAATTTTTTGAGCCTGAAAATCGCCTGGCACGAGTTCAGCCCGGAGGGTTGGATAAACGAGGTTCGTCATCTTGACGCCATTCCGGGCTCGTATCCCTCGGGCACGCAGAATTTTTCAAAATCAGCCTTCATGCAGCTCTACCTGGCGGGGTATGACTACTTGGGAATCGCCCCGATCGTCATGCAGCGTTTTGTCGTCGCCTTCGAGATACTGTTCCTCTCCTTTGCCTTTGTCTCCTTGACCAGGGCCATACGGCCCGACGCCGACTATGGTTTGTTGCTCGTCGTGGTGGCGCTGGTGATAGCCAGTAGCGTGCGGGAAATGAACCTGGCCCGTTTCGGCACCGGCACCTTTATCGGTCAGTATTATGTAGCGGCCGACGGTTTCAGGATATTGGCCGTGGCCCAGGTGCTGCGTCGCAAGTACGTCCAGGCGGGGCTGCTGCTTTTGGCCTCCCTGATCACCCACTTCACCATGGGGCTATTCGCCCTGGTTTTCGTCGCGGCCATGGTATTGGTCGCCCCGCGGCCCTTGAAAGAAATCAAGACCTGGATCGGCGCGGCCATTGTCCTGGCGGGTGGGGCATTGTGGATCCTGCTCACCGTAAAGGCCAGTGAGATCGCCGGCGGGCAAATACCGTTGAACCTTTGGGTCTCCCTGTCCAAGATGATGTGCTACCACTGGTATCCCGTCAGCCTGGGCGTGTTCGGCCTACGCCACTACGCCATTTTCCTGCCGTTCCTGGGCTTCTGCCTGCTTCTGGTTTATTTCGTCTGGCGCCAGGGGCCGCTTTCCGAAGATCGCCGCCGCCTTATGGCCGGATGCGCGGCCATGGCCGTTTTGGTCGGTTTGGGAGTTCTTTTCTCTGTATACCCCTTTAGCTCCAGCTTGATAAAGTTGTCCCTCTCTCGAGCCAACGACATGATCCTCAACGTCGGCCTGGTGATTGTGGCCGCCGGCTTGTACGACGAAATAAAATCCGCCGGCCTGTGGAGAAAAATCATAGCCATGGCGGTATTGCTGTCCCCGTTCTTCGGCGTATACGGGCATCCAGGCTTTCCGACGATCTGGTGTCTGCTGGTGACTTTACCGTGCTGGCTGGCACTGGCCAGGGTAGATGCCAAGCGAAGATTCAATATCGTGATGGTGGTTTTGGGCGCTTCCATCGTGGGCCTGCTCATTCTCTATTGGGCCATGGGCATGGCCCGGCCTCTGATGAACCCGGCCTATGTCGGCAGCCCCGCCTTTTTGTGGACCGTGGCGGGTATGGGGGCGGTATTCGCCGCAACCGGTTTCTTGGCGAGGCGCAACGACGAATGGCGGGGCCGCATATTGACTTATATTGCTGTCGGCGCCTGCTTTGTGGTGGCCTTCCTGTGGCTGAGCAATCAAAACATGCGTCCCGAGGTGCAGGAGAGGTATCACGCCTTTGGCCAGGCCCAGCTATGGGCCAAAAACCACACCGCCCCGGACTCCTTATTCATGGTGGACCCTTCCCTCGGGGGTGGGTGGCGGGCCTTGTCTCAACGAGCCTCCTGGGGGGGCGCCAGGGAATGGCTCTACTCGGCCTGGATTTACGCCAGCAATTACCCCCTGTTAAAGGAGGGCTTGCATCGCCTGGGGTATTTCGGGCTGGACCTGGACAAGTATCTGAAGTATCGCCGGTCCATCGTCGGTTGGAACAAACTGCGCAAAGACCTTCGCGAAAGTTTCTACAGCAAGGACGACCAATGGCGCAGGGACCTGGCCAAGCAATACGGCATCGACTATTTCGTTTTGCAAAATAAATACTTCACCGGCAAAAGCAACCTGGATGAAGTATATAAAAATAAATATTTCGTTATCTTGGCCGCCGATGCTCGCCACCATGGCGGCGGCCGGCATAAATGAACTCACTGCTGCCAATGCCATTTATATAACTCCCGAGCCACCGGTCGGGGGTTCGAGTCCCTCCTGGCGTGCCAAAAGATCAAGGGGCCGGCCGGATTGGCCATCCCCTTTTCAATGTCACTTTTCGTTGCAAAATCTGACGGTAGGCCCTGATTGGGTGTAACCTTAATAAGTTAACCTCCGCCCGCCAGGGGCGAACCGGAAAAGAGGCGGCCATGACCTTAGGCGAGATTTACACCAAGGGCGAACAGGATCTCATGTCCCGTGAGTTGGGCTTTGCATTGGGATCGGTGGAGACCGGTTGGGTGGGGGCCAACAACCGGGCCGTATTCGACCGCTGGGCCTTGCGCCAAAAGGCTATCAACGCTCCTCCCAGCGCCGAGACATCGGTGAATTTCTTGGGTGTGGATATCTCCGCGCCGGTGGTGATGAGCGCCATCACCATGCCCATCCCCGGTATTTGCGAGGACGGCCTCTTGAAGGTGGCCCAGGGCCTGGCCGAGGCCGGAAGCGTGATGTGGACCGGCACCCCCATTCCCCAGGACCTGCAAGGCCTCCTGGCCACCGGAGTGCCGCTAATCGCGTCGGTGAAGCCCTACGAGGACCGCGACAGGCTGAAAGCCGACGTGGAGAAGATCACCGCGGAAGGCGTGGGCATGATATCGCTGGAGATCGACGCGGCCATGGGCACCAAGATCCAGGACAAGCCCATGGCCACCGGCTGCGCCCCCCTTAGCTTTGCCGAGCTGCAAGAGCTGCGCGGGCTGATCAAAGGCAAGATGATCGCCAAGGGGGTGCTCTCGGTGCCTGACGCCCAGTTGTGCGTACAGGCCGGGGTGGACGCGGTGGTGCTCAGCAACCACGGGGCCCACACCATAGACTATTTGCCCCATCCCTTGCAGGTGGCCCAAGAGGTGGTCGCGGCCATCGACGGCCGGGCCTACATCGTCATGGACGGCGGCTTCCGACGGGGCACGGACGTCATCAAGGGTCTGGCTATGGGCGCGGACGCCATCGGCCTGGGACGCCCCATACTCTACGCATTGGCCGCCGGCGAGGCCCAAGGGGTGCGGGATTTGATTGCCTGCCTCCAGGAAGAGATGCGGCGTACCATGGTGATGCTGGGGGCCCAGAGCCCCCGCGACCTGGGCCCGGAGTGCCTGATCAAGCTGTGAACCTCGCCGCCCAAGCCATCCAGGCCAACCTGGGGACCTTCATCTTGTAACGGATGCCTTGGCAACTGTAGAATGAAAACAATCCCGTGTAATTCCTAACTACAACGGAAAAAAGGAGTCGGCGGCAGTGCAAAGATTGAGGAAAAAATCCATCGGTATTAGTCTGATGGTGCTGGGGGTTATCGCCGTGTTTGCCGTTTCGGGCTGCGCCGGAAACGGCGGTATGTCCACCATGACCGACACCACCAAAGGCGGCATAATCGGCGGAGCCGGCGGGGCGGCCATCGGAGCCATCATCGACCATTCCAACCCGTGGGCCGGTGCCTTGATCGGGGCCGCCGGCGGAGCGCTCACCGGGGCCGTGGTGGGCCATTTCATGGATGACCGCAAGAAGGACCTGGAAAAAGCCCTGGCGCCCCAGATCAATGCCGGAGAGGCTTCGGTGCAGATTCTGGCCGACAACGCCCTGCTGGTGACGGAGACCGGCTCCACGGCGTTTGCTCCCGGCTCGGCGGTGGTCAATTCCGGTTTCATACCCACGCTGCAGACGATCGCCAACGTGGTCAACACCTACGGCAAGACGACGATCGTGGTGATCGGCCATCCCGACAGCACCGGTACCCAGGCCCAGAGGCAGACGCTGGCCAACCAGCGGGCCGAGGCGATCCGGACCATGCTGCTGGGGATGGGGGTTGCGCCCGTGCTGGTGACGGCTTCCGGCAATCCCAACAGCCGCTACATGGACGGCAGGGCCGAGGTGGTTATCCATCCCGTGGTCTCCTCCTAAGACAACTGAACGGTTGATGCCAAGGGGCCGGCCGGATTGGCCGGCCCCTGTTTTGTCGCCTTCCGCCGCCAGCCATCCCTGGGAGATAGGGCGCGGTGGGACCAGGCAATGTCATGGCTTGACTATGCGGTGAATTGTTATAAGTTAAAAAACTAGAGCGGGAAAAATATTCGTCCCAGGAAAGGACGCCGCCCCCCCGCTGCTCATAAAACCAGGTAGTTCATTGAGAGGCCGTCAACGGTCCCTGATCGCCAGAAGGCGAAGGGCGTGGGCGGTTTTTTATTGGAGCGCGAACCAAAGGCGGCAGCGCGGCCATGATCGTGGGAGTTGCCCCGCGAGGCTTAGGCAGAAATCACCCGGCAGGCCGCTTTCGCAATTCGTCATTTATCGGGAGTTGTCTAAATGATCTTAAAGCCGTTCATGAGAGAAGGACTGTTTCCCCTGCCCGTGACCTTCATCTCCACCATGAGCCCCGATGGCGTGCGCAACGTGGCTCCCTGGTCCTGCATCATGCCGGTGCTGCGTCCCCTGGACTTGATCTGCCTGGCCTCGGCCAAGAAACGCGACACCTTGGCCAACATCCGCGCCACCAACCAGTTCGTGGTGAACATGGCGGGTGCGCAAATGCAGGACAAGGTCATTCCCACGGCCAAGAACGTGCCGCCGGAGATAGATGAGTTCGAGTTGGCCGGGCTGGACGAAAAACCCTCCCACGTGGTCAGCCCTCCGGGGGTGGCGGGATGCTATGCCTGGATGGAGTGCGAGTGCGTGCAGCTCTACGAGGAGGACAAGCACGTGCTCATCACCGGCAAGGTGCTGCACCTGGAAGTGCGGGACGACGTCCTGGACGGGGAAGGAAACCTTGACGTGGCCAAGGCCAAACCTCTGATCATGACCGGCAAGAAAGGGGTGATGAACTACTGCACCGCTGTGGATCTCGGCAGCCAGGAGTCTTTTGCCGCGATGTTCACCGATGGTGCGGACCCCTTTGGCGGCAAGTATCGCTAGGCCTTACCCGGCCAAGGCCCTAACGGCCGGGTCGCCAATGCGGCCGAGCAGATAGGCCCGCGCCTGAAAAAAGAGGGGAAGGCCGGAGCCGTCATCCAGGTCGGGCGGCAGGATGCCGCGCTCGACCAACTCCGCCATGAGCAACTGGCACACCGCTTCGATGGACGCCGCGCGGCTCTGGTAATCGAGAGTCGTGGACATGCTCAGGAGATGGGCATCGAGTCGGGCGGCGAATTCGCGCGACCGAAAGACGTGGTGAAGCCACTTCCAGTAGGGCGCGTAGTCGTGGTCCATGACCAGGGAGAGGGCCATCGCCGCAAGCTGGAAGCTGCCGACCGCCATCGCCGCCGCCACCGGGTCTTGGCGCTTGACCAACCGCCAGCAGAAATTGTACTCGCCGTAGTGCGCGAGATCAAAGCAAAGCTGGGCCATGCGCAGCAGCCAGACGTCTTCGGGATAGGTGCGCAGCCTGGCCCGCACCTCGGCCAATATGCCCGCCGGGTCGTGGAAGACGGCGCCGTGGCGGACAAAGTGGAGATGTGATTCCAGATTGGGCAGTTTGGCATCGCAGCAGACCCAATCCAGCGGCGACTCCGGCAAGCGGCGGCGGGGGAAGTTCCGGCCAAAATATTCCGCCAGATTATGGACCTGGATGGAAGGCGCAAACTGGTAACGGTTTTGAAAGCCTTCCCATTCCGCGGGCGCGGCGGCTGTCATTTCTGATTGCAGAGCCTCGTTGGAGAAGCCCTCTTGCCCGCTGCGGAAAATCTCCAGACGCGGGCCCCAGCCGTGATCGCGGGAGAGGGCGTCATCCGCCCCGAGCACCTCCGAACCGCTGAAGAGGCCGACCCCGATCCGCTCGAGAAGCTGGGGATGCCTGGCGGCAAGCCAGGGGTGGCCCCATTGCAGCCAGTAGTCCTTTGCGATGGCCAAACCATTTTGAGATGCGGATTCATGCATAGGAAGCTATCCGAATCGCCCGCCGCCGCGTGGACAGCCGAGCCTATTGCGCGGTTTCGCCGCTTGGTTTGGTGGGCTCCCACGCGCTTAGGTTGAACTCTCCCAGCTTTTGGGCCGCCTGGGGGCTTAGCTGACGCAGCCTGATTTGTTTCGCGCGATGCGGCGTCGCTAAGCGGTAGAGATTGTCTTTGCCCTGATAGCCCAGCAACACCTGACCGGAAAAAACGATGGGCCCCGCCTTGACCAAGTCGACCGGCTCCCAGGCTCCCTGGGAGGTCCTGCATTCCAAGCTGAAGTCCGGAGGAAGCCGGTCGTTTAGGCCTGACAGTCGCAGCCAGCCCAACTCGGCGCTTGGGCCTTGGCCGATTTGCCAGACAACCCCCTGACCCTGCGGGGTGGGCAGGCGTTTTATGGCTAATGGCTCGCCTTGGGCCTGGCCGTCGAGCAAAAAGACCACAAAGCGCCCGGCATCCTGCCTGCGATAGGAGATGCCGTAGGATGCCAGTTGCGTTTCCACAATGGCGCCCGCCCGTTGGTTCAAGATCAGGGCGCTGCCCTTGACGGGTCGTAGGATAAGCGGTTTGGAGTAGGTGCGCTTGCCGGTGCCGTAAACATCCAGGTTCACATTGCCGGTAACGACATGGACGTTCCCTTGGAAATGAGAGACAACCTTAGCGGCGATCCAGGCGTCGCCATAGGCGTTTTGGATGTTATCGGCCTTTAGGATGCGGAAGACTCTTCGGGCGCTCTCATCCCAGGTGCACTCGCTTTCCGGGCCGGGCCCGAACAGCAGGAGCTCATGCACGCTCCAATGGTGATAGCGGTTTTCCCCCTGGTGGGTAAGGCGGATGTACCTGGTTTGGCGGGGAGGGAAGTAGCTTTCAACCCGCGGGTAGCGGGCCTTGAGAAAGGGGTGCGGCCCGGAAAGGTAGAAGGGGCCCCAGTAAGTACGGCTCTGTCTGACTGTGGAGAATACGCCGTCAGGGCCGGCCAACTCCACCATCAGGCCCTTGGGCACCTGGCGGAACTCGGCGGGTATCATGGCCAGGCCGCCCACGTTTTGGGGCCGTCCCAGGTCAATGGTCAGCGAATCGCCTTCCCGGGCCGGGCCCGGGGTGCTGAAACCGGTGGTCAGATCGGCGTCGTTCAGGGTTTGGCCCAAGTCCCGGCCATTGGCCCTGGCCGACCAGCTCCGGCGGGGCAGCAGCACAGCCGCCCCGGTCGGCGCACTGAAATCGTAAACGATCGTATTTCTCCCACCGCGCCAGGTCTTGTGGGCTAGACCCAGAATATCCAGGCTGCCCTGGTCCATGTCCAGCATGCCCGGATTGTCGGAGGCATCGACTTTGATGGTGCTGTTGAAGTCGCGCGACTTCCAGTAATTGCAGACCACCGGATCGCCATTGGCCAGGAAATTCAAGATGTACCATCTGTGTTTGCTGTAGAGGTACTTGAAGCCGGCCGCGCGTATCTCCCGCAGATTCTTTTTAATCCCAGCCTCTTGGTTCAGGTAAAACCCGTGCTTGATATCCAGCAGCGGGCTCTGAAAATTCCACATCCTGCACTGCGAATATTGGGAGACATGCACCAATGCCAAAGCCAGCACCAGGGCCACGGCGGCCCAGGAGTTTTTGGTGGACAGCCAGCGGGCAAGGGCTCCCACCAGAAAGGGCACCACCAGGTACAGGCACAACAGATAACGCGGGTCTGCTTCGTACAGGCCCCTGATGTAGGCGGAAGAGATCACGACTACGAGGTTCAAAAGAGCGATGCCCAGCAACAGCCAAGTGAATGCCTGGCCTTGCCCTCGGTTGAGCCGGAAAAGAAAGTAGCCTCCCAAACCCACAACGGCCAGCAGCAGCCCATAGAGAAGCAGGAAGATTCCATAGCCGCCGGTGGGGCCCCCGGAGATGGCGGTGTTGAGCCCCAAAATCATGGGCAAGCTGTTATTCAGCAAGGGCGACAGGGCGGGCAGGATATATTGCCAGCCAAAAAAGCCGCCTTGCCCGGCGTTGGCCATGTGGTGGGTGAGATTGAACCAAAGCAAAGGGGCGCCGCCCACCACTCCGCCCAGGGCGGCCAAGGGTACGCTCCAGAGGCTGATTTTGCCTTTGCACGTAAAGAGCAAAAACACCGTGCAGGGCAGGATCACCACGATGACGGAAAAGTTGGTCCAGAGGGCGGCGCCGCCGAATAGCCCCCACAACAGCAGGTTGCTCCACGACCAAGCGCGCTCTTGCCAAAGCCGGTGGGTCATGAGCAACACCAGAGCCGCCAACAACAGCCCCAGCATGTAATGGGTTCGGGCCTCACCGCACCAGTACAGCCAGGAGGTGGGGGGCACGGCCAGGTAAGCCAAGCCCGCCAACATGCCCCAGGTGCCCACCCTGCGGCGCAGTATGGGCTGCAGGCAGGCCATGAAGGCCAGGGACAACACCGGCGGCAACACGTTGACCGTCAGGGCGCTGGGGCCGAACCAGGCATATAGGGGAGCGGCCAGGATGGCGTCCAGGCTGCCCATCCAGTTTTGTCCGAAAAAGAAAATAGGGAACGGGCCCTGCAGGACCGCCAGCCCCATGAGGCCCACCACAGCGCTGTCGTCGTGGAGTTCGCCGCTGAAAAAACGCCATACCCTAAGGCCGACGGCCACCGCGTATATTAGGACCACGACCCAAGTGACCCAGGGGGATAGCCTCTCGCCGCCTCCCATTGCCGGGTCCGCGGCCGTGCTTTGGGGCGAGCGTTTCGCGTTGGTGAATGTCGGCATTGTGTGGTGGTCCGTTCCGCAGGTTGACGATCTGCCGGGCGGCTTGCGGACAGCCCCCATGCACTCTACAACAATTACCTAACTTAACAAAGGTCTTATGGAAATAAGGTGATTCGCCCGCTGGAGTATGAGCCAAGCTGAGGTGTCTTAAAGGTGCGGGGCCAATTTTTGGGAGGCAGAGCCTGGTAGGTGTGCGCGTCTGACTCGTCCCCCAAGAGCCTACCGGCGTCGATGCGAACCTGGTCACTTCCCCCCCGGGAACCGGCAACGTCAACTCATGGGCATGCCTGAGCCCCGACTCAAACGGCGCTAGAGATCGGCCTGGCTTCCGGTACGTCGCCCGGAGGCCAGGTTATTGGGTCATCCTTCGCGGCAACGGCGCCGGACGCAGCCTCTTCAGGGCCTCAGCGGCCGCCGGAGCCCAGCAGCGCCGGCAGTTCCTTGGGCAGGTTTTCCTTTTGGCGCATAATGAAATACCGCCGCATCTTGTTGACCGATTCTTCACCGTGGGGCCCCCGCACCACCTCCACGCGGCTCCAGGCGTAAACAACCACCGGCATGGAGTACTTCCGGGTGAGGCTGGTCTGCAACTCGTCGATATCGCTTTGCGGGAAAAGTTTCGGCCCGCGTATTTCCAGCAGTAGGTAAAGCTTGTCGTCAAGGCTGGTGGCGTTGAATTCCACCAGATCGAAGCCATGCCGCTCGGCAAAGGCCTTGGTCAACTCTTCCCGTATCTCGTCGATCTTTTGGCGGATAGCGGGGGTCGCTTTGTTTCCCGGAATCCAGCCGTAGCGCATGGGGCCAATTTCGGTCTGGAGCTGCTTCCCCACCCGGCTGATTACCAGATACAAGTTGTCTTTCTTGGCCTTTTGGCGGATTCGATCTTGTAACAGGGTAATTTCGCTGGGCAAGATGTCCCGCATACTCACCACCTGGGCCACCATGATCTTGCGATTGGTCAGGTTCACCAGATCAACCCAAAACAGGTTGGTGGCCATGTCATCGGCAAAGTATTCGCGCAACACCTGCTCGGAGATGGCTATTTCAGCCAGGGCTGGATTGTTGCTGGCCCTTACGAAACTACCGTCCAGGTTCCTGCTCATGACGCTGTTGATCGAGCCGTGCGCGGAAACGTTGCTGCTGACCACGCAGTGCACCAGCAACTCGACGGGCATTTCCAGGCTGGCGCTGAGTTTTTCCTGGACGCGCAACACCTGACTCGGGGTGAAGAATTTGGGTGTATGCACTCCGGCCAAGACCTGAATCTTGTCGCCCTCCTTGTCGTGGTAGACGGACCCCAGGTAGGTCGAGGGGATGTCGGCCAAGGCGCCAATCATGGTTTGGTAGATGGTCCGGTCGATTCGGCGTTCCTCGTAGATGACGTACAGGGAATGGGACATGAAGGCGGCTGTGGCCACAAAGGCTATGACCGGCAGGCCCAAACGGCGGACAAAGGATTTCCCCTCTATCTTGGCGCCGTAATGCTTGGCCATGCCGCTGAGAATGAAGGTAGCGGAGGCCACCAGGAGGATGGACAGGAAGTTGGCGAAAAAAAGGAGGAAAGAACCGATACCGCCCTCCACCTCCCCCAGGGCCAGGCAGAGCCCGGAGTTGGCCAGGGGAGGCACGATGGCGGTGGCGATGGCCACGCCGGGCAGGGCGGGGCTTATCTTCTCGTCGATCAGGGCGTAGGTGCCCGCGAAACCGGCCAGAACCGCCACCAGCAAGTCAAAAAGATTGGGCCGGGTGCGGGCCAACATTTCGCCGGTGGGCTCATAATGGCCGATCAGCGAGCCCAGGACAAAGCTCATGGCCAGGGCGGCCAAGACCCCCATTATCTCGGCGCGCAAGGCGCGCCCCAGCAGGCCCGTCTCGCCTCTGACCAGGGCCAAGGCAATGCCGAAAATGGGGGTCATCAGAGGGGCCACCAGCATGGCGCCGATCACCACGGCGGTGCTGTCGGATATCAGCCCGAAACTGGCGATCAAGGTGGAGACCGCCACCATGAGATAAAACCTTAGAGCCGGTTCCGAGCCGTTGGCGATATCCTCGTGAACGATCTTGAAGCGGTCGCGCGTGACATAGAACAACTGCATGACGTTGTCCCCTAATGAAGGTTCCCGGTGCCCCAAGCCCGGCAGCATCCAAGACGGATGCCGCGTCCCTGGATTATGCAAACCCGCCGTGACCCGCGGGGACTGGCGGGGCAGACTCAACCCCCCGGGCTTCATCCACTCATCTATTCCTCTAATTTAATACGGGCCGTCAGTCCAAGCAAAGAGTAACCCACGAGTTTTTGGGCCGGCGCAAGACCGACGGACACTCGGCATATGGCTGGCGGACGGTCGGCCAGGCTGCCATGCTCCATTGGCCGACAATCCTCGGGCCGATTCCTGAGGCACATCGTGCCAAGGCTCCTATGTAGTTTCCCAAGGCCGGCGGTAGCCTGGATTCACAACGGAAATGCCAAGCAGTTCCGTTGCTTGAACCAAGGACCATGGGAGGTGCGCGATGCGGTTGGGTTTTGGATTACGGATTGATCCCTGTGGCATGGAGGCCTGTTGGGCGGTGCAAAGGATGTACGACGCCTTCGAGCCCAAAGGTAGCGTGCAGGGCATGCCCCCGGTGGCCGACTACGCCCGCAACACCTGGGTGGAGGCGATCATGGGGGTGAGTTGGAATTTTGTCCTGCGCCAGGGGCACCGCGTGGTGGGCCATGCGGCGGCCATAGTGGACCGGCGGCGCGGGGAGGCCGAGTATCTCGTCTTCATCCTGCCCGCCTATCAGAGGCAGGGGTTGGGTAGCGCCCTCACCGGCTTGGCCCTGGACTATCTGAGGCAGCGGGGCATAAAAAGGGTCGTTTTGGAAGTGCGCAACGACAACAGCGGGGCCCTCAATCTGTACAGAAAATTAAGCCTGCGCTTCCCCCGCACCAACGATGCGCCCCGGTATAGCGCGGCCTGCTGCCTGGAATTGGCCGCCTGAAGCGCATAGAGCCCTCGCCGATAGCCTTGCGGTAGTGGGCGCTGCGCCGGCGCAAAGCGCCCACCGCCCCGTGGCTCCCGCATGACCGCGGTGGCGCGCACGGGGATGGCCTGCCCAAGCGGCCATCCGGGGGGTCGCACGATTTTTCCTTAAAACCGACTAGGTTACGTGCTATTTTAGTATGTGGGGGGATTGGTGATCCCGCTGCCGCCTGCCCGACACCTGAGCATATTTTCCCGCCTGATGGGCCAACGCGGCCTCGGGGTTTTATATGATTACCGTGTCCAGGGGACGCTAAGATCATGCCCCGCAAACTGGCCGCCATACTTTCCGCCGACGTCAAGGGCTTCAGCCGCCTGATGGCCGACGACGAAGCCGCCACCATAGCCACCCTCACCGCCTACCGCCGCATAATCACCCAACTCGTCGGGCAGCAGCAGGGAAGGGTAGTCGATGCGCCCGGCGACAACCTCTTGGTCGAGTTTGCCAGCGCGGTCAATGCCGTGTGTTGCGCCGTGGCCATCCAACAGCGGCTGGAGATCGAGAACCAGAAGCTGAGCCGCCGGCGGCGCATGGAGTTTCGCATTGGAGTGAACCTGGGCGACGTGGTGGCCGAACAGGGGACCCTATATGGCGACGGGGTTAACCTGGCGGCCCGCATCGAGGGCCTGGCCGACCCCGGCGGGGTGTGCGTGTCGGCCAGCATTTGCGAGCAGGTGAAGAACAAGCTCAATCTGAGTTTCGAGGACCATGGCCTGCACCGGGTGAAAAACATCGCCGAGCCGGTCCGGGTGTTCCGGGTGTTCACCGATGAGACGCCCGGCGGGGACGAAGTCAGGGGGCAGGTACCCGGCGGCCGCCCCACGCGCGTATTGCTGGTGGACGATCACCAGGTGTTTCGCAGCGGTGTCAGAAGCCTGGTCGAAGACGAACCGGACCTGGAGGTGGTGGCCGAGGCCTCCGACGGCCGCCAGGCGGTGCTGATGACCCGGTTGCATCAGCCGGACGTGGTGCTCATGGACATCTCCATGCCCGACCTGAACGGCATCGAGGCCACCCGCCAGATCGTGCAGGCCGGAGGCTCCAGCCGGGTGTTGGTGCTTTCCATGCACAGCGACCCGCGCTTCGTGGCGGGGGTCTTGGAGGCCGGGGCCCACGGCTACCTGATAAAAACCTGCACCGCCCGGGAAATGCTGTCCGTGATTCGTTTGGTGGGCCAGGGGCTCACCTACCTCGCCCCCGAAATCACCGACCTGGTGGTGAAGGGCTTTGTGGGGCGCATCGAAGGCGCGCCGGCCGGCCCCCCGGCCAGCAGCCTGAGCCCCCGCGAGCGCGAAATCCTGCAACTATTGGCCGAGGGCGTGGGCGTGGAGGATATCGCCCAGAGGCTGGGCCTGGGGGCCAAGACCGTGAAGGCCTACCGGCACAACCTGATGGACAAGCTGAACCTGGCCAACATGGTGGAGCTGGTGCGCTATGCGTTGCGCGAAGATATCTGCTCGCTGGACAACTGGCTGAGCAAGTGAAGGGCTGAGAAAGGGCCCGATACCTACCGGCCGATCCCCCAGACCGCGGCTGGACCGCGCCGAGAGTTCAGCCCTCTATGAGGTCCTTTTTGATCTCCCGCTTGAGCATTTTGCCGGCCGGGCTCTTGGGCAGGTCGTTTTTGATGACGAACTCCTTGGGCACCTTGTAGCCGCTGAGCTTGGTTTTCAAAAAGGCCCGCAGCTCCAGGGCGTCGATGCTCTCGCCCGGCGTGGGCACGCACACCGCCACCACCCGCTCGCCGTATTCCGGATCGGGCAGCCCGATAACCGAGCACTCGGCTATCTGGCGCCACTGGAAAATGACCTCCTCTACCTCGCGGGGATAAACGTTTTCCCCGCCGGTGATGATCATCTCCTTGAGGCGATCCACGATGAACAGGTAGCCGTCCTGGTCCAGGTAGCCCACGTCCCCCGAGCGCAGCCAGTCGCCGTAAAACAAGTCACGGGTGTCGGAAGGGTTGTCCAAGTAGCCCTGCATCACGTTGCGGCCCCGGATGCATATCTCGCCGCTCTGGCCGGTGGGCAGGGCCAGGCCGCCGGCGTCGCGGATGCTCACCTCGGTGGTGCCCACCGGCTCGCCCACCGAGCCCACCAGGTGCCGGCGGTGGTGGTTGAAGGTCACCATGGAGGCGGTCTCGGTCATGCCGTAGGCCTCGTGGATGGCCAGGCCGGTGGCCTCGCGCCAGCGCAGCACGTGTTCCCGGGCCAGGCTGGCCGCGGCGCTGAAACAATAGCGCACCTTGCCCAGCCGGGCCTTGAGGTCGCTAAGCTGCAACAGGCGCACGTAGACCGTGGGAACCGCGTAGAGCTTGGTGACCCCGTGCCGGGCCACGGCCTCCAGGGCCTCGTCCTGGTTGTAGCCGGGCAAGAGCACCAGGCAGCCGGCCGAGAGCACGGTGGCGTTCATGATGTGCATCTGGCCGAAGACGTGGTTGAAGGGCAAAAAACACAGCACCCGGTCGTTTTCGTTGGAGCCTTCCATGCGCACCACGTTGTGGATGGCGGTGTTTATGTTTTCGTGACTGAGCATCACCCCCTTGGGGGTGCCGGTGGTGCCGCCGGTGTAGAGCACGCAGGCCGTGTGGTCGCGTTCGCGCTCCACCGCGCCCAGGGGCTCGGAGGCCGCGGGCATGAGCGCGGCGGGCTCGTGGTCGCCCCCCGCCCCGATGATCCAGCTTATGCCCGCCGTTTCGCGCAGGGCCTCCAGGACGGGGTAGTGGGCCGGGTCGGCGTAGACCGCCTTGGGGCGGGCGTGCCCGGCCAGCAGGGACAGCTCCTGGGCCGAGAGCTGGTTGGAAAGGGTCACCGCCGTCGCCCCCAGCTTCAACGCCGCGAAATAGACGTAGAGCCATTCCACCGAGTTGGGCGCGCACAGGGCGACGCGGTCCCCTGCGGCCAGGCCCAGCCCGGCCAGGCCGGCGGCCAGGTGGCCGGCGCGCCGATCGAGCTGGGCATAGGTAATGGTGTCTTCTCCTTGGATCACCGCCGGGTGTAAATGGCGGTCCAAAAGCGAGACGATTTTAGTGGCGGTTGAAAACCGTGACACATTGATTCAGTTTTCTTCAGGTGTTTTGGTGCGATGGAGGCCATGGTGGCTTCCAGGCCAGGACTCTCTGGAGGAGCGGAAGGGGTGTACACGGACATGGATCAATGGGCCCGGATCAGACTTGAGTTGCGCGATGGCCAGGCGAGCAAGCGCGAGTTAATGCGTAGAGAGGGCATCCATTGGGATACCCTGCAAAAGATTCAGAATTTTCCCGAGCCTCCCGGATACCGGCTCAGCACCCCCCGAGCCAAGCCCAAGCTTGGCCCCTACCTTGAGTTGATCGCCCGGATCATAAAAGAGGACAAAAAGGTTCCCAAGAAGCAAAGGCACACGGCCACGCGCATATATCACCGCATCAAGGAGGCGGGTTATCAGGGCAAGTACACCCAGGTAAAGGAGGCGGTGCGCGCAATCAAGCGCGTGAGCCAGGAGGTGTACATGCCCCTGGTCCATCGTCCCGGCGAGGCGCAGGTGGACTTTGGCTATGCCCTGGCCAAGGTTTCCGGGGAGCTTCGCAAGATAGCGCTTTTTATCATGGCCTTGCCGTACTCCGATGCCTTTTTCGTGGCGGCCTTCGACAAGGAGTGCAGCGAGAGCTACTGGGAAGGGCATGCCAGGGCGTTCGAGTTTTTCGGTGGGGTGCCCCACCGGATCAGTTACGACAATAGCAAGGTCCTGGTTTCCAAGATCATAGGGCCTCATGAGCGCAAGCTGACCGATGGTTTTCTCAAGCTGCAGAGCCATTACCTTTTTCGGGAGCATTTTTGTCGGGTGCGGCGTCCAAACGAGAAGGGCGTGGTGGAAGGGGTGGTCAAGTACGCCCGGCAGAATTTTTTGGTGCCAGTGCCCCAGGTGAAGGACCTGGCCGAGCTCAATGCCATGCTTTTAAGGCAGTGCCGCGACGACATGAAGCGCCGTTTGCGTGGCAAGGGCGGTAGCAAGGCCGAGGTTTTGCAGGAAGACCAGACAGCCTTTGTCCCCCTGCCTCCCTCCCGCTTCGATGCCTGCCGCAAACAGCCTACCCGGGCCAATTCATTGTCCCTGGTCCGCTTCGACGACAATGACTACTCGGTGCCGGTGGCTTGTGCCCACCATGAAATTGTGGCCAAGGGCTATGTGGATCGGGTGGTGCTCTGCCACCATGACGTGGTGGTGGCCCGCCACTCCCGATCCTGGGGCAAGGAAGGGGTGTTTTTCGACTACCGGCATTATCTGCCCTTGCTGGAGCGCAAGCCTGGCTCCCTGGACCACGCCCGCCCCCTGGCTGACCTAGATCTGTCTGAGTGCTTTGAGGTCTTGAGGCGGCGGCTGGTGGCCGGGGAAGACATGCCTGGCCAGGGCACCCGTAAATACATAAAGGTCCTACGTTTGCTGGAGGACCACTCCATGGCCAGACTGAAGCGGGCGGTGGAGCAGGCATTGTACGCGGGAGCCTATGCCCCGGAGGCCATTGTCCACCTGCTGGAGCCGCCATCATCAGGGCCCGCGGCCACCTTCCTGCTGGACGGTCGTGAGCACCTGGGCCGAGTGAGCGTGGCCGGGCCCGATATCACAGTCTATGACTCCCTCCTCGCGCAGGGAGGGGCGCTGTCATGAAGGACCAGGACAAACCCACCGTGCTCTTGGAGTACCACCTCAAAAAGCTGAAGCTGCCCACCATTCTCCGGGAATACGCGGCCATGGCCAAGGTCTGCAGCCAAGACCGCTCCGATTACATGACCTACCTGCTGCGCCTGACCGAGCGGGAGCTTCTGGACCGCGAGAAGCGGGCAGCCGAAAGGCGCATCAAGCAAGCCGCCTTTCCGGTGATCAAGACCATGGACACCTTTGATTTCAAGGCACAGCCCTCCATCAATCAGCAGCTGGTCAGGGAGCTGATGAGGGGCGAGTACATCGCCAAAAAGGAAAACGTGCTCCTGATCGGAAACTCCGGCACCGGCAAGACCCACCTGGCCAGCGCCATGGCCTTTGCGGCCTGCGCCCAGGGAAGCAAGGTGAAATTCTACAGCGCCACCGCCCTGGTCACAGAGCTCATGGAATGCCGCGAGGAAAGACGTCTGCAACGCCTGCAGAAACAGCTCCAGCGCCTACACCTGCTGGTCATCGATGAACTGGGCTATGTGCCCTTCTCCAAGATAGGCGCTCAAATGCTATTCGAGGTGGTGGGTAGGGCATATGAACAACAAAGCCTCATGATCACCACCAATCTCCCTTTCCAGCAATGGACGGAGGTCTTCGGCTCCGAAAGACTCACCGGTGCACTGCTGGACAGACTGACCCATAGGTGCCACATCATCGAGGCCAATGGAGAAAGCTACCGGCTCCGCCAAGCCAAAAGACGATCCCAGGCAAAGCCCAAAACCAACTAAGGCAAGATCATGATTGACAGCATGAACAACAGGACTATATCTCTAAAACAAGTGTCACGGTTTTAGACCGCCAACTGTCCCGCACTTACTCCGCCATTCACACCCATCTGCCCCAGGCCGATGAAACCCACTTTTTTACTCATGCGCTGCATTCCTATTAGAGGCCCAGCATGGCCGCCGGATTGTCTTGGACCATTTTTCTGACCTCGGCCTCGCTGAAGCCGTAGTTCAAAACGTCGGTGATGTAGATGCCCATCTGCTGGGCGGGTATGGGGTTGAGCCATTGGCCGCTGTCGGTGCTCATGATGCAGTGGTCCGCGCCGACGGCCTTCATGCCCTCGAACATGGATTCGCGCGTGATGGGATGACCCACCTGGCGGGTGGTGTCGTTGAACACGTGCTCCAGCCAGGTGGCGCCCAGGTCCAACAGCTCCTTCATTTCCTCGACGCTGTAGTTCACGAAGCTGGCCATGGGATGGGTGACCACGATCTTCTTGACCCCGCGCTTGGCTGCCTCGGCCACCAGCACCTTGGCCTCCGGCTTGCTTATGTGGCCGGTGGCCAGGGAGGAATCATGGGCGATGATCTGATCGAAGACGGCGTAGCATTCGTCCAGGAGAGAGCCGTCATCCTTGAGCAGGTACAGGCTCTGGAGATCGGCGCCGAGTTCCCCGGCCAGGTTCTTGACGTGGCTTTTGTTGGCCACGAACTCCCGCGAATGCAGGGTGGGCATCCACACCGTCTTGGCGCCCATCTTGAGCGCCGGGTCCACTGCCCGGGGGTTGACCCCGCCCACCGACAGGTTCATGGCGATGCCGCCGAACACCGGAAAGCCGGTGACATCGCTGGCCACCTGGGCCCGGCCCACGGTCTCGGTCCAATGGTTCTTGATCAAGATGGCCCGCATGCCCACTTCCTGGGCGCACTGGGCCAATTCCACGTCGTTCATGATGCGCGGATAAACGTCCGGCGCGGAGTGGATGTGGATGTCGCAGGCTCCTTCCAGGAGCCCCCGCGCCGCCGGGGTGAAACGCAGGTTCATATCTAATACCTTTCAGGTCGTTGGTTGGGGTCGTTCAGAGCGGTGGGCAGCACCCACTTGCCGTAGGGGAAGTTGCCCACCCGCATGGTGTCTCCGTGCTTTTGCCGGGCCAGTTCATAAGCCTGTTCCAGCGAGGTTACGGCGGTAATATGGTTCAGGGCGAAATCTTCCAGGCGCTGTGGCTCCGTTACCACGATCACGTCTTTGCGCGCCATGATCTCGATGATGGGCATCCATAGGCAGGCATGCCAAAGGGCCTGTTTGCCGTAGAAGACGTCCTCGTACAGACGGCGGATGGCCTGGGGGGTGGGGGGCATGTAGTCCTTGGCATAGGAGTAGTGGGCCATGCCGCCCGGCACCGGAGTGGCCAGGATTATGGTGCCCCCGTCTCGTACAAAGTGGTCCAGGTTGGCAACCGGCCAACAAGCGTGGGCGAAAAAGAAGTCTCCCGGAAAGCTGCCCGCGATGGCCAGGTCCACCTTGCCCCCTGAGCGCTCCACGTCAAAAGTATAGTGGCGGTCGTACTTGGCCACCGAGGCCCGGTGGGCGGCGATGGTCTCCCCCGCGGTAAGCTCCATAACCTCCTGGGCCGGGTTGAGCACCGCCAACAGCGACATGTCCAGACCGGAAAGGACGCAGGCGTCTTCTATGTCCTCGCGCATGCGGTTGAGCGGCGGCTCGTAACCCACGTTGGAATAGGGCGAAGTCATCAGGCGGTGGTTCCACTCTATCGTCTCGAAGGAACTGACCCCCGGCACCACCATGGAACCGCCTCCCCCGTAGCCCCAGAGGGTGGCCTGGGTCATGGTCACCGCCAGGGTGAGGTCGGCCTCCAGGAAGCGCTTGTGGCAGCTCAGGGGGGTGCCGTAGGTGGTGACTCCCACGAAATCATAGTCCCAGGTTTCGCGCGCCTTGCTCTGATAGACCGGCACATCCGAGGCCAGGATGGCCTTGCCCAGCTTGCGCTCCAACTCCGCCTCGCTCATTTCGCGCAGCAGGCCGCTGGCCACCAGGATCTCCGCCTTTTTCCCGGCCTCGGCGATTGCCCGGAGGATGGGGGGAAGCAGCTTGTCGGCCGGAGTGAGGCGGGCGAAGTTGTCCACCAAAATGCAGACCTTGTCGGCCCGGGCCAGGCGCTGGCTGAAGGGAGCGCCCTGGACGGGGTTTTCCAGGGCGTCGATCACCGCCCGGTCAATATCGGGCGGAGGCCCGGGGAATTGCTTGGCGGTATCAAGAGCCAGGTTGCCGTCCGGCAGTTCGAACTCCAGGAGGCCCTTTACTCCGTAAGGCACTTGGATGTGGGCCATGATAGCCATGCTCCTTGTCACCCGCTGCCCATGTTTCGGCCCGGGGAGGCCTATTTGGCCTGGGCCTTGTGCAAGGCTTCGGGATGGTGGCGGTGATAGTCTTCGAGGCTGATGCGGAAATCCTCAATATGACGCCGCATGGCCTCACTGGCCGCGGCGGGGTCGTGATCGGCGATGGCCTGGTAAATCTCCTGGTGGGCTTTTACCGAGCGCTGCGGTAGACCGGGCAGGGCCGACAAGGACTCGGTGGTCCAGCGCTCCATGAAGCCCCTTATGGTGGCCAGGAGATGCCCCATGAAGCGGTTGCCCGAAGCCTCGGCGATGAGCAGGTGGAACATCATGTTCTTTTTGCCGTAGGCTTCGGTTTCGCCTTTCTCCTGCAGCTTTTCCATGTCCTTGAGCAGGCGCCCCAACTGCTTGACCTGCTTGGCCGAGGCGTTGGCCGCCGCCAACTCCACCGCTCCCACTTCCACCACCCGGCGCACCTCTATCAACTCCACCGCGGCGGTGGGGTCGTTGATGAGCGGAGCGTTGATATGCTCGGTGTAAATCAACGGGGCGCTGGCTATGATCACCGTGCCTATCTTGGGCCGTTGCTCCACGACCCCCAGAATGCCCAAGGTATGGAGGGCCTCCCGCAGGACGGTGCGGCTTACGCCGAGTTGCTCGGCAAACTCGTTTTGGTTGGGGAGCTTGTCGCCTTCGCGCAGCTCTCCGGCGGTGATCATGCGCTTAATCTCGTCTATGACCCGGGTGGCCAGCTTCTCTTTATTGATGGACGCCATTTTTCCTCGTCTGGATGTTGGTGGCCGCCGGAGCTTTATCCGGCACGGCCGGTAAAAGAGGAGTCATGCTTCGCGTCCTGCATCATAGCGCAACAATTTGACGGCATCTGCTACCCGAGCGTGCGCGTATTGGGTTCCACGTCCTCGCGTACCAGGCCCGACCGTCTTTCGATGCCGGATAAAGACAAATGATAGTATTTTAATATCAAAAGATGATTTTGAGAGTCAAGCCCCAAAACCGGTAGCCGCTTTTGGTAAAATGATCCTTACCCCGTGGAAGCCCAAAAGTGGCTATGGCAGTTAACTATCTAAAATAAATTGTAAATAAATATTGTATGTAAAGGGTTGGCAGGGCCAGGTTAGAGTTGACAGGCTTAGGCGCGGCTTGTTAATAAAATACTATCATATTATTTTAAAACGTCGGCGTGCGGCCGATTTTCATTGACCGGCTCGTTGTGTTGCTGATAGGAGAATTTCCCGTGCCCGAAGACACCCGTCAAAAACAGTGCGGCCGGGGGCAATCAGCAGCGCCCGGCGGGAGACTGGACGCAAAGGAGAGTCTCACCCCATGACCCATATACTGAGCTTCGTACTTAACGGCGCGCCGGTGCAGGCCTTGGTCAAGCCCAGCGACAGCCTGTTGGACGTATTGCGGGAAAAGCTGGACGTGACCAGCCCCAAGCGCGGCTGCGACAGCGGTGACTGCGGAGCCTGCACCGTGTTGCTGGAAGGTGTGACGGTGCGCGCTTGCTTGACCTGCGCCCTCACCGTCGAAGGCAAGCAGGTGGTCACGGTGGAAGGGATAAGTCCGGGCGGCAAGCTGCAGCCCTTGCAGGAAGCCATCATACATCATGGCGGCACCCAGTGCGGTTTTTGCACCTCGGGGATGGTGGTGAGCGCCACCGCCCTTTTGGCCAAAAATCCCCACCCCCAGCGGCATGAGATAGCCGAGGAGATGTCGGGCAACTTGTGCCGCTGTGGCTGCTACGAGGAAATTACCCAGGCTATTCTGGACACGGCCCGCAAGGGCGAATAGGGGGCGGGGCCATGAACCACGATTACATAGGCAAGGCCATGCCGCGCTACGACGCCCGGGGCCAAGTCAACGGCCAGGCGTGCTACGTGGACGACATCAAGCTGCCGGGCATGAAGTGCGTCAAGGTCCTGCGCAGCCCCGTGCACAAGGGCGTCATCCGCCGTCTCGATTTCGGCAAGGCCATGAGCGTACCCGGCGTGGTGGGCTTTATCACCGCCCAGGACATCCCCGGCAAGAACGCCTTCGGACGTTTTCAGGACATGCCCGTGCTGGCGCCTGACAACCGGGTCCGCTACCAAGGCGAGCCCATCGCCGCGGTGGTGGCCGCCGACGAGGACACGGCCCTGGAGGCGCTGGCCCTCGCGGAGCTGGATATCGAGGAACAGACACCGGTATTCGACATGTTCGAGGCCATGAAGCCCGACGCGCCCCTGGTGCGTCACGATTCCACCAGCAACCTTTGGGTGCACTATCCTCCGGACATCACCGAAGTGACCATGATAAAGGGGCAAGTCGATGAAGGCATGGCCCAGGCCGATCAGGTGATAGAGGGGCGCTACTCCACCGGGATGCAGGACCACGCGCCCATGGAGCCCAACGTTTCGGTGGCTCACCACGACGAGATGGGGCGCTTGGTCATCCACACGGTCAGCCAGACCATCTACGCCCACCTGGGCATGCTCTGCAACATCCTGGCCATGCCCATGAGCCAGATCCGCTACATCGGCGGCCGAGTGGGCGGGGCCTTTGGCGGCAAGAACGACATCCACACCGACCATATCGCCGCCCTGGCGGTTTTGAAATTCGGTCATCCGGTCAAGTACCGCCTGACGCGCGAAGAGGACCTGCAGTTCACCACCAAGCGCGGCGCTTTTGTCTTGGAATTCAAGACCGGGGTGAAAAAGGACGGCCGCCTCACCGCCTGCCGCATCGACATCTGGCACGACACGGGCGCCTACGCGGGAATGTCGCCCTACGGCCTGGAAAAGTGCGCCATGTTCGCGCCGGGGTCTTACGATTATCCGCACATCAAGGTGACGGCCCGCACCATCTTCACCAACCGGCCCATATCCAGCTCCATGCGCGGCTTTTCCGTGATCAACGGCCAGTTGGCCTCGGAGATTCACATGAACCGGGTGGCCGAGGCCCTGGGCATGGATCCCTGGGAGCTGCGTTTCCTCAACGCCTGGCGCGACGGAGACCAGGGCGTGACCGGATACAAGGTGCGCGGTGCCGGGGCGTTGGAGGCCATGAAAAAAGCGGCCGAGCTGGCGGGCGTCAAGCTGCCGGACAGGCTGATGTCCATGAGTTCGCGGGGGAGGCAGGCATCATGAAAAAGACTGGTACGGGCATGTGCTTGGTGTTGCATCCCACCGGACGCAAGGGGGGAGGCGATCCCAGCCAGGCCGTCATTCAACTGAAACCCGACGGCAGCTTGCTGCTGAAGGTGGGCGCGGTGGATCACGGGCAGGGGGCCCTGACCATCCTGCGCCAGGTGGCGGCCGACGCCATGGACGTGGATATCGACACGGTGAGCGCCAGCAACCGCTCCGACGATTTGGCCCCGCTGAGCGCCGGCAGCGCGGCCAGCCGGGTAACCCTGGTGGACCCCCACGCGGTTGTGGAGGCGGCCAAGGATCTTCGCGCAAAGATCGCGGCCTTTGCGGCCCACCGCCTGGAGATACCGCTGGAGGAGGTGGAGTTGGCCGACGGCAAGGCCTTTGCCAAGGACAACCCCCACCACCACATGACCTTCGCCGAAATCGGCATGATTGCCAACTTGGGTGAGGGAAAGATCTTGGTGGGTACCGGGGCCTGGCAGCCCGCCCCCGTCCAGGGACACGATCCCGAGACCGGTCACCTGGACCAGGAGAGCGTGATCTCCTTTGGTTGCTGCGTGGCCGAGGTGAGTGTGGACACCGGCACCGGAGAGGTGGATGTGACCAAGTTGGTGCAGGTCTGGGAGGTGGGCAAGGCCATCAACCCGTTGATGGTAAGGCAACAGATCAACGGCGGCTTGCAGATAGGCATGGGGCTCGCCCTAAGAGAAAACCTGTTCCCCTACTACCCCGACCCGGCCAACGGCGTCCAGTCGCTGGCCGATTATTCCATGCCCACTTTCATGGACTATCCCCCCGAGTTGATTCCCGGCATAGAAGAAGTGCCGCATCCCATGGGGGTCAAGGGGGCCAAGGGGTTTTCCGAGGGCAGCGCCACCGCGCCCGGACCGGCCATCATTTCCGCCATCCACGACGCGATAGGGGTTTGGATCCACCAGGTGCCGGCCACCCCGGAGGTGGTGCTCAGGGCCATCGCGGCCCAGGAGAGCGGCGGGGCCACGGATTATGGGCCCAACCAGTAGCGCCTGGCTCGCTTTGCCTGGGTTTTCCAACCTTGTCCAGCGAAACCAATTTATATGACCTTGCCGACGCCATGAAATATCCGGCCTTCCCCTTGAAGGCCGGATATTGCGCTTTGCCACGGGGCGGCGCCGGGGGGCATTAGTCTGCCCGCCGGCGCTTGGGCGTGGTTAGGCCGCGGCCCGAGCCGAGCCTGTACGGCGCGGACGGCGCCGGGAGCTCTTGCCGTATTTTTTGGAGCCGCCGCCATCTTTCGGGGCGTTCGGGCCCTGCACCGGCACGGAGCGCTTGATGAGGCGCTCTATGGCGCGCAGGCAGGAGCGTTCCTCGGCGCTGCAAAAGGATATGGCCACCCCATCCGCCCCGGCGCGGGCCGTGCGTCCGATGCGGTGCACGTAGCACTCGGGCTCGTTGGGCAGGTCATAGTTGATGACATGGGTGACGCCTTCAACGTCGATGCCCCGGGAGGCGATGTCGGTGGCCACCAACACCCGCGTGGCGCCGCTGCGGAAGTTGGCCAGGGCCCGCTGGCGGGCGTTTTGCGATTTGTTGCCGTGGATGCCCTCGGCGCTCACCCCGCCCTGGGCCAGCTGGCGCACAACCCTGTCGGCGCCGTGTTTGGTGCGGGTGAACACCAACACGCGATCGACGTCCACGCCGCCGAGCACCTGGCCCAGCAGGGCGCGCTTTTCGCTCTGGGTGGCGAACATGACCCGCTGGGCGATGCGCTCCACCGGCACCGCCGAAGGCGTGATCTGCACCTTGACGGGACGGTCCAGGATGCTGCCCGCCAATTGGGCGATGGCCGGGGGCATGGTGGCGGAAAAGAAAAGAGTCTGGCGTCGGTCGGGTATCATGGCCAACACCCGCTTAATGTCGGGCAAAAAGCCCATGTCCAGCATGCGGTCGGCCTCGTCGAGCACCAATATCTCCAGGTTGCCCAGAGACAGGTGGCCCTGACGAATCAGGTCCAGCAAGCGGCCGGGGGTGGCCACTAGTACGTCGATTCCCCGGGCGCAGGCCCGCACCTGGGGCATCTGCCCCACGCCGCCATAGACCGCCGCCAGGGAAAGCCGGAGATTGCGGCCGTAGCCCTTGAAACTGTCGGCGATCTGCAGGGCCAACTCGCGGGTGGGGGTCAGGACCAGGCAGCGGGCCGAGCCCCGGCGGGGGCGCCCCCCGCTCTGGGACAGCGTCTGTAGGATGGGCAGGGCGAAGGCGCCGGTCTTGCCGGTGCCGGTCTGCGAACAGCCCAACAGATCGCGGCCCTCGAGCACCGCCGGGATGGCCGCGGCCTGCACCGGGGTGGGGGTTTGGTGCCCCAGGGAGAGCAGAGCGCGGTTGATCTGGGGGCTCAATCCGAATTCTTCGAATGATTCGATAGACATGTTCTATTTGGTCTTCCATTTGCGAGCCAGAGAGTCTTTTGCTCTCCGGCCTTTTAAACAATGCGCCGTCCCGCCCAGACTTTCCGGGCGGGACGCCTCATCGCCGGTTTGGCCGCCAGGCCTACCAGCGCTTCTGGGGGCGGGCTTCCCGGGGCTTGGCCTCGTTCACGTTCAGGGAGCGCCCGTCCAACTCGCGTCCGTTGAGGGCGGCGATGGCGGTCTGGCCCGCCTCGGTTTCCATCTCCACGAAGCCGAAGCCGCGGGAGCGTCCGGTGTCGCGGTCGTCCACGACCTTCGCGGAGAACACCTCGCCGTATTGCTCGAATAGGCTACGCAGGTCCTGTTCACTCGATTGGTAGGACAGATTGCCCACGTAAATATTGGTTGCCATTGTCGGTACCGTTCCTTTGCGAAAAAATACAGTTGCACACCCCCGCCACCATGGCGATAGGTGTGAACCAGAGAGCCTAAATTGTTCTGCTAAGATGGGTTGCCCGACACGGGCGGCATGCGTAGCGGAGTCTTGGGCTGTTTGGTTGAGGGAAGTGTACGGCCTTTTTGTCTATTGTCAATGGGTTTTGCTTTAGCTTCCGGTTTCGGGCAAATATCGAGACAGCGGCATCTCGCGGAATTGATGGGGGAATGGCGGTGGCCGCGGGCATTCGGTTGCGCCGGCCAGCGCTGCATGGCCCTGTCGCTGATCGTGGTAAAGATGGACTTCTCACCGGCTGGATCGGCAAGGCCGGGCAAGAGGGCGCTACCATCGTCCTGGACGGGCGCGACCCCGAGCCGTCCGAGGGCTGCGAAAACGGCTTCTGGGTGGGTCAAATTTGGTGACCCCGCTGGCTTATGGCCGAGGTCGGCGCACTACCGCTGTGAATGGCGGAGTAAGTGCGGGACAGTTGGCGGTCTAAAACCGTGACACTTGTTTTAGAGATATAGTCCTGTTGTTCATGCTGTCAATCATGATCTTGCCTTAGTTGGTTTTGGGCTTTGCCTGGGATCGTCTTTTGGCTTGGCGGAGCCGGTAGCTTTCTCCATTGGCCTCGATGATGTGGCACCTATGGGTCAGTCTGTCCAGCAGTGCACCGGTGAGTCTTTCGGAGCCGAAGACCTCCGTCCATTGCTGGAAAGGGAGATTGGTGGTGATCATGAGGCTTTGTTGTTCATATGCCCTACCCACCACCTCGAATAGCATTTGAGCGCCTATCTTGGAGAAGGGCACATAGCCCAGTTCATCGATGACCAGCAGGTGTAGGCGCTGGAGCTGTTTCTGCAGGCGTTGCAGACGTCTTTCCTCGCGGCATTCCATGAGCTCTGTGACCAGGGCGGTGGCGCTGTAGAATTTCACCTTGCTTCCCTGGGCGCAGGCCGCAAAGGCCATGGCGCTGGCCAGGTGGGTCTTGCCGGTGCCGGAGTTTCCGATCAGGAGCACGTTTTCCTTTTTGGCGATGTACTCGCCCCTCATCAGCTCCCTGACCAACTGCTGATTGATGGAGGGCTGTGCCTTGAAATCAAAGGTGTCCATGGTCTTGATCACCGGAAAGGCGGCTTGCTTGATGCGCCTTTCGGCTGCCCGCTTCTCGCGGTCCAGAAGCTCCCGCTCGGTCAGGCGCAGCAGGTAGGTCATGTAATCGGAGCGGTCTTGGCTGCAGACCTTGGCCATGGCCGCGTATTCCCGGAGAATGGTGGGCAGCTTCAGCTTTTTGAGGTGGTACTCCAAGAGCACGGTGGGTTTGTCCTGGTCCTTCATGACAGCGCCCCTCCCTGCGCGAGGAGGGAGTCATAGACTGTGATATCGGGCCCGGCCACGCTCACTCGGCCCAGGTGCTCACGACCGTCCAGCAGGAAGGTGGCCGCGGGCCCTGATGATGGCGGCTCCAGCAGGTGGACAATGGCCTCCGGGGCATAGGCTCCCGCGTACAATGCCTGCTCCACCGCCCGCTTCAGTCTGGCCATGGAGTGGTCCTCCAGCAAACGTAGGACCTTTATGTATTTACGGGTGCCCTGGCCAGGCATGTCTTCCCCGGCCACCAGCCGCCGCCTCAAGACCTCAAAGCACTCAGACAGATCTAGGTCAGCCAGGGGGCGGGCGTGGTCCAGGGAGCCAGGCTTGCGCTCCAGCAAGGGCAGATAATGCCGGTAGTCGAAAAACACCCCTTCCTTGCCCCAGGATCGGGAGTGGCGGGCCACCACCACGTCATGGTGGCAGAGCACCACCCGATCCACATAGCCCTTGGCCACAATTTCATGGTGGGCACAAGCCACCGGCACCGAGTAGTCATTGTCGTCGAAGCGGACCAGGGACAATGAATTGGCCCGGGTAGGCTGTTTGCGGCAGGCATCGAAGCGGGAGGGAGGCAGGGGGACAAAGGCTGTCTGGTCTTCCTGCAAAACCTCGGCCTTGCTACCGCCCTTGCCACGCAAACGGCGCTTCATGTCGTCGCGGCACTGCCTTAAAAGCATGGCATTGAGCTCGGCCAGGTCCTTCACCTGGGGCACTGGCACCAAAAAATTCTGCCGGGCGTACTTGACCACCCCTTCCACCACGCCCTTCTCGTTTGGACGCCGCACCCGACAAAAATGCTCCCGAAAAAGGTAATGGCTCTGCAGCTTGAGAAAACCATCGGTCAGCTTGCGCTCATGAGGCCCTATGATCTTGGAAACCAGGACCTTGCTATTGTCGTAACTGATCCGGTGGGGCACCCCACCGAAAAACTCGAACGCCCTGGCATGCCCTTCCCAGTAGCTCTCGCTGCACTCCTTGTCGAAGGCCGCCACGAAAAAGGCATCGGAGTACGGCAAGGCCATGATAAAAAGCGCTATCTTGCGAAGCTCCCCGGAAACCTTGGCCAGGGCATAGCCAAAGTCCACCTGCGCCTCGCCGGGACGATGGACCAGGGGCATGTACACCTCCTGGCTCACGCGCTTGATTGCGCGCACCGCCTCCTTTACCTGGGTGTACTTGCCCTGATAACCCGCCTCCTTGATGCGGTGATATATGCGCGTGGCCGTGTGCCTTTGCTTCTTGGGAACCTTTTTGTCCTCTTTTATGATCCGGGCGATCAACTCAAGGTAGGGGCCAAGCTTGGGCTTGGCTCGGGGGGTGCTGAGCCGGTATCCGGGAGGCTCGGGAAAATTCTGAATCTTTTGCAGGGTATCCCAATGGATGCCCTCTCTACGCATTAACTCGCGCTTGCTCGCCTGGCCATCGCGCAACTCAAGTCTGATCCGGGCCCATTGATCCATGTCCGTGTACACCCCTTCCGCTCCTCCAGAGAGTCCTGGCCTGGAAGCCACCATGGCCTCCATCGCACCAAAACACCTGAAGAAAACTGAATCAATGTGTCACGGTTTTCAACCGCCACTAAAATCGTCTCGCTTTTGGACCGCCATTTACAGCCTTCGACACCATAAAACCCCCTTACTTGCTAGGGTATTAATTGCAACTTCTACGGGGTTTTCGCCGGGTTCGTCAAGAGTTCATTCAGAATAACTGAAGAAATTCTGATAGTTGGGTTGCCACGCTCGTAGTCAAAATGCAAGTTTGAGGGTTTAGCGGTGGATGCAAAGGTAGGTGTAGGTAGGAATTGCTAGGTGCAATCTCCGTCGGACCTCCCAAATGAACGGAGACTTTGCAAGTAATACAAACAGGTGGCTTCGGGCCGGTTTAGTTTGCTTAGCATTATCTGAATTGTCGGCATGTCTTTTGCGACATAGCTTGCCTGTCCTACCTGAACAAAGTGTCACCTATATTCAGGTCAAAAACCTAAGCCGCCGAACTCGGTCTTCCAAAATGCAATGGACCTAAAATCCTAACCCGACAGGTGGACCTAAAAAGCGAGAGAAAGTCAGTCATCCAAACTCTACCTACCGATTTTCCTAAGTAAATAGTTTCCAACATGCCGGCCTTGTAATGTATTATAGCGTCTACTACGTTGAATCGTAGAGCACCCATGGGTTACATAAATTGCTAACCTCAATACTGTTAGCTAGTGCAACTCCTTGCTCCGTAACTCTAAAAGCTCTTCTTTGGCCCACCTCTTTGTAAGCGCACTTTTGGCTTTGGCCGCAGCCGTACTTTTGCGCTGGCTATGGGACTTTTTGGTGTTGCCCAATGCGGCTCCCACCGGGCTCTGGGGGTGCGTACAACCCTGGGGCCTGAGATACTTTGCTTTTCTCACCCTCCCCGGCCTAGCCCTAGTTGGAAGCTTTTTCCTGGAAATGCTACTGTGGCTGCTCCCCGCGCAACGCAGGCCATCGGTGACGGCGGGCAAGGTGCGTGCATGGGATATGGCCTCGTACGCCCTGTTAGGAGCGGTGGCCCTTGGGGCCTGGTGGTGGGGCCGCCCTGGCGTGGGCATGCTACCCATGGCTCTGGGGGTAGTGGCCCTGCTGGCAGCCAAGGCGTCCCTGCTGTTGCTGCTGCTGTGGTCGGCTTGGTTGCGGCCCCAGACCGAAGAAACCCTGGGCTGGCGAAGGCACGCGGCCATTTTCCTGGCGGTGTTTGCCATCATGGCCATGACCAGCCTGTGGGTGAAGCAGGCATCCAGCACCGCTGGGGACGAAGTTTCCTATTTGCTCCTGGCCCAGAGCCTAGCCCAACACGGCACACTGGACCAAAAGGCCACGGTAAGCCACAAAGAGTTCCGCGAGTTCTACTTTTGCCAATGGAGCGACGGCCTGCGTTGGAGCTTGGAATCTTCCCACTCTTACTTTCCATTGTTCCTATACCCAGCCTACGCTTTGAGCGGCCGCCTTGGGGTGATGCTGTTTTTCGCTGGCATCATGGCCCTGTTTGCCGGGCAGCTCTATGCTTGGTTGCTGCGCGCCGGTTTGGGCAAAGGCACGGCAGCGCTCAGTGCAGGGCTGGTGTTGTGCATGGGGCCGGTGCTGTGCCTGGGGCAGCATGCTCTCGTCGAGGCGCCGGGCATGCTGCTGGTGGTGGTGGGCCTGCGCCTGGCCTTGGCTGCGCCGCGCCGACCCCTTGCCGCGGGCTTGGGCCTGTTGGCGGTAAGCGTCTTTCTTTACTTCATCAAGTTTCGCCTGGCCGCCTTGGGCGGCGGGCTGCTCGTTGCGGCTTCTTTCTGGTGGCTGGAGTCCCAGGTGGGCGCGCGCCGGGCCCTGCTGGCAGCCCTGGGCGCGGCGGTGCTGGCGCTGTTGGCGGCACTGGCGCTGTCCGCCGGGGGCTGGCCTCACTCTTATTTCTGGGGAAGCGCCTCTTTCTTGTATGAACTCCGCTATGGACTGGGTATTTGGGCCCGCTGCGACCAATTATGGATGCCTCTATGGGTGATGTTCGGCGGTCTGGTCCTGGATCAGACCTTTGGCCTTTTGCTCACCGCCCCGGTGATCCTGTTGGCCTTGGCCGGCATTCCAGCCGCCCTGCGCCGCTTCCCCCGGCCGGCGATCACGGCCCTGGCCCCGGTGGTGGTCTACGTGGGCATGGTGTGCCTGATGCGCTGGTACCGCTGGCAAGGAGGCTTTGACCTGCCCGCCCGTCTGTACCTGGTGGCCTTTCCGGCCCTGGCCTTGTTTTTGGGGGTAATGCTCTCAGCCCTGGCCCGGCCCTGGTGGCGACTGGTGGCCTGGGCGGTGGCCCTGTGGGGCCTTGCCTATACCCTGGTAATGGTGATTGTGCCCGCCCTGCGCTGGGGCCGCTCGGGCCTGATAAACCCGGTGGTGTCTTTGCTCCAAAAAAAATTGGGCTTGGATTTTTACCACCTGCTGCCCAGCACCTTTGTCTATTCACCGCTCTTGCCCTGGTACGCTGCCCTGACCGCCCTGGGTCTACTGGGCCTGGCCTGGTTGTCCTGGAGGAACGCCCCGCCCGCCCAACCAGCCACCTGGCGGCTATGCACCAGGGAAGTGGTGGTGCTGGTGCTGAGCCTGGCCCTGCTAGCCTCGGCTCCGCTGGTGGGGGCCAAGCTTTGGCCACTTAGGGTCCTAGAGGCCGAGCTGATGCATGGCGGGCGGCAAGCCCCCTTGTGGGTGGAAAACGCCTTCCCTTGGGACATGCACGGCCGCAGCGTGAGCAACGAAGGCATTATCAGCGGGCGTTTGTTTTTCCCCGGTGGGCCTGTTCGCCTTAGATTGGTGGCCCGGGCGGGAAGCCCAGGCGAGGTGGTGCTGCGCCTAGACAGGTGGCCGCTGCCCGGCCTGGTCTTCGACCAGGGGCGCACCTTGGAGACAGGACTTCTAATATTGAAAAAGGGCTGGCACAGAGTTAGCTTGGTTTGGCGTTCCTGCGCCCAGCGGGATTGCTACTTGTTGGTGGACCGCTTGGAGCTGTTACCCGGCGGCCCCAGATAAAAGACGCCAGGCCGTGAGGGCGAAGTCCCCGGCCGTAGGCCGGTTGGGCATCACCCGGTTGACCATGCACCAGCCCTTCCATCCCTTGCGCAGCACCTCATATAAGGGGCCCAGAGGCAGACGGATCAGGCCGGGTACGTAGGGTCGCAGCCAGGGGAACTCCACGGTAAGGGCGAAGAGCCTACCAAGGTTGGCCAGTTCCTTGCGCCGCTCCACCTTTAGTACCGTGCCGTGAAAATAGGCCTGGTCCAGGCCGCTGAGGTCGCCGTCGAACAGACCCATCTCCTGGGCCATGTCGCGGATGGGAGTGCCGGGGTAAGGGGTCAGGAACGATACCGTGGAAAATGCGGGCTTCAGGGCAATGTTCATATCCAGGGTCTTGAAGTCTGCCTCCAGGGAGCCTCCGGGCAGGCCCACCATGTTTTGCACCCAGCTCACCAGGCCATGTTTTTTGAGCAGGCGGCCCATGGCGAAGATCTTCTCATCAGGCACCGGGCGGTTGAGGATGGTGCGCCGGATTCCTTCATCGCCAGTCTCCACCGACCAGTTCACGCTGTGGCAGCCCGCCTGCTTGAGTAGGTTCATCACCTCATCATCGGCTTGTAGGGGGTTCAGGGCGCAACTGAAGGGCACCCCCACTCCGCGGGCATAGGCCGGGGCGAACTCTCGCAGCCACTTCTTGCTGAAGCCTAGGGAGGCGTCCACGAAGCGGAAGAACTGCACCGGATAGTTGTCCCTGAGTCCGGCCAACTCCTCCACTAGCAAATCCACCCGGCGCATACGCACTTTGTTCTTCAGCCCGTGCTTGGTCATAAAGTCGCGGTGAAAGCAGTAAGAGCACTTGAAGGTGCAACCCCGCCCGGCCAGCACCGTCTTCATGGGGGTGCGGGCCAGATGTGGGAATTTTTCGTAGAGCAAAGCTCGGTCCGGGAAGGGCAGGTCGTCTAGGGAGCGCTGGCCTGGCTCCACCGGCCCGGCGTCTATCTCACCATCCTTCTTGCGGCGCAGGTTGGGAATGCCCTCAAGGTTACGACCCTGCTCCAAGCGGTCGCAAAGCTGTACCAGGGCGCTCTCGCCCTCGCCCACGCAAATAAGGTCCAGACCCGGTTCGTCTTCCAACACTGAGGGTACAAAGGTAGGGTGTGGCCCGCCGAAGATGCTAGTTAGCGGCACCAGGCGCTTAAGGCGGCGGTTGAACTCGGCAAAGCGCTGATGGGCTCCGGTGACCACACTGTAAGCCACCAGCTTGATATCGTGCTCTTTTACCGTGGTTACCGCGTCGGTGAGGTCCAGGTCGCAGATATATGGGGTGTGGCCAGCCTTTTTTAAACAGGCCGAGAGGTATTCCACTCCCAAAGGCTCGAAGCCGCCTAGGGCGAAGTTCTTGATGTCCGCCACGAAAAGAACCTGCACCGTTTCTGTCTCTCCTTTATTAGACTCAGACCGCCCGAGCACCGGCGGCCAGGTGCTCCAGGGCTAGGGCCGCCGCTCGCTGCCCCGAGCCTACCACGCTGCTGACGGTGCGGCTGTGGGGATAGATGGTGGCGTTGCCCGCGAAGAAAACGCCAGGAAGGCGGTATTGTAGATCATGGGTTTGTTTCCGGTAGTCCACGTCGAACACCGGGGTGGCCACCGGGCTTTGGGTCACCAAGCAATCCTTGAGCTTTACCGTGCCCGCCATAGTCCTAAGATCCTTTAGGTAAAGCTCGCGCACCTGGTCGGCCGGTGCGCTTATTAAGGGGTGGTCGTCGGGCAGGTACGACGAACAGTAAATCAGATTGGCGCGGTGGGGGCCCAGCAAAGACTGGTTCACCAGCACCTTAAAAGAGAAGCCAGGCTCCAGGATGTTTGTCCAATAGGGCAAATCCAGGGGCCTCTCCAGGGCCATGAGTGCGCAAACCACGCCCTGGTACTTCACCTGGTTGTCAAAGTTGAAGTTCGCCGGCAGCTTGGCGAAGTAGTTAAGCGGCAGGGTGTTGATCACCACCTTGGAGGTGTGGCTCAGGCCCCCGGCGTGCACCATGTAGCCGTCCTTGGTGCGCTCCAAGGTGGTGACCGGTGATTGCAGCTTCACCTCCGCGCCGATGGCCAGCTCCTGGGCTAGGCGGCGGGTCAGGCGGTCCAGTCCACCGTCCAAATAGCCCAACATCTCGCCGCCCACCCCCTTGGACTTGGTGTCCGAGAGCCCTTTGATGCGTCCGTGCAGGAAACCGGCGCACACCCGCTCCGGGGGGATGCCGAACTTGTTGCGCATCAAGGGGGCCATCATCTTGTGGTACACGCTGGGGCCCCAGTGTCGTACGATCCAGTCCTTGGCGCTTACCCCGGCCAGGTTTTGGCTCTTGGTGAAGCGCGAGCTGAGCATGCCCGCGCAGAAGCGCATCTTGTCCGCCAGGGTGAATGGAGCGAAGCGAAGCAGGTCCTGGGGACGGCTGAAAGGGTAGAGCCGCTGGCCCAGGTAGAAGGCCATGGAGGTCTCCCGCCACAGCAGGGAGTTCTCAAGGCCCATCTGCCCGATCAAATCTAGAATAAAGGTGTCATGAGGTTTGATGTGGTGATAAAACCACTCCACTGATTCACCGGCCACCGGCCCGCAACGGCCCGCCCCTCCGAGGCCGTCGCCGGCTTCCAGCAGTAGACACCCGGCTCCGCTGTGCATCAAGCTGCGAGCGGCGGCCAAGCCGGAGTAGCCGCCGCCCAACACAATAGCGTCATACATGACCGTTCAATCGCAAACTAAGAAGGTTACGTAGGGAGACCTTGTAGCGCCGGGAGGTGGCATATTTGGACTGGCCCCACTTGCGGCGGCGGTGCCGCACCGGCATGCCCCTGACCCGGCCGTTTTGGAGATGGATCAGTAGGGGGACCAGGCGGTGGGTGCCTTGTTTCCACTCCAATGAGCGCAGCCGGTCGGTGAGAGCGGCACGCAAGCCGCAGTTAATGTCCCGGAAGCGGCGGCTGAAAAGCAGCCAGATAAGTTGGTTGTAAAACCAGGAGGGCAGGCGTTTGCCCCAAAAATCATCTTGGCGGCACACCCTGATGCCGTGTACGCAATCGAAGCCTTGTTTCACCAGGGACACCATATGCGGGATGTGGGCCGGGTCTTCCTGCAGGTCCGCGTCGATGGTCACGGCGATGGGGGCACGAGCCCTGGCCAGCCCGGCCGCCAAGGCGGCGCTCTTCCCGCCGTGGGGGATTCGCAGCAGGTTGAAGCCCCGGCAATGTTGCAACAGTTCCGAGGTGTCGTCATCGGAGCCGTCATCCACCACTATGACTTCGGCTCCCAGAGAGTTGGCCACGTGGAGCAAGCCGGCGTGGAGGTCCGGGATGCTTTCCTCCTCATTGAAAATAGGTACGATTATGGATACTGCCGGACAATCCTCCGACACCATGTTTGGTTCAGGCGCAGTTGTCGAATGAACAGGTGCGGCCACGTTTTTGGATTTATTAGTCACGAAATTCAACAGCCCCACGATGGAGAAGCCTTGTGACCCAAATCTAGCATTCGCTCCGCTGAACAACGCAATAATTATTTGGATTGGGTGAAAGATTATAGATTTTCATCCTTAACGGGGCAAGTCATTTGGAGTCAAGAGGGAGGTGCGGTGACGACGGCCAGGAAATCTTGTTTTGCCGAGCGCTCATGGACAGTCACCGCTAATTTGCAGTGCATCTTGCCCCCAGCAACTGAAAAACTATGGGCATGTGGTGGGATGAATGTAATCGGCTAAAAGATTAAATTTTGTGCCCCTGTGGAAAGTGAACCTAGGGCTTACTACCTAACCTCAGGCCGGTCACCGAGGCAGTACAACCTTGCTTAACCCAAGGTGTCTCGCACTGCTTTTCGTTGTAAAAGTAGCTTGTGGACCCCATCCCAACTAACTTGACAAGTCTCCTGTGTCTTTGGGACCATGTAAGTGGTGGAACCCGGTGTGCCCTGTTAGTCGATAGTACCTGGACGCGGAAGGGGCAACCGTGTTGTCCAATGGCCCCCTAAGCATCCATCGGAAGAGCCTTGGTGCTGGCCCCTGACCCTGGACAAGTAGGACAAGCCAGCAACTCGCTGTCTTATAGGACACCGGGCTCCACCACTTATTTTTATGCCTGCCACAAGCCCACGGGGGCTCAATGACAATAAGCGCGTCAGTATAAAATATCAAAACTGAGACACTACCGATGAATTAGGGGCCTAGCGACGCGGCGCACAGCCATGCAAACCTAGCCTTCTCGTCAAATATGTAAATGGCGGTCCAAAAGCGAGACGATTTTAGTGGCGGTTGAAAACCGTGACACATTGATTCAGTTTTCTTCAGGTGTTTTGGTGCGATGGAGGCCATGGTGGCTTCCAGGCCAGGACTCTCTGGAGGAGCGGAAGGGGTGTACACGGACATGGATCAATGGGCCCGGATCAGACTTGAGTTGCGCGATGGCCAGGCGAGCAAGCGCGAGTTAATGCGTAGAGAGGGCATCCATTGGGATACCCTGCAAAAGATTCAGAATTTTCCCGAGCCTCCCGGATACCGGCTCAGCACCCCCCGAGCCAAGCCCAAGCTTGGCCCCTACCTTGAGTTGATCGCCCGGATCATAAAAGAGGACAAAAAGGTTCCCAAGAAGCAAAGGCACACGGCCACGCGCATATATCACCGCATCAAGGAGGCGGGTTATCAGGGCAAGTACACCCAGGTAAAGGAGGCGGTGCGCGCAATCAAGCGCGTGAGCCAGGAGGTGTACATGCCCCTGGTCCATCGTCCCGGCGAGGCGCAGGTGGACTTTGGCTATGCCCTGGCCAAGGTTTCCGGGGAGCTTCGCAAGATAGCGCTTTTTATCATGGCCTTGCCGTACTCCGATGCCTTTTTCGTGGCGGCCTTCGACAAGGAGTGCAGCGAGAGCTACTGGGAAGGGCATGCCAGGGCGTTCGAGTTTTTCGGTGGGGTGCCCCACCGGATCAGTTACGACAATAGCAAGGTCCTGGTTTCCAAGATCATAGGGCCTCATGAGCGCAAGCTGACCGATGGTTTTCTCAAGCTGCAGAGCCATTACCTTTTTCGGGAGCATTTTTGTCGGGTGCGGCGTCCAAACGAGAAGGGCGTGGTGGAAGGGGTGGTCAAGTACGCCCGGCAGAATTTTTTGGTGCCAGTGCCCCAGGTGAAGGACCTGGCCGAGCTCAATGCCATGCTTTTAAGGCAGTGCCGCGACGACATGAAGCGCCGTTTGCGTGGCAAGGGCGGTAGCAAGGCCGAGGTTTTGCAGGAAGACCAGACAGCCTTTGTCCCCCTGCCTCCCTCCCGCTTCGATGCCTGCCGCAAACAGCCTACCCGGGCCAATTCATTGTCCCTGGTCCGCTTCGACGACAATGACTACTCGGTGCCGGTGGCTTGTGCCCACCATGAAATTGTGGCCAAGGGCTATGTGGATCGGGTGGTGCTCTGCCACCATGACGTGGTGGTGGCCCGCCACTCCCGATCCTGGGGCAAGGAAGGGGTGTTTTTCGACTACCGGCATTATCTGCCCTTGCTGGAGCGCAAGCCTGGCTCCCTGGACCACGCCCGCCCCCTGGCTGACCTAGATCTGTCTGAGTGCTTTGAGGTCTTGAGGCGGCGGCTGGTGGCCGGGGAAGACATGCCTGGCCAGGGCACCCGTAAATACATAAAGGTCCTACGTTTGCTGGAGGACCACTCCATGGCCAGACTGAAGCGGGCGGTGGAGCAGGCATTGTACGCGGGAGCCTATGCCCCGGAGGCCATTGTCCACCTGCTGGAGCCGCCATCATCAGGGCCCGCGGCCACCTTCCTGCTGGACGGTCGTGAGCACCTGGGCCGAGTGAGCGTGGCCGGGCCCGATATCACAGTCTATGACTCCCTCCTCGCGCAGGGAGGGGCGCTGTCATGAAGGACCAGGACAAACCCACCGTGCTCTTGGAGTACCACCTCAAAAAGCTGAAGCTGCCCACCATTCTCCGGGAATACGCGGCCATGGCCAAGGTCTGCAGCCAAGACCGCTCCGATTACATGACCTACCTGCTGCGCCTGACCGAGCGGGAGCTTCTGGACCGCGAGAAGCGGGCAGCCGAAAGGCGCATCAAGCAAGCCGCCTTTCCGGTGATCAAGACCATGGACACCTTTGATTTCAAGGCACAGCCCTCCATCAATCAGCAGCTGGTCAGGGAGCTGATGAGGGGCGAGTACATCGCCAAAAAGGAAAACGTGCTCCTGATCGGAAACTCCGGCACCGGCAAGACCCACCTGGCCAGCGCCATGGCCTTTGCGGCCTGCGCCCAGGGAAGCAAGGTGAAATTCTACAGCGCCACCGCCCTGGTCACAGAGCTCATGGAATGCCGCGAGGAAAGACGTCTGCAACGCCTGCAGAAACAGCTCCAGCGCCTACACCTGCTGGTCATCGATGAACTGGGCTATGTGCCCTTCTCCAAGATAGGCGCTCAAATGCTATTCGAGGTGGTGGGTAGGGCATATGAACAACAAAGCCTCATGATCACCACCAATCTCCCTTTCCAGCAATGGACGGAGGTCTTCGGCTCCGAAAGACTCACCGGTGCACTGCTGGACAGACTGACCCATAGGTGCCACATCATCGAGGCCAATGGAGAAAGCTACCGGCTCCGCCAAGCCAAAAGACGATCCCAGGCAAAGCCCAAAACCAACTAAGGCAAGATCATGATTGACAGCATGAACAACAGGACTATATCTCTAAAACAAGTGTCACGGTTTTAGACCGCCAACTGTCCCGCACTTACTCCGCCATTCACACCGGCGCTCTGAAATTTTTAGCCTGCGCTGGGAGGACGTGGATTTCAAGAGGGGCACTATTACATTGACCACCCGCAAGACCAAGGATGGCTCTGCGCGGCGGGACACCTTGGACATGAGCGACGAATTGCACCAGACTTTATGGATCTGGAAAAATTCCCAGCATCGCCATTTCAAAAAAAGCCCCTACGTCTTTGTATGTCAGCGGCAAGGTAGAAACTACGGAAAGCCTTTTACTACACGCCGCACTTTTATGGAGAGCCTTTGCAAGCGGGCGGAGGTCAAAGCCTTCGGCTGCCATGCCCTGCGGCACCATGTGGCCAGCTACTTGGCCGACAAGGGCATAAGTACCCCTGAAATCCAGGCCCTTTTGCGCCATCAAAGCACCACCACCACAGATCGCTACATTGGCCGTTTAAGAAAGGGCAATAAGCATACGGTGGATTTGCTCCGGACAGACGAAAATTTACTTCCCGATTTACTTCCCCAAAAAAAGGAGGGCCAGCCGTGAAGCTGCAACCCTCCGATATTATTTGGCAGTCCCAACGGGGTTCGAACCCGTGTCTTCGGCGTGAGAGGCCACACCAGAGAGCGCACTCTACCTAATTTCAAGCACTTAGCTGCACCTCACTGTACGTCCTCGCATCAAAATGCATGAAAATGCATGACACGCTACGTCCAATCCTACGTCCAGTCGATGGGTCATACCGACATCGGCCTACTGCACCATCCCCAACACCATCCCTCCCACCACCTGTAGCTTGTGGTTTTCCTCAGCGGTCAAAGGGCTATGCTGCGCTCCTGCGGTGTAGGCATTAACCACATGCCACATGGTATCGCCGAACTCCCGCATGAACCCCCAAGCCACAGCCTCCTGCTCCCGCTGACTCAACTGGAACTGCCGATTGAAGGCCCTGATGGTGGCATCGGGATCGCTGACCGGGCTAGTCATGGAGATCATCATCTTGTCCTTGCTGGTCTCCAACTGGCCCTGTACCTGGCCAAGCGCCTGAGGCAGCTCCTCTAGAATCCGCGCTGATACGTGCCGGTAGGAAGAGGAGACCTCTGTTTTGGCGATAAGTCCGTTGGTGCAGACTAGGCGCAGAAAGAAGGCTTTGACGGACAGACTGGCCAGACCTACCTCGGAATTGGAAACGGAGATGCCCGGCGTAAGCCGATCCCCTTTCACCTCAAAGGTGCGATTCTGATCCGGAATGCTCAGGCTCATGAATTCCGCATCGAGCGCGACCTGCACCTTGGTCTCAGGCATCACCCCGATGTCAGCTAGACGCTCCAGCACCTCCAGGTTGTCCGCCGGTGTGTATCGTGGTGTAAACACCGCTCTGATCTCAGCGCCATCGAAACGCACGAAGAACTCCTCATTCCTTTCTCCCCGCAGCCAATAATTCAACTGTTCCGCCTGAAGTTCCGCTGGGCACCTTTCCAGATATGGATGAGGAATCCCTAATCGAGCAGCAACCCTCTGCCGAGCAACCCTTCTCAGGTGATGTGGCTCCCCTCCGATCTTCACGGTCTTCAGATCGGCAAATTCCATCTCCTTCACCGGGACCAGTGCATCGTGATAATTAGCAGCGAGAGCTTCCGCCCTCCGCTGGACGTTTCCAAAGGTCGTCATGTTGGTCATTCAAAAAGCTCCTTTCCAAGCTACGGACGCAGACACGGAAACCCGTGACTCCGCATCGCGTAGCCAGTTTCTTGTGGGTGTGATACGTACGGCAGGCTGTTGATCTAGACGAAATCGACGTTCTAGACGTTTAAAAACGAAATGGGCAATGGGGATCGTAATTGCTAGCGGGGGATTTTACGGAAAAATCGTCCTTAGCCTGACCAGCGCAGAGAGATCCACGGGGACCCGGATCATAGGAGGAAACAACGAATAAACGTCGTAAACGTTGATTGGGTCGTTAATGAGGGGCAGGGTCAGATTATGGATGGGATTGGGTTGAGGATACGCAAAGGCAAAATCATTAGGATTCGTCGCGGAAATCGTCGCGGACTCTGTCTAGGCTTATGCGGCTTCTTTTGCCATTCGCCTTTCCCTCATCAACTTGATCGCCATGTTCAGACGGAAGATCACGATCACCAAGTGGTCCAGCTGAGGGTTACCTGGGTCGATTTCGAACAGATGCTGGATCTTCTTCCGATAGTCCCTGCGCACGCTGCCCAGATAGGCTTCGAGCTCTTCGGGAGTATGTCGCTGCATCAGACGCTCCACCTGGACAATAGGTCTGGGCACTCCCTGCTTTTGGACGGTGAGACATTGCTGGAGGGCAGTTATTTCCTCTCTGTTCACGGTATCTCCCCCTTCATCCACTGCCCGCAAGCGCCCTGATAAACACAACCAGAACACCGCCAGGAGCCCGCAGATGCAGGTAGGTAGACACCCTTGGATATCCCCTCATATGCGGCCAAGACTCGTTTCAGGGCCCCTTGCTCCTCCTCCTTAGACCGGATGGTGTAATACTGCTCAAATTTGGGGATCTTGGTTTTGATAAGTGTGTCCAATCGCAGCAGGATCTCCCTTCCTGCGAAGCCATTGGCATTGGCCGCTACCTGATAGATGGTCATCTGGAAGTTTTGGTCCACCTGGTCCAGGCTGTAGCTCTTGGCGCTGGTCTTGTGGTCAACGATGGTGATTACCCCGGACGAGTCCTCGATCACCAGGTCATAGATACCAATCAAAGGAACCGGCAGGCCCTCTATGTTCATGCAGAAGGGCTCTTCCACAGCTAAGACCTTGCAGTTTTCCACCGGCACCTGGGCCGCAAACACCTCCAGCATTGCTTTGCCCTGGGTCATGTAGGAGAGGTAGTCGGTGCCCTCCTTGTAGCGGATTGCACCGTTGTCAGCAGCCCGCTCGCTCCAGTGCTTCTCGAAGGACTCCTTCAAATGATCACCGGCCAGCCTTACACCTTTGGCCAGGGCCCTGTAATACTCGGCCAAGACCTCATGGATGGCAGAGCCAAATATGAGCACATCAGGCGTGCACTCGGGCGCTAGTCCGTCCACTTTGCCGAAGCGGTAGGCCAATCCGCACTCGAGATACCCGGCCACACTTGAAGCCGATAAATGGGGCTCTTTGCGCAATTCTGCTAGATCCACCATGGACAACTCCTTTCTACTGATTGATGGGGATGGGAATTTATGCGGCCTGCTGGAGGTGGCGGATAAAGGCGCTGGCATCAGCGGAGTTCAGGGCTTCCACCTTGACCCCGTGGATTTCTCGGCAGAGTTGCTCCAGTTCCTGTTCATCCAGTTTTCTGCGTTGGGCCAGGTTGATGATTGCCCTGTGCTGGGCTTCGGAGAGCTTCTGGGTCGGTTGCCTAGCCGGAGTGGTAGCTGGGCGCTTGGGAGCGGGCTTAGGCTTTGTCTGGGGCTGTATGGGCTGTTGTCGGGCATTCTGTTGCCTCGGTTCCGGGTCTCCAGCCACTTCCCCGAGATCAGCTAGCTCCTCCAGGGCGGTCAAGCCGATGTTGGTCAGATCCCTTAATGCCCTGGCTTTGGCCCGAGTGCTGGCCATGCGGAGTAGATGTTTGGACACGCGAGAATTGCAGTTTTGAGGATTCGCATCTCCTACATCGCTGAATCTCTCCCCGTCCTTGGACTCCACCACCGCCTGAACCACGGCCAGATGTTCGTTGTCTTTGTTGGGGTACTGCAGAACTTCGGTCACGATGCTGATCAGCCCCTTTTGATGGGCCAGATCCAGTAGACCCTGGTAGGTTACGAAGTCTTTCCCGTCGATCTGTTGGACAAATTCCGGATTGAGTTGAGGTTGCCTGTTTGCTTCAGGTTTGGTCATTCATCTCTCCTTTTCTTTCTTTCGGCCAAGATCCACTTCAATGCCTCGATTACGAGGGTGAGGGCCAATTCCCACCAATTGCCCTTCAAGGGAGACCCCTTGGGCCAAAACAAGCCGATATGGTTTTTGGCATCCTGGCTCCTTTCTTCTGGGGTTTGGGCAAAATAAATGGGCCCGCCTCCCGTGAAGGAGACAGACCCGTTGAGTTGGAGATTGCTTCTAGAGAGCTATTGACCCACTCGGGGCATCACACCTTGCCAGCCCGCACCTTTAAGCAGTTTGCGCCAGGGGTAGTATTTTTCACCCTCGATCAGTAGCGGGTGCGGCATGAGATCGGAAGAAACACCTGATCTACGTTCCCAGAAAGTCATGGACCACTGAACCTCTTCGTAGGTCATGACGATGTCACCAGGTTGAGGAACAGGGACCTTGAGGCCCAACCTGCGCAGCCGCATCCGCTCGGCCAGCTTTTGTTCACGCCAGCGGTTGTAGGCCACATTGGGCACGAAGTAGACTTGCTTTCCTCTTGCCTCGTTAACCCTATTCCGATGACCGGCAATATCGCTGGGTAAAATTCCATGCCACGGGTTACCAGTGGGAATCCAGTAGGCACCCTGCTTCATCCTGATGTCGGTATGACTGCCGGGTAAAGCGGAGCTTTTTGTCTGCCCTATGGCCGCACAGGGAATTATGTGGATAAGGACGCTCGCGAGGAGCGCCATGATAAAGACACGCATGAGGCTCCTCCTAGCAGTCGGTTTTCATCATGTACAGATCGAAGCTATTGGGAAGATTTACGGGAGGGTGATTCCTGTTTGGCCTCAATCACAGGTATGGCGATGGAACCGGCCAGAGCAATGGAAAAGGCCCATATCATGGTCCAGAATCCATAGTGCCACAGATAGTAGAGAACTTTGATGGTACCTTGCATTCCGGCCATGGCCTGGGCAACTGCCCTCCAGTCAGCAAACAGAAGCGTTCCGCCTATGTTTTGGCCGATCCACCACATGTAGATCTTGCCAAACAACCAGCAGCATGCCCCCACGACACCAACGTAAACGGATTTCTTGACCACCCACTGTATGCCCGGCAGGTACCAGAAAGTGTTCTCTACGGCTGGTGTACTCGGACCGACAGTGCCCACCTTTTCTTTTACAGCGGTTGGCGGGGATGTCATTGGTTGGTTAAACGCTCCGGCCTGGTTCACCGCAGTAGTTGCCTCTGCTTGGGGCGGAATGAATGCTTCCTGAGCGACCGGCTTGTTTCGTAGAGACTCTTCCGCAGCCGCTACGATCGACTGCGGGTTTCTCAGATATTGCAGCCACAGATCGTAGTGTTTCTTCTTGGGGAGGAAGCCATACTCCAGCCCCTCCTTGGTCTTGATGATTATTTTCTTGGACCACCCGTGCTTGCCCTCGGCGAAGGATTTAATCTGGTCCAAGGGAATATTGAATAGGACGTCATTGCCTTCAAAAAACATGACCCGCTGGTCGGTGAGCACGGCAGCGCCCAGTTTGACGTTAGCGAAGCTTTTTACATAAGTAGAGAAGCTGGACGACAGCACGACGGTTTCTTCCGGCATGGTTTGACCCTCCGTTTGCTGAATTGCTTACTGGGCACTATGGACAACGGCGCTGCCCAGGCATTGTTTTAAGGGTTAGTTCTTGGGAGTCAGGTCCGAAGCAAAATGCAGCTCTGTTTGATAACCGAAGACCAACTCAACTGAGTTTTAATTCCGCGAGTCCCCCACTCAATTAAGTCCGATACCCAGATATTTTCCCTCAAGTCTGTGCGATGCCATCCATGTTACGTCTGACACCATGAATTAACAATACATTTTCAATCTGATAGAAGGTTCCGCCTCTGTTCCCCGTTTGCAAGCATTCATGAGGATATGCAGGCAGAAAGGGGCATACGCGGTGGATACCAAACAACGGTTGGGAGCCAGGATCAGGGCGGTTAGGAAAAGCAGGGGCCTGACTCAGGAGGTCCTGTCCGAAATGATGGAAATCAACCCGAAGTATCTGAGCAGCATCGAACGAGGTAAGGAGAATCCTACTTTAAATACACTGATATCCCTGGCGGACAATCTGGAAGTGGACTTGGGAGAGATTTTCAGCGTACTCCATGCCGAAGATCCAGTTGCCAGCAAAGAAATGATCCTTTCAGTGCTGGATCGGGCGGATGAGAAGCAGCTGAATATGATCTTGAGGATGCTGCTGGTGATCGTGGGCCGGTAAGATTGGTTGGCGGAAGGCTCAAATAAAATAGGCCCAGGGCCAAGGGGAGCCAGGCTCAATATTTTATATATATAGTTGTGCTAATATGCGTTGGCGAAGGCCGAGAGCAATTTTGATTGACTGCTTGGTTTGTCTGATTCCCGATTCTTACTGATCTTTCAGCAAACTGGCTGTAGGCAACGTATCTTGGATGTGCCGATTCTGATTTTTTCTCAAAGAGTTACAAGTTGACAGTTGGAGGGGAGCAAAGTGGAGGCACGTAATCGCAACTTGAAAGACTGGTATGGAAAGATCCTACGTGGCGAAATAAAATTGCCGCGTTTTCAGCGACATGAGGCCTGGGATAAGCATCGTATTTCAAACCTCATAGAGACAGTTGTGCATGATCTGCCATTAGGCATCACTCTGACACTTGAGGTGGGAGATAAGGAACAGTTTATCTCCCGCTTTCTAGAAACGGCCACTCCTAAGGAAAAACAGCGCGTACTAGAGCACCTTCTAGACGGTCAACAACGTCTAACAGCGTTGTGGCGCGCATTTCATAACAATTACGAACGGGAAACCTATTTCATTCACTTAGAAGAATTTGACGAATATGGAAGCGCCCAGGATCAGCCCGACATGGCTGTTTTTTGCCGTACCCGCTACACAAAGTCTAATGGTGAAAAATATCCGCTTTGGTGCGATGACCCTTCTGAATGTTTGCGAAGAGGTTATATTCCCACACACCTTCTTAAACCAGAAGATATCCAACAAGAAATCGATGAGTGGTTGGACAAAGCTACAGCAACGCGGGAACCGGAAGGGGGCAAGGAAGAACTCAAGGCATTTTATGATTTTCAGAAACGCGTAAGTGACGGTATCAAGGATCTGCGGTCCATCATCGCCAACTACAACCTGCCATACCTTTCTCTACCCTCAGATACTGATAAAAGTGTCGCGTTGGATGTGTTCATAAAAATGAACACTAATAGTAAGCCGCTCACCCAGTACGATGTTATCGTCGCAGAAGTTGAAAGTGTTATGGGGAGTTCTCTCCATGAGTTGCAAAATGCTTTGGATAACAAATACCCAGATATTAGTAGGTATGGAGAACTGCCGGATTTGATCCTAACCACGTCTGCACTTTTGCAGGATGAACTGCCAAATCAACGTGGTTCGTGGGATATGGACAAACAGGTCATGGTGCAAAAATGGGAAATAATGGAAAATGGTTTACAGCGGATGGCCGAATTTCTACGCAATGAAGGTATATACGATCGCAAGCGGTTACCAACTAACGCGGTTCTGGCTGTTATCGCAAGCCTCTACTCAAACATTCCAACACATGGTGATAAAAGAGGAAAAGATGAGTTATTACTTAAAAAATATCTTTGGTATTCATTTTTTACTGATCGGTATGAGAATGCAGCTGCCACTCGTGCCTTCTCCGATTTTATTGCTCTAAAACGTGTAATTAATCAGGATGCTAAAGAAGATGGAAGTGCTTACTCAGAAAATGATATCCCGGTCTTTACAGAGCATGAGCTCGTACACGAAGAGGAGCTTTTAACTGCCGAGTGGCCCAAGCGTACTACAATCCGCGGACGTGCAGTGCTTGCTGTTGCTTGTCGTCTTGGAGCATCGGACTTCTCAACTGGCGAAAAGTTGGACGCAGAAAACGTTGAGCAACGTCACTATCATCACCTATATCCAGATGCTCTGCTGAAGGAAGTAGACATAAATAGCTATTTGGCTCTGAATTGCGCATTGATCTCTGATATGACGAATTTGACTATAGGGAGAAAAGATCCAGTCAAATACTTAAAGGATCGTTACCAGTGGACCTCAGAAGAGATTGTGGAGGAAAGACTGCATTCACACTTGATTCCGGTGCCGGAACTTGCCAACGGTGGTTATGAGGGACTTCCTGATGTTGAGAAGAAGGATAAGCTCAGTTCAGATTTTGAGAAATTCCTGCAAAAGCGAGCAACGCTGGTGATGCAGGCAGTCCGGTTGTTGGCCGAGGGACGTCAACTCAGCGCTTCAGTACTTTTTAAAGAGTAAGGACTCCGATACTAGAAATGGCTTTTCCCCACTTCACAAACCATGGAATGTTGTTATGGCTAATAACAATTTAGGACATGTAGTTGGGAATACCGGCCTAGAGCCAGGGAGATCCGAGCTGGAGAGTTCATGATTGCCGATTCCGATAATGACCATATAAAAACGGTTTATGCCGAGTACGGTCTCGCTATTTATTTGGCGCAATGTCTTGAGCATGGCATTGCAAACGCATTGATCTACTTAGATCTAATTCCTAGAAATACCAGGAATATTCACACGAGAGAAGAATGGGCAGACAAATTAGATTCATTTATGAATAGCAATTTTGAGCAAACACTCGGGCGTTTAATTTATGATATAAATAGTGTCAGTACACTTCCCACTGGGCTTAGAGAAACGCTTGCTAAAGCCCTCAAAAAACGAAATTGGCTTGCTCATGATTATTCCCGAGAGCGCGCCACTGAATTCATGACAGCGTCTGGTCGCAATATGATGATTCAGGAGCTTCAGGAAGTTCAAGAACTTTTCCAAACAGCAGATGAATTGCTTGATTCTACTTTTAAACCAGTTAGAGAAAAATATGGTTTTACCGATAATATGCTTGAAACATTCTATAAAAAATACTTTTCAAGCATTAAGTTTCATACTTAGTTTAAAAACTCATATAAATATTTGTCGCATATTAGATGAGAATTTCCGCCTTCGGACGTCGACTGTCATTATGGAGGTCACTTATGCCGAGTCTTTCGTTTGGAACTGCTACAGATTTCTTTTCTTAGGCCTACCGTGAACTTCTAGGCCCTTTTGCCTAAGGAAATCCGAATTTGAGTGCCTGTCAACGAAGGACTCTCTTTGCGATGCAGTTTGGTGTTATATAGGTGGCATTATTTCGTATGATTGATCTTACCGAAAAAGACATTCTTGTGGTTAAACAACCATCAGTTTGGGATACAGGAAATTCAATCCTGTATAGAATGTGTAAAAAATATCCTAAACATGATGACGATGGCGAAATAATAGCGAAAATATGGCTTATTGGGCGATCATATGCTGCTTCAGTAGAACGTCGGAGAAATGCATCAGAAATTAATGATGATTTCTATGCTGAAGTCGTTGCTCCAGCGATGAAAAAGGCCAAAATCGACTCATGGTTAGCATCCATCAACAAAAGAGCAGAACCAGGTGACCCGCAGACTGTCGTGGTGCATAAAAAATTTATGGATATTCTCAATTCAATAAGTGATTTAAATAAAAGGGCCTTAGCTTCCAAGTATCTTCACTTCCACAATCCAAATGTTTTTTTTATATATGACAGTCGAGTACGCAAAGCTATTACCAAAGTTGTGCCAAGGCTAAATTATATTCCGGCGATTGAGGTAGATGAGTATGACAAGGAATACAGAGATTATGTTCGACGCTGCGTGTGGCTGCACAACAAAATTGGAGAAGTTTTTAATAAAAGGCTATCTCCTCGAGAAGTAGACACACTATTAATTAATTTGACCAATAACGAAAGTAGAATACAGTTTGGTTAGGTGCTTATGAGACAATACCTTTGCTTAATCTATGTGTTCCACCGACACACCACCACCCACCCCCTGTGAAAAAACTCCACCAAATACTGCATGAGATCTTCAGGAGCAGTCTTCTCATCTTCAACTTCATTCCCAAGACTGCTTCTGATCCCGAATATCTTCACTCCGCTAGCCATGGCGATCCTCAAAGCGACATGTATACCCAGCGCGTCTTTTTCAGATATTGTACGGATCCCATCAACTCCACGAGGTAAATAGTCCTCATTCGAGGGCTGGGAGCTATATAGCTCAGCTGTGCCGCGTGGATTCCAGCCGTGATTCTCCGCAACACGTAAGACCTCCAGTAAGAGCTCTTCGGTCAGAAGCTGCTTCTGCCCCATTTCATTCCTGATTAAAACCTGCATAATAAAAAACCGGGCCGGATATCATCCAAGACATCCAGCCCGATTCCTTTAATCATCAAATCTCATTGAATCTAATGTGTTGTGAGATTTTGGAGGCTTCTTATGTACCGGGCTAGCACCTGAGTAACCAGATGGTCCATTGGGCGCAGAATTAGCCCCTTTGACATCTGCCATGCTGAAGTTCTGGCCAATTGCAGCTTGGACAGCTGCCTTGAGTAACTCAGCAATCCCGATAGCATCAAAGGAGGACAGGGTTATAACGTGTGATAAATCAGCATCTCTAAAAAACAGTGCTATCCCGTACTCGTCAGTCTCATTAGATCTTCCTACTTTTACGTTGAGAGACTTGCTTTGGTCTAAACTCTGGGCAGCTTGGTAGCCCTTTCCAAATATATCAGGGCCAGTAGCAGCGGTTTCAAGGGCAGCAGCTAGGCTGGCAGTTTGCTGAAGACTCAACCGAATTGCTATAGCGTCTTCTGGTGAGTAGCTATCAAGCGGACTACTGGTCATAAATACGTAGATGTTGGTTTTTTCATTCTTGTAGCTGAATGCTGCCCATATTTGACACTTGAAGTTGGCGTCCGAAAAGTACTCTGAAAATATCTTGGTAAGTTGATCTTGTTTTTTGGTGTATTTATTCATTTCCATCTCCTTTTTTATTTTGGTCAATGTAACGGAATCCGTATTCCATCAAATTTCTAACTTGTTCTGCCATGCTGATCTGTGCATCATCGCTTAACTTCTTAATCTCCTCGAACATCTCTGGTGCTAAATTTAGGGAAAAGGGTACGGTGTAAATCGCGGTTTTCATTTAAGCCTCCATTTTGGTTTTACCTTGGATATTCTTTAACGTTTGTCCTGAAGAAATTTCCTTGAAAATGCAAGATCAAGTGCAGGAAAAGGATGCGGAGTTTTATGCGGATGGGATTGTGGAATTTGGGATAGATGGGAGTATGAGGAATTTGTGTTGACGCACATCATGGCGAAAAAACCAGGATCCTGAGTTTTTTGGGCAGCATTGAAAGGCTAGATATCGGGTGGCCGGGATGGTGGGGTCGCCGGGCGGCATCTAATCAAATCATGTGAGACAGGACCCATTCTCCTGGGCCCTTAATCTTGAAGAGGGGCCACGATAGAAGCCAAGGCGGGGCTAGGAAGGTAGGGGGCGATCAGTAACTCGGCTTGGCACGACCAAAAAAATGCCCAAATCGAGTCCTTTAAAGGCAAGTTCTGCTTGGAGTGCTTGAATCAGGCTTTAGAGTGTTGGGCGAACCGTCCGGTATGGTTCAGGGGCAGCAGCACGCTGAAGACCGAGCCCTTGCCCACCTCGCTGCTAACCGTGACCTCGCCGCCGTGGCCTTTGACGACAGCCTCCACTCCAGCCAGGCCCAGTCCGTGGCCGGGCTTCTTGCAATGGTTGGCCGCCCGGTAGAACATTTCAAAGATATAGGGCAGTTCATCCGGGGCGATTCCCACCCCCTGGTCGATAAAACGCAAGGTGACCGAGTCTTCGCCCGCCTGGGCCTCGATTGTTACCTGCGAGCCTTCGGAGGAATACTTTAGGGCATTGTCCAGCAGGTTGGTGCAGGCCCGACGCAGGTTGCCCGCATCGGCCTGGATCACCGGCAGCTTTTCGACGCTTATCAAATTCAGTCCGATGCCCGCCTCGTTGAAGCGGGGCTGGAAGCTCTCCACAAGCTCCAGTAACTCCTTGTCGAGGTCCACCGTGCTGAAGTTCAGCTTCAGGTTGCCACTCTCCAGGCGAGAATAATCCAGGAAATCATTGACTACCTTTTCTAACTGCGCCGCTTCTCTGCGGATCACCTCCAAATACTGCCGCTGTTTATCAGGTTTGCTGGCCTGGCCCTCCTTCAGTAGGCGCAAGGCGAAACCTTGGATGCCCACCAGGGGGCTTTTCATGTCGTGAGCAAACATGTTCACCAAGTTGGCCCGCTCCCGTTCCAGGGTCTTGAACTCAGTGATATCCTCAAGAGCCAGAAGGATGATCCGTTCCTTTCCCAGCGCTCGTTCTACCTGCTGGGCATTCAAAAGCATAGTGCGCCTGCCGATGGTTTCAAAAGTATGATCAACCTCATAGCTGTCAAAGGTTGTTTTATCGGGAAGGATTGTTTCCAGCAGTTCCCGCAGCTTTGGGATATCCCACTGTTTATTTCCCAGGTCATATATTAGCTGCCCCAAGGTCTCTTCGGTTTTTACATTGAAAAACTTATAGAAGGAACGGCTGGCTGAGATCACCCTTAGGTCTTGATCCAGGACGATTAAGGGTTCACGTATGGTGTTGATGATGCTCTCGGCGTATTCGCGGGATTCATCCGCTGGTTTTTTAGTTGCTGCCGGTTTTTTACGGGATTTTTCCAAAGCATCTTCTCCCGGATTAGCGGCAAGCGCCGTGCTTCAACTCATTATAAGCATCCTGATGCTCCCAGTGCGCGCTGGTTTGTGCGTGGACGCCCCGGGCTTGCCCCTGTTTTGGGGTTTGGCTTTGTCTGCGGCATGGCTCCGCTGTGAAGCGGCATCGAAAGTTGACCTACCCCAGAACCGCGCCAGCTATCCTCCGGGTAACAGGAGCAACAAGGTAACAACCCCTGAGATGCCCTTCTCAAAAATCCGCCAGGGTCTCACCGGAGGAGCGAGAAGCTGCGCCTAGGGCATATGTATATCTGAAATAGTTGTTATAGTTGTTACCGTTAGGTGAAAGTTGCTAAATTTAATTGGAATTAGCGGTAACAACCTGGGTAACAACTGGTAAGGCAAAATTGTTACCGGCAGGATAACTAGTTAATATAAAAAGTTAATTACGGTAACGCCCCCTTCGGCTACTCATCGATATCCACCCACTCCTTCAACTCCTTACCAACCTTGAAAACTGGCAGTTTCTTGGGCTGCACCTTGACTAGCTCCCCCGTCTTAGGATTCCAACCATTATATGTGAATGGCGGTCCAAAAGCGAGACGATTTTAGTGGCGGTTGAAAACCGTGACACACCGATTCAGTTTTCTTCAGGTGTTTTGGTGCGATGGAGGCCATGGTGGCTTCCAGGCCAGAACGCTCTGGAGGAGCGGAAGGGGTGTACACGGACATGGATCAATGGGCCCGGATCAGACTTGAGTTGCGCGATGGCCAGGCGAGCAAGCGCGAGTTAATGCGCAGAGAGGGCATCCATTGGGATACCCTGCAAAAGATTCAGGATTATTCTGAGCCTCCCGGTTACCGACTGAGTGTCCCCCGAGCCAAGCCCAAGCTTGGCCCCTACCTTGAGCTGATCGCCCGGATCATAAAAGAGGACAAAAAGGTTCCCAAGAAGCAAAGGCACACGGCCACGCGCATATATCACCGCATCAAGGAGGCGGGTTATCAGGGCAAGTACACCCAGGTAAAGGAGGCGGTGCGCGCAATCAAGCGCGTGAGCCAGGAGGTGTACATGCCCCTGGTCCATCGTCCCGGCGAGGCGCAGGTGGACTTTGGCTATGCCCTGGCCAAGGTTTCCGGGGAGCTTCGCAAGATAGCGCTTTTTATCATGGCCTTGCCGTACTCCGATGCCTTTTTCGTGGCGGCCTTCGACAAGGAGTGCAGCGAGAGCTACTGGGAAGGGCATGCCAGGGCGTTCGAGTTTTTCGGTGGGGTGCCCCACCGGATCAGTTACGACAATAGCAAGGTCCTGGTTTCCAAGATCATAGGGCCTCATGAGCGCAAGCTGACCGATGGTTTTCTCAAGCTGCAGAGCCATTACCTTTTTCGGGAGCATTTTTGTCGGGTGCGGCGTCCAAACGAGAAGGGCGTGGTGGAAGGGGTGGTCAAGTACGCCCGGCAGAATTTTTTGGTGCCAGTGCCCCAGGTGAAGGACCTGGCCGAGCTCAATGCCATGCTTTTAAGGCAGTGCCGCGACGACATGAAGCGCCGTTTGCGTGGCAAGGGCGGTAGCAAGGCCGAGGTTTTGCAGGAAGACCAGACAGCCTTTGTCCCCCTGCCTCCCTCCCGCTTCGATGCCTGCCGCAAACAGCCTACCCGGGCCAATTCATTGTCCCTGGTCCGCTTCGACGACAATGACTACTCGGTGCCGGTGGCTTGTGCCCACCATGAAATTGTGGCCAAGGGCTATGTGGATCGGGTGGTGCTCTGCCACCATGACGTGGTGGTGGCCCGCCACTCCCGATCCTGGGGCAAGGAAGGGGTGTTTTTCGACTACCGGCATTATCTGCCCTTGCTGGAGCGCAAGCCTGGCTCCCTGGACCACGCCCGCCCCCTGGCTGACCTAGATCTGTCTGAGTGCTTTGAGGTCTTGAGGCGGCGGCTGGTGGCCGGGGAAGACATGCCTGGCCAGGGCACCCGTAAATACATAAAGGTCCTACGTTTGCTGGAGGACCACTCCATGGCCAGACTGAAGCGGGCGGTGGAGCAGGCATTGTACGCGGGAGCCTATGCCCCGGAGGCCATTGTCCACCTGCTGGAGCCGCCATCATCAGGGCCCGCGGCCACCTTCCTGCTGGACGGTCGTGAGCACCTGGGCCGAGTGAGCGTGGCCGGGCCCGATATCACAGTCTATGACTCCCTCCTCGCGCAGGGAGGGGCGCTGTCATGAAGGACCAGGACAAACCCACCGTGCTCTTGGAGTACCACCTCAAAAAGCTGAAGCTGCCCACCATTCTCCGGGAATACGCGGCCATGGCCAAGGTCTGCAGCCAAGACCGCTCCGATTACATGACCTACCTGCTGCGCCTGACCGAGCGGGAGCTTCTGGACCGCGAGAAGCGGGCAGCCGAAAGGCGCATCAAGCAAGCCGCCTTTCCGGTGATCAAGACCATGGACACCTTTGATTTCAAGGCACAGCCCTCCATCAATCAGCAGCTGGTCAGGGAGCTGATGAGGGGCGAGTACATCGCCAAAAAGGAAAACGTGCTCCTGATCGGAAACTCCGGCACCGGCAAGACCCACCTGGCCAGCGCCATGGCCTTTGCGGCCTGCGCCCAGGGAAGCAAGGTGAAATTCTACAGCGCCACCGCCCTGGTCACAGAGCTCATGGAATGCCGCGAGGAAAGACGTCTGCAACGCCTGCAGAAACAGCTCCAGCGCCTACACCTGCTGGTCATCGATGAACTGGGCTATGTGCCCTTCTCCAAGATAGGCGCTCAAATGCTATTCGAGGTGGTGGGTAGGGCATATGAACAACAAAGCCTCATGATCACCACCAATCTCCCTTTCCAGCAATGGACGGAGGTCTTCGGCTCCGAAAGACTCACCGGTGCACTGCTGGACAGACTGACCCATAGGTGCCACATCATCGAGGCCAATGGAGAAAGCTACCGGCTCCGCCAAGCCAAAAGACGATCCCAGGCAAAGCCCAAAACCAACTAAGGCAAGATCATGATTGACAGCATGAACAACAGGACTATATCTCTAAAACGAGTGTCACGGTTTTAGACCGCCAACTGTCCCGCATTTACTCCGCCATTCACATGTCACGGTTTTAGACCGCCAACTGTCCCGCACTTACTCCGCCATTCACACGGAGATTTGGGCTTGTAAAAACCTGCATCAAGAAGTTATATGCCACGATAGAGGATCTTCCAAAAGACCTCGATGCGTGGCTTGCCTACTATAACACCGAAAGGTCCTTTCAGGGAAACATCTGCTGTAAGCTGACTCCGACTGAAACACTTGAGGTGGGAAAAATATTATTTGGATAAAATCTTGAACAAAACCTGACCGGATAGACTCGGTCAAAAACCGGCAACTGTCAGATCAAGTAGTAACAACAACGCAAGTGAATCAGGAGGAGTTGCAAATGAATAATCCAAAACGCATACTCTGTTGCACTGTTCTGTGCAGCGCAATAGCCATCAGTCTTTTTGCTGGCTGTTCGACCACAAACGACGCCATCTCCCGAGCGGAGAAAACGGAAATAAACCGGCCAGGTATTGCTGAAACAAAGGCCATCGCCGAGGAAGGTTTTATCTATGGCCTGCCCATAGTCATGAATTATGCAGTAATGTATGAATATTTCGTGGATCGTGATTCTGGCCAGTGGAAGGCTCCATTCAACAAAATATTCAATGAGCACCGCGTGTTCACCTACAAGGACACTGCGGTTATCGGGCCAAACAGTGACACACCGTATTCCATAGTAGGTATGGATCTTCGCTCTGAGCCTTTAGTGTTTTCTGTTCCCGCCGTTGAGAAAAACCGCTATTATTCGGTGCAGTTTTGCGACGGGAACCTATACAATTACGGTTACATCGGCAGCCGAGCTACCGGCAACGATCCTGGTGATTATATGATAGTTAGCCCCGGTTGGCATGGCCAAACGCCCGCTGGTGTCAAAAAAGTGTTCCGCTCTTCTACCCAGTTTTCAATGGCTATTGGCCGCACACAGCTTTTCAATGCGAATGACATGCCCAATGTCATGAAAATCCAGTCTGGCTACAAAATTCAGCCACTTTCCGCCTATTTGCACCAGCCCGCACCACCTGCAGCGCCAGCCATCCAGTTCCCAAAGATCAACAAGGAATTGGTGACGAAGAATTTTTTTGAGTATCTCGATTTTGCCTTGCAGTTTGCACCTGCCAGGCCGGAGGAAAAAGAAATCCGAACTCAACTCGCCCGCATCGGTATCGGTCCCGGGAAGACCTTCGACTTCAAGGACCTCAGCCTTGAACATAAACTCGAAGTCGGTCTCGGCATGAAGGACGGCGAAGAAAAGGTCGTGGCTAAGTCCGCTAATCTTGGCAAGGACATCAACGGCTGGCGGGTCGGCGCAGCATGGGGTGACGAAGAATTTTTCCATGGTGACTGGCTTTTGCGTGCCGCAGGGGCCAAATCCGGCATTTACGGCAACAGCTCCAGTGAAGCTACGTATCCCCTGACTCGCAATGATGTGAACGGCAGCCCGCTTGACGGCAGCAAGCATGATTATACGCTGACATTTCCTGCCGGCCAGTTGCCGCCGGTTAATGCCTTCTGGTCCGTGACGATGTATGACGGCAAGACAGAGTTGCTGATCAAAAACCCCATCAACCGATACCTGATAAACTCGACCATGCTGCCGAACCTCAAGAGAAACAAAGACGGTTCGCTTACGATTTACATCCAGCATGATTCGCCGGGACAGGACAAAGTGGCTAACTGGCTTCCAGCACCACACGACACCATCTATATGGCCATGCGCCTTTACTGGCCAAAGGTCGAACCACCGTCGATTCTACCGCCAGGCGAAGGAACCTGGCAGCCGCCCGGTGTGGTGGTGGCAAAATGATCAGCCCGCCGAATACGCGGAATCAGCATCGATGTGATACAAATCAAATGAAAAGGAGTAGAAGTGATGAAACGCTTACTGTTTAGTATCACCCTCGGAGTCGTGACCTTGGCTGCAGTTATGGGCAATGGTTACGCCGGAGAACTTATTGGCTCGCCAGCAGATCCACAAATGAAATATTCAACCCCCATGCCGCCTGGAGTAGCCACTCCTGACAAGGTCGAGACGTGGATTGGAACGCTCAATTTCTTCGACGGTTTTCCCGACAAGGAAACGACCAAAAAACTTTACGATAATCTCGACTTCCAGCGTGCGGTGCAGTCTTTCCTGCTGGGGCTGCCTGCAGTTGGTCAAGTGGCCAACCGCAATGCAATCCTTACCCTTGGACCGCCGAATACAATAGTGCCGATCTTTGAGCAGTTATTAGACTCGCGCGGCATCGTCCTCACCGGAAATGACAATACGGTCTACAGCTGGACGTGGCTGGACCTTTCCAAAGGCCCGCAGGTGCTCGAGGTGCCGCCGAAGGTACTGGGGACGGTAAACAACATGTGGCAGCGCTGGGTCATCGATATCGGTATCACCGGGCCGGACAAAGGCGAAGGTGGTAAGTATCTGTTCCTGCCACCTGGCTACGATGGGGAAGTACCGCAGGGCTATTACGTGGTGCACTCGCCCACCTTTGGCCTGTGGGCACCGTGGCGCAGCTTTCTCGTTGATGGAAATCCGAAACCGGGTGTGGAAATTGTCAAGAAATTCGCCAAGATCTATCCGCTGGCGGATGCTGGTAAGCCAGTGACTGCGCCGAAGTTCGTCGACCTGTCGGGCAAATTTTTCAACACAACATACCCCACTGACTACAGCTTCTGGGAGTTGCTGAATCAGGTCGTACAGGAAGAACCCGCGGAGTCTTTGGATCCGGTGACGCTTGGCTTCTTCCAGTCAATTGGTATCCAGAAAGGCAAACCCTTCGCTCCTGACGCGCGTATGAAGAAAATCCTGACCGAAGCCGCGGCTGTCGGTAACGCTACGGCGCGTGCTATCCTTTTTCATACCCGGGACCGAGCAGCCTACTACTACGAAAACAGCAACTGGCAGCTGGGTTTTACCGGCGGCTACAAGTTTCAGGCTGCGCCCGGGGTTGCAGATTTCGATGCGGCGACATTCTACTACTTCCTGGCAATACTCGTAACACCGGCAATGGAGGAGCAACTGGTGGGCAAGGGCTCCCAGTATGCCTGGACCGCAAGGGACGCCAATGATGCTCCGCTCGACGGCGGTAAGAACTATCGGCTGCATTTGCCACCGAACGTCCCGGTCAAGGACTTCTGGTCGCTCATCCTCTATAGCAACCAGACTCGTTCGCAGATCCAGACAGATCAGCGGTTTCCAAGTGTCAGCAGCCAGACAAAGGGACTGCACATGAATGCGGACGGATCTATAGATGTGTATTTTGGCCCCAACCCTCCGGCTGACGAGGCCAAGAAAGCCAATTGGGCCCAGACCATCCCAGGAAAAGGATGGAACGTTGTACTGAGGATGTACGGCGCGCTCGAACCCTGGTTCAACAAGACTTGGCGACCGGGTGAGATAGAGTTGGTAGAATAGGACGTTACCATTTAACAACTGGTTCAGTGGGCAGTGCTGTCGCACCGCCTCCTGAACCGGAACGTCAATGTTGCCATCTCGAAGGTCTAAATATCTTGGCAATTCGCTGTCTGTAGATTTCTACTGAATCTATGAAGTTCTGCTTTTTCCAATTCCTAACAACAAAAAGAAATCTGAGAGAAGACCTTATCCATGAGAATCTCAAACAGACGATTGTCCGATTAGGTTGAAAGTTGAAAACAAAATGTGTCGGATTGAGTGTGGATTTCTACAACTGAATATCAGCCTGACGCGTAACACAACATCAGGTTGTGGCTATTAGCCACAACCTGATGCCGACCTCACTGGGATTCCGAACAGCGCTCCAGAAAATCTTCTTCCGACGGTAGCCGATCGAGTTCAAATGTCACCATGTGCTTGACTGGATAGTAACTGTCTCTCCATTCAAAATCACCTGGTTGCTCTCCTTCAAAATTAGCAAACCGCTCTCCTTCAGGTACCGGTTCTTTGTTGAAGCCTCGATATACCTCAAGCTGGTTTTCATCAAGATCGATGACATAAACCCATTCACAAAAAAGAGAGTCACCAGCAAATTTGACATTATTGTCAAGAGGTGGTGTATTTCCTCTCATGATTAATTCAAGAATCTCCCAGCCTAGTTTACTTTGCACATGTATATACGGCTGTGAAAAGTATTTATCGTTCAACTCGGTTGTCGGATTCCTGTATCGTTTGTTATCTTCCTTACGTATAGCATCCCATTTTTCACCTTGTATGCTTCCCATATAGGAACCAACCTCTTTATTAATCTGGACAGACTCTTCATCTGTATAAAAACACAACTGAGATACATTCTCAGCGAAGGTGGTGAGATCTACTCTCTTCAAGAATTTCAGAATCTTTGTACCCGCCCCTTGCGGGTAACCATCACTCCGCCCAAACTGAGCAATTTTATACTCACCGGCCTTAACGACACATGTCAGATATTTTGTACCCATGTTACCTCCTTATTTTGTGGTGTTTCAGGTATAAGGCGGTTAAGAGGAAGACGGTCGGGGTAACGTAAATTTGTTTTCTATGAAGAATCAAAGTGACATCGTATATTGCGATCAATCGACCCGATGCCTTGCCGTCCTCGCTGGGTTGTCGACACGGAGAAATTGATCAGCAGTCCTGGTAGGCTCAGGCTGGTAGGTGCGCATACCGGAGGGTATACTGGCGCGGATGGACTCAAGCTGCGGTCTTTAGTGTCCTCTCTACGGCTTTCTTGGCGATCCTCCTGACGGATACCGGCGAAGGGTTGCCAGACCGCGCGCGGAGAATGATCAAGCATGACAACAAATGTGGCTCTATTCTTTGGCCCCTCCAGGTATCTTTTCAGGCCACCAACATTGGTTATTTTTGAAAAGGACATCGAACAACCAGCCCCTGGCACCCGAGAGTACGTCACACAGGGGATGCGGCGGCCTGAGCGGAATATTTTTGGATGTCGGGAGAGCCAGGAATTGCTGCTATCTGGAATGGCGGCAAGATAATGCATATGTTGCTGATTCTTTTCCGATGTAGCAAATGTAAACCTCCCCCGATTAGTGCCAGTCAACAGTAGAAACTTCAGGTGAATTTATAGCGAGGTATTCGGCTGGTGTCAGGTTGCCGAGGGACTCATGAGGGCGTTCCTCGTTGTACTCCTTGAGCCAGCGATCCGTGATTTCCCGCACCTCGCTTAGACGGGAAAATATGTAAAGGTCCAGCACCTCTTCCCGATAGGTCCGGTTGAAGCGTTCAATGTATGAATTCTGGGTGGGCTTGCCGGGCTGAGTGAAACCCAAATCGATACTATGCTCCTCGGCCCATTGGGCCATAGCTACACTGACCAGCTCCGGGCCGTTGTCCAGCCTCAGCCTGGACGGGTAGCCCCGCCAGGCAGCGATACGCTCCAGCACTCGGATTATCCTTTGGGCGGGGAGATTGACGTCCACCTCTATGGCCAGGGCCTCTCGATTGAAATCATCCACCACATTAAAGGTCCTGAATCGCTGGCCGCCATACAGGGCATCGCTCATGAAGTCCACCGACCAGCAGATATTGGCCAGATCCGGCACTGCAAGCGGCTGGGGATCACGAGTAGGCAGGCGCTTCTTACCCTTCCTGCGAAGGTTTAGCTTCAGGGCGCAGTACACTCGGTACACCCGCTTGTGATTCCAGCCATGTCCATCCCGCCGAATTACTTGAAACAGTTTGGCAAAGCCGTATCTGGGATATTTGTCTGCCAGCGAAGTCAGCGCCTCGATGATCGGACCATCGTCGCGGGGCTTGGGTCGGTAGGCATAAACCGACCGGCTCAGCCTCAGGGCGCGGCAGGCCCGGCGAATGCTCAGACCGTGCTCTTTGCACATGAACTTAGCCAGATCGCGCCGACCCGCTGGCCTTATATTTTTCTTTCGATGACGTCCTTCAGAGCCCGATTCTCAAGGCTCAAGTCGGCGTACATCTGCTTTAGACGCCTGTTTTCTTCTTCAAGCTCCTTGAGCCGGACGATGTCCGAGGCCTCCATGCCCCCGTACTTGGACTTCCATTTGTAGTAGGTGGCGCTGCTGACACCGTATTCCCGGCAGACCTCCTTGGCGGTCCTGCCCCCTTCCACCTCTTTCAGAATTTTGACGATCTGAGTTTCGCTGAATCTGGTCCTGCGCATCGTGAAGAGTCCTCCTTGCAGACCTCAGTCTGCCAGAAGTCTCTACCTCAAACTGGCCCTATTTTAAGGGAGGGTTACAACACCCTTTATGGAGCCCTTCCCAAAAAACGACACGCCGCACCGCAGGAGGGAGAATCGGAGCCAGTAAGAGAGGGTATATCCCATTTTAGGTGTTACTCCTGTTACCATAATACATAAGTAATTAATTTAATTAATCAAATGCGGTAACACCCACGGTAACACCTCCTAGGTGGGGTTGTTACCGTAAAGGATAACCATTTTAAATAATTACCATTTTACGGTAACACCCCATACAAGCACCTTAGGCTTGATCTACATACTCCAGGAGTCAACCTTCCCCTTGCCGTGGACTTCAGGATCACCAGGGCCACCTGCGCCCCTATCATCCGGAACCGTGAACAGCTCCAGCAAGGGCTCCATAAGGCCCAGTTGCTTCTCTATGGCTGATCTTTTCAAGCAGTAGCACCTAACGGGGTTCCCATTGATCTTGCACTGCTTCTGGTTGTTTTGTGGGGGGATCTCCAACCACCCCCGGTCCTTCCAGGTGCGTATTATGGCCGTTTCATCAAATCCAGCTTGCTTTAGCCTTTCCCTAAGGGACTTGCCCACAAAGCCGATGTAATCCCAATTATCTTTATTCCAGACGCCCGCCCATCCTTGATGGGGCTCATACTGATCCTTCTCACCTTTATAGAACTTATCCCGGTTGGCCACGGCCCAGTCATATGTTTCCTTCAGGGCAGCCAGAGCCCTGTCCGCTTCCTCGGTTTCCTTAACCGCTAGGGCCCAGACAGGGTCCAGAATATCCTCGAACGAGGTCCCTTCACTCAGCTGCAGCTCGGGCAGGGCTTTGTGGATTATCGGGATTACTGTAGCCAAGGTGGCAAAGTACTGACTCAATCTGTGGGCAATGGGGTTGCCCCCTGATTTTTCCGCATACCGAGCAAGATTCTCCTCATAGACCCTTTGCCAGACCTCCCACTTGTCTCGGTTGTCTAGGATATATTGAATCAGCCGGGGACCAGCATGACCGTAGTTACTCCTGATGGTCGCATTAACTGCACCCACCAGCTGAGCCGTGGCCTCATCGGTTGGCCCAAACGGGGGCCCCCATAATCCGATTACCCGACCACGAGTACCTCCATCCTGGGTGTAGGCCGTTGCCGGTTGTTCACCATTTGTGAGCATGCAAGTCCTCCAGGAACCCCGCTGCTGCAGACCAGTTGTCGAGCCGCGCCCTCTCCCTTGACCACTGGTGATGTTGTAGATGACTTGACTTATCTTGGCCCCGGCATTTTCCCGCTTGATGCCCGTTCCAGCGGTCTTGGTGTCATCCAGAAGCAGGGGCAAGCCATTAAGGGTGGCTGCGGCGCGTTCAATCCACACAATAGTGTTGTCCCAGGAGTGCATTACCGAACACCCGCTGGTTCCGTTGGGATTGCCCCAGCAGGAAGCTGCCAATCGGAGAATGGTGGTTTTACCGGTGGAGGTCACATGGGCCCAGTCCACGATGAAATTGGGTGCCTCCAATACCTCTAGAAAAGGAACGGCCAGGCTGGCATAAATGGCAAACCCGGCAAGCGGATATTGCAAGGCCTGGTTTGCCGCTTCGAACCATTTCCCTTCATTGCCCTTGGAGCAGAAAGCGTTGGCGAGCTGTTCATAGCCCTCATCGGGCGGTAAGAAGTGTATCTCCTCGGGGGCTGGCTGCTCTTGATCCTGAGGTCTTGCTACGAGGCACTGCTTGCCCCACAGAAAAGCCTCATTGCCAGGCTGCCACCCCAAGATCGTAGTCGATCTGGTGATGGGCAGTCGGTCGAGGTTCTGCTTCTCGAAATCGGCCAGGTAATCGACCAGGGCATTCGCATTCTGAGAGGTAACGGGAAGACCCTTATCAGCAAGAGCGGTGATTTCCCGATTGATACTGATGACCCTCCGCTTGACTATTGCATCCTTCCATTCACCACCTCGGAACCAAGACACCTTGGTGAGCTCGTCCCCTTCGACCACGCTGACTAACCTTTCGACGATGAGCACCGGGGCATAACAGATCTGTTCCACCTGGCCGGATCCTGCTTTCCCCCCAGCCACGCGCCCAATACCTCGCTCCGGGGAAAGGGCCCAGCCCTGAGGGATCAAGATATCGGTTTGTACAGGGGCCTCTGGGATACATAATTTGACGCTCTCCACCTCGGCCGCTTGCTCTTGAGCGGCTTTGGCTCTTGTCTGTCGTATCACTTCCGCTCGGGCCCCGATGGCCTTCTTTAGGGAATCCAGGTCTTTTACCCGAACCTGCAGCTGGCGCAGATCCATGTGAAAAGCCTCTAATTGATGTGGTGCGTCCAGCGCAATCAAGGCCAAGCCGTGTATCCACGCCTCGTTTTTCAAAATCTCGGCAACCACACTCCCCGGCTTGTCCTGAGCGAGCCGAGTTAATTGTTCAAGTAAAGGCTTTAAGTAATCGGACTGGCCGCTTTCTGGTGATATCTGAAGAGGAGCCTCTTTGCCTTTTTGCAGCCCATTGTTTATGGCCTTGAATGCCTCATCACGGGGCAAACCAGATTCTTCTGCGGCTCTGATCAAGCTAGATATGATCTCGTGCTCGTCCCAGCCAGCATTTATTAAAAGACCGCCCAGAAACCTGGCGCTATTGAATAAATGATCGTTCCTATAGCCTTCATCTGTACGGGACACTGCTCTCAGTGTCCTTTGTCTCGCTAATTCTGGGTCTGCGACTGGCTCGGGTCCGGGCAAACAAGCTAATCCACCTGATTGGGGCGCATCTCCCTGCAATATCAACTGCAAGAGCCAATCGGGTGCTTGCGCGATAGGGACGTCATCGGGGTGACCGTCTTCACTCCAGGAGTAGACACCGCCCGAGATATGATTTGAGGGTGGTGCCACGAAATACCCACCTGCCGCTCGGATATCCAAACCTGGGCCAAGACTGCGACCGGCTTTGCCTACCCTGGAAGGCAGGGAAAGGCCTTCGGGGTATCTAAATAGATAGTGCCTTCCTCCACCGCCTGTGCGGGCCACGACTGTTGGCGGGAAGGGGGCATGTTTTTGTAATAGGGCTTCCAGTGAAGCGTCACCACCATGACGGGGGTCTATGTCCAGGACGAAAGGTCCACCCTCGATTCCAGTAAACACTCCAATATTGGCATTGGGGTTTTCTGTCCACCAGGTTCGAACCTGGCCCTCATCCGTGGAGGCATCCTTAAAGCCGCGTGGTGTCCGCGGATGCTTACCAGGACTAGAACACTCTGCGTTACCGCAAGAGCACTTTTTGCCTTCACATTCGTGAACTGGGAACACCGGCCAACCCCAACTGGCATAGGTCAGGGCTGTTATTAGATTACTCTTCGCATCCCGTATTACTGCTCTTTGGAATTCAGCATCATCTAGGGTAACTGCCACATATTTATCCATTTTTTTCTCCTTCACGTAAATATTTTTCATCCATCTCTTCGGTCACAAACTGGTTCCCGCCACAGCGTCTACAGACGAACCAAACCCGACCGTCTGGTGTTTGAATAAAATCGTTGTAACTGCCGCACTCGGCACAGAGATTAATTAGGCCTTCAGTGTTCATATTCCTTCTCCATTAAAAATTTTCAGCCCCTTAAGCGAGTTATGTTGGTTTATTCATACGCACCTCCTTCTTGAATGGGCGGAAACCCAACCAGAGGTCTCCGCCCGCAGTTGCTAGTTGTGGTTATCCTCCCTCTCCTCAGTCCTACCCATAGGGACTGCGCCCCCATCCGGCTCCGCCCTGTAATTCCGAACTAGAACAGGAAGAAGGGTCCCCCGAAGTGTGATTGCCCTCGAAATGCTAACTGATTGCTTTTCCATAATATTTTATCTCCTTAATTTTTTTGGCAGCGGTGCGAAATGCGGGTGCTGCCTCGTTATGGAAATAAGTTATGTCGTAGGTGAAATGGGTCGAAACGACTAGATGAAAAGCCTATCCGTGCTATCTATCTTATTGATATTAATTATTATTTACCAATATTACGTTTTGCGAAAAAAGCTAGAACAGAACAACCCAAGAATGCAAACCATGCCCATAAGGCAGGGAGGTTGATCACACCCACCATCGTTGTGTAAATGGATTAATAGGACTTTTTTGCAAAAAGTAGGGATTAACGTCTAGGAGTAAAAAAGGGGTGAAATGGTGGTGACAAAAACCAAATTCAATCAGTCTGTCATAGGCAAAACCTCTCCAGACTCTATACATATTCCAGTTCTACGAACATACCGGCTGACCGTTGATAGATTTCTAAATGGTTTTTTAAGGGCAGCGTTTTTAAACTGTTCGAGTAGCTTCTTATGAGCAACTCCAAATTTAATGCCATCGATATTTTTACGATCCCACATCCATAGTCCCACCGCTCGCGGAAGATCAAGTTCTGGTCTGATTCTTGCTCTCTTACTGCCAACTCTTTCCATTCTACAATCATCCAATACTTTTAAATAGGCTAATAGTGCTCTTTTGCTTTTATCATCGCCACAATCATCTTTCCACAGCAAATTTTCTATTGGCTCTGTTATATGGGATTTATGATAAGCTAATTCAACTCTTTTTCTTATTTGAGATAGTGGGCCGTTTACATTGATTACGAGTCTCATGGCGTTTATTTCGGCAATTGGTCGAGATAAAAGACTTTTAGTAATAGGATAGGTAAATATATCGCCCTCCTGAAAACAGACAAAATTGTCTTCTCTAAACATAAATAGTTCCAATTCCTCGGGCGTGTGAATATCGTACTCGTAGTTACCACCAATGATTTTTTTCAAAATTTCATCTGAGTTAAGTCCAATCTTTGGATCTCTTGGCTTACGTTTAAATTTAGTAATTATTTTAGCAGCAGTAGCAAATTGAGGATCATGCGGTTTTATTTTATTAGATATATCTTCTTCAATTAGACCATTATTAATATTAGTAGGTTGATTTATTATAGCCTGATGCTCGGCAGTTCTTTGAGGCTCTCTGGTTTTACTAAATAAATTTTTGTAGTTGGTATTTCTTCTCTGATATTCCCATGACCAAAAGCAGTAATGCTCTAGTTTGTTCCTCAAATCTTTAATGTCGTGATCCAAGCTAGTCATTTTGCCCATATCTGTCTCTCAAAATGGTACGAATAGGAAAAATTCTAACTCGTCTTGTCCTGAGTAGCCCGATAACCAATCTTCTGTATATCAAATTTAAGTTAACCGCGAGAAACAAAAAAGGAAGCTACTAAAAATTATGTGTCCGGGATTAGGGGAAAAGCGCACGACGGAGGAGGTAGCAGACTTCTTCGAAGTTGCTGAGAGCACGGTACTTCGCTACCCTGAGAGGTACGGTGGAGTGCGCATCTCTGGCCGTGTGCTGTTCTTTGACAACTTAATAGAGGAAACAGTGAGGAGGATCCATGCCCAGCAAGAGGCAGAGGAACGGCAAAAAGCTATGGGTCGCGCAGATCAACCGCAAGGATTTCAGGAAAGAGAAGATTTTCGAGGACAGGGACCAAGCACTGGCTTGGGAGTTGGAAGTCCGACGACTTCTGAAGATCGGCATCCCCACGGATTCGATCGAGAGACTCCTAAACGCCGGAGTACCCCCAGAAGAGATAGAAGCAGTCTTGAGCAAGGAGGGGATCCATTCGGTCTCCTTACATAGATGGGCTAATGACTATTTGTCTTCCATCCATGTTACGCCTAAGACTCTGCGCGAAAAACGCGACATATTTCGTCTTTTCTTCAAGTTTTTCGACCCAGTAGGGGTTACAACCGAAATCCAGGCTGGTGACGCGTTAGACTTCCTTAACTCAGTTTTCGCCCGCAAAGGAGGCAATGAGGCGAACAAGGCCCGAAAGAATCTACTGGCTGCTTGGAACTGGGGTGTCGAGTACAGAGACTTCCCGGTTAAAAACCCCTTCAAGGCAGTTAAAAAGTTTCCACATGACGTTGAGCCCCATTATGTGCCCCTCTTGGAGGACTTCATAAAGGTGCTTGATGTGGCGGAAGGCCAAGATAAAGTAATCCTTTTGACCTTTCTTCACACTGGTGGTCGCAAAAGTGAAGTCTATAACCTGCGCTGGGAAGATGTTGATTTGGACAAGGACGAGCCGCGAATTCGTCTTAAGACTAGGAAAACCAAGGATGGCTCCCTAGAATCGGTCTGGTTGCCTATGAACGATGAGTTGCGAACAGCGTTACTGGCCCATCGTCTAACGGCCGGTAAATCCGAGTGGGTATTTACTGTGCAAGAGGGCAAGTATGCTGGTCAAAAGTTCATCAATAGAAGGACCTTCCCAAAGAACCTATGCCAGAAGGCTGGAGTAACTCCCTTCGGGCACCATGGAATCAGGGGGCTGGGTGCGACCGTACTTGCTCACAACAATGTATCAATGAAGGTCGCGCAACAATTCCTCAGACACAAGAATCTGAGCACTACCGAGCGATATCTCCGAGGTATCAAAGACATCAGACCCCACCTGAAAGTCTTGGAAGGCGGCAAAAAAACTGGGACTGCCTGAGCAATCCTACGTCCAGCACTACGTCCAATTACGCGAAGACAAAAAAAGAGGCTGACCCATATAGGCCAACCTCTTGATATTATTTGGCAGTCCCAACGGGGTTCGAACCCGTGTCTTCGGCGTGAGAGGCCGATATCCTAGACCACTAGACGATGGGACCGTGCACAAACATATGTATGGCTGGCGGACCAGGATTCGAACCTGGATAGGCAGATCCAGAGTCTGCAGTCCTGCCGTTAGACGATCCGCCAGCAGGTACGCACTGATTTATAGCCTGAGCCTGCCGGCGTCAAGCCTTTTTTAGCAGAGTTTTTATTTTGCCGCCAGCCCCAAGGCCCTAGTTAACCTGGCCTTAACCCGCTCGTCTCCCAGGATGGCCATGACCTCGAAAATGCCGGGGCTGAAGGTGCGCCCGGTCAGGGCCACCCGCACCGGCTGGGCCACGCCGCCCAGCTTCAGCTCCATCTGCTCGGCGATATCGCGCACGCCGGCTTCCAGCGCCTCGGGGTCGCCGGTGCCCTTGGCCTTAACCAGGGCCGCCACCCGCTCCAACACCGGCACCTGAGCCGGGCCCAGGAACTTTTTGACGGCCTTGGGGTCCATGACCGGCTCGTCCACCAGGTAGGGCTCGGCCCAATCGGCCAGCTCCACCAGGGTCTTGGCCCGGGGGGTCAGTTCGGGCAAGCAGGCCAGGAGCGTGGCCTGGTTGTATTCTTCGATGCCCCGGGCGGCCAAAAAAGGCGGCAACAGCTCGGCCAGGCGGGCGGGGCCGCTCTCCTGGATATAGCGTTGGTTCAGGTGCAACAGGCGGTCGGTGTCGAACACCGCCGCGCTGCGCCCCACCGCCTTGAGCCCGAAGTAGTCGATGAGCTCCTGGCGGGAGAACATCTCCTGGTCGCCGTGGGACCAGCCCAGGCGGGCCAGGGCGTTGAGCATGGCCTCGGGCAGATAGCCCATGTCCCGGTAGTCCATCACCGCGGTGGCTCCGTGGCGCTTGGAGAGCTTGGTCTTGTCCGGGCCCAGGATCATGGGTACGTGGGCGAACTGGGGCAACTCGGCGTCCAGGGCCTGATAGAGCAGGATCTGGCGCGGGGTGTTGTTCACGTGGTCATCGCCCCGGATTACGTGGGTGATGCCCATGTCGATGTCGTCCACCACCACGGCCAGGTGATAGGTGGGCCAGCCGTCGGAGCGCAGGATGATAAGGTCGTCCAGCTCCTTGTGGTCAAAGGTGATGGGGCCCTTGACCAGGTCGTTGAAGGTGGTGGCTCCGGTGCGCGGCCCCTTGAAGCGCACCACCGCGCCGGGGGCGGGCCCCAGGTTTTTTTCGCGGCAGGTGCCGTCGTACATGGGCTTGCCGCCGGCGGCCATGGCCGCCTCGCGCTGCTTGGTCAGCTCCTCGGGCGAACAGTGACACCAATAGGCCCGGCCCTTGGCCAGCATCTGGTCGATGGCCTCGCGGTAGCGCTCCAGGCGCTTGGTCTGGTAATAGGGGCCTTCGTCATAGTCCAGGCCCAGCCAGTCCATGGCCGCCAGGATGCCTTCCACGTGCTCCTGTTTGGAGCGCTGGCGGTCGGTGTCCTCCAGGCGCAGGACGAATTCACCGCCGTGGTGACGGGCGAATAGCCAGTTGAACAGGGCGGTGCGAGCCCCGCCCAGGTGCAGAGCCCCGGTGGGCGAGGGTGGGAAGCGGGTGCGTACCCGGGGGGTGTTGTCGGTTGCCTTATCCATGATCCATTTCCCAGGACACGCCCCGGCCGGGGGCGCACGCGTTTAAAATGATTACTTGATTATCAGCCCGGCGTAGGCCACCACCTGGTCATAATCCCCGGTCGCCTCGCCGCTGTTGGTGTAGGCCACCAGCTCGGCCTGGCTGGCCCCCAGCCCCAGGGCCGCGGCCAGGGCCACGGTGGTGGGCAAAAAGCCGCACATGCTGATGCGTTTGGTGGCTACGGTGTTATACAGGCCCTGGGGGTTCAGGGCCAGTATCTGTTGCAGGGCCAGCTTGTCCTTGGCCGCGGCGCTTTGGGCCGACTCATAGTGGGTCATGTCGGTGCTGGCCACGATGAGCACCGGCTCGCCCACGGCCCGCACCGCTTCGGCCAGGTCGTGGCCCAGTTGCTCGCATTGCTCGTAGCTGAGCATGGACAGGCACAGGGGGGTCAGGAGCAGATCGGGCCTGAGCACCTGGAGAAAGGGCACCTGCACCTCCAGGGAGTGCTCGTACTGGTGGGCCAGGTCGTCCTCGCGCACCAGGGCGTTGCGCGACAATATCTCGCCGCCCAGTTCGGCGTCGAGCGTCACCTGGCCCAGGGGGGTCTGCCAGGAGCCGCGGCTCATCAGGGCCGCCTTTTGCCCCAGGCCCTGGTGGTTGGGACCCAGGACCACCACCCGCCGGGGCACCTTGACCCGGCCCAGCACCTTGCCCACCACCGAGGCGGAATACATGTATCCCGCATGGGGACAAACTACGGCCAGGGCCTCCTCGGGCTCGGCCGCCGCGCCGAGATAGCCCCGCACGCTGGCTTCCAATTCCTCGGGCCGGCCGGGATAGAAACGGCCGGCCACGGCCGGTGCGCGCGACATAGCCCACCTCCTTTGGAAAAAAGGGCATTGTGGGATATATAACCCCTTCCATTATGGATAGCACACCCGGGGGGCGCCTGCAACCGCTCGGACGTCTAACTAGCCAAATTCACAGCGATCCTTGCGCAGTGTCTTGTCCGGATGGGGGGCCGCGTCCGCTGGGGCCACCCGGCGAAACCCGGCTAGGTTCCTTATCCGGCCCGGCCGGGTTTTCGGGCGCGGAGCGTCCGTCATTTGGGTTTATCGTTTAACTTGTTTTTGGGCGCGATGGGGCCTGGGCCAATTTTTATATATGTTAAAAATAACAACTGTATGAGGGTCGCCAAACCTGGAGTTATGATCTATGATGTGTCATGTTTAGCAGATCAAGGCCCGAGTTGAATTTTTACCGGGCCTGCCATCCCCGCTCATTAGCTAAGGGAGTTTCAAGCCGCCGTAACAGGAGTTAATCATGAAGAAGATTGGTTTGACGGTTAACGGACGCAAACACGAGTTTGTGGTCGATGACCAGACGGTATTATTGGATATTCTGCGGGAGAACTTGGACCTCACCGGGGCCAAGCAATCCTGCGACCGCAAGGGGCAATGCGGCGCCTGCACGGTCTTGGTCGACGGCAAAGCGGTGCGCTCCTGCCTGGCCAAGGTAGCCAAACTGGACGGCGCCGAGGTAATCACCGTGGAAGGCCTGGGCACCCCGGACAACCCCCATCTGATCCAAGAGGCTTTTGTGCTGGCCGGCGCCGTGCAGTGCGGTTTCTGCACCCCGGGCATGATCATGTCCGCCAAGGCGCTTTTGGAGCAGACTCTCACTCCCAGCAAAGAAGAGATCAAGAAAGCCTTCAAGCACAACCTGTGCCGCTGCACCGGCTACAAAAAGATCATCGAGGCAGTGGAATTGGCCGGCAGCTTCCTGCGCGGCGAGCAAAAGCCCGAGGATCTCTATCCCGAGGCCGACGCCCCCATGCTGGGCACCTCCCATCCCCGCCCCTCGGCCATGATCAAGGCCTGTGGCGTGGCCCGCTTTGGCGCGGATTACAAGTTTAGCGGCGCCTTGGAGTTGGCCGTGGTGCGCAGCACCCTGCCCCACGCCACGATCAAGAGCATCGACACCTCCGAGGCGGCCAAGATGCCCGGCGTGGCCGGTTTCATGACCGCCAAGGACATCAAGGGCACCAACATCCTCAAGTACCTGGTTGCCGACCGCCCGGTGCTCTGCGCTGAAGTGGTGCGCTACATCGGCGACCCCATCGTAGCGGTGGCCGCCCAGACCCACGAGCAGGCCGTGGCCGCGGCCGCGGCCATCAAGGTGGAATTGGACCCCCTTCCGGTGCTCGCCAACACCGATCAAGCCATGGCCGAGGGCGCGCCGCAGCTGCACGACATCATCCCCAACCTGTGCTATGAGCAGCCGATCAAAAGGGGCGACGCCGACGCGGCCTTCACGGGCTCGGCGGCCGTGGTGGAGGGTGATTTCCTCACTCAGTTCAACCACCAGGCCCCCTTGGAGCCAGAGGTTTCCCTGGCCTACTGGGAAAAGGACGAGGACGGCGAGGACAAGTTAGTGGTGGTGGGGCGCAGCATCAACATCCACACTCACCTGGGCATGATCCAGGAGGCGGTGGGTTTTGAGAACATGCGCTACGAAGAGGCCTACGTGGGCGGCCAATTCGGTATCAAGATCGACGTGATCACCGAAGGTATCGCGGCGGCGGCGGCCATGCATTTCAAGTCCGCTATCCGTTACGTGCCCTCCCTGGCCGAGTCCATGCAGGCGTCTTCCAAGCGCCACTCCTTCAAGATGCACACCAAGATGGGCGCGGGCGCCGACGGCAAGATCACCGCCTACGCCAACGATATCACCGTGGACAATGGCGCCTACTACTCCATCGGTCACGTGGTGGTCCTGCGCGCCCTGTGGATGATAGCCGGCTCCTATCACATGCCGACCCTGGATATCAAATCGCGCCTGGCCTACACCAATAATCCCTGGGGCAGCGCGGCCCGGGGCGCGGGGCCGCCGCAGCAGATCTTCGCCATGGAGTCCACCGTGGACATGCTGGCCCGCAAGCTGGGCAAGGACCCCCTGGAGTTCCGTTACCAGAACTTCCTGCAAGTCGGCCAGGCCGGAGCCACGGGGCAAGCGGTAGAGCAATGGCCCATATTCGCCCTGATTGACGCCGTGCGGCCCCACTATGAGCGGGCCATGAAAGAAGCCAAGGAAAATTCCACGGACACCATCAAACGTGGCGTGGGCGTGGCCTGCGGTTCCTTCGGCATCGGCGGCCCCGGCGACGCCTCGGTGGTGGCCGTTGAGTTGGACGATGACGGCGGCGTGAGCGTTTTCGGCGCCGTGGCCGACCCCGGCGAGGGCAACGACTCTATGCTCACCCAACTCACCTGCGAGGTGATGGGCCTGACCATGGACAAGGTGCGCCTGTACACCCGCAGCACCGACGTGACCGCGGCCTCGGGCCCGGCCGCCGGCAGCCGCATCACCTACATGATGGGTAACGCTCTGGTCGACGGCTTGAAGCAGCTCAAGGAGGCCATGGCCGCCAGCGGCGCCAAGACCGGCAAGGAGCTGGTGGAGGCGGGCAAGGCTCGCCGCTACATCGGCCGCAAGAAGAACATCGAGGCCAAGCCCCTGGATCCGGAGACCGGCCAGGGCCCCAACTTCGAGACCCAGGTGCACGCGGTGCAGATGGCCGAGGTGGAGGTCAACACCGAGACCGGCGAGGTCAAGGTGGTAAAGATGACCACCGCGGTGGACGCGGGTACGGCGATCCATCCCCAGAACCTGGCCGGCCAGCTGGAAGGCGGCATGGACATGGGCGTGGGCTACGCCTTGCGCGAGGAGTACATCGCGGGCAAGACCAACGACTGGCGCAGCTTCAAGTTCCCCACCATGGACACCTCCTTTGACATGGAAGTGATCATACTGGAGACCCCGCGCACCACCGGTCCCTTGGGGGCCATCGGCGTGGGCGAGATGTGCATGGTGCCCACCGCTCCGGCGGTGCTCAACGCCATCGACGACGCGGCCGGGGTGCGCATCACCACCATTCCGGCCACCCCGGATAAGGTCAAGGCCGCCCTGGCGGCCAAGGCCTAGAGAGACGAGACCCCAGCAATGGACACCGGTGCCGGCCAAGATGGAGCTACGCCCCAGCTTGGCCGGCACCTCCGTTTGCTGGCCGGCAAAGAAATAGCTTTTGACTCGGAAGATTTTTTTTGGGAGTTTGATGACTGGAGCGAGGCGGCGGTCCGGGAACTGGCCAAGGAGGCTGGTCTGGAAACCATGACCGAGGACCACTGGAAGGTGATCCACTTTTTGCGCGACTTTTACGCCTACAACGGCCGCGCCCCGCTGAACAACAAACTCAAAAAGGGCACCGGCCTGAGCCTGTTGGAGCTGGAAGGGCTGTTCCCCGGCGGCCTTAAATTCGGGGCTCGCCGCCTGGCCGGACTGCCCAACCCCAAGAGCTGCGGCTGAGCCCGAGCCCGTCTGCGGATTTGCGGATGATCTACCTGGACAACTCGGCGACCACCTTCCCCAAGCCGGCCGAACCCCTGCGCCGGGCCTTGGAGCAATATCTGCAAACCGGGGCCTCGCCGGGAAGGGGCGGCTACGACCTGGCCGTGGAGGCCGAGTACGAGGTGGAGGCGGTACGGCGAAAGGTGATCCGCTTTTTCGGCGGCAACGAGGGCTGGCGGGTCTGTTTTGCCTACAACGCCACCGACGCCCTGAACACCCTGATCCAGGGCCTGACCCAGGAGCCCTGCCACGTGGTGAGCACCCGCCTGGAGCACAACTCGGTGCTGCGGCCGCTGCACCACCTGGCGGCCCAGGGCCGCATTGCCCTGGACCTGGTGCCTTTCAACGACCAAGGCTACGTGGAGCCCGAGGCCGTGGCCCGGGCCCTGAAGCCCGATACCGCCTTCGTGATGCTCAACCACGCCTCCAACGTGTTTGGCACGGTGCAGCCCGCGGCCGAGATCGCCGCCCTGTGTCGGGAGCAGGGGGTGGAGCTGTTGTTGGACGCCTCCCAGAGCGCCGGCCTGCATCCCATCGAGCTGGAAAAATGGGACGTGGGCGGCCTGGCCTTCACCGGCCACAAGTCCCTGTTGGGCCCCACCGGCATCGGGGGATTGGTCCTAAGCCCCCGGGTCAATCCTCTGCCCACCCGCTACGGCGGCACGGGGGTGGATTCCATCAGCCTGGTCCACACCATGGACTACCCCCATCGCCTGGAGGCGGGAACCATCAATTTGTTGGGGGTGTTAAGCCTGGGCCACAGCTTGGACTACGTGACCTCGCCCGAGCATAAGCAGGCCTTGGCCCGCGAGCGCGAGCTTTTCGCCCTCCTGCGCGACGGCCTGGCGGCTATCGAAGGGGTGGAGCTTTACCACGCCACGGGCCCCGGCGAACGCCTGCCCCTTTTGAGCTGCAACGTGCGGGGCATGAAGGCCGGGGATCTGGCCGCGGTCCTGGACGGAGACTACGAGATAGCGGTGCGCGCGGGGCTGCACTGCGCCCCTCTGCTGCACCAGGACCTGGGCACCTCGCCCTATGGGTCGGTGCGCTTCAGCCTGGGAGCCTTCAACACGCAAGCCGACATCGAGGCCGCCCTGGAAGCCATGACCTGCATCGCCGACGTGGCCTGCCGGCGCTAGGAGCGCACGAACTCCCAGGCCTGATCCAGGTCGGACACGTCGAAATACTTTTCGATCAACTCCTGTTTTTCGCGCCCGAAGATCAGGTTGTCCAGCTTGACCAGCACCTCTTCCAGCTTGCTGTCGCCCACGATGGCCAGGTGGCGCATCTGCTTGATGTGCTCCATGGCGTATTTGGCGTCCTGGAAGAAGGCCTGGGGCTTGATTTTCAGCCAATCCATGCGGTCGATTTTGATTAGGATGTTAAGGCGAGGATGACCCTGGGCCAGCCGGGCCTCGGCGGCCTTTTCAAACGCCTTGACGTCCTCCACCGTGTAGGAGCCGCTGATCTCCACGGCCAGGACCGGGCCCTCGCCGCCCTCCAACACCTTGAACATGCTCATCCTCCTTGGTTATCGACAACCTCGTTCTCCCGCGGCAAGCCATCGTCAAGCGACGCGGCTCAAGCCTGACAAGCAGGATAGCACGGAAGATCAGGCCCGCTCGACCATGGGAAAAGCCTCGGCGGAGCGGTGGGCGTAGTCTCCCTCCGGGGCCTCGCCCCGGTTCACCGCGTCGAAAAGGGCGCACTGCTCGGCGATGGAGAGCCCGGCAAAGCGCCGCTCGGAGCTCTCGGCCCCCTGGCCCCGGCACAGGTGGCAGCGGGTCGGGGAGCACCCCTGGCAGGCCCGGCAATCGGGGCAGGGATGTTTTTTACTTTCGGTGGTGGTCATGCTATTACCTCTAACTTATATTTAAGGCTTGTCGGCCTGTTTGGCACAGAAATTTTCCCCCAACCCACGCGGCGCGAACCCATGGACCTTGCGGCCATACAACAAGCCATAACCGAGCACGGCTACTGGGCTCTGTTCGTGGGGACCTTTTTCGAGGGGGAGACCTTTTTCATGCTGGCGGGCATCGCCGCCCGCAAGGGGCTCTTGAACCCCTATTACGTGGCCCTGGTGGCCATGCTGGGCGGCTTCGTCGGCGACCAGATCTTTTTCGCCCTGGGGCGCTGGCGGGGGGCGGAGGTGTTCACCTGGTCCAGCTCCATCGCCCGCAAGGCGGTGGAGGCCCGGCGGCTCATCCGGCGTCACGCGGTGCTGTTGATCCTGCTGTCGCGCTTTTTGATCGGCCTGCGCATGGTCATACCCCTGGCCTGCGGCATGGCCGGCATACCGGCCTGGCGCTTCGTGCTGCTCAACTTCATTTCCGCCCTGGCCTGGTGCCTGGTCTTCGGCGGGCTAGGCTATCTGTTCGGGGGGATCATCTTCGACCACCTGGATCTGCTCAAGGGCCTGCAGATGGTGGCGGTGCTGGTGCTGGCCGTGCTGGCGATCAGCTACGTGCTGATGAAAATCATCAAGCGGCGGCTGATGAAGGGTGAGGATTCGGATTAGCCTACGGCTTGGGGGCGACCTTTACTTGAAAAGACAGCTCCGCCGCGCCGGGCATGTGGCAGACCATGTCGTCACAGGCCTGATAGGACACCCGCGCCGTTACCGGGTACACCCCCGGCTTCATCCCCTTGGCCACCTGGCCGCTCAGACGCACGGCCACCTGGCCGCCGTACATCTCCACCGGCTTGTCGGCGAACTGCACCCGCACTTCCTTGGCCTTGGGATAGACCGGCGCCGCGAAACTGAGGCCTTTCGGTGCGCTGAGCGCGATCTCGGTGGGGATCAGGCCCGCGTCCCCGGCGGAGGGCCCGTTGATGTGGAACTTGGGCGCGATGGTGAGCACCAACTCCAATTGCAGCGACCCGCCGGGAACGGCGCTCACCGTCTGGGGCTTGGCCTGCAGGGCAACTATGGGCCCGTCGGCGGCCTGAAGGTTGGGGGCGACGGCCAGCAGGGCCAGGCAAACTAGCGAAACGCACAACCAGCGCATGGCGCGTTCTCCCGGTTCAGCTTTGGAAATTTTTAAGTATGTCCCCAGCCGCCCGGCAGGTGCTTGGGCCGGCGTCGCGCCAGCCCAGGGGGGCCATCTCGCCCTCGGGCAAGACCTTCAGGCGGGCGCAGGCCCGGGCCAGGCGGGGCCATACCAATTCTTGCGCGTCTTCCTGGTCCAACACGGGGTCGAAAAGCACCAACGGGGCCAGACGCAGCCGCTCCTCGGCGGCCAGGGCCATGAAGGCCCACACCCGGCGGCCGGTCAGGCGCGGCAGGGACATGGGGCCCTCCAGGGCGATTTCATCGTTCAGTCCGGCCCGGCGGCTGAAGTACTCCAGGCCCATGCGCAGGTTTTGGCCCAAGGCCTCCATGGCCGCGTGAATATCCTCACGCCGGGCCAAGTCCAGGAGCACGGCCGCCGCTTCTCTAGCCTCGGGGCCGGGCAGCTGCTTTTCCTCGGGCTCCGGCGGGGCCTCGCCCCGGCCGGCCAACAGGCCCAGGGTGCGCCCGCCGGGCAGGGTGGGGGCCCAGAGCACCGCGTCCGGTTGCAGGCCGTAGGCCGCGCAGGCTCCGCCCCGGGCCAGGCGAAGCCCGGTGGTGGATTCGTCCACCACCAGCATCAATCCTTGACGCTGGGCCTCGGTGGCGTTGAAGTGGACCTCCTCGGGGCCGGCGGCCCAGTCGCAACGCAGCACCGCCACTCCCGGGACGCCGCCGGGGGAGGAGAGGGGGTGGCCGGTGCCGGGGGCCATCCAGGACACCGCCTTGGGCTTGCCCTGGGCCGCGGCCAGGCGGCTGGCCGCCAGGACGGCCTGGGGAGGTTTGGCGTATATGCGCACCCAACGGGCCCAGGTCCAAAGGTTCAGGAAATGTTCGGCCAGAGCGGCCGGGTCCGTGGGATGCACCGCCACGGCCAGGGGAACGCTGAAGCTGGGGTCACTGTAGTCCACCACCGGCCCGTCATCCTGGGCCTGGCTATCCCAGATGGCGGCCAACTGCTCTAACTGCTGCGCTGAAGGCTCCACGGCATGCCGTCCCTTGCTATTGAAATAAAGGTGAACTGATGGTGCATTATATCTCTCGCCAAGGGGTGTGCCAAGGAACAAGGGGGCAGGCGCTTCACGCTAGTTTGGCCCTCTGGCATATGCTAAAATCATCAACTGATTCAAACAGACATCGCCAGGGGGGCATGGCCACCTTGATTTTCTGGGGTCGGCGGGGCATTATCTATGGGCGCGGGAGCCTATAAGATGCAAATGAGCCAAGCGAGACCATCCGAGGAAGTCAGCGAACGTCTATCAATTTTATTGGTGGACGACGAGTCCAATATTCGCGAATCCATGGCCGAGTACCTGGTCAACCTCAAGAACTATTCCCTCACCTCCGCCGCCAGCGGCCAAGAGGCGCTGGAAAAGTTTCAACCGGGAAAGTTTGACTGCGCCTTTTTGGACCTGAAGATGCCGGGCATGAGCGGCTTGGAGCTCCTGTCCAAGCTCAAGGCCATGGACAAGACGCTGCCGGTGGTTATCATGACCGGCTTCCCCTCCCTGGACGCGGCCATAGACACCATGCGCCAGGGGGCCAGCGATTTCCTGATCAAGCCCTTCAACCTGGACCAGGTCAAGGCCACCCTGGAGCGGGTGGTGCGCGAGCACCGCTTGCTCAAGGAAAACCTGCGGCTTTCCGAGCGGCTCAAACAGCAGGAGCGCATCGAGCGCCTGAACCAGGAGTTGAGCCGCCGGGTGCGCGAGCAGCAGATGCTGCACCAGATCTCCGAGGCCATAGACCACATGCACACCTCGGAGGCCATCTACCAAGGCATAGCCGACCTGGCGGCCACCAACCTGGAGGCGGGCAAGAGCGCGGTGCTGCTTTTGGAACCCTCCAGCGACCACCTGGTGGTCATCGCCGTGAACGGTTTTTCCAGCGAGGCGGTGGGCCAGGTCGCCGGCCGTATGGGCCAGGGCCTGTTGGGCAAGGCGGCCGCCGGCGGCAAGGCGGTAATGGGCCGCCCGGAAACCTGGGAAGAAACCGGCGAGGTGCTGCCCCTGAGCGGCCCCGTACTGTGCCTGCCCATGATGATCCATGAGCAGCCTCTGGGCCTTTTGGTGCTGGGCGAAAAACGCGGCGGCCTGCCTTTCCGGGGAGAGGACGTTTTTTTGAGCCGTTTCCTTTTGCAAAAGGCGGCTCTCAGCGTGGAGAACATAGCCCTCTACGAATCAATGAACTCCAGCCTGCATTCCACCCTGGGGGCCCTGGTGCGGGCCATGGAGGCCAAAGATCCCTACACCCGCCAGCACAGCCGCCGGGTGACCAACCTGGCGGTGTTGACCGCCGAGGCCATGGGGCTGGAGTTGCATCAGATCGAGTCGCTCAAGTTCGCGGGGTATCTGCACGACATAGGCAAGATCGGCATCAAGGACCACATCCTGCTCAAGGAGAATGAGCTCTCCGCCGAGGAGTACCAGGAGATCAAGCGTCACCCGGCCATCGGCGAGTCCATCGTCCGGGCCATGGATTTGAGCCAGGACGAATGCCACATCGTAAGGCATCACCACGAGCGCTGGGACGGCGAGGGCTATCCCGACGGCCTGGCGGGCAAGGAGATACCCTTGCTGGCCCGGGTGGTGGCCGTGGCCGACGCCTACGACGCCATGACCAGCGACCGTTCCTACCGGCCCTTGCGCACCATGGCCGAGGCGGTGCGGGAGTTGGTGAATGCCTCCGGCACCCAGTTCGACCCCATGGTGGTCGAGGGGTTCTTGCAGATGCTCGAGCAGCATCAGTTGGGGCCTTGGTTGGATGAACTGTCCGCTTCTTCTTCCTCCACCTCCAGTTAAAATCCAAATTGGGAGCCGTTTTGGACTCTAGCCGCGAGTTGAGCCCCTGTGTGCTCTCCGCCCTGCTCAATAGGGAACGGATCATTCTCACTGCCCGGCTCTTGCGCGGGGTGGTGCACAACCTGTCCAGCGCGATTCAGATGATTGCCCTGCCCCTGGACCTGGCCCAACTGGCCGTGGAGCAGGGGCAGACTGAGGGCATGAGCCAACGTCTGGCCTCCATGCACGAGGGGACGGACCGGCTCAGGATGGAGGTGGATCTGCTTGCAAAGCGCAGCCTGGCCGACCAGCGCGCGGAGGCCCAGCCCCTGTCCTTGGCCCGGCTGGCCGGGGAGCAGCTGGATTTTTGGCGGGGGGATCTTTTCTGCAAGCACGAGGTCGACCAAAAACGCCGTTTGAGCCAGGCGGGGGGATACGTAAAGGCGCCTTACGTGGACGCGGCCCTGGCCCTGAACAGCCTTTTGGCCAACGCCGTGGAGGCGGTGCGCGACAGCCAGGGGGCCTGGATAAAGGTGCGCGACTTCCAGGAAGACGGTCGCCTGGGTCTGGAGGTCAGCGACAGCGGGGCCGGGCCTTCCCCGGAGATGGCCGCGGGCTTGTTCGAGCCTTTCGTGGGGGACAAGGGCGGGCGGCACGACGGCTTGGGCCTGTATCTGGCCGCCAAGGCCCTGGAGCCCTGGGGCGGGCGGCTGGCCTGGCGCGCGGGCGCACCGCACACCACCTTTGTCATGGATTTACCTTCGGCCTAGTTTCAGCCTAGTCGCGGGGGGCGCCCAGATTCCCCGGGGCGCTGGGCGCAGTTCGCGCAGGCGGGCGGTTCGGGCCCCTCCAGGGGTTGGGGCTGGTGGCAGGGTCCGGAGCAGCCGCAGCCGCAGCCCGCGCTTTGATCACCCGCCGCGCGCATGGAACGCCACAGGCGGCGGCCCACCCACAGGGCGGCCAGCCCCACCACGATCGCCACGACAATCGCCTGCCACATGAGCGCCTCCCTATCCCAGGCCCAGGGCCTTGCCGCCCTGATACACCACCAAGGCCAGCAGGTAGGCGATTAGGGTGTTGTAGGCCACCGAGAACATGGCCCAGCGCCAGGTCCCGGTTTCCCGCCGGATCATGACCACGGTGGCCAGGCAGGGGGCGTAGACCATCACGAACAGGATGAGGGCAAAGGCCTTGAGCGGGTTCCAGCCCGGCTCGGCGGCCAGACGCTTGCTCAGGCTCTGGGAATGCTCCGGGTCCACCTCGCCCAGGCTGTAGGCCACGCCCAGGGTACTGACGATGATCTCCTTGGCCGCGAAGCCGCCCACCAGGGCCACGTTGGCCCGCCAGTCAAAGCCCAGGGGGGCGGTGACGGCGGTGAGCGCCTGCCCCGCCTGCCCGGCCAGGGTGCCGGCCAACTCCTGGCGGGCCCGCTCGGCCTTTAGCTCCAGGCCGGCCGTCTGGCCGGGGGCGGCGGCCAGGCGCTTTTGCCAGGCGGCGTCCTGCTCCGGGCCCAGGCCGGGAAAGCTCATGGCCGCCCACATCAGCACACTGACCCCCAGGATCATGGTGCCCGCCTTTTTGGCGTATTGCCAGGTGCGTTCCCAGGTGTGGATCACCAGGCCCTTGATGGTGGGGGCGCGGTAAGGGGGCAACTCCATGACAAAGGGCGTTTGTTCGCCCTTGAGCACCGTGACCCTAAGCAGTTTGGCCGCGCCCAGGCCCAGGCCCCAGGAGATCAGGGTCAACAAGAAAAGCATCTCCGCCTGGAAATGGGCGAAAAAGGCGGCGATGAGCAGGCTGTAGACCGGCAGCTTGGCCCCGCAGTTCATGAAGGGCACGGTGAGGATGGTGGCCAGGCGGGCCTTGGGGTCCTTGAGGGTGCGGGTGGCCATGACCCCCGGCACCGCGCAACCACCGCTGATGCCCCCGGCCACCATGAGGGCCATGACGCTGTTGCCGTGCAGGCCGAAGATCCTGAGCACCCGGTCCATGATATAGGCCACCCGGGCCATGTAGCCCGAGTCTTCCATGACCGCGATGGCGAAGAACATGAAGGCGATTAGAGGGGTGAAACCCAAGACGCCGCCCACGCCGCCTATGACCCCGCTGACGATGAGCGAGCTGAGCACCCCGGGGGGCAGGGCGCTTTCCACCACCCCGCCCAGCCAGGCGAAAAAGTGCTCGAACCACACCACCGGCACCTCGCTGGCCCAGAAGACGAAGTTGTAGATGCCGTAGAGCACCAGGAACAAAAACAGCGGGCCCATGAGCCGGTGGGTGAGCACCTGGTCCAGCTTGTCGCTGAGGTCCATGCGCACCTCGCGCTCGCTGGAGACCACCTGGCGGGTGATGCCGGTGATGTAGCCGTAGCGATAGTCGGCGACGATGCTGTCGGGATCGTCGTCCATGGTGCTCTTGATGTGGGCGGCCACCCGGCGGCACACCGGCAGGAGCTTGTCGGCCAGCTCCGGGGTCTCCCGCACCCGGTCCATGACCTCCTGGTCGCCCTCCAGGCACTTCACGGCCAGCCAGCGGGCGCTGAGCAGGCCCCGGCGTTCCTGGGCCCCTTGCAGTATGTCGGCCAACTCGGCCACGCCCTGGTCCACGTCGCTGCCGTAGCTGATGTTCAGCGGCCGCCACTCCGGGGCGCTTTGGGCCACCTGGACCGCGGCGGCCAACAGGTCGTCCATGCCCTGGTTCTGGCGGGCCACGGTGGGCACCACCGGCACGCCCAAAAGCTGGCTGAGCTTGGCCGCGTCGATCCTGAGCCCTCGGGTCTTGGCCACGTCCATCATGTTCAGGCAGATGACCAGGGGCACCCCCAGCTCCATGAGCTGTACCGCCAGGTAGAGGTTGCGCTCCAGGTTGGAAGCGTCCACCACGTCCACCACCACGTCGGGCCTCTGGCCGATGAGGTAGTTGCGCGACACCAGCTCCTCGGGGGAATAGGCGGTGAGGCTGTAGGTGCCGGGCAGATCCACCACCGCCACCTTCTTGCCCTCGTGCAGGGCCGAGCCCTCTTTGTACTCCACCGTCACGCCGGGATAGTTGCCCACGTGCTGGCGGGCCCCGGTGAGGGCGTTGAACACGCTGGTCTTGCCCGCGTTGGGGTTGCCGGCCAGGGCGATGGTGTAGGGGCGCGTCACGGTTACTCGCCGATCTCCACGGTGATCAAGTCCGCCTCGTTGTTGCGCAGGGTGAGGTTGTAGCCCCGCAGCTTTATCTCCACCGGGTCCTTGAGCGGGGCACGGCCGAGCACCTGAATTTCGGTGCCGGGCAAAAGGCCCATCTCGCGCATGCGCCGCCCCAACTCACCGCTGGTGCCTACTTTTTTGATCGTGGCGCGCTGGCCGGGCTGCAACTGGCGCAGGGTGATGGCGTCGGTCATGAAGTGGGCTCCTTAACAGCGTGGCCGTTGCGCTCCAAAAGACTTACCTGCACCTTGCCCGCCACCCCCTGGCCCAGGGCCAGGCGGGTGCCGCCTCTGGCCACCACCATGGGCCCGGCGCCGCTGGTGATCACCTCCAGCTCGCTGCCCACGCTGATGCCCATGTCTTCCAGGTGGCGCTGGGCCTGCTCGCCGCCGGCCAGGCGCTCCACCCGCACCCTTTCCCCCGGCGAGGCCAGGGTCAGCGGCAGGGTGGGGGTGCGCCGTTCACGGCACTTGGCGCACAGGCCGTAGATCTGCAAGCGGTGGCTGAGGTGGTGAAAACCGTGCTCCTCGGCCACGCCGTGCTTGAGCTTTTCCAGTTCGGGGTGGTGAAACTCGGTGATGGAGCCGCAGCGGGTGCAGATGAGGTGGTCGTGGTGCTCGCCCAGGTGGCGGTGCTCGTAGAGGTCCGGCTGATTGTCGAAGTGCCGGCAGGAGGCCAGGCCGAAGCGGGTGAGCATCCCCAAAGTGGAGGCCACGAACTCAGGCTCCAGGTGACGCCCCTGCGCGGCCAGGTCCTTTTGCAATTTTTCGGCGCTGAGGTGGTCTTCGCAGGCCAAAAAGGCCTCCAACACCGCCAGGCGATCGCCCAGGCGGTTCATCCCCTGCTGGCGCAGAAGGCGCTCGAACTGACGACGTTCCTCGTTATGCAGGTTGCTGGTCAATATATTCTCCAATATTAACTAATTTAACAACGCCTAATAAAATGTGCAAGGGATGCTTTCCAGCCCGGCGGCCGTCGCCCTCAAAAATAGTCGTTAACTTATGGCGCCGCAAGGGAACTTGGGCGCCTCCGCTGTTTTTAACCGCAACTTCACGGGGCCTGCGCTTGCATTGGCCCCACGCAGGCCTTAACGTTAACGTTAACACCATGCAAACGTAGGAGATTGCCGTGGCCGACATAACCCCGCAAGACGTGCCCCGCTATTGGAACTCGGTGGTGGATACCATGGCCGAGGGGCTGTTCATCGTGGACACCAAGGGCAAGGTGGTGTTCGTGAACCCGGCCGCCGAGCGCCTCACCGGTTACCGGCGCGAGGAGGTTCTGGGACGCTCCTGCACCGTGTTCGAGTCCGAAACCTGCCTGGCCTGCCAGGATCAGGAAGGGCAAATGACCTGCGGCCTGTTTGAAAGGGGCCGGGTGGCCGACCGCCGCTGCTCCATAACCCGCAAGGACGGGTCGCAGATACATATTCTAAAAAATGCCAGGGTGTTGCACGATGAGCTGGGCCAGGTCATCGGCGGGGTGGAGACCCTGAGCGACATCACCCCGGTGGTGGAGCGCGACCGCCAGATCAGCGGCTTGAAGCGCCATCTGACCCGCTCCTACGGCTACGAGGGGCTCATCGGCCAGTCCCCGGCCATGATGCAAGTGTATCAGCTCCTGGAGGCCGCCGCCGCCTCCACTGCCCCGGTGGTGATCCTGGGGGCCAGCGGCACGGGCAAGGAGCTGGCCGCCGCGGCCATCCACCGCCGATCGCCCCGGGCCGCCGGTCCCTTCATCAAGGTGAACTGCGCGGCCCTCAATCCGTCCTTGCTGGAAAGCGAGCTGTTCGGGCACGAGAAGGGCTCCTTTACCGGGGCGGAAAAGAGCCGCACCGGGCGCTTCGAGGCGGCTGACGGGGGCAGCCTTTTTCTCGATGAAATCGGTGACTTGCCAGCCGAAGTCCAGGTAAAGCTGCTGCGGGTGTTGCAGGAGGGCGAAGTGGAGCGGGTGGGCTCCAACCGCCCCATCAAGGTGGACGTGCGCATCATAACCGCCACCAACCGCGACCTGGGCCGGCTCATGGAAGAGGGGGGCTTTCGCCAGGATCTGTTCTACCGCATCAACGTGATTCCCATCACCCTGCCGCCCCTGGCCGCGCGCAAGGAGGACATTCCCTTGTTGACCCGCGGCTTTGTGGAGCGCACCGCCCTGGGCAGCGAGCGGGGGGTCACCGGCATAAGCCCGGCGGCCCTGGAGCGCCTGATGGCCCATTCCTGGCCGGGCAACGTGCGCGAGTTGATCAACGCCATCGAGTATGCCTTTGTCACCTGCCCGGGAGGCGAAATCCTGCCCCAGCACCTGCCCCCCAGCATCGTGGGCGAGACGCCAGTCTGCGGGCCCGTTTCCGGCGAACCCGGCGGCGCGGCCGGGGACGAGGCCCTGCGCCGGGAGATAAGCGAGGCCCTGGAGGCCACCGCCGGTCACAAGGCCCAGGCCGCCGCCCGCCTGGGGATAAGCCGGGTAACTCTTTGGAAACGCATGAAAAAGTTAGGGATGCCGCTTGGTGATTAACGCAATGTTAATTTTGTTTAACGTTAATTAACGTAAGCCTGCGGCGGCTGCGAAGCGCAACACCTGGAAATAATATCGTAAATTTGATTTGGCCCCGCAAAGGGCCTTTCGGCACGGCCCTTGCTTTAGTCCAGGGCAAGCTGGAAGCGGGCTCTGAGCCCTGAACCGAAAGCGAGAAGGATATACAACATGGGTAACGCCATTAGTCGAAGAAATTTTCTCCGGGGGGGCTTGGCCGCGGCCGCCGGAGTGGCGGCCAGCGGAGTGGTGCTGCCCCAGGCGGTGCAAGCCACCTCGGACGATCAGTTGTGCACCGTTCTGGATCTGGCCAAGTGCATCGGCTGCGAGGCCTGCGTGGATTCCTGCCGGGAGACCTGGCAGGACACGGTGCCCGATCCGGTGGCCGAATTTCCCAAGCCGTTCCCGTCCCGGGTGCCCATCCAGGATTGGAGCAAGCGCAAGGACGTCTCCGACCGCCTTACCCCCTACAACTTCCTATATGTGGAACACCTGGACTTTGAGCACAAGGGCCAGGCCGTGGAGCTGCACGTGCCCCGGCGCTGCATGCACTGCGTCAACCCCCCCTGCACCAACCTGTGTCCCTTTGGGGCCGGGCGAGTGGAAAAGAACGGGGTGGTGCATATAGACCCGGACGTGTGCCTGGGCGGGGCCAAGTGCAAGCAGGCCTGCCCCTGGCATATCCCCCAGCGTCAAAGCGGCGTGGGGGTCTATCTGGACATCCTGCCCAGCTACGCGGGCAACGGGGTCATGTACAAGTGCCACCGCTGCCTGCCCCTGGTAAAGGAGGGCAAGCAGCCCCAGTGCGTTTCGGTCTGCCCCGAGCAGGTGCAGAGCATCGGCCTCAGGCCCCGGATGCTGGCCCAGGCCGAGGCCCTGGCCCGGCAAAAGGCCACGGCCGACGGCGCCAGCCCCGACAACTGGCGCGACTACGTGTATGGCCTGAGCGAAAACGGCGGCACCAACACCCTCTACGTTTCTCCGGTGCCCTTCCAGGTGGTCGGCGCGGCCATCGACCAGGCCCACGCCGAGGCCGCTCCCGGCCAGGGCAAGGGCAAGCGCGCGGCGGGTAAGCAGGGCGGCAAGGGCCGCAAGGCCGGTTTCGCCGGCCGCCCGCCCATGGGCCCGGTGGCCAACAGCATGGACAGCGCCGAAAACCTCACCGCCGCCCTGATCCTGGCCCCCTTGGCCGGTCTGGCCGCCGGGTTCACCCGGATGTTCGGCAAAAAGCCGCCCAGTGACCAGCCCCCCAGCCAGCCGGGAGGTGAGTCATGAGCGCCATGAGTTATTCGCCCGGAGGCCGCGTGGCCCGCTGGTTCTACTCCGTCGCGGCGGGTTTCGCCCTATTCAGCGGCTTTGGCCAGATGCCCATTTTCAAGCGCTACTACCTGGCCGACATCCCCGGCCTGGCCTGGACCGCCGACTACTACGCCACCAGCGACCTGCACTATCTGGCCGCGGCCCTGCTTCTGGGCATGCTGGCCTGGCGCCTGGCCCTGGACACCCGCGCCCCGGGCGCGGCCTGGTCCTGGGGCCCGCGCTCCTGGTGGGGCTGGACCCTGCTGGGCCTGCTGGTGGTCTCCGGGGCGGCCAAGGTGTTGCGCAACCTGGGCATCTTCCTGCCGCCGCCCTTGATCATGGTGCTGGACTTCACCCACCTGGGCAGTGCCATGGCCTTCATGTTCACCGGCCTGGCGGTCCTGTTGCGCCCCAAGCCCAGGCCCCAGACGGCCTGAGCACACTAAAAGTACCTCCGTGGGCTTGTTGGCTGAGAGCAAGCCCCACCTCCCCAGCGCCGCCCCGCTCATCTGCCAGAGCGGGGCGGCCCTTCCTTTTTGCGCCGGATTTTTGTCACGCTTTTTGTCACAAACAATGCTTTGAATTACATCTTGTTATGGCATCTAGCCCAAATTTTTTGTCCAAGGTTTTGTCACCCCTCCGGGGCCGCCTTGACACCCTCGCTCCCGGCCCATAACCTGGATGTGTATCCAAAATTTCAATGCGGGCAAAGGAGCCTAGCCATGCCGAGCACGGTGTACTTCATCGACCTTAGGGCCACGATCAAACGATCCCTGGTGCGCAAGCTGGACGAACTCATCGAGGCGGTGGGGCTGGCCGCCACGGTCAAGCCCGGCGGGCTCACCGCCATCAAGCTGCACTTCGGCGAAAAGGGCAACACCGCCTTTATCCGCCCGGTGTTCGCCCGCCGCTTCGTGGAGGCGGTCAAGGCCGCCGGGGGCCACCCCTTTCTCACCGACGCCAACACCCTCTACGTGGGCACCCGCTCCGACGCGCCGGGCCACCTGGTCACCGCCACGGAGAACGGCTTCGCCTACAGCGTGGTGGGCGCGCCGCTGGTCATCGCCGACGGCCTGAGGGGCCACAGCGCGGCGGCCGTGCCGGTGGACCTGCCCGAGTGCAAGGAGGCCTGGATCGGGGCCGAGGTGGTGGAGGCGGACAGCCTGGTCAGCCTTAGCCACTTCAAGGGCCACGAGCTGGCCGGCTTTGGCGGGGCCATCAAGAATCTGGGCATGGGCGCGGCCAGCCGGAGGGGCAAGCTGTTCATGCACAGCAACATCACCCCCTCCATAGACCCCAAGCTGTGCATCTCCTGCGGCCGCTGCATCGAGCGCTGTCCGGTGGGGGCCATCAAGTTCGTGCGCCGGGGGGCCGACGAGCCCGCCCCCAAGGGCACCAAGAACCACGAGGTGCGGGCCAGCAAGGACCCGGCCAAGTGCATCGGCTGCGGCGACTGCATCCTGGCCTGCCCCAAGGAGGCCATCCAGATCGGCTGGGACGCCCAGATTCCCGACTTCCTGCGGCGCATGGTGGCCTACACCAAGGGAGTGATGGCGGGCAAGGAAAGCAACGCGGTCCATTTCTCCTTCCTCACCCAGATCAGCCCGGCCTGCGACTGCTATCCCTTCAACGACGCACCCATGGTGGCCGACATCGGCATCCTGGCCTCCACCGACCTGGTGGCCATCGACCAGGCGGCGGTGGACCTGGTGAACCAGGCCCCGGGCCTGCCGGGCACCGAGCTCAAGCACGCCCACCCGTCGGGCGAGGACAAGTTCCTGGACCTCTACCCCAAGGTGGACTGGCAGATCCAGTTGGCCTATGCCCAACAGATCGGCCTGGGCAGCCGCGATTACGACCTGGTCAAGATATAGGCCATGCCCGCAGCCCTTACCCAGGAGGCCGCCTTGGCCGCCGGACTGCTGCGCCTGGACCGAGTGTCCTGGCGGGCCCCGGACGGCCGCCTGGTTTTGGAGGAGGTTTCGCTGTCCCTGGAGCCGGGCCAACTGGCCTGGCTGCGCGGGCCCTCCGGCGGGGGCAAGTCCTCGCTGTTGCGCCTGATCAACCGCCTGGCCGAGCCCAGCGCCGGAAGCATCTACTTTATGGGCCAGCCCCTGGAGGCCTGGCAGCCGCCGGAGCTGCGGCGGCGGGTGGGGCTTTTGCCCCAGAGCCCGCTGATGCTGGCGGGCAGCGTGGCCCACAACCTGCGCCTGGCCTTTGGCTTCAAGGCGGCCCAGGGCGCCCAGCCGCCCTCGGATGCGACCCTGCGCGAGGCCCTGGACGGCCTGGGGTTGCAGGGGGTGGAGCTCACGGCCCAGGCCCAGGGCCTCTCCCTGGGCCAGCGCCAGCGCCTGGCCCTGGCCCGCTTGCTGCTGCTTCGGCCCCAGGTGCTCTTGCTGGACGAGCCGGTGAGCGCCCTGGACCCCGAGTCCCGCGAGCTGGTGGAGGCCGTGGCCGTGGCCCAGGCCGCTGAGGGCAGGGCGGTGCTCCTGGTCAGCCACCAGCCGCCGCCCCAGGCCCAGAGCATGCGCCGCCTGATCCTGGAGCAGGGCCGCCTGCGCGAGGAAGCGCCGTGAGCGGGGCGGTGGACATCGGTTACGGCCAGCTGGCCCTGGCCCTGGGCTTCGTGCTGCTGGCCGGGGGCGCGTCCCTGTGGCTGAAGCTGGGCCTGGGCCGCGAACTGTTGGTGGGCACCCTGCGCACCGTGGGCCAGCTGGCCCTCATGGGCTACATCCTGGTCTACATCTTCGCCATCAACCAGGCCTGGCTGGTGCTGCTGTTGTTCGCGGGCATGATCTTCTTCGCGGCGCGCATCGTGGCCGGGCGGGTACGGGGCAAGGGTGTGCCGGTGTTCTGGCCGGTGTTCATCTCCATGCTCCTGTCCTACATGGTGGTGAGCTTTCTGGTTACCGGGGTGGTGGTGCGGGCCGCGCCCTGGTGGGACCCCCGCTACTTCCTGCCCCTGGGAGGCATGGTGGTGGGCAACTCCATGAACGCCATGGCCCTGTCCCTGGAACGCCTCTTCGGGGAGGTGAGCAACCGCCGCGACGAGGTGGAACTGCTGCTCTCGTTGGGGGCCGAACCCCGGGAGGCCACCGCGGCCATCAACGCCGAGGCCATCCGGGCGGGCATGATTCCCTCCATCAACTCCATGATGGGGGTGGGCCTGGTGTTCATTCCCGGCATGATGACCGGCCAGATATTGGCCGGGGCCGACCCCCTTTTGGCCATCAAGTACCAAATCGTGGTGATGCTCATGCTGGTGGGCTCCACCACCCTGGGCAGCGTGGTGGCGGTGGGCCTGGCCCGGCGGCGGCTTTTCACCGAGGCTCAGCAGTTGCGCCCGGCGTCCCCCAAGGCCGCCTAGCGTTCACTATAAAGAACGCTAAATAGATAAAAGAGTTTGCTTGACCCCGGTCCCCAGTAATGTTATTTTTCGCTTATACGTCGAACACCCGCATAGTTGCGCGTAAAATCAAAAAAGTTGGCCCCAACTCCGAGCAGGGAGGTCGCAAATGGCCAAACAGAACATAGAACTTATAGTGAACGGCGACCGCTACGAGGTGGCGGTGGAGCCCAACCGGATGCTGGTGGACGTGCTCCGGGAAGATCTGGGGCTCACCGGCACCAAGATCGGCTGCGCCCAGGGCGACTGCGGGGCCTGCACCGTGCTCATGGATGGGGTGAGCATCAGCTCCTGCCTCACCCTGGCGGTGGAGGCCCACCAGCGCGAGCTCACCACCATCGAGGGCCTGGCCGCCTCGCCGCAAGAGTTGCACCCCATTCAGGAGTCCTTTGTGCAGCACGGGGCGGTGCAGTGCGGCTATTGCACCCCCGGCATGATCATGTCGGCCAAGCACCTGCTGGACCAAAATCCCCACCCCAGCGAGGAGCAGATCCGCCAGGGGCTCAGCGGCAACCTGTGCCGCTGCACCGGCTACAACAAGATCGTGGAAGCCATCGGCGCGGCCGCCGACAAGATGGCCTCCTCCGGTAAGGAGGGCTAGCCATGAGCATGCCAGAGTTCCAGGTGCACCAGCCCAAGACGGTGGAAGAGGTGCTGGACCTGATGGGCCGCCACCGCTCCAGCGTAAAGCTGTTGTGCGGCGGCACCGACCTGGTCATCAAGATGCGCACCGGGGCCCAGGCCCCCGAGCATCTGATCAGCCTCAACCGGGTGGCCGGCCTCAAGGGCATCACCTACGCCGGGGGCGACGGCCTGGTCATCGGCGGGGCGGCCCGCATCAGCCAGGTGGGCAAGAACCCCGAGGTGCGCCGTCTCTATCCCGGCCTGGCCCACGCCTGCTCGGTGATGGCCACCGTGCAGATCCGCAACATGGGCACCGTGGCCGGCAACATCGTCAACGCCGCGCCCTCGGCCGACACCGCCGCGCCGCTGTTGGCCCACGGCGCCTCGCTGGTGGCCGTGGAGCGGGGCGGCCGCCGCCAGATCAGGCTCAAGGATTTCTTCACCGGTCCGGGGCTCACCGTGCTGGAGCCCGGCGAGATGGTGGAGGCCATCCGGGTGCCCGACGTGTCCCCGCGCTCCGGCTCCTGCTACCTGCGCCTCAGCGCCCGCAGCAAGGTGGACATCGCCGCGGTGGGCGTGGCCGGTTTCATCAACCTGGACCTGAGCGGCAAGGTGATCCGCTGCCGCCTGGCCCTGGCCGCGGTGGCCCCCACCCCCCTGCGCTGCCCCGAGGCCGAGGCCATGCTGGAAGGCAAGGTTCCCGACGACAAGCTCATCGCCCAGGCCGCCGCGGCCTGCGTGCGCGCCTGCCGCCCCATAGACGACATCCGGGCCACCGCCGCCTATCGCCGGGCCATGGTGCAGGTGCTGGCCCAGCGGGTGCTTACCAAGAGCGTGGAAATGGCCCAGGGAGGGACGTCATGAGCCAACCAGCCATCATCGGCCAGAGCATCCCCCGCCTGGACGCCCCGTCCAAGGTGACCGGCCAGGCCATCTACACCGACGACCTCAAGATGCCGGGCATGCTCTACGGCAAGCTGCTCAGGAGCCCCCTGGCCCACGCCAAGATCAAGCGCCTGGACGTGAGCCGGGCCAAGGCCCTGCCCGGGGTCAAGGACGTTATCACCGGGGCGGACATCCCCCAGGTGAAATACGGCAACTGGCGCCTGGTGCCCCAGAGCCAGGACGAGCTGGCCCTGGCCGTGGACAAGGTGCGCTTCGTGGGCGACGAGGTGGCCGCGGTGTGCGCCATCGACGCGGACACCGCCCAGCGGGCCCTGGAGCTCATCGAGGTGGAGTACGAGGAGCTGCCGGTAATTCTCAGCGTGGAGGAGGCCACCGCCGAGGGCGCCCCGCTGATCCACGACGAATCCAAGGGCAACGTCAGCCTGGTGCGCAAGATCGACTACGGCAACCTGGAGGAGATGTTCGCCAAGGCCGACTACATCCGCGAGGACACCTTCAAGGTGCACCCGGTGCAGCACGCCTACATGGAGCCCTGCTCCTGCGTGGCCCATAGCGAGGAGGCCAACCGGGTCACCCTGTGGACCTCCACACAGACTCCCTATATCGTGCAGTGCCTGTTGGCCAGCACCCTGGGCCTGCCCGAGAACAACGTGCGGGTGATGAAGGTCATGGTGGGCGGCGGCTTCGGCGGCAAGATGGAGCTCCGTCCCTGGGAGTTCTGCGCCTCCTTCATGGCCATGCGCACCGGCCGCCCGGTGAAGTTCACCCTGACCCGGGCCGACGAGCTGGCCTTCGGCCGCCGCCGCCACGCCATGAGCATCTACTCCAAGGTGGGCTTCAGCAAAGACGGCATGCTGTTGGCCAAGGACTTCCAGGTGATGCTGGACGGCGGGGCCTACAACGCCATGGGCCCCACGGCCACCTTCCTGTGCGGCACCTTCGGCAACATGCTCTACAACTACCCGGCCTACCGCTACTTCGGCCGCCACGTCTACACCAACAAGCCCCCGGCCAGCGCCATGCGCGGCTTCGGCGCGCCCCAGGCCGCCTTCGTGGCCGAGACCCAGCTCAACATGGCCGCCGAGGCGCTGGGCATCGACCCCATCGACCTGCGCATCAAAAACGCCATGCAGACCGGCGACGTGATCCCCGACGTGGCCACCATCAGCACCTGCGGCTTCAAGGAATGCCTGCAGGAGGTGCGGCGCATCAGCGGCTGGGACGAGAAACGCAAGAACCCGGTGAAAGGCAAGGGCCTGGGTATCGGCTGCTTCAGCTTCATCAGCGGCGGCGTGTTCAACTGGTTCAACACCAAGTACAACTTCAGCGCCGCCGAGGTCTCGGTGTACGAGGACGGCACCGCCCAGCTGGCCACCATGGCCTGCGACATCGGCCAGGGGCCGGACACCGCCATGCGCCAGATATTGGCCGCCGAGCTGGGCATCCCCATCGAGAACATCCGGCTCATCGCCATGGACACCGCCACCACCCCCAAGGCCGACCTGGGCTCCTGGGGCAGCCGAGTCACCCTGATGAACGGCAACGCGGTGATCGACGCGGCCAAGAAGATCAAGGAAATGCTCATCCCGGTGCTGTTCGAGGAGATGGACCTCAACCAGATCCACGACATCGGCTTCGCGGACGGCCGGGTGTTCGTCAAGGCCAACCCCAAGAAGGGCCTCACCTTCGGCGAGTGCGTGTACAAGGCGCTCCGGGGCCGCCGGGGCGAGCCGCTCACCGCCCGGGGCTTTTACACCCCGCGCAACAAGGGCCTGGTGAGCCCGGCCTTTTCCTTCGGGGCCCAGATCGCCGAGGTGGACGTGGACACCGACACCGGGCTGATCAAGGTGGAGCGCATGTACACCGCCCACGACTGCGGCATGCCCATCAACAAGATGGCCGTGGAGGGGCAGCTGGAGGGGGCCATCCAGATGGGCCTGGGCTACGCGCTCATGGAAAACCTCATCATGGACGACAAGGGCCGCACCCTGAACACCACCTTCCTGGACTACAAGATGCCCACCGCCGAGGACATGCCTCCCGGCGAGTCGGCCGACGTGTTCACCTACGAGCCCGAGGGGCCCTACGGAGCCAAGGAGGCCGGCGAAGGCCTGGCCATCCCCACCGCCCCGGCCATCACCCACGCGGTGTACGAGGCCACCGGCTACCGCTGCATGGAGACCCCCATCACCCCCGAAAAGGTGCTGCGGGCCCTGGACAAGATCAAGTAACCGCCATTATGCATCGATAAAAAGGGTTTCCCGCGAGGGGGGCCCTTTTTTATGCCCTATCCCTGGCACGAGCGAATGTGTTAGGTTTCGAATGGTACTTGCCGCGTGGGGGGATACATGCGCCAAAACCTGGACATCTATTTCGGCCTGGCCGCCTGTCTGGTGGGCATAGCGACCGCCGTAGCGTCGTTCCTTCCCCTGGGGGGAAATTGGATCCATTGGGAGCTGTGGGGAGGGCCGGGTTTATGGGCGCTGTGCGTGGTCGCCATGTATTCGGTCAGCAAGCGCAAGCTGAAGACCCTGTGGTGGGTTTGGCTCTCTTTCCCTCTGGCCTTTTTGTGGATGGTTACCTTGTTCTACGCTGCGCTGCCGCTTCCTTAACTTGCCGCCGACCGGGGGACCAATGCGCAAGAACCTGGACATATTTTTCGGCCTGGCCGCCTGGACCATAGGCATCCTGACGTTAGTGGCGGCGTTTTGGCCTTTCTGGAAATTCGGGTTCACATGGATGGAGTGGGTGGCTCCCTGTCTATGGGTCTTATGCGTGATTCTGATGTTTGTGATTGGCAAGAGAAGGCCGATAAAACTTTGGTGGATTTGGCCTTCTTTCCTGCTGGCTTTCATATTGTGGGTTTGTTTTGCGGTGTTATTCCTAGGAGGGTATTAACCTCGAGATGGTTGGGGGGCCATGCGCAAGAACCTAGACATATTTTTCGGCTTGGCCGCGTGGGCTATAGGATTATTTACCTTTCTTACCGGATTTAACTCTTTAGGGGTTATTGGTTTGATTGGGCCCTCTGGCCCGCTCCCCTCTTGTGGATCATCTGCGCGATCCTCATGTACGTCTTCAGCACCAGAAGGCCCCTGAAACTTTGCTGGGTCTGGCTCTCCTTCCCGCTGGCCTTTATAGCGTATGTGTTGTTCGTGCCATTGGCTTTCAAGGGACTTTAGGGCCAAGCGACCGGGCCGCGAAAGGCGATCCCAAACCCCTAACCAGGCAACCAAGGCTGGGCAACTAGGAGGACAAGCATGGAAGCGGCGGCCAGAAGCATAGCGGCCACCACCGTGCACACTGTGGCCAACCGCACCAGGAGCGCCCTGGCCGCGGCACTGCGCTAGGCCGGGCGCCTAGCCGCCTTCCTCGTCGCGGTACTCCAGAATCTCCCCCGGCTGGCACTCCAGAAAGCGGCAGATGGCGTCCAGGGTAGCCAGGCGCAGGCCCTTGATCTTGCCGGTCTTGATCAGTGATATGTTTTGCTCGGTGATGCCCACCGCCTGGGCCAGGTCCTTGGACTTCACCTTGCGCTTGGCCAGCATTACGTCCAGGTTGACTACGATCATGGTTACGCCCTCCTAGACGAACAGCTCATGTTCTTCGTTCAGCTTACGCCCCTGATCCATGACCCAGGCCACGGTGATGACCACCAGGCCCATGAACAGGGCCACCACGTCCTGGCTGTCCAGGCCGAGGACCAACAAGCGGGTGCCCGGCGTCCAATGGAAGGTGAGGATGATCCCGGCAATGGGCTTGAACAAAAACCCGGCCCCGGCCCAGGCGAACAGGGCATAGCCCAACTGGCGGAAGCACTCCACGTTGGCCGCCTGGAAGATCACCCCCTTGGCGTAGAGACCGAAAAGCCGGCGCAGGCGCGACAAGGCGTAGATGGCCACCCCGCCGGGAAGCATACTGGCCACAAAGGCCAGGGCCCGCGTGCCCCAGGGCAGATAACCCTTCACCGGCACCGGAAGCTGAGCGATGAAATAGGGCAGGTGGTTGACCAAGGCCCAGGCCAGGGCCAGCACCACGGGCACGGCGATCATCAGGATGGTGGTCACGGTGCGCAGGCGCGCGCCCAATTGGGTTATGCGTTCGACTTGTTGATCCATCTTCAGACTCCTTGCCAAGACGGTTTAGGTTTTCAGGGGCAGGATCATGCTGGTGATGATGACGCTAAGAATCATCTACGTCAAGTAATAATTAAAATAAAACGATTAAAAATAAAATTTATACGTGTATGGCAATATTTTTTGCGCCGGGCCCGCGAGCGCCCCTGGGGGCGGGGCGGCTTATGGGGTAGTCTTGCGGTTCGGCGAGAGGAGCGGTCCATAAAAGGAGGGCGTGGTGGCTTGGCTGATTCTCTGCGTGGCCGGAGTGTTCGAGACGGTGTGGGCCCTGGCCATGAAGGCCTCGGACGGCTTCAGCCGCCCGGGCTGGGCGGCGTTGTCCCTGGGGGCCATGGCCGTCAGCGTGGTGCTCTTGGCCTGGGCCCTGCGCAGCCTGCCGGTGGGCACCGGCTACGCGGTGTGGACCGGCATCGGCGCGGCGGGGGCCGCCCTCATGGGCATGGTGCTGTTCCACGAACCGGCCAACCCGGCCCGCCTGTTCTTCCTGGGCCTGATCCTGGCCGGGATCATCGGACTCAGGCTCAGCAGCCGGGGCGCGTGAGCCGGCGGCTCACTCCAGGGTCCACCACTTGTGGAAATAGGTCTGGCGCACCTTGCCGGCCTTTTGCTCGGCCCACTTTTCCAGCCCCATCTTTTTGATCAGGCACAGGTTGAACACCTTGGTGTTGTGGGGCACCTTGTTGGCCCGGTCGGCATAGGGGTGCAGATGGTCGCAGGGAAAGTCGTCGCACTCGTAGCAAAAGCTCAGGCCCTTTTGACGGCTGCAGGCATAGGCCGGGCAGGGGCCGGGGCGGTCGAAGGAAAGCGCATGCATGGGCGGCCGTCCCTTGTGGGCCCGGCAGCCCTGGCAGCGCATGACCTCCAGGGGGATGCCCATCAACTTGTGGTAGGAGCGGATCAACTCGAGGGATTGCTCATCGCCCTGGGTAACCAGGTAAAAGGCGCAATTGAAGCAGTCCAGGCCGCAGGGCGCGGTTAGGTGGAGATAATCCATGCTCAGGCCTCCGGCTGGGTATCTACTTTCAGTAAAACACACCGCCGGGGCCGGACGCATCATCCTTGTGGGCCGGGTCTCAAGCCGGGCCGGGCAGGCCCCACACCTTTTCCAGGCCCCGCAAAAAGGCCCACAGGTCCGGCTCGGCGTGGGGCTCCATGGTCAACAGCGGCGGCTCGGCCTGCTCCGCCAGGGAGCGGCCCAAGAACTCCCAGTCCACCAGCCCGCAGCCGGGAGGGCGGTGATAGTCGAAGCTGCCGTCGTTGTCGTGCAGATGCATCTCTTGCAGCTGGGGAGCCAGGCCCTGCCACCACTCGCCCAAAGGGGTGGGAGAAAAACAATAGGCGTGACCCACGTCCAGGCAAAAGCCGACCGCCGGGCCGCCCGCCTGAACAATGGCCTCCCGGGCGGCCAGCAGCACCGCGGGGCCGGGCTCGAAGGTGTTTTCCATGACCATGCGGCAGCCGCCCTGCTCGAGGCGCCGGGCCAGAGGGGCGAAGCTGCCGCCCAGGCGGCGGCAAAACTCGCCCAGGTCGCGGTGGGTGTCGGCGTTGTAGCCCAGGTGGGCCACCGCCTGGGCCGCGCCCAGTTGCAAGGCCCAGTCCGCCGCCCGGTTCAGGCGCTCCAGGCTGGCGCGGGCGATGTCCGGGTCCGGGCTGCCGGGGCTCAGGTCCAGGAAGGGCAAGTGCACGCTTACCCGGCGGCTCTGAATCGCCTGCCTGGCCTGGGCCACGTCCGCGTCGCTCAGGCGCTCCAGGGCCTGGTGGTCGATGTACACCTCAGGGTTCACCGCCACCGTGGCGGACAGGCGGCGGTAGCGGCCCAGGAGATCACGTAGGGGCAGGTTCACGTTGACCCTGGCCAGCCAAGGCCAGGCGCGGCCTTGCTCGGCGGCTCTCAGCAAGGCCCGGGCCGCGGCGCCGGGGTCGGCCGGGGCCGGGGCGTCGCAGGCGGCGCACTCGCCTCCCCAGGCCAGGGTGGGGCAGGGCAGGCCCGGCGCCCCGGCGGGGGGATCGTTAGGCTCCAAGACCAGCAGGGCGTCCGGGCGCAGATCGGGCGGGCAGGCCTCCAGGGCCAGGGTCACGTCCGGCGCGGGCCCCAAAACCAGGTCCGGGGCCGGGTCTCCGGCCGGGCCCAAGGTGAGAACGCGGGCGCTCTGGGACAAGCGGGCGATCAGCGCCGCGGCCCGCCGGCGGGCCGGGGCCGAACCGGCCAACCACAACACCGGCGAACTCATTGCCTGGACTCCGGGAGCGGATGCTGGTAAATCATTGGCCAAAGGAGGTCGAGCATGCCGGTCATTGAACTAAATCTCTCCGATGAGGTGTATCTGCGCTGGCGCGATTTCATGGGCTCCCAGCAGGCGGACCGCCTCGTTGAAGCCGGTCTGCTGGGCGACTGGGTCGCCCTGGGCTTCATGAACAAGATCAACGACTACCTCAAGCAGGGCGGACCTCCCGGCGTGGAAACCGAAGACGAGCGCCGTCAGCGCATGGAGGCCGAGGCTCGCCGCAAATTGACCAAACCGCAAAAGCGGGTGCTGCCCATGTTCGACGAGAACGAAACCATCACCCTGCCCGAGATATGCCGGGTGCTGGGCATCCCGCTGGACCAGGGCCGAACCCTGGTGCAAGACTGGGTGGCCCAGGACTTCCTGAGCAATGCCCCCCGTTCCCGCGACGACGCCCCCACCTTTGTGCTCAGCCGTTCCTGGCAGGAGCGCAACCTGGCGGCCAATCGGCCCTCCCTGCACGCGCCGCGCCGCCTGCATTTCGCGGCCAAGTCCAAGCCGGGCCCCAACGAAGGCTAGCTCCAGGCGGCCAGACCCAGGGAATATTTGCTCCCGGCCAGGGGATGGTTGGGCACCACCCTGACCGCCAGGCCCAGGCGCCCGGTGCTCTGGGCCAGCACCTTGCCCTCGAAACGCCACATCCCGTCATTTTGCCCCACCGGTTCCAGGGTGTGGGTGAGGCGCTCGGCGAATTCGCCGTCCGGGCGCAGGCGGCCGTAATAGGCGTCCACCGCCACGTCCTCGGGTTTCAGGTCGCCCAGGCGCACCATCGCGCTTATGGGTAGCTCCTGGCCCCAAATGGCGCTGTGCGGGGCGGCGCTCTCGGCGCTCACCACCTGCACCTGGCTCCAGTTCTCCATGATGCGCTGAGACCAGTCCCCCAACCCCTTGGCCCCACTGAACTCGTCGGCCACCAGGTTCAAAAAGCGCCGCGAGGCAGAGAGGTAGGCGTTCTCGGCGTAATCCTCCACCATGCGGTGGCTGTTGAACACCGGGCACAGGTTGCGCAGGCTGTTCTTGACGTAGGATATCCAGCCCCGGGGCAGGCCGTAGGCGTCGCGGCGATAGAACAAGGGTACCACCTCGTCTTCCAGCAGGCGGTACAGGGCCCTGGCCTCCACCTCGTCCTGGGGATACTCCCCGGAGTGCTCCTCGCCCCGGCCGATGGCCCAGCCCAGGCCGGGCTGGAAGCCCTCGTCCCACCAGCCGTCCAGGATGCTCAGGTGCAGCCCGCCGTTGGCCACCGCCTTCATGCCGCTGGTGCCGCAGGCCTCCATGGGCCGCCGCGGGGTGTTGAGCCAGATGTCGGCCCCTTGCACCAGGTAGCGGGCGGTGTTGATGTCGTAGTCCTCGATGAACACGATCTTGTCGCGGAAGCGTTTGTCGTGGGTCAGAGCCACCACCCGGCGGATGAACTCCTTGCCCTCGTTGTCCTTGGGATGGGCCTTGCCCGCGAAGATGATCTGCACCGGCTGCTGGGGGTTGCCCAGTATCTTGGCCAGGCGCTCCTGGTCCTGGGCGATGAGCACCGCACGCTTGTAGGTGGCGAAGCGCCGGGCGAAGACGATGGTCAGGGCCTCGGGGTTGAGCGCCTCGCCGGCCCGTCGCAGCTCCTCGGCGCTGGCCCCCCGGCGGCTCAGTTGCTCGACCATGGTGTTGCGCAAAAAGGCCACCATCTGGCCCCGGCGGCGCTCCCGCGCCCGCCACAGCTCGGCGTCGGGCATCTCCTCGATGGCCTTCCACACCGTCTGGCTATCCGGGTCCTCGTGCCAGCCCGGGCCCAGGTAGCGGTAGTAGAGGTAGGCCATGTCGCTGCTGATCCAGGAGGGGATGTGCACCCCGTTGGTGACGTGCCCCACCGGAATGTCCTCTTCCGGGAAATGGGGCCACACCCCTTGCCACATTTGGCGGCTCACCCGCCCGTGCAGGCGGCTCACCCCGTTGGCGAAGTCGCTGAGGCGCATGGCCAACACGGTCATGCAGAACTGTTCGCTGTCGTTGCGCGGGTCCACCCGGCCATAGGCCATGAGTACCGGCAGGGAGATGCCCAGGTCGGCCACATAGCTCGAGAAGTGCCGCCGCACCAGATCGGGGTCGAAATAGTCGTTGCCCGCCGGCACCGGGGTGTGGGTGGTGAAGCAGTTGGAGGCGCGCACCACCTCGCGGGCCTCGTTGAAGTTGAGGCCCTTTTCCTGCCGGAGCTGACGGATGCGTTCCAGGCTGGCGAAGGCGCTGTGGCCCTCGTTCATGTGAAAGACGTTGGGTTCGATATTGAGGGCCTTGAGCAGGCGCACCCCGCCGATGCCCAAGAGAATCTCCTGGCGGATGCGCATCTCGCGGTCGCCGCCGTAGAGCTGGAAGGTGATGGAGCGCAACTCCGGCGGGTTGTCTTCGATGTTGGCGTCCATGAGGTACAGGGGCACTCGCCCCACCGATATGCGCCAAACCCTGGCCTGCAGCGGCCGCCCCTCGATGTCCACGCTGATGCGCAATTCGTTGCCGTCATCGGTGGTCATCAGGCTCATGGGCAGGTTGTAGAAGTCGTTGGGGTGGTACTCTTCCTGCTGCCAGCCGTCGGCGTTCAGGTACTGGTTGAAGTAGCCCTGGCCATAGGCCAGGCCCACCGCCACCAGGGGCAGGTTCAGGTCGCTGGCGCTTTTCAAATGGTCGCCGCTCAAGACCCCCAGGCCCCCGGAGTAGAGCGAGAGGCAGTCGGTCAGGCCGTATTCGGCCGAGAAGTAGGCGATCTTGAGGCCTTCCGGGGCCCGGCCGTTCAAGAAAGCGCATTTGGTGGCTCCCAGGTAGGCGCGCATGGTCTCGACCACGCGGTCCATCTGGGCCAAAAAGCCGCTGTCCTCGGCCAGGGTCTCCAGGCGCTCCTGGCTGATCTGGTTGAGCAGGGCCACGGGGTTGTGGTTCACCTCGCGCCACAGGTGGTGGTCCACCCGTTGCATCAGGTCTATCGCCCCGGCGTGCCAGGAGAACCACAGGTTGGCCGCGATTTCGGCCAGTGGCGCCAAAGACTCGGGAAGGTCGGGCTTGATTTGAAAAGTAAGGCTGGGCCGCACGGCAACCCCCTTTATCTGAATTCAGGGCAACGGGCCTCGGGGTTCGGATGCTCAATTGTGAACACGAAAGGGCTCAAATAGCAAGGCCGCACCTTGGACCTGCGCCCTAACGTCAAGGTATGGTAACTTACACCGGAACGGGGCAAAAGCCCATACCCGCGCCGCGATCAAACCTGGAGGCGATTTTGCCTGATAGCGAACACACCTTGGCCGTGTTCATAGACTTTGAAAACCTGGCCCTGGGCCTGAACAACCGCAAGGAGACCTTTGACGCCCGCCTGATCCTGGAGCGCCTGGTGGAAAAGGGCAAGGTGGTGGTGAAAAAGGCCTACGCCGACTGGACCCGCTACGGCAACTACAAGCATCAGCTCCATGAGCTGGCCGTGGAGTTGATCGAGATCCCCAAGCGCAGCCAAACCGGCAAGAACAGCGCCGACATCCGCCTGGTGGTGGACGCCATAGACCTGTGCTACTCCAAGAGCCACGTGGACACCTTTGTCATCGTCAGCGGAGACAGCGACTTCTCGCCCCTGGTCAGCAAGCTCAAGGAGAACGGCAAGCGGGTCATCGGCCTGGGCATGAAGGCCTCCACCAGCGACCTGTTGCGCGACAACTGCGACGAGTTCGTCTATTACGAGGATCTGGAGCGCCAGCGCAACCAGCCCCCCGCCTTGCCCCAGGGCCTGCCCCAGGCCAACCGCGAGGTGTACCAGCTGCTCATCCAGTCGCTGGTGGCCCTGCAGCGCGAAAACAAGGAAGTCATCTACGCCTCCATGGTCAAGGACACCATGAAGCGCAAGCAGCCGTCTTTTGACGAGTCCTATCACGGCTACCGCTCCTTCTCCGAGCTGCTCCTGGACGCCCAGAAACAGGGGCTCATCACCCTGCACAAGGACACCCGTAGCGGCACCTACACCGTGGAGGGCTTCGGGGCGGCGGCCTGAAGCGACGGGAGAGCATCTGCTTGGGAGACACCATGACCACACAACAGATTCGCCGGCGCGCGCTGGAGCTTTTCAACCAGAACTACAACTGAAGCCAAACCGTTCTGGCCGTGGGTCAGGAAAAGGTGGGGCGCTTCCAGCCGGAGGTGATCAAGGCCATGGCCGCCTACGGCGGCGGAGTGGCCCGCAGCGGCCGGGTCTGCGGCATCCTCACCGGGGCGGTGGGCATGGTGGCCGGGCTCTACGGCTGCGCCGACCCCCAGGGAAGCGAAGACCCCCGGCTCAAGCCCTTGGCCCGCCTGCTGGTGGAACGTTTTGAACAGCTGACCGCGCCCTATGGCGGGGCCGACTGCCGGGACATCATCGGCTTCGACTACAACGACCCGGTCAAGCGCCGCTGGTTCCAAAGCGCGCCGGACAGCACCCGGCGGCGCTGTGAAGAGCTGGTTTGCGACATGGCGGTCTGCCTGAGCGAACTTTTGGAGCAAAACCGGCCCTGGCCGGCCGAATAGGGCCCCTTCGCCGGGGCATAGGGCCTAAACGTCATACTTGGGAGAGAGGGCATGACCGCAGAGGAGATGCGCGCCAAGGCCGAGGATCTGTTCAAGAAGAGGATGCATTGAAGCCAGGCGGTTCTGGCCGTGGGCCAGGAAAAGCTGGGCCTGGACAACCCCGACATGATCCGCGCGGTGGGCGCCTATGGCGGGGGCATCGCCTCCTCAGGGCGCACCTGCGGCATCCTCCTGGGGGCCATCGCCGCGGTGTCGGCCCGCTACAGCAAGTCCCGGGCGGACGAAATGGACGACGCCAACATGTGGCGCCTCAGTTTCAAGCTGAGCAAGGCCTTTGAAAAGCTGTGCGAGTCCTACGGCGGCACCGATTGCGCGGCCATAGCCAAAGTGGACTGGCGGGACAAGGATGAGGTCAAGAGCTTTTACGGCAACCCGGACAGCCGCCGCAACATCTGCACCGAACTCACCGGGAAAATGGCCGAGTATCTGGGCCGGTTGCTGGAAGAGGCGGGGGCGGTGGAGCCCGGCGAATAGAGGCTAGAGCGCCGCTTCCACCGGGGCGGGGTTCAGCAGCTCGAGGAGCGCCTGGGGGCTTATCTCCACCAACAGGCCTCGCTTGCCGCCGTTGATGTAGAGCCGCTCCAACTCCAGGATGCCTTTTTCCACGAACACCGGCATGGCGCGGCGGGTGCCGAAGGGGCTGATGCCCCCCACCTGATAGCCGGTGTAGCGCTGGGCGTCGCGCTCGGCGCAGGGCTCCACCGTCTTGCGCCCCAGTTGGCGGGCCAGGCTCTTGGTGGAGACCTCCTTGTCCCCGTGCATGAGCACCACCAGGGGTTCGCCGTTTTCATCCTGCATAATCAGGGTTTTGACCACATGATGCTCGTCCAGGCCCAGCTGGCGGGCCGCCTCGCCGGTGCCGCCGTGGGCCACATAATCGTAGATGCGGGGCACAAAGGCCACGCCGGCCCCCTTCAAGGCGTGCAGGGCCGGCGTGGCAGGTATCTTGTCTTTTTTGCTCATTGATCAAGCATAGCGCAACAGTGCCGCCACGCCACCCAACTCGTCCAGGGGCGAGTCTCCTTCGATTTGTTCCAGGCGGGCTCCACCCACCAGGGCTCCGGCCACGGCCAGGTTGACCACGTCGTCCACCGGGGTCATGGCCTGGTTGCAAATGGGGCACATGCCCGCCACGTGGCGCAACCGGCCGCAGGAGGGGCAGCTTCCGCCGTGGGCGGTGAGCCCCCGGCGCACGAACAGGGTGTGCACCTTGCCCTCGAACAGGGCCCCCAGCACCTGGTTGAGCCCGGTGGCCGCCTGGCCGCCCGGCCCCAGGTTGTCGGCCAGATTGGCCAGGAGGCCCGCCTGGCGGGCCCGCCGCGCCTCCTGCAGGACTTGGCTCACCTCCTGGGCCACCTGGGAGGCTCCGGCCCCCACGTCCAGGACGAACTCGCCGGCCAGGCGCTGCTCCAGATAGGGGTGCAACAGCTCCTTGATATCTTCCACCGCCGCGCGGGAGCCGCCCAGCACCAGGTGTTCATAGCCCGCGCCTTCCATCAGGCTCCGGGCCTGGGCGGCCACCTCCTTTAGATAGCGGGTCCTGGCTTGGTCGGATTTGCGCGACAGATGGCTGTCACCGGTGCGCCCCTGGCTGCTGCCCTCCAGGCTGGGACCGGCCTCGCCCAATATCTGGGCCTCGGGTAACTCTTCGGTGCTGCCAAGGAAGCACCTGAAAAAACGTGCTTTTTTCCCGTCAAGCAAGATGGCGAGAGTCTCCGCCAGATCTCCGGCCAGGGCGGCCAGGGGGCGTATATAGGGGGCCGGCCCGGTCTCCAACAGGTTGCCCACCGGCACGTCCAGGCTTAGGGTCTCGAACAGGCCGGCCTGGCCGCAGGCGAACACCGCCAGGCCCCGGCCGGCGCCGGCCGGCAGGTCATCCACCAGCTTGGCCACTTTTTGCACGTCTTCACCCAGGGCGGACCACATGGCGGCTCCTCCGTTGCCGCTCAATTGCTGCTCCTTGCGTTTTATCAGATCACCCCAGGCTAAAAGCCTTTGATCCCTGGGTTGGTCCAGGGCCAGATACAGGCTCAAGGTGGCGTGGGGAGTGGTCCGGATAGAAGCGAGTTGATGAAGTTGACGCTCTTGCAGCATAAATCTCTCCTTGGACCGGGCTATAGCCGGCCCTGCCCATTATGTGCCTTGGCGCTTGCCGTGGGGGGGTGTTCCGGGGACTGAGCCCGGAGACAGGTAGGCGGGAGATGTGCCTGTCCCTGCGAGGACAGAACATCGCACCTCCAATCTGGGTGCAGAAAGTACTAAATAAATCACCCGACCTTATTTTCAGGATAGCCTTGGAAACCGTCCGGGGTCAAGGTTATCGGCCGGCCACGAGGCGGTTGTGTGTTTTGTGAAAAAAGAGTTAGAATCAATGAATAGTTAGAAAAGAAAACCATCCGGGCGGAGCAGCAAGTGAGAATAACCGATCATGAACTGCGTAGCGTGCTGAGCGCGCATGCCCGCCGCATCAGCCGGGCGTCGGCCAGCAAACGGCGTGTGTCCACGGCGGGCGGCGACGAATCCACCCAGCTCACGTTGAGCATAGAGGCCCGGCGCCGCCAGTTGGTGGACAGGATCACCGGGGACATCGTGGCTGGCCTGGGGCAGCGGCGGCGCCGTCTGGACAGGAGCATCGACGACCCCCGCGATTTGGCCCTGGACCGCTTGTCCCTGGAATACGGACAGTCGCTTTACCTGGAAGACACCGTGCATGGCACGCCCCTTTTCAGCGTAAGCGATCCCGAGGCCGGCGGCGAACTTCATCTTTTGCCCGAGAAGGAACAGATCGTATTACGGTCGCGCTTGGCCGTCTTGGAAGAGCAGGCCAACACCAGCCTTGCTCCGTAAATTTGGGGCCTTGCCGCCTGCGCTCTTGTGGTAGCTTGTATTTGCTGGCAAATCATATGCCACGCCACGGGAGTTTTAGGGTTGACGCTGGCCATGCTGGGCGATAAATAAAGCCGCAGTGTCACATGCAGGTTACCAAAGAGCTTTTCTCACGCTCGCAAGGCTACCCGTAGAACCGTGAATTTCACCGGCATAATAATTCAAGCCCTGGGCGGGCTGGGCCTTTTCCTCTTCGGCATGAAGCTGATGTCCGAGGGGTTGCAAAAGGTGGCTGGCGACCGCCTGCGCGCTTTTTTGGAGGCGGTGAGCAACCGCCGGGTGGTGGGCTGCCTGGTGGGGGCCCTGGTCACCGCGGTGGTGCAATCTTCCTCCGTGACCACCGTGACCCTGGTGGGCTTTGTCAACGCCGGGCTCATGAACCTTACCCAGGCCCTGGGGGTGATCCTGGGGGCCAACGTGGGCACCACCATTACCGCCCAGTTGATCGCCTTCAAGATCAGCGACTTGGCCTTGCCCGCCATCTTCATCGGCGTGGCGTTCAAGTTTTTCGCCAAGCGCCGCAAGTGGCAGTACGTGGGCGAGATCATCCTGGGCTTCGGCCTTTTGTTCTACGGCATGGAGCTGATGAAAAACGGCTTCAAGCCGCTCAGGTCCCACCCCGAGTTCATCGCCTTTTTCACCAAGTTCGACGCGGGCAGCATCGGGGGCATCCTGCTGTGCGTGCTCACCGGCACGGTGCTCACGGTCTTGGTGCAGTCCTCTTCGGCCACGGTGGGCATAACCATGGCCCTGGCCAGCCAGGGGCTTTTGAACCTGCCGGGTTCGGTGGCCCTGATCCTGGGCGACAACATCGGCACCACCATAACCGCCGAGTTGGCCAGCATCGGCGGCACCCTGGTGGCCCGCCAGACCGCGCGGGCCCATACCTTGTTCAACGTGATGGGGGTGTTGTACATAGTCGTCCTGTTTAAACCCTTCCTGTGGCTGGTGGAGTGGGTGACCGGCGGCATCATGGGCATCGGACCGGCCCAGCAACTGGTGGGCAGCGAGCAGCCCAACATCAGCCGCTATATCGCCAACGCCCACACCATGTTCAACGTCATAAACGCCACCGTTTTCCTGGCCTGTCTGCCAATCCTGGTCAGGGTGGCCACCAAACTGACCTGGGGCAAGCCCGAAGAGGCCCAAATGATGGATTTGGGCCGCCCCATGCACCTTGATTACAAGTTCGTGGACAACCCCACCGTGGCCCTCACCCAGGCCCGCGAGGAAACGGTGCGCATGGGCCGCCTGGCCCAGGTGATGTACCGCGACGTCACCGAGGTGATGTTCAACCGCAAGCTGGAGCACCTGGCCCGCTGGAAGCAATCCGAGGAGGCCCTGGACAACCTGCAAAAGGCGATCACCGATTTCCTGGTGCAGGTGAGCCAAGGCACCATCACCGACGCCGAGAGCCGCGAGATCAACTCCATGTTGCGCATGGTCAACAACATCGAGCGGGTGGGCGACGCCACCGAGAACCTGGCCGAATTGACCGAGGAGATGGTGGAGAACAAGCTGGAGCTGGCCGAGCGGGGCATGGAAGACTACCGCACCATGCGCAACAAGGTGGGGCGCTTCTTGGAGATGGTGGTCACCGCCGCGGCCGAGCGCAACCGGGACATCATGGAAGTGGCCCAGACCATGGAAGACGAGATCGACTTCATGCGCGAGCAGATGCGCGACGACTACCTGACCCGCCTGCGCTCCGGCGTGTGCACCGTGGACCCCGGCCTGGTGTTCGTGGACATGCTCACCAACTTCGAAAAGGTGGGCGACTACTGCTACAACGTGGCTCAGGCGGTGGCGGGTCTGCGCTAGGGCGTTTATCACCGGCACCGCGCATAATGAAAGGGCCCTCGCGGGCCCTTTTGCTGTTGGTGGGGTTGCGAGCGCCTAGGCGGCGGCCAGGGGCCAGCTCTTGCCGCCCAGCTCCAGGGCGAAGCCTTCGCCTTTTTCCACGATCTTTTCGGCCAGCTGGTAGTAGGCCGCCCGGCTGAACCGGGCCGGGAAGGTCCCGCCCTTGATTTGGCAGTAGACGATGCCGTTGTCACTCAGGCTGAGGGTGGCCGGGTCCAGGGCCTCGCGGCTGGCGTCGCTGATGGTGAGGGTGGCGCCCTCGCCCGCGAAGTCCACCTGCCTGACCACGTGGAAGGTGTCGGCCACCTCCAGCTCGCAGGTCTGGCCGTCGATGGTGACCACGTAGTGCCCGTCTTCCAGGCGCACCGAGTCGTAGATGAGCTTGATGATGGTGGGGTGGATCATGGGCCGCCCCTGGGAGGACATCTCGCCGTCCGGGTTCACCTGTATCTGGCAGGGGGGGTACTTGCCGGTCCAGCCCTCGGGCATGTAGGCGCTCAGATCGGGCTTCAACTCGTCCATGGCTATCTCCTAGAACGTTTTTTCCGTGTCCAGCAAAAGGGTCACCGGGCCGGAGTTGACCAGGCTCACCTCCATCATGGCCCCGAAGCTGCCGGTGGCCACGGTGAGCCCCAGCTTGCGCAGCTCCTCCACAAAGGCCAGGTACAGGGGCTCGGCCTGTTCGCCTCCGGCGGCGCGCACAAAAGCGGGGCGGCGTCCCTTGGCGCAGTCGCCCCACAGGGTGAACTGGCTCACCACCAGCACCTCGCCGCCGGTGTCAAAGACCGAGAGGTTGAGCTTTTCCCGGGCGTCGGGAAAGATGCGCAGCCCGGCGATCTTGGCGGCCAGCCAGGCGGCCTCGGCCGGTCCGTCATCCCGGCTCACCCCCAGGAGCACCATGAGGCCGGGGCCGATGGCCCCCACGACGGCCCCTTCCACCTCCACCGAGGCTTGGGACACCCGTTGCACTACCGCCCGCAAAGCTCGGCCCCTAGCCCAGGTGGTCGATGAGCCCGGCCAGGTAGCCCCCGCCGAAGCCGTTGTCGATGTTGACCACGCTGAGGCCGGGGGCGCAGGAGTTTAGCATGCCCAGCAGGGCCGCCAGGCCTCCGAAGCTGGTGCCGTAGCCCACGCTGGTGGGCACCGCCACCACCGGCTTGTCCACCAGGCCGGCCACCACGCTGGGCAAGGCTCCCTCCATGCCCGCCACTACCACGTAGGCGCTGGCCTGCATGAGCACCTCGGCCGCGCTGGCCAGGCGGTGCAGGCCGCTGACTCCCACGTCGTAGACCGTTTCCACCTTGGAGCCCATCAGCTCGGCGGTGAGCACCGCTTCCTGGGCCACGGGCAGGTCGCTGGTGCCCGCGGCGATGACCACCACCGTGCCCTTGCCCGGCCGGGGCGGCTCGGCGGCCAGCTGGCTCAGGCAGGCGCAGTCGGGGTGATAGGCGAGCTCGGGATATTCGGACAGCACCGTCTCGGCCTTGGCCCGGTCCACCCGGGTCACCAGCACCGCCGCGCCCTGGGCGTGCAGGGCGCGAGAGATGGCGGTGATCTGCTCGGGGGTCTTGCCCTGGCCGAAGATGACCTCGGGGAAGCCCCGCCGAAGCACGCGGTGATGATCCACCCGGGCGAAGCCCAGGTCTTCGTAAGGCAGTTTTTTCAGCCGCTGCATGGCCTGCTCCGGTTCCAGGGAACCGGCGGCCACTTGCTCCAGAAGTTGTTTGAGACTATCGCTGTTCACAGAAGTCTTGTCCTTTCCAGGCAACCTAACTAATATTTGAATCAGATATTTTAGCTTGCCCGCGGCGGGCGCGCAAACGCGAGGGCTCATGGAAAAAAACGGCAAATCCGCCCCTGTCCCGGTTTGGCAGGAGGTGCTCTTCAGGGCCCCGGCCCCCCAGGCCGAGGCGGCGGCCGACTTTCTCACCAACCTCACCGGCCACGGCGTGCAGCTCATCGACGAGTTGGGCACCCCCGACCTGGTCACGGTGCGGGCCTTTTTGGAGACCAGCGCCGAACTCATGGCCCAAAAGGCCCTGGTGGAGCGCTACGCCGACTCCCTGGCTCAGGAGGCGCAGGAGGGCCCGGTTGAGGTGAGCTTCAGCGACCTGCCCCAAGAGGACTGGGCCGGAGCCTGGAAGGCCTACTTCCATCCCCGGCTGGTGTCCCGGCGGCTCATCGTGGCCCCGCCCTGGGAAGAGGCCGTGCCCCAGGAAGGCCAGATGGTGGTGGTCATCGATCCGGGACAGGCCTTTGGCACCGGCCAGCACCAGAGCACCCAGCTGGTGCTCAGGCGCATCGAGCGGCTGGCCGGAAAGGGCCGTTTGCCCGCCAGGGTCTTGGACGTGGGCTGCGGCTCGGGCATCCTGGGCCTGGCCTGCCTGTTGTTCGGCAGCGAACAGGTGGTGGGCATCGACATCGACCCCGAGGCGGTGAAGGCCACCCTGGCCAACGCGGAGCGCAACGGCCTGAGCAAAGGCATCGTGGCCCTGACCACGCCCCTGCAGGAAATCCAGGAGCGCTTTCCCCTGGTGCTGGCCAACCTCATCGCCCATGAACTCACCGAGCTGGCCCAGCCCCTGGTGGGCCTCCTGGCCCCCGGCGGCGAGCTGGTGATCAGCGGCATCCTGGTGGACCAGATTCCGGCCATGAGCGAGCTGTTCGCCGCCCTGCGCCTCAAGGTAGTGGAGCAGGACTCCCTGGGCGGCTGGGCGGCTCTGGTGCTGGTGCTGGCGTGAGCCTCCGGCGCTTTTTGGTGGATCCCGCTGCCCTGGCCGTGGGCGAGGTGGCCCTGGCCGCGGCCGAGGCGGCCCACGCCCGCAAGGTGCTGCGCCTGGCCCCCGGCGCCGAGGTGGAGCTAATCGACGGGCAGGGGCGTCGAGCCCGAGGGGTGCTGACCCGCCTGGACAAAAGCGGGGCCATCGTGCGGGTGGAGGCCCTGGAAGAGGCTGCGCCGCCCGCGCCGCGCCTGGTGCTGTGCCCCGGCCTGCTCAAGTCCCCGGCCATGGACCTGTTGGCGGCAAAGCTCACCGAGCTGGCCGTGGACCAGGTGCGCCCGGTGCTTACCCGGCGGGCGGTGCCCAAGGCCGACGGGGGAGGGGCCAAGCTCACCCGCTGGCAGCGCCTGGCCGGCCAGGCGCTCAAACAATGCGGCGCGGCCCAGGCCCCGGAGTTCGTGCCTCCCGCCCATCTGGCCCAGGTGCTGGCCGCCGCCCCCGCCTCGGCGGGCAAGCTTTTGCTCTATGAAGACGAGGCGCGCACCAGCCTGGCCCAGGCCCTGCCCGGCCTGGCCGGGGCGGCCGAGGTCTGGGCCCTGGTCGGCCCGGAGGGCGGCTTTACTCCCGAGGAGGCCGCCCAGGCCGCGGCCGCCGGCTTTGTCTCCTGCCGCCTGCCCCACACCATCCTCCGGGCAGAGACCGCTTCCTTGGTGGTGGCCGGTGTGATACGTTTTGCCCTGTGATCATCGTTAAATTTTAGTTGCACCACGGGAAGGACCCCACCATGGCGCGCCCCTTTGATCATCTGCGTCCCTCTCTCACCCGCCTGGGGCCGCCTCCCATGCAGGCCCGCCGCGAAGTTCTTTTGATCCACGGGGCCTGGGGCGGGGCCTGGATGTGGCAAGACCTGGCCCCGGCGCTGGCCGCCCGGGGCTATGGGGTCAACTGCCTGGAGCAGCCCGGCCACGGGGCCGACCGCTGGCAACTGCCCTCACTGACCTCCATCGATGATTACGCGGATATCAGCCGCCGGGCCGCCGCCTCCTTGGGGCGTCCGGTGCTGGTGGGTCATTCCCTGGGCGGCTGGCAGGTGCAAAAGATCTGGGAGGCGGTGGATCTGCCCGGAGTGCTCTTGGCTCCCCTGCCGGGCGCGGGCCTGCCCTGGGCCAGCTTCGTCAAGCTGTTCCTGCGCCATCCCGGCAAGATGGCGGGGCCTCTGCTGGGCCGTCCGCTGATCCTGGGCGACCCGGCCATGCTGCGGCGCTTTTTGTTCCACCAACTGGACGAGGCCACCCTGGCTGATTACGTGAGCCGCCAGTCGCCGGAACCGGCCTGGGTATGCCTGCAAATGGCCATGCTCTTGGGCCTGGGCCTGGGCCGACCTCACCCCCGGCCGGGGCGGGAGCCGCGCCTGCTGCTGGCGGCGGAGCGGGACTACCTGGTGCCGCCGCCGGTGCAGCAAAAGCTGGCCCGCCGCCTGGGGGCCCGCTACGTGGAGCTGGCGGGCCTGCCCCACGGCATGTGGCTGGAAGACCCCCAGGGCCGGGTCAAGGCGCTGCTCCTGGAGTTTCTGGACCAGCTGTAAGAAAAGGCGGGGATTAACCCCGCCCGCTTGAATGCCAGGAATTGTCGGGCTTCGCTGCGCTCAACCCGACCTACGCTATCGCTTGAGTTGGCCAGGGGCGAAGCCGCCCTTTAACGCCAGCGCTTCTTGCGCTTGTAGCGCTGATACCCCTTAACGCTGACCTCGGAGCGAATGCCCAGGTAGAACTCGCGCACGTCCTCGTCGGCCATCAGCTCCTCGGGCGTGCCGGCCAACACGAAGCGGCCGTTTTCCATGACGTAGCCGTAGTCGCAGGACTTGAGCGCCATGGCCGCGTTCTGCTCCACCAACAGGATGGTGGTGCCGTCCTCGGCGTTGACCCGCTTGATGGTGCTGAAGATCTCCTTGACCAGCAGGGGGCTCAGACCCAGGCTGGGCTCGTCCAGGAGCATGATCCGCGGGTGCATCATCAGGGCCCGGCCAATGGCCAGCATCTGCTGCTCGCCGCCGCTCAGGTGTCCGGCCAGCTGCTTTTGGCGCTCCTTCAGGCGGGGAAACAGCTCGTACACCCGCTTCAGGTCTTCCCTGGTCTGGGAGGCCTTGCGGGTGTAGCCGCCCATCTGCAAATTTTCCAGGACGGTGAGCTCCTCGAAAACCTCGCGGCCCTCGGGCACGTAGGCCAGGCCCAGGTTGACGATGTCCTCGGTGTCCTTTTTGTCGATGCGGGTGTCGTCCAGCCAGATGGTGCCCTTGTCGGGCTGGTCCTCCAGCATGCCCATCACGGTCTTGCACAGGGTGGACTTGCCCGCCCCGTTGGAGCCCAGGATGGCGGTGATCTTGTGCTCGGCCAGCTCCAGGGACACGCCCCTCAGGGCCATGACCAGGCCGTAGAGGGTCTCGATGTTCTTAACCTGGAGCATCAGGCCACCTCCAGGGCCGAGTCTTCGCCCAGATAGGCCTTGAGCACCTCGGGATGGTTCTGCACCTCCTCGGGCTTGCCCTGGGCTATGGGCTCGCCGTAGTTGAGCACCATCACCTCGTCGCTCACCTCCATGACCAGGCGCATGTCGTGCTCGATGACCAGCAGGGTGATGCCCAGTTCTTCCTTGATGTCGCCCAGCCAGATCATCAGGTCCTGCTTTTCCTCCATGTTCATGCCCGCCACCGGCTCGTCCAACAAGAGCACGTCGGGCTCCATGGCCAAGGCCCGGCCCAGCTCCACCACCTTTTGGGTGCCATAGGGCAGGCCGCCCACGAAACGGTCGCGGGCGTGTTGCAGGTCCAGGAAGTCGATGATCTCCTCCACCTTTTGCCGGTGGGCGATCTCCTCGGCCGCGGCCTTGCTGCCCCGGCGGAAAAAGGTGGACCCGCTCCAGATGCCGCTTTTCATGTGCAGATGGCGGCCCAGGAGCAGGTTGTCCATGGTGGTCATCTTGGAAAACAGCTCGATGTTCTGAAAGGTGCGGCCCAGGCCCAGGGCGGCGATCTTGTAGGGCTTCATGCCGTTGATGCGCTGGCCCTTGAACAACACCTGGCCCCGGGTGGGCTTGTACAAGCCGGTGATGCAGTTGAACAGGGTGGTCTTGCCGGCGCCGTTGGGGCCGATGACCGCGGTGATGCTGCCCTGCTCCAGGCTGAGCGAAACGTCGGCCAGGGCGGTGATGCCGCCGAAAACCATGGACAGATCTTTTATCTCGAGGATGGCCATGGGGCTCCGGAGTTGTGCGGGGGGCGGAGGCCGCGTGGGCCCCCGCCCCTGGTTGACACGAGTTATTCCACGCCGATCCAGTCGCTGAGGCGCTGGCCCTTGCCGTAGGTCACCTTCTTGCCGTTCACCTCCATGGTGGCCGGCACGCACTTGGCCAAGAACACCTTCTTGATGCCCTGGCGGCGCTCGGGCCCGTAGGTGATGGGGCCCATGATGCCCTGGAAGTCCTTGAGGCTTTCCATGGCCTTGATGAAGTTGCCCACGCTCAGGTCCTTGCCCGCGCGCTTGATGCCCTCCACCATGGGCTCCACGAAGCCGAAGCCGGCATAGAAGAACACGCCCCAGCGCTCCTTGGGAGCGAACTTCTTCTGGGCCGCCTGGTACTTGACCATCAGGGGGGACTTGCTGTCGGGCAGCTCGGCGAAGTTGCCGAAGATCATGCCGTTCCACAGGCCCTTGGTGATCTTGAACATCAGGGCCACGTCGCTCAGGGTGGAGCAGGCCATCCACTGGGGCTTGTAGCCCAGCTTGGCCGCGGTGCCCAGGACGATGGCGGCGTGCTTGGGATAGACCCACATGATCACGCAGTCGGCGCCGGCCTTCTTCATCTTGAGCACGTGGCTGGCCAGGTCGGTTTCGCCCACTTCCACCGGCACGTCGGCGGCCAGGGTCATGCCCCGCTTCTTGAGCTCGCGCACCGCGCCCTCCAGGCCGCCCTTGCCGTAGTCGTCGTTCTGGTAGAAGAAGGCGATCTTCTTCTTGCCCAGGGTGTCGATGGCATAGGAGGTGAGGATCTGGGCCTCATCCGGGTACAGGGGGTACACGCCGAAAATGTTCTTTTTGAGCGGCTGGGTCCAGTGGGGCGAACCGGTGGCCATGCCCACCCAGGGGATATTGTTCTTGATGATGTAGGGCATCACCGCCATGCCCGGGCTGGTGCCCACGCCGCAGGCGAAGCCCCAGATCTTCTCCTGCTCCCACAGCTCCTTGGCGATGGCCTTGGTGCGGTTGGGGTTGTAGCCGTCATCGCGCATGAAATACTCGATCTTGCGGCCGTTGATGCCCCCCTCGGAGTTGATGAGCTCAAAATAGACCCCGGTGCCCCGGGCCACCGCGCCCCACAGGGCGGCCGGACCGGTCTGGGGCCCCCATTGGCCGATCTTGATGCTGGTATCCGTCACTCCCTGCACCCCGGCCGCGCCGGCGGCCCCGGCCAAGGCCAAGCTAAGCACCAAAACCATCAGCCATAGCAACTTTTTCATGATCCCTCCCTCCAAAGAAGATCGATAACAGGCGGCCGAACCGGCGCGCCTAAACTTTGCGCACGTAGTGCTTGGCGAAAAGCCCCGAGGGCTTGACGCACAGAATCAGGACGATGACCGCGAAGGCCACCACCGCCTTGAACTCCACGGACACGTAGCCGCCGAACAGGTTCTCCACCACTCCCAGGATGAATCCCCCCAACACCGCCCCCACCAGGGAGGTCATGCCCCCCAGCACCGCGGCGGAAAAGCCCTTGAGCTGCGGGGTCCACATGAGGTTGGGGTCCAGGGTGTCGGTGGAGGCGATCAAAAAGGCGGCGCAGGCCCCCACCACCGAGCTCATTCCCCAAGTGAGCATCATGATGCGTCCCACTCTGATGCCCATGAGCCGGGCGGCCTGCTGGTTCTGCTGGGTGGCCTTCATGGCCACGCCCACCTTGGTGTAGCGGAAAAATACGTACAGGAGAATCATCAGGGCGCAGGCCACCCCCAGGGTGACCAGGTTCAGGTCGCTGATGACCACGTCGGCGCCCAACTGGTGCACGTCGAAATCGCTCACCGGGAAGGGGAAGTCCTTCTGGTCGCTGCCCCAGCGCCAGGAGGCCAGGCCGTAGAGCACCATTTCCAGGCCCAGGGTGATGATGATCAGCCCCAGCACGTTGGGCTCCTTGGCCCGGCGCAGGAAGGCGAACTCCAAGACGGCCCCCAGGCCGAAGGCGAAGGCCAGGGCCAGGGTGAAGGACATGGCGAAGCCCAGGCCGTAGGTGCTCAGGCACATGTAGGCAATGAAGGCGCTGAGCATGGCCATGTCGCCCTGGGCGAAGTTTAATACCTCGCTGGTTTTGTAGATGATGACCATGGCCAGGGCCATGAGGGCGTAGGTGGCCCCTATGGCGATGCCGCTGGCTATTAATTGTCCGAGCATTGGCTAAGCATCTCCGGCTGCGCCAGGCACCGTCATGCTGCGTTGCCGGCTGCGCTCGGGCCTCAACGTAGGCTTGGCTACGCCTGCGGCCCGTGCTCGCCAGACGCCTTGTCTGCCGGCGCCTGGCTGGGCCGATTCTGAGCGCGAAGCCCTTATGGATGTTGGTGCCTTGGTCATGAAAGCCTTTTTAATCGCGGTTCAGGTGGTTACTTCGTACGACCTTCGTAAAACAGGGCCCTAGAAGGGCCAGGTGCGCCAGTAGATCTTGGTGCGGATCCAGAAGCCGTAAAGCCCCAGCGGCTCCACGATGATGATCAGCACCATGATCAGGCCGAACACCACGTATTGCACGTTGGGCAGCCCGCTCAGGGTGAACACCTGCTGGCTCAACTCGGTGAGCAACGGGCCCAGGTAGGGCAGCTCGCCGATACGGGCCAGCTCCAGTTGCAGCCAGGTGATGAGCACCGCGCCCATGATCGATCCCAGGATGGAGCCCAGGCCGCCCACCACCACCATGGCCAGGAACATGATGCTCACCATGACGTTGAAGGTGTGGGGGCTGATAAAGCCCAGGATGAAGGCCATGAGGCCCCCGCCGATGCCGGTGAAAAAGGCGCTGACCGCGAAGGCCAGGGTCTTGTAATAGGTGAGGTTCACCCCGATGCACTCGGCGGCGATGTCGCTGTCGCGCACCGCCACGAAGGCCCGGCCCACCCTGGTCTTGGTGAGGTTGCGCAGGCCCCAGGTCATCACCACGCAAATGGGCATGATCACCGCGTAGCGCCCGGCGTCCGTGGCCACCTTGAGCCCGAACAGGTCCAGGGGCGGGGCCTGCAGGCCCATGTGGCCGCCAAAGGCGTCCAGGCGCCCCAGGATCTGGGTGATGGTTAGGCCGAAGCCCAGGGTGGCGATGGCCAGGTAGGGCCCCTCCAGCCTCAGCGCGGGCAGGCCCAGCAAAAAGCCGAAGGCCGCGCTGATGAAACCGGCCAGCGGCAGGGCCAGCACGAAGGGCAGGTGGGCGTTAAGCATCAGGGCCAGCGTGGAATAGGCCCCGATGGCGAAAAACCCGGCGTGGCCCAGGCTGATCTGCCCGGTGTAGCCCACCAGCAGGTTGAGCCCCAGGGCCACGATGACGTTAATGGCCATCAGGTTCAGGGTGTAGATTTGGTAGGAGTCGGCCCAAAAGGGGAACACGCTCAAGGCCGCCAACAACAACACCAACCAGAAGACCTGCGGACCGCTGTCCAGCAGACGGACGTCCTCATAGTAGTCGCGCTTCATGTCCATGGGCGCGGGCTTCCTCCGGAAGCTATTTACTTTTTGTCGGAGTCTGAGGCCTTGCGCGGGTGGCTTAGGCGCTGCACCACCCGGTCGCTGTAATCATTGTCGCTGAATATCCCAGAGCTGGGCCGCAGATGGCTTATTTTCATGGTCAGGTAGTTCAACCGCTTCAGGGCCTGGTAGCGGGTTTTCTCGTCCGGGGCGTTGGCCAAAAGGTCCTCCACCTGCATCAGCTCTTTTTGAGCCTCCAGCTCGGGTGGGGTGTAGCCGGCGTTTTTGAGGATTTTGTAGGCCAGCCTCAGCTCTTCGGGCACATGGGAGTCGTCCTCCAGTTGCAGGGGACGGCCCCGTCCGGGGAGGTCGTCGAAGTCGCCTCGTTCGGCGGCCTTCTGGATGCGTTCCTCCGCCAGTTTGCCGAAGATGTCCAGAGCCAAGGCTAAATCATCCTCCAGACCTGGTGCCCGGAATGCGGGCCCATGACGGCAGGCCCACGGTTGAGGCACGATCGTAGCCTATACCAGTAGGCATTCGCAAGGCAAATCAACATGATGAACGCGATTCATTGAGGGCGGCGGGCGTTCAGCCCCCCAGCCGGGACATCTGGCAGCCGGCGGCGTGGGGGCTCAATACCCCCTGGTGGTGGCCCTGGGGCTTGAGACGGGCCGCCTCCAACAGAGCCTGGGCGATCCGGGCGTCGTCGGCTCCCCCGCGCAATAGGGGCTTGAGCTCCACGGCCGTGTCCGACAGCAGGCAGGGCACCACCTGGCCTTCGCTGGACAGGCGGATGCGGTTGCAGGTCGCGCAGAAATGGCTGGACAGGGCGCTGATGACCCCCAGCTCGCCGGGCGCGCCGGTCAGGCGCAAGCGCTGGGCCGGGCCATCGCCGGGGCGCTGGGGCAGGGGCTCCACCTCGCCCAGGGTACGGATACGCGCCAACACCTGCTCCGCGGCCAAAAAACGCTCCGGTTGGAAGGGGGTGCTGCGGCCCACGGGCATGTACTCGATAAAGCGTACCGCCAGGGGATGCTCCAGGGTCAGGCGGGCGAACTCCACGATTTCTTCATCGTTGACCCCGCCCAACAGCACCACGTTGATCTTCACCGAGATATTGGGTTCGTCCAGCGCCGCCCGGATGCCTTGGCGCACCTTGGCCAGGGCCGGCCCCCCGGCCTCGGCCCCCAGCCCGGTGATCTGGCCGTAAAGATCTGGCTTGAGGGTGTCCAGGCTCACGTTGACCGTGCTCACCCCTCCGGCCACCAGCTCGGGCAGCTTGGCGGCCAGCAGGATGCCGTTGGTGGTCATGCGCAGGTCCGGACGGGGGCGCAGGGCCTTGAGGTCGCCCAACAGGCGGGACAGGCCCTTGCGCAGCAGGGGCTCGCCCCCGGTAAGACGTATCTTGTCCACCCCCAGGTCCACGGCGATGCGCGCCACCCGAGCCAGCTCCTCCAGGGTCAGCACCATTTCCTGGGGCAGCTTTTCCACGCCCTCGGGCGGCATGCAATAGCGGCAGCGCAGGTTGCACAAGTCGGTGATGGACAGGCGCAAATAATGAAGGCGGCGGCCGAAACAGTCCACTAGCTGGGTTGGAGTTGGGGCGGATGAGGTCGTGGTCATGCCTTTTTCCTGGAACTGCTCAATAAGTCTCGGTGAAGCCCAAGTTTATTCCCGGTGGGCATATCCGTCAACGTTGCTCGAGAACCTGGTGGTAGCGTTCCACCAAGGTGGTGAGCAGCCGGTGATGCCCCACCACCTCCCGCTCAATGGTGTTGCGGGGATCCTTGGACAGATAGCGGCGACGCAAGTAGGGGTTTTTCAGATATCCGGCGCAGATGGTCAAAAGCTTGTCCAGTTGTTGGGGGTGCTTGGCGGCCAGGTCTTCGCCCTCCTGGCTGACGACGTGGGTGAGGATGATGAGAATCTGCACGTGCTTGAACTGGCGGCCAAAGGCGTCGGTGCGGTTTTTGACCAGCTTTTCCAATAGGCGCAGCCGGTGGGCCCATTTGGCCTCGTTCAGGGTATCGCGCAGCTCTTGGTAATATTCGGGGTAGCGGGCCATACCCGCCCGCTGGTCAGGGTCTTCCAAATAGGAGTAGATCACCTTCAGGCAGCGGTCGAACTGCTCGGAGCTGTAATCGGCCAGGATGTGGCGGTGCTTGGCCAGCCAGGCGCTCAGGAATTTCAGCCGTGTCTGGGGGTCGCTGGTGCTGCTCAGGCGCTCCAGGCCGCGATAGACGATGGTGCCGGTGTGCTCGCCGCGCACGATGTCCTGCAACACCAGCACCCGGTCCAGGCTCAGGCCCAACACGTCAAGGCCACCCAGGGCCTCGCCGCTCTGGGGGTGCACTATCTCCTGGGAGGCCACGCTCAGGGCCCGGTCCTCCAGGACGTTGGCCGGGTGGTAGGCGTGCTGCACGTAGCGGACCCGCAGCAGCACCACCCCCCTCTTGGGGTCTACGAAAAAGCCACCGTCGCTTATGCGTTGCAGGCCCGCCTTGTTGCAGTCGGCGGTCTGCACCAGGGCGGTTTTTTCCACCCGGGGCAACCGGCCCTGGCTGCCCAGGCTGGTGAGGGTGGTTATGGTCCGGTCGCTGTGGCCCATCACCTTGACGATGAAGTTTTCCCGGCGCCGCATCAGGCGGCGGGCGAACAGGGCCGCCGAGGTGTGACGCTCGCCGGTTACGGGAAAGCCGGTCTGCTCCATGAGAAAGTTGTAAACGAATTGGCGGTTGGCGGCGTAGGCCCGGTTGTCGCCGGGGGTAAATTTGCCGATACGCCGGCCGAAGCGCTTGATCTCGCCGTCCAGGTCGGAGGGAAGAGAGGCGAAAACTCCGCCCAGATACCATTGCCCCTCCCCGTCGCGGGCCAGAACGTGGCCCCGGTCCATGGACATCAGCAAGGGCAGGAGTTGCACATACTGCCGTACCGCCGTGGCGCCGGAGTTGCCCAGGATGTTTTCCAGCTCCGGGCGCAGGTTGCGGGGCATGCGTTGGCGCAGGGCGGCCCGGTTGGCCGCAGCCAGGGCCCGGTCGGGGGGATCGCCCTCGGGGAACAACTGGTCGTACTGAAGGCCTTCGTCCTGGTAGCTCAGAGCGCGGTCCAGGGCCACCATGGAAAAGGCGGGCAAATCGCGGTATTCAATCAGGGGGGCGTCAAAGGGAGGAATAAGCTCCCTGGCCTCCACCAGGGGATAGTCTTGATCGTAGGGCGCCAGAAGGCCCTGGTAGAGGTGCAGCAGGTCCAGCGCCTGGGTCACTTGGGCCAGGGTTCCCCCTGGTTTGGGGTGCTCCAATAGTTCCCACAGGCCGACTTCGCCGATTACCGCCTGTGTAAACCAATTGGGGGGCAAATGTTTTCCTCCACGATCACAGTATGTTGTCCCTTGGTAGCATGGGCCGGAACGCCGGGTCAACAAAACTGTGCCTAATAATCACCCATAAACGTCCCTGCCGTTGACAACCCCGCGAGCTTCTGATAGAAAATACCGCACTCGGGGGCTGTAGCTCAGCTGGGAGAGCGCATGACTGGCAGTCATGAGGTCGACGGTTCGATCCCGTTCAGCTCCACCAAGAAAAACAACGGGTTAGGTCGCAAGGCCTAACCCGTTTTTGTTTATATTTGTATAATATTGCATAACTTACATAGCCAAGTCCGCTAGTTCGGTCCCCAGCGTGGCCAAACACTCCTCGGCTTGGCGCAAGGTTTCGTGTCCCAGGCGCTTCCTGATCTGGCTCAGCCGCAGCCCTTTAGCTTGTAAGAAGTCACCTCGTGGCCGCCCATCTTGCGGTAAACCTCGCCCACCCGGGTGTCGGTCCCGGCTTGCCACAGGGTAAAGATGACCTGCTCATCGGTGAACCCGGATCGCTTTACGGCAAAATGCCTCCCTTGAAGAAGGCATTATGCCGGAAACCTCTAATTTTCAATGGCACCGATTGCTGGGAATAGGTCCGTTCTTCCCATGGCCATGGGCACCTGACAACTTTTGGTTCTAGCCCAAGGGCTGAAGCGGGATATTATGGCCCGCAACACCCCACCTACGCCGACGATTATTTCTTGCCCAGATCCTTGCGCATGGGTATGCGGGCCAGCTTCTTGGCCAGGGCCACCTTGTCGCCCAAGCCGCACTCGCGGAAAATCATGATGCGCTGGGCCTGGGGAGAGCCCGCCCCGTGCATGGACTCCACCAGGGCGGTGCCGCCGGTCATGGCCTCGATGAGCCGCCCCAGCTTGATGCGGTCCTTGGCGGGGAAGCCTTGTACCCCGCCGAGATACTTCTCCACCAATCGGCCCACCTCCGGGCTGGCCAGGTCCTTTTCCCCCGGCAGGGTGGCGATGAAGCCGCCGGCCAGGTCCAGGGCCAGGCGGGCCACCTCGAAGTGGAAGCGGGTGACGTTTTGCTTGCATACGTTGGCCAGCATGGTGTCCACCATGTAGGCCCCCGAGGCGGTGGGCCAGCCCTCGCAAGCGCAGGCCAGGGAGGAGCTGTAGAGCGTCTCGCACAGGTGGACCATTTCGGTGACCTTGTCGCGCACGTGGGAGCCCTTGGCCGTGCCTTGGACCAGGGTGAGATAGCTCACCGCTCCGATGAGCACGTCCATGAGCCCGGTCTTGCAGGCCCCGTAGTTGGCCCGGTGGTGGGCCGCGAAACGGTACACCACCTCACCGGCGAACTCGGTTTCGCCGTCCATGAACACCCGGTCCCAGGGCACCAGCACATCCTCGAAGGCGATGAGCGCCTCGCCGCCCACCGTACCGAAAGAGGGCTTGCCCACGTCCAGGCACTGGCACTGGTCCCGGCGGCTGTCGTTGGCCTGGCGGCCGAAGACCATGGTCACGCCGGGGGAGTCCACCGGCAGGGCGCAGATCACCGCGTAATCGCTCGCATCCTCGCCAAGGGCGGTGGTGGGCATTAGCAGAATCTCGTGGGAGTTCACCGCGCCGGTCATGTGCAGTTTGGCCCCGCGGATGACGATGCCCTCGGGGCGGCGCTCCACCACGCGCAAATACTGGTCTGGGTCAGCCTGCTGGGCGGGGCCCTTGGAGCGGTCTCCCTTGGGATCGGTCATGGCCCCCACCACCATCAAGTTCTCGTCCTGGATGTAGGTGAGCCACTTTTTCAAACGCTCATGATAGTCGGTGCCCTTGGCCTGGTCCATGTCGTAGGTCACCGAATAAACCGCGTTGATGCCGTCGAAGCCCACGCAGCGCTGGAAACAGGTGCCGGTCTTCTGGCCCAGCACCCTTAGCAGCTTGGCCTTTTTGATAAGGTCGTCGGCGTTCTGGTGAACATGGGTGAAGCGCCCTATGGCGCGGCCGGTCATATGGCTGGTAGCCGTGGCCAGATCCTTGTACTTGGGGTCATTGGCCAGGGAATAGGTCATGGCCGCGGCGCGCACATGGGCCGCGGTGGCCGGGTGGCGCACCACGTCATGAATGCGCTCGCCTTGGTAGTAGATGACCGGGTTCAGTTCCCGGAGGCTTTGCATGTACTCTGAGCCGGTGCTTATCTTCATGGTCGGGCTCCCTGGCCAAAGGCCTTATTGACCGCCGCCTTGGCTGATCAAGCCGTACTTGGCGATGTTGGCGTCGGCCATCTGTTGCAGCTTGGCCACCAACTCCGCGCCTTGCTCTCCGGCGAAAAGGTGCCGGAAGCGCTTCTGGCCCTTTAGGTACTTGTCCACGGTAACGGGTTTGATCTTGCGCACCTTGGTAATTTGGCCGTGACCTGCTCCCGATAAATGTACCATTTCTTGAGTTAGACCCTCCTTGTTTTGGAACTCACTCCGAATTGGATCCGGCCCAGAGGTTAGGATTTGGCCCTTTTGGACATCCTCCGGCCGGGGTTTTGGACAGGTGGCGTCGGGCGAATTCCCGAGGCGTCCGGTCCCCCAGGGAGGTGTGAGGGTAGGCCTTTTGGGCTCGGCTTGGCCGTGGGCCGGCGCTCAAAAAAGCAAACGCCTGCCCATGCGCTGGACCAGTCTGGCGGCGCGCGCGTGCTGCGCCGGGTCGAAGGGTTGCCAGTCGGCGTGGGGGTTGTAGAGGATGCAGCTTACGTCTTCCCCGGCCTTGACCTGCATGATTATGCTCATCGTGGGAGAGGTCCAGGACCAGCGGTACTGCCTTTCTTGGTATAGGTCAAGGTTGTCAAGGGACACGTAACCGGTTCGATGCAGGGTGGCCTGGTAAACCTTGTCTGCATAGTCCCGCCAGCCCAAGCTATGCAACACGCTGGATTGCATGGTTAAAGCCAGCATCGGCAAGACGCAGCAGAGCGATATGCCTCTGGCCGATATCTTGAACCCCTTGGCGGTTTGGTTCTCACGCGCGGGCAAGAGGGTGGCCGCGAACAATAGCGGCAGAAAGAGGTTCATGCTGCGCAGGGCATAGGCGTGGTTGGCAGGAGGCAGGAAGCCGCGGTCATAAAATGTCAGCAGCAGCATGGCAAGCGCGGAGACGGCCCACAGGGCCAGGATGGCCACGGCCCATGCCTTTCGCGGAGACGCCATCTGGCCGGCTCTCTTGAACCAGCGGTCCAAGGCGGGGTGGCGATAGATTCCGGAGCCGAGATAAATATAAAAAAGGGTGAGCGCAAAGAGCAGGCAGGCGATGAGCGGTATCGGCCAATAATCCAGCAGATGGGACGTGAGCATGGCATTGCGCATCGCCGGATGCCTATAAAATATCAGCGTCCGGGCGTTCATGACGAAACCGAAGAGATAAAGCGCGATGATCAGAAAGTGAAAGGTTTTTATCGGCAGAGAGGTCTTTGAGCCGCGAATCCCGAGTATGAACAGAACCAGGCAAACAGGATAGAACGCGACCCAAAATTGATAGGTCCACATCGCGGCGGCGCCCAGGCACGCCAGCGCCACAAGGGTCGTGACCTTGCGTGTATCGCAAGTGACCAGGACCGCGCAGGTGAGCAAAAACAAGCCCGTCGATAAATGCGACTCGCCAACGATGAAATATGAGGTGAAATACACCAGGATCAAATACATCAGCACCAAAAGCGCGGCGCTTAGGGTCATGCCTTTGCGGTAGAGCAAATAGGCCGAGGCCGCATAGCAGCCAAAGGGCACATAGTACAGAAAAGCGCCGTAAATATATGAGATTTGGTTGATATCGAACCACCCGCTGCCAATGGCCAGCCGGGCCGGGGTCTTGGTCAAGAAATAGGCGATGGATCTGGCAAAAGGGGGGAAGTTCGCCAAGCCTTCCCAAAAGTTGTTGTGTTCAAAAAGCCCCGTAAAAAAATAAGCGCCGTCCGCATAAAGGTAGAAATGGGTATAGACCGCCAACGGAAAGGCGACGCACCCCAATAGGGCGAATACCATGATTAGGGTTGGTTTTTCGTTCATAAAATCCTGTCGCGTGCCCGCGCAAAGTTCGCCATGCCACAGGGGAATCGCGGTTGATGGTTCGGCTGCTCGTCTCGCGTCATGTTAATGACCCCTTGTCGCGCGGGTCAAGCCTCGCGCCTTGCTTCAGGCCGCCTCCAACCGGCAGAGTAGGCGGCGGCGAGCCGGGTCGCGGCCTCGGGGGGCAAGGCGGGCTCTATGCCGTATAGTTCAGGTAGGGATTAACTCGAGCCCCCCGGAGGAATCGTGGAATTTTTCGGCCTGGCCGAGGTGCGCACCGACGCAAAGCGCCTGCAACAATGCCTGAGCCTGGACCGGCTGCCCGAGTTCTGCGCGGGCATCAGCTCCCTGGTCAAGGCGGTCAGCGAGGCGGAGGGGGAGGTCTACTGCATGTGGGGCCATTTCGCCCTGCGCCGGGAGAACATCAACGGCGGGGTTCGCTTCACCATGCCCACCTGCCCCAACTCCCTGGCCTGGACCGTGACCACCGGCTTCCCGCCCAGCCCGGAGCGGGTGGTGGTGCACTGCACCATCAACCGCACCGAGCACGATCCGGATTTCATTGCCTCCATCGAGGAGTTCGTGGCCCTGTGGGTGCGGGGCCTGGAGGCCTCCCCCGAACTGGTCCAGGGCTGCGCTTCGGCCGCCCCCCAGGCCCTGGGAGACTTGGCCGCCCCGTAGGCCTTTGGGCGCGGGCGCTACTTTTTCAGCGAATCCTTGATCCGCTTCACATGCCCCCGCCCCAGGCCCTTTACCTCGCAGCCCAGCTCGAAATAGCGGCGTATCTTCTGGTCGTCCAACAGGGCGAAGCAGTCGATGATCGCCACGGGGCCGCCGCAGGCCTCCACCACCCAATCCGGCTCCAGCTCAAGGTACTCATGGTGCCGCACGCAAAGCACCACGGCGTCCGCCCCGCGCAAGACGCCGGGTAGATCATGGCTCACATCCAGGTCCATCAGCCCTTCCTGGTTGCGGAAAAAGCAGGCCCGGGTTGTGCAGGTGACGGGGTACTCGTCCTGCTTTACGAACTCCCACCATTTGGCCACGTAGGGGTCGTGCACCTCGATGTCCGCCCCCATCTCGGCCAGACGGCGCACCACCAGCTCGCTGCCCGAATAGCGGGTGTCGCCCACGTCTTCGCGGTAGGCGGCTCCCAGCACGGCGATGCGGCTGCCGGGCACCAGACGACCCATCTCCTTGAGGGCGTCGCGCACCAAGCCGGCGGCGTGCAATGGACGGGTGTCGTTGATGTCGATGGCCATGGGGGTCATCTTGAACAGCGGGGCCTGGAAGCCCAGGAGGTTGTGGTAGGCCCACACCCCCAGGCCGCCGTCCTTGGGCAGGCAATAACCACCCACGCCGGGACCGGGAAAAAGCAGATTGCTGTGGGTGGGACGTTTGCGGATGCACTCCACCACCTTCACGATGTCCACCCCGGCATTTTCGGCGAAGTTGCTCCACTCGTCCATGAAGGCCAGGATGGTGGCGCGGTAGCTGTTCTCCACTATCTTGGTGGTTTCGCTTTCCAGGGGGCGGTCCAAGACGGTCAGGGGGTAGTCCTTCACGTTGAGGATGCCGGAAAGAAAATCTATCACCCTCTGGCGGCTTTGGGGGGTGGTGCCCGCGCAGACCCGCCAGTAGTCCTTGATGCTCCTTACGTACTCCCTGCCCGGCATCACCCGCTCGAAGCTGTGGGCCAACAGGGGCTCGCTGGTTATGCCTCTTTTCTTGAACTCCTTGGTGATCACCGGATTGGCCACGTATTCGGTGGTGCCGGGGGGCACCGTGGTTTCCATGAGCACCAGGCAGTGGGGGGGAATCATCTCGCCGATGATCTTCAGGCTGGCCTCCAGGTCGCGCATCTCCACCCCGCCCAGGCGCACGTCGGCCAGGGCGGTCTTGTTGTAGTCGCACTGGATGTCCACCACCACCACGTCGGCCAAGGCCAGGGCCTCGTAGGAGAAGCTGGCGGTCAGGGTCTGCTTGTCCTGCACGCACCGCTTGACGATGCGGGCGACCTCGGGGTCCTCGGCCTTCACCGGCGCCTCGCCCCGGTTGAGCAAGGGTATTTTCCAATAGCTGCGGCTGCTGGGCCGCTGCATGCCGATGACGAACCTGGCCGGCTCGTCGTCGGGTCCCACGCTGTCGGCCACCACCGCGGCCATCACCGAGCCCACGAAACCCACGCCCATGACCACCACGATCTCCCGGCCCATTTCCCGGTTGGCGGCGGCCAAGGCGGCCAGGCGTTGGTTTTCGGCTTCGTATTCGGCCGGTCCGGGCAGGGGAAAGCTTTCTCCGTCGGGGCTGATGGACAAGAGTGTTTCACCGCTATTCATATCTGGTGCCTCGCAGGGGTGGTGTCCCTCCCGCGGCCGGGCCGACGGGAGGGACGCGAATTAGAGCTGACCATTGGGTGGACGGCCCCTGCCCGGACGGCAGGGGCCCGGCAAGCTACACAGAATCCGAAAAGGCTCGGTCTTGATTTAAAAACGCCAGACGGCTCGCAGGCCGAACTGATAGCTCTCGTAGGCGCCGGAACCGGACTGGCGGTTGGTGGCGGCGGCATAGGGCTCCAGCATGAGATCCCTGTAGATGCCGAAGATGCCCCTGGCCACCAGATCCCAGCCGAGATCGTAGCCGTTCATGTCCTCGTCGTGCTGGCCTCCGATGTCCCCTTGCAGGCTGATGCCGTCGTCGTCGGACAGCTTGATGTACATGAAGGCGGTGGCTGATATGAAGTTATAGCTGCTGGGGTCGTAATAGCCGTCGTCCAGATCCTCGCTGAAGCCGTAGGCGTAGAAGGCGGGGCCCACGTCCAGGTTGAGGTACTGGTTGCGGACCACGGCCCAGCGCGGGCCCAGGCTGACCTGCCAACGTTCGTTGCCGTCGGAAAAATCGGACCAGGCCAGGTTGCCCGCGAAGTAGCCGTTCTCGGAGAACATCCAATCCCAATAGACCGCGTACATGGTTTGTTCGATGGTCAGGGAAACCGCGCGCGGCGACACGTCGAAGATATCGTTGTTGGCCACGAAGCGCAGATTCATCCGGTCGCTGGGGTTCAGATCGATCATGCCCTCCCAATAGGTGTAGGAGTCTCCGCCCTGCACGTTGCCGGGCCCGATGCGGCCCTGCGCGGCCAGCCAAGGAGTGAAGCGGTGCCAGGCGCCGATCCAGCCGATGGTGTAATCCACCGAGTCGCTGCCGTCCACGGAACCCAGGCCGGAGCCTTCCCCGCCGTTGATGGTGCCCCAGCGGCCGCCCGCGGCCAGGTTGGTGGAGGGGGTAATGTACCAGGCGCCGTTGAGGTACAAGCGCAGGCGGTCGATGTCGTCGCTGTCGCTGTAGTAGTTGAAGTCGCCGCTAACGTAGGAGCGCTGGGAGATGAGGACGACCCGCTCCAGATCCTTGTTCCTGGGGTTGTCGGGCTGCAACTGCTTGACTTTTTCCAGGCTGGGCGGCACATCGTCGGGACGCCGGGCCCGGGAAAGGGCCAAGGTGCGGGTAAAGTTGTATTCGTAGTTGTTGGGGTCGGTTTTCAACAGCCCGTTGATGATGTCCAGGCCGGTGTTGGCCAGGCTGTCCCAGGTGTAGATGCTGGCCAGGTGGGCCTTGTACTCGTTGGTCTCGCCGAACCGTTTCTTGTACTCATCCAAGGCATCGAGGGCGGCGGAGTAATTGCCCCGCCAGGATTCGGCCTTGGAGTAGTCGATCCATACCTGGGCGTTCTGGGGGTCTTTCTTCAGATACTCCTGGTATAGCTCGACCGCGTTGTCCAAATCCCCTTGCCAGCTCTCTTGCCGAGCCAATTGCAAGCGAATGCCCTGGTCGTCCGGCTTCAGCTCCAGGGCCTTGCGTAGGGCCTCGGTGGACTCTTTGGGCTTGTGGGCCCAGTTGGCCAAAGTGGCCTTGGCCACGAGGTAGTCGAAGTCGTTGGGCTTGAGCTCCAGGGCCTTGTTGATGGCATCCAGGGCCTTCTGGGGCTGGTTGTCCATCGCATAGGCCTGGGAAAGCCTGGCATAAAGCGCGGGGTCGTCCTTCTTGGCCGCCACCGCGCCCTCCAGGGCCTTGACCACCAAGCCGGGCTTTTGCTGGCGGGCGCGAATATCGGCGGTGCGCAGCCACAGGTCCACTCGCTCCGGATGCTGGGCCAGGGCTTTTTCATACGCGGTGGCCGCCTCCCCCCACGACCCTCGAACCTCGGCCGCGAAGCCCTCGGGAGGGAGCTGGGGATCGGCCGCCAACGCCAAGCTGTTGAGGAATAGCAGGCTGCCCACGCACAGCAGCAGCAGGGATGTTTTCATTATTGCCACTTCCCATCTAAATTTCATTGGCCTGACCGATTGCACGGTGACACCTACTTGCGCCAGTCTCGGTTCTTGGTGACCAGGACGTCCCAAAAGAACCTGAAGGTGGTGACGATGTCGATGATTATGGAGGTGTAGCGGAAGGGGGTGATCAGTATCCCCTTGAGCAGAGAGCTGAATCGGTCACTTTTGGAGGTTACGAACAGGGTGAACAAAAACAACCCCGTCTCGGCGGCGAGAGTGACCAGCAAGGCCTCCCACCAGCCCATGGCCAGCATGAGGATCAACAGCAGGGGGAAGCTCAGCTTCTCAAAGGCCGACAGGAAGATGAACCAGCCTATGGGCCGCCCGTACTGCTTGGTGAACTGCCTGCCGAAAGCCTGACGGTATTGCTCCTTGATGCGGCGCAATTCCTCCACGCCGGATTTCTTGCTCCGCCGCCGCCAGCGCCACCGCTTCAGGGCTTTGAACGGGCTCCACAAGAGGCCCGGGAAGTAGTAACAGCTCTGCAGGAACGACGAGGACCAGTTGTGTTGCTGGTGGAACCAGTGGATGAAGCGCGGCTCCAGGGTCCTGGCGTACACGTCGGCCAGCTGGATGTTGCGGTAGCCGTAATCGGCCATGGCGAAGCCGATGAAGATGTCCTCGGAGGTGGTCAGGTTCTCGCCCAACACCGGCTCGTATTCGTCGAACAATTCCTTGACGTACTTGCGCCGATAGGCCACGGCACAGCCCACGGGGTTGACGATGGAACCGAAAAACACCATCTCCCCGTGGTAGATGAAGCGCTGCAAATACCGGTAGAGGCAATCGCGGTAGGTGGAAATCACCTTGCGCGAGAGCCTTTGGTACCAGGTTGAGTCCAGTTCGGTCACTATTTGAGGATGTTCCTTCAGGAACTCGCGCGGCTTGGGCTCCTGAAAGAGGGCCTTGCGCGCGCGGGTTTTGATGGGCAGGATGGTCCCGCAGGCGCTGGCGATGCCCACGCCCTGGTAGAGTTCAAATACCAGCCGTTCTATGTAGTTGGGCGACTCCAGGGCGGTGTCGCCGTCCAGGATGAACTCCACGTCCGCGTCGGACTCCCTGGACTGGCGCTTGAGGGTCACGGTCTTGCCGATGGGGGCCTGGCGTTTGTATACCACCAAGTTGAGGCCGATGGCCTTGGCGTACTCATCGGCCACCGCGGCGGTGCGATCGTTGCTGCCGTCGTCGACCAGCACCACCCGCTCGGGCTGCAGAGTTTGCTTTTTAATCGAGTCCAGGCTGAGGATGATGTTGCGTTCCTCGTCCAGGGCGGGGATGACTACCTCCACCTTGGCCTCTCGCCAGTCTTCGGCAGGCGTAGGTTTGATTTTGTCAGGGCCGTGAACCAACCCAATGAGGCTCATTATGGCGTTGGGTCCAACAACAAGGTATGGAATGACAGCCACGGCTCTATCTCCTGTTTATTTTGCGGTAACGCTCAATAAGGTCGCCAAGGGTATCTTCCAGGCTCCACTGGGGAGTAAAGCCACTGAGGCGTGCGAGCTTGGTGACATCGGGGCGGCGCCTGGCAATGTCCACGAAGCCGGGACCGTAGGCCTCATCGTAGGTGATGTGGCGTATTTTGGATTTGCTACCGGCCAACTCCAAGGTCATCTCGGCTAATTGATTTATGGTCACCTCGCGGTTGTAGCCCACGTTGACAACTTCGCCGTGGGCCTGCGGGTTGCCGCCGAGCAAATCCAAAAACCTGACCGTGTCCCTTACGTCGATAAAGCAACGTGTCTGCTCGCCGTCGCCATAAATCACCAGGTCTTCGCCGTTCACCGCTTGGGACACGAAGCGGGGAACCACCATGCCGTACTTGCCGGTCTGCCTGGGCCCGACGGTGTTGAACAGACGGCTGACTACTATTTTAATGCCTTTACGTTGGAAATAGGAAAGACCCAACACCTCGTCGGCCAACTTGCTTATGGCGTAATTCCAACGCAGGCTCTTGCCGGAAGGAGGGGTGTGCAACACCTGGTCCTCGGCCAACTCGGGCTCCGGCGAATGGCCGTAAACCTCGCTGGTGGAAGCCATGACCACCTGCGGGGTCCAGTTTTCGTCGTCGATCGCCCGCAGGAGACGCTCGGTGCCCGCAATGTTGGTGGCCAACACCCCTATGGGATCCTTGACCACCCGGAACATGCCCACAATGGCCGCGAAATGATAAATGCGGTCGGCCCAGGTGGTGATCCTGGCGAGGTGGTCCATGGTGAGTATGTCGTCGTTGGTAAAATGAAAATCAGGGCTGTCCAGATACGGCTTTATGTTGTCCAAGACGCCAGTGGACAAGTTGTCCACCACGTGAACCTTGTCGCCTTTTTTTAAATGAAATTCAACGATGTGCGATCCAATGAAGCCTGCCCCACCGGTTACCATGACATGCATATGGTCGTCTGCTCTCCCTCGTTCAACATCCACGATTCATCAGTTTTTCAGGCCATGAAGCTGTTTAAAACGCTTCCAATGCGTCTATGCGGCTCCGACAGAATTCTGGAGGAGAAAGCGATAAACCGTGCTTTGTGCGCTTTCCCACAAGTCATGTATGCACGTCTGCTAGTTTTATGTGGTGCTAACCTCGCGTACGTCAAAGACAATATGCATCCGGTTACGTTGTTGCAACGTGTCGCAAGAAAAAGCGCGATTATTTAAAATAAAATTCTAACCTATTCTAAACCGCCAACATAGATAAATAACAAATATTATGCATTTTTCTGCAAAAGTCTTCCTTTTTAGTCTTGTTAAAAGTAGGAGTTTTATTCAGTCCGAATCGCTCTTTTTGGACATGCATAGCCGTCTGCCGTTATAGATGTCCGTCACTTGCAAAAGGGTCCTTGAGTTAGATCCGTCCAGGGGAATTGAGTTGATGCGGCGGCTGGAGGAGGCCAGCGTTTCCCCGGGCAAATCCGGCTTCGCCTGGGGCTAAACCTCATAGGGAGCGGAACGCATGGTGGTTCGTTGGCGACAAAGGGCGCTCCGTGCCCATTGCCGTTGGCCCGGCGCGATTACCCCATGGCCCTCACGACGGCCTTGTCCGGGCGTGGACTCGGCCGAGTGCCCCTTGTTCAAGACAGATACGGAAACGAACCAGGAGGCTTGCGGGGCCCTGGGCCGCAGAAGGGGGCTAGGTTTTTTCCGGATGAAAAAGCCCGCCCGGCGCCGATAGCCGGGCGGGCGCAATGGATAAGAGGCTTTTTAGAGAGCCGGGTCCAGGAGCACCTTCATGGCGCTTTCCCCCGGCACCTCGCCGGCCACCAGCTTCAGGGCCTGCAGCGCCTCTTCCAGGGGCAGGCGGTGGGTCACCAACTCCTCCAGGGGATACTTGCCCGAGGCGGCGATCTTGATGGCCGGCTCCACCGCCGGGTAGTCGTGTGAAAACACGCCCTTCAGGGTGATTTCGTTGAACACCACCTTGTCCAGGGCCAGGGGCACCTCCACGGTGGCGCCGTAGATGCCGGGCAGGACCAGGGTGGACCCCAGCCCGGCCAATTCCAGGGCCAGACGCGCCCCCTGGGGATGGCCGGTGACGTCCATGACCAGCTGGGCCATGCTCCCGCCGGTGGCCCGGCGCACCGCCTCCACCGGGTCCTCTCGTTCGGCGTTGATCACCACGTCGGCTCCGAAACGCTTGGCCATTTCCAGGCGGGGGGCGTCGCGCTCCAGCCCCACCACCATGATGGGCCCCGCGCCCGACTCCTTGGCCACGGCCACCCCGGCCAGGCCCTGTTGGCCCGGCCCCACGATAGCCACCGACCGGCCCAGGCCGCAGCCCCCGATCTGGTGCAGCCAGCGCACCCCGTTGCCCAAAACCGCGCAGGTGAGCACCGCCGCCTCGGCCGACATCTCCTCGTCGATCTTGTGCACCATGGCTCTGGGATGGAGGTACAGGTAGTCGGCGTAGGCCCCATAGAGATGGGGCGGCTCGGCGCAGGAGATCATGGAGCCGTAGGTGTAGAAGTTCTGGCACAGGGTGTAGCGGCCCTCCAGGCAGGGGCGGCACTTGCCGCAGCCAAAGGCGTACTCCACGATGACCCGGTCGCCCTCCTTGACTCCGTGGCGCTTCTGGGCCGCTGGCCCCATCTTGTAGACGCGGCCCACCATCTCGTGGCCCAGGATGATGGGATAGGGCCGCTTCCCCCGGGCGGACTTGCCCTTGAAGATGCCGGGGTCGGAGCCGCACACCCCCACCATCTCCAGCTTGAGGATGCCGTCTTCCTCGCCGATCTCGGGCAGGGGGTACTCGCGCATCTCCAGCTTGCCGGGTTCGGTCGCCACCATCGCGCGGGTTTTCATGCCGGGGCCTCCTTGTCCTTTTGGCGGTCATAGGTGCCGGAAGTGTTTTCCAGGTCTTCCCGCTGCCGCAGCCGGTTTTTCACCACCCGGTTCATGGCGTTCTTGGGCAGCTCCTCCACGGCCAGCCAGAAACGGGGCACCTTGAAGTCGGCCAACACCTCTTGGCAATGGGCGATCAAGGCCTGCCAGCCGGGATCGGCGCCGGGGGAGCGCACCACGAAGGCCATGATCTCCTCCTCGCCCGCCGCGTCCGGGGGCATGACCCCCAGCACGGCCGCCTCCACCACCAGTTCCGAGGCGGCCAGGGCGTTCTCCACCTCCACCGCGCCGACGTTCTCGCCCTTTTTGCGGATCACGTCCTTGCCCCGGCCCAGGAAGTAGACCCAACCGTCTTCGTCCATGCGGCCCCGGTCGCCGGTGTGCAGCCAGCCGCCCTTGAGGGCCTCGGCCGTGGCCTGGGGGTCTTTGAAATATTCGCGCATCAGGGCTTGGCTGCGCAGCACGATCTGCCCGGTCTGGCCGGGGGGCAGGGGCCGGTCCTGTTCGTCCACCACGGCCACCTCGTTGGTGAGGCCCGGCCAGTCGGGAACCATGGGCACCCCCACCGAGCCGTCCCTGACCGGCTGATCCAACACCCCCATCAGGGCCAGGGGCGCCTCGCTGAGGCTGTAGAGGGTTTGCAGCTTGACTCCGAAGCGGCGCTCGAAATCGGCGTAATGGCCCTTGGGCGCGCCGCCGGCCACCACCAGCTCCACCGGGTTGTCGGCGTCGTCGTCCTGGGGCGGGCGGTTGTAGAGAATGGTGGTCAGGGCCAGGAGCATCACCATCTTGTTGGCCCGGTGTTCACGGGCCCAGCCCCACATGCGCGAGGCGCTAAATTTCTCGGCCAGGATGAAGGTGGCCCCCCGGTACCAGGTGCCCAGGCAGGAATAGAACTGGGCATTGACGTGGAACAAGGGGTTGGCGGTGAGCAGGCGGTCGCCGGGCCCCAGGCCGCAGGTGCGGGCAAAGGAGGCGGCGGTGGCCAGGTAGTTGCCGTGGCTGTGCACCACCCCCTTGGGGAATCCGGTGGTACCCGAGGTGTAGAGGATGCCCGCCGGGTCTTCCAGGCCCAGCTCCAGCGGGGGCGGGGGCTCCGCGGGCAGGGAGTAGAAATCCTCGCTGGCCGCCAGGCCGCCGCCCGGACCCAGGCCCACGCCCAGCCAGTGGGCCACGCCGGGGCACTGGGCCCGCAGCTCCTCCAATAGGGGCAGGGACTGGTCCCCCAGCAGCACCACCTTGGTTTCCGAGTGGTTGAGGATGTAGGCCGCCTCCGAGGCGGTCAGGCGCAGGTTCACCGGCACCAGCACCGCCCCCAGCTTGAGGATGGCCCACCACAGCCAGATGAACTCCGGCGAGTTGCCCACCAGCATGGCCGCCTTGTCGCCCGGCCCCAGGCCCAGGGCCCGCAGTCCCTGGGCCGCCTGGTTCACCCGCCGGTCCATTTGGGCGAAGGAATATGTTTTGTCGCCGAATACCAGGTACTCCTTGGAGCCCAGCTCGGCGGCCCGTGTTTCCATCAGCTCACGAAGATTTCGCATGCCTTACCCCCTAGGCATCCACGGCCGGTTCCGGCTCCATTTTGCGGGAGCGATAGTTGGTATAGGCGTAGACCAGGCCCAGCAGGGCCCCGCCCGCCAGGTCGCTTTGCAGGCCGGGCATTATCAGGCCCAAGGCCGCGGCCATGAGCAGCAGGCGCCAGAGTAGGTTGAGACGGTGGTTCATGAAGCCCATCAGCGAGGAGCCGATGGCCATGCAGCCCAGGGTGGCGCTGACGAACGACAGGATGATGGCATACCAGGAGCCCTGCCAGATCAGCACCGGGTGGTAAACGAAAATGAAGGGCACGAGGTAGGCGATGATAGCCAGGCGCATGGATTCAAAGCCGGTGGGGAAGGGCTTGGAACCGGCCAGGCCCGCGGCGGCGAAGGCGGCCAGGGCCACCGGCGGGGTGATGCAGGACAGGCAGGCGTAGTAGAACACGAACATGTGCGCCGCCAAGGGGGCCACCCCTAGGTCCACCAGCACCGGCCCGGCCAGGATGATGGTGAGGATGTAGGCCGCCGAGGTGGTGAGCCCCATGCCCAGCACCAGCGAGGCGATCATCACGAACACCAGCGACAGGATGAGGCTGCCACCCGAGGCCTGGATCACCAGGCTGGAGAACTTGAGCCCCAGGCCGCTCTGGGTGACGCAGCCGATGACGATGCCCGCGCAGGCGCAGGCCAGGGCCACTTCCAGGCTGCCCTTGGCGCCCTTTTCCAGGGCTTCCAGGATGGCTCGCGGACCCATGCGGGTCTCTTTCTTGAACCAGCTGATCACCACCACCGCCACCATGGCCCACAGTCCGGCCTTCATGGGCGAGTAGCCCTGCACCAGGAGGAACACCAGGAGCGCGGCGGGCAGGAGCAGGTGGCCGCCTTCTTTTATGGTCTTGAACAGGTTGGGCAGCTCGGAGCGGTTCAGGCCTCGAAGGTCCCGCCGCCGGGCCTCCAGGTGCACCATATAGATGAGGGCGAAGAAGTAGAGCACCGCCGGGATCAGGGCGGCCTTGCACACCTCCAGGTAGGTGACGCCCAGCATGTCGGCGATGATGAAGGCTGCCGCGCCCATGACCGGGGGCATGAACTGGCCGCCGGTGGAGGCCACCGATTCGATGGCCCCGGCGAACACCGGGCGGTAGCCGATCTTCTTCATCAGGGGAATGGTGAAGGAGCCGGTGCTGACCACGTTGGCCACCGCCGAGCCGGAGATGGAGCCGAAGGTGGCGCTGCTGAGCACCGCCACCTTGGCCGGGCCGCCGCGCAGGTGCCCGGCCAGGGCGTTGGCGAATTTTATGAAAAACTCGCCGGTGCCCGAGGCCACCAAAAAGGCCCCGAACAAAATGAAGATGAATATGAAGCTGGCCGAGACCCCCAGAGGGATGGTGAACAGTCCCTCGGTGGTCAGGTACTGGTAGCTGATGAGCTGCTCCAGGTCGATATAGCGGTGCCCCCACAGGCCGGGGATATGGTGGCCCAGCAGGGTGTAGGCGATGGCCACGATGGTGATTATGGGCAGCGAGGGCCCCATCACCCGGCGGGTGGTCTCCAGCACCAGGAGGATGACGAGCCCCCCCAGCCACAGGTCGGTTTCGGTGGCCGCGCCTCCCCGGGACACCAAGTCCTTGTAGGTGGCCACGATGTGCAACAGCGAGGCGGCCGAGGCGCTGATCAGCACCCAATCCCACAGGCGCAGGTACAGGGGATAGGAGGCGCCGGACATGCTGCGGGCCACCGGGAAGATGAGCAATACCAGGGCCGCGGCGAACAACAGGTGGATCGGCCTTTGAACCATGGCCGAATACAAGCCGAACTGGGCCGTGTACAACTGGAAAGCACTCATCCCCAGGGCCACCACGGTGATGACCCAGGCGGTGATGCTTTTGGAACTTTGGCTGGGCATGACGGTACCTAATCCTTATTTTTTAGCGGCGCTTGGCAAACAAAAAAACTAACCAGGGTGCGGGGAGCGACGTAATTCACCAGGCGGATGCGCTTGCCCCGCAGGATAAGGGTGTGATCGGCCATGTCCGGGGAGCCCATCATGAAATGGACCTCCTGGCGAGGTTCGTTGATATTGCGCAACTCGCCCACCCCGTCCGGGCGCAGATGAAAGTCGTGGTACTCGAAGCCCTCCCCGTTGAGGTTGGACTTGAAGGTCATGTGGGTCAGCAGGATGCGGCCCGGGCCCAGGGCGCGGTAGTGCTCGGCGAAAAAGGCGCGGTCATAGGAATGCAGGAACCACACCGTGAATTCCTCGCCCGGCTCTATGGGCAAGCTGAGAGCCACCCGGCCCGTGTCGGTTTCCACCAGGTTGAGCACCAGCCGGGGCTCGGCCGCCGGAGACGACGCGGCCCAGGCCAGGGCCAGCAACAGGGCCGCGGCCAAGCCCACGAAACGTGGGAGCCGGGAGCGGGCCGCCGGCTGGGGCGGCCGCGCTCCCTTGGCTTTTATCGTGCCGAGGCGCAAGGCCGGCGCCTACTTCAGCACTCCGGCCTCCTTGAAGAACTTGATGGCTCCGGGGTGCAGAGGCACCGACATGCCGCTGGTGGCGGTGCCCACGTTGATCAGGGTGAACTTCTTGTGAATCTTGTCCAGCTCCGCCTTGTGGTCGAACACGGCCTTGCAGATGTCGTAGGCCAGCTTGTCGGGCATGTCGGCGCTGACCACGAACAGGCCCATCCAGGCCAGGGTGTGGTGGGGCTTGGTCATGTTCTTGTAGGTTCCCGCCGGGATGGTGCGCGGGAAATAGGCCGGGAAGGCCTTGTTGATCTTCTGGGCCACCGCGGGGTCGATGTCCAGGAAGCGGATGTCGCGCTGGGTGGCCAGGTCCATCAGGGTGGGGGCCGGGGTGCCCAGGGTCACGATGCCCACGTCGATGTTGCCGTCCTTCATGGCCGCCGTGGTCTCGGTGGCGCTCAAGAACTGCTCGTCGATGTCGTCATAGGTGATGCCGTAGACCTTGAGCACGTACTGGGCCATCTTCTCGGTGCCGCTGCCCGGCGCGCCCACCGCCACCTTGAGGTTCTTGCCCTTCATGTCGGCGATGGTCTTGATGGGCGAATCGGCCAGCACGTAGAACTGGATGTCCACGGGATAGGTGGAGAACAGGCCCCGCAGTTTTTTCTGGGGCTTGCCCTCGAAGGCGCCCTTGCCCTCGTAGGCGTACAGGGCGGCGTCGGGCATGGACAGGGCCAGGGCGTCCTGACCCTTCATGACCGCGCGGATGTTTTCGATGCTGGCGCCCGAGGGGTGGGCCGAGGCGTAGTAGCCCTTGATGTACTTGTTGATCATGTTGGCCACCCCGCCGCCCAGGGGATACCAGCTGCCGCCGGTGCTGGCGGTGCCGATGGACAGGCGCTCGTCGGCGGCCAAGGCGCCTCCTGCCAGGCTGAGGGCCAGGGCCAGGGCCAAACCTAAGGCCAAGACTGTCTTCATGGTTCTTTTAGCTTGCATGGGAATTTCCCTCCCTTTAAAAGGTTCCCGTCGTTCATCACTCCTCTATGGCTTAGCCCGGCCCGCTAAAACCCCATGCGGGCCCGCGGCTTAGTTTGTCGATTTATCCAGCCACTGACGGCGCAGCTCAACCTTGAGAACTTTGCCCGAAGGATTGCGGGGGATTTCATCCAGAAACTCCACCCGCTTGGGCTTTTTGTAGCTTGCCAGGTTGGCCTTGCACAATTCCACCACTTCCTCGCTTCCCAAGCCGCTGCCCGGCTTCAGGGCCACGAAGGCGCAGACGCTTTCGCCCCATACCTCGTCGGGCAGACCCACCACGGCGGCGTCGGCGATCTCCGGGTGGGTGTAGAGCACCTCTTCCAACTCCCGGGGGTAGATGTTCTCGCCGCCGCTGACGATCATGTCCTTCTTGCGGTCCACGATGTACAGGTAGCCTTCGTCGTCCATGCGGGCCAGGTCGCCGGTATGCAGCCAGCCGTCGATAATGGCCTCGGCGGTGCCCTGGGGGTTGTTGTGATATCCCCGCATCACGTTGGGGCCCCGGCAGACCAGCTCGCCCACCTGGTCCGGGCCCAGGAAGCGGCCCATCTCGTCCATGATCCGCGCCTGCAAAAAGGGCAGGGGCGGGCCGATGGAGGCGTCTTTGCGCAGGGAATCCCGGGCGGCCAGGATGGCGATGCAGGGCGAGGCCTCGGTGCAGCCGTAGACGTCGTACACCCCGTCTATGTTGGGGAAGAACTCCATCAGGCGGCGCTTGGTCTCCATGGCCAGCTTGTCGGCCCCGGCGGTGCACTTGGTTATGCTGCTGGTGTCGTAGCGGCCGGCGGCGGGGTGCTGCATCAAGAGGTTGTACATGGCCGGCGAGCCGGAGATGACCGTGGCCCGCTCCCGCTCGATGGTGGCCAAGAGCCCCTCGGCGTCGAAGTTCTTGACCAACACGGCGGTGCCGCCCAGGGCCACCTGGATGGTCAGGTGGTTGTTCAGCGCGGCGGTGTGGTACAGCGGGCCCACGATGATGGAAACTTGCCCATTGCGGTCCTCGCGGCCCTGGATGGTGTTGAACAGGTTCCAGATCACGTTGCGATGGGTGATCACCGCCCCCTTGGGGCGGCCGGTGGTGCCGGAGGTGTACATGATCTGGCAGGGATGGTCCTCGGCGATGCCCTCGGGGTCCGCCGCCCCCGCCCGGCCCCCGGCCAGGAATTGCTCGTAGTCCCGGGCCAGGCCCGAGGGGCCGGGGCCCGGCGACACCAGGAAGCGGAGCTGGTCCAGCCCGTCCCTGATGCCGGCGATAACCGGGTCGAACTCGGGGTCGTAGAAAAAGGCCTTGGCTCCCGAGTCGTCCAGCATGAAGGCCATCTCGCGTCCGGCCAGGCGGAAGTTGATGGGCACCGCCACCAGGCCCGCCCGCACCGTGGCGAAATAGGCCTCCACCATGGGCACGGTGTTGTAGAAAAGCATGCCCACCGCGTCTCCGGGGCGCAGCCCGGCCGCCAAGAGGGCCGAGGCCAGGCGGCGGGTGCGCTCGTCCAGCTCACGGAAGCTCAGGCGGGTGCCGCCCGCCACGATGGCGGTGGCGTCGGGGAACTTGCCCGCCGTGTTTACCAGTAATGCGCCTACGTTCAACTGGCATCTCCCGAAGGATCGGCGATGGGGATCACCGGATAGGGTCCTTGATAGCCCATGGCCGCCGAAAGGCTGCGGCCCAGCTCTATGAACTGCTCCAGCATGCTCTTGAGGTGGGCTCCCTTGGCATCTTCCAGGGAAAGGGAAAGGTTTACCGCGGCCTCCATCTTGGCCTCCTGGTTGATGACCGGCACCCCCAGGGAATAGAGGTCGGAGATCCACTCCCGGTTGGCGATGCTGTAGCCCCGCTCGCGGGTGAGCATGAGGTCGTCCCACAGGGCCTCGGGGTCCACGATGGTGTAGGGCGTGACCCGGTAGAGATCGGCGGTGCGCAGCAGTTCCTTCAAGCTGTGGTCGTCCAGGCCAGCCAGCAGGCACTTGCCCGAGCCGGTGCAATGAGCCGGCAGCTTGGAGCCCGCGTGCAGGTCATAGCTGAGGAAGCGGTGCACCTCTTTGCGGTAGATGAAGATGACCTCGGGGCCGTCCAGGATGGCCATGTTCAAGGTGCGCTGCACCCGCTCGGAAAACTCCGAGATGTACTCCTCGGCGATCTTCTTGAGCTGGGTGCGGTTCAAAAAGGCGAAGCCCAGGGAGAGCACCTGGGGCCCCAGGAAAAACTCCCGGTGCCGGTTGCGCTTAAGGAAGCCCAGCTCCATGAGGGTGTCGGTGTAGCGCTGCACGGCCACTACGTTGTAGCCGGTGCGCTCGGAGATTTGCGACAAGGTCAGGCGGGGATGCTCGGCTGAAAAAACTTGAAGGACTTTCAATCCCCTGGCCAGAGCTTGCACGAAATAACGCTGCTGTCTGGTCAAATTAACGCTTTTCGTTAATTGTTAACGAAAATTATCGTATTTAATTAATAAGTTCATTGTCAACCCCTTTCCCTACCGCGATGCGTTATTGTGCACGGCTGTTCCCGACCAACCGAGCCTTGGCGCCGCCGGGTTGGAAACTTGGGGATGAAGCGAGGAGGGGAGGGCGGCAAGGCCGCCTGGGCGCGGGTTGGCGAGAAAACTCCCGCCGAGGAGGGTTTTGCGCCTACAGGGAGAGCGGGGCGGGGGCCGAGGCGATCGGCCGCAGCTCCGCGCCCGGCGCGGCCGAAGCCAAGCAAACGCGCAGCAGGTCGTAAAGGTCGTCGGGCAGGTCGGCGTGGCTGATCACCACCAGCCAGGCGCGTCCCTGCACGGGACCGGGGGATTCTCCCCGCACGCCCACGTCACGGGCGGTGGTGCCGCTTACCAGCAACTGGGCGCCCTTCTGATCCTGTCCCCACAGCTTGACGTGGCCCAGCCAGTTGGCTTGCGGGCCGTTCAGGGCACCGACCATTTCACCCACCAGGCCACTGGCCGCCCGGGCGGCGAGACCCGTTGGGGGCAAATCCAAGACAAAGGAGCGGGCCTGGTGCGGGCCGTCGCCCGCCGTAATTTGGGTCATCTCGGGATGGAAATCCCCGGCCGTCAGGCGGGGAGCCAGCTCGTGGGCCAGGACATAAGCTCCTTCGCCGCGCAGGTCCGCGGGCCAGACCTGGGCCTGGGGCGCGGCCAGGCGCAGTTCACCGCTGATCCGGCTCACCTCGTCCTCGGGCATGAGATCGGCCTTGGAAAGCACCACTTGGCTGGAAGCGGCCAGATGATCGGCCAGCAGCTTGGGCAAGGCCCTGGTCATGGTGGCGTAGCGGGAGGCATCCACCACTGTCAGCGTGAGGCCCTGGCCCAACTCCGGTACAAAGCGCTCCAGCAACTGGCGTAGCGAGGCCAGGGAGGCCACCCCGCTGGGCTCCAGAAGCACCAAATCCCAGCGGCCTTCGCTCTGGACCTGCTTGAGCAGGTCCACCAGAGCCCCTTGCAAATCGCAGCAAGCGCAACCGCCGGGCAGCAGGCGCACCTCCAGGGGAAGCTCGCGCAGCAGGCGGTCGTCCAGGGCCACCTGCCCAGCCTCGTTTTCCAATACCAGCAAGCGCAGGCCCTGCTCCCCCCACCAGCGGCCCAGGCCCTGCAACAGGGAGGTCTTGCCTGCCCCCAAAAATCCGCCCACCGTGATAAGGCGCATCAATCACCCTCGCCGGGAAAGGTCATGCTGTCCACGAACAGGTCCTGGAACAAGGGATGGCCCGAAAGCTCCACGTAGCCCATGGCGTGGGCCAGCCCATCGGCCCGGCGGCGCTGTTCGCGGCTCACCAAGGCCATCACCGCGCCGACTCCGGCGGAGTTGCCCACGCCCTGAACATACTCCACGGGCACCGGCGGGAACAGGCCGATGCGCGCCGCTTCTGCCGGGTCCAGATAATTGCCGAAGGCCCCGGCCAAAAGCACCCGCTCCAAGCGCTCCACCCCCATCTCGGCCATGAGCACCTCGGCCCCGGCCCGGATGGCCGCCTTGGCCAGCTGCACCTCGGCCACGTCGCCGCTGGTCAGCACCAGGTCGCGGCCGTGGCCGGTGGCCCCGGCGGGCGCGGCCACGAACTCCAGGCCGTGCTCGCCCTCGCGCACCAAGCCGTGGCCTTGCTCTTGGTCGAAGCCGCCGCCGGGCAGCAGGACCCCGGCTTCCAGAAGGCAGCTGATCAGCGAGACCAGGCCCGAGCCGCAAAAGCCCACCGGCTTGGCGCCGCCGATCACCCTGAGCTCGGCCGAGGAGGCCCCGCGCTCCAGGGCGGCGCGCTCCACCGCGCCCGGCGCGCCGCGCATGCCCTGTCCGATGTGCCCGCCTTCCAAGGCGGGTCCGGCGGCGGTGGAGCAGGCCAGCATGCGTCCGCCCGCGGCCAGGACCATCTCGCCGTTGGTGCCCAGGTCCAGGATCAGGGTGGGCTCCTCGATTTGGTCGGCGCCAACGGCCAGGGCCACGGCCACGATGTCCGCCCCCACGAATCCGGCCTTGAGCGGCAGCCAGTGCAGCCAAGCCTCCCGGCTCAGAGCCAGCCCCGCCTGGCGGGCCTTTACCTCCACCGGGCCGCGCACTACCGGGGCGTAAGGGGCCATGGCCAGCGAGGCCGGCTCCAGGGCCAGGAAGATGTGATGCATGGCGGAGTTGCCCACCATGACGCATTCCAGGATGCGGCCGGGGTCGCGCCCCGCCTGGGCGCAGGCGTCCATGGCCAGGGCGTTGACGCATTCCACCGCCGCCGCGCTGAGCCTGCCCAGGCCTTGGGGATCGCCGGCGCACAGGGACATGCGCGAGATGACGTCGTCGCCGTAGGGGACCTGGGGGTTCATCTCCGAACTGACCGCCAACAGTTGGCCGCTATTCAGGTCGCACAGGTAGGCGACCACCGTGGTAGTGCCCAGGTCTACGGCCAGGCCCAGGGGCGAGCCCTCGCCGACCGGGGTCAGGTCCACTATCTCCCGGTCGTGGCGCAGGGTAGCCTGGAGCTCGCCACCTTGCTTGAGCAGGCCGGGCAAAGCCCGCAAAAGGCCCAACGGGAGCTCCGGCGGGGCTTGCAGGTGGTTACCGGCGGCTTGGGAAAGGGCGGCCTGCAGGCGTTCCCGCGCCGCCTCGGGCTCCGGCGGTTGGGCCGGGGGCACGCTCAGCTCAAAGGCCCTTACCGCCGGGTCCAGCTCCAACTCGCCGCTTGGTCCGCTGGTGAGAATCACCTGGCGCTGGGCCCGGCTCTCGGGCGGCACCCACACCGTGCCTCCCTGGGGCAGGGCGGCCTGGCAGGCCAGGCGCAGTCCCTCTTGCGCGTCAGAGCCCAGCAGGGCCTTTTCCGCCGGGGTGAGGGGCGTGGCCGCACCCTCCGGGCGCACCCGGCACTTGCCGCACAGGCCCTTGCCGCCGCAGGGCGCCTCGATGCCCACTCCGGCGCTCTGGGCCAAATGCAAAAGACTTTGGCCCGGCTGGGGGTCGGCCCGGCGGCCCATGGGCTGGAAAGTTACTCGCTCTTGGTCGGCGCGGGGCATGTTCGCTCCCATAAAGGGGGCGGCGCGCGGGGCCATGGAGGGGGGGAAGGCCCCGCGCGCCTGGTTGGGAGGGAGGGGAGGGTCTAGTTGAGGCCCATGAGCTGTTTGATGGTCTTGACCGCGTCCACCGCGTCGGTGGCGTGGCCGTCGGCGCCGCACTGGTCCACCGCGAACTTGCGGGTCACCGCCGCGCCGCCGCAGACCACCTTGACCTTGTCGGCCAAATCGCTGGCCTTGACCGCCTCGATGGTGGCCTTCAAGTGGGGGTCGCCGGTGGTCAGCAGGCTGGAGAGGCCCACGATGTCGGCGCCATGCTCCTTGGCCTTTTCCACGAACTTCTCGGGCGGCACGTTCTCGCCGATGTTGAACACCTCGAAGCCCGAGCTTTCCAGCATCAGCACCACCAGGTTCTTGCCGATGTCGTGCAGGTCGCCGAACACCGTGCCGATGACCACGGTGCCCACGGTCTCCTTCTGGGAGCCCTGGGCCTCCAGCAAGGGCTTGATCACGTCCAGCCCGGTCTGCATGGTGCGGGCGGCGATCATCATTTCGGGCACGAAGATCTTCTTGGCCTCGAAGCGCGCGCCCACCTCTTTCATGGCCTCGATCATGTAGTTGTTGATGATGGTGTTGGGGTCCGCACCGTCGTCCAGGGCGGTCTGCACCAGCCCGGCGATGTCCTTGCGCTTGCCCTTGCTTACCGCTTCCTTGATTGCCTGCAAGTCAGCCACGATTCCTCCTCTTTGCTCTGCTCGCCCTAGTCTTCTTCCGGGAATTGTTCCCGGTAGGCGGTGATATAGTTCATGGCGTACTCGTCCTTGCCGGTCAGAAGGTCGCTGATCAACAGGGTCCGGCGGACGGGCCAAACGGTGGGGTCGGTGATGGGGCAGGTAAGCCCGGACATGACCGCCATGGCCAGGAAGGTGGCGTTGATGGCCTTGCGGTCGGGCAGACCATAGGAAACGTTGCTGGCTCCGATGGTCTGGTTGACGCCCAGCTTCCCCTTGATGCCCGCCAGGGCGCTCAAAGCGGCCAACCCGGCGGCGTCGTCGGCGGCCACGCTCATGGCCAGGGGGTCGATGACGATGTCCTCCAAGGGGATGCCCAGCTTGGCCGCCTCGTTTACGATCTTGTCGGCGATGGCCAGGCGGGTGGGCACGTCGGTGGGGATGCCGTGGTCGTCCATGGTCAGGGCCACCACCGCCGCCTTGTGCGCGGCCACCAGGGGCAGCACTTCCTTTAGTTTGGCCTCCTCGCCGTTCACCGAGTTGACCAGGGCTTTGCCCTTGTAGGCCTCCAGACCAGCGGCCAAAACCTCGGGCTTGGCCGAGTCGATGCAAAGCGGCACGTCCACCACTTCGGTGATGGCCTGCAAAGCTTGCAGCATGAGATCCTTTTCGTCCGCGCCCGACACGCCCACGTTGACGTCCAACACCTGGGCTCCGGCGGCCACCTGCTTTTGGGCCTCGCTCTGCACCAGGCTCATGTCGCCGGCTTCCAAGGCGGCGGCCAGCTTCTTGCGGCCCGTGGGGTTGATGCGCTCGCCGATCATCACCACCGGCTGGTCGTGGCCGATGATGACTTCCCGGCTGGGGCTGCTGATTACGGTCTTCATGCTTGCCTCGTCTTTCCTAGGATATCTTTCCGAATTCCATGGCCGTGCGGCGGGCGGCGCGCACGTTCTCGTCGGGCACCCCGTCGGTGAGCCCCACGGTGTCTATGGAATAGTTGCTCAGGGGGGCGCCCTGGTCGATGGCGTCCTTGACCGTGGCCGCCACTTCCTCGGCGCTGCCGTTTTTCATGAGCACCGGGCTGATGCGGGCGTTGAAGGCCACCTCGGGCCCCAAAATCTTACGGGCCGCCGCGAAATCGGTGCCAAAGCCGGCCTCCACGAACACCAGGTTCTTGACCTTGGCGTAATGCTCCACCACCGGGTCCAGGCTGCCGCAGTGGTGGATGCCAAAGGGATGGCAGGCCTCGCCCAGCATGTTGTCGTAGGGCAGGCCAAACTCCTCGTAGGTGTCGCCGCTGATCTGCTCCACGGTGCAGTTGGGCACGCAGAAGATGGTGGGGTCGCACATGGGGGTCACGTCCACTGCGCCGGTGCCGGTGATGGGGTAGACGAACTTCCACAGGTCGATGATGCACTCGGTGCAGAAGGTGAGCAGCCGGTGGGCGAACTCCGGGTCCTCGTAGTAGTCCATGTACAGCTCCTCGCCCCGGATCTTGAGGGCCAGGTTCTGCACGCCGGTGACGTTGATGTCGCCCACCACCTTGCCGTACTTGCCCTTGAGGTGCTCTATCTGCTTTAGCACTGAAACCATGGGCTCGACCTTGGTGAGGTCGGGCTTGGTGAGCTTGTCGCACTCTTCGGCCGAGAGGTTCATGGGCATGGCCCAGGGCAGGGCCGCTTCCTCATAAACGATCTCGCAGCCGAAGATGGCCGGCAGCATTACCATGCCGAAGGTGATCAGAGGCTTGGGCTGGGGGTCGGCCTGGCCCAGGCCCACATCGCCGAAGCGCTCGTACAGGGCTTTTTGCTGCTTGAGGCCCACCTCGACCCGATAGTCGGGATCATAGTAATAGTCCCGGCCAAAGGTGATGCCGTAGTTTGCTTTCCACCAGTCGGGGTAGAACCCAACGCCAAGGGGAATGTGAGCTTTTTCTGTCAAGGATGTCCTCCCTGCTGGCTAGGGGGCGGGCCAAATAACGGCCGCCCACCGAGGTTTACGGCTTCTGATGCACGGAGATATTTCAATATGCGTGCCACAGGCTGCCGCCCTCGAACGTTTTCTGGCGTTCCAGCCGGGGTTTTAAAGGATAAATGCTTGTTTTAAGGTAACTAAATTAATAATTACCGCCTCAAAGGCCCCAATAAAAAACTGCTCGCAATAGGGGAATGGCGTCTTTTGGCGGCCATGGCCAGGGTTCGCGAGGCTGATTGTTGGTGCGCTGCTGCACCAAAAAACCTTGTTTCGGTGTCGATCAGCACCGAGATCAGTCCTGCCGCAGGGGGGCCTGGCAGCGGTGTGGTCGGGTTTTAATTTTGTAACCATATAATTTATTGGGATAAAACAGCCACGAGCAAAAATTTGCAGCCCCAGGTTTAAACCCAGTGACCTCCTTGGCATGCCAACTGCACATATAGGCCGTAGCGAGAGGTGGGCGGAGCGTCGGCTCTTCCCAAAGGTGGCTCCCCGGTGGGTCACAACATGGAGAGGCAAGGAGGATATTCCAGTTATGATGCGTAAATTTTCTCGTCTAGCCAAGCTGACCGCTGTGGTGGCAGGTCTGCTGCTGTTTTCGGCGGCGCTCGTCGGCGCGGGCCTGACCCCGGCCCAGGCGGCCGAGCCGGTGGAGATCACCTACGGCTACCATCCTTATTGGACCGGTGGTTGGAGCGGGGTGGTCATCAAACAAATGGGCCTGTGGAAAAAGTATCTGCCCAAGGGCAGCGTGGTGCACTTCGAGGCCCACCTGACCGGGCCGCCCATGGTTAACGCCCTGTTGGCCGACAAGATGCAAGTGGGCACCATGGGCGACATGCCCTCCCTGGTGGCCACCACCAAGAAGAAGCAGGGCGACATCCGTCTGGTGTCGGTGCCCATGATCAGCAACGGCCAGAACTGCAACCTCATCGTGGTGCGCAAGGATGCCCCGGACTTCAAGAGCCCCGAAGAGGCCATCAAGTGGATGAACGGCAAGCTGGTGGCCGTGCACCGCGGCACCTGCGCCAACCGCTTCCTGGAGTCGGTGCTAAAGAAGAACAACATCAAGCCCAAGCGCCTGCAGTACATGACCATCGAGGTCATCGCCAGCTCCTTTGAGGCCGGCAAGCTGGACGCGGCGGCCATGTGGGAGCCCCACGCCCGCAAGGTGGTGGAGCAGGGCTTCGCCAAGTACGCTGCCACCGGCTCCCCCTACAACGAACTGGACGCCAACTTCACCCTGATGCGCCAGGACTTCATCGAGAAGCACCCCGAGGCGGCCAAGGGCTGGATCAAGGCCGAGATCGAGGCCTTGCAGATCATGGAAAAGGACCCCATGGCCGTGGCCAAGATGGTCATGAAGGAGACCCAGGGTTATACCCCCAAGATTCTGTGGAAGGCCCTTTACGAGAAGCACCCCAAGGCCGTGGGCGGCGACGACGTGGTCTACGTGGGTGAGATGATCTTCTCGCCCCAGGTCCTGGATCTGATGAAGAAGGGCTATGAGTTCCTGCACAGCATCAAGGTGCTCAAGTCCGGCGACATCCCCCAGGGCGCCATCAACGAAGGCCCGGTCACCGAGGCCATGAAGGAAATGGGCGTGAAGGCTCCGGTGGCGGTCATCAAGGGCCTGCCGGCCAGCGCCTACACCGGCGAATAAGCGGGGCTATACGACTCGCCTCGCAAGCGATGCGACCCCTTCCCTGCCCGGAACCCGGGCGGGGAAGGGCCCCAACCGGGCATCCGGCTAGTGCACCTAAGGATGGGATGACAAGGTCATGAACCCATATATAGTTTTGGGACTTTTGCTGTTGGCGGTGTTGGCGGTGGGCGCCTGGCAGCAAAAGAAAAAAGCCCGCCTGTACGAGATCTCCTGGGGACACCAAGTGGTCAAGACCCTGACCAGCCGCGGCTTTCTGTTGCAATTGGCCGGTTTCGTGGCCTTCCTGGTGGCTTGGGAACTGACGGTCAAGACCTTCAGCCTGCCTTGGTTCAACCGTCTGCCCGGCCCCTGGGAGTGCCTGTTGGAGTGGCTCAGCCCCGATCCCGACTTCGGCATATCCATCTACACCCAAGATTATTACACCCACATCATCTACAGCACCTACCGGGCCACCACCGCCTTCGTGCTGGCCACCGTGCTGGGGGTGCCCATGGGCCTGTTGATGGGCTGGAGCCGCAAGTTTTACGACTATTCTTTCCCCCTGGTGGAGCTGATCCGGCCCATCCCGCCCCTGGCCTGGGTGCCCCTAGCCATCCTGGTTTTGCCGGGCGACGAGCCGGCGGTTATCTTCGTCACCTTCCTGGTGGCCTTCTTCGTAACCGCGCTGAACACCCTTTTGGGGGTGGAGTCCATCGATGAAAGCTACTTCCGGGCGGCCCGTTGCCTGGGCGCGGACAAAAAGCGCCTGCTGTTCGACGTGGTGCTGCCCGGCGCCATGCCCTTCATCTTCACCGGGCTGCAGATATCCATGGGGGCCGCCTGGTTCTCCCTGGTGGCCGGCGAGATGATCGCCGCCCAGTACGGCCTGGGCTTTTTGATCTGGGACAGCTACTCGCTCATTCAATACCCGGTCATCGTCATCGGCATGGTCACCCTGGGGGTGATCGGCTGGATCTCCAGCGCGGCGGTGCGCAGCGTGGGACGCAAGCTCATGGCCTGGCGCGAGCGGGAACTCTACGGCTAAACGGTGGGGGACGGAAACATGGAACAAACAAGCATGAACACGGGAGAGACTCAAACGGCGCCCCCGGCCCCGGTTTGCCGGGCCGCCGACGGGGCCATGTCCATCCGCAAGGCAGGCAAGATCTACGATCCCGAAGGGGTCCATGTGGAGGCCCTCAAGGACTGCTCCCTGGAGATCGGCGCCGGCGAGTTCGTGGCCATCGTGGGCCCCAGCGGCTGCGGCAAGTCCACCTTGCTCAACACCATCGCCGGCTTCGACGGCCTGACTTCCGGCGAGATACTTTTGGACGGCGAGCCCCTGGCCACCCCGGAAAAGGACCCCAGCCCCGGCCCCGACCGGGTGGTGGTGTTCCAGCACGGCGCCCTGTTCCCCTGGAAGACGGTGCTGGAAAACGTGACCTACGGCCCGGTGGTGCAGGGGGTCATGAGCGAGGAGGAGGCCAACAAGAGGGCCCAGGAGATGCTCTCCCGGGTGGGCCTCAACGACATCGAGACCTCCTACCCCGGGCAGCTTTCCTCGGGCATGCAGCGGCGGGTGGAGATCATCCGTGCGCTGATCAACAACCCCAAGGTTTTGCTTTTGGACGAGCCTTTCCGGGCCATGGACACGGTGACCAAGAGCGCCAGCCACCAATATCTGCTGGAGCTCTACGACGCCACCGGCAAGACCATATTCTTCATCACCCACGATCTGGAAGAGGCCATTTTCCTGGCCGACAAGGTGTTGGTGATGACCACCCGGCCTGGATTCATCAAGAAAACTCTGCAGGTGAACCTGCCCCGCCCCCGGCAGTACTCCATGCTGGCCTCCGAGGAATTCCTATCCCTCAAGGCCCAGTTGGTGGAGGCGGTGCACGAAGAAGCGGTCAAGGCCTTCGAGGCCGGCGAACGCGAAATGGCCTGAGCGGGGGAGGGAGCCAAACATGGCGAGAGCAGCAACCATGAGCGGCGCGACCTTTGGCGTTAAGGTGCGCAAGTTCGTAGTGAGCAAACATTTCACCCGGGGGGCCCTGGCCGTCATCGGCTTTTTTGTCCTGTGGCAGGCGGGCTCCATGGGCTTGTTGCCCTTCATGGACGCCATCCCCACGCCGGTCACCGTGGCCGGCGCCTTCTGGGAGTTCATGGGCACGGGCAAGTACTGGCAGAGTTGGCTGGACTCCACCCTCCGGGTCACCTACGGCTTTGTGGCCGCCCAGATTCTGGGCATTCCCCTAGGCCTGGGCATGGGCTGGAACCGCAACTTCAAGGATTTCACCTACCCCCTGTTCGAGCTGATGCGGCCCATACCGCCCTTGGCCTGGGTGCCGGTGTCCATCCTGTTTTGGCCCACCAATGAAAGCTCCATCGCCTTCATCACTTTCATCGGGGCCTTTTTCACCATCGTGGTCAACGTGCTGGGCGGCGTGAGCGCCATCCCCCGCCAGTTGGTTGACGCGGCGGTTTCCTTCGGCGCCTCGCCCCGCCAGGTTTTCTGGCGCATCGTGTTGCCCGCCACCATCCCCAGCATCGTCACCGGCATGATGGTGGGCATCGGCATCACCTGGAACGTGGTGATCGCCGCCGAGATGATCGCGGGCAACACCGGCCTGGGCCGCCTCACCTGGGAGGCCTATCTGGCCGGACACACCCCGGGCATCATCGTGGGCATGATCAGCATAGGCGTGGCGGGCTACGTAAGCAGCATGGCGGTCAAGGTGATCGGCGACTGGCTCATGCCCTGGAAGAAGGTCTTCTAAAAGGCCCGGAGAGCGAACATGGCCAACAACGGCAACAAGAACAAGCAAAGTCAGCAAAAGGGCGAGCTGGTCCTGGAGAACGTGAACCGGGTGTTCCGCATTCCCGGCGCGCCCGCCTGCCACGCCCTGAAGAACTGCTCCCTTACCGTGCCCCGGGGCAGCCTCACCGTCTTGGTGGGGCCCAGCGGCTGCGGCAAATCCACCCTGGCCAACATCGCGGCGGGCTACGACCACGCCGACAGCGGCAAGGTGCTGCTGGACGGCAAGCCGGTGACCGGCCCCGGCCGCGAGCGCATCATGGTCTTTCAGGAAACCGCCCTGTGGCCCTGGATGACGGTGATGAAAAACGCCACCTTCGGGCCCACCATGCTGGGCGGCATGAACAAGAGCGAGGCCGAGGCCAAGGCCATGGCGCTTTTGGAAAAGGTGGGCCTCCGGGAGTTCCGCGACAAGTACCCGGCCCAGCTCAGCGGCGGCATGCAGCGGCGGGCCGAGCTGTGCCGCGCGTTGGTCATGGACCCCAAGGTGATGATCCTGGACGAGCCCTTCCGCGGCCTGGACGTCATGACCCGCGAACTTATGCAGGAGTATTTGCTCACCCTGTACCGCGAAACCGGCCTGACCATGCTGTTCATCACCTCGGAGATCGAGGAGGCCCTTTTCCTGGGCGACCAAATCCTGGTGATGACCAACCTGCCGGGCACGGTGAAGACCACGGTGAACGTGGACCTGCCCCGGCCCCGGGATTTCTCGGTGCTCTCCACCGAGCGCTACCGCCAGATCAAGAGCGAGGTCATGGAGTCACTTTACGAGGAAGGGGCCAAGATATTCGCCAAGCTCGACGGCGCGGGGGACCTTCTGGGCTCTTGCCGCGCCGGCGGCTAGCGGGAGGTCCGCCATGCCCGCCTATCTGCCCGTGCTGACCTGGTCGGCCGCCGCCCTGGGGGGGCTTTTGGCCCTGGGCGCCTTTTTGGGAAGGGGCAGGGACTGGCTGGGCCCGGTGTGGGCCGGCCGCCTCTCCGCGGCCTCCTACGCCTTCATGGGCCTGAGCATGGCCCTGTTCATATTGCGGGGTCTGGCGGGGTGAACCCCGACCATCCCCGCTTGGGCGGCGCCAGGGTTCTGGCCTGCCGGGTTTTCCAGCCGGAGTTGACCAGCCTGGGGGTGCAGGATGACCAGGTCCGTTACCTGGACCAGGGCCTCCACCGCTACCCGGACCAGTTGCGCCAGGAACTGGGACGCTCCCTGGCCGAGCTAGAGGAAGACCCCGGGGTGGAGAGGGTGATCCTGGGATACGGCTTTTGCGGAGGCGGGATGCAGGGCCTCAAGGCGTCGCGGGCTTCCCTGGTCCTGCCCCTGGTGCATGACTGCGTGCCCCTGCTGTTGGGCGACGCCCAGGCCAATCCCTGCGTGGGCTGCGGCGGCACCTTCTACCTCACTCCCGGCTGGATAGACCACGGCCAGACCCCCTACAGCGAATACTTCGTGACCAAGGAGCGCTTCGGACACGAAGATGCCCTATGGGTGGGTGAGCAGATGCTTGCAGGGTATCATCGGGTCGCCTTGGTGGACACCGGGGTGGGCCTGCTGGCTCGTCACCGGCGCTACGCCAAGGACATGGCCCGGCTTTTCGGGCTGGCCTACGAGGAACAGCGGGGCCATCGGGACTGGCTCAGCCGCCTTCTGGGCGGGGCGCCGGGGCCGGGCCTGACGGTGCTTCCCCCCGGCCAGGCGGTGGATATCGGACTTTATCCCCAGGCCTCTTCGTCGTGCGGAAAAAGCGGGAGTGATGCCTGAGCATTTGGCCATGGCCCTGATTTTCCTGGTCAGCGGCTTTACCATGAGCTTCGCCGGCTTTGGTTTCGCCATGGTCTCGGTGCCGCTTTTGGCCCTTCTGTTGCCCATCAAGGACGCGGTGGCCCTGCAATTCCCCTATTGCCTGGTTCTGTTCCTCTACCAGGCCTGGCACTACCGTCGGCACTTTTCCTGGGAGCCCCTGCGTCCCCTGGTATTGGGATCGGCCCTGGGCCTGGCCGTGGGCACCTTCCTGCTCTACAGCCTACCCGACCTGGCGCTCAAAAGGGCCTTGGCCGGATTCATCGCCGTGGTGGTGGTGTTCAGCGCGTTGCCCGCGGGCCGGGTCCTGGCCGCGCGCTATGCCCACAGCCCCTGGTGGGGTCGCTTTTGCGGCTTTCTCAGCGGATCGTTCCTGGGGGCCTACACCATCGGCGGCCCCCAGGCGGCCGTTTACATCATGTCGGTGACTGATGATCCCCGCCAGGCCAAGAGCCTGCTGGCCACCTTTTTCAGCGCCCAGTTCGTTCTGATGACCCTGGTATACGCGGCGGGAGGGATGTTCTCCTGGCCGGTGCTGCGAGGGACCCTTGCCTATAGTCCCGCGGTGGCCTTGGGCTCGGTGTTGGGCTTCTGGGCCTTTTCCAAGGCCTCCAACCGGCTATACCGCTACGTGGTGCTGGCCATGCTGCTGGTCACCGCTGTGGCCCTGTGGTGGCGGGCCTAGGGCCGCCCGCAGTTTCCTCGCCCTACGAGGGCACCTTCCGGCTAGACAATAAGCGCTTTGATTCGCAGCCGTCCGATAGACTCAGTGCAGGGTGGTCCCGCCGTCTATGGCCAGGTCGTATTTTTGGGCCTTGCGCACCACCGTGGAGTGGGTGACACCCAGGAGCTTGGCCGCCTCCCGGGTGTTCTTGGTTTGGGCCAGGGCCTTTTGGATGAGCTGCTTTTCCACCTCGTCGCGGGCCTCGCGCAGCTTCATGCCCTCGGTGACCCACACGATGGGCGCCTGAGCCTCTTCTTGGCTTTGGTTCATGTTGCGGGGCAGATGGCGCGGCTCCAGGACGTCGGCGTCGGCGGTAACCACCAGGCGTTCGATGACGTTTTGCAACTCGCGCACGTTGCCCGGCCAGTGGTAGGTCTCCAACACCCGGAGCAATTCGTGCCCCAGGGTGCGGCTCACCTCGTACTTCTTGTTGTAAGTCTTTAAAAAGCGCAAGGCCAGGGGCAGGATGTCCTGACGCCGCTCCCGCAAGGGAGGCACCTCGATAGGCACCACATACAAGCGGTAAAAGAGGTCCTCGCGGAACTGCCCTTCGGCCACCATCTGCTTGAGGTCGCGGTTGGTGGCCGCCAGAATGCGGATGTCCAAATCCACTGTCTTGACGCTGCCCAGGCGGCGGCAACGCTGCTCCTGCAGGACCTTCAAGAGTTTCACCTGCAAGTTCAAGGGAAGCTCGCCCACCTCGTCCAAAAACACGGTGCCCCCGGCGGCCTCTTCCAAAAGCCCCGGTTTGCCGTAGCGGTCGGCCCCGGAGAAGGCGCCCTTTTCATAGCCGAACAGCTCGCTCTCCAAAAGATGCTCGGGAATGGCCCCGCAGTTGAGAGACACGAAGGGCTGGTCGTGGCGCTTGCTCAGGTTGTGAATGAGCTTGGCCAACACGTCCTTGCCCGCCCCGCTTTCGCCGCTCAACAACACGGTGGAGTCCACCTGGGCCACCCGCACCGCCAAGTCCAACAGATTGCGGGTGGCCGGGCTTTCGGCCACGATGCCGTAGGTCGCCTCCGGCCCCGCCGAGTCCGGACCGTCCTCCAGACAGGCCAGGGAAAGCATCTTGAGGCGCTCGCCCAGGGAGTGCAGCTCGGTGACGTCGCGTACGTTCATCACCACTCGCACCACCTGGCCGAACTTGTCCAGCACCGGGTTGCCGGTGACAAAGATCTCGTTGCCGCTTTTGAGCTTGCGCCGCATGGTTATGGAGGAGCGGTGGCTCTTGACATGGCGGAACACCGCCTGCATCACGGCCATGCATACGTGGCGCTCGGAATCCAGCCCGCTGATGTCGCGGCCCTCCAGGGTAGAGGGAGCCAGGCCGGTGATGCGCCCGAAGCTGGGGTTCACGGTGAGCACCTGGTCGGTGTCGGTGATCAGGATGCCGTCGTGGGAGTTTTCGATGAGCGAGGACAGCTCGTCGTTGAGCCTGCGCAACTCCTCCAGTTGACGCTGCACCGCCTCCAACTCGGACTCGTCTTGGAACACCGATACCGCGCCGATGATGTTGCCCTGTTCCATGATAGGGCTGCGGCTTACCAGGAAGGTGCGCTGGTTGTGGGTAAAGGGCTTGCCCATCTCCAGCTTGCCGGTCTTCAGCACCCGGTGGAGCTTGGTGTCGGGTATGAACTTGCTGGCCGGCTGGCCCAGGGCCTCGGCCGCGTCAAAGTCCATGAGCTTTTCCGCCTGCTGGTTCACGATGGTGAAACGGCAATCCTGGTCCACCGCGAAGATGCCCGAGGGCACCGACTGCAGTACTGTCTCCAACTGGGCCTTGGTGCACTTGAGGTCTTCTTCGGCCAGCTTGCGGTCGGTGACGTCCCAGAAGATGCTCTGCACCCCCACGATGGCCCTCTCGGCGTCGTACACCGGGTGGCGCACCGACTCCACGAAGCGCGGTGGGCCGCCATCGGCGGGCCGGTACTCGTAGATCACGTCCAGGGTGTGGCCGCTGCTCAGTACTTCCAATTCGTCGTCAACCAATTTATCAGCCACGCCACCGGGATAGAGCTGGGGCAGGGACTTGCCCAGGCAACTTTCCAGGGATTTTCCAAGGTTTTTCAGCAGGGCGCGGTTGGCAAAGGTCAGCTTGCCCTGGCGGTCGGTGCGGCACATGCCTTGGGGCATGGTGTCCACCAGGGACTGGTAGCGCTGCTCGCTCTCGCGCAGGGCGTGCTCATAACTCAGCTGCTTGCGCTGGGCTCCGCTATAAGTGCGGAACAGTAGAAACAAGAACACAGGCATGAGGATGCCGCAGACCGAAATAAAACCGATCAACAGGGGGCGAAAGCCGTCCTTGATCTCGGTGTACAGGGCCGAGCGGGAACGGTGCACCCCCAACATCCATTTGCGGCCGGGAATGGCCGAAAAGGCCGCGATCTGGTCCTTGCCTTCGCTGGAGATATATTTTCCCGCATAATCGGCCTGGGCCACCACCAGATCGCAGAGCTTTTTAGGGTCGGTGGTGCTGCCGTCCAAGATGGGGTTGTCGCCGGCGTAGTTGCCCACCGAGTTGGGGTGGGCGGTGTGCAGCAAGAGTTTGCCCTTTTGATCCACCACGCAGATGTACTCGTCGGCCGGGCGGTTGCCCGCCCCCTCCCAATATCGGTTCAAGGCCTGCAGGAACTCGCCGTCCGAGGCGTTTTGGATGTTGTTCACCGCGTGCACGATGAGTTGGGCCTTGTTCAGATAGAAGGTCTGGTAGCTCTTTTCCATCATGGCGAAGGAGTAGTTGTAGCTGACGTAGCCGATGAGCAGAGCGGCCAGGATAAGTGCCGCGTAGAGCAAAAAAGTGGCCCGGGCCACCGGCCGGGTGCGGGTTTTCAACTCAAGATTTTTTTGTCTAGGCATGGGGCGGAGTTCTCCAGGGGGGCGTTATCAAAAACCTTCCTGGGGGTCTGTTGGGGCCATTTGCAAAGGCAGGCGGCGGTGCCGACCTGGGGAAGCCGTAACTGAGGACGGCCGGACAAGCTGGGCCCGGCGGTATACCGAGACTGCGGGGCGGTTTTTGCCCTCGCTTTAATTGGTTACGGGTCCAATTTTATCATTGGACGGCGATTCGCGCCGTCATTTTTTAGAGCCTAACTGCCTTTATGATATGTATTTTTCAGGTGTTTGCTTGCGATAGCGCCCTTCGATTCATATATACTGGTTCCAAGTGCTAACGAAGTGTACCGCGGGCTTTTCCGGCGGGGTAAGGAAGTTGATTTTTTGCGTTTCGGCCTTACCAGCTTGCGCCAGCGCCTTATGGTTATGCTGCTCTTGCCCGTGGCCCTTCTGCTTTTTGGTCTGGGCGCGGCGGGCTTCTTTTATGCCCGGGGCAGCCTGCTGGACCAATGGCGCGAGTCGGCCGTCCTCAGCCTGGAGCGAGCCTCCCATGGGGTGGACATGCGCCTGGGTCAGCCCGAGGAAGCGGTAAAGCTCATCAATAGCATTTCCGGCTTGGCCTCCTACACCACCCAGGAGTGGGAGGAGCAACTGTCCCAACTGCCCGGCGTGGCCCGGGTAAAGCTGACCCTGCTGGACCAACCCGAGGCCACGGGCGCGCCGCGGGAGGGCGGGGCGATGCCCGGCATGGGCATGGGCCGGGGCCAGGGAGCGGGCGGCGGAGGCGCGGCCGGTCCAGGCCGGGGATGGGGGATGATGCGTTTTCGCCGGGTGGAGATGGCCAAGGTGACCAGCCCCCGCCTGGACGCGGCCGTCGGGGCCCAAACCGTGACCATGGTTTTCGACCTGAGCGGAGAAAACGGCAAGCCGGTGGCCCACTTGGAAGTGGTGATGCGCTTCGCTCATCTTTTGGAAGATCTCAAGGCCCTCAACTGGTGGCAGAGCGACAACGTCTACCTGGTGGACGGCACCGGCCGGGTGCTGGCCAAGGGGGCGGAGGCCCGGCCCCTGGGCGGCCGCCTGGCCGCCGACGGCGACCCCTTCCAGCAAACCCTGCTGGGCGAGCTGCGAAGCAAGCCCTCGGGCACCCTGTTGGGGCCGGGGGTGCCGGTGCATGAAGTGGCTGGTTTCTATCACCTGAGCCTGGCCCCCTGGGCCCTGGTGATGATCACCCATGGCGACGCGGTTCTGGCCCCGGTGCAGCATTTCCTGCGGGGCTTTCTGTTGGCCGGGCTGGGCTGCATCGGCCTGGTGCTGTTGCTCATCTTCACGGTCACCGGCCAGGTGGCCGACTCGGTGCGCCGGGTCTGCCGGGCCGCCCGCCAGGTGGCCCGGGGCCACTACGAAGACGTTCCCGTTCCCCGGCGCAACGACGAGTTCTTCCGTCTGGCCCACAGCTTCAACACCATGGTGGCAGGCCTCAAGGAAAAGGATTACATCCGCGACACCTTCGGGCGTTACGTGGACCCGGCGGTGGCCCGCCGCCTCATGGCCCGGCCGGAGGCCACCTTGCTGGGCGGGGAAAAGCGCCGGGTGGCCATCATGATGACCGACGTGCGCGGCTTTACCGCCATGTGCGAGACTCTCAGCCCGGAAGAGACCATCGAGGTGATAAACCGTTACCTCTCGCGGCTCATCGAGGTCATCCAGCGCCATGGCGGTATCATCGTGGATTTCCTGGGCGATGCGGTGCTGGCCTTTTTCGATAGCCTGGAGGACGGCGAGGCCGAGGCGGTGCGCCTGGCGGTGTGCTGCTCCCTGGAAGTGCTGGAGGCCACCGAAAAGTTCAACCTGGAGGCGGCCCAGAAGAACTATCCCCAACTGGCCACCGGCATCGGCCTCAACTTCGGCGAGGTGGTGGTGGGCAACATCGGCTCCCCGGCCCGCACCAAGTACGGCATCGTGGGCGGACCGGTGAACCTGACCCAGCGCATCCAGTCCCAGGCCGAAGGCGGCGAGGTGGTCATCTCCCAGGAGGTGCACGACCTGTTGCCCGCCCAACTCCAGGTGGGGCGCAGCTTCACGGTGCGGCCCAAGGGGCTGGACCGGGATATCCAGCTCTACACCCTCACCGGCTCCTCCTTTTGCGCCAATGTCCAGCCCGAGCTCCAGTCCGAGCCCCTGTAAGGCTACCTGTTAACCGTTAACACCCGGGCGATTGCCGGGCCGTGGGCTTTGCCGAACCCAAAAGCATATCAATTTGATATTTAAATATATTTTATGTATGGCCGTGGCCGAAGCTCCCGCGCGAGCCTTGTAACACGTTCGCTGTTAAGCAGTCCCACCCGCCGCCGCGCCTTCCCATAGGCAATAGTTATTCAAGGGGTCTCGATGGTACGTAAATACAAATATAACAATAATAACAAGTATCTATTAACATAGGCCACGCGAGGAGGAGCGAACATCGTCATCGTCGGATTGTCCCTTTGGGCGCAACATATTAATAGCTGTTAATAAATTAAACACATTGTACTCTTGCGTTAACAGTTGCCGCCTCGGCCCGGCGCCGTCAACCATCCGTAACTACTATTAAAAAAATATATATTATCACCATGGCACGCCTGTTGCTTTAGCAGCGGGGCCAGGGATGATTTCGTCCTGGATTAAGCAACCGTAAACCGTGTTTGTGCAAGCATCCGGCCTGGGGCCGGCTGACGGTCAAGGAGAGAGAGTGATGTTCAAGCGTTCGATCGTAGTCTTGTTGGTCCTGGGCTTTATCGCGGCGGGCCTGGGTGTGGCCCTGGCCGCCGGCGAAACCGGCAACTCCCGCAAGGGCAAGTACCTCTATCGCAAGAACTGCCGGGTCTGTCATGTGGAAAACGGCAAGGCCAAGGAGCTGAGCCCCATTTCCATGACCCAGGCCCAGTGGAAGACCACCTTTGACGGCCGCGACAAGCTGCCCTGCAAGGCCGAGTGGGCCAAGCTGTCCGACAAGGACATCAACGACATCTACGCCTATCTCTGGGGCCACGCCAAGGACTCCCCCTCTCCGGCCAAGTGCAAGTAAGCCATCTCGCGGCGCGGCGGCGGCTTATTGCCGCCGCGCCTTCGTTCCAGCGCGGTTTTGTCTAACGGAGAATCGACCATGGCCCAGACAAGCAGCCGGGGAATATCCCGGCGGGGCTTTTTAAAGTTGGCCGGCGCCGCGGGCGCGGCGGCGGCGGTCGGGGGAGGGGTCACCGGGCCCAAGCCTGCCCAGGCGGCCGGTGGCCTCAAACCCGGTTTTGAGAGCAAGTACAGCGTCTGCGACATGTGCTTCAACAAGTGCAGCCTCATCGCCAGGGTGCAGGGCGGGGTAATCCAGAAGCTGGACCCCAACCCCAAGTTCCTCAAGTCCCGGGGCATGCTCTGCGCCCGGGGCAACGCCGGGGTGGAGCAGGTCTACGGGGCCGACCGCCTCAAGTACCCCCTGCTCAGGGTGGGTGAGCGCGGCGAGGGCAAGTTCAAGCGCATCTCCTGGGACCAGGCCCTGGACCTCATGGCCGCCAAGTTCACGGACATCGGCAAGCGCTACACCCGCTGCGGCTTTATGTTCATGGCCGGTTCGGACATGCAGTCCACCTTTGTGCACCGCTTCGCCGAGGCCTACGGCTCCTACAACACCCTGAGCCACGAGTCCATGTGCCTCATCGCGGGCACCCGGGCCTTTTTGGATACCTTCGGCGAGGTGCCCATTCCGGACATGCTCTACACCAAGTACGTGGTCATGGCCGGGGCCAACCGCTTCGAGTCCCTGGTCACCCCGGACAGCATGGACCTGATGACCGCCATGAAAAAGGGCGCCAAGCTGGTGGTGCTGGACCCGCGCTACACCAAGACTGCGGCCAAGGCCGACGAGTGGTTCGCCATCAAGCCGCGCACCGACATGGCCTTCATGCTGGCCATAGCCCACGTGCTCATCACCGAAAAGCTCTACGACAAGAAGTTCGTGGCCGAGAAAACCTACGGCATAGAGCAGCTCACCAAGCACGTGCAGCCCTACACCCCCCAGTGGGCGGCCGAGCAGTGCGACATCCCGGCCAAGGAAATCACCCGCATCGCCCGGGAGCTGGCCGCCGCCGCCCCAGCGGCCATGGTCTATCCCGGACGGCGCAGCTCCAACTACACCGACTCCACCCAGATCCGCCGCTCCTACGCCATCGTCAACGCCCTGTTGGGCAACTGGGACCGGCCCGGCGGGCTCACCGCCGCGCGGGTGGTGGGCCTGGGCGGGGGCATCCCTTTCGAGGCTCCCTTCTATGAGGAGAACCCCGAGGACCGCATCGACGCGGGCAAGGCCACCCTCATGTTTCCCGAGGAGGGCTCCTTCAAGCTGGCCCGCGACGCGGTGCTGGAGGGCAAGCCCTATCCGGTGAAGGGTTTCTTCATCTACCACACCAACCCCATGCAGACCGCGGCCAACCGCAGCAAAACGGTGGCCATGCTTAACTCCATGGAGTTCGTGGTGAGTATGGACATCCACATGAGTGACACGGCCTATATGGCCGACCTGGTGCTGCCCAGTCAGACCTATCTGGAGCGCCAGGATCCCTGCTCGGCCCAGCAAGGCTCCAGCGCCTGCGCCTGCGTGGTCATGCGCGACCCGGTGGTGGCTCCCCTCTACGAGTCCAAGCCGGTGTTCTGGGTTATGCAGCAGGTGGCGGCGCGCATGGGCATGGGCAAGTACTTCGATTTCACCATCGAGCAGTTCCGCGACAAGCAGCTGGCGGGCCTGGCCGGGGCCAAAGAGGCCCTCGTGCGCGACGGGGTCTACTACAACCCCTCCAAGCTCTACGGGGTCTACGAGGGCAAGATCTACAAGACCAAGTCCCACAAGATCGAGCTGTTCAACAGCCGCTACGCCGAAATGGGCCTGGACCCCATGCCGGTGTACGCCCCGCCCAAGCCCGGCGGCACGGCCCGCATGCGCATGGTGGTGGGGCGCAACGCGGTCATCACCCAGTCCTCCAGCCAGAACAACGCCCTGCTGGCCAAGTTCCAGCCCACCAATTACCTGTGGATACACCCGGAGCGGGCCCAGGAGCTGGACGTCAAGGACGGCGACTGGGTGTGGGTGAAGAGCCCGGCGGGCAAGCAGCGCATCCAGGCCAAGGTGACCCACGGGATCCGGCCGGACACGGTGTACATGGCCACCGGTTTCGGGGTGCTCAGCCCCGGCCTGGCCAACATCTACGGCAAGGGCGCCTGCATCGCCCAGGTGCTTAACGACGACTTCGACTCCATCACCGGCAACATGGCCATGCACGAGACCTGGGTGCGGGTGGGCAAGGAGGCGGCCTGATGGCCAAACAGCTAGGCATGGTTATCGACGCCGGGCTTTGCATCGATTGCAAGGGCTGCATGGCCGCCTGCAAGGTGGCCAACGAGGTGCCGGGCGACAACTGGCGCAACTGGATCAAGAGCGGCGACATGGACCTGCGGGCCCAGAAGCGCGGCCGCATGGTGTTCCAGCCGGGCAACTGCATGCAATGCGACAAGCCCACCTGCGTGAGCGCCTGTCCCACCGGGGCCACCTACAAGAGCAAGAGCGACGGGGTGGTGGTCATCGACCGGGGCCTGTGCATCGGCTGCGGCCAGTGCATAAAGGCCTGCCCCTATGGGGCCCGCTACCGCAACGACAAGCTCAAGGTGGCCGACAAGTGCGACTTCTGCGCCTCGCGCCGGGCGGTGGGCCTGGAGCCTGCCTGTGTGAGCACCTGTCCCACCAAGGCCCGGGTCTTCGGCGACCTGAACGACCCCGCCAACCCGGCGGGCAAGCTGATGGCCGCCAACAAGGCCAAGGCCACCCAGGTGGTCAACGCCCAGAGCAACACCGACCCCAACCTCTACTACCTGGGCGAGGCGGGCCTCAAGTCCTGGCCGGTAAAGGCCCAGATGCCCGGCGCCTTCGAGTTCTGGAAAAACCTGGCCGACCCGGCGGTAAAGGTGGTGGTGGGGCTCAGCGGCCTGGGGGTGCTGGCCATGCTGGGCAAGCAGCTCATGCTCAAAAACGACGCCCCTCCCCCGGAGGAGCACGGTGAGGAGGGCGGCCATGAGTAGCCCCAAAATGATCTTCCGCCACACCAGGGCGGGCATCTTCATCCATTGGTTCAACGCGGCCTGCTGGTTCTTTCTGCTGTTCACCGGCCTGGCCCTCATCCAGAACCCGGAGCTGAACCCCCTGGGGGCCGGCTATCCCAACGCGGTGCGGGCCGTGTTCGGCGGCGGCGCCAATCTGCTGGTGGCCCACTGGCTGGTGGCCCTGATCTGGCTGGCGGTGTGGGTGGGCTATTTCTTCTGGGGCCTGAGCCGTTTCGTGGCCCCCTTCCTGCACGACACCTTCACCCTGGAGCCCAACCGCGACATCCAGTGGATGATCAAGAAGAACCTGCAGATGATCCTGGGCTACAAGATGATGGCCAAGCTGGTAAAGCCCCTGGGCTACGACGGCCAGATGCCGCCCCAGGAGTATTACAACGCTGGCCAGAAGGTGGCCGCCCAGGGCATCATCATCGGGGCCCTGGTGCTGGTGGGCACCGGCTTCATCATGTTGTTCAGCAAGTATTTCTTCACCGCCGCCGACGTCTGGCTGGTGCAGTGGTCCATCACCGTGCACTTCATCGCCGCCGGCGTCACCACCGCCCTGCTGATGGTGCACATCTACATGGCCGCCATCAGCAAGGATGAGCGCCCGGCCTTCATCTCCATGTTCACCGGCACGGTACCCGCCGAGTACGCCAAGCATCATCACCAGCTCTGGTACGAGGAGCTGGAAGAAAAATAAACCCTCGAGGTTGGATTATTAGAGGAGGTTTTCAGTCATGAGATTTCTCAGCAAAGGCGCCTTGGCGCTCATGGTCATGCTCCTGGCAGTGGCATTGACCGTACCGGCCCTGGCCGCCGACGAGCCGGCCTTCAAACGCTATCCCCAGACCGTGGACGCTCCCTTTGTCAAGGCCATGGTGGACGGCAAGACCAAGGGCTATCTCTACGACGCCCGGCCCTATCAAAAGAAGTACCTCAAGGGCCACATCCCCGGCGCGATTAGCCTGCCCGCCACCCAGTTCGACAAGGACGTGGGCAAGCTGCCCAAGGACAAGGCCGCCCTGGTGGTGTTCTACTGCGGCGGCCTCAAGTGCGCCCTGAGCCACAAGGCCGCCTTCAAGGCCCAGGCCCTGGGCTACACCAACATCAAGGTCTACGACGAGGGCTATCCCCAGTGGAAGAAGCTCTACGGCGTCGGCGTGGTGGGCCCCGACCCGGTGGCCAAGGCCGCCCCCGCCTTCAAGGCCTTCCCGGTGATCGTGGAGGCCGCGGCGGTCAAGCCCGTGGTGGACGGCAAAGAGGTGGGCCTGGTTATCGACGCCCGGCCCAAGGCCAAGAAATACGACAAGGGCCACATCCCCGGCGCCCTGTCCCTGCCCACCAGCCAGTTTGACAAGATGAAGGGGCTGCTGCCCGCCAACAAGAAGGCCCTGATCATCTTCTACTGCGACGGGCTCAAGTGCGCCCTGAGCCACAAGGCCGCCTACAAGGCCCAGGCCATGGGCTACACCAACGTCAAGGTCTTTGCCAAGGGCTATCCCGAGTGGAAAAAGGTCTACGGCGCGGGCGTGGCCGCGGCCGCCGCTCCCCAGGCCGCCAAGCAGGCCCAGGGCAGCCTGAAGCCGGGCAAGGAAGAGGGCAGCGTGGACATCGCCTTCTTCCAGGAGACCATGGCCAAAAATCCAGGCAGCATCTACGTGATCGACGTGCGCGATCCCGGCGAGTACAAGGCCGGCGCCATCAAGGGCTCCAAGAACATCCCGGTGGACAAGCTGGAAAAGACCCTGGACCAGCTGCCCCAGGACAAGCCGGTGGTGTTCGTCTGCGGCACCGGCGCGCGTAGCGGAGAGGCCTATTACATGGTCAAGGACAAGCGCCCGGCCATGACCGACGTGTACTACGTGGACGGCGAGATCACCTTCAACGCCGACGGCACCTTCAAGGTCGCCCCGCCCAAGTAGCCAGAACTTGCGCGGCGAGCTTACCATACCGACCAGCGGCCCGGCCTCCCTTCGCGGGGGGCTGGGCCTCGTTTTGGCCGCCTTGCTTGGGCTGCTGCTCAGCGCCTTGCTGCCCGCCGCCGCCCCGGCCGCCGAGCCTCCGTCCTGGTGGGCCCAGGCCCAGGCCGAGGCCAAGCAAAACGGCTACCAGCTAATCGACGACGCCCAGCTTAAGGCCCTCTTGGCCACCCGGCCCGCGCCGGTGCTTTTGGACGTACGGCCGGACTACGAATACGCCCAGGACCATATCCCCGGCGCTGTCAACCTGGAGTTTCATCTAGGCGACCGCGCCACCCTGGACCCGGCCAAGGCCCAGCGCCTGGCCCAGCTGGTGGGGCCGGACAAAAACCGGGCCCTGATCATCTACTGCCGCAGCTTCCGTTGCCTGCGCAGCGGCATCGCCGCCCGTTGGGCGGTGGACATGGGCTACAAGCAGGTGCTGCGCTACCCGGCCGGTTGGCACGGCTGGCTGGCCTCCCAGGGCCAGGTGGCCGCCGACGCCAAGCCCGGCGGGCTCCGGGTGGGGGACTACTTCCCCTCCTGCCGTTTGGTGGTGCTGGACAGCGAAGGCGACCGGGCCTATTTGGGCCTGAAGCATAAGGAGCCCAGCTTCGCCCTGGAAGACGTGTCCGCCGACTATCTGTTCGTGGAGCTCTACAACGAGCTGTGCTACGGCTGCCTCAAGGAGGTGGCCTCCTACAATCAGCTTTTCATCGACATCGGCCAGGATCCGGCCCTCAAGGGCCGCCTGAAGATGCTGGGCCTGGGGGTGGGCAGCCTCAACCGCGAGGTCAAGCGCTTTCGGCGGCAAAAGAAGGTGCTCTTCCCCCTGTTCGCCGACAAGGGGCGGGAGGTTTTCCACTGTCTGGGCGAACCGGAGCTGCCCGTGGCCTACCTGATCCGGCGCACCGCCCAGGGACGCTGGAAGATACTATCCATGATGTCCGGGCATATCGGCGATACCCAGGCGGTGCTAAGGAGCATCAAATCGGCTTTGGCCAAGGCCCCCGCGCCCTAGGCGCTCAGGCCCGTTGCTCCGAGGGAAAGGCCTCCTTGGCGACCTCTTGCAGCATGGCCGTCAGCAGCGAGGCGAACATGGGCAGCATGGGGCTGCTAGCCTCCGCTTGGCGGATGACGAAATCCTTGACCCAGGGCAACATGAAGCGCGCGGCCATCTCCCCGGCCTCTTCCAGTCCCCACTCCCGCCGCCCGGCCAGCCCCTCCTCCAGGATGAAGATCAGGTACTCCAACTCCACGGCCAGATGGTCCGGCGGCTCGCCGCTCTTTTCCCCCAAGCTCAGCCCGGCCTGTTCCAGGCGCAGGGCCATGGCCCCGGCGGGCGGGCCCATCACCAGGCCGTCCCCCACGTAGCAGGAGTGATACAAGGGCGCGCCGTTTCCCGCCGGAGGGTTGACGTGGGTGGCCACGTAGGCGGTCTCCAACTCCAGGCACAGGGCCTCGGAGGACGGGGCGTTTTGCAGGTAGGCTTGTATGGAGCGCAGAGTGGGCGCGGCGTCGGGCACGATCCGGGCCAGGCGGCTGAAGAGGTCGCGGTAGGCCGGGCTAGCCAAATCCTCGCACAATTCCTGATCCGGGCCCCAGTAAAACCGGGCCAGCATGCTTAGGCCGTCCAAAAGCGTCTCTTTATTCCGGAGCGGAGGTTTTTCAGGGGGCATGGATCCTCGTCGGAAACGACGCCCGGGCCGGCGCAATGCGCCGTCCGGGCGTTGGCGTTTTAGTCCCAGATGGGCGCGGCCGTGAGGTCCACGGCGTTGAGCACCAACTCGGTAATCTGTTCTTCCGCGGCTTCCAGGGGCACCAGGCTGGTGTTGAGCACCATGTGGTACAGGCTGGGATCGTTGGGATCGCCTTGGTGGAAGTTGGCCAGATAACGTTCGCGCTTGCGGGTCTCGCGGTTGATCATGGCCTCGGCCTTGTCCGGTTCCATCTTGTAGTTGTCCACCATGAACTTGATGCGGTCGGCCCGCTCGGCCACCAATAGCACCCTGAGCGCGTTGGGGTCGCGGCGCAGGATGAACTGGCTGCCCCGGCCCAGGATCACCACGTTGTCTTCCTTGGCCAGGTCTTCGATGATCCTGGTGAGGAACTCCACATAGCGCTTCTCGTCGAAGTCCGAGCCGCTCTCCCCCAGGTGGCGGTCGATGAAGCTGGAGGGCACCAGGGTGGAGAGAAAGCGCATGAGGTGGCCGCCGGCCTCGCGTTCCACGCCCTCCACCCATTTGATGGATACGTTGGCCTTTTCCGCCACCTTGTGCATGAGGGCCTCGTCCACGAACTGGTATCCCAACCGTTGGGCCACCCGGGCGCCCAGGGTCTTGCCGCCCGCTCCGAACTGCCTGGAAATCGTCAGCACCGCCATATAGCTACTCCACTTGAGTGTGGTTTGGCTCTTGCCGCCCTCCCGCGGCCCGCCTTAAGCCAAAGCCTGCTTTTTAAAATCAGCGTCGATGCGTCTGACAAGTTTGGTGACTTGTTTGGTGGCCCCCTCCAGGGACAGCAAGCTGGTGTTAAGCACCAGGTGATATAGGCTGGCTTCGTCCGGCTCACCGGGATAGAAGTTGTTCAAAAAACGGGCGCGTTTCTTGTCCGCCTCTTGGATGAGGCTCTTGGCCGCGGCCTGGTCCAGGTTGTAATTCATGGTCATGAAACCGATGCGGTGGGGCAGTTCGGCCACCAAGAGCACGCGCACCGTGTCCGGCCGATAGCGCAGGATGAACTGGCTGCCCCGGCCCAGCATGACCACCTTGCCCTCATCGGCCAACTCCTGGATCACCTGGCTCAACCGCTGTATGTGGTCCTTGTCGTCGCCTTGTTTGCTGGTCCAGCGATCCATGAAGTTGCTGGGAGCCAGCGAGGTGAGCAACTCCACCACCTGGCGATGGTATTGGCTGTGCCCCGCCTCGTCGCCGGGAGGTCCTCCGGCCGCTTTGTCGGCCAGTTGGTCCAGTTGGGATTCATGCAGAAAGTGGTAGCCCAACTCGGCTGCCACCAGAGTCCCCAAGGTTCTCCCCCCGGCCCCGAACTGCCGCGAGATGCTGACCACCGCCATGCGCCGACCTCCTTGCCTTGGTTTTTCCAGGACTCTCCCTTGCCCGCGATTGTTTCTTGATGGTAACCAGCTTTGGTATCTTCATCATAAACCATGCCCAAGTCCCCTGGCAATCGCCCCCGTGAGGCACTCCCCATTCACCGGTTGCCAAGGGCCGCGCGGCTCACCTATACTGGATTTCAGGTGGTAATTTGCCGCCGGAAACGCCGGGCCGGGCCCGCTTTCCGGCGCCAAGCATAAGCGATAACCGATCAGAGACTACGAGGACGCCCCAAGGCAAAAAATAAGCAGCATGGCTCGAACCCGCCCCCGGCGTTCTGCAGCGAGGCCGCCCCGACTTGCCGCGGCCGCGAGAGGTGAACGCCCATGCCGCAACCGCCAACTGCCGAGGAGCGCTATCAGGCCGAAGCGCGCGTAGTCTCCGGCCAAACCAGAACCGCCCGCCGCTTTTACACCTTCATCTTCATCTTCCCCACGCTTATGCTCCTTTGGGTGGTGTTGTCCGGGCGCTTCGACGCCTTCCACCTCACCCTGGGAGTCATATCCTGCGCCCTGGTCTCCTTTTTCTCCGGAGACCTGCTCTTCCCCCACGCCCCCCATCCCCTCCGCACCCTGCGCCTGTGGTGGCGCTTCCCCCTCTACGTGCCTTGGTTGCTCTACCAGATCTTTCTGGCCAACCTGCACCTCCTCTACCTCACCTTCCACCCCCGCATGCCCCAACTCATCGATCCCCACATGGTCCGCTTCCGCAGCAAGCTAAAGGGCGAGATGGCCCTGTTGGCCTTCGCCAATTCCATAACCCTTACCCCGGGCACCATCACCGTCCGGGTGAGCCCGGACGGCGATTTCGTGGTGCACGCCATCGACCGCTTTTCCGGCGAGGCCCTGCCCGGGGAAATGGAGGAGCGCCTGGCGCGCACCTTCGGGGAGGATTGATGGACAAGGTCTTTCTCTATGCCGGTTTGATCCTGTGCCTAATCATGGTGCTCTCGCTCTGGCGGGCGGTGCTGGGGCCCAGCGTCTTGGACCGGCTTATCGGGGTCAACGCCGTGGGCAGCAAGACCACGGTGCTTTTGGTGCTGGTGGGGCTGTTGTTCCACCGGGTGGACATGTTCGTGGACATCGCCCTGGCCTATGCCCTGTTGAACTTCGTGGCCGTGTTGGCCGCGTCGCGCTATTTCCAGAAGCGCGGCGGCCTGGGGCGCTGAGGGGAGGGGAGTCGCTAGCCATGAACCTGGTGGTGGCCATACTCCTGGGTGCGGGGCTGGTGTTCTTCGCCGGCGGCGCGGTGGGCATCCTGCGCTTCCCAGACTTTTACTCCCGCCTGCACCCGGCGGGCAAGATGGACACCCTGGGCAGCTTCCTGATGCTGGGGGCCCTGGCCCTGTATCACCTTTACCCCTTCAACCTGGACGACGTTTTGGTGGCCATCAAGATCGCCCTGATCGTGGTGTTCTATTTCCTGGCCAGCCCCACCGCCACCCACGCCATCGTGGACGCGGGCATCCGGGCGGGGCAGGCGGCCTGGCAAAAGCCCAAGGCGGGGGCGGGATCATGATCTGGCAGATCGACTTGGCCGTGTTGATCCTGGTGGTGGTGTGCGCGGTGGGGGCCCTGGCGGTCAAGGATCTCATGAGCGCGGCCATCCTCTTCGGGGCTTACAGCTTTTTGATGTGCATCCTCTGGGCGGTGATGGGCGCGGTGGACGTTGCCTTCACCGAGGCCTCGGTGGGGGCGGGGGTGAGCACCGTGTTTTTCGTGGCCGCGGTATTTCGCACCAGCCGAAGGAGCAAGGATTGAAGGCACTGGCCCTGGCCATAGTGGTTCTGGTGGGGGGGCTGTTGATCTCGGCCACCGTGGACTTTCCCGATTGGGGTGATCCCGCCTCCCCGGCGGCCCTGCACGTATCCCCTCGCTACATCGAAAAGAGCCTGGAGGAGACCTCGGTGCCCAACGTGGTCACCTCGGTGCTGGCCGACTACCGGGGCTTTGACACCATGTTCGAGACCACGGTGGTGTTCACCGCCGGGGTGGCCTGCTTCCTGCTGCTGCGGCGGCGCGAGCCCCGCCCGGAGCCCACGCGGGTCTACCGCCACCAGGCCACCGGGGTGATCGTGGAGATGAGCCAGCCTCCGGAGAGCGAGCCCGCCCCCGAGGTTTTCCAGCGCATCGACGACGACTGGACCCCCCACGACCTGATCGTGATGAACGTGTGCCGTTTGCTCATCCCCTTTATCCAGCTTTTCGGCCTCTACGTCATCGCCCATGGCCACCACAGCCCCGGCGGCGGCTTCCAGGGCGGGGTGATCCTGGGGGCCAGCGTCATCCTCATCGCCCTGTCCTGGGACCTGCGCACCGCGGAAATGCGCCTGCACGAGGTGACCACCGGCCTGATGAGCGCCATCGGGGTGTTCATCTACGCCGGGGTGGGGGCCCTGGCCCTGGCTCTGGGTGGCAACTTTCTGGACTACGCCGCCCTGGCCCCCCTGCTAAGGGTGGACCCCATAGCCGCCCGCAGCCTGGGCATCTTCTTCGTGGAGGTGGGGGTGGGCCTGGCGGTTATGGCCACCATGGTGTTTATCTACAAAAACCTGGCCTCCGAGGGCCGCCTGGACCAGGGGCTGTAGCCATGGAACATTACATTCCCCTGTTTCTCACCAAGTACAACTACTGGGTCTACACCACCCTGATGATGATCGGCCTATGGGCCATGATCGCCAAGAACAACCTGGTCAAGAAGATCGTGGGCATGAACATCTTCCAGACCGCCATCATCCTGTTCTACGTGTCCATCGGGGCCAAGTACGGGGCCACCATCCCCATCATCGAGCACGGCGCTGGCCACGGGGCCGAGGCAGCGATACGGGCGGCGGACTACATCAACCCGCTGCCCCACGTGTTGATGCTCACCGCCATCGTGGTCTCGGTGGCCACCCTGGGGGTGGCCCTGGCCCTGGTCATCAACATCCACCGCCGCCACCACACCCTGGAAGAAGACGAGATTCTGGAGCAGCTAAGGGAGCCATGAGCGAGCAATTCCCAGCCCTGGTGGTGATCGGCCCTTTGCTGGCCGCGCTCATGGTCAGCGTGGCCGGGTGGCTGCGCCCCCGCCTGTGCCTGCCCCTGGCCCTGCTGGGCCTGGGCATCGCCGCCGCCGCTTCCACCGGCCTGCTGGCCCAGGTGTTGGCCCACGGCCCGATCAGCTACCGCCTGGGCGGCTGGCCCCCGCCCTGGGGCATCGTCTACCACCTGGACAACCTCAACGCGGTGGTGGCCGCCCTGGTCTCCTGGGTGGCCCTGGTCAACCTGGTGGCCGCCCACCGGGCGGTGCTCACCGACTACCCCGACAAGATCGGCCCCTTTTACACCCTCTACGTCCTGGCGGTCACCGGCATGCTGGGCATGGTGGTCACCGGCGACGCCTTCAACCTCTACGTGCTCTTGGAAATCACCTCGCTCACCGGCTATGCCCTTATCGGCCTGGGGGGAGGGCGGGCCCCCTTGGCCAGCCTGAACTACCTGTTCCTGGGCACCATCGGGGCCAGCTTCTACCTGCTGGGGGTGGGCTACCTCTACATCGTCACCGGCAGCCTGAACATGGCCGACCTGGCCCGGCTTCTGGCCCCCCTGCACGGCTCCCTGGCCCTCACCGCCGCCTTTGCCATCACTCTGGTGGGGCTGTGGATGAAGATGGCCTTTTTCCCCCTGCACGCCTGGCTGCCCAACGCCTACGGCTTCGCCCCCTCCCCGGCGGCCAGCCTCTTGGCCCCCTTGATGACCAAGGTGATGGTCTACGTGATGATCCGGGTGATGATCTCGGTGTTCACCGTGGAGTTCATCCTGCGCGAGGTTTTGCTCAGCCAGTTCGTGGTGTGGCTGGCCGTGGCGGCCATGGTGGGCGGGGCGCTCATGGCCCTGGGCCAGCGCGACCTCAAGCGCATGCTGGCCTACATCGTGGTGGCCGAGGTGGGCTACATGGTGGGCGGGGCCTGGCTGGGCAACCGCCTGGCCATGACCGGGGCCATATTGCACATCATCAACGACGCGGTGATGACCTTCTGCGTGTTCTTGGCCGCCGGTTGCATCTTTCAGAAACGGCGGGGCACCGCCTTCGAGGACCTGCAGGGGCTGTTCAAGAAGATGCCCTGGACCATGGCAGCCCTGGCCGCCGGGGCCCTGGCCGTCATCGGGGTGCCCCCCACCTGCGGCTTTTTCTCCAAGTGGTACCTCATCCGGGGCGGTCTGGAGGCGGGGCACTGGGGTTTCGTGGCGGGGCTCATTTTCTCCAGCCTGGTCAACGTGGTGCTCTTCTTCCGCGTGTTCGAGATCGCCTTTTTCGAACCTTTGGACCACGGCCACGGGCACGGGGAGACGGGCGGAGCCGTGGCCCTGACCGAGGCGCCCTTGTCCATGCTGCTGCCGCTGATGGCCGCCGCCCTGGGTCTTCTGGCCCTGGGCCTGGCCACCGGGCCCCTGGTGGAGCGGGTGATCCTGCCCATCATCCCTGCGGGGCTGGGGTAGGCTGTGGCGCTTACTTACTCCATCGTGCCGCTGCTGGCGGTACTGGTTTCCCTGGCGGCGGTGCCGCTCATCATCCTGTGCCGGGGCCGCCCCAACGCCCGCGAGACGGTGACCTTCGCCGCCGCCGGGATCAAGCTGCTTCTGGTGGCCTCGCTGTTGCCCGCCGTGCTGGCGGGCCGGGAGGTGGGCCTCACCCTGGCCCCGGTGTTGCCCGGCGCGCCCCTGGCCCTCAAGGTGGACGCCTTCGGCCTGCTATTCGCCCTGGTCTCCTCCAGCCTGTGGATCGTGACCAGCGCCTATTCCATCGGCTACATGCGCGGCCTGGACGAGCACTCCCAGACCCGCTACTTCTGCTTTTTCGCGGTGGCCCTGTCGGCCACCATCGGGGTGGCCTTCAGCGCCAACCTGTTCACCATGTACCTGTTCTACGAGATGCTCTCCCTGGCCACCTATCCCCTGGTGACCCACCACCAGGACCCCGAGGCCCGCTCCTCGGGGCGCAAGTACCTGTTGTACATCATGGGCACCTCCATCGGCCTGGCCCTGCCGGCCATGATCATCGCCTACCAGCAGGCGGGCACCCTGGCCTTCGCGCCCACCGGCTTCTTGGCCGGCAAGGTGAGCCCAATGCTGGCCGGGGTTCTGTTGTTCATGTTCGTGTTCGGATTTGCCAAGGCGGCGGTGATGCCAATGCACTCCTGGCTGCCCGCCGCCATGGTGGCCCCCACTCCGGTCAGCGCCCTGCTGCACGCCGTGGCCGTGGTCAAGGTGGGGGCCTTCTCCATCCTGCGGATCATCACCGGCGTCTTCGGGGTGGACCTGCTAAAGGGCCTGGACCTGGGCCTGGCCGTGGCCTGGGTGGCCTCCTTCACCATCATCGTGGCCTCCTTGATCGCCCTGAGCCAGGACGGGCTCAAGCGCCGCCTAGCCTTTTCCACCATCGGCCAGCTCAGCTACATCGTGCTGGGCCTGGCCCTGCTCTCGCCCAAGGGCATGATCGGCGGCAGCCTGCACATCGCCATGCACGCCTTTGGCAAGATCACTCTGTTCATGTGCGCCGGGGCCATCTTCGTGGCCACCGGCAAGAAGAACGTCAGCCAGATGAGCGGCATCGGCAGGCGCATGCCCTGGACCATGGCCGCCTTTTTGGTGGGCAGCCTCAGCGTCATCGGCCTGCCCCCCACCGGCGGATTCATCAGCAAGTGGTACCTGGCCCTGGGCTGCTTGCAGGCCGGCTCGGTGGCCCTGCTGGTGGTGCTGTTGGTCAGCTCGCTTTTGAACGCGGCCTACTTTCTGCCCGTCGTGTACCGCGCCTATTTCAAGCCCCCGGCCGAGGAGGCCTGGGCGGCGGGACGCGACGAGGGCCCTGCCGCGGCCTGGGTTCCGCCGCTGATCACCGCGGCCTGTTCCCTGGTGCTGTTCTTCTATCCCCAACCCTTCCTGCGCCTGGCCCAGATGGCCGTGGCCCGCCTGTTCGGAGGATGAACGTGGAGCAAGGCGAACTGCGCGAGCTGAAGCACGAGGCCGAGCCCGGCTACCGGCCGGTGCTGTGGAGCCTGGTGGGGGTGGCCGTGGCGTATCTGGTGTTGGTGCTCACCGGGGTCGTGAGTTAGGGAGGCGGCCATGCGCGAGCTGAAGATATTCGACAAGCCCAAAAATGTGAAGCGCCTGCTGGTGGGGCTGTACATCTTGCTGGCCGGGCTGCTGGCGGCCGACTTTTTCATCTCCAAGCACGGCCACTTTTCCTGGGAAGAGGCCCCGGAGTTCTACGCGGCCTACGGCTTTTTGTGCTACCTGGCCCTGATCGTGCTGGCCAAGATCCTGCGCCGGTTCATCAAGCGGCCGGAGGACTACTATGATTAGCGGCCTGCCTCCGGCGCTGTTGTTCTTGGCGGGTGCGGCCGTGGTGCCGCTGCTGCCCCAGCGCTTCAAGCAGGCCTTCATGCTGGCCCTGCCCCTGTTTGCCCTCTACGCCCTGTACGTCACCCCCCTGGGCACCTATTGGAGCTTCAGCTTCCTGGATTATCAGATCGTCTTGATGAAGCTGGACCGCCTGAGCCGTGTCTTTGCCTACATCTTCCTGATCATCTCGGTGATCGGCTTGCTCTTCGCCCTCAAGGTGGAGGACGACCTGCAGCACAGCGCGGCCCTGGTCTACGCGGGCGGCGCCTTGGGGGTCACCCTGTGCGGCGACTGGTTCAGCCTCTACGTGTACTGGGAGTTCATGGCCGTGGCCTCCACCTTCCTGATCCTGGCCCGGCGTACCCCCCAGGCCCGGCGGGCGTCCTTGCGCTACATCCTGGTGCATCTGTTCGGCGGCCTGCTGTTGTTCGCGGGCATCATGCTGCTGTTGGCCGGGGGAGGGGGCATCGCCATCGGGGCGCTGAAGCTGGAGGGCCCGGCGGCCTGGCTCATCTTCCTGGGCATCGCCCTGAACGCGGCCATCCCGCCCCTGCATCCCTGGCTCAAGGACGCCTACCCCGAGGCCACCCCCACCGGGGCGGTGTTCCTGAGCGCCTTCACCACCAAGAGCGCGGTGTACCTCATGTGCCGCACCTTTGCCGGGGCCGAGGTGCTCATCTGGGTGGGGGCGATCATGACCATCTTCCCCATCTTCTACGCGGTGCTGGAAAACGACATCCGCCGGGTGCTCTCCTACAGCCTCATGAACCAGGTGGGCTACATGATGTGCGGCATCGGCATCGGCACCACCCTGGCCATCAACGGCACGGTGGGCCACGCCTTTTGCCACATCCTCTACAAGGCCCTGTTGTTCATGGCCGCGGGCAGCGTGCTCACCATGACCGGGCGCATCCGCTGCACCGACCTGGGCGGCCTGTACAAGACCATGCCGCTGACCGCTGTGTTCTGCATGGTGGGCTCGGCCTCCATCAGCGCCTTCCCCCTGTTCAGCGGCTTTGTCTCCAAGTCCATGATCGTCAGCGCGGCGGGCCTGCAACACCTTACGACCATCTGGTTCATGCTGCAGTTCGCCTCGGTGGGAGTCATCGACCACGCGGGCATCAAGGTGCCTTACTTCACCTTCTTCGGCCACGACTCGGGGGTCCGGGCCAGCGACCCGCCTTGGAACATGACCTGGGCCATGGGCATCGCCGCCGTGTTCTGCCTGGGCCTCGGCGTCTTCCCCCAGCCGCTGTACGCCCTTTTGCCCTTCCCGGTGGACTACGCCCCCTACACCGGGGCCCACGTGGTGGGGCAACTGCAACTGCTACTGTTCGGGGCCCTGGCCTTCGTGCTGCTCATCTACTCCGGCTACTATCCGGCCGAGATCCGGGCCATCAACCTGGACTTCGACTGGTTCTACCGCAAGGGCGGCCGGGCCTTCTACCGCCTGGTGGATTGGGGGCTCAACGGGGTCAACGCGGCGGGCGAGCGCTGGCTGGTGAACGGCCTCACCGGCTCCATCAACCGCTTTGCCCGCCAGGCTCCGGCCATCACGGCTAAGCTGGTGCTGGTGCCGGTGTGGTGGCTGTTCAGGGTGCGGGGCTGGCCCCTGGAGCGGCGCAAGCGGGAGCTGGAGCGAGGCTTCGCTCGGGGGGCCCTACCGGTGGGGGTGGGCGCCATGGCCGCCTTGATGATGCTCTTGGTGCTTTACCTTTTGGCTTAAAATGAAACCAAGGCCACTAAAAACCAAACCGTCACGGACTTGGGAGGAGAGAAGCCATGGCTTCGATCAGTGACCTGAAGCAAATCTATCTGCTGCAAAACCTGGATGAGCAGATGCTGGAGAGGCTGGCCCCCCTGGCCCAGGGCAAACAATACGAGGAAAAGGACGTCGTCTTCGAACAGGGCCAAGAGGCGGACAACTTCTTCATGCTCCTGAGCGGGAAGGTGTTGCTCAAGGTGGACATATCCGCAGCGGTGACCATCTCCCTGGGCGCGGTCAAGCCCGGCTATTCCTTTGGCTGGTCCTCCCTGTTGGGCCTGGACTACACCTCCCAGGCCGCCTGCGCCGAGCCCTGCGAGGTGCTGGTGATCCGGGGCAGCGAGTTCAAGGAGGTCTTGGAGAGCGACCACACCATGGGCTACCGGGTGATGGAGGGCGTGGTGCGTATCCTGGAGAACCGCCTGAAGCGGCGCACCGAGCAGTTCATCAAAACCCTGCGCAAGCAGATGGAAATCTGGGACCTGTTCTAGGCCCGCCCTCATCCCGCCGGCGGCTCCTCCGGGCGGTGCTTGACACCCCTGGTCGGCCAGCGTATGTCTAACCAACCGAGATTTTCCTACCACGGGAGACAGCATGGCTGAGCGCAAGGGACTGGTGATGGTTAACACCGGCGACGGCAAGGGCAAGACCACCGCCGCCCTGGGGCTGGTTCTCAGGGCCTCGGGCTATGGTTGGCGCATCCTCATCATCCAGTTCATCAAGAGCGGCAAGGGCTACAGTGAGTTCGAGGCCGCGGGCAAGCTGCCCGGGGTGGAGATTCGCGCTACCGGCCAGGGGCTGATCCGGCCCGGCGCCGACCGCACCTCCCACCGCGAGGCGGCCCGCCAGGGCTGGGAGATGGCCCGCGACGAGGTGGCCTCCGGCCGCTGGGACCTGATCGTCCTGGACGAGATCAACATCGCCATGCGCATGGGTTTCGTGGACCCCGACGAGGTGGCCCAACTTATTAAGGACAAGCCGCCAAGTTTGCACCTGGTGCTCACCGGCCGCGACTGCCCGGAAAAGATCATGGACCTGGCCGACATGGTCACGGTCATGGAGGCCCGCAAACATCACGCCGACAATGGGGTGGCCGCCCAAAAGGGCGTGGAGTTCTAGGCCGGGCGGTGCCGCGATGATTTTCAGCAACGTGGGCTACTGCCCCTGCGGCCAGGAGGTCTGGATCGAATACCTGCACGGCGCCCAGGGCTGGCGCTGCCGTTTTTTCGGGCCTGACGAGCAGGAGGTGGAGCGCTGCCCCTCCTGCGGCCGGGAGCTGAAGGAAGACGACCTGGAGTCCCGCTGAAGCTTTTTCCCGCCAACCCAACCTTCCCCGCCGCCCGCTCAATTTGCCTCGGAGCGAATAAGAACCTATCCTATTACGTAGGTGAACTTAGCGAGAGGCAAAAATGAGCGGGAAACGAGTAAACCAGCACTGGCTGTGGGCCGTGATTCTGGCTGCCAGCGTGTTGTTGGGCGCCTCGGCCATGGGGAAGGATATGAGCAGCGAACAAGGCAAGACGGCGACGGCCACCTTCGCGGGCGGTTGCTTTTGGTGCATGGAGCCGCCCTTTGACAAACTGCCCGGGGTAATCTCCACCACCTCGGGCTACACCGGCGGCACGGTGAAAGATCCCACTTACGAGGAGGTGTCGGCCGGGGGCACCGGCCACGCCGAGGCCTTGGAGGTAGTCTACGATCCGTCCAAGATTACCTACGCCCAGTTGTTGGATGTGTTCTGGCGCAACATCGACCCCACGGTGAAGGACCGCCAGTTCTGCGACGTGGGCAATCAGTACCGCACGGCCATCTTCTATCACGACGATGAGCAGAAGCGCCTGGCTCTGGAGTCCAAGCAGCGCCTGGAGAAGAGCGGCAAGCTGGGGGCTGTCTACACGGAGATAGTCCCCGCCGGGCCGTTTTACCCGGCCGAGGACTATCACCAGGACTATTACCAGAAGAACCCCATCCGCTATAAGTATTACCGCTGGAGCTGCGGCCGCGACCAGCGCCTGGAGGAGTTGTGGGGCAAGTAAGCGCCCCGCTGGCCTGACGTCCTAGGCCGGCCTGGCGCCCAAGACCTGGAACACCTCCAAGGGCTCGGCCACGTTTTTCAGGCGTTGGGGGCCGATGCCGGCGATCTCGAAGCGGTCCCCCACCCGCCGGGCGGTCTCCGGTCCGATGAAGATCTTGCCCTCGGTGGCCAGGGCGCCGATGCGCGCCGCGTTGTTGGTCACCGAGCCGCTGGCGGTGAAGGTCCAGCGGGTGCCCGCAAGGCCCTCGAAGCGCGAGCTGCCCACCAGCGCGGTGCCCGAGTTGACCCCGATGTTGACCCGCACCGGCTGGAAACGCCCGGCCAACTCCTGGTTCACCTTGGCCACCTTGCGCTCCACGGCCAGGGCGGTGTTCACCGCGTTCACCGCGTGTTGCACCGGGTCGTCGTCCTGGAAGATGATCATCAGCCCGTCCCCGGCGGTCTCGTTGATATCGCCGTGGTTCTGGTAGATGTCGTCCAGGAAACTGGAGAAGTAGCGCTCGATCAAGAAGTTCATGTCCTCGCCGGTCACCTGCTCGCTCATCTTGGTGTAGCCGGCCACGTCCAAAAACAGCACTGACACGTCGGTTTCTCGTTTGTTCAGGTCCGGGGCCTCGGGGGCCTCGTCGATGCGCGCCTTCACCGAGGCGGGCACGAACTTGCTCAGGGTGTTCTCGATGTTCTCCAATAGCTCGATGCGGTGCAGGCTGTCTTCCAGCTGCTGCTTTTTGCGCTTGAGCTCCTCCACGTGGGCGTGCAGGTCTCCGGCCATGGTGTTGAAGGTGTGGGCCAGCTCGCCCACCTCGTCGCCGGGGCGGATGCCGGTCACCCTGGTCAGGAGATCCCCCCCGGCCAGGCGCTTGGCTCCGTGGGTGAGCAGCTTCACCGGCTTGGTCAGCCCCACCACCATGAGAAACACCACGATGCCCATGAGCCCCAGGCCGCCCAGCGCGAAATACATCTGGTGGCGGGTCAGATTTTTCACCGGGGCCAGCACCGCGTCTTCCGGGGCCACCACCCCGTAGCTCCAGCCCACCCCCTTTACCGGGGCATAGGCCAACCAGGCGTCCCGCTTGCTAATGGGGTCCTTGATCCGGAGCACCCCCTTGGCCCCCCGCACCATGCGCCGCCCCAGTTGGCGCAGCTCGGCGCTGTGCATCTCCTCGGCCAGGGAGAAGATGCTTTGGCGCATGACCAGTTCGTCCTTGGGGCCGGCCAGGAAAGTGCCCTGGCGGGTTATCAAAAAGGCGTAGCCCCCTTCGCTGACCGCCAGGGAGCGCACCTCCCGGCCCAAATAGCCCAGGTCCACGTCGGCGGTGACCACTCCCAGCACCTGGCCCTTTTTCACCATGGGCGCGGAGAAGGTGGACATCAGGATGTCGCCGCCGCCCTCGTCGAAATAGGGCTCGCTCCACACGCCATGGCCCAGCAGGGTGGGCACCAGATACCAGTTTTGGCTGGGGTAGTCATAGGCCGGGCTGTCCAGGTCGATGACCTTGAGGCCCTGGGGCGAGCGATAGGCATAGACGGAAAAGGCGCGCCGGTCCGAGGCGAAGGAGTAGGGGGCCAGGGCCAGGGCCATGCCGTAGACCCGGGGGTTGGCCACCAGGTTTTGGCTGAGCAGGCGGCGGGCCATGGCCTCGCCGGAAACGCCCACCTCCTCCAGGGTCACCGCCAGGTCCAGGGCCGGGGCGCTGACCTTGACCAGACGCCGGGCCAACTCCCCCGCCTGGGCCGAGGCCAGATCCAGCAGCTGCTCCTGGCTGGACTCCAGGAGGGCCGAGGAGGCCTCCCAATGGCTGATCAGGGCCATGGCCGTGGCCACCACCGCCACCCCGCTGAGCACGAAGATGACGAAGCGAGCCCTGAGGCGCAGCCAGCGCGGTTTCAGTCCTGGATCGCTCATGGCTCTTTCCAGGCCTCGGCCACGAAGCCCTGGGCCTCCACCGGCGCGGGGATAAAGCCCTGGGACACCAGGATGCGGTTCACCTGCAAGAGGTCGTAGGGCGAAAGCTGGCCCAGGAGCGCGGTGCCCACCCGGTGGGTGTAGAGATCCTGCATGCTTTTAAGCATCCAGCGCTGGTGAGCCGGGTTGCTGGCCAGCTTGGCCGCGTTCACCCGCTTCATCACCGCGGCCAGGGCCAGCTCGGGCTGGGCAAAGGCCCGCCGCCAGCCCTCCAGGCTGGCGCGGGTGAAGGCCCGGCACACCTGGGCGCGCTGCTTCCAGGTGTCTTGCATGGCGTAGAGGCCGTCTTCCGGGAAGTTCAGCCCCTGCTCGGCGAAGTCGAAAACCGTGATTTCGTCCCGGTCCACCCCGGCCTGGTAGATCTGGTCGTACTCGTTGTAGAGCATGGCCGTGGCCGCGTCCACCGCCCGCTGCAGAAAGGGGGCCATGGACACGCTTTGGTTCACTTCCTCCACCTGGATGCCCGCCTTGGCGAACAGGGCCCGGGGAGGCACCGCGAACTGACGCCGCCACAGGCCCACCTTGCGGCCGTTCAGATCCCGGATGTTGCGGATGCCGCTGTCGTTGAAAACCACCAGCAGCAGGGCCGAGCGCTGGACCAACTGGGCCAGGTTGACCAGCTCCACCCCTTGGGAGCGCGCCACCATGGCCTCGGAGAGCCAACTCAGGGCGAAGTCGCAACGCCGCGCGGCCAGCTCGCCCAGGGGATCCACGCCCGGCCCGCCGGGGCGGATTTCCACCTCCAGGCCGGCCTGGCGGTACAGCCCCAGGTCTTGGGCCAGGTAAAAGCCGGCGAACTGGGCCTGATGCACCCATTGCAACTGCAGGCTCACCTTGGTGAGCGCCCCGGCCGGGGCCGCGGCCAACAGCAGGGCGCAGGCCATAAGGGCCGCAACCCAAAATTTACCACGATCCATTAGGCGCATCGCCGGTTTACCTCCGGCCCCATGGTAGCCCCGCCGCCCCCCCCTGGCAATAGGGCGGGCAGGGGAAACGCCGGCATTAAATAAAAAGTGTAGGGTGGCACTTTACACTTGACATAAAACAGGGCCCGGCCTAGCCTGGAGTCATGAGCGCTAAAAACAAAAAACCAAGCCAAAGAGACGGCGGCGGCGCGGGCGACTCCTTGGGCCTGCGCATGAACCAATTGGTGACCGCCACCGGCCTGCCCAAATCCACGCTGTTGTATTACGTGGAGCAAGGGCTCTTGCCCGCCCCGGTGAAGACCAGCCCCAACATGGCCTATTACCATCCTTCCTGCGTGGAGCGGGCCCAGCTGATCAAGCGCATGCAGAGCCAACACCGCCTGCCTTTGGGCAAGATCAAGGTCATCCTGGAAGCCCAGGCTCAAGGGCAGGACCTGGAGGCTCTCATCGCCTTGGGGCAGGAGATCTTCGGCCAGGGGCAGGGCCCTATGTTGAACCAGCGGGAGTTCCTGCGTCAGAGCGGCCTGAGCGCCCAGGCCCTGAAAAGTTGCCAGGACGCCGGGCTCTTGCTCCCCCTGGAGCCGGGGCGTTTCGACCAGCAAGACCTGGCCGTGGGGCGGATGTTGGCCCGGGACATGGAGAGGGGGGTGAGCCCCAAGGATCTGTCCTTTTATAACCGCCTGGGCGCCATGATCGTGGATCAGGAGATGGCCCTGCGTCTGCGGCTTACCAAGGAGTTGCCCCCCGCCGCCGACGCCGAGATGACCCTGGCCCTTACCCAGTCGGCCCGCACCATGCGCATCTACGTGATCGATCGCCTGTTCCAGCACCGGGTGGCCAAGGCGCACCACCTTAAGGACGAGGAGATGCTTTCATGAACTCCACCCGCCGCTGGAGGATTTTGGGCTTGGCGCCCATGGCCGCCTCGGCGGTGTTGATCACCGCGGGCCAGGCCAGCGGATGGCCGCTGGGCCCGATGCGCTGGCTGGCCCTGGGCCTTTTTGCCGCCGCCCTGGCCGCCCTGGCTCCCCTGCGCCGGGCCGGACGGGCCACGGCCATCGACCTGAGTTTTGGGGCCTTCCTGCTCTTGGCCGTGACCGGAGTCTGGCTTTGGCCCTCCGGCCTGGGCCGGGCCCTGGCCGCCGGGCCCGTGGCTTGGCTGTACTGGGTGCTTTTGGCCGGGGTTAGCCTGCCCTGGGCCTTTGGCGCGCCGCCTTTTACCGAGGCCTTTGCCAAGCGCAACACCCCCGAGGCGGTGTGGGCAACCGAGGTTTTCCGGCGCATCAACCGCAACATGACCCTGGTTTGGTGCCTGCTGTTTCTGGCCGCCGCGCTCAGCGCCACCCTGGCGGCCCGGTTGCCCGCCCTGGCGGGTCCCTGGGCCCAGGCCCTGTTAACCGGAGCGATCCCCCTGGGCCTGATGCTGGGCCTGGGGCTGCCTTTCACCAAAAAATATCCCGCCTATTACCAACGCAAGCTGGGCCTGGAGCCGCTGGCAGGGAGCGCCTCGCCGTCGCCCGCCGCGCGCCCCGCGTCCGAGCCTATCGCGCCGCCTGCCATGGCGCGCCAGACCACGGAGGAAACCATGTCCGCGAAAAAGACCATAGTGGCCCTGAACGGCTCGCCCCACGGGGCCATCGGCAACACCGCGCAGATGATCGAGATGCTGCGCCCCACCCTGGAGGAGGAAGGCCTGATTCTGGAGGTCATCGGCCTCAACGACAAGGAGATCGACTACTGCACCGGTTGCGCCGTGTGCCTGGAAAAGGGCAAGTGCTGGATTCCCGACGACCACCGCGGTTTGGTGAAAAAGCTCCTGGAGGCGGACGGCATCATCCTGGCCTCGCCGGTGTACTTCTTCCACGTCACCGCCCAGATGAAGACCTTCATCGACCGCAGCCTGGGCTGGGGGCACAAGCCCCGGGACACCTACAAGCCCGGCCTGGCCATCAGCGTGGCCGCGGTTTTCCAGGAGGTGGAGGTGGCCGATTACCTGGCCCAGATGCTGCATGTTTACGGGTCCTATTCGGTGGGCACCCTGACGGCCATGGCCACCGGCCCCGGCGGCTTCCTGGGGCGGGAAACCGTGGAGGCCCGGGCCCGCGACTTGGCCCGCGACCTGGCCCGGGCGGTCAAGGAAAAGCGGCGCTACCCCGGCACCAGCCACGACCTGTTCTTCTATCTGCACATGGGCTGGCTGGTGAAGGCCAACAAAGACGGGGTGATGCAGGCCGATTATCGCCATTGGGAGGAAAAGGGTTTCTTCCAGGGGTTTGAGAAGTACACGGACCAGACCTGGGCTCCCACGTCCGAATTGGGCGATGCGGGGCGGGAGGCCTGGGTAAAGCATATGATCGCCGAGCGCAAGCAGAAGAAGATGATGCAGGCCGGGCCCGACGCGGCCGAGCAGGCTCGCCTGGCCAGCCCCCACCCCTCGGATTTGCCCCAGAACTGCCACCAACTCATCGAAGGCATGCCCCAGGCCTTCCACCCCGACCAGGCCCAGGGCCTGGAGGCGACGATCCAGTTCAAGGTGAGCGGCACCGAAAACTTCGACGCCTACCTGAGCATAGCCGGGGGCAATTGCGCCTTCCACGAGGGCAAGGCCGACAACCCCACCCTGACCATCGAGACCCCGGCCCAGGTCTGGCTGGACATCGCCTACGGCCGCCAGGACGGCCAGGCCGCCTTCATGCAGGGCCTGTACAAGGTGCAGGGCGACATCAGCTTGCTGATGCGTTTAGGAGGCATGTTCGCCAGCCGCTGAGGCCGCGCCAAAACCGGCCGACCGGGGCCGCGCCGGCCCCGGTTGGCCCTTGTATTGGGGTCGCCAAAGACTATTGTCATGCGAAAGCGTTTGGCATAGTCTTGGGGGGCCGGGCTCTGGCCCCGGCGCATGGTGACAAGCACAATCCGGGAAAGGGATCGCCGGCCACGGGGCTGGGCGCGGTTCTGTTTCCCTGCACTCCAACCTCGGGAGAGGCGTGATGAGCGACAAGGATCTGGAGCAGTTGGCCGTAAACACCATCCGCATGCTGGCCGCCGACATGGTAGAGCAGGCCAACAGCGGGCACCCCGGCATGCCCCTGGGCGCGGCTCCCATGGCCTATCTGCTGTGGACCCGCTTCATGCACTACAACCCCTCCGATCCCCTGTGGGCCAACCGGGACCGCTTCGTACTCAGCGCGGGGCACGGCTCGGCCCTTCTCTACGCCATGCTGCACCTGACCGGCTACGACCTCTCCCTGGAAGACATCAAGAAATTCCGCCAGTGGGGCAGCAAGACCCCCGGCCACCCCGAGCACGGCGTGGCCCCCGGGGTGGAGGCCACCACCGGGCCCCTGGGCCAGGGCTTCGCCATGGGCGTGGGCATGGCCCTGGCCGAGCGCTGGTTGGCCCAGACCTACAACCGCCCCGGCTACGAGGTTGTGGACCACTACACCTACGCCATCGTCAGCGACGGCGACCTGATGGAAGGCGTGGCCAGCGAGGCCGCCTCCCTGGCCGGCACCCTGAAGCTGGGCAAGCTCATCTACCTCTATGACGACAACCACATCTCCATCGAGGGCGACACCGAGCTTACCTATACCGAAGACGCCATGGCCCGTTTCGCGGCCTACGGCTGGCACACCCAAAAGGTGGCCGACGGCAACGACCTGGAGGCCATGGCCGCGGCGGTGGAGGCGGCCAGGGCCGAGACCGGCAAGCCCAGCATCACCGCGGTGCGCACCCACATCGGCTACGGCAGCCCCAAGATCGACACCTCGGGGGTGCACGGCGAGCCCCTGGGGGCCGAGGCCATCGAGGCCACCCGCCAGGCCCTGGGTTGCAAGCCCGACAACTTCTGCGTGCCCAATGAGGCCCTGAAGTTTTTCCGGGCCGGGCAGGAGCGGGGCGTGAAAGAGCAGGGGGCCTGGCAAAAGACCTTTGCCGCCTACCGCGGCGAGTATCCCGATCTGGCCGCCCGCCTGCAGGACGAGCTGGCCGGGCAGTTGCCCGCGGGCTGGGATTCCGAGGTGCCGGTGTTCGCGGAGGGCGAGAAGATCGCCACCCGGGCGGCCAGCGGCAAGGTGCTCAACGCCCTGGCCCTGAAGGTGCCCAACCTGGTGGGCGGCTCGGCCGACCTGGCCCCCAGCAACAAGACGCTCATCGCGGGTAGCGGCGACATGCGCCTGGGCCAGGAGCCCGGCGGCCGCAACATCCACTTCGGGGTGCGTGAGCTGGGCATGGGCGCCGTGGTCAACGGCATGGCCCTGCACGGCGGGGTGATTCCCTACGGGGCCACCTTCTTCGTGTTCAGCGACTACATGCGCCCGGCCCTGCGCCTGTCGGCCATCATGGGCTGCCACAGCATCTGGATCTTCACCCACGACAGCATCGGGGTGGGCGAGGACGGCCCCACCCACCAGCCGGTGGAGCACCTGATGTCCCTCAGGGCCATGCCCGGCTTCACGGTGATGCGCCCGGCCGAGGGCAACGAGACCGCCGCCGCCTGGCGCCTGGCCCTTGAGCACAAGCACGGCCCGGTGGCCCTGGTGCTCTCGCGCCAGAAGCTGCCCTGCCTGGACCCCCAGGCCCATCCCATCGCCAAGGGAGTGGCCAAGGGAGCCTACGTGCTCCAGGACAGCAAAACCACGCCGGAGCTGATCCTCATGGCCACCGGCTCCGAGGTGACCCTGGCCTTGGCCGCGGCCAAGGAACTGGCAGGCAAGGGCCTGCTGGTCAGGGTGGTGTCCATGCCCTGCTGGGAGCTTTTCCAAGACCAGGATCAAGCTTACAAAGACAAGGTGCTGCCGCCCCAGGTAAAGGCCCGCCTGGCCATCGAGGCCGGTACCACCCTGGGCTGGGAACGCTGGGTGGGCGACCAGGGCGCGGTGATCGGCCTGGACCGCTTCGGCGAGAGCGCCCCCGGCCCGGTGGTCATGGACAAGCTGGGCTTCAACCTGGACAACGTGGTCAACACGGCCCTGAAGCTCGTGGCCAAATAAAGCGATCTTTGGCGAATCAAGACCCGGACGGGAGCACGTCTCCCGTCCGGGTTTATTTTTGGGGCTGGCCGGGGAGTGGCATCGATCTGCTATTCTGAAGATGCGATAAGCGCGCCGGGCAACAACCTTGGGAGTAGGACATGGCCCCAGACAAGTTGAACCCTCCGGATACGCTCAAGCGGCCCGAAGACTGCGCGGTGGTGATCTTCGGGGCCTCGGGCGACCTCACCGGGCGCAAGCTGGTGCCCGCCCTGTACCGCTTGTTCGCCTCCGGGGCCACGCCCGAGCATTTCTACATCTGCGGCGCGGCCCGCAGCGAGATGAGCCGGGAGCAGTTTCAGGACAAAATGCGCCAGGCGGTGGAGAGCAGGGGCCTGGACATGGGCGCCTGGCAGGCCTTTGCCGACCGGTTGCACTACCAGGCGGTGGTCTACGACCAGGTGGAGAGCTACCAGGCCCTGGCCACACGCCTGGACGAACTGGACGCCCGGCACGGGGTGGGGGGCAACCGCATCCTGGAGCTGGCCATTCCCCCCACTCTCTACCAGACCATGGCCGTCACCCTGGCCCGGGCGGGGCTGTCGCAAGAAGAGCGGGGCTGGCGGCGGCTGGTGGTGGAAAAGCCCTTTGGCCGCGACCTGGAATCCAGCCGGGAGCTAAACCGGGCCATCGGCCAAGGCTTCCAGGAGCATCAGGTGTTTCGCATCGACCACTACCTGGCCAAGGAGACGGTGCAAAACATCATGATGTTCCGCTTTGCCAACGCCATCTTCGAGCCCCTGTGGAACCGCAACTTCATCGACCAGGTGTCCATCGTTACTGGCGAGACCCTGGGGGTGGAGCACCGCGCCGGCTACTACGAGCAGGCCGGGGTGCTCAGGGACATGTTCCAAAACCACATGATGCAGCTTTTGGCCCTGGTGGCCGCCGAGCCGCCCTCGCTTTTCGAGGCCGACCGGGTGCGCGACGAGCGCACCAAGCTGTTCCGCAGCCTGCGCCCCTTCCCCCTGGAGGAGCTGTACGACTACCTGGTACTGGCCCAGTACGAGGCCGGGGAGATCGACGGCAAGCCGGTGCCCGCCTACCGGGCCGAACCGGGGGTGGACCCCAGCTCCCTGGCCCCCACCTTTGCCGCCATGAAGGTGTACGTGGACAACTGGCGCTGGCAGGGGGTGCCTTTCTACCTGACCAGCGGCAAGCGCCTCACCGAAAAGCTCACCCGCATCACCATTAACTTCCGCGAGGTGCCCCATTCCCTGTTCCGCCGGGTGTTGGGAGAGGACATTCAGACCAACCGCCTGGTGTTGGACATCCAGCCCAAGGAGGAGATCACCCTCTATTTCCAGGCCAAGCAGCCGGGGGCTCAGGTGGGCCTGCGCACCGTGCGCCTGCATTTCTCCTATCAGGACCAGGCGGGCCGCCAGGGCATGGAGGCCTATGAAAAGGCCCTGGTCGACGCCATGCTGGGCGACCAGATGCTCTTTTGGCGGCAAGACGGGGTGGAGCTTTGCTGGGCCTTTTTGGACCCGGTGTTGGAGGCCTGCGAGCAATGCGGCGACCGGGCCGACCGTCTGCACCGCTACCGGGCGGGCAGCTGGGGCCCCAGCGACGCGGCCAAGCTCTGGCCCGGCCACCCCTACAACAACCCGCTGGAGTAGGGCCATGCGAGTGGAGGTATTCGAGGACCAGGCGGCCCTGTCCCGGGCCACGGCCGAGTTCGTGCGCGCCGCCGCGCTGCGGGCGGTGGAGGCCCGGGGGGAGTTCAGCCTGGCCCTGGCCGGGGGCTCCACCCCCCTGGAGGCTTATCGGCTAATGGGCGGCGACCCCGCCTTTCCCTGGGCCCAGACCCAGGTGTTTTGGGGGGACGAGCGCTGCGTGCCCGCCGAGCACCCGGACAGCAACCGGGGCGCGGCGCTGGCCGCCTTGGGCCCGCCCCAGGCCCTGCCCCCGGACAACCTCCATCCCATCCGGGGCCAGCTCGCCCCCCAGGAGGCGGCCCGGGACTACGAGTGGCGGCTCAAGGGCTATTTTGCGCAGCAGGGGCGGCCCGAGTTTGATCTGGCGCTCTTGGGCCTGGGCCCGGACGGCCACGTGGCCAGCCTGTTCCCCGGCGGCCACGGCCTGGCCCAGGGCGCGGCCTGGGTGGTGCCGGTGCCCGCGCCGGCTCACCTGGAGCCCTCGGTGCCTCGGGTGAGCCTGAGCCTGTGGGCTCTCAACCAGGCCCGGCAGATACTGCTTTTGGTGAGCGGAGCGGCCAAGGCCCCGGTGGTGGCCCGTCTGCGTGGCGGCGACCCCCAGATGCCCGCCGCCCGTCTGCGGCCCCAAGAGGAGTTGCTCCTGTACCTGGACCGGGCGGCGGCCGGCGATTGATTCTCGGCCTCCGCTGTGCTCAAATAGTCCCACCATGTGCGGCCGTTTCACCCAAAGCAAAAGCCTCGCCGAATACCAGGACCGGTTCAGCTTCTCTGCGGGGCCGCCGGGGTATGCGCCCCGCTTCAACCTGGCGCCGGGCCAGGAGGCCCTGGCCGTGCTGGCCGGGGAAGAGGGGCGGCGCGGCGAGCTGTTGCGCTGGGGCCTGGTGCCCGCCTGGGCCAAAGAGGAGCGGGTGGGCTACAAGATGATCAACGCCCGAGCCGAGACCGTGGCCGACAAGCCCGCCTATCGCGGGCCTTTTCGCCGAAGCCGCTGCCTGGTGCCGGCGGACGGCTTTTTCGAGTGGGCCTCGACCGCCCAGGGCAAGCAGCCCTATTTTCTGGCCCGCCGGGACCGGGCGCCCTTTGCCCTGGCCGGGCTGTGGGATCGCTGGCACGGGCCGGAGGGGGAGGAGCTCAGGAGCTTCACCATCATCACCACCACGGCCAACCATGTGGTGGCGCCCATCCATGAGCGGATGCCGGTGATGCTCCAGCCCGGGGACGAGGCCGCCTGGCTGGACCCCGAGACCCCGCCCGCCGAGCTGGGCGGGCTGCTCCGGCCCTATGCGGCCCGGGACATGCAGGCCCATCCCGTATCGCGGCGGGTCAACTCGGCGGCCAGCGAGGGACCGGAGCTCCTGGAGCCGGTGGCCGTGTCCGGAGAACTTTTTGGCTAGGGGGACGCCGTGAAGCCCAAGGTGATCATCCGCCGCTGCGACCGCTACGACCCCGGCCTAATCGCCGGGATCATCGCCGAAGGCATGGCCGAGCTGGGGGTAAAGCCCCGGGGCAAGGTGCTGGCCAAGCCCAACGTGGTGTTGGCCCACCGCGAGGTGTTTCCCTATGCCTACACCCGCCCCGAGTTCTTGGAAGGGGCGCTGATGGCCGCCAAAAAGGTGGGCGGCCCGGAAATCAGCGAGCTGGGGGTGGGCGAGCGCTCGGGCATCACCGTGCCCACCCGCTTTTGCTTCGACCAGGCGGGCTATCCCGCGGTTCTGCGCCGCCAGGGGGCCAAGGCCCACTACTTTGACGAGACTCCCCACCGCAGGGTGGCCGTGGGCGCGGGCGGCCTGCGCCGGGAGATCTACCTGCCCCGGCCGGTCTTGGAGGCGGACTTCATCTTCAACCTGCCCAAGTTCAAGGCCCATCCCTGGACCCGCATGACCCTGAGCCTCAAGAACTTCATCGGCATCCAGGACGACCCCCACCGCCTGCTGGATCACAACAGCTTTTTGGAACACAAGATAGCCGATATCAACCAGGCGGCCGGCCAGGATTTCATCGCCATCGACGGCATCGTGGCCGGGCAAAAAATGATGCTCACCCCCGACCCCTTTGATCTGGGGGCCATCGTCATGGGCACCAACCCTTGCGCGGTGGACGCGGTGGGCTGCGCCATGGTGCGGGTGCAGCCGTCCCAGCTGATTCACCTGAAGCTGGCCGCGGCGCGGGGCCTGGGCCCCCTGGACCTGAACGAGATAGAGATCTGCGGCGACTTTCCTCTGGACGAAGTCCAGCGGCGCACCGAAAACTTTCAGTTTTGTTTGGAGCGGGTGGACGACTATTTCCAGGACGGTCCGCTCACCTGCACGGTGGGCGCCTTTCCCGAGGCGCATTCCCGCGACTACTGCTGGGGGGGCTGTCCGGGAGCCCTGCAAGAAGCCATGCACATCCTGCGGGGTTTCGACCCCCTGGTGGAGAGCAAGATGGGCAAGGTGCGCTACGTGGTGGGGCGGGTGGAGGGGCCCTTGAACCTGGCCCCGGACGAAAAGGTGCTCTTCGCCGGGTCCTGCACCTCCTGGCAGGGGGAGATCGACGGGGAATCGGTGATCATCAAGCCCAGCTACCTGCCCCCCCAGGCCCACAACCCCCACCGGCGGCCCGGCAACGACCTGATCTTCAAGACCGTCCAGGCCCTGGGCCGCTGCCTGGCCGGGCGGGGGCGGCGCTGGCTGCACGCCCCGGCCTGCACCATGAGCGTGGCCGACCACGTGCACTACCTGGCCTCCCTGGGCGGGGTGGCCAACCCCAACTTCGACCTGCGGCTGCTGCTTCCCATCAACCTGGCCTATCTGCGCATGCGCGCCGGGCGCCTCGGCCATAGGCTGGCGGGCTGAAACCGACGACCTGGAGTGAGTTGAACATGGACGAGACCATTTGCATCAATCCCGCCACCGGCGAAGAGATCGGGCGAGTGCCCTTGCAGGGGCCCTCGGAGGTGCTGGCCGCGGCCCAGGCGGCCCGCCGGGCCCAACCGGCCTGGGCGGCCACGCCGATTAAGCAGCGGGCCAAGGCCATCCAAAAGGTGCGCGACTTCCTGGCCGACAACGCCGACCACCTGGCCGAGACCATAGCCCGAGACAACGGCAAGACCCGAACCGACGCCCTGGTGGCCGAGGTTTTGCCCGCCACCGCGGCGGCCGACTATTACGCCAAAAAGGCCAAGGCTTGGCTCAAGGACGCGCATCCCGGCCCGGCCCTGTGGCTGTTGGCCAACAAACGCACCCGCCTGGCCCGCCAACCCTGGGGAGTGGTGGGCATCATCAGCCCCTGGAACTATCCCTTCACCATCCCCTTTTCCGAGGTGGTCTGCGCCCTGCTGGCGGGCAACTGCGTGCTGCTCAAGATGGCCAGCGAGACCCAGATGGTGGCCCGGGCCATGAGCCGCTGCCTGGCCGCCGGGGGCCTGCCGCCGGGGGTGTTCACCTGCCTCAACCTGCCCGGACGCCAGGCGGGCCCGGCCATGCTGGAGGCCGGGGTGGACAAGCTGTTCTTCACCGGCTCGGTGGCGGTGGGCCGCGAGCTGATGACCCTGGCCGCGCCCAGCCTGACCCCGGTGAACCTGGAGCTGGGGGGCAACGACGCCATGCTGGTGTGCCCGGACGCCGACCTGGAGCGGGCGGCCGCCGGGGCGGCCTGGGGGGGCATGGTCAACACCGGCCAGACCTGCGGCGGAGTGGAGCGCATCTACGTGCACCACGGCGTGGCCACGGCCTTCCTGGAGCGCCTGGGAAACAGGGTCCGGGCGCTCAGGGTGGGCTACGACACCGACTTCCAGGTGGACCTGGGGGCCATGACCACCCTGCGCCAGGTGGAGCTGGTCAAGGCCCACATCGCCGACGCCCTGGCCCACGGGGCCAAGATTTTCGCTCAGAGCGCCTGCCCCGCGGGCCCCAACTTCCTGCCCGCCACGGTGCTCACCCAGGTGGATCACGGCATGCGGGTGATGCGCGAGGAGACCTTCGGCCCGGTGGTGGCGGTGATGCCCGTGGGCAACATGGACCAGGCGGTGCACCTGGCCAACGACTCGGACCTGGGGCTCACCGGCTCGGTGTGGTCCAAGGACCGGGGGGCGGCCCTGCGCCTGGCCCGGAGGGTGAAGGCCGGGGTGGTGATGATCAACGACCACCTCATGAGCCACGGCCTGGCCGAGGCCCCCTGGGGCGGCTTCAAAAACTCGGGCCTGGGCCGCAGCCACGGCCGCGAGGGCTTCAACGAGATGACCCAGGTGCAGACCATCGTGAACGACCTGTTGCCTTGGGCCAAGCGCGACCTGTGGTGGTATCCTCAGAGCCGAGAGCAATACCAGGGCCTCAAGGGCCTCGTGGAGTTTCTTTACGGCCACGGCCTGGAGCGCCGCGCCGCCGGGCTGCGCCGCCTGATCAGGCTGTTGCCCCGCATGTTCCGGGCCGACTGAGGGATGGATGAGCGCCGAACTTTTTCCCCCGCCGGGGGAGTATGAGCGCGTTGCCGCGCGCCTGGAGAAATCCCTGCGCTCCTGCGTCCTGTGCCCCCGCCGCTGCCGGGTGGACCGCCTGGCCGGGGAGCTGGGCTTTTGCCGGGCCGCCGCCCAAACGGCGGCGGTGAACACCAGCCAACTGCACTTCGGCGAAGAGCCGCCCATCAGCGGAACCAAGGGCTCGGGCACCGTGTTTTTCGCGGGCTGCACCCTGGCCTGCCGCTTTTGCCAGAACTGGCAGATCAGCCAGGCCGGGGGCGGCGAAGAGACCAGTCCCCAGGACCTGGCCGGGGTGTTTTTGGGCCTGGAGATGGCGGGCGCCCACAATATCAACCTGGTGACCCCCACCCCCCACCTGGTGGTGATCCTCAAGGCCCTGGCCATCGCCCGGGGCTACGGCTTGGCCCTGCCGGTGGTGTACAACACCTCGGGCTACGAGAGCGCGGCGGTGCTGCGCCAGATGGAAGGCCTGATCGACATCTACCTGCCAGACCTCAAGTACGCCGACGAGGCGGTGGCCGAGCGCCTATCCCAGGCCGCCAACTACGTGGCCGGCGCCCAGAGCGCCCTGGCCGAGATGCACCGCCAGGTGGGCAACCTCAAGCTGGAGGACGACGGCATCGCCTACCGGGGGGTGATGGTGCGCCACCTGGTGTTGCCCAACGGGCTTTCCGGTTCGCCCCAGGTCTTGGCCCGGATCGCCGAGATCTGCGGCCCTGGGGCCTGGGTCAGCCTGATGAGCCAGTATTTTCCCACCTACAAGGCCGCCGAGACGCCGGGGATGGAGCGGCGCATCAAACAGGCCGAGTACCAAGAGGCCACCGAGGCCATGCAGCGTCTGGGCCTGAGCCGGGGCTATGTGCAGGGCTTGGCTTCGGCCACCGAGAAGATGGTGCCCCGCTGGCGGGAGTAGGGGAGGGGGCTTGGGAAACAAGAGGCGGTCGCCTGGCTGAAGCCAAGGCGCCAACACCCGCCATGAAGTGCCGGACGACGGTCTTTTCTATTTCAAGCCGAGCGAACTGACGCCAGAGCGGCAAAGCCAGCCTGCGACGTAACGGCGCCCCTGGTCCGCTGCCTCGCTTATCAAGCCGTCCGCCGGTTGGGTAGATTCACATCTAACATTAGGTGTTAAAAAAAAGAATCCCTGCGTGCCACCGCCCAGTAAAATTTTTACAAAGCGGACAGTGGCACGCAGGGGTGGGGGGCTATGTAATTAGGCCTCCGGGTTGGTGACCTGAACTAACTTTAGCAGACGTTCATAGTCCGCGTCCACTCGTTTTTGTATGTAGGCCACATCTTCCGGCTTAAGGTGACTAAACCGCCGTTGTCCCTTGAGATATTCCTCGACGGGCTTGGGCTTTTTGATCTCGCGGCTCAGGATGAACTGGCCGTCGATCACCTCGAAGAGAGGGAACACCTTGGTCTGCACCGCCAGGCGGGCCGCCTCGATGGAAGTCTCGGGGCCGCAACGCCAGCCGGTGGGGCAGGGGCTGTAGATGTGAATGTAGGCCGGACCGGGGATGGTCACCGCCTTCTTCACCTTGTTCATCAGGTCCACATGCCAGGCCGGGGAGGCGGTGGCCACGTAAGGCACGTTGTGCGCCGCCGCGATCATGGGCATGTTCTTTTTCCAGGTCATCTGACCCTTGGACAAGGGGCCCGGAGGGCTGGTGGTGGTCATGGCTCCGTAGGGGGTGGAACTGGACCGCTGGATGCCCGTGTTCATGTAGGCTTCGTTGTCCAGGCAGATGTAGGTGAAGTCGTGGCCGCGCTCCAGGGCCCCGGACAGGGCCTGCAGGCCGATGTCGGCGGTGGCGCCGTCACCGGCGAAGGCCACGATCTTGGCGCCGGTGTCCTTGATCTTGCCCTTGCGAATCAAGGCCTTGCGCCCGGCTTCCACGCCGCTGGCCACGGCGGCCGCGTTTTCAAAAGCCACGTGAATCCAGGGGGTTTCCCAGGCGGTCTGGTAGGACGAGGAGATGATCTCCATGCATCCGGTGGCGCTCACCGCGATCATGTCCATGCCCACCGCCTTGGCCACCATCCGGAGGGCCAAGACCTCGCCGCAGCCCTGGCAGGCGCGGTGGCCCTTGGAGAAAGGCTCCACCAAGGGAATGGTCTTGGGGGTTATCTTCTGGAAATCCTTCAGTGCTTCGGCTGCGCTAATCATTCTTTCACCCCCACCATCTGGCAGGACATCTCTGCGCCGCTGGCCGCCGCCTTCTGGGCCGAGTGGTACATCTCGACGAACTGGGCCCGGGTCACGTCCCGGCCGCCCAGGCCGCAGACGAAGTTGGCCACGTACTGCTTGGCGCCCTTGGCGTACATCATGCCCCTGAGCTCGGTGGCTACCGGACCGGCCGGCAGGCCGGGGCTCAGGGCGCGGTCGATAACAATCAGGGTCTTGGCTCCGGCGATGGCCTCCATGAAGTCGTCCACCGGGAAGGGCCGCCACAGGCGAATGCGCACCTGGCCGACCTTGATGCCGTCCTCGCGCATCTGGTCCACCGCGGTCATGGTGGTCTCGCCCAGGGAACCCATGGTCACGAACACGGTGTCCGCGTCTTCGGTGCGGTAGGTCTCGATGGGCTTGTAGGTGCGGCCGAACTGCTTGGCCAGGCCTTCCCAGTGCTCTTTGATCACCGAGTAGGATTCTTCCAGAGCCACGGCGTTGGCCTTTTTGGCCTCGGTGTAGATCTCCGGCATACCCACTATGCCCATGGAGATGGGATTGGCCGGGTCCAGGCTTTGGCTGGGCTCGAAGCCCGGCAGATAAGCTTCCACCTCGGCCTTGTCGGGCATCTCGATGGGCTCGATGACGTGGGTGAGGATGAAGCCGTCCAGGTTCACCGCCACCGGCAGGCAGACCCGCTTGTCCTCGGCCACCTTGAAGGCGTGCATGGTCAGGTCCACCACCTCCTGGCCGTTCTCGGCGAAGGTCTGGATCCATCCGATGTCGCGCTCGGCCATGATGTCGCTGTGGTCGTTCCAGATGCTGATGGGGCCGCTCAGGGAGCGGTTGGCCACGGCCATGACGATGGGAAGCCGCAGGGAGGCGGCGATGAACAGGATCTCGTGCATCAGGGCCAGGCCCTGGCTGCTGGTGCTGGTGAAGGTGCGGGCGCCCGCCGCGCTGCTGCCCACGCAGCAGCTCATGGCGCTGTGCTCGCTCTCCACGGGCACGAACTCGGCGTCCAGGTGGCCGTCGGCCACCATTTCCGAGAGGTGTTCAACTATATGGGTTTGGGGAGTGATGGGATACGCCGCCACCACGTCCGCGTTGCAAAGACCAACGACCTCGGCGCAGGCCAAGGAAACCTCAAGCCCCACACGCCGGCCCATATTTGTCCTCCTCCTTCTCTTCCTTCCAGCTGATGGCGTCCTTGGGACATTCTTCGATGCAGATGCCACAGCCTTTGCAGTAGTAACCATCCCAGGTGAAGTAGCCCTCGTCCTTGGGGTCGGGGCTATACGCCATGTCTGGGCAGATGATCCAGCACAACCCGCACTTGATGCAGGTTTCCCGGTCGGTCACCGGGTAGCGGCGGCTGCGCCAGTCGCCGGTGTTGAAGCGGCGGCTGGAGCCGGGTTCGGTCCCGGCGCAGCCCAAGGGCAAATCTTTCCAAGGGAACATGCCTTCATCGGCCATGATCCTACTCCTCGATTACGGTTTCGGAATAAGCCCGATTCAGGGCGTTCCAGTTTTTCTGGGCGATCTTGCCGAAGCGGTGCTCGATGGGTCCCTTGATGGAGTTCAGGTCGATAAGACCCGCCGCCTTGAGCAGGGCGCCCAGCATGGTGGTGTTGGTGATGGGCACGCCCAACTCCTCTTCGGCGATCTTGCCGGCATCCACCACCGCGGTGCGGCCGTTGAAGCCGCACTCGCCGCGCACATCGGCAACCGGCTTGGCGCTGTTGGCCACCAGGGTGCCGCCGGGCTTGAGCCCGTTTTTCACCCCGCCGGTGGCCAAGAGGGAGGGATCCAACACCAGGACCACGTCCGGCTCGTAGATCTTCTCCCGCAACCGGATGGGCTCATCGCTTATACGTAGAAAGGCCTGAACCGGAGCGCCGCGTCGCTCGGGACCGAAGCTGGGGAAGGCCTGTGCGTACTTGCCCTCCTCGATGGCCGCCAGGGCCATCAGCTCGGCCGAGGTGACGGCCCCCTGGCCGCCTCGGCCATGGAAACGAACCTCAATCATGGGAAACTCCTTGTAAAATTGCCTTCTCTTGTAGGTCGAAGACAAGATTCTATAGGTAGGCTCACGCACCTGTCAAGGTACGTCATGAACCGGGTTCAGTTTACTGATTTGTAGGCGATCAGCGGCGGTCGCCCATGATGCGTAGTAGCATCAAAAACAGGTTGATGAAGTCCAGATAGAGCTTGAGGGCTCCCACGATGGCCACCTTGTTGCCGGTCTCCTCATCCATCTGACCGGACAGGGCCATCTGCCGAAGCCACTGGGTGTCATAGGCGGTGAGGCCCACGAAGATGCCCACCCCGACGTAGCTCACGATCCAGTAGAGCATGGGCGAGGCCAGGAACATGTTGACCACCGAGGCGATGATTATGCCGATGAGGCCCATAAACAAAAACTGGCCCCAGCCGCTTAGGTCGCGCTTGGTGGTGTAGGCCCACACGCTGACCACGGCGAAGGTGCCGGCGGTGATCAAAAAGGTGCTTACCAACGAGGCCTGGGTATACAGCAGGAAGATGAACGACAGGGTCAGGCCGTTGAGGGCGGAATAAAGTGCGAAAAGCAGGCCCGCCGTGGATGAACTCAGGCGGTGCACCATGCCGCTGATACCGAACACCAGGCCCAGTTCGCCGATGGCCAGCACCCAAAAGAGCATGGTGGGGCCGCCGGTCTGGGGGTTGAACAGGGCGCTGATGACCGCTTCGCTGCCCTGGGCCCACCAAGCCACCAGGCCGGTGAGGGCCAGGCCGCCGGCCATCCAATTGTAGACGCGGCGCATGAACGCGCTGACTCTCTCCTGCTGCTGGGTGCTTAGGGTGGCGGGTAGCGGCGGAGGAGTAAAGGTCGTTTGCATTTCGGCTAACACTCCGTCAGTCGGTTGTTTACATGATGGAACTCGCCTTAATACTAAGGCCCACCTTGCCCCCGGTCAACCGAATCCGGTGCCGCTTGCGGGCTTCCCTCCTGGCGGCTTAAGATGAAATTAGCGCATTACAACTCCCAATCAAGCAAGGAGTACGGCCATGCAGATAAATAAAATACTCTGGCCCACCGACCTTTCCCTGCTCAGCGCCAAAGCGCTGCCGTATGTGCTGGACCTCAGCCAGAAATATGGAGCGCAGGTACACCTGGTTTACGTGGCCGAGGACATGCGCCAGTATGATCACATTTACGGCGACGCCGGTGAGCACCTGAAGAGTTTGCAAGCGATGGAATGCGATTACGCCAAGAAGCAACTGGAACGCATTTGCGAACAGGAGCTGTCCGGTTGTCCCGCCTTTATTCACCACGTGGTAGAGGGCGATCCGGCCGAGGAAATACTCAAGCTCATCGCCTCGGAGAACGCCGGATTGGTGGTGATGGCCACCCACAGCCGGGAAGGCGGCGAGGCCGCCTTTTTCGGCTCGGTTACCGAGAGGGTGCTCAAGCACTCCAAGACCCCCGTGCTGGTGATCAATCCATCTTTGAAGCAAGCCTAAGGAAACACTACGACCAATGACGAACCAAAAACCCTACACCCTTGACCGGGTGGTGCGTCTGACCATGGGCGGGGCCTTGCTGGTGGGGCTGGTGTGGTTACTGTCCTATCTGAGCGACGTGCTCATGCCCTTTGCCGCCGCCCTGGTGCTGGCCTATCTGCTCAATCCCCTGGTGGAGCTTTTGCAGCGCCTGGTAAAGAATCGTCTGGCCGCGGTGCTGCTCAGCCTGCTCTTGTGTCTGGCCGTGGGAGTAGGCCTGGCGTGGGCGGTGGTTCCTCTGGTGGGACGGGAGATCAGCCACGCCGCCACGCTGGTGCAGAATCTGGCCAACAACTCCGACCTGGCCCAAAAGGCGGCCCACGAGCTTCCCGCCAAGCTGTTGCCCCTGGTGCAGTCCATTTTGGATCGGCCGGCGGTAAAGGAGTTTTTGGGCTCCAGCGACATGTGGGGCATGTTGGCTTCCCTGGCCCGCAAGTTGCTGCCGGGCCTTTGGGGGCTCCTGGGCCAGGTAGGCAGCGTGTTCGCGGCCCTGTCCGGCCTGGTGGTGGTGGGCCTTTACGCCTTTTTCCTGATGTTGGACCTGGACCAGATAACCAAGGGATGGCGCGAGTCTCTGCCTCCGGCCTACCGCCGGCGCACCTTGGAGTTGGTGGACGACTTCACCGGCGCGCTCCGGAGCTACTTCCGGGCCCAGGCGGCGGTGGCCGGGCTGGTGGGCGTGCTGTTCGCCATCGGCTTCAGCATCATCGGCCTGCCCTTGGGCATCTTGTTGGGCCTGTTTATCGGCATGCTGAACATGGTGCCCTACCTGCAACTGCTGGGCCTGGTGCCCGCCTTTTTCCTGGCGGTCATGGCCGGGCTGGACGGCGGGCATGGGGTATGGATGATGCTGGGGCTCACCGGCGGGGTCTTCGCGGTGGTGCAGGTCACCCAGGACACCTTCCTCACTCCGCGCATCGTGGGCCGCACCATGAGCCTGAGCCCGGCCTTTTTGCTGCTGTCGCTGTCCGTCTGGGGCAAGCTGCTGGGCTTTTTGGGCCTGTTGCTGGCCATCCCCTTCACCTGCCTGGTCTGGGCCTGGTACCAGCGCTTCGTGGTGAACAAGGGCGCGCCGGAACAACTCTCGCCGGATCCCGGCAGCTAGGGGCGTTCTTCGTCGGGGCCGCGCGCAAACAGACAATTTGATCTCCTTGTAGCCGTCGCTACCACCGGCAAGACCGGCCGGGGGTAGTATTGCAAGCAGCCAAGTAGGGATGAACACCTCGGCGGTATTTAAGGAGTAGACACCATGCAGCCCCAAATCCTCGGCGTATCCGGCAGTCCCGTGGCAAACAGCAACACCGACCGTTTGGTGCGGGCGGTCCTGGAGGCCAGCGGCCTGCCCGGCGAGTTCGTCAAGCTAAGCGACCTCGAGGTGGGGCCCTGCCGGGGCTGCCTGGGCTGCCGCTCGGACAACGTGTGCAAGGTCAACGACGACTTTCCGGCCCTGGCCGAGAAGGTGCGCCGCGCCGGAGCCCTGGTGGTGGGCGGCCACGCCACCTACGGCACCATGAACGGCTTCACCAAGCTGTTTTTGGAGCGCCTGTTTTCCCTGCGCCACCGAAGGGGCCTGAACCGGGGCAAGCTGGCCGTGGCCGTGGCCACGGGCAATGGGCGCGGCAGGCCGGGGTTGGAAGCGGCCGCCGACCAGATCGCCCATTCGCTGGCCTGGGAGGGCATGGAGGTTCTGGGCACCTTGCGGGTAACCGGCAACCCCAGGTGCCTGGTCTGCGGCTATGGCCCCACCTGTCCCATGAGCGCCTTGCCGCACGTGTTCGGCCCGGACAACACCGAAGTCACCCCGGACAAGTTCCGCCGGGTGGAGGACCAGACCGAGGTGTGGCAAAGGGCCCAGGAACTGGGCCGAGAGATCGGGGCGCGCCTGGCCGGGTAGGGCGGCACCGCTTTAGGCCACAAGCGGCGGGGACTGGTCAAGTGCCAGCCCCCGCCGACTCTTAGGCAAGTAGGTTAATTTAGCCTTTGCGCTTGTTAATGGCCTTGACCTGCAAGGCCACCGGTTTCCAGCGCTCCTTTTCCACCCGGCCGGCGCCTTTATTTTGGCGCTGGGCCAGGTATTCCAACTCGCGTTTCATCTTGAGGTAGTTTTCCAGCCGGTCCCGGGGGATTTCGCCTTGCGCCACCGCCTCTTGGACCCGGCAGCCTGGCTCATGGCTGTGGCTGCAGTCGGCAAAGCGGCACTCCGGGGCCAACTGCTCGATTTCGGGAAAAGCGGCTTGGATTCCGCCATCCAGGTCCCAAAAAGCGATTTCCCGAATGCCGGGGTTGTCGATCACCATGCCCCCCTGGGGCATCATGATCAGATCCCTGGTGGTGGTGGTGTGCCTGCCCTTGCCCAACTGTGCGCTGACGGAACGGGTGGGCTGCACCTCTCTGCCACAGAGGAGGTTCACCAAGGTGGATTTGCCCGCCCCGGAAGAGCCCACCATCGCGGCGGTCCGGCCTGGTGCCAAATACGGCTCCAACTGGGCCAGGCAGGCGTCGTTCGCAACGGAAGTCAGGTGCACGGGAACGCCCAGGGCCACCGCCTCCACCTGGGCCACGCAAGAGGGCGGATCCTGGTGAAGGTCCGCCTTGGTCAGGATGGCGGCCGGGCTCAGGCCGCAGTTGTAGACCAGGGTCAGGTAGCGCTCTATGCGGCGCAGGTTGAAATCCCGGTCCAGCCCGCAGACGATGAAGATGGTGTCCAGGTTGGCCGCGATCACCTGTTCGTTCGGCGCGCGTTCATCCCGTTGGTTGCGGGCTCCCGCCGCGCCCCGAGACAAGGCGTTCTTGCGGGTCAGCACCCCGTGAATCACCGTATCGTTCATGAGGACCCAATCTCCGGTGACCGGCAGCGGGCCGCCGGGGTCGTGCCGGAGCCTGCCCGCCAGGGTGGCCAGCCATTCCCGCCGGCCGTCGCTGGCCTGAAAGCTGTTTTTCCTCACCCCGACCACGCGGGCCGGCGTAACTCTTTCGTTAGAAAGGTGGTCCAATTGGGCCTGAAAATGGGGAGTCCACCCCAGTCGCGACAAGTGGCCGTTGTTTTGGTTTGGGTTGGCGCTTGGTTTGATGCTCATGGTCGAGACCTATCCCTACTATGGTTTTTTGCGGGCTTGCCGGCGCAGGGGTCTGCTCAGGGAAGAACCAGCGACCGACCGCCGCATTTTTGATTGTCCGATTTTTTGTCGTAGGGGACGTTGCCGCCGGAGGGCGCAACTATAACGGTAGATTCTCGATCAGAGATCCGCGGGGGAACGGACGCGAAGGAATCGGTCCGTCTCGATGGGGGTACAGCTTTTCAGTAAGGCCGCGGAGCTATGATCAATCAGCCACCGGGAGGTTGCTGCCCTGGTCGGCAACGATTGACACAGCATCCATTGATTTAATAAACAAAAAATCTCCTTTAGATGCTTTTGCTGGAGGCCCTCAAATTACCGGAAACCAGGTTCCTGTCAAGCCTAAACCGTATAGAGGCCAACAACCATATTATAAAATCTAGGCGATATTGCGGTCCAAGCTGCGGTAGCCGATGGCCTCGCTGAGGTGCTGCAACTCGATGGTCTCGCTGCCCTCCAGGTCGGCGATGGTGCGGGCGATCTTGTGGATGCGCCCATAGGCCCGGGCCGAAAGCCCCAGGCGCTCCATGGCCTTTTCCAGCAGACTGAGCCCCGCGTTGCTCAGGCGGCAATATTTCCGGGTGAGGGCGGTGCCCATCTGGGCGTTGCAAAACACCCCGCTGCCTTCCAGGCGAGCCGCCTGGCGCTCCCGCGCGGTCACCACCTGTTCGCGCACCGTGGCCGAAGGCGGCCCGGCGGTGTCCGCCGCCAGCTCCTTGAAGGGCACGGCGGGCACCTGCACCTGGATGTCGATGCGGTCCAACAGCGGCCCGCTCACCCGGTTGAAGTAGTTGCGCACCTGCTGGGGGGCGCAGGTGCACTGGCGCTTGGGATCACCGTAATAGCCGCAGGGGCAAGGGTTCATGGCCGCCACCAGCATGACCCGGGCCGGGAAATCCACCGTGGCCGCCGCCCGGGTGATGGTCACCACTCCCGACTCCAGGGGTTGGCGCAGCACCTCCAGGACGCTCTTTTTGAATTCGGGCAGCTCGTCCAGAAACAGCACCCCCTGGTGGGCCAGGCTCACCTCGCCGGGGCGGGGTATGGTGCCGCCGCCGATGAGCCCCGCGTCGCTGATGGTGTGGTGGGGCGAGCGGAAGGGGCGGGCGGTGACCAGGGCCTGGCCCGAGGACAGGGTGCCCGCCACCGAGGCCACCTGGGTGACCTGCAACGCCTCCTCGAAGCTGAGCGGGGGCAGGATGCCCGGCAGGCGGCGGGCCAGCATGGTCTTGCCGCTGCCCGGCGGGCCCACCATCATCACGTTGTGCCCCCCGGCCGCCGCGATGGTCAGGGCCCGCTTCACGTGCTCCTGGCCGCGCACCTCGTTGAGGTCCAGGCCGTGGCTATCCTGGCCCAGGGCCAGCAGGGCGGGGTCGGCCTGGGCCTGGGGCAGTTCCTCGCGCCCCAAAAGATGGGAAGCCGCCTGGTCCAGGCGACCCACCGTGTAGACCCTGAGCCCCTCCACCACCGCCGCCTCGGGGCCGTTGGCCTCGGGCACCAGCAGGGCCTTGAGCCCCAGGGCCCGGGCCCGGGCGGCCATGGGCAGCACCCCGCGCACCGGTCGGATGGCTCCGTCCAGGGCCAGCTCGCCCACCACCCCCAGGCCCAGCAGCGCCTCGGCGGGCACCGCGCCCGAGGCGGCCAGGATGCCCAGGGCCATGGGCAGATCAAAGGCCGCGCCTTCCTTCTTGATGTCGGCCGGGGCCAGGTTCACGGTGATGCGGTTGACCGGCAGGTAAAAACCGCTGTTGGCCAGGGCGGCGCGCACCCGTTCCTTGGATTCGCGCACCGCGCCGTCGGGCAACCCCACGGTGTTGAAGGCGGGCAATCCAGGGGCCAGGTCCACTTCCACTTGTACGGGATAAGCCCGTACCCCCAGCACGGCCAATGAAGTCACGGTTGCCAGCATGTTCCCCCCACTGCGCTACAAAGATGGTTCCCTGTAAATAGCAAAAGGACTCGGGTTAAGCAAGGCTTAGCCCTTGACGCCCATCGGGCGGAGCGGTATAAAAAGCCTGGGTTTCAGCCAAGGCCCCTGGGGCGGCGGTGAAAACCGGACAACATTGGCCGAGGTAGCTCAGTTGGTAGAGCAGGGGACTGAAAATCCCCGTGTCGGCGGTTCAACTCCGTCCCTCGGCACCAAAGATTTCAAGGGCTTAGGCCATTCGGCCTAAGCCCTTATTTTTTCGCGTAAGCACGGCGTAAGCATGAGGCGCCATTTTGGCACGTCTTGCCCCCTGGGCGTAATGGACTAAAAGTGGCCCAAGCAATCCAACACCACCTCAACGGAGGGCCCAAAAATTAATTTGGACCTGATCATAAGCCAACTTGAAATTAGCATTGGGGTATGGCCCCTGGACCGCGCAATTTCTCCAGCGGCCCAGGGGCTTATTTAAGAGGTCTGCACTAATCGGACCTTAATTTTAATCCCAGCGCCCCCAAAAGGGCCCACCGTCGAGTTGCCCATCACAGTCCGCTGCCATCGAACTTCAACAAACCAACCCAAATAATTGAGTCACTGTTAATGTAAACACTTTAACTTTACCGCCTATTTACCCCGTCTTCTGTCACGCAATGTATAGTAAACACAGCAACTCTAATGGCGTTTAACCCATATTTACAGGATGTTATGTAATTGGCACTTGGCAGGAGATTTCCGGAGTTCCCTATGTAACCCTGGGAGTGGCAACGAGTACCGAGTGACGTAGTGATTGGTGTAACGCAGAAAACGGTTATTCAACTGTAAAGGAGCGGTGAATGGTTATCGACGAAATGACCCCAAACCATGGCTCAGCATTGTTAGTCACGACCCAGGCGGCGACATATTTAAATATGTCGCCACGCACCCTCACAAACTTCAGATTTCGTGGTGGTGGCCCTCGCTACGTAAAGTTGGGTGGTTCCGTGAGGTACCGGCGTGAGGATTTGGACTCCTGGATCAAGGCTGGCCTTAGAGAAAGCACCTCTTCGATGGAGGACCAGCTGAGTGGATAGCGTCGCCATTAACGAATTCCGGGAAAAGATAGAGGCTGCGGGACTGCGCCCCCATGGGTCAATCTTGGCAGATGGCAAATTCAATCGCGTCCCCGTGGAGGGAGGAAAGCGCGGATCCCTGGATGGTTCCTATATTCTTCGTGATAACGATAAGCCTTCAGGGTTTTTCGAAAACTTCCGCACAGGATACCGGGGCGCGTGGACTTTCGGTGGCGGCCGGCACCTAACCGAGGCCGAACGCCGCGAGTGGGCAGAGAAGGTAAAGTCCGCCCGCAAAAAGCGTGAGGCCGAGCAAGCCCGCTGCTATGCCGAGGCGGCGGCCCGAGCCAACAAAATACTGGCCAAAGCCAAACCTTGCGCGAGCCACCCCTACCTGGAGCGCAAAGGGGTGAAGCCCTGCCCGCAATTATCTATAGGCATGGGCGGCAAGCTGCTGGTTCCCGTATACGGGGCCGATGGGGAAATACAATCGCTCCAGACCATTTCCCCCAGTGGCGACAAGCGTTTTCTATCCGGCGGCAAAATGGCCGGCGGTTTTTTCCTTATCAAAGGCAGCGCTGATGGCCCATTGCTTATCTGTGAGGGGTTAGCCACAGGCCTCTCCTCGCATGAGGCTACAGGCGCTACGGTACTGGTGGCTTTCAACGCCGGCAACTTGGAGGCGGTGGCCCGCATTGCTCGGAGAGGATACCGATGAGGGACATCATAGTGGTTGGCGACGATGATCGCGCCACGCCGGGCAATCCAGGCCGAACAAAAGCCATGGCGGCGGCTCGGGCCGTGGGGGGTAAGGTGGTCCTGCCTTCATTCGTCAAACCCAGCAAGGAAAAGACCGACTTCAACGACCTGGCCCAGGATGAGGGATTGGAAGCCGTCAGGTCCCAGGTGGAAGCCGCCCAGGAGCCGGGGTCAGTAGAAACCGCCCCAATAGAAGGTCCGGCAGCGTGGGAACCAAACATTCGCTCCTGGCCCGTACTGCCAAGGGCTGCCCTGCATGGCCTGGCTGGTGACTTCGCACGTATGGCCTGTGAGGACTCAGAGGCCGACCCTGCCGCCGTTTTGGGGACATTCTTGGTGCGCTTCGGTATCGAAGCAGGCCCAGGTCCGCACGTTCAGGTAGGGGAGGCTGTGCATCCCCCGCGTCTGTTCGCCGTGGTGGTGGGTGCCAGTAGCAAGGCACGCAAGGGCACCAGCGGCCAGCCGGTCGAACGGCTTTTTACTTTCCAAGACAGCCGGGGCCACATTCCCGCCCATAGGTCGCCAGGGCCCCTTAGTACTGGGGAGGGCCTGGTCTTCAGGGTCAGGGACCCTGTGGAAACCTGGCAGGTGGACAAAAGGACCGGCCAGGGGCAATTCGTGGTGACCGACCCTGGAGAGGAAAACAAGCGGCTGTATGTGCTTGATGAAGAGCTGGCCGCCGCACTTCAGTGTACCAAGCGCGAGGGTAATACCCTATCAACTGTGCTGCGGACCCTTTGGGATACGGGGAACGTTGAGCCACTCACCAAAAGCAACCGCACCAAAGTCACCGGAGCGCATATTGGGATTGTCACCCATATCACCGGCCCGGAACTGGATCGCCAGCTTGGCGAAGTTGAAGCCCTCAACGGATATGCCAACAGATTCTTGTGGCTGTGTGCCAGGCGACGAAAGTTGGTCCCCTTTCCCAAGGCCATGCCCCAAGCAGGAGTTGAGCGGCTACAGGGCCGGGTGTTGGCCGCCCTGGGGGCTTGTCGGGAGCCACGTCTGGTTCAACTTGCGCCTGGAGCCCGCGACCTCTGGCGGTGCACCTACCCTGAGCTAACCCAGGACCACCCTGGTTTGGCCGGGTCGGTTATCAACCGGGGGGAAGCCCAAGTGTTGCGCTTAGCGCTGATCTATGCCCTGTTGGATTGCGCTGATCAGATAGAGTCTTGCCACCTCGAAGCTGCCTTAGCCCTGTGGGCCTACTGCCGAGACTCGGCGCTGTATATCTTTGGCGGCCGGGAGCCCGATTCTGTCGCACAGCGGGTTGTTTCCGCCTTGGAGGATGGGCCGCTCTCGGCAACCGAACTGTTCAAGGTGTTTAACAACCACGTCAGCAAGGCCCGGCTTGCGGCCGCCCTTCAAGAGCTGATTGCTTCGGGCAGAGTGGCCGAAAAGCGAGAACCGGCCAAAACCAAGCCCAAAACGGTCTTCACGCTTTGCGAACAATGCGAATTATGCGAATTATCTCCGGCTGACCTCCGCGGTGGAAAAGATAATTCTCAAAATTCTCATAATTCGCAAGCGAACTTTGATCTGGCAGTGGATCGGTGGGCTGGTCCGCCGGAGGTGGAGATATGACCACGGTGGCTATGCTTCGGGAACTTGGAGCCGAGCCGCGCCTCTACCCAGACGGACGGCTTGTTGTCGCCGGCCTAAACAGCCTACCAAGTGCGCAGGCCGCCCGTGCCGTGGCCCTGGCTCGCCAGCACAAAGAGGAACTGCTCACTGAGCTTCAGTCCGAAGGTGAAACGCCGGAAGGCATCCCCCCCCTTGCCCCGGAACAATTCCAAGAAGTCCAAGACTGGCCCCCCGAAACCCAGAGGGTGTTTGTGGCGCTTCTTGACCACTTCGAATCCAAGGGCTTTGTCTTATCCGAGGCTGAGGCCTTGGCCTACGCGACCATGCAAGAATTGAAGCGGCGCAGGGGGGGCCTAGTCAAGTTCACTTCGCCCAGGATGCCCGGCGAGTTGGCTTTAGCCGTCGGTACGGCCAGAGGTGTTTTCGGCTGCGGGGTTAAGGCCGAATGGGTGCCCGCATCGGCCTCGACAACCCAAGGCCGAGAACCAAGCCGAGAAAACAATGTCTGTTGTTGTGACTGTCAACATTTCCAGCCTGGCACGGGCGATGTTCAACATGCCCTGGGCTTATGCCGGAGCGATGCCTGGGACAAAAACCGTGGGCAGTGGCCAAATGTTCCACACAGATGCTCGGCCTATACCGCTAACTGGGGCATTTGCAACGATAACCATTAAACCAAATGAATTGCGTGAGCTGAAAATAGTGAACCGAGAAGAAAAAATCAGGCTGCTGCGGATCCACCAAAAGGAATGCGAAATCAAAAGCCAGGAGTGGAAACGTAGAGGATACCGCTGCCCTCCACCAAATTACCCACCACTTCCACCTGAATTGGTTGACATGACTTGCGGCGCCAAGACCAGAGCGGGGACACCATGTAAGCAATTAGTTCTCTACCGGGGAGGCCGTTGTAAATTTCATGGCGGTCTATCAACTGGACCGCGTACTGAGGAGGGTAAAGCTAAATCGGCCCAAAATGGCTTCAAGCCGGGATGGTCAAATACGAAGCCCATGGAGGGTTGAAAAAACCTTACATTTAAGATGCTGAAGCGCCGTACGAGAAAGCCTGAAAGTATGTGCTGATGCCGCCTACAATAATTGAACCTAGCAACAATAAGTTGATTCAAGTTTATGCAACTCAGCAATTAACCTTTCTTCTCTGAGTGTGGTCATTCTGGTCAAGGGCAAAATTTATCAATAGGCCTTTTCCTTTTTTCCGGACAAAGCCAGTTTAAGGGCGATCGCGCTTTCAAGCTTCTCTTCGCGCTCAGTTAAGACCCGGCGCATGGATGTGGATCGAGAATTGGCGCCCCTCATCTTAGCAACGTGGTCCCGGCCACAAGCAAGTATTTCAGGTTCGACGCCAATCCTCGAATAGCGCGTTCGCTTTTTTTAGGCCAACAATCTCCTTTTTGCTTCTCTGAGTGTGGTCATTCTGGTCAAGGGCAAAATTTATCAATAGGCCTTTTCCTTTTTTCCGGACAAAGCCAGTTTAAGGGCGATCGCGCTTTCAAGCTTCTCTTCGCGCTCAGTTAAGACCCGGCGCATGGATGTGGATCGAGAATTGGCGCCCCTCATCTTAGCAACGTGGTCCCGGCCACAAGCAAGTATTTCAGGTTCGACGCCAATCCTCGAATAGCGCGTTCGCTTTTTTTAGGCCAACAATCTCCTTTTTGCTCAGGCCACGACTGGGTATTTGGAGTTATAAACTTCTCCGGTGGTCAATAGCTTGTGGGCCAGGACTAGAAGTCTTCTGGCCAAGGCAACTGCAGCCACCTTCTTTCCCCGCTTCACAATCAGCCTGCGGGACCATTTACGCAAAGGGATCGTGAGATTCTTACTGCGCATGGCCGCCCAGGCGGCCTGCACCGCGAAATAGCGCATCAGACTTCGTCCCTGGCGGGTTATCCCTCCCCGGCGTTGCACCGCTCCGCTGTCACGGGACGAGGGGATCAGACCGGCATAACTGGCCAGCTGATTTGAGCGCCTGAAACGCTTTATGTCATCTATGCCGCTGAGAATGCCCAGGGTGACGATGGGGCCGAAACCGGGCATCTCCAGAAGCAGTTGCGCCTCAGGCCAACAGCTCAACTCCTCATGGACCAAGGCATCAAACTCCTGCCTTTGCTGCTCCAAGTGGTCCCAGATGCTGCGTTGGGTGATCAGGAATGGCTTCATCCAAATGGGCACCGCCGGATTATCAAGGACTTTTTCCCAGTGGCTATCCTTGGGCCATTGGGCCTTTTTCATCTCCACCCCAACCGAACGCAGCATGGCCTTTACTGCGTTTACCGTCATATTGCGCTGCTTGAGAATTTGCTGCCGAGTCTGCATCAAAGAGCGGGCCCGACGTGCTTTTTCTCTAGGCACATTGACCGCGATTCGCTCAGCCAAGCCACCTCGCAGCCCATCGGCAAGGGCCCGGGCATCGTGGCGGTCGCTCTTCTTCTTACTGTCGGCGATCATTTTGAATTGACGGGCGTCGACCACGATGGGCTCAATTCCAGCCTCACGCAACACATCCACCACCCACCAGGTCATGGAGCCAGTTTCAAGAGCAACCGCTATTTCGTCTTTGGGCCAACGATGGATTGCATCAAGCCATCCAGTTTCACCGCTGGGAACCGTACCCCGGTGGATGACTTTGCCCTCCTGATCCAAAGCGCAAAAAGTCGTGGTCTTCTTGTGAATGTCCATGCCAACATAAATCATGGTCAACCCTCCCTTTAATGGTCTCTAAGTACCCAAGACCATTGTCCCAAAGCGGGGGGATGACCACACTCATCTCATCTTAGCCGTTGCATTAACCCCACTCGGGACGACTTTGTCACCTGCCGCAAAAGTAAAAATCAGTTCTGTCCAACCTGTAGACGGGCGACCAAAAATGCGCTAGCAAAACAGATTTCTAATTGACAGGTAAACAATTTCGTAATAAAAACAATTGGGTTTTAGGAAGTATTGCCAAGAGTGAAACGAGGCCATTTTGTCCAGAGGGGAGGTGTCGGTCTAGCACGCCGTTCGTATGATGCTATCCAATAATAGCTTCGCGTTGTCTAGGTGAGGGGGAAGTCTATTTTGAGGATTTCAATTGTTTTATTTGTGATCCTGTTGGTGGTGCCTTCCGCCGCACATGCCTATGTTGATCCAGGCACCGGAGGAATGATCTATCAGATCATCATCTTATTGGGGGCTGCCGTGAGCGGTGTCATCACCATCTTCCGCAAAAAAATAATGGCTTTTTTCCGCTCAAGAGGTAAACGATGAAACCGGGGAGTGATCTCCCTGCCACCCCCAACATAGTGCTCGACCCAAATTCCTACGTTGATCCGATGGCCAGGGTGTTCTCCCAGCAGGATGAGATTTTAAGGGCCTTTTTCCCTCATTGTTCTGATTTTTATCGCACAATTCTTTACGATCCCACCGTGCTTGCACTGATGGACCAAGGCAAAATAGTGCGCACGCACGAGAAGGCGGAGATTACGCTGCCGGGGTTTGACTTGGTGGTTAGTCACCAGCGCATAAGCCGAAAAAATTATTCCTACGAGTGGCCTTTTTCCATGTTGCGGGAGGCTGCCCTAGTTACCTTGGACATCGCCATACAGTTGATTGAAAAAAAAATTACTCTCCAGGATGCGGCCTCTTTTAACGTTTTTTTTAAGGATACTCACCCCGTTTTTATAGATTTCAGCTCCCTTGTTACCGATGACGAACAATATTTATGGGCTGCTTACCAGCAATTTTGTCATCATTTCCTTTTTCCCCTCTATATTCATGCTGCTGGTAAATCTTCCTTGGTCCTCAGCCTGCTCAAGGACAACTTAGATGGCATCAACGCCAGGCAAACTTCCCAAGCCCTTGGGTTGTCGCATAAGCTAGTTCTAAGGGATTACTTTTCCCGTTTGGCCATACCGGAGTTTTTTGCCGGGAAGCTGGGGCGTGCACAGGACCGTTCGTACATGTCCACAACCTCGGGCAAAATCATGAATTTTGTAAATACTACCAAGGCCAAATTGAGGTTCTTTACATCCCTTCGACGAACGGTAGAGAAAATAAAAGGGCCGCGCATGCGGCGAGAATGGGTGGACTATTACAACCAGACCGATGAAGGGCAATTGCAGCGTAAGCAAGAGGCGGTCTCGCGGGTTTTGGACCATCTTCAGTATTCCACGGTAGTGGACGTGGGCTGTAATTTAGGCAACTTCGCCTGTCTTGCTGCCCAAAAAGGTGTCAAAGTGACCGCCCTTGATGCCGACCCCGACTGTATTGAACGTCTTTTCATCAAAGCACGTCAAAAAAACTTGACCATTCTTCCGCTGGTGGCGGATCTCACCAACCCGAGCCCTATGCTTGGCTGGCGCAACTTGGAGTATGACACCTTGCCCCACCGCATAAAGGCTGATGCCGTCCTAGCTCTGGCCCTGATGCATCATCTGATTTTCAGTAGTGGTTGGAATTTCGACCGAACCTTGGGCGCGCTGAAGGAGTTTCAAAACGAGGCTTTGTTAGTCGAATATGTCGACATTAATGACCCCATGACCAAGCGGTTACCGCGTCGACCTGGGGTAGATTACGGCTGGTATGACCTTGAAAATTTCAAAGAAGCTTTGGGGCGGCACTTCCGGAAGGTAGACCAAGTTAAGAGACTCAGTGATACGCGGGTTCTGTTCCTGGGACAAGAACCCCTCGATTGATCCCACTTACATCATGACATTGTAGGTAGATCTCTCGTTCTGGTTGAGTTCAATGTCAAGGTTGGGGTATTTTGAAAATTAACCGTTTTTTGGATTTTCCCTTTCATCCTGTTCTGCTAGCCATTGCGCCTGTCCTTTTTTTATATATCCAAAACAGGCTTATAATCCCACTGGCGGCGCTTACAAGACCGGCCATCATTATAGTAGCTTTGGCTCTGATCCTGATGGGTATAGTTTATGCTCTCGGAAAAAACTTAAGGAGGAACTTTCTAATCCTTTCTGCTTTTTTATTCAGTTTTTTTTCATTGGGTTTCGCAATCGATGTATTGCTGTTTGTTACTAGTAAATCAGATTTTCAAGTAATCCCATATAAGCTGCTGTGCATTTGGTCTGGGTTATTTTTTGCATGTCTTCTCCCCGTTATTTTGTTTCGCCGCAGTTATTTGACGCTTACAAGATTATACAATGGATTCGCAACCTACATAGTTGTAGCCCAATTGGTTACAATTGCGGTAAGCTGTCTTTATACCGTGGATTCGAAAATCGCGGTTAAGCCAGTAACAATGAGACCAACTGTTGATGCAAAAGGGCCTGATCCGCCCAAGTCCACCTTGCCTCATATTTATTATATTATTTTGGACGGTTACGCTAGGAAAGATGTTCTGGAGAATATTTACAAGTTCGACAATCAACCATTTTTAGATCGACTTAAATCTATGGGTTTTTTTGTTGCCGAAAAATCAAAGGCAAATTACTGTCAAACTATCTTATCTCTTGCCAGTTCCCTGAACTTTTGTTATTTGGACGAGGTTGCATCGGCGGTTAGAACGAAATCATATGATCGGCGGCCACTAATATCAATGATTCAAAAAAGCCGCCTCGTAAGTTTTCTGAAAAAAAAAGGATATGAATTTGTAGCCTTATCATGCTGGTATTCTCCCACGAATATAAGAGGAGCAGACAAGTCCGTGGGGGGATTTACGTATTTTGATGATTTGGTGTTGCGATCCACCCCACTTGAATACTTTTTGGCATGGTTAAAATTTACACACTATAAAATGACCCTTTATCAAAGCTCCATACTCGGAGCTCTTGATCGGCTTCACATCCCTGCTGGTTATAATCGGCCCACTTTTGTTTTCGCCCACATTACGATTCCACACCCACCATTCATATTCGTTCCTAGGGGGAAAAAATCGGATTGCCCAAGTATTTCAATAGCAGACGGGAGCCATAGAATAAAAGGAAGCGAACAGCGCAGACAAATTTACATAAAAGAATACAGGGAGCAACTACAATATGTGAACCTTAGGATAATTAAAATATTGGATCACATAAAGGCAACGAGCACTAGACCTCTGATGATCGTATTGCAGGGCGACCATGGCCCGGGTTCGACTCTGAACTGGGACCAAATAGAAAAAACTTATTTTTTAGAACGTCTGGGTATTTTAAATGCATTTCATTTCCCGGATGGCCACACAAATGGTGTGTATGACACCATAAGCCCCGTCAATACTTTCAGACTAATTTTAAACAAGCTGTTTGCGACCTCGTTGCCTATCTTGGAAGATGTTAGCTTTATGTCCAATTGGCTTAACCCCTATCTTTTCGTACGAGACACGCATGGCACAGCCACCGCTGACCTAAACGGTTTTACTCCAAGAGTTATGCTTGCTCACACAAAACTTGGCGAACCCAAAAAAGAGGGCTCTCCCTTGGATGCAGAAGGCAACTTAAAGATCATGGCAGTTGGAGTTGAGATCGTGTTTGAAAAATTATTACGAGGAAAATTACTGAAAATTAGTCTAGACGGAAACGATGATTACCGACTAGAATTCTTGCTTGGAAAAGAGTCGATTGGAGTAGTAAAGATCAAAGGGAAATCGAAAAATAGTGGCCTGCGAAACTATGTGGTCAACGTGCCGGAACTTGTCACGGTCCGGGGTTTTGATGGATTAAAAATATATCCTTCAGGTGGTGATTTAGAGTACGCGGTTGGATACATTAAAAGCACGGGAGCGCGGCATATGCCTCCATACATCAAACGCGGTGTAACTCAACCTCCAGGATGATTTTGAATCTTGCGCCCTTTCATGTGGGGTCTGCCTTAAACTGGTTCCCCCTCGGATGATCTGCCACGATCACTATACCAGTGATAGGTTTAGACAATGCTATATTGAGGGCGCCACGAATTGACCTGCCCCTCCTAAAGTAGCCAGGATTCTAAGTTAGGATTTTGGGCCTAGAGAGGGAGGGCGACAACAGCCAGAAACCACAATTCGGCCAAGCAGATCATCGGCAAGTTTCTTGAGGCGCGTCTCCCATTGGTTACAGGTTAGGAGATGGACAACTTTACGCATTTTAAAAATATACTTGTGCATACACAAGTTAACTTTAGGAAGACGCTCTCATTTAACAATATCGGCTACAAGTTTAACCCTGGCTCCCTCAGTGAGATTTAACCTAAGATTTGCTACCTGAATATCGCCTGTACACCAAGGCAATGCATCTTGTTTAGCACTACTTGAATTCCTGTCCCGAAACTGAGTGCGTAGCTTGCACGACCTACATTACTTTCCACCTAAATACGAACAGGAATTTGGACCGGGGGCATCCCTAACCAAGGCCCTATAACCGCGATGGGCCAAAATACTAGCCCTTGCCTTAGTACTAGGGTTGGGTGAAGGTCACTGTCACGCAACAAATTGTCCTTGATGGACATAATTTTTGCATGTCGGGAAAATTGTACAAAGATAAGCATTAGTGCGAGTTGCCTCGTACTATCACAGGGCTCCAATCAGCTAGAATGATCGTAAGGGGAACCGCCAATCAATTTACTCCAATTCACAATTGGAGAAGCGCTATTCCCATGGCAATATGGTTGTTGATGATGTTTAGACCCCGAAAGGAGCAAACCATATGAATGAAGATAGCAAGCGCCCCATTGCCGGTGGGGGAACCTCGATCCGGGATTGGTGGCCCAACCAGTTGAACCTCAAAATTTTGCACCAGAACTCTTCCCTGAGCGATCCCATGGGGGAGGATTTCAACTATGCCGAAGAATTCAAGAAGCTCAATCTGAAGGCGGTGAAAAAGGACCTCTATGCCCTGATGACCGATTCGCAGGACTGGTGGCCGGCCGATTACGGTCATTATGGGGGTCTGTTCATCCGCATGGCCTGGCACAGCGCGGGCACCTACCGCACCGGCGACGGCCGCGGAGGCGGCGGGGCCGGCGCTCAGCGCTTCGCGCCCCTCAACAGCTGGCCGGACAACGTGAACCTGGACAAGGCGCGCCGGCTGCTTTGGCCGATAAAACAAAAATACGGCAAGAAGATTTCCTGGGCCGACCTTTTTATCCTGGCGGGCAACTGCGCGCTTGAATCCATGGGCTTCAAGACCTTCGGCTTCGGCGGTGGGCGCGAGGATATCTGGGAGCCGGAAGAGGACGTTTACTGGGGCTCCGAAGAGGAGTGGCTGGCTACCAGCGACAAGCCCAAAAGCCGCTACAGCGGCAAACGGGACCTGGAAAACCCCCTGGCCGCGGTGCAGATGGGCCTGATCTACGTGAACCCCGAAGGCCCGGACGGCAAACCCGATCCGGTGGCGTCGGGCCGCGACGTGCGCGAGACCTTCGCGCGCATGGCCATGAACGACGAGGAGACCGTAGCGCTGGTGGCCGGCGGGCACACCTTCGGCAAATGCCATGGGGCGGGTGACCCGTCGCACGTGGGCCCCGAGCCCGAGGCGGCCCCCATAGAACAACAGGGGCTCGGTTGGAAGAGCAGTTTCCGCAGCGGCAAGGGCGGAGACGCCATCGGCAGCGGCATCGAGGGAGCCTGGAAACCCAACCCGACCACCTTCGACATGGGTTATCTGAAGGTCCTGTTCAAGTACGATTGGGAACTGGTGAAAAGCCCGGCCGGCGCCAACCAGTGGCTGGCCAAGAACGTGGACGAAGAGGACATGGTGGTCGATGCCTTCAATCCATCCAAAAAGCACCGCCCCATGATGACCACGGCGGACCTCTCCCTGAAGTTCGACCGCATCTATAAACCCATCGCGCAGCACTACCTGGAGAAGCCCGCGGAATTCGCGGATGCTTTCGCCAGGGCCTGGTTCAAGCTGACCCACCGCGACATGGGCCCCCTTTCGCGTTACCTGGGCCCGGAGGTGCCGGAGGAGCAGCTTATTTGGCAAGACCCGGTGCCTGCGGTGGATCATAAGCTGATCAGTTCCAGGGATATCGCCAAGCTCAAAGAAAAACTCCTTGACTCGGGCCTCTCCATCCAGCAGTTGGTCTCCACCGCCTGGGCCTCGGCTTCCTCGTTCCGTGGCTCCGACAAGCGCGGCGGCGCCAACGGGGCGCGTATCCGCCTGGCCCCGCAAAAGGATTGGAAAGTCAATGAGCCGGCCAAGCTGAAGAAGGCGCTCAAAGTTCTGAAGGGAATCCAAGAGGAATTCAACGGCGCGCAGACCGGCAACAAGAAGATTTCGTTGGCCGACCTGATCGTCTTGGGCGGGTGCGCGGCGGTGGAGCAGGCCGCCAAGGACGCCGGTCACAAAGTGAAGGTCCCCTTCACGCCGGGGCGCACCGATGCCTCGCAGGCGCAGACCGACGTGGCGGCATTCGGGGTGTTAGAGCCCAAGGCGGATGGCTTCCGCAACTACCTGAAGGCCAAATACGCCGTGTCGGCGGAGGAGTTGTTGGTCGACCGCGCGCAACTTCTCACCCTCACCGCCCCGGAGATGACCGTTCTCATCGGAGGCATGCGCGCCCTGAACGCTAACTTCGGCAAATCAAAACACGGCGTGTTTACCAAGCGGCCGGGAACGCTCACTAACGACTTCTTCGTGAACCTGTTGGACATGGGCAACGAGTGGAGGCCCACCTCCAAAGACTCCGACGTGTTCGAGATCTGCGACCGCAAGACCGGCAAGGTAAAATGGACCGCCACCCGGGTGGACCTCATCTTCGGCTCCAATTCCCAACTGCGGGCGGTGGCTGAAGTCTACGGATGCAAGGACGGGGAGAAAAAGTTCGTACAGGACTTTGTGGCCGCCTGGGACAAGGTTATGAACCTCGACCGTTTCGACCTGGCCTGATCGGGCCATGAACGTATTTGAGGGCGTCTAAGGCGCCTTCAGTTTCCACGTGAGCGCGGCGTTTCGGTACCATCCGAAACGCCGCGCTTTCTATTGAAACTTTTAATTGCTTCCTTTGACACAAATTACATTACCCCACTTAAGCCTGCCGGCTACACCTTGAACTCAGCAAGATACTTAGTTTTTGAATATAGGAAATGCAAGCAACCCTGCAGGCGCCCTTTTTAGCCTTTATCGATATCAACCACTTTGCGCTTTGCCGGCGCCTTCATGGCACCATCAATTAGGCTGGCCACCTGATCGGCGGCTTGCTTCACGGGATCCTGGGGCAGGTGGGCGTAACGCTGGGTTGTGGCAGCCTGGGTGTGGTTCAGCAGGGCCCCGATAACCCGCAGGGAAAGCCCGGCCGCAGCCCCTACGCTGGCATGGGTGTGACGAAGGTCATGAAGACGAACGCCCTTGAGGTCGGCTTTCTCCCGCACCATTTGCCAAGGCTTGTTAAGGTCGTGGAGTGGGCGGCCGAATATTTTGCCCGGGAATACATGGGGATTGCCAGCAGTTCTCGGAATGTTGTCCAGGAGCTCCAGAGCGGGCGCTCCAAGGGCCGTGATCTTCTGGCCGGTCTTGGAATCCGGGAAAAAGATTACGCCACGTTCGAAGTCAATCCAACTCCATTGTAAGCTGAGTACTTCGCTCCTACGCATGCCAGATAAAGCTAACAGCCTCAGGGCGGCGGCGGCGGTAGGGGAAATCAGCTGGTTCTCTTCGGCCTCGTTCAGGACCTGGCCCAGGCGGGCCAACTCATCCTGGCTGAGATAGCGCTCCCGCTTGCGTTCCTTGAAGCGCTCCACGTGGCGGCAAGGGTTTTCGTTTGGGTATAGGCCCCACCGGATAGCCAGGGTCATCATCTTGGAGAACACGGCCAGGGTGCGGTTAGCCTGGATGGGGGTCTCCTGGCCTATCTTATGGTGCAGCGCAGCAACGTCTGCCCTGGTGATAGTTTTAATCTGGCGTGTGCCGAGAGTTGGCAGGATGAAGCGCCCTAGCAACCGCTCGTCACGGAAAGTGCTGGCAGGCTTTTTCTTCACCTTGGCGTGTTCTTCAAGGTATCGTTGGGCCAGCTCCTTGATGGTTACAGCCTGACGACCCAACTTCTTTTCTTCCGCGGGGTCACCACCCTGGTCAACTGCCGACAACTTCTCCCTAGCAACTTTGCGGGCCTGAACCAAGGTCATGAGCCCATAGCGCCCAATGGTAAGACGGCGGCTTCGGCCCTGGGCCCGGTATTGGATTATGAAACTCTTGTAGCCGGTATCCTTCATCACACGCAGCCCGAAACCCTGGACTTCGCTATCCCACAACACCACGTCTTTTTTTCCAGGCCTGATGCTGTCAATACGCCGTTTGGTGAGCTTCGCCAAAAATCCCTCCAGAGTCTCATGTTATCCGCGTAAGCACTGCGTAAGCAGCAGGGAGAGTTTCTAAGGGAATTTTAGCGTAAAGTGGCGTAGCGTATCAAGGCTAATTTATGCATAATTACGGAGAATAACGTTTTTGTGGGTATGCGGAGAGTATCTAGACATTGAGACTGAAAATCCCCGTGTCGGCGGTTCAACTCCGTCCCTCGGCACCAGCAAAATCAAGAGGTTAGCCTAATCGGGCTGGCCTCTTTTTTTGTGGTTGTGCCCGTGACTGTGCCCGTGGGCAGGTAGGCTTGAAGTTTGGCGGCGGCTTGCTTGAGGTCTTCGGCGGATACGATGTTGTAGCGGTCAAACACTGAGCGGGTCTTGTGGCCGCTTATCATCATGGCTACCCGTTCAGGGACCCCGGCTCTCGTCATGTTGCGTACAGCCGTACGTCTGAGGTCATGGAAGATAGCCCCGTGAAGTGTGGCGGTGGCGCAAGCGGTATTCCATGCCTTGTCAAACCGCCCTACCTTTTTGCCCTCCCGATGGAAGACGTAAGGGCATCCAAGGTGGCGCTTAACAAACTGATTCCTCAAGACCGCCTTGAGTTCATCATCCAAGTAGACCGTACGGGCTTGATTGTTTTTGGTTTCACCTGCCTCAAGCCTCACGATTCCTTGCACCATGTCGACACGATCCCAGGTAAGCCCCGTTATCTCCCCCAAGCGCCACCCGGTTTTGTAGCCAAAGGTCACTAGGCCCTGAAGGTGTTCAGGCAAGGCATTACGCAGGGCTAGGAACTGGTCATGCTCCAAGAAGCCCTTGCGGGTGTTGTTCTCCTTGAGCATGGGGATATGGGGAACCTGGGGGACCTTGGGCGGGGTGCATTGGCTGGCTAAGTTGAAGGCCCGTTTCAGGGCCGCTAGTTCCCGGTTGATGGTGGCGTTTGCGGCCCCAGCTTCCATTCGTTGGGCAATGTACTCTCTCACTAGGGCGGTTGTTATGTTGGTGACTCTGTAGCCACCGAAGAATGGCTCCAGGTGAAGCTTGACGATCCTCTCGGCCTTGTTAAGGGTGCTTTTGCCGTTGATACGGTAGTCGTTCAAATAGTCTGTGGCTAGCTCATCAAACCGCACTTTGTCGTAGTAGACGCCGGGAAGCTTGCCCTCGGATATTTCGCCCTCACGCTTCTTCAACAACCTTTTGGCATCTGATTCTTTAGTGCTGCGGGTTGATTCACGGTAGGGTTTTCCGTTGCGGTAATACTTGATCCAGTAGATATTGCCTCTCTGATAGATCATACCCATTCTCTACCTCCTTGCTGTTAAACTAGAATTGGCTACGGTCATTTTAAAATAGACCGATAGCCACCGCCCCCGGGACAGCACTACCCCCCGCTGCCCGGGGGCATCTTTTTGCCATAGGAAAACCCGAGTCCTTGCTCGGCCCCTGGCGAAGGCCGCCCCGGCGTCGCCGCTCGGGGGAACTCGGGTCTAGTTTCGTTGTATTGGCCATAACGGAGCCACCCGCGCCAAGGTTCAGCATATATTATTAAGTTAATAACCTATTAACCTATTGTCAAGTGATAGTTATTGATTTTTTCGGCATAAGGGTGGTATTTGGAATAATGCCGAGCAAAAAGCCCATAACTAGCTTTGTGATGGATGAAGACTTGTGGGAGGAAGTCGAGGATTTCCGTTATTCAAACAGAATACCTTCACGCGCCGAAGCGCTGAGAATATTAATTGAGACAGGCTTAAAGCATTTCAAGGCTGCGAATACCACCGCACCAAAAGCAAAGCAGTAAAACTAAGTAATTCAAAGGAGCGCCTTTGCGTCTCTGTAGTTCCTTGACGGTGGCGTAGGCCAGGGTCAGTCGAATGGCCTGCGCCTCATTCCGGTTGATAACACTCCCCGCGCAAGCCTGAACCCACTCTAGGATGGCCGCTTACCCATAAGCCTAAGGGGGTGTGCTAAAATGTCTGCGCCAGACGGGGGAGGGGGAAACCATGAAAAAAATAGCCTTGGCCATTCTGCTTGCCCTGTGCCTGGCACAACCGGCGTGGGCTGGTTCGGAAGAAGGTTGGGCAGCTTTTATGAAAGGCGATTACGCAACAGCCATAAAAATTTTTCTGTCTTTGGCTGAACAGGGAGATGCACAAAATCAGAACACTATGGGGGTTATGTATTTCTTTGGCAAAGGCGTACCCCAAGATTACAAGAAGGCAATTTTTTGGTATCGAAAGGCCGCCGAGCAGGGCTTTGTTGAGTCCCAAGCCAGCCTTGGCGAGATGTATGAAAATGGCCAAGGAATACCTCAGAACTATAAAAAGGCAGCCTACTGGTACAACAAAGCGGCAGAGCAGGGGAACGTTGGGGCTCAATACAACCTAGGGTATTTATATGCCAACGGCGAGGGGGTTCCGCAAAACTACATCAAAGCACATATGTGGTTTAACCTGGCTGCCGCTCAGGGAATAGAACTTGCTCAAAAAGGGCGGGACATGATCGCTGCTAAAATGACCCCCCAACAAATAGCCGAAGCCCAGCGCCTTGCCAGCGAGTGGAAACCATCAAAATAACCATTTTAGCCACCATATCGCCTGCCCTTTAACCCATAACTTGTTCGGAAGGTTAATCATGTTTAAACAACTCATACTTGCCGGGTTGCTGGCAGGAACCGTTATTATCCCAAGTACCCAGCCGGGGGACGTACTCACAATGCCCAACGGGGACGTTATCGTTGATACCGGTGGCTCTATCGTCACCAAAGATGGCTCGATAGCCAGAACCCCCAACCCCATCGACCAACAAAATCAGCAAGACTTAGAACAACTTATCCAAAAACTGAAAGACAAAAACGACCAGTAACCTAAGCCTCTCTAGTCGGAATCATCGCCCACGGCCTGGGGGAGGTATCTTTTTGTGTGTTGAGCGGAAGGACCGTCACCGCCAAACGGGTCCCATCTGATCCGGTACTCCCCACCCCCAAAGCAATAGACCAGAAAAAACTATATGTACCGTTTTGTCCCACCTTTAATGATTTGGCGTGCGCGGCAGCACAACACCTATATATTACGATTTATTACATGGAGGTTATCTCTCGTATAAGATAACCTTAAATTATTACTCTATTTAATTGTCAGAGAGCGAAAGTCCTAGCCAACCATCTGTTGGCCGTCTTCATGCGATTCTGGAGCGTCAACCCCCTCGCCATTGGGCGATCTGAACAGGTTTTGCACCTGACCCTGGCCCCGTTTTCGGGGGTTCCTGCCTAAACGGTAGGGGTGTAGCAGGCAGTCCGGACCAAAAAGCATCTTGCCGATACATTTCTTGACTTCTTCCAGCCCTCCCACACATTCCAAACAAAAGCCCTTGATAGCTGAGAGGGGACGCTGTCCTTTGCGTTTCTTGCCGCTCCGATCCGTCCAGAGGGGGCAGTTTTGGGAAGGACAATCGTTAATCGCCTGATAGCTGCCGCCCATGCATTCGACACAATTCTGTCTGATGCTCTTCAAGGGGGTGGTCATGGCTGAGAAACCTGATTTTTTACAATTACGTTCGCCGAGGGGTCCCCATGACCCCGCCCCCCTCGTATATATGCGGGGGTCCCCCTACCCATGTTCGCCGTGCTCCGGGATCAGCTTGGGTTCCTGCACGGGTAGGGCTTCCGGTTCTTCCCAGCAGATAACCAGCTTGCCAGTGGGGGGAGCATCCTGGCCCATGCCTTCCATGCGCTGATACCAGAGCTTCATGGCTGATACGTCACCCTCAACGGCCTTGTCGTACAAGGCACGATCAACCTTCACGGAGTAGCGGGCTATCTGGGAGCGGCGAAGGTTCAAGGCTTCGGCCTCTAGCTGATCCAGTTCAGCCCCGGTGAAGTGCTGGTAAAGCATCCCCTGGGATATGCCCAGCACCTTAGTAGCCAGGTCTTGCCTAGTCGGCCATTCGTTGTCGGGATTAGTTAGATATTCCAAAATGTTCTCTTCGTGTGCCTGCTTGGCTGGCTTGCTCATTTCTTTTCCTTTTTGCTTGGGGTTTGCTCATCATCTAGGCGATCAACCATCTTCGGGTTGACAGCGCCCGAAGAAAATGAGTAGGATTCATTCAGGCGGATAGCGCGCATGATCATCCTCCTTGTTAGGGGTGTCTCGACCGTGTTGGTTGGGGCACCCCGCTTTTTGTTCCTTCTTGGCTCAAGCAGAGTTATGTGATAGCCTCCGGCTTGCTTGCCCAGCCGGAGATGCGCCAATTGCCTAAGCCAGAAGTTCAGATTCCTCTGCCCTACGTTTGCCGCCATAACCCTTGTGTGCGCTTTCTGAATAAGCAAAGTTGCGATGCCTTTAAGCAAAGGCTTTTGGCTAAAGAAAAATACAGATTTGAGCTTCAGGCTTGCAGGGAGTGCAAGGGGCCTCTGCCGATTAAGGAGTAAGCTCAAGCGATCCGCTCCTTGTTCGCCTTGATAAAGGCTTCAATGTCTTGAACGTCGATGTATTGCTTTCGGCCATTGGAGAACCTCACCACCGGGATATCCCCATTCCAGACCCGTTCCCGCATGGCCCAGGTGGTCAGGCCAAGGTAATCTGCCGCCTGTTTCAGCGTTAAAAGCCTTTGGTTCATTCGATTACTAATCCCCTTTGCCGCTCTTTTCTCAACAATCCCAGTACGTTTCATTGCGCTGTGACCGTTTTGTGCCTGTAATTCATCAACTTTGTGCCGGGAAAAGCGTCTAGCACATACCCGATTGCCCGCCCTATCTCAGGTGGTAGATCGCTCACCAGGATCAAGGGCCAGCCTTTGCGCTTCTTCAAAACAATAAGAGTTGTGAAGGAAAGACGTTCAGCTTGCAGTAGAGGGAAGCCTCTGGCCTCGAAGTGGTCCAGTAGGCGGGTGTAGACACGCTGGGTCTGGACAGGCCAGCCAATGACCTCTTGGCTTTCCTCTTTGGTCAAGGCTGGGATGGTACCCGTACAGGCGGCTGTCCCAGGCGCTTTTAGGGGTTGGGACAGCGTGTCCCGTGCCCCGTCCCGCGCTTGTCCCATTTTGGTTTGGTATAATACGTGTAATGCCAATGACTTGAGGTCTGCCGTCCCACTTGCTGTCTCAGGGCTTGTCCCACTTTCGCCCCCCTTGTCCCACTGTCCCACTTTATAGAGAGTGGGACGGTGGGACACATAGGACGTTTGGCAATCCGTGTTCATCATTCCCCCTCCAGTTTCTTAGTAAGTCGATAGACGGTTGAGCGTGGGATGCCTGTTTCCTCGGCGATCTCCCTAATGGTCATCCCAAGGTTTTTCATCCCAGTAACCTGCTCAAGCCGAAGGTCTTTGAGATCCTTAACCGCCCATCCCAGACCACCGGTAGGTAAGTCGGTGATAGCGACCTCAAAAGGGTCGGCTTGTTGACCGGTCAATCCACGGGCTTTGGTCAGGTTGACTACGAATCGAGCACCATCACTGGTTTGGTAGTCAGAAGGGCGGGTAAGGCTTATAACGGTGTCGAGAATATCTTCCCTGGCCGATGTTCCCCTTTGCTGTCCCCCCTTACCGGCATGGTGAACAAGCAACACAGACCGGCCCGCTCGACGCTGAACCAGTAACCAGCTCTGAACTGGTAGCCACGACTCGGCTTCGTTCTCCCTGCCTACCCTGGCAAGCGTAGCGATGTTGTCCACGACAATCAGGTCAACTTCATCTAACAAAGGTTCAAGCAGTTCGCGGCCTTCGGGCTTCGCCAGGTTGGGCATGATGCCATCGGGCACTAGGTCGGGGGTCACGATTTTAAAAAAACCAGGCGGGGCTTGCTGACTGGCTCCAGCTACGATCTGGGCCAAGCGTTCTTTCATGACCCTTGCTGACATTTCGCCGTCCAAGTACAGGACAGGCTTGGGGCTGGGGCTTTGCCATTTGAATACTTCCCCACCGCTTGCCACGGCGTATGCAATGCTCAGTGCGGCGTAAGTCTTCCCCGTGCCTGTTGGGGCAAACAGCATTGCTAGCACTGGCTTGGGGAAGATCGGGTCTAGAAGGTGGCCCCTCTCGGGCAACCCAAGGCATAGTAAATCTTCCAAGGCGACAGCAGAGAAGGTTGTTAAGTAGTGCCCAACGGTCTGATCTTGCTTGTCTGGTTCAATGGTGGGGTCATGAAGTGAAGGCGTGGAATCATTATCGGCTATCGGCGTGTTGTTTTCTTCGGGGTTGCTTGCTTCGGCAAGGCTTACATTCATTCAAACAATCTCCTGTATATAAACAAAACCAAATCAACCTTTCGTTAAACGCATCATTACGTAAAAAGGCCGCCCAGAAAAGGGGCGACCTTTTGCAACACCTTGGTCGTGCAAATATATTTATTTTTAGTGCATTTTATTTTGCAAGACCTAGGTCATGCAAGTGTGGTTCTACTTTTTCAAAGGCCACTCACCACATTCCTGTAGAGCGCGCCTTACTCTGTCGTAACTAACGCCACCCTTTATCAGGTTGGCGATTTCGGTGCTATCACTAGCCATTACTTCAAGCCTATTCTTAATTTTCTTATGTACAGCAGTTCCCGGTGGTTTTCGTTCTTCGGGGTCTAGTTCACGCAAAAAAACGTGTGCTATCCATTTGTCCAACTCGTTGCCCTTGTCTGTTCTGACCTTTACACCACGAATCCCTGCATCAGCTCGCTCATTCACCCCGTTAAACGTTGCGAGCATATGTCCAGCCAAAAGTGCCACTTTGCTGGTGACTAGATACATTGCATTATTAAGTTCAGGCGGTGCGGTTGATGCCATTAATAAATGATAATAAATCAGCGAAGACAAATATTGTATAACGTCGTTTGGCTCATACCCTCCATTTGGGAATTTTGTGTCTAGTAATGTTAAAAATATCTTGATTTGGGTGTAGTTGTCTAGAAAGAAAAATTTAAGAACACGATCTACTTTCCATCTTGATACGATCATATCTGGCATGTTATTTATTAATTTTTTTCGCTCATCGCTGTTCACCTTCTTAAATTTCTTGTAATATTCAAGCATATTATTTTGGGCTGTCTTTAGATGCTCCTTGTTTACATTTTCCCCGAAATCTTTGTAAGATCGATCGATGACGGCTTGGGTTTCACTGATCGGTCTAGTTGCATGGGCTATTTGCATGGACTGAACACACAACTCAACTGACAAATCTAATAAAAAATTAACTCTAGAACGATCAATGGCTGCATAGTCGCCGCGATCATGTAATAGCTCAGGAATCCTTTCCTTGGGTATTACATTGGTGTGTTTTTCAATTTCCGCACCGAACCGTTCCTCGGCGCTGGTTATCTCCAAGGCTTCAACTAGATAATTAACAACGTCTTTGTCCACCATGGGTTCCCCCGACTGTGCCCGAAACTGTGCCCACCGCTACACAAAAAGCCTGGCTCACCCTACCATTTCCCAACCCATTGAGCCAAGCTTAGTCTGTGTGATGTTAGCTAGTTACCCGAAATCACTTACTCCTTGCTGATTACACGGTTTCGACTGAAAATCCCCGTGTCGGCGGTTCAACTCCGTCCCTCGGCACCAACAAAATCAAGAGGTTAGCCTAATCGGGCTAGCCTCTTTTTTTGTGAGAAGACGGGCTTGTGCCACCGCTGTGCCACATTTTTTGGTGAAATAAAATGAAAGTTGGTGGAGTTGAACGTCGTTGCTGAACGCTTGGTAGCACTAAACCCAGAGCAGTTTTTCGATGAGTAGTTCAATGGCGCAGCTCAGCGAATCCCACCTGGCCAACTCCCCCACCACCTTGTCGGCGGTGATCCGGGTGCGCTCGGCCCTGGCGTGCATGGCCGCCTGGATGGATGCCGCGATATCAGGTTTTATAAGGTTTTCGGCCCCGATGACCGCTGCGGTCTTTTCGTAGCATCCGGCCCGGATCGCCGCTTGGGTGGCCAGGACGTGCACTTGGAAGCTGTTACAGGCAGGGCAGTTCATTTGTTTATACCTACCCAACCCCTCCGCCTGCCGAGATCGTCGATTCTGGAATAAAAATTGGCCTGTGAGACCAGCAGAACAATAGTTTCCGGTGGCTGCCCAGCTTACCTTGTAAATGCTTTTATGATTTTGGTTTGGTAGGCCTTATTCAAAGGTATAGCCGACAACCTTCATTTGATGGAATGCCCACTAGTTGCAGCAGCAGATGCAAGATACACTGCAAGTGAGCGCCGACTGCCCATCATCTGCTCGGCCGAATAGTGCTCCCTGGCCATCGTCGCCCTCCCTTGCTCGGCCCAAATCCTAACTTAAAAATAGGGTTTGGGGTGCAAATCACGGTGTCGCCTTCGCTCAGTGCGCCGTGTTTACGGCCCTCGCCTTGGTCTTGACCTTCTTGACTTGGCTGAATATTAGGTAGGCAAAGGTCCCCAAGCCTATCGCCAAGAAGGGATATTCCAAGGGAATGTGCTCGAACTGGCGCAGGGTACAGTAGCCGAACATGGAGGCGCTGCAGGCCAGGGCCAATATTCTTTCCCCAACCGTGAACTTGATCAACCCCACGTTATAAATTACGGCCGACAGGGTCATCAGGCCAATGGGTATGGAGATCAGGGACCCCAGCGCCCAGGCCCAGTTTTCCACATGTAGGGTGAGCACCGGGTTGTAGACGATGAGGTAGGGGATGATAAAACCGGCAATGGAAAGCTTGAAGGCTTTCGTCGCTGTTTGGAAGTAGTTGGCCTCCGCGATGCCGGCGCCGGCCAAGGCGCCCAGGGCCACTGGCGGGGTAACTGCGGAGATGATGGAGAAGTAAAAGCAGAAGAAGTGGGCCGACAGGGGGACCACGCCCATCTTGATCAGGGCGGGCACGGTGACGATGGCCACCAAGCTGTAGGCCGCCACCGGCGGCACCCCGCAGCCCAGGATGATGGAGACCACCATGGTCATCATCAGGGCGATAAATACGTTTCCCCCGCTCAGGGCCTCCACCAGCCCGGCGATCTTGCTGCCCAAGCCGGTGGTTACCAGGGTCTGGGCGATCATGCCCACCACGCACAGGGACACTGCTATCTTCGCCCCCACTAGAGATCCCTTGGCCAGGCAGCGGGCCAGCTCGGGCCAGGTGGGGCGCGTCTCCCGGAACAGGAAGGCCAGGGCCAGGGCGACCACGATGGCCCAGAAGGCGGCCAGCATGGGGCTGAAGCGCAGGAGCAGGAGCAGGACGATAAGCCCAACCGGCACAACGAACAGGGGGGCGCGGCGCCGGATCAAGGCCCAATCGGCCTTCTCCTTGGGGGCTTTGATACCGCTAGCCACCGACACCAGCTGCACCCCCAAGAAGACCGCCAGATAAAAGAGCACGGCGGGAAGGATGCCGGCCAGCATGATGTCCGCGTAGGGCACCCCCACGAAAAAAGCCATCAAAAAGGCAGCGGCTCCCATGACCGGCGGCATCAGTTGCCCTCCGGTGGAGGCGGTAGCCTCGATGGCCCCGGCCAGTGCCGGCGAGTAGCCCACACGTTTCATGTAAGGGATAGTGAAGGCCCCGGTGATGGCCACGTTAGCCACCGCGGCACCAGTAACCATGCCCACCAGGGAGCTGGAAACAACCGCTGTCTGGGCCGGGCCCCCTTCCAGATGACGTCCCACCACTTTACCCGCCTCGTAGAGGAAGTCGTTGATCTTGATCACGCTGAGCAGGGAGCCGAAGACCACGAAGAGGAATATCTGGTTGGCCGAAATGGAAAGGAATGTGCCATAGACCCCGGTGAGCCCTATGCACAGATAGGAGATAACGTAGTCAAAGTTGAAGGCGCGGTGATACAAGGGGCCGGGGATATATTGTCCGAAGAAAAAGTAGAGGATGAACAGGATTGCCACGATGGGCAGGGTGAGCCCCCAGGCCTGGCGAGTGGCCTCCAGGGAGAGCACGATTAGTACAGAGCCGACCAAGACGTCAACCGGGTCGGGATAACCCACCACCTCTTCCAGGTGCTCCAAATTCAGGCCCACGTAGACGGTGCACAATATGCCTGCCAATAGCAGCACCGTCTGCATGGCCCACAGCCAGGGGCTGGTTCGCAGGCGCATGAGGTTCAGGAAGGCCAGGAAAAGGGCAAAAAACAGATGGATGTTCTGGTGCTCGAAGCTGCCGACAAAAAGATATTGGGTGCTCACCATCTGGTAGGTGAACATCGCCAAACCCATTGCGATGAATAGCTTCTCAACGATCCGCGAGGCTAGCCCCTGAGATCCACCCTGCATAGCCATGTCCTTAATTATCGAGAGTTTCCAAAGGCCGCTGCTGCCTTGGTAACCGCTGGCCATCCCGGTCAGAACCGGGATGGCCAGATTACCCTACTTAATGATGCCCGCCTCCCGGTAGGCCTTCAGGGCGCCAGGATGGATGCGCTTGGGATCCCAGCCATAGGCCAGTGACTTGCGCGACATCAGCTTGCCAAGGGCGTGGTAGTCCTTGAAATCGCCAACGTGATCTATGATCAGCTTGACAGTTTCGTAAGCAGCCTTCTCGGGAAGCTCAGGATAGGCCTGCCAGGAAACCATGTCACAGAAAGAGTCCATGGGCTGGTTCAGGCCGGCCACGGCTTTGGGGGCGATAGTATAGTGGGCGATGGGTAGGCCCCGGTCGATGACCTTCTGCACCGCCTCCTTTCCCCAGGGAATGTGGTATAGGGTCTTGCCCGAGGCCAGCAACTCTACCGTCTGGGGACTGGGGGACATGGTCCCGCTAACCGGGTCGGCATAGCCACCGATGATGGCGGCGTCCACCAGGCCGTCCAGCAGGGCCCGCACCGCCGGTTTGGTGCCAACCTTTTGAATATCGATCTTGTCGGCTAGCCCCCAGCCATAACGAATGATCATCTCCGGCTCAATGGTCCAGGAGATCTGGGGGGCGCGGCCCAGGGCGATCTTCTTGCCAACCAGATCCTGGTGGGTCTTGATCTTGGGGTCCAGGGTGACCAACCAGCAGGAGATCAGGTTATAGTTGGCCAGCAACAGGGCGGAGGGATACTTCTTCTTGAAGGGCTTTTTGCCTTCGGTGGCCAGCCAGTTGATGCCCACGGTGAACGACATGAACATGGATTTCTTGAGCTCTGGCTCTTTGTTTAGCTTGCGGCAGTTGAAAACCAGGCCCGGCGACTCGGACGAGGTGATCTGGAGGTTTTTGGAGTATTTTTTGGTGATCTGCTCCAGGGCGGATCCCAAGACGTAGGAACCCGTGCCAAAGGGGGCGGTTATGAGGCTCAGGTTCGTCTGGGCCCAGGCCGCACCCGACCAGACCAGCGCCATAGTCGCCATCAAAACGGCCACACCTAAAATCCGTAACTGTTTCATGGGTCAACCTCCTCGAAAATGTTTCAGCGACGGCCGCGTCCAGGCAACGGCGGCTGGCTTTAAGTCTCCCTGGGTTAAAGGGTTTGCACGATGCCTTCATCCACGAGGCGCTCTATTTGTTCCTGGCTGAGGCCCATCTCCTCAAGGACCTGCCTGGTGTGCTCTCCTAGTGCTGGAGGAGGCAAGCGGACTCGGGCGGGGGTTTGTGAAAGAGAGAAGGGCGGCCTCAATATCTTTATCTTGCCAGCCACGGTGTGCATCATCTCGGTCACCAGGTCCAGGGCCTTGAACTGGGGATCGGCAAACATGTCCTCCACCCGGTTCAGGGGGCCACAGGCAACCTGGGCGGCTTCCAGCAGCTGCCGCCACTGCTCGGTGCTCTTGGTGATAGTCACCTGCTCGACCAGTTGCTCCATCTGGTCGTAATTCTCCACCCGCCAGCGCACGTTGCCGTACTGTGGGTGCTTTATCCACTCCTCCTTGCCCAGGGCCCCGCAAAACCGCGACCAGTGGTCAGGGGTGCACACCACTGCTATGTGGCCGTCGCTGGTCTTAAATGCCTGGGAAGGGAACAGTTGGGGGTTGCGGGTCCGCATGCCCGTGGGCACCTTGGCCCCCATGAGAGCGATGCCCACCAAGTTGGTCATCATGGCCACCGTGGCCTCGTAAAGGGAGGTATTGACCCGCTGCCCCTCACCGGTCCTCTGGCGGTGGAAAAGGGCTCCCAGGATGGCGATGCACAGGAACATGCCGCCGCACAGGTCCACCATCTGGATCTGGACTTTGGCCGGAGGGCCACCCTCGGGGCTGGTGACGCTGACCACGCCGGTGAGCGCCTGGACGATCAGCTCAAACCCAGGCTTGTCGCGGTAGGGGCCATGCTCGCCGAAGGCGTTCAGGGAGGCGTAGATGACGTCGGGCCTTATGGCCTTGGCTGCCTCGTACCCCAGGCCCAGGCGGTCCATCACCCCAGGCCGGAAGTTCTCCACCAGCACGTCGAATTCGCCCATCATGCCCTTGATAAGTTCCACGCCATCTGGGCGCTTCAGATCCACCGCAATGCATTTCTTGTTGCGGTTGGCGCAGAAGTAGTAGGAGCTCTCTCCCTTCTGCAGGGGCGGGGAGTTGCGTAGGCCGTCGCCCATGCCAGGCTTCTCTACCTTCAGCACCTCGGCGCCCAGGTCGCCCAGCAACATAGTAGTGTAGGGGGCGGAAAGAACATGGGCGAAGTCCAATACCTTAATGCCATGGAGAGGCCCGTTCGAAGCCACGTTTTCCATTGAATCTCCTCTTGCGCCTAGCCGCGGAGGTCGTTCTTCTTAAGGATGGACAAAAAGCTCTGATAGCCGGACTCCAGGTGCCTTGTCATGACTTCCTTGGCCCGGGACCCGTCCCGTTTCCGGGCCGCGGCCAGTAACTCTGCGTGGTGGTCTACGTAGGAGGGGATGGAGTCCTGGCTGATTGGGTGGATGCTACGGAAGACCAGCACACGATCAAAGAGCTGGGCGATGATGTGACAAAGGAAGTCCCAGCCGGAAGCACGGTAGAAATCCAGGTGGAACTTCCGGTTGAGGAGGAAATACTCCCGGGGGTTCTCCTGGTAGCCGGCCAAATCGACGTTCAGGCGCTCGAGCTTGGACAGTTCCTCCTCGCTGATCCGGGTGGCGGCCAACTCGCAGGCCTTGCCTTCCAGGTCGTACCTGATTTCAAAAACCTCACGCATTTCCTCGGCGTCCACCGCCTCGGCCACAATGGCTCCCTTGTTGGGCACGGAAACCACCAGGCCGGAACCGGTCAGTTCGCGCAGGGCCTCCCGTATAGCCACCCGGCCAAGGTTAAGCTCACTTTCCAGTTGTGCGGGAATGAGGCGCTTGCCGGGCTTGTAGTGGCCCTGCAAAACCGCTTCCTTGATAGCCTCGGTTGCTATCTCGGTCATGGTGCGATAGCCGCCTCTTCGCTTTCTGCCGCTATCCTCGGAATTGATCATCTAACTACCCGTCATCATGTCGTTATTGGCCAAGTACTTAGGTTTGGCCCGGGAGGGAGGCTTGATTTGGTGCCCCTCGCCTCACGCATTTTATATTTTATAAAATCTAAAATATGTAGTTGTCAAGCCTTTTGTTTGGAGTCAAAGCCCCTGGGACAGATTTGATGTTTTAGCTAATGGAGACTCCCGGGTAACATCGAGGCGGTCAGGGCAAACACTTACAAACCCTCATGTGCATCTTAGGCCGGTCACGCCAATTATACTTTCGACATCTCCTCGAGATCTGCGGCTTGTTGGGCCTCCATACACCATTGAAAAGAGCCCAAGTCGCCCTCCGGATCATTTAAAGGAGGGGCAGGCAACACCGAACCCAAGCGCCCGACGGCAAAGCAATCAGGGGCAACTCAACATTCTCCCGTGGTTTGCACTCGGTCGATTACGCTGGTCAAGACGTCCGCGAGATTGCCCGGCATGGGCGATATATTGAAGTACCCAGCCACCGCATCAAAAAGAAACACGGCCCAATGCTTGTCTTGGGTACTGATGACCAGCGTCGGCTTTTTGATGTGGTGTCCATCCATCGCTCTACATAATTCATTCACTGCTTTCATGTCGGCCAAATAGTTGGTGACCACCACATCAGGATTAAAGTTTTTTATCGCACGGTAAAGGTGATGCTCTTCATCCACCACGGTCACCACATGGCCATTTTGTTCTAATGGCCCACTATGTAGACAAGTTTTCAATTCTGGATCAGCCAATAGTATTTTTGCCATTTCCAGTTCCTTTTTCTGGCCATGCTTTAGCTTAAGCTCATTAACCCTGGCTAGCCTAGCTGGCGCTATTCCCTTCCTTCTGCATCGGTAATCAATCATGCACCCCTAGAAACAAACTTCAAACCGTGCAGACATATTGATAATAGCTAGGTAAATACTGATATAAAGATGTAGCCTGGCATGCATGTAGTTGATATTTATAGATATAAAAATGTTGAAACGCTTGAGGCCTTGGCCTGTGGCATGGCAGAAAGGGTAGGATTTACGCCCGGATATGCCAGGCGGCTGTTTTGCCTGTGCTGGAGAGCAAAAGGCAGGCTTTTTTAAACCGAAAGACTGAAGGTATTATTAAGCAGCTAACATTTATGGCTGGCGATTAACACAGTCGCAGTCCATCTGTCTTGAGAGGTTTCCATGAACCCGTAGCGGCTTATATGTGGGTGGCTATTTATAAATATATCAAAAATAACGAATAATTAGCTAGAAAGGGATGCGTCTTAATCGTGACACCAGGGTTACAAACAGTTGCCTTTTAGTGGTCGCTATCGTATAGTGGAGCCCAAATTATACCAGCCAAAATGAATTGCTAGGTATTGCCTATATATTTATTGTATTTAAACTAATGTATGTCTGGCATCATTTCTTGCTATCATCTATTCATACAAAAAACTCCTGCCCGATTGATATCGTTGTTACGGTGTCTTAAGAGAAATCGCAAGGGTCAAGCACCGTGCCAACTACCCATGCAAACCACGGCCGTAAAAAGCCGGGGAATGCGATGCTGTTGAAGCCAGCGAATGAGAGACGAAGCCTTAACTAGGTAAACGCGAACATTTTCACAATAGGGTCCAGAGGGAAGGTTGCCTTAAGTCAAGAGCAGGTGAAATAGGGATGCTTATGCACACCTCAGCCGCTTGTGGTGCCCCCTCCCTTTGTAAGTTGCAACTAGTTTTGGCTTCGCGTTATCTCATCGCGCTTGTATCTTTTTAAAGGAGGGCGGGGAGTTGAGTTCAAAAAGTGGACCCATCACACCTCTTACCGAGCCTATCAAAATAGTAGTTGCCGAAAACTATGCAATATCCCGGGAGGGCTTATGCACCCTCTTGAGGTGCAAGCCCGGACTCCAAGTCGTCGGGCATGCCTCAAACGGTCAGGAATTGCTGGAACTGTGCGCAAAACTTTCTCCGGACATAGCCATCATGCAAGGCAAGATGATGGACATGAAAAATGAGCAAGCCGCAAGCATGATCGTAAATGATTGCAAACATACTAAAGTCATCGGCTTGGCACCTCAATTGGACCGGTTGAGCATCCTGGAAATGATCAGGGGCGGCGTCTCGGGTATTTTACTTAAAAGCTGTAGTTTCAACGAGTTGCTGGAGGCAATTGACGTGGTTTCCTTTGGGGGAGTTCATATCTCCCCCACCATCGCCAGCGTGGTATTGATGGACCAACCATATAGCAGCAATTCGGACCCGGCCCCCGACTGGTCTCTGCTTACCAAGCGGGAGACTGAAATACTCACGATGATGGCCAGCGCCAAAAACACCAAGGAGATCGCTTCCGAATTGGATCTCAGCACCAACACGGTTTACGTGCATAGGCGAAACATCATGGAAAAACTGAATATTAAGAACTCGGTCGAACTGACCAAAATCGCGATCAGGGAAGGGATCACCGATATTTATTGAGCCGACCCCAACTTGGTTTTTACCTAACGCGCCCTTACGCCACCGCCTGCCCCTAGGTGGATTCAGACAACCCCAATCATCAAGCCTTACTCACCAGCCAACTTAACGGCATCGCCGAGGCCTTCCGGGAGCTTATGAAACGGAAAGGCATCAGGCAGCGTGGGCGTTTCCCCAAAAGGTGCCCGAAATCTTTAAGCTCGGTGAGGGCGCTGAGCAGAACCGGCTCCCCGTTCTCGTCCGGCATTATCTTGCTGGTCACCTGGAGCCAGCCCTGTTGAGCATCCCCGGAGTTGATCAGAACCATCTGGCTGACCGGCAATTGCGTTTTTACCCCCACCTGGAAATGCTTCCGCACCACCGCTAGGAGTTGGTCGCGATCATTTCTCGAGATGCCGCTCTGGCGCAGTATGCCCTCCGCCGCGGTGTTGGTTTCAGCCACCCTGGACTGGGAGTCGATCACCAGGTAACCAACCGGCGCCTTGTGGAATACGTTCTGAAAAAAATCCCGCCGCCCCAGGTTCGCGCGCTCTTTTCGGTTCTTTTCGCCGGCCTCGGCCAGAGCGCCGCTGAGGCGATAGCTCAACTCCTCGCACCAATACTCCAGGCGGTCCAGCGAACCGGCCACGTCCTTGGCGATCGCCTGTTGGTCCCCGCTGTCCGACATTTCCATTTCCTTTATATATACCCGCAACTTGGCCAACTCCTTTTTTATCAAGCTTGCGGTCATGTTAGGACTCCTTGGTTTATGGTCAAAAAGCGCCCTTGGAGCCGGTTCCCTAGGGCGGCGAGGCGTCGCAGCTCGCCACGGGGGGCGCTTTGCCCGGGCACGCACGCGTGCCCCGGGGCCACCCTGGCGCCGCCTCATTTAAATGCTTGTCAACTACTAGGATAACCGTGGCCCAACCGGGGAGATAGGTAGTAAATGCTCGGTTAAAAGGCAGTTGCGGACTGATAATGCCTGCGGGTGATCTACGGGGAGATGGACATCTGCCGCAGGAACACGGCAAGCCGAATCTTCTTGCTTTTCAGGCCGAGTTTTTTGCGGATGTTGTTCCGGTGAAACATTACCGCGCTGTGGCTGATGCACAAAAGGTCGGCGATCTGATCGCTGGTCTTGCCTTCCTTGACCAGAGCGGCCACCTCCAACTCCCTCTGGCTCAGCCCGAACTCCACCGAGGACAAGCGTTGGGTGAATCCCGAGGTGATCTTGGCCAGGTGGCTTTCCACCACATCCAGCAAGGCGTCGCGCTCTCTGCGGGAATCGGTCAGGCGCAATTGATCCAGCATGGGCATGACCAATTGCTTCACCGAAGCGCGCACCGACTCTTCCAATTCCATTCGCTCCTGGTCGCGGTTTTCCAGCAGCACCTTCAAGGCCACGTTGGTCTCGTGGATTTTGACGTTTTTTCCCTGGAGCTCGTTTTCAAAGGCCAGATGACCGCTGAGATCCACCAAGGTGGTCAAAAAACCCTCCGGGACCTCCTTGTCCTCGTTATGCAGGCCGATGGTGTGCATTTCCACCATCGCCCGGCCCTCGCCGGACGGGGCCAGGGCCAAATTGCACTTCACCGGGTCCAAGGATTGCGAGGCCTCGCTGAAGTGGGCCCGGAACACCTCGCGGTATTCCGAGGCCACGTAACTGACCAGAAACTTGTCCCCCAGGCCGGTCTTGCTCCATAGGAACCGGGCCGCCTCGGCGTTGGCCTGGGTAATGCGGCCGGTGGGGTCCAGGTGAAGGCAGCTTATGGGCAACAAATGAAACAGGCTGCGGTAAAGGGCCTGGCTCTGAACCAACTCCTCTTGCGCGCGGCACAGATCATCGTTTTGCACCTGCAGCTCGGCCTGATAAACCCGGAGCTCCTCGAGTAGCACCAATGCGTCGGCCGTATCGGGCGGCGGATCGAGCGGGCTTTCATCTATCAGCTTTTCCGCCCTTTTCCTCAGCTCATCTCCGAGATTGCTCGGCCAAGCGCTCATGTTTTTCTACTCTCCCTCGGGGCAGGCGACGGGATTAGGATCGATGGCCAGTAGGACGTTTTTCTCCCCGGAGTTGCGCAGCATGAGCTTGGCATTAAGAGCCAAATGCTTGCCTCCCACGATTGGGAACACCGCCTCCAGGGAATGGTTTTCAATCTCCCCTTCTTTTTCCAACACCCTGCGCAGCAATGAATTTAGGGCCTTACTGTCCCAGGTCTTGTCCGCCAAGTCCATCAGGCGGCTGCCCTCGGTTTGGTCGGGGGCCGCCTTGAAATAATCGTAAAAGGACTGGTTGGCCATGAGCACCCGCATTTGGTCGTCCAGCACCAGGAACGGTTCCCGCAGGGTGCTGATAATCTTTTGCACAAAAGCTCCCTGCTCCTCCAACTCCCCTTGGGTCTTTTTCAAGGCGTCAATGTCCGCGAAGGTCATCACCACCCCGTCGATTACGTTACTCACCGTGCGGTAGGGCATAATGGTCATCTGGTACCAGCGGCCCTCGTTGGTTTGCACCTCTCGGCTGATGGGTTGCAGGGTTTCCAGGACCTTTTGTGCGTCGCCGAGTAAATCCTGGTCCTTCAGGTTGGTGGCGAGATCCCGCAGGGGCCGCCCCAGGTCGGAATTGATTATGTTCACCACCCCCTTAGCCTCGGGGGTGAAGCGCTGGATGGTCATTTCCGCCGACAAGAATATGGTGGCCACCTTGGTGGAATTGAGCAGGTTGGCGATGTCGCTCTGGGCCCGATGGAGCGCCTGGAGCTTTTCGCGGAGTTCGCTGTTTACCGTGGAAAGCTCCTCGTTCATGGACTGCAGCTCCTCTTTGGAGGATTCCAGCTCCTCGTTGGTTGACTGCAGTTCCTCGTTGGTCGATTGCAACTCCTCGTTCATGGATTTGAGCTCTTCGTTGGAAGATTCCAGCTCCTCTATGGTGGCCTGTCGGGATTCCCTGGCTAGCTCCAGATCCGCCGCCATCTTTTCCAGTTTGCCCCTGAGTTGCTCCAAGTTGGAACCCTGGCCCGCCTTGCCGTCGGCATCGAAGATCGGCTGATGCGCCGCTTCCTGAAACACCACCAGATACAGATCCGCGTCGAAGAACTCGGTCTTCAGTGGACGCACTGTCAAATCCACCTGACGGGATTCCCCGTCGGCCTTCACTTTGAGGCCGTACTCGCGCTGGGTCTCTTTGCTGTGCACCGCCCGGCGCAACAAAAGTTGCAACTCTGGCCTGATCCCCTCCCGGGCCTGCTGCAACACGTTCATGACCGAGGGGCCGGGAGCCAGCTCCAGGTAACGGCCGGTGCGGCCCATCACATAGATGATGTTGCCCTGGGAGCCCACCACCACCGCGGCGGGTGCGAACTGCCCCAGCAGAATGTCGCGCACTGTCTCCAGCAGCTTGTCATCATGGCTCCCGCCCATGTAGTGGTGGAATTGCGCGGGCTCGAAGTGGTCCCGCAGCCCCTGGGAAAGGCCTCCGATGGGGAACTTGATGTCCGGCCGGGCGATGGGCGGCAGCCTCCTCTTGCGAAAGATCTTTTGTTTGGTGTCCAGGGCTCTGAAAAGGTCTTGCTGGCGGCCGGTGGATTCCGAGGAGCCCAGGAAAAGGATGCCGTCGTCGCGCAGAGTGTATTGGAACAAGGCCAGGAGCCGCTGTTGCGCCTCCGGCTTCAGGTAAATGAGCAGGTTGCGGCAGGCCAAAAGGTCCAGGCGTGAAAAGGGCGGGTCGCGCAGCACATCCTGGACGCTGAAGACCAGGCAGTCGCGCAAAGCCTGGCGCACTTGGTAATGGCCGTTTGCGGCCACGAAGAAATCCTGCAGGCGTTGGGGGCTGACCTCCCCGGTGATGCTGGCTGGATAAATCCCTTCGCGCGCCTTGGCTATGGCCTCGGGGTCAATGTCCGTGCCGAACACCTGCAGCTTCAGTCCCAGGTTCAACTCGCGCATGCACTCCCACAACACCATGGCCACGGAGTAGGCCTCTTGGCCGGTGGAGCAGCCCGGCACCCAGGCCCGCAAAGACTGGCCGTCCTCGCAGCGCTTCAACAGGGGCAATATGGCCTTGGTCTTGAGCGCCTCGAAGGCCTCGGGGTCGCGGAAAAAGGAGGTAACTCCGATCAACAGCTCCCTGAACAGAAGTGGGGACTCTTCCGGCTGGTCCCGAAGGATGCGCAGATAATTTTGGTAATCATTCACCAGGTGCAAGCCCATGCGCCGCTCCACCCGGCGTCGCATGGTGCTGTCCTTGTAGTCGGTGAAATCATGCCCGGTTATGCGCTTGACCTGTTTGAATATTTCGCCCGCCGTCGACGAGAAATCCTCATTCTTGTCGTCTTCGGACTGGACCATTTTCCCGGTCACGTCGTAGTAGGCAAGCACCACCCGGGCCATGTCTCGGGGGCTGAGCACGAAATCGGCCATGCCCGTGGCTTCGGCGGTGTGCGGCATGCTGGGGTATTTGGCGCTGCTCTCTTCTTGCACCACCACCAGGCCGCCGGCCTCTTTGATCGCCTTTATCCCCAAGGAGCCGTCGCTGCCCGCGCCGGAAAGGATTATGGCCCCGCTATGGTTTTCAAAACCGCTTGCCAGGGAGCCGAACAGCACATCAATTTTGGAGGATTTGTCCCGCGGCAATTTTTGGAGGTGGAAAAGATGGTTTTTGACGACCACCTGCATATCGGGCGGGCATACATGAACCTGCTGGGCGACCGGCGCCTGGCCGTCCTCGATGACGACTACTTTCCAAGAGCAGTTTTTCTGCAATAGAGGCGCGAGCTGAGACTTGTGGCGTGGGTCTTGGTGCAGCAACACCACCATGGCCACGTTTTGGGTGGGCGAAAGGGCGCCCAGCAATTCCTGCAAGGCTTCCAAGCCGCCGGCCGAGGCGCCCACCCCCACCAACGACAACGACGGGCCCTTGGTTAGGTCTTGCCCGCCAGGCTCAGCGCCGGGTCGGCTCCCTTTGCCGCCCTTGGGGGTTGCGGCTTTGGGGCTCTTTTTCCGCACGGCCTTGCCGGCGCGGCTTTGGGAAGCCTCCCCTTTTTTATGATGCTTTTCGTCAGGCTCGGCCTGATGTTTTTTATCAGCCGAAGTGGTCATTAGACCCCCCAAGTTTTTAAACTGACGATTACCTACTTTATAATAATGCGCCCTTAACCCAAATAAAACACAAAATATTTTGGGATATCCCAAAAGGGATGGACCCTTTCGCCCTCCCGGGAGCCCGCTCACGAGGAAAAATCCATGCGGGGCACCTGGCGAGCTGGGCTACCGAGCCATACGGGGCAAGGCGTGAAGACGGCAACCGCGCCCAAGTCATGGTTTGGCGGCATGAAGCCTATTCAGTTGGGTTCCTAAAGTTGGGCAGGAGGGGTAGCCTGGGTGTGGGGACTCTTAAATGTTAAATTTGGGCGCATCGCGCCACCTGACAATCCAAACTCATTTCGAGCCTCAGATTTCGGCGCCTTCTCCGGTGAGCTTGATGGTTTTTTCGGCCAATATGCCTTTTTTGTCTCTCACCACTATTTTGGCCCAGCAGTCGTCGTTGTCGGACAGATTAAGGCTGATCCGGCAAAGCGGGGTATTGTGGTCGGGTATCAAAACCGCCTTGCCGCCCTGTTTGTTGGTGCTGGACCCATTTGCTCCCTGCTTGATCACCAAGAGGGTGTAATCGACTTGTTGGCGCTCATGGGAGCGGCACATGGGCTGGAGCGTCACCATGTTGTTGGCGCCACGCTCCACCGAGAGCCATAACTTGACCTCGGGTTTGACCATGGCAGCGGCCGGAGCCGGCATGGTCATGCCGAGCCCCATGAATATCGCCGCCAAAACAATGGCTTTCGCCGCCATGCATCCTCCTGGCCTATGCCGTTCGCTCCGTTGCAAAACGCCACTTTCTATGCTTCGAGGTCCAAGTGCTTTCGGGCCCAAATGGATGCCGTCACACGATTGGGAACACCGATCTTTCTATAGATGTTTTGCATATGAACTTTCACGGTGTAGGCGCTTATGAACAGCTTGTCGGCGATGGCCGCGTTGCTGAAGCCTTCCGCCGCCAAGGAAAGCACCTCTTTTTCCCGGTTGGTGAGGTCGCCTTCTTCCCGCTTCTGCTTGGGCTTGTCGTCCCAGCTGTTGCTCAGGCATTTGGACATGGCTTCCCGGGGGAACCACATGTGCCCCATGGAGACTACCATCACCGCCTTGACGATGATCTCGGGCTTCTCCTCGGCATAGACCACGCCGCGCACGCCGTTGACGATCCACTTTTTGGAATGGGTCTCCTGGCCGAAGTTGAACACGATGGTCGGGGTGCCCTTCAGGCTGACCAGCAGGTTTAGGCCATCCTCGTGGAGGCGCTCCTGTACCTCAGGCGTGAAGTAGTCCAGAAGGACCACGTCGGGCTTCTGGTCCTCGCCCCCGTCGATGAGCAAAGGAAGGTCATCCAGGGGGCCTTCGGAGGGGATCATGCCTTCATTGGCTGAAAGCAGGCCGCAAACCAACTTGTTGGTTAGGCGCTGCCCACCCGCCACGTGCACCTTGAGGTTCCTTTGGCTGGTGTCCTCGCGGTTTTTCATTACCAAGTTCATCGCTGTACTCCATAGCGCGCGTGGGCAGCACACGCCTGGCAGGTCACAGGGGAAAATCCTAGAGTTTTAACATGTGAATTCATAATACTACGCTTATTCACTTGAGAGTAGATTTTTCTAGAGTTAAAGAACCTTTCCCCGATGATGGCTGTTCTTGAAATGTGAATTTCCTGGGGGGTGCCGCTGGCACTTGGGCAATGCTGGCGGTTTTGTTGTCCGCTTCGACCTGGGGCAAAGGACCAGGAGTGTTCTTGCTATCCAGCTGCCACTGCTCCTGCATGATCTTCAGCTTGGCCATGGCTTCTGCCTGGGCCATTCGCGCCTTGTCCCTGATTTCCTGCATGGTCAATTGGCCGTCGCCGTTCAAGTCATTGCTGTTGAATTTTTTGGTCTGGTAATCCAAATGTTCCTTCAGGCTTAGCCGGTTGTCTCCGTCCTGGTCCAAATCGGGACTGAACTTATATATAGTGGGTTCCTGTTCCTTCAGGGCCAAATCGCCGTCCGGTTTTTTTTCGTTGGATGCAACGTCGGGCAAGGTAATGGTTTCGGACTGTTTGGCCACCTCGTCAACTTCAAGGTAGCCGTCGCCGTTGGTGTCGTAGCTGGCGAACATGCGCTTTTCCCAGGCCAAGTGCTCCTCAAGGCTGACCTTGCCGTCACCGTTCAGATCAACCTGGGGAGGGGGCTTGTCCGGTCCTTGTTCGCTTCGGGCCAAGTGGGGCAGGCAAATCAGCAGCAACCCCAAGACAATCGCTATGGCCGTGGACTGCATCTTCACTTGATCCCTCTCGTTCTCTTGCCGGTCGTTTCAGCGCCTGCCGTCTGATTTTCAATGGGTGGGCAGGGGTGGGCCCGCCGGTAGGCTCATACGGGCCCACCCCTGGTAGAAGGTTAACTAACTAGTTGCATCTTCCGCCCGGGCAGCCGGGAAGGCTGGCGGTGTAGCAGAAGTTGGCCTGGTTCACGAAGGCGGTGTGCGTGCCGCGGCCGGTCTGGGTGATCTCGCTGTAGTTCATGTAGCCGAGCTGGTTCACCACGGCGGTGTTGATGCCGCTGCCGCCATTGATGGGGCAATGGAAGCCGCCGTACAGGGAGAACTTGTTCCCACCCTGGTTGATATCGCTGAAGTTCCCGTAGCCGTGCTGATCAACCATGGCCAGGTTGACGCCGCCACCGGTCTGGTCGATAAAGCTGACGTTGCCGTCGCCGGACTGGTCCACCAAGGCGTTGTTAACGCCCCAGCCATCCTGCTTGATCTGGCTCAGGTTGAAGTTGCCGTTCTGCGTGACGTGGGCGCCGTCCTTCTTGCCCTTCTGCACCACCACGCTCCAGTTGCCGTCGCCGTTCTGGTTCACGTAAGCGTCGTGGAAGCCCCTGCCACTTTGGCTGATGTAAGAAGCGTTCTGCCAGAAGTCACCGGTGAACAGGGCCACCAGCTTGTAGTTATTGAACCAGTTGTGATGGCCGCCCCAGCTCTTGACAACCTTGAAGCAGCAGTTGGAGCTCTGGGACACGTAGGCCTTGTCAAAGGTGCCGGTCTGCGAGATGGTAGAAACGCTCTGGTCGCCATACTGGTTCACCATGGCCCAGGAGAAGTCGCCGGACTGGGTGATATAGCTCTGGTTGCGGAAGTCGTAGGGCTGGTTAACGATGTCGATGCCGCCAGCCATGGCAACACTGGAAAGCAGGCACACTCCCAGCAAGCCCAATAGTATTTTCTTCACTGTATTGCTCCTTGTCTTTCGGTTTTTGGTCTCTTTGTCGGTTCTCGGTTCTTACGGTTCTTGTTTGGTTGGGGGTTAGCCGGGTCCGCTCGGCTAAGCTCAGGTTGATTCCTCGGGGCTTCTCCTGTTCCTACATCGGCATCACCTCCTTTGGTGTATTTGAGTTGCCTACCTTGTTCCCACGACGATGTTGGTGACCATGTGGCCGGTCTGGGTCACTTCCACGGGCAGTCCCACGTTCTGGACCACATTGGCCACGTTGCGATTGCCGCTTTGAGTGATGTTGACCGGGGCGTTGGCCGCCCACTGGACGATCGTGGCGTTGTTGTAATAGCCGGTCTGGGTGATGGAGGCCTCGCCGCCCCCGACCATTTGGCTGATGGCCGCGCTGTTCAGGGATCCCATCTGGCTGATGGAGGCCTCACTGCCCGTGCCGACGAGCTGGTAAATGGAGGCGCGGTTGCCGATGGCCAACTGACAGGGGCTACCCTGGACGATGGTCGCCTTGTGGCTGCCCACCTGGTCGATATTGGCCCAGTTGCCCGTGCCCCACTGGGTGATTTCGGCCACGTTGAGATACTCACCATAGGAGCTGCCCCAGATGCCGGCACTGGCCTGGGAGATCGCGGCCCGGTTGCCCGAGCCGTTCTGCTCGACGACGGCTTTGTTGTGGCGGCCCAGTTGCAGCACCTCGGCCGAGTTCTGCAAGGTGGTCCAGCCGTACTGCTTGATCTCCGAGTAGTTTTCTTCGCCCAGCTGCCGGACCCGAGACAGGCTGCTGCCACGCTCCTGCTCCACCCGCGAGAAGTTGCCCTGGCCGACCTGGTCGACATAAGCCAGGGCGCTAGGCCCGCTTTGATAGATGTAGGACTGGTTGGAGCGGGCATCGATCTGGCCCCCGGCCGCCAGGGCGGGCGGGGTGAGCCCGGCGCCCAAGACGGCCAGAGACAGGGTCAGCAGCATCGCCGCCAAGATCCTTTTGATTGAGGTGGATTGGTTCATAGCACAGGCTCCTTATCCCAAGCCGTGACGGATTAAATTCCCAAGCCGCTCAGCCGCACCTGGGCCGCTTGAGGGGTGATATTTAAGGGCATCCAGCTGGCCAGCCGGATGGACGCAGCGTTGTGGCTCTCCTGGCGCTCTACGCTCGCGGGCGCGGCGGGAGCGCCGCCCTGATCGGTCTCGGCCCCAGCAGCGGACGGAGCTTCCTGCGCGGGCAGGGACGCAGCCGCCTCGCTCCCAGGTAGCGCCCGCGGGGGCGCGGCCTGGGGCTGGTCGATTCGGGACAAGGTTTGGCCGGCCTTGCCGACTCCCCGACGGCCTTCCACATCCGCCTCCCTGGCCGGAGTGGCCTGGGGGGTGGGGAGCGCATCACCGTCTTGCGTGGGGGTAGTCCACTTCTTGATCTGAGGCTGGTCCTGCGCCTCGGCGGAGGCCTGCTCGGCCTTGGCCTCGGCTTCTATCCGCTGCTTCTCGGCCTGCTCGGCCTTGGCCGCGGCTTCCATGCGCAGCTTCTCTTCCTGCTCGGCCTTGGCCGCGGCTTCCATGCGCAGCTTCTCTTCCTGCTCGGCCTTGGCCGCGGCTTCCATGCGCAGCTTCTCTTCCTGCTCGGCCTTGGCTTCGGCTTCCATGCGCTGCTTCGCTTCCTGCTCGGCCTTGGCCTCGGCTTCTATCCGCTGCTTCTCTTCCTGCTCGGCCTTGGCCGCGGCTTCCATGCGCAGCTTCGCTTCCTGCTCGGCCTTGGCTTCGGCTTCCATCCGCTGCTTCGCTTCCTGCTCGGCCTTGGCTTCGGCTTCCATGCGCTGCTTCGCTTGCTCCTCGGCCTTGGCTTCGGCTTCCATCCGCTGCTTGGCTTCCTGCTCGGCCTTGGCCTCGGCTTCTATCCGCTGCTTCTCGGCCTGCTCGGCCTGGAACTTCTCCAGAGCCGCGGAGTCGTACTTGGCCTTGCGCACCGCGGCCGCCTTGGCCTCGACCCTCTTCAACTCGGCTTCGGTGGCCAGGCGCTGGGACTCTTCCTCATAGTCCTTGAAGACGGGGCTGTTGATCTGCTCGGGGTCCTTCAGGGCCCAGAGGCCGTCCTGCACGCCCTCGATGACCATGGCGATTACCGCCTTCTCGATGGCAGCGGCCACGCACATCTGCACGGGCTCGTTCTGGCTGAAGCCCGCCTCGATCTCCAGAAGCTTCTTGTAGGAGATGAACTGGAAGACTCCGGCGTCGACCTCATAGGAGAAGATGGTCTTGGTGGTGGAGATGGATTTCAGGATGCGCCCGGAATTAACGTCAACCGCCCTCAGGTGCACCGTGACTTGGTCCATGCGGTACTGGGTGGAACCCCCGATGCCGAAATAGCGCGCCCCGAAGCCACCGGTGAGGGTGTTGGTCTCATAGGCGGTGATGCCGCCCTGCAGCAGCACGTTGGCAAACTCCAAGGCCGGCAACTGCGCTTCGCCAGCGCCATTTTTGCGGTTTGCGGCGGCGATGATCTTGCGCTCGGTGAGCAGGCTCTGCAGGCCGTCACGCTCCACCGGGATGAACCACTTGGAGCGCTTGAGCGCCTCGAGCAGGATGTTCACCGCACCCTGGGTCACCGCCGTGGAGAAGGAGCTCACGTTGGGCTGGGGCTTGTACTGCCCGGTCATGTCCCGGAAGGAGTACACGCTGACTCGTATTTTTCCTTTGGGGGAAGGAAGAGAGACCAGGTCTTTATAGGTGTGACTTATCCTACTCACATGAGGCGGCATGATATCGAATTCATGCATGGGAATGCTGCATGCGGATACCATGGTGAGCAGGATCATAACCCCGAACCGTTTAAGATAGATCAGCATTTCAGGTCCTCTCCGTTTCCCCTCAGCAGGAATATTTCCTTAAAAGGTCGGGATGGATATATGAGTATTGTTGCCACCGGTATCCGATACATTGACGTTCAATGATCCGAGAGTATCGGAGATAACAACGGTGTAATCACCAATAGTAAAAGTGCCGTTTGGCAGACTGTCGGTCCCGAAAGCACGCTCAACAATTCTGGCTGACAGGAGCGATAAAATGCTCCGGTTCAAGTTGTCGGTGAAATCGTCAAGGCGGCTCTGAGCTGAATCCAAGTCTGGGTCTTTGTTGTTATCCTGCGATTGAGCGTTGGCCAAAAGTGCATTGGCCATTAGAGGGTTTCCACCAACAAAGTTGGGATTGATCGGTGCCCAAACTAGTTCCGTTGCCGAGGCGGTGGTCGCCATAGCCAGCAGGGCCGCGGCAAAAATTAACGTGAACAAGCTCGGTTTGATCGTGGTCATCTGAAGCCTTCCTTTCTTAATACCCGTCGCCTTCGAGATCCATACTGCCCTTGTATCGCTTGATAATTTCCCTTTTGACCATGAATTGCAGCACTTGGCGCACCGCGTCCTTGGCCAAATCCTCCATGATGAGCCTGCGCGAACTAATGAGCTGTTGGTAGATGATGTCGTCGTCCACGGAGATCCAAGCGATACTGCCCCACTGAGGGTTAAAGCGTTCAATAATGGTAATGGTGTAGTCGGATAATCCTCTGGGGGCGGTCCAATAAGCCATGAACTCTTTATAGAAGTGGCGGCCTATGGGCGTGATGGTTTTATCCATCACCAGGCCGGAACTAATCAGTTCATCATATTTTCCATTGTCCGATGCTTTGTTGTCAGCATTAGCGTGAGCATTTAAAACCGATGCAATTAGTACAAAAGATATAAATGTGGCCAAAAAGACGGCACGCACCCCTAAATGGCTTGCGTTAATATGGCCAATAATGTATTTCATTTCTCAGACGTCTCGCGAATCAGTTAGCATTGATAACACCCTCGTCAAATCTACGATGATTTACATCCAGCATAGGTGGAAATAGAGATGGCTATCAATATTCAGGGGGCATTAAAATGGCTAGTTATAATTAATAGAATGAGAATTTAAGGCCTAACCAAAAATAATAAGCAGCCTAGTAAAGATGGCTAGTCCCGAGGGGTGATAGAGCTAAGAGAATTAAAGGTAATTGTTAGGGGAACTAGAAATGGTTAAAGCGGCGGCTCGCACAAAACAGGGGATTGGGAGGCAAGCCGCGGGAGTTGCCCGGCGTTTGGAGTCGGATGGATGCGCTTGTGCACTCAAGGTAATTCCGGGAGGCCGCACGGGTGGTTGCGTGAGGTTACGTCCGAGGCTCATAATGAAACGCGGTACGAATACTCCTCTTTTCTGGGAGGCGACGGGCAAGCCGCCCAGCCGCGCCCCGGGTTCTCGTATGAAACGCGGCAAGAAACAACCTGCGCACCATCTTCGCGATGCGGAGACCTCGGGTTCCAAGCAGGTGATGGATAAGCTGAACCAGTCCCGGGGCAAGTTCGCCCGGGGCATCAGATTTATCCCGCCCAACTTGTGGGAGGAACGCTGCCTTTTCGTGGGCGCCAAGGATAACGCCCTGCGCCATCTGACCCGGGGAGAGTTCGCCTCTCAAGCAGCAAGCTCCGGCAAGACCCATCCAATATTCGTGTTGCAGCGCATAGGCAACGCCGGGCACCGCCTCTGCCCCTGCTCCAGTAAGCGGCTGCACAACCAGCGTTACATTGAACAGGGATGCCGTCTGGAGCACACCTCCTATGTCATTGCACGGCGGACCTATCTGGTGGAAGAGTGCGTCTTTCAAGTGCCCAGCGACCCTGGTTTCCTGTGGAGTCTGCGCTACTGGGGTCGCGTGCCTGAAAATTGCCTGCGGGACGGTTCCTGAATGAAGCCGGCATCCGATAACGTCCAATCCTTGGCGCAGTACCTGTTCTCCGACGAGTGCCTGCCTTGGCTGCGGCAGGAGGCCCGCATCATTATGTCGCGGGCCGCCTCGCTGGATCTTCCCGCCAAGTTATGGCCCTTTCCTGCCCCCCGCGGGACCTCCCCCCAGGAGATGGACCAAAACATCGAAGACGTGGCCCATGAATTCTGGCTGTATCTGCAAAACTTCCTGGCCAAGGGGATGGCTCCTCCGTTGGAAACCTCGGACAGCCAAGGCCGGCCGGGCAGGACGACCGCGGCCTACCTGCGCAACGGCTTTCTCCTAAATCTGCGCGACCAGGCCCGTCATAAGGACATCAGCCAGTACCGTTATCTCTACCGACGCCTGCGCCAGGCCATTGCCGAAGGTCCGGAGTTCTATTCGCGCTCCATCGGAGGCGGAAGTTTCTTCAGCCTTGAGCTCGGCGCCAAACCGCAGGCCGCATTGGAGACGAGGGTCGGCGAATCCTACGCGCAATGGCCCTCTCCGGCCGGGCTGGTGGGGCCGAAGGATCTGGAGCGCCTGCGGGCCAAGGACCTGAACCTCCTGGCCGAGTTCTTCTGGCGCCAGGCGGTGGAGCGCCTGGGCCGGCCGGCCTTCCTGCCGATAAGGAGCCTGGTTGATTTCCTGGTGGCTCACTATGAGCACCTGCGCGACCCTCAACAGAGACAGTTGTCCGACCAGGCCCTGGCCCATGAGGGGTTGGCGGCGCACAACGTCTCCGATCAGGACGGTCTGGAAATCCTGGCCTGGCAGGTGGCCTCCCTGTGGAGCTCCAAGCGCCGCAAGGTCTTCCAGCTCACCCTGGACCCAGGCAACTTGACGTTGGAGCAGATCGCCCAGATGACCGGCCTGTCCGGGCCGAGCCACGTCAAATATCAACTGGACCGCGCCTGCGACGATCTGGCCCTGGTTTTTGAAAGTTGGCCTGGAGTCGCCCCGGCCGCGCGCGAAAGGTCATTTTGGACCAAATTTTTGCTTTACATCGCTGAAACTTGCAAAAAGGACTTTGGAGACCGTTAGAGATGGGTGGATGCTCACACACACAAGAAAGGCCCCCACCCATGAATGACTATTTTGAGAAATGGCAAATTTTTCAGGCCTGGGAGCTGGCCTGGCAAATGCGGTTTTGTCCTCCTCTGGAGGAAGTCATTGGCCAGGAGCTCACCCCCGAGGCGGCGGCCCATCTGGAGGCATGCCTGCTTTGCCAAAGACGCCGGACAGCCGAAATCATTGAGCCCCCCTGGCAGCAATTGGCTCCGGAGCCCTGGCACGGCCACCATGAAACTTCCGATGAGTCCCCGGAACCGGGGCAGGTGTGGCGCCTGGATCCGGCCTTGGCGGGCTGGGGGCCCAAGCACCGCTATTATCGGCCACCCCTAGTGCTGGTGCTGGACACCGGCCCCAACCTCGCCAACGCCGTCTTGGTGGCGCAGACCCACTATGACCCTACCTTTGCCTCCAGCCAGGATGTGCTTTTGGACGAGAGCCGTTTCGCCCAGCCGTGGAACGTCTACACCTTGCACCGCCGCAACCTGTTCGAGCTATGCGCCCCATCCAACCCAGCGGCCGCCGCTTTGGTCCGTGAAGCCAGCCAAAAGCCTTTCCCTCACCTGGCCCCCTGGTCCCTGGGCCACGTATTCCAGCAGATGGAAATCGAGCTGGGGTGCTATTTTTCCTTTTCCGCGGCCCAACAGCTGATGGCCGAGTACGAAGCGGCCGTGGAGGACCGCCAGGTGATGGACGCCCCGCAGGGAGCGGAGAAGCCGGAGGCCGCGCCGCGGACGGCCTCGGATATCGTGGATGAGACGGAGGCTCCCACCCGGCTGATCGAGGATCTGCGGGATTTGGGCTTGAAGGTGGAACTGCCGCTGGCCGCCGGCCTGACTCCGGCGGACCTGTACTTCCACGCCAGCCCCGGCGAACAACATCTATTAAAAGCCGCGGCCACCGCGGACAAGGGCTGGCGCGTGCCGGTGCTGGCCTTCCAGATCCGCCGAGGACGGCCGGTCGCCTGCCATTTCCTCCAAGCGCACGTCACCGACTTCCTGAGTCAGCCCAAGGTGGCGGTGGGAGGCAGGATCCTGGGTCCTCTGCCGGAAGGGGAGCACTGGCAGGCAGAGTTCCGCTGGTTGGACGCCCAAGGCAAACTGCTCAAAAGTCTGAACGGCCATCTGGGGCCGACTGATACCGAATCCATTCGCTTCTGGGCGGTGTTCCCGGAGGGCGAGAGCGAGGGGCAGCCCGAGCTTCACCGCCGCCTTTACGCCCGGTTGTTCAGCAAGCAGAGGTAATGGCCGTGACCCTGACCGAAGAGTGGGATGATCTGCTGGTCTATATGGCTGACTCCCATTCCCTGGAGCTGGCCTGCCACCGCCTGGAAAAGGTGGGCGGGCCTTGGCCCCAGGATCTGGCCCAGCTCAACCAAGCCATGGATATGGCCAGCCGCCAGGGCCTCGAGGAGATATTCCTCCTGCACACCATCGCCGGGGTCTTGATCGCCAAAGAAGAAGACCCCGCCCCCGCCTGGCTGATCCAGTGGCTGGCGGACAACCACAGCGTCGAGGCGGTGCTGCCGGGACTGACCTGGCTGGAGGCCCTGGCCATGCCCTGGACCTCGGTGCCCATACCGCTGGTGAGTGTCAACAACCAGGGTTGTTTGTTCCAGTTGCTGCTCGCCCCCATGGCCGGCGGTTCCGGCCTGGAGATGCCGGGGTGGGCTCGGGACTGCCTGGGACCAGACTGCCTGCAGACCATTGAAATGGCTTTCGAGGCGGCCACCGACTCCGGCCTGGTGGACGGTGGATCGCGGGCCTTCTATGTCTGGCCACTGCTCAATCCCTCCGGGCCCTCGGTCCGGGGCGATTCCCTGGGGCTGCCCTTTGCCATGGCGGTGGGCCTGTTGGCCCAGGGGATCGAGTGGCCCCGCTCTCTGATGGCCACCGGGGGGGTTGACGAGCATTTCCGGGTGCATGCGGTGGGCGGCTTGATCGCCAAGGTCATGGCGGCCACGGAGTTCGGTGCCAAGCTGTTTTTGTACCCCGACGAGGAGACCATAGATTTCGACAACTGGCCCATACCGGCCTTGCCGGTGAAGAGCCTGAGCCAGGCCATGACCTTCGCCCAACTGATGGCCCTGGGCCTGCCCACCATATCCAATTTCCGGCTGTATCATTCCTGCCTGCAGGACCCCGGACTGCTGCTGGACAACTTCCATCAAATCCCGTCCGAGGTGCTGGAGTGGGCCGCGGAACGCGGCATGCTGGCGCCCCTGCGGGACATCGCGCAACTGCCCGATGGTTTCGCCAAGCTCTCGGCCAAGCTAAACGACCCCGAAATGACCCCGGAGCACCAGAAGCTCATGACCTTGCTGTTTAGCGAAGCTGATCTCATGGGCTTGGCCAGCCGCTCCAGTCAACACGCCCTCATGGTCTCCAACTGGTGCCGCACCCTGGTTTCCATGGCCCGGCAAGAGCGGCAGTTGCACCGGATCAGGCACTGGGACGATTTAGCCAAGAGGGTTCTGCGCCAGTTCGGCAACAAACTGTATGTGTTTTACCGCACCGAGGAGTTCAGCCACTGCTACCGCAAGTTTGACGAAGCATTCCGGCGCTGCCTGGCCAAAATGCCCGCCTGCCCCACCCAGGCCGTGATCGCGCGGGCTCTGGAAGCCCAGTTGATATACATCCACCTGCCCATCATGCGGGATGACAACATATCGGCCCGGGTGTTCTTTTCGGAGGAGGACCGGGTGGTGGCCATATCGCTCAATGCCGTCACCCTGGGCATTGATCCGGAGACCGGCGAGGCCCAAAATATCGCCGACTGCGTCCACGCGGTGCACCTGGGGCTGATACGCGCCGCCTGCCTGATATACCGTGAGCAATTCCTGGCCGATCAGCAATTGCAGATGCTCTTGTGCTGCTATTTTTACCTTTTGATACGCGAGGTTATGGCCGAGGACAGTGACGGGCCCGGCCCGGACGACCCTGCCCTGGCCACCACCTGCGCTTATTACTATGCCTTGCGCCTGATGGGTTTGGAGGCCGCCCAGGCGCGGGACTGGGTACTGGCTTCGCCGCATGGCGTTGGGGGATGCGAAGCCTTGGAGGTGGACCAGGAGGTGATGGCCCGGTTGGCCGGTGAGCCGGAGACCGATGATCTGGGCGCGATGTTGGCCATGGCGGGTGTGGTGCCCAATGCCGCCTGGCTGCACCGCAGGCTGTTGGTTCGGCTGGGAGCCGAGGCGCGCCACGGCGTCAACGGCGCCATAGATCACCTGATGGGTATGTGTCTACTGAATGAGTATGGCTGCGGATTTTTTGACGGCGCCCTGAAATGCCCGACGGCCATAAGCGAGCCGATCAAGGCCCTGATCGAACCTTATATAGCCCAAATCACCTTCGGTGGTTAAGCCGGTCGTCCCGTCTCGTCATGCGGGCGTAGGCATCCCCAGAGAGAGCCCAACGGAGTTAGTTGGACTGGACCACGGTGGCCCGGTTTCCGGTGCCGTTCTGGTAGATATAGGAAAATTGGTTGCTGCCCGTCTGGGTGGTGCTGGCGTAATTGTTGGTTCCCACCTGGGTGATGTAGGCCTGCAGGTTGCTGCCGGCCTGGAATATTTCTGCGAAGTTGCCGCTGCCGTTCTGACCGATGACCGCCCTTAGGGCGCTCCCCTCCTGGGATATGTTAGCCATATTGGACACGCCGATCTGCTGGATCTCGGCGTACAGGTCCGCCGTGTCCGCCTGACTTACCGAGATGGTGGCCAAGTTGCCCAATCCGTCGGGGTCCAAGGTCAGAATATTGGTGAGGGCCATTGCCGGCAGGGCCCAGGCCATGAAAAGCAAAACGGCCACCAACGCGGTCAACTGTTTGGACATGATAGTCACCCCTTATGGTTAGGGTTATTTGCTAATACTTTAGACGGATCACGGGGGATAGGCTATCAGCCATAAGGACTATTTTGACGGCATGGGGGGGATGAGCCGCTTGGCGATTGGGTAATTGCGCGGGATTACGGATAAAATTAGGCCGTTAGGCCATGGGGATGGGACGGGGCGGAGCTGATCTGGAGGGCATGGCGCCTCTGTCCGGACGCCTCCTGCTTGATCAGGGGCGGTGATGACCTCGCTGAAGACGCCTGGGCGGAAACGATTAGGCGGGCACCAAACGCCAAGCCTTGGATCCGCCCCTGGGCTTTTCCAGGATAAAAGAGGCGCCTTGCTCTGCTCCAACTTTTTCGGAAAAATCGGTTATCACCAGGCGTCCCTTTGGCGTGATTTTGTAGCTTTCGGGCGCTGTCTCGCCCTGGCTTTTAGGCGTCTTCGTTTTAATCGTGCCGTCTTCGACCAAGGCCATCTTCAGTTGGTGCGCGAATTCAATGGAAGTCATCCTTTTATCCTTGCCGGCCATGACTTTCCTGATTTCGCGTTCCGTCTTGCCTTCCTTGATCATCTTCAGGAGCATTTTACGGTTTAGACTGTTCCACTTTGGCACCCGGCTCAACGCAGTCCTCCCTGCAAAATAGGATGATAGACAATGCAACACGATACCCTCTAAAATTTATTTTATATCATAGGGTGCGGATCAAATACGGGCAAAAACGTAATCTTTAGGCATTTTAGTGCTTTTAGATTATTTAAATAATTGTTGTATATAAATGTCTTTTGAAATTTGTAACTGCCAACAAATAGGCATACGGCGACGAGAGCGGAGTGACCCGATATGGAGCGACCAAACGCGGCTAGAGGCTTAATAGGCATAGCCTAGGGTGCGCGATTTTATGGTGTATTAATTGTTGGAAGTTGGCGGCTGTTTGCCCTTGCTTAAATACCAAATGTCCTCGAACGCGGCCACCGGGGCCGGGCCGCGCAGCAAAACGCCGGCCACTATAAAGGCCGGGGTGCCACCCAAGTTGAATGCCTTGCTCTCCGCGGTATCGTCCTTGATGCGCTGGGCCAGGATGGGATCGGACAGGTCGCGGGCCAAACGGGCTTGGTCGAGCTTGAGGCCCTTCACAATATCCAGAACGGGAAGCAATCCATTCTTGGTCAGCTCGGGCTGGCGCTCAAATACCTGGTGGTAAAAAACATATGCCTTGCCGGTACTTTGGCGGGCAATGGCCTCGTAGTACAGCGCGATTTGACGGGATATGTCGTCGTTGGGCACGTGCTTGATTAATGCCTGATATTTTATAGGATATTTGCCCAAAAGGTCTTCCAGGGCGACCGCGCCCTTGCGGCAGGTGGAACACATGAAGTTGGTGTACTCCACGACCAGCGTTGGCGCTTGGGGATTACCCAACCGGGGCCGTTCGGGGTTAATGGCGGGCTTCAACGGGTTGGCCAGGCTACGCTTTATGTTTTCCCGCCAAGCGATGCGCTGCTTGATCTGCTGACCGGCCACGACCATGTCGTACAGGGCTACCTTCTGCTTCTCCAAGGCCTCTAAAATCACCTCGGGATGCGCCATCAAGTAAGTCTTGATTGCCTGCGCATCCGGTTGGGCGGCTGAAACGGTGGCGCCCGCGAAGCTCAAGGCCAGCAAGCCGAATACCAACATTAATCCTTTGCGAGCCATGCTTACACCATTCGAGGCTAATGGTTAATCAATGCTCAAATTATTCCAATATACCAATCTAGGCTGCCACAAAATAAACCTGGCAACAATAATGCCAAAGGACCACATTTCTTTAGTTTCACAGGTGCAAGTTTCACGCTTGTTGCAAATATTATTAATCCATATCGCATATGCGACCAGCCAAATTGTCAAAAGATATTTTAAAAATCACATAGTTATATTCGTATAATAATTTAAGATCTTGCTAAAATTTGCCACCCTGGCCGGATAGCCTTTTGTTGGTCGTCACGCATTAAATGCAAACTCTATTGGCCATGTGCTCATTCCTAGGATATTGGCTACAAGTTAAATCCGGCCGCTTTCGCCATGTTGCTGCCTGTATTTTAAAGCATCACTCTTTAGACTACCCCTTACCCACACGTATCCGCTAAACCCCACCGCTCTTGGTACCCCATGCCCCTGGACTTGGAACACGCCTCCCGGCCCTAATCTTGGAGAGAGCCCGTAGGCCGACTCTGGTCGGTGGCCGGTGAGGCGATGGCTTTGAACTCGGCCTACAGGCCGGCTTCGGCCGTGTTGGGCCCAGGCCCGAGGAGGGAGCGGACTAGGTGGGGGAGGGGGGGAGTACAATACCTTCCGGCCCCACATGTCCCTGGGCTACCAGCCGCCGGCGCCGGAGGCCATCCTGCCCAAGGGCGGCTAGGGTACCTTCCCAGGTCTTCTTAACCTCAAAAACAAAGAGGGCCTGACTCAAGAAGAGGTACATTGATCGGGGGTAGGCCAGTAGCCCAAAGGGGCGCTGAGCCAGGGCAGCGGTGAGCGTCTTTGGGCCCGAGGCCAGGGGGGGCAGCGGCCTTTATAAGAGTGGAAGGTATTTAGCTCGTTCAGTAACCAATCGCCGGATGCGTGCGTTAGCCAGCTTGACTACCTTGGTTCCCGCTAGAATCCGTTAACTCCCTCGGTCCAGGAGGCATGGAATCAACCGTCTGCTTTTGCTTGACATCATTTTGCCGTCAAGCTAGAAAGTAGAGCGCGAAAGCGTCGCAAGAAGCGACGCGCGTAGCTTCGAAAAAATAAGCCGTATTAGCTGAAGCCAAGGAGGCCCGGCAGGGACTGTAGTCCCCACCGGCTCCTTGGCTTTTTTAGTGATGAAGGCAGCCCGTCTCCTGGCAAGTCGTCGGGCTGCCTTCGGTGTGAATCGTCCCTCTAGGCGAAGGAGATCCTTATTCATGTATAGCGCCGCGCCGGCCGTGGTGTCAATGCGACCAAAGGCTCTCTCCGCCCAGGGACCAAAGCGCCCTAATTCAACCCAAAGGAGAGAGCTAGAAATTGCTGCTTGAAAAACAAACCCAAACTCTCAAGGTCCGGCGGCCCTGGGCCGCGCTGTGCCTGGCCGCCGGGATGATCCTGGCCCTGGCCCTGCCCGCCGGGGCCAAAGACACGGTGACCAACCCCGGCGACGTCATCGTGACCGCCTCCAAGATATCCACCGAGGTGGATAAGACGCCCACCAACGTGGCAATTATCTCCCGCGAGCAGATCGAGCGCTATCCGGGCAACTACAGCGTGTTCGACGTCCTGCGCGAGGTGAACATTCCGGGCATTTACATCCCGGCCGGTGCCTATGGCATCGACGAGGACGGCCTGATGTCCTCCCGAGGCGGCGAGGTGAGCGCCTGGGCCATGCGCGTATTGGTCAACGGCGTGGAGTTCAACAAGGGCAACGGCTACATAGTGCCGCCGCGTCTGGCCCTGCACGACGTGGAACGCATCGAGGTGATCAAGACTCCCTCGGCCGAGTACGGCGACCAGGCCATCGGCGGGGTGATCAACATCATCACCCGGGTGGCTGATAAGCCGGTCGAGGGCAAGGCGGGGGTGGCCTTCAGCAGCTTTGGCGGTGGCAACGGTTACGCGGTGCTCAACGGCTCACAGGGCAATTGGGAGTACCTGGTGGACGCCTCCTTGAGGCGGCAGGACGCCTATCAGGAGCGCACCTACATGCGCGACAACAACGTCTACGCCAGGGTGGCCTACAATCTGCCCTTCGATGCCACCGTGGCCTTTCACGGCTCCTACTTCGACACCGACGCCAACTACGCCAACAGCCTGACCAAGGCCCAGTGGCAGGCCAACCCCGAGCAGAACCCCGGGGCGGACAACACCCTGCAAGAAACCGAAAAGCTGGTCGCCTTGACCTATGACCAGAACTTCGGCCCTCACGTACTCAGGGCCAAGGTGGAGTTTAAGGACGAGCTCACCGAGATGTTCTGGTACGGCTGGCACCGCTACGACGAGTGGGAGGCCCACCCGGAGATCAATTTCACCATGAACCACAATATCTGGGGCATGGCCAACAAGCTGGTGGTGGGCGGTGAGTACCGCTACCATACCATCCACACCACCCTCAACCAGGCCGATGGCCACAACATCGGCCAGCTCACCGGCGACCGCGACCGCGAGGACACCACCTGGTCGGGCTATGTGCAGGACGAGCTGGGCATCACCGAGGCCTTCACCGTCACCGCCGGTGTTCGCTACGACAATTACGAGCAGGACCAGGTGGGCTACGTCAACCCCGGACCCAACACCTGGAACCAATCCAACAGCAACTTCAGCCCCAAGATCGGAGCCACCTACACCATCAACGAGGCCATCAACCTCTTTGCCGGCTACAACACCGGCTTCAAGAGCCCGGCCCGGGTGCCGGCCGCGGCCACCAGCGGGAACCTGGACCCCGAGCGCATCTACGCCTACGAGGTGGGCATGCGCGGCCAGCCTCTTTCCTGGCTGGACTACAACCTGGCCCTCTACTGGAACGACGTCGAGGACAAGTTCGTCAGGCCCGACCCCACCCCGGGCTCCCAGTATGAGAACGCGGGCAAGACCCGCTCCCGGGGCGTGGAGCTGGGCCTAAACGCCCGCTGGGCCAACGGCCTTTACGCCACGGGTAGTTTCACCTATCAGCAAGCCGAGTTCGTGGACTTCACCAGCGAAGGCGTCAACTATGACGGCAATCAGTTGAACGGGGTGCCGGACGTGATGTTCGCCCTCTACGCCGGCTACCGCAACAACGTTTGGGGCGATATCTCTCTGAACCCGGTCTACACCGGCAAGCGCTACTTCAACTACGCCAACACCGTGGAGGAGGACGGCTTCTGGGTGCTCAACGCGCGCTACATCAAGCGCTTCGACGACTGGAAACCAGGGGTGGAGCTGTTCGTGGTGGCCAACAACATCTTCGACCAACAGGCCTACGGCAGCGCCGGGGGGAACCCGGGCAGTGAGTCCATCTATCCTTATCCCGGCTTCAACATGATGGTGGGCATCAATGCCTGGTTCTAGATCGGCACCAACCAAGGAGAAGGAAATGTCAGAGATAAAAAGCGTGGGCACCATGCAGCTCATCGACAATTACGACGCCCTCAAGTATTACCCCACCGGGGTGGAGGGCGACCTGGCCCCCATGCTGCACGGTGAGCATCTGAGCAGCCATGCCATGATCATTCCGCCAGGTTTTTATCCTCCCCACTCACACCCCATGGAGTTGCTGATCATCTGTGTGAAGGGCAGCTGCGACATCTTCCAGGGCGATGGTTCGGTGCGCGGGGTGATGAACCCGGGCAGCGTGGCCTTGGTCCCGCCCAATGCCGAGATTGGCCAGGAGATACACGGCCCCGAGCCCTGCCAAATTCTGGTGATGGTGGCCCCCACGGTGCGCACCCGCGAGGAGTTCGTGGCCATGCTGGACAAGGCTTCCGTTTAGAAGGCGGTGCCCGTTGATTCGGACGGCTCTCCCCAGGGAGGGCCGTCCGGTTTTTTGGGGCGAAAGGCTACCAGGGCAGGCGGAGAGTGGCGGCCAGCAACTGACGGGCGTAGGCATGGCGGGGATGGTTCAGCAACTCGGCCGCCGGACCCTGCTCCACCACCTGGCCCTTGAGCATGATGCTCACCCGCGCGCAGTAACGGCGGGCGATGCCCAGGTCGTGGGTGATCAGGAGCAAGCCCAGGCCCAGCTCGCGGCGCAGGCTGTCCAGGAGCTCCATCACTTTGAGTTGCAAGGGTAGGTCCAGGGCCGAGACCGGCTCGTCGCAGATGAGCAGACGGGGACCGGGGGCCAGAGCCCGGGCGATACACACCCGCTGAGCCTGGCCGCCGCTGAGCTGGTGGGGGAAGCGCGTCGCCAGGGCGGGTTCCAGCTCCACCTGCTCCAAGAGCTCGCCCACCCGAACCCGCCGCTCTCGCCGGGATAAGGAAGTCAGGTTGCTTAGGGGCTCGGCCACGATACGCCCCACCTTTTGGTGCGGGTTCAATACCAGGCCTGGCTCCTGCCAGATTATCTGGGCTCGTTGCCACAGACACCGCCGCTCCCGCCGGTCCAGGGCGGCCACCTCGTGCCCTTCGAACAATACCCGCCCCCCGCTGGGCCGCTCGACGCCGAGAATACAACGGGCCAGAGTGCTCTTGCCCGCCCCGCTCTCGCCCACCACGCCCACGCATTGGCCCACCTCCAGCTCCAGGGAGACGCGGTCCAGGGCCTTGAGCTCCCCGCCTGGCGCGGCAAAGGACTTGCTGAGCTCCTCCACCCTTAGCATGGCTCCCTCAGGGAAAAGGCGCGGCTAGCTGCCAGCAGCTCACGGGTATGGGGATGGTGGGCCTGGGTGGGCAGCAGGCGGGTGGGGGATTGATCCACGATGCGCCCCTGGTGCATCACCGCGATTTGATCGGCCAAGCTGGCCACCACCCTAAGGTCGTGGGAGATGAGGATCATGCCGCCGGGGATGCGCCGCCTGAGGTCCGCGAACAGGTCCAGGATTTCTCCCTGGGTCACCACGTCCAGGCCGGTGGTGGGCTCGTCGGCGATGATGAGCTGGGGCTCCATGGCCAGGGCCATGGCCACCAGCACCCTCTGGCGCATGCCGCCGCTGAGCTCAAAGGGGTAGGAGTTCAGATGGCGCGGGTCCACCCGCACCTGCTCCAGTAGTTCGCCCGCCCCGACCCGGGCCTTGCGCCAGGAGGCCTCACGCAGATGCACCATCACTTCGGCCAGCTGCTTGCCCACGGTGAGCGCGGGGTTGAGCGCCGCCGCGCTGCCCTGGAAGATCAAAAACATCTGGCGGCCCCGCACGTGGCGATACTGGGCTGGGCTCAAGCGGGTCAGATCCACGCCATCCAGCAGTATCCGGCCTCCGCTGATGCGTCCCGGCCGGGGCACCATGCCCATCATGGCTAGAGCGCTGAGGCTCTTGCCAGAGCCGCTCTGGCCCACCAGGCCCAGCACCGAGCCCCGTTCCAGGCACAGGCTGAGGCCGCGCACCGGCCGGCTGGGCGTGGGGCGGCCGGGGAAGCTGATGTGCAGATCCTCGATGGACAGGAGACTCATCAGCGCACCGTCTCTTTGATGCGCAGGGCATCGCGCAGGCCCTCGCCCAGCAGGTTGAAGCCCAGCACGGTGAGAAAAATGGCCACCCCCGGCGCCACCAACAGATGGGGCGCGGTGTAGATGTAGGAGCGCGCCTCGTTGAGCATGGCCCCCCACTCGGGCAGCGGCGGTTGGGCCCCCAGGCCCAGGAAGCTCAGGCCCGCCAGCACCAGCACCATGGTGCCGGTTTCCAAACTGGCCAGGACCATCACCGGAGGCATCACCGAGGGCAGGATGTGGCGGCGCACCAGGGCCGGACCCCGGGTGCCCACTAGGCGGGCGGCCAAGACGAACTCGCGCTCCTTGGCCGAAAGCACCAAGCCCCGCACCAGGCGGGCGTAGACCGGCCACCAACTCAGACACAGGGCCAGTGCGGCGGCGGGCAGACTGGGCCCCAGCAGGCCGATCACCGCCAGGGTGAGCACCAGGGAGGGAAAGGCCAACACGATGTCCACCAGGCGCATGAGCCAGAAATCGCCTTGTTTGCCCGAGAGACCGGCGGCCAGGCCCAGGGACAGGCCCAACAGCATCACCCCTGCCGAGACCAAAAGCCCTACGGCCAGGGAGGCGCGGCATCCATGGAGTAGGCGGGAGAACACGCAGCGACCCAGGGGGTCGGTCCCCAAGGGGTAGTCCCAGCTGGGCGGGGCCAGGCGGGCGGAAAGATTGATGCGCAGAGGATCATGCGGTGCCAGCCAGGGCCCGGCCAAGGCGGTGAGCAAGAGCAGGATTACCAGCCCGGAGCCCAGCCACAGGCTCAGGTTGCGCCGCGCAGTGGCCATGCTAGGCCCCGCCTTCTTGGACGGCCCTGCGCCGCAGCTTGGGGTCGGCCAGGGTCTGCAACAGGTCCACCACCAGGTTGCTGCCCGTGAAGATCACGGCCATGAACACCACGTAGCATTGGGTCACCGGGTAGTCCCGGCTGAGTACGGCTTGCACCGCGAAGCTGGCCACTCCGGGCCAGGAGAAGATCGTCTCCACCAGGAGCGAGCCGCCCAACAGGAAGCCGAAGCTCATGCCCCACAGGTTCAACAAGGGGATGATCGCGTTGAGCAGGGCGTGGCGGTAGAGCACCACCCCCAGGGGAAGGCCTTTGGCCTGGGCGGTGCGGATGTAGTCCTGGCTCATCACCTCCAGCAGGCGCTCGCGTACCATGCGGCCGTAAAAGGCGCTCATGCCAAGGGCAAGGGTTATGGCGGGAAGCACCAGATCCTTGAGCCCCGTGCCGCCCACCACGGAGAAGACCTTCCAGTGCACGGCGAACAAAAACAACAGCAGCATGCCCAGCCAGTAATTGGGCAGGGCCACCAGGATGGTGCACACCATTCGGGTGGCATGGTCAAAAATCCCACCCGGACGAAGGCCCGAGGTCACCCCAATTACCAGGCTGAGCACCAGCATGAGGCTAAACGCGGCCACGGTGAGCTTGAGGGTAGCGGGCAAGCGACGGAGCATCTCGCGGCCGACCGGCTCGCCGGTGGCGAAGGACTCGCCGAAGTCCAGGCGCGCCGCGTGGCTCAACCAGCGCCCGTAGCGCACCAACAGGGGATCGTCCAGGCCCAGGCTCTGGCGGAAGCGCTGGGCTGATTCCGAGGAAGTCACCCCGCCGGATTGGCGCAGCAGCATGTCTCCGGTCTCGCCGGGCGAGAGATGGGACAGGCAGAAGCAAAGGAACGACACCCCCAGCAGGGTGAAGGCCAGCCAGGCCAGCCGCCGGACGATCAGTTTGAGCACGGCCGCTCCCTAGCGCGGCAGACGGGCGTAACCGAAGCGCTCGTAGCCGCCCCGGGGACGCGGGTCCAACTTCACCCCTGGCCGGGTGAGGTACACGTTGGCCACGAACAGCAGGGGGATGACCGCGCAGGTCTCGTCCACCAACACCCGCTGGGCCTCCTGGATGGCCGCGCGCACCGTGGCTGGGTCGTCGCTGTGTTGGGCCCGCTCCACCGCCTTGTCGAACTTGGGACCGGGTAGAACCCATTTATAGCCCGAGTCCACCCATGGCGAATCACTGTGATAGAGCAAATAGAGCAGCCACGCCGGGGTGGGCGAGGTGTTGCCCGACTTCTCCAGGAACAGGTCCCCCTGGCCCGGGGCCATGTAAGAGCCGTAGTACATGCCCATGTCGTCGGTCTGGATCACTTCCACCTCGATGCCCACGGCCAGAAGCATCTGCTGCATCAGTTCGGGAAGGGGCTTGAGCTCCGCGCCGGTGGGGAAGCCCGAGACCAAGCGGAGTTTTAGGCGGCGGCCGTCCTTGACTCTTATGCCGTCCGGACCGGGTTGCCAGCCGGCTTGTTTCAGCAGGCGCCTGGCCTGGGCCGGGTCGTGATCATAACCCTGGAGAAAGTCCTCGCCCTGGTCCCAGAACCAGGGGGCCAGTATGCTCTTGGCCGGGCGGGCGAGGCCCTGATACACCGTGTCGGCGATAACCTGGCGGTCGATGGCGTAAGCCACCGCCCGGCGTAAGCGTTCGTCCTGTAGCAGATCAAAGGGCGCCTGGCCGTGCCAGTTCACCGACATGACCACATAGGAGCGCAGAGGAGTGGCGACTTTCTTGTAAGGCCCGCCCGGCGGCAAGGAGGCCAGCATCTGGGGGTCCACCGGAAAGATGATGTCGCATTCGCCGTTCAATAGGGCCAGGAGCCTGGTCTGGGGGTCGGGTAAAAATCGGTAGATCACCTGCTCGTTGGGCGGCTTCTCTCCCCAATAGTTATCGTTGCGCCGCACCTTGATATAGCGGCCCCGTTTGTATTCCTCGAACACAAAAGGTCCGGTCCCCACAGGGTGGTTGATGAAGTCGGTACCAGGGGCGTAGGCGGCCACAAAGGGGTGACTGAGAAAACCCGCGAAGTGCACTGTGGGGTGGGCCGTCTCCAACTCCAGGGTGTGCTGGTCGATGATGCGGTAGCTATCGGGCTTGATGCGCAGGGTCTCGGAGCGGTTGTAGGCGTTGATCTCCAGGGCGCGCTTGAGCGCGGCCGCATTCCACTCGGCCCCGTTGTGAAAGCGTACGCCCGGTCGGGTGTGCAGGCGATACTTGTGCCCCCGGCGCTCCCAGCTCTCCACCAGGCCGGGGCGGGGGCGGTAGTCGTCGCCACGATAGACTAGGGGCTCGGTGATCCACACGTTGGGGGCCATCTTGGCAAAGGAGAGGTAGTGCTTGGCCTTGGAGTAGCGGTCCGCACCGCAGCCGATCACCAGGGGCCGGTCGCCGGCCAGGGCCGTAGGCGCGGCCAGCAAGGCACACAGCAGGGCCGCTAGGAGCAGGTAGGGCAGCCGCAAACCGCTGCCGGGAGAGTGCCGATAAACTGAACCATGAAGGAGCATAGTCGCACCTGTGAGCATAAGCCTTCATGGCCGTAGTAAGTTGTAAAAAATTTTGTTGAGGACGCTGCCTTCGGGCAAGCGGTTGGCTTCTTATACAAGTTATCCTCTGAGGCGTCAATTAGTGTGTTCCCGTGAGGGCACTGTTTGATTCACATAAAAATTATCTTAACCAAGTTGTTTCTTCAGATGCCTACAAGCCTGCACTGCTGGATTGAAGGACGAAGGCATAATTTAATTCTCTATTAGAGTGCTGGCCAGGCGAACCGCCAAAACATGCTTCGGCCTTCCCTCCTGTGAAATGGAGCGAAGTGAAGCGGCGAAACAAGCTGACCTGCCCCCCTTTAACCCGGTCCAGATTTTAAGTTAGGATTTTGGGCCGAGAGAGGGGGGGCGATGATGGCCAGGAAGCGCTATTCGGCCGAGCAGATCCTCGGCAAGCCTCGCGAGGCGGAGATACTTTTGGCCAAGGGTCAGACGGTGGGGCAAGTCAGCCGTGCTCTTGGCATCACCGGGCAGACCTAAACGTATCCCGCATCGGAGGGGTGCGGGGCCTATGCGCCCCGCACCTCGGCCGGCAAAAATTTGTTGGCCAGTATCCGCAGGATGGTCTGGTCGGTGTAGCGCATGCCCTCCACGCTGAGCAGCCCCAGGTTTTGGGCCGTGTTTTCCATGCGCTGACCCACAATGCCCTCGCATTGGTTGACCTCCAGGCCCTGCAGGGCCAACAGAGCCGACTGGACCGCGCTGCCCGCGGCGGTGGCCAGCTTGAAGGCGCAACTGGTCTTGGCCCCGTCGCAGATGATCCCGGCCAAGTCCTGGATCAGGTTGTTCACCGCGCCGGCGATGTGGCGGGCGCTGCCACCCAGCAGGTAGGTCAAACCGGCGGTGGCTCCGGCACCGGCGGCCACGGAACAGCCGCACACCGCCGAGAGCCTGCCGGTGTGGGTCTTCACGTAGGCGGTGATCACGTGGCTCAGGGCCACGGCGCGCAACACCTCCTCGTGCGGGCACTTGGCGAAATCCTTGGCCGCCCAGATGGGCAGGGTGGCGGTCAGCCCGTGGTTGCCGCTGCCGGCGCTGGACATGGCCGGCAGCTTCACCCCAGCCATGCGCGCGTCCGCCGCGGCCGAGGTCAGGATGCGGGCGGCGGCGGCCATGTCCTTGCACATCAGGCCCTGGCGCATCAAGCTCTCCAGGCACTTGCCCAGGCCGAGGCCGGGGCCGAATTTCAGCCCGTGCTCGGCCAGACGCAGGTTGTACTGCACCCCTCGTTCCAGAAAGTCCAGGTCTTCCTGTTCCAAGGCGTCCAGCAGCTCGATCATTTCCTCAAGGGTGCGTCCGGCCAACCACTGCTCCAAGGCGGCCAGGTTGACGGAGGGGGTGTCGGCTTCCTTTTCCGTGGGCAGGTCTTCCGCCACCTCGCGGTCGTTGAGTTTGAGCGAGGAGATGTTGTCGTGGGAGCCGGTGATGACCGCCTCCCCGGTTTGGCCGCCGCCGCTCACCTGGGCGGTGATTTTCAGGCCGTGTTCTTCATACATGTCCACCGTGACCCGTTGGGCGTCGATGAGCCCTCGGGCCTTGGCCACTACCTTCTCATCCACCGAGTCCAGGACCTCCAGGCGGCGGGCCGGGTCGCCGCCCACCGCGCCCAGGGCGGCGGCCAGGTCCAGGCCGAAGAGCCCGCCGGTGCCGGGAATAAGCACCGACATGCCGTTCTTGTAGATGTTGGGGTCCACCCACACCCGCACCGATTCCGGCTCGGTGTTGCCCAGCAAGCGGGCGGCGGCCGCGGATGCCAGGGCCACGGCCACCGGTTCGGTGCAGCCCAGGGCCGGGGCCACTTCCAGGCGCAGGATATCTTTTATGGTGTAATCAGCCATAGTTGCTCTTCACGTGATGGATAATTCAGCAATCGCCAGCCGCCGGGGGAATGGGTTCAGCCTATTTCTGGCCTATTACGCAGGAAGGACGGCTGCCCGCCGGGGAAGGGGAGGCCCCCGCCGCGGCCATCTGGTCTTGCCCAGGGCCCTTCAAGTCCCTGCTTTGGCAATAGGGGCACTGGGCCACGCCACGGTTCAGTTCGCCCAGGCTGAGGAACAAATCCACCTCCTGGCCGCAGTTGTTGCACGAAAAGCTGTATAAAGGCATGGGTCTATCTCTTTCTAAACAATCAAGCCAGGCCGGCGATAACCAGCTCGGCGGTTTTAAAAATCTGGGTTCCTTCCTGGATGGCCCCGCCAAAGACCTCGCGGCCTTCCTTGGTAAGCGAGCCGTGCAGATGCACCTTGATCTCGTTTTCCAGGCGGCGCACGTCACCGGCGATGCCGTTCATTTCGAACAGGCCTTCGAACTCCATTCGCCCCAGCTCGGGCGGGATCTCCCTGGTAAGGGGGAACACCGCCACCACCTTGGTGCAGGAGCCGATGCATGAGAGCACGAAGGCGTGCTTGAGGTCTTCGCGGACCAGGAAATCGCGCAGGGATTGATGCAGCATGGCCCCGGCGTCCAGGGTCAGGTGGTACCAGCGCAATCCGTCGATGTTTTTAATCTGCATGTCCCGGCCCTACTTGAGTCCGTACTTGGCCTTGAGGTCGAAGCGCTCGATGACGGCCTCCATGGCCCGCAGGGTCCTGGGCGGCACGTCCGGCAGGGGCAGGCGGCAGTAACCGGCCGGCAGGCCCAGCAGGCGCACCATGGCCTTGGTGGCGATGGGGTTGGGGGCGGAGTAGACCGCCTCCATCAAGGGTAGCAGCTCGAAGTAAAGCTCCCGGCTGCGCTTTGCCTGCTCCCAGTTGGTCCAGGGCTGGGACATCTCGGCGATCTCGCGCGGGGCCACGTTGCCGGTCACGTTGGCCGTTCCGTGGCCGCCCATGGCCAGGGTGGGCAGGATCATGGCGTAGGCCGGGGAGTCGCAGGTGAGCAGGCGGATGCGGCCGCTGGTGCCGTCCATCACGCTGGCCAGCTGGGCCACGTCCGGCACCGCTTCCTTGTCGGCCACCAGGTTGGGGCATTCCTGGGACAGGCGGACGATGGTGCTGGGGGCCAGGTTGACCACCACCCGGGCGGGGTTGTTGTACAGGCCCACCGCGATGTCGATGGAGTCGCACACCGCCTTGAGGAAGTTGAACACCGCCTCCTGGGGCGGGGCGATGTAGGCCGGAGCCACCAGGACCACGCCGTCGGCTCCGTTGTGCTGGGCATAGCGGGCCAGGTCGATGGTGTCCTGGGTGGTGCCCAGGGTCACGCCGAAGAATACCGGTATCTTGCCCTGGCAATAGGGCCCCAGGTTCTTGATGATCTCCTTGCGCTCCGCCAGGCTGAGGGTGGTGGGCTCGCCGGTGGAGCCCATTATCAGCAGGGCCGAGGTATGGTTGGCTACATGGAAGTCGATTAGGGTCTTGTAGCCGTCCAGGTCCACCTGCCCGTCGGGGGTGAAGGGGGTGATCAGGGCCACCCAGGAACCTTGGGGGCGATACAGTTCTTTAGTCATTTTAGTGTTTCCTCCTACAGCCTCATCAGGCAGGCTGGGTCGCCTCTTGGGCGGCGCGTTGTTTCTTTTGCATGAAAAAGGCATAGACCACCAGTCCGGCGAACAGGGCCAAGCCGGCCAGGTTGCTGGATATGCCCGGTAGGATCAGGGAGATGGCCGCCACGAACATGGTGGCTCTTATCTGCCAGCGAAGCTTGATCAGGAACCATCCCTGGAAGGCGGCGGCCAAGGCCACCACCCCCGCCACGGCGGTGAAAAATTCACTGATGATGGCGCTCCAGGGGCCCTGCATCAGCAGGCTGTTGTCGTAGATGAACACGTAGGGGATCAAGAAGGCCACGAAGCACAGCTTTACCGCGGTGAAGCCGATCTTCATCATGTTGGCCTTGGCGATCTCGGCCGCGGCATAGGCGGCCACGGCCACCGGCGGGGTTACCATGGACAGCACCCCGAAGTAGAACACGAAAAAGTGGGAAGGCAGCTCGGCGAAGCCCAGCTTGATCAGCGAGGGCACCCCCAGGGTGGCCACGATGATGTAGGCCACGGTGGTGGGCGTGCCCATGCCCATGATGATGGAGGCCACCATGACCAGGGCCAGGGCCACCAGGGAGTAGCCGCCCGAGGAGGTGATGATCACCGAGCTGATGTTCAGGCCGATGCCGGTGAGGGTCACCACCCCGATGATGATGCCCGCCGCGGCGCAGGCCGAGGCGATGAGGATGGTGCGCTGGGCGCTGATCTCCAGTGCCTCGATGATCTTGCGGGGGCCCATGCGGTGTTCCTTGGAGAACATGGTGACCAACACCGCGGCCAGGGTGCCCGCGAAGGCCGCCCGGAAGGGGGTGTAGCCCATGAGCATGACCACCAGCAGCACCAGGATGGGCAGCAGCAGGTAGCTGCGCTTGAGGGTCTCGCGCAGGCTGGGCTGGTTCTCCTTGTCCATGCCCTGGAGGCCCTTGCGGGCGGCCTCGAAGTCGATCATGAGCAGCAGGGACAAAAAGTAGAGCACCGAGGGGATCAGGGCGGCGGCGCAGATCTTGAGGTAGGGCACTCCCAGGATGTCGGCCATGAGAAAGGCGGCCGCGCCCATGACCGGCGGCACCAGTTGGCCGCCGGTGCTGGATGAAGCCTCCACGGCTCCGGCAAAGGCCGGCGAGTAGCCGATGCGCTTCATCATGGGGATGGTGAAGGTGCCGGTGGCGTAGACGTTGGCCGCCGCCGAGCCGGAGATGCTGCCGAAGAAGGCGCTGGTGATGACCCCGATCTTGGCCGGGCCGCCCCGGTGGTGCCCGGCCAGGGCCCGGCCCAGGTCCATCATCACGTCGCCGGCGCCGGATTTTTCCAAAAAGGTGCCGAAGATGATGAAGACCACGATGTAGGTGGAGGCCACCCCCACCGGTACGGAGTAGATTCCGTCCAGGCCGTAGTTGAGGTAGTCGATGACCTCCACCAGTGAGAAATCCTGGTGGGCCAGCATGGCGGGCATATAGGTGCCGAAAAAGGCGTAGGCCAGGGCGGCCACGGCCACCAGGGACAACACCAGACCCACGGTGCGGCGGGTCAGCTCCAGCACCAGCAGGATGCACACGCCTCCGGCTATCAACTGCCAGGTGGTCAGGGGGTCCACCAGAGACATGCGTTCGGAGTTGCTTTCAAAGGAAAAGGCGATGGTGGCGAAACAGATCAGGGCCACCACCGCCAAGGCCATGTCCATCCAACTGCCACGGTCCAGGTGCTTCTTGCCCTTGATAGAGTAGATCAAAAAGCCCAGGGGCATGGCAAAGGTGAGGAACACCGGGCGGTGAAGATAGGCCACCGGCATGCCGAAGGCGGTAGTCCACAGATGGTAGCCGGAGAAGGCCACGAAGCACGCCCCGGTGATCCACCGATACACGGATGAAGCGGTCTTAGATGAAGCAGTCTGGGCCATGGGCCGTTCCCGTCCTTACTTTAGGTAACCCTTTTCCTTGTAGTACTTTTCGGCGCCGGGATGCAGGGGGCCGCCTACGTTCTGCCAGGCGGTGGCCGGGTCGAATCCGCTGTAGGTCTTGTGGATGCCCTGGATGCGAGCGGCGTTTTTCATCAGCGAGGAAGTGAACTGGTAGACCTCGTCGGTGCTCAGCTTCTTCTGGGTGATGACGATGACCGCCTCGGCCATCTGGGGGGTGTCCTGGGTGACGAAATAGTATTTGCCCTTGGGCAGCATCACCTCGGCGTAGTTGAAATCCTTCTTGAGCTTGTCCAGGAAGGCCGGCTTGATGGTGAGTTGCTTCATCTTGGTGGTGGTGGTCAGCTCCACGATGGAGGAAACCATGGGGCCCACCCAGGCGTCGGCGTGGCCATCCTTGATCAGGTTGGAAGCCTCGGCGTAGGACACGAAGGATACCGAGCCGCCCCAGCTCTTGATGTCGTCAAAGGAGATGCCGTATTGGGCCAGCATAAGCTCGGCGGCCAGGGAGGGCGAGGAACCCTTCTTGGAGGTGAGCAGGCGGATGGGCAGCTTCTTGGCCTTGATCTCCTCGATGGAGGTCAGGGGGTTGTCGGCCTTGACCAGGAAGTAGCTCATGGGGATGTAGGCCAAAAAGGCCACCGCTCTGAGGTTTTCCTGCTTCTTGCCCTCGTACTTGCCTTTGCCCGCCAGGGCCTCGGCGTAGAGCTTGGCCATGGAGAGCCCCACGTCGGCCTTGCCCGCGTTGACCTTGGCCACGTTGGCCAGGGCCCCGCCGGTGGTCACGGTCACGATGGCCCCGGGGAAGACCTGCTTGGCCATCTCGCCCATGGCTCCGCCTATGGAGTACCAATCACCGCCCATGGGGCCCGCGGTTATGGTGAAGGAGTTGACTTTGGCCGAGGCGGGAAGGGCCATCATCAGGCCGCATAAAGCCAGGGCGGTTGTGGTGAATAGCTTACGCAGGGACATGGGCTCTCTCCTTGTCAAAATATAGGAATTACCGGTGCCGGCCCTTGTGCGGGCCAATCAAAAGGTGCGTCTGCCGGTTCAGGCGGCTAGGTGGGCCACCAGCTCTATCTCCACCCGGGCCCCGCGGGGCAGCCTGGCCACCTTTACGCAGGCCCGGGCCGGCGGGTCGGCGGAGAAAAATCGGGAATACACCTGGTTCATGACCTGGAAATCATCCAGGTCGGCCAAAAAAACGGTGGTCTTGAATACCTGCTCCAGGCCGGCGCCGGCCTCGCTCAGGATGGCGGACAGATTTTTGAGACACTGCTCGGTCTGGTCGGCGGTATCCGGCCCGGCGAACTCGCCGGTTGCCGGGTCCACGCCGACCTGGCCCGAGACGAACAAAAACTCACCGGCCTTTACCGCATGGGAATAGGGTCCGATGGCGTCGGGAGCCAGGGGGCTTGAGATGATTTGTTTGCTCACTGGGCCGATCCTTCCGGCATTGGCGGGCCGGTTCGGCCCGGACCAAAGTCAAATAGATTTACAGATGACGACATATCCTAGAAAAGAGAGTCTACTGGTGTCAAGAAAATAGCGCAATTATTTTAAAAAAGATTTGCGCAAATTTTATATCCAAATTATCAGAACGTTGTGCTATATTTTTGTCCAGTAATGCCTGGGGTCTTATTCCAAGAGGGGATTGGGCCCGGGCGGTGAAAGGGAAGTCGCCGATTGCCTAAAATTAAGCACATGGAACCAACCCAGGGACAAGCTGCCTTGCGACCGGACGAGGTGGTGGATATTCTGGAAAAAATGATTTTTACCGGTGAGTTACAACCACGGGAGCGCCTGGTCGTCAGCGCCTTGAGCGAACGCTTGGGCGTAAGCAGCTACCTGGTGCGCACCGCCCTGCAGGCCATGGAGACCAAGGGCCTGGTCAAGATGGAACCTCACCGGGGGGCCATGGTCAGCGATTTGGGCCCGGAGGAAATTGACGAGATTTTCCAGGTGCGGGTGGGGCTGGAGAAGATGGCCAACGCCCTGGCCGCGCAACGGGTCTCCCCCCGGGATTTGACCCGGCTGCGGGAGATCGATGACCAACTGACCGGCTGTTACCGCCGCGGCGACCTGAGCGGTGTCATCGCGGCCAACGCGCAGTTTCACAACTACATCGCCGGCCTGTCGGGCAACAAGACCTTGCTCAAAATGATCCTCGAGCTGAAGAAGCGCTGCCACATCTTCAACACCACCGCCTGGTCGTCCCCGGAGATGGTGGAACGCCTGTTCGACGAGCACCAACAGTACATCATGGCTCTGGAGTCGGGGGACTTGGCCACGCTGGAGGCCTTGCCCGAACACCACTTCGGGCATTCCCAGCAGCTTTACCTGCAACACCTTCGAGCCAAAAAGGGCAGCGGAGCCTAGGCCGGCCCTGATCCCTTACACCGTACAACCCAAATGTCGCGGTTGTGCGCCTCGCTCCTGTCTCGATTGGCCCTTGCAGCGTCGCTGACAATCTCTCTTATTGGTTCTAATGGGCCGGTATCGCTTGAAGATACCGGCCATACCTTTAATTGGTGAGGTTTGCCTCGGACCAGGGGGCCATCGGGAAAGGGATTATCGGCAAAAAGTGCAATCGCCCCCAAAGGCTTTGACCACCTACGGGAGAGAGCCAAGTAACCCCCCGCTTTTGCAACCCGCCAGGGGAACATGCTTTGCGATTCGGTGCGTTCGGATTGTGAAAAGACGCATATACCCAGCGGTATAGTTGACTTTAGACGGGCGGATCGATTATAAATGGCATTCACACCATGAATTGCATTCAGTGACCCCCCTTTTCGGGAGGCTGCGGCAAAAGACCATGGGTGTAGTTGAGCGCAGGGCCAGGGAGAAAGAGCAGCGCCGGGTGGCCATCCTGGACGCGGCCAAGGAAATCTTCTCTCGCAAGGGCTACCAGGGCGCCACCATGGAAGAGATAGCCGCCCGGGCCGAACTCAGTCCCGCCACCCTTTACCTCTACTTCAACAACAAGAGCGAGCTCTACGCTTCGCTCAACGTCAAGATGCTGGCCTTTCTCTGCCAAAGGGTGGAGCAAGTGGCCGGGCAAAAGGGCTTGGACCCTGCCGACAAGGTGCGCCGCCTGGCCCAAGCCATGCACGACGTCTATACCTTTGATCCCCTCATTCTGGTCAACGTGCTGCACATGCAGGCCAGCCAGGAACTCATGGAGCTGTCGCCCGAGCTCAAGGAGGAGATCAACTCCATGGCCGCCAAGGCGCTCCGGCTGATGGCCGGCATTTTCCAACAAGGCATTCAGCAAGGGCGGTTCAGGCCCTATCATCCCGTGGCCCTGGCCGATTTGGTCTGGTCGGTGTTTTGCGGGCTGGTGCTTTGGGAGGAAAGCAAGCGCGGCTTCGCGCCGGAAAAGGACTATCTCCAGGGCACCCTGGAGTTGGCCATAGAAATCATGGCCCGGGGCATCAGCAAGTAGCCCCCCGGTCCGCGGCTCCGTTAAAGCGGCGGGGCAGCCCCTCACCCTATACAGCCCGCAGGAGGCGCATGGCGCAACAGCCCATTCTCAGCATGGAGGAAGTCTCCCTTTCCTTCGGGGGCCTCACGGTGCTTTCGGAGGTTAGCTTCAAGGTCAATCCCGGCGAGATTTTCGCCATCATCGGTCCCAACGGGGCGGGCAAGACCTCCATACTCAACTGCATCGGCGGCTTTTACCGCCCCTCGGCCGGGCGCATGTTTTTTCAGGGCAAGGAGATAACCCGCACCAGCCCCGACCGCCGGGCCGCCATGGGCCTGGCCCGCACCTTCCAGAACATCGCTCTGTTTCGGGGCATGACCGTGCTGGACAACATCAAACTGGGGGCCCATGCCCACCTCAAGACCGGGTTGCCGGCGGCCCTGATGTATTGGGGGGCGGCCCACCGTGAAGAGATGGCCCTGCGCGACCTGGTGGAGAAGAAGATCATCGACTTTCTGGAGATCGAGCCCATCCGCAAGCAGGCGGTGGGTTCGTTGGCCTATGGCCTGCAAAAGCGGGTGGAGTTGGCTCGGGCCCTGGCCATGCGGCCCAAGGTCCTTTTGATGGACGAGCCGGTGGCGGGCATGAACGCCGAGGAGACCGAGGACATGGCCCGCTTCATCCTGGACATCCAGGAGGAACAGGGCATCACCATCGTGCTGATCGAGCACGACATGAACGTGATCATGGACATCAGCGACAGGGTCATGGTGCTCAACTTCGGCCAGAAGATCGCCGAGGGCACCCCGGAGCAGATGCAGAGCCACCCCGAGGTAATCAAGGCCTACCTAGGCGAGAAGAAGGGCTAGGTCCATGGACATCCTGCTGCAACTGATCGTCAGCGGCATCGCGGTGGGCGGGGTCTACGCCCTCATCGCCCTGGGCTTCGTGCTGATTTACAAGGCCACCAGCATCATCAACTTCGCCACCGGCGAATTCATGATGATCGGGGCCTACTTCTTCTACACCTTCATGGTGATGATCGGCCTGCCGCCCATCCCCTCCTTTTTGCTGGTCATGTTTTCCTCGGCCTTGCTGGGGCTTTTCATAGAGCGGGCCATCCTGCGCTACATGCTGGGACAGCCCACCATCAGCATCGTGATGGTCACCATCGGGCTCAGCTCCATCCTCATGGGCCTGGCCGAGATCATCTGGTCCACCGATTTCAAAAGCTTTCCGCCCCTGTTCCCCCGGGCGCCCATAATCATCGGCGATATCATCGTGCGCTCCAACCTGTTCTGGGGCTTCGTGGCGGCCATGGCCGCGGTGATCCTTTTCGCCCTGCTGTTCAAATACGCCAAGGTGGGGGTCGCCATGCGGGCCACCGCCGGCGATCAGATGGCCGCCTTTTCCATGGGCATCAACGTGCGCAGCATGTTCACCGTGGCCTGGTCCCTGGGGGCCATCGCCGCGGCCCTGGGCGGGGTGATCATCGGCAACATCGGCGGCATCCAGCCCACCCTGGGCGGCATCGGCCTCAAGATCTTCCCGGTGGTCATCCTGGGGGGCCTGGACTCCATCGCCGGGGCGGTGGTGGGCGGCTTCATCGTGGGGCTGGTGGAAAACATCGCCGGGGGCTATCTGGACCCCTACGTGGGCGGCGGGGTCAAGGACTTGGCTCCTTTCGTGGTTTTGGTCCTGATTCTGTTGGTAAAGCCCTACGGGCTCTTCGGCAAAGAAGACATCGAGCGCTTGTAGCGGGAGGTAAGCGGCACGGCCATGCGCATAGGCGACTTCAAACAGTCCTACGCCGCCGACGAAGCGGTCTTCCGCAGCGGCACGGTCCGGGTTTGGCTGGCCCTGCTCTTCGCGGCCCTGGCCGTCTTCCCCTTCCTGGCCGGGCCCTACCTGCTCTACATGGCCGACCTGACCGGCGTGGCCATCGTGGCCGCGGTGGGCCTGAACATCCTCATTGGGGCGGCCGGCCAAATATCCCTGGGCCACGCCGCGTTCGTGGGTATCGGCGCCTACACCAGCGCCATCCTGACCACCCGCCTGGGCCTGCCTTTCCTGGTTTGCCTGCCCCTCTCCGGGCTTTCGGCGGCCTTTTTCGGGGTCATCGTGGGGGCGCCCTCCATGCGCATGAAGGGCCTGTACCTGTGCATTGCCACCCTGGCCGCCCAGGTGATCTTTGACTTCATCTTCGTGCACTGGACCCCGGTGACCGGCGGCATCCGGGGAATCAACGTGCCTCCGCCGGACATATTCGGCCTTAAGCTGGACACCGAGTTCAAGTTCTACTTCGTGACCGTGCCGATCGTCATCCTGGCGGTAAGCGCGGCCCGCAACCTGTTCCGCACCCGGGTGGGCCGGGCCTTCATCGCCATCCGCGACCGCGACATCTCCGCCGAGCTGATGGGCATCAACCTGTTTCAGTACAAGCTTTACGCCTTTGCCACCAGCAGCTTCTTCGCCGGGGTCGCCGGTTGCTTGCAGGTCTATCTGCTCAAGATAGTCACTCCGGAGCACTTCCCCCTGCACGAATCCATCCGCTATCTGGCCATGATCATCGTCGGCGGTTTGGGTTCGGTGTTGGGCTCCATATTCGGGGCCATTTTCATGACCATGGTGCCCGAGGCCCTGCAAAGCGGCCTGGCCCTTTTCCAGGGCCTGGACGACAAGTTGATGAGCTACCTGTTCCCGTTGCAAACCGTGGTTTTCGGCCTTCTGATCGTGGGGTTTTTGGTCTTCGAGCCCCATGGACTGGCCGAGATTTGGCGGCGGATAAAGGATTATTTCCGGCTTTGGCCCTTTGAGCACTAGAGGCTTGGGGGATGGGCAAAGGCCGCGCAAATAAGCGGAGGGATGTCCGGCCCGGATGCGGGAGCACCGGGCGGACTTGGATTCCACTGATGGCGAGGAGGGACAGATGAAATCGTTACGGGTTACCTTGGGTCTGTTGTTGGCCCTATGCCTGCTCCTGGGGGCCGGATCGGCGTTGGCCGCCGACACCATAAAAATCACCGCCCAGCAACCCATTACCGGGCGCTTCGCCTTCGCGGGCAAGCACATCAACCAAGGCCTGGCCGATTCCCTGGCCTGGGCCAACGAACAAGGCGGGGTGGACGGCATCAAGGTGGAATACATCTACGAGGACACCGGCTACGACCTCAAGCGGGCCGTGGCCGCCTTCAAGAAGATGATGGCCAAGTACAGCCCGGTGATGGACTACGGCGAGTCCACCGGCCAGGGCAAGGCCCTGTCCCCGGAGATCAACAGCCGCTACCACGTGGTCTACGGCTCCACCAGCTTCAGCCAGGAGCTGGCCGACCGGGCCAAGAACCCCTACATCTTCGTTTCCGGACCCACCTATGCCCAGCAGTTCGGCATTTTGCTCAAGTACATCGCGGCCAACCCCAAGACCAAGGGCAAGAAGCCCACGGTGGCCTTCTTCCACAGCGACACCGAGTTCGGCCGCGACCCCATCCCCTTTGCCAGGGAGATGGCCAAGAAGCTGGGGGTGGAAGTGGTGGCCGAGGAAGTGACCGCGGTGGGCGCGGTGGACGTCACCAGCCAGCTGTTGGACCTCAAGCGCCACAACCCCGACTACTGCATCTTCCAGGGCTACGTGGTCCCGCCCATCCCGGCGATTATCCGGGGTGCCAAGGATTTCGGTCTCAAGACCACCTTCATGGGCACCTTCTGGACCATGTCCAATATGCTCCTGGACAAGCTGGGGGCCGATGGAGAGGGCTACATGGGAGTGATGCCCTATGCCTACTGGTATCACACCGAGGTGCCCATGATTAAGATCATCCAGGACTTCAACAAGCGCCATCACCCCGATGTCGCCTACCGCCCCAACAGTTACATGCAGGGCTGGTTCACGGGCATGGTCTTCGTCAAGCTGGCCAAGATGTGCAAGGCCAAGGGGCTGCCCATCACCGGCCCCAACCTCAAGGACATGATTCCCCAGGTCAAGGACTGGGACACCCAGGGCTTTGCCGGCATGGTGAGCTTCAAAAGCAGCAACGCCACCGCCGTGGGCAAGGTCTATGTGGGCAAGGGCGGCAAGTTCGTGCCCGCCTCCGACTGGATCTACCTGGATTAACCCCCAGCGGCCGGGGCGGGGCCCTAAGCGGCGCTGCCCCGGCCTCCACGCGGACGAGGCCATGCAAGAGCGGCAAGCGGACCAGGAGGCCATCCTCAAGGTCAACAACATAGAGGTGGTTTACAACCACGTGGTGCTGGTGCTCAAGGGCATGTCCCTGGTGGTGCCCAAGGGCCGCATAGTGAGCCTGCTGGGCTCCAACGGGGCGGGCAAGAGCACCACCCTCAAGGCCATCAGCGGGCTTTTGCCCCTGGAAGACGGCGAGATGACCGACGGGTGGATCGAGTTCAACGGAGAGAAGCTGGCCCAGGATCTGCCCCACGTCCTGGTGCGCAAGGGCATCTTCCAGGTGATGGAAGGGCGGCGCATCTTCGAGGACCTCACCGTGGAGGAGAACCTGACCTGCGGGGCCTACACCCGCCGCGACCGTTCCGGGGTCAAGGCCGACCTGGACAAGTGTTTTGCCTACTTCCCGGTGCTCAAAAATCGCCTGGGGCGCCTGGCCGGATACCTGAGCGGCGGAGAGCAGCAGATGCTGGCCATCAGCCGGGCCCTGTTGGCCCGGCCCAAGCTGATGATGCTCGACGAGCCTTCCCTGGGCCTGGCCCCCCTGTTGGTGGAGGAGATCTTCGCGATCATCCAGGAGATCAACCAAAAGGAAGGCACCAGCATCCTCCTGGTGGAGCAGAACGCCCAGGTCGCCCTAGGGGTCAGCTCCTACGGCTACATCATGGAAAACGGCCGGGTGGTGCTGGACGGCCCGGTGGAGCGCCTTTTGGCCGACCAGGACGTGCAGGAGTTTTACCTGGGCCTGGGCCAGGGCGGGGGCCGCAAGAGCTATCGCGAGGTCAAGCATTACAAGCGGAGGAAGCGGTGGTTGAGCTGAGCGGCAAGACCCTGGGCCAGTTCTTTCTGGAGCAGGTGGCCCGGCGCGGCGAGCAGGTGGCGCTCAGGGAAAAGGACTTCGGCATCTGGCAAGAGGTCACCTGGAGCGGCTACCGCGACCACGTGAAGCACTTTGCCCTGGGGCTCACCGCCCTGGGCTTTGGCCGGGGCGACCAACTGGCCATCATCAGCGAAAACTGCCGGGAGTGGCTCTATGCCGACCTGGCGGCCATCTGCCTGGGCGGGGTGTCCGTGGGGGTCTACCCCACCAGCCCCTATCCCGAGGTCCATTACGTGGTCAAGCATTCGGACAGCAGGTTGGTGGTGGCCGAGGACCAGGAGCAGACCGACAAGATTCTGGAGGTGTGGGACGACCTGCCCCTGGTCAAGAAAATCATCGTCAAGGACATGAAGGGCCTCAGGCACTATCCCCAGGACATCATCATATCCTTTGCAGCGGTGGAGGAGATGGGCCGGGAACTGGAGCGGGAGCGGCCCGGCTGGTTCGAACAACGGGTGGCCCAAGGCAAGGCCGATGAGGTGTGCATCATGGTCTACACCTCCGGCACCACCGGCAAGCCCAAGGGGGCCATGATCAACCACGTGAACATCGAATCCATGACCCTGGGCACCATCGAGGCCATCGGGGCCACGGACCAGGACTCGGTGGTTTCCTATCTGCCCCTGTGTCACGTGGCCGAAAAAATCTTCAGCCTGTTTTTGCCCATGTACGTGGGCTACCCGGTGAACTTCGCCGAGAGCATAGCAACCATCCAGAGCGACCTCAGGGAGATCGCCCCCTCGGTTTTCCTGGGGGTGCCGCGCATCTGGGAAAAACTGCAATCAGCCATTTACATCAACATCAAGGACTCCAGCCGCCTGAAGCGGTGGCTGTTTAAACGCTGCTACGCGGTGGGTCGGCGCATGGCCGGCGAGCGTCTGGAGGGGCGGCAACCGGGCCTGGGTTTAAGGATGGCCTATTGGGCGGCCTATTGGCTCATGCTCAGGGCCTTGCAAAACTTCGTGGGCCTGCGCAAGGTGCGTTTCTGCTTTTCCGCCGCGGCCAAGGTGAGCCCCGATGTTCTGCGCTTTTTCCACGACCTGGGCATCCGGGTCAAGGAAGGTTACGGCATGACCGAGTCCACCGGCTTGAGTTTCATCCACATGGACGACGACATTCGCATGGGCACGGTGGGCAAGCCTATCGAGGGCATAGAGTTCGCCATCGCCGAGGACGGCGAGTTGCTCAAAAAAGGCGCCCCGGTGTTCGTGGGCTACTACAAGAACGAGGAAGCCACCCGGCAGGCGATCATCGACGGCTGGCTGCACACCGGCGACATCGCGCAGATGGACGAGCACGGCCACCTGTCCATCGTGGACCGCAAGAAGGACATCATTATCACCAGCGGCGGCAAAAACATCGCCCCCAGCGAGATCGAGAACGCCCTCAAGGTGAGCCCCTACATCAAGGAGGCCATAGTGATCGGGGAGGGCCGCAACTACATTGCCGCCCTGATCCAGATCGACTTTGACAACGTGGGCAAGTGGGCCACCGACAACCACATCGCCTACACCAACTTCAAGAACCTGTCGCAAAACCAGGAGGTGAGCCGCCTGGTCCAGGCCGGGGTGGACCGGGTCAACGAGCAGTTCGCCCGGGTGGAGAACGTGCGCAAGTTCCTCCTGCTGACCAAGGAGCTGGACCACGACGACGACGAGCTCACCGCGACCATGAAGGTGCGCCGGGCCAACATTTATGAGAAGTTCGCCGGGGAAATTGAGCAGGTTTATGGCGGAGGGACAAGGCCTTCAATGAACGCAAGCTAGGACTTGCAAACCAATTTCGGCATAGCCACCAGGACAGGGAGTGTCATTTCTTTTGTGTAAGTAGCCATCCGTGGGGGACTCTGTCTCAGAGGAGGATCACGCGATGGCTATCAAGGACGGCCAGATCGAGATATCCGTCCCCCGTGACCGCCAGGGCACCTTCGAGCCCCAGCTGATCAAAAAAGGCCAGAGGCGCATCAAGGGCTTTGACGAGAAGGTCATATCCATGTGCGCCCGAAGGATGGCGGTCCGTGAGATTCAGGGTCTTCTCAAGGATGTCTACGCGGTCATGGAGGAGGTCAGGGAGTGGCAGGCCCGTCCCCTGGACCCCCTCTTCCCGTAGTGATCTTCGACGCCCTGCGGATCAAGATTCGCGACGAAGGCATGGCCAAAGTGGCTGACATCCTGATCGCGGTGGTGGACGGTCTCAAGGGCTTCCCCGAAGCCATCACGGCCATCTACCCCGAGGCCCAGGTCCAGGCCTGCATCGTGCACATGGTGCGGCACTCCCTCCCTTCCTGGCCTACCCCCCCATAGGTGCGCCAGCTGATTTACATCACCAAGGCCATCGAGAGCCTACACCGCGGCCTGGGCAAGAACGTCAGGAACCGGGGCCATTTCCCCAATGACGATGCGGCCATAAAACTGCTCTACCTGGTGATCCGGAATGTCGGCGCAAAGTGGAGAATGCCCCAGAGCGGCTGGGAGATGGTGCTAAACCAATTTGCTATACTCTTTGAAGACCGCCTGCAAATGGCGGCGTGGAGATAAAACCAATTTCAGGCGGAATGGCTCTTACACAGAAAATCTGACAGACTCGAAACCGAACGGCATTGGGGCCTTCCTTGTTTGTTTGGTGCCGGAAAAATAAGCAATCAACGCATAGGAAAGAAAAGTCATGACCGTGCAATCAGTTCTCGAGGAAACCAAGGTCCTTCTGGAGCACCTCGGCCTTAGCGAAGAACCGTTCGGAGTGTATTACTCCGACACCAAACCGGATAATGCTTTCGGGCCCAAGCCCGGCCCGCCTATCTCGCGCGAGTTGGAGGAGCAGGGCCAGGTGGACATGCAGGAGGTTTTCAAAGAGTTTTCCTGCGTCATGGGCAACGTTTGGTTGGCCCGGAAAAAGCATCGCGCCGCCTTCATTTCCCCGGAAGAGTACGGCTGCCTGGGAGGGGTGTTCTACTGCTCGATGATAAAGCCCAACCTCAGGTTCATTGAGCACTATGTGACCACGGGCTTTCCCGGCACCCCCATGCACGGCGAGCGGTATTTGCCTTCGCCCGAGGCCATGCAAAAATTCCTGGCCCAAGTAGAGCCACGCGACGCTCCCGCCAAGTACTGCATCTTCAAGCCGCTGTCCCTGTTCACGGGCGACGAGGAGCCGGAGTTTGTCATCTTTTTCGCCCGGCCCGAGGTGTTGTGCGGCCTCTTCACCCTTACGACTTTCACCACGGGTGATGTGGATTGTGTCGCCTCTCCCTTTGGCGCCGGCTGCACCAACATGATCGCCTGGCCGCTTTATTACAAAGAAAAGGGCTTGGAGAAAGCGGTGCTGGGCGGGCTTGATCCCTCGGCCAGGAAATTCATGAAGACCGACGAAATGACCTTCACGGTCTCCTGGTCCCTGTATCAGAAGATGCTGGCCGCCTTGCCGGAATCCATGTTCAACGTGGACGGCGCCTGGAAGGAAGTGCGCAAAAAGGTGGCTCGCAGCGCCAGGGCCTGGGGAGAAGAACGATAAGCCGTCGCCCGCTCACGCTGGGAGACACCGGCTTAGATATCACCGTCTCCCTGGAACGACAAAGGGGTTGGCTCATGGGGGCCGGCCCCTTTTATTTATAGACCGGTCTTGACGTGGCACCGCCCCAGATAGCCGCCCCCTGACTCGCGGCCGAATTTGATTCGGGGTGACCCCCAGACACTTGGAGCGTTTGACCCGTCCAGGTAAATTGATCGGGGGCAGCCGGCCCCCCACTCTGATATTGATGTAAACTTGGCCAACTGAACTTGAACCAGGCTAACTCACCTTTGCGCTGCAGACGGCTCCATTTCAGGCGAGAGCAAGATCAATGATTTATGATTTCAACAAGGTAATCAACCGGGACCGGACCAATTCGGTCAAGTGGGAATTTGTCGGACACCATGTGGCCGGGGCCAGGGACGACACCCTGCCGCTGTGGGTGGCGGACATGGATTTCCCTTGCGCCCAGCCGATCATCGATGCCCTGCATGCCCGGGTGGATCGGCTCATTTTCGGCTACAGCGACCCTTATACCGAAGAGTATTTATCCGCCGTGACCGGCTGGTTTGAGAGGCGCTTCAACTGGATTATCGATCCGGAGCACCTTGTCGTCGCCCCCGGGGTGGTCCCGGCCATCGGCGTCTTGCTGCGCATCCTGACCCAGCCCGGCGACGGCGTAATCATCCAGCGGCCGGTCTACTATCCCTTCACCAACATGATTACGGGCAACGGCCGCCGGGTGATCAACAACCCGCTGTCCCTGAGTGACGGCCGCTACGCCATGGACTTCGCCGACCTTGAGGCCAAGGCGTCTGATCCGGCCAACACGATGATGATCCTGTGCAGCCCTCACAACCCGGTGGGCAGGGTCTGGACTCCGGAAGAGCTGATCCGCGCGGCCGAGATTTGTCAAAAGCACGAGGTGGTTCTGATCTCCGATGAGATTCACTGCGACCTGGTCCGCCGGGGCGTGACCCAAATCCCCACGAGATTGCTCAGCGACTCCGACCAGATCATCACCTGCACCTCGGCCAGCAAGACCTTCAACCTGGCCGGGCTGCACATCTGCAACTGCATCGTGAGCAGCGAAAAGATCAGGCAGGAATGGCAGGCCGAACAGCGGGGCCGGATGGGGCTCTCCGGAGGTAACGCCATGGGCATCGCCGCCACTCAGGCGGCCTACAATCAGGGGGAGGAATGGCTGGAGCAGGTCCTGGATTACCTGGACGCCAATCTGCAATTCATGGCCGAGTTTATTGCCGAGCGCTTGCCCCAGGCCGCCTTCACCATTCCCCAGGGAACCTATCTGCCCTGGATCGATCTGCGCGGCTATGGGTTGACCGGGCCCGAGCTGGAAGAAAGGATACTTGGGCAAGCCAACATCGCCTTGGATCAAGGCTACATCTTCGGTCCCGAGGGCGAGGGCTTCGAACGGATCAACGCCGCCTGCCCCCGGAGTATTCTGACCGACTGTCTGGAGCGTATGGCCAAGGTTCTGGAGGGCTGACCGGGATATCTCCCTTCCCGGTTCGCCAGGCACCCGGGCGCCATCGAGCGATCCGCCTTGGGATTCCGCCCGGGTTGGCCGCGGGGGCCTTGGGCTGCCCGGTTTCCTGCGCCGGGCGCGAACCCCCTGGCTGGAATATTTCCACGCGATCGCTTGTAGCCGTCGGTGGCGCTGGCTCATACTAGGTGGCAGGGCAAGGGCCATCTCCGGCTGAATTTTGGTTGCTTGCACGCCGCCGGCCCTTGCCCACAGGGGAGAAGTTCGCATGGACCTTGTCTTTGACGCCACCTTCTTATCGCGCCTGCAGTTCGCCCTGACCACCATGTTCCACATCCTCTGGCCGCTGTTGTCCATTGGCCTGAGCATCTTTTTGGTGGTGCTGGAAGTGCTGTGGATGCGCAGCAAAAATCCCGTCTACTACCACCACTTCCGTTTTTGGAGCCTGCTGTTTCTCCTGAACTTCGCGGTGGGCGTGGTCAGCGGCATTCCCCTGGAGTTTCAGTTCGGGGCCAACTGGGAGCGCTTTTCCGTGGCCACGGGCGGCTTTTTCGGCTCCATCCTCGGCTTCGAGGCCACCATGGCCTTCATGCTGGAGGCGGCCTTCCTCTATCTCATGCTTTTCGGCTGGAAGCGTCTCCCCCCCAAGGCGCATCTGTTCGCCACCTGCATGGTGGCCCTGGGCGCCTCTCTTTCCGCCTTTTGGATCATGGTGGCCAACTCCTGGATGCAGACCCCGGCCGGGGGCTATTTCGCGGACGGCAAGTTCGTGACCACCGACTATTGGCGGGCCATCTTCAACCCGGACCTGCCGTGGGGATTCAGCCACATGTGGGTGGCCTGCCTGGAGACCAGCCTTTTCGTGATTGGCGGGGTCAGCGCCTATTACCTGCTGCGCGGCCGGCACCAGGAGTTTTTCCTCAAGAGCTTCAAGCTGGCCCTGCTCGCGGCAGTGTTCATCGCCCCCTTCCAGGTATGGCTGGGGGACGGCTCGGGCCGCGCGGTGGCTGAATATCAGCCCACCAAGCTGGGGGCCATCGAGTCCACCTGGGAGACCAACCCGCCCGGTGAGGGAGCGCCCTGGCACGCCCTGGCCTGGCCCGAGCCCGAGCTGCAACGCAACGCCTGGTCCATCGACATCCCCTACGGCCTGAGCCTGCTCATAACCCGCAGCTTCACCGGACAGGTAAAGGGGCTCAAGGAATTCCCCCGCCAGGACCAGCCGCCGGTGATCATCCCTTACTTCGCCTTCCGGGTGATGCTGGGAGCGGGCTTCGGCCTGGTCTTGCTCATGTTGTGGACCTTGTGGGCCTGGCGCAAGGGGCGTCTGAAGCTGTCCCGGGTGGCCGGCCAAAAGTGGCTGCTGCGGGCCTGGCTCCTGGCCATACCCGCCGCCTACGCGGCGGTGGAGACCGGCTGGATCATCCGCGAGGTGGGCCGCCAACCCTGGGTGATTTTCGGCCATCTGCGCACCATGAACGCCTCCAGCCTGCTGCCCGCCAGCCATGTGGCCGCCACCCTGGCCATGTATCTGCTCATCTACGGCGCGTTGCTGGGCGTATTTTTGTTTTTCGCCTGGCGGGTGATAAAAAAGGGGCCGGATCTCAGCCTGACGCCTCCCTACTACCAAGCCGATGGGGAGGGCAAGCCATGAGCGCGCTGCATTCTGACCTGGCCCTGGTGTGGTACCTGCTGCTGGCCTTGGTCCTGCTGCTGGTGCTGCTGTTGGACGGCCTGGACCTGGGGGTGGGCGTCCTGACACTATTCGTTAACCAGGAGGAACAGCGCGGAACCATGTTGGCCAGCGTGTCCACCATCTGGCATGCCAACCAGACCTGGCTGGTGGTGCTGGGCGCGCTGTTGTTCGGGGCCTTCCCCGTGGTCTATGGGCTGGCCCTTTCCACCCTGTACCTTCCCGTGGCCTTGATGCTCTTGGGCTTCATCTTGCGCGGGGTGTCCGCGGAATACTACGACCAGGCCGACAACCAACGGTTGTGGGGCCTGGCCTTCGGCCTGGGCAGCCTGTCGGCCACGGTGGCCCTGGGTCTGGGCTTGGGCGCCCTGCTGGCCGGGTTGCCCCTGGACGGTGGGCGCGTGAGCGGCGGTTCCTGGGCCTGGCTGAGCCCCTTCAGCGTCGCGGCCACCTTGGGGCTATTGGGCTCCTTCGTGCTATCCGGGGCTGCTTGGCTGGTGCTCAAGACCGGCGGCCCAGTGCGGGAAAAGGCCTTGCGCGCGGTGCGGGCCAGCGCCTTTTTTCTGCTCATCGCCGCCCCGGCCCTGATCATCTGGTCCTGCGGTATGCATCCCTTCCTCACCGCCAAGTGGCTGGCCTGGCCCGGCCTGTTGGTCAGCTCCCTGCCTCTGGCCCTGGCGGGGGTGTGCTTCGCGGGCCTGGTGGTCAGCCTGGCCCGGGGCTGGGATCCGGGCTGCTTCTGGCTGGCCCTGCTCACCAACCTGCTGCTTCTGGCCGCCCTGGCCGGCAGCATCTACCCCGTGGTGGTCCCGCCGGGACTCACCATATTCCAGGCCGCCGCCGCGGACATCAACTTGGAGTTCATGCTGGTGGGGGTGGGGATCATGCTGCCCCTGATGCTGGCCTACAACGCCTATCAGTATTGGGTGTTCCGGGGAAAGGTGGACCAGGGCTGAGGCCGGGGCCGGGCCGGGCTTAGCCGCCCAGGGTGGCCACCGCCGCGCCGGCCAGGCCGTGCAACCAGGCCGGGAAGACCCCCAGCCACAGCAGGGCAACCGCAATAACGGCCAGGGCCAGCGCCTCGGCCGCTCCGGCGGCTGGTTTTGGCCCGGACGGGGCCGGTTCGCCGGACGGCTCGCCCATATACATCACCGCCACCAGCTTGAAGTAATAGTAAAAGGCCATCGCCGCGGCCAGCGCGCCCAGCAGGGCCAGGACCGGATAACCGGCCTTGAGCACGGAGGTGAATAAAAACAACTTGCCCACGAAGCCGCCGGTGGGGGGCATCCCGGCCAGGGAGAGCAGACACAGCGCCAGGCAGGCGGCCAGCCAGGGATGGCGGCGGGACAGGCCGCGCAGCTCATCCAGGCGGTTGAGGTCGCCATCGTGGGGCGAGAGCACCGTCACCAGGCCGAAGACGCCCAGGTCCATCAGGGCGTAGGCGCACAGAAAGAACAGGGCGGAGACCAGGCCGCCGTAGCGCGCCCCCACCAGGGCCATGAGCAGATAGCCCATCTGGGCGGCGCTGGAATAGGCCAGCAGGCGTTTGACCCGCTCCTCGCGCAGGGCGCTCAGGTTGGTGGCCAGCATGGTGAGGGCGGCCAGCCCCCACAGGGCCAGCACCCAATAGGTCCACAGGTTGCCCGGCATCAGGGCGCACAGGCGCACCAGCACCGCCATCACCGCAGCCTTGGACCCGGCCGCCAAAAAGGCGGTGATGGGCGCGGGAGCCCCCTGGTACACGTCCGGGGTCCACACGTGCAGTGGTGCCAGGGAGAGCTTGAAGGCCAGGCCGGTCAGGACCAGACCCAGGCCCAGCAGGGTCAGGGCGCCGTGCCCGGTACCACTGGCGGCGGCCAGGCTGGGAGCGATCAGCATGCTACCGCCGGCCGCGTAGATCAGGGCTATGCCGAAGACCACCAGCGCGGAGGCCACCGCGCCCAGGATGAAATACTTGAGCCCGGCCTCGGTGGACTCGCTGCTGCCCTTGCGCATGGCCAAGAGGATGTACAAGCAGATGGACAGCAGCTCCAGGCCCAGGAAAAAGATCAGCCAGTGCGCCGCTCCGGCGGTGAGCGCCATGCCCAGACCGGCCAGGAGCATCAAGCCATATAGCTCCTCGCCCGCGAAGCCCCGCAGGGCGGCGTAGCGCTTGAGAAGCAGCAAGGCCAGCAGGCACACCAGGGCGATGAGCGCGGTGAACAGGCGGCCGTAGAGGCCCACGTCCAGCATGCCCTGGTAGGTGGCCGAAACCGGCCCGCCCAGGGCGGCCAAGCCCGCGGCCAGGCTGGCGGCCAGGGCCAGCCACCAAAGCAAACCGGAGGGCCGCCTCTGCCAAAAGGCACCCAGGCAGAAGATGAGCCCGCCGCACAGGGCCAAGATGGCGTGGGGCGCTATGACCGGCCAACCTTCAAGCATGTCTCGTTCGCCCGTCTCCCTTGATCACGGTTGGAAAATCGCCAGGGCCACTTGCTGGCCCGGGCTCATCAAGGCCTTAACCGGCCCCTCGATCAACTCCAGCACCGGGCCGGGATGCAGCCCGATGAACAGCACCGCCACGGCCAGCACCCCCAAGATGAGCGCTTCCCTGCCGTTCAGGTCCGGGGGGGGCGGGCCCGGTTGGGCGGGGCCGAAGATGGTGGCCTGCACCATCTTGAGCACGTACATCACCCCCACCGCCAGGCCCACGAAACCGGCCACCGCCGCCGCCGGGTAGGCGCGGTAGGTGCCCAACAACACCAAAAGCTCGCCCACGAAATTGTTGAGCCCCGGCAGGCCCAAAGAGGCCATGGCGAAAAACAGGAAAAAGGCGCTGAAGCGGGGCATGGCCGTCCACAGGCCGCCCATGTCCTCCAGGCTGCGGGAGTCCAGGCGCTGTTGCAGCAGGCCCGCCAGGATGAACAAAGCGGAAGTGGACAGCCCATGGTTGATCATCTGCAACACCGCGCCGCTGACGCTCATCAGGTTCCAGGCGGCCAGGCCCAGCACCACCAACCCCAAGTGGGTGATGCTGGAGTAGGCCACCAGGCGTTTCAGATCCCGCTGGGCCCTGGCGATCCAGGCGGCGTAGAAGACACCCGCCAGGGCCAGGCCCACCAGCACCGGCGCGGCCAGGGCGGCGGCCGAAGGCAGCACCGGCAGGGCCACCCGGAAGATGGCGTAGGCCCCGGTTTTGAGGAGCACCCCGGCCAGGAGCACGCTGCCCGCGGTGGGGGCCTGGGTGTGGGCCTCGGGCAGCCAGGTGTGCAGGGGCACCAAGGGCACCTTGACCGCGAAGCCGATGAGCATGGCCGCCATGAGCCAACCTTGGATATTGGCCGCCGGGGGCGCGGCGGCCAGAGCCGCCAGCGAGAAGGTGTAGGTCCCGCTCTGGGCGCCGTGGGCCGCGTAGAGGCCCAGGATGCCCAGCAGCAGCATCAGGCTGCCCGCCAGGGTGAACAGCACCAGCTTGAAGGAGGCGAACACCCGCCGCTCGTGGCCCCACATGCCCACCAGGAAGAACATGGGGATGAGCTGCAGCTCCCAGAACAGGTAGAACAGGAACAGGTCCTGAGCCAGGAACAGCCCGTTCACTCCGGTCTGCATGAGCAGCAGCAGGAGATAGTACAGACCGGGCCGCTCGTCGATCTGCCGCCAAGAGACCAGCACGCACAGCACCTGCAACAGGGCGGTCAGCAATACCAGCAGCAGGCTCACCCCGTCCAGGCCCAGGGCGTATTGGATGCCCAGGGCGGGCAGCCAGGCCCGGCTTTCGCTCAACAGCCAGGCGCCTTGTCCCGCCTGGGGCGATCCGGCCAAGGCCAGCAGGCCCGAGGTCAGGCCCAGCTCCACCAGGGAGACCACCAGGGCCGTTCCCCTGGCCGCCCTGACGCGCGCGCCGCAGGCCAACGCCAAGAGTCCTCCCCCCAGAGGGAGGAAGATCAGCAGGCTGAGTAGCGGTACGGCAAACACGTTTAATGCATCCTCACCAGGCGAACCAGGTCCAGGCCAGGATTCCCAGCACGGAAACCAGGGCCACCAACATCATGAGCAAATACAGCGACAGACGGCCGCTGCTCCACGCGGCCATCCCCCGGGAGAAAATGCTTAGCCCCTGGCCCAGGGTCATGAAGCCCAGGTCCAGGCCGCCGTCGTCGAACTGCTTCCACAGGAACTCCGCCGTGGCCCGGTAGGGCCGTACCAAGGCGATCTGGTACAGGCGATCCAGGTAGAAGGCGTTGAACAGCGCTTCGCGCCAAGGGGTCGCGGGCGGCTCTGCCTGCACCCGGCGATAGAGCCAATAGGCCAGGGCCAGGGAGGCCAGCACCCCGGTGGCGCTGGCCAGGGCCATGCCCACCTCGACGGAACTCGCGGCGGGCACCTCCAGGCGCGCGCCGGGCACCGAGGCCATGAAGCGGGCCAGCCAATGCTTGCCCGGCCCCAGGGGCACGTTCAAGAGCCCGTCGAACAGGGCCAGGGCGGCCAGGGGCCACAGCACCCAGGTGAGCAGGCGCGGCAGCTTGCCCACCTGGTCGGCGCTGGGGCCGCCATCGCGCGCGCCAAAGGCGATGAAGTACAGGCGGAAGGTGTAGAGCGGGGTGAGCAGGGCCGCCAAGAACCCGGCGGCCCAAAAAAGCTTGTAAGACAGCCCCGGCGCCACGAAGGCGGCCAGCAGGATGCGGTCCTTGGAGAAGTAGCCGCCCAGCAAGGGGAAGGCGCTGAGGCACAGCGCGCCGATGAGGAACAGGGTCGCGACGCCGGGCATCAACCGGCGCAGGTTGCCCATCTTGAAGATGTTGTGCTCCTCGTTCAGGGCCTTGATAACGCACCCGGCGGCCAAGAACAGCAGCGACTTGAAAAAGGCGTGGGAGAGCAGGTGGAACATGCCGGCCACGATGTCCGAGGCCCCCACCGCCAGGAACATGTAACCCACCTGGCTGATGGTGGAGTAGGCCAGCACCCGCTTGATGTCGCGCTGGGCCAGGGCGGCCAGGGCGGCCCACAGGGCGGTGAGCGCCCCCACCCCGGCGATGAGCCACAGCACCGGCGGCGAGGCGGCCAGCACCGGGAACAGGCGCATGAGCAGGTAGACGCCGGCGGTGACCATGGTTGCGGCGTGGATCAGGGCCGACACCGGCGAGGGCCCGGCCATGGCGTCGGGCAGCCACACGCTTAGCGGCAGTTGGGCCGATTTGCCGGCCGCCGCCCAGAAAAGCAGCAGGCCCAGGACCAGAGCCGCGCCGGAGCCCAGGGTGGCGGCCTGGGCGTTTATCCCGGTGATGGACAGCTCTCCCAGCCAGGCCAGGCACAGGGCCAGGAGCACCCCGAAAGCGATGTCGCCCAGCCGGGTGAAAAGGAAGGCCTTGCGGCCGGCCGAGGCGTTGGCCGCCTCACCGTACCAGAAGCCGATGAGGGCGTAGGAGCAAAAGCCCACCCCCTCCCAGCCCAGGTACATGAACACCAGGCTGTTGGAAAGAGTGACCACCAGCATGGCGAACACGAACAGGTTCAGATACACGAAGTAGCGCACCAGGCCCGGGTCGTCGCGCATGAAGCTGGCGGAGTAGAGGTGGATGATGGTGGCCACGAAGGTGACCATCAGGGCCATGAGGGCGGCCAGGGAATCGTAGTGCACGTCCATGGCGGCGTGGAGCGGGCAGAGCTTGATCCAGGCGAACAGCGTCAGGTCGTGCGCCGCCGCGCCGCGCAGCGCCAGGGCGGCCACCGCCGCGCCCAGGGAGACCAGCACCGCCGCGCAGGCGGCCAGGCTCACCCCCTTGCGGGAGAGCGCCCTGCCGGCCAGGGCGTTGAGCAGCGCGCCGCTAAGCGGCGCCAGAAGCATTATGAGAATCAGCGCCCGCATGCTAGTTCCCCAGCATCCGGTAATCGTCCGGGTCCAGACTGCCCCGCCGGGACCAGGCGTAAGTCGCCAGGGCCAGGCCCACGGAAACCTCGGCGGCCGCTATGGCGAAGATGAACAGCACCAGGGCCTGGCCGTCCAGGTTTTGCCAGCGCAGGGAGCCGGCCACCAGGGCCAGCCCGGCGGCGTTGAGCATCACCTCCACCCCGATGATGATCATGAACAAATTGCGCCGGGCCACCACGCAGGCGGCGCCCAGGATGAACAACAGGGCGGCCAGGGCCAGCACATGTCCCAGGGGCGCGATCATGATATGCCCCCCTTTTTGCTCCTAAAGGCGTGGCGGCCCAGATAGAGCGCCCCCACCAGGGCCACGAACAGCAGCAGCGAAACGATTTCCACCGCCAGCCAATATTTCTCGAAAATGAATCCTCCGAAGGCCCGGGGCGACACCGAGGCCAGCTTGAGCCCCTGGCCGCTCACCGGGTCGCTGGCGATGAGGGCGGCCATGATGATAAGCAGCGCCAGCCCCAGGAGGGCCGCCGGTATCCATTGGCGCACGTAGCGCCAGCGCTCGCCGCCGCTTACCGGAACCGCCAGGGTGACCACGATGAAGACGAACAGCACCATGATGGCCCCGGCGTAGATGATCACCTCCAAGGCCGCCAGCAGGGGGGCGCCCAGCAGATACAGCAGCATGGCGGTGCCCACGAAGGAGATGACCAGATGCACCACCGCGTGCATGAGATTGCGGCTGATCACGGCCAGCAGGGTGGCGACCAGCACCAGCAAGGCCAGAACGTAAAATATGGCGCCCGGTATGCTCATCATGCTCCTAAACATGATTGCTCAAGACGTCCACCGGCTCGTCTTCGCCGATGTGTTCGCCCTTGTCACCGGCCACGGCCACCCCGGCGTGGCGGTAGAAGTTGTAATCCGGATGCTTGCCCCCGCCATCGATCAAAAGATCCTCTTTTTCGGCCACCAGATCGAGCAGGCCGTGCTCGGCCATCTCGAAGTCCGGGGTGAGCTGGATGGCCAGGGTGGGGCAGGCCTCCTCGCACAGCCCGCAGAAGATGCAGCGGGCGAAGTTGATCCTGAACCAGCGGGCCCAGCGCCGCCCGTCGGGGCGCTCCTCACTTTGCATGGAGATGCAGTCCACCGGACAGGCGGCGGAGCACAGATAGCAGGCCACGCATCGCTCCTGGCCGTCCGGGTCCCGGGTTAGCACGATGCGGGCCCGGGTGCGCGCGGGCAGGGTGCGCTTCTCCTCGGGGTACTGGAAGGTGATGGGCCGGCGGAAAACGTGGCGCAGGGTCATGGCGAACCCCTGCACCAGCCCCCAGGCCTGGCGCAGGCCCGCCGTGGTTTCCCGACGGACGTGGCCCGTCTGCTCTGGCGCGCGCTTATCGCTCATGACAACAGCACCATGATTCCGGCGGTGACCACGATGTTCACCAGGGCCAGGGGGGTGAGCACCTTCCAGCAGAAGCCCATCAGTTGGTCCCAGCGCAGGCGGGGCAGGGTTCCCCGCGACCAGATCATCACGAACACCAGGGCGAAGACCTTGAGCAAAAACCACACCATCGGCGGCAGCAGGGGCCCGTGCCAGCCCCCCAGGAAGAACACCGTGACCAGCGAGCCCAGCACGATCATGTTCACGTATTCGCCCAGGAAATAAAGGCCGAAGCGCATGCCGCTGTACTCGGTGTGAAAACCGGCCATGAGCTCGTTCTCGGCCTCGGGCAGGTCGAAGGGGATGCGCTTGGCCTCGGCAAAGGCGGCGATTAGGAAAATGGCGAAGGCCACCGGTTGCACCAGGATAAAGGGCAACCCGGCCTGGGCCTCGACGATGTCGGTGAGCCGCAGGGAGCCGGCCAGCATCACCGCGGGCACCAGGGAAAGGGCCAGGGGAAGCTCGTAGGAGATCATCTGGGCCGCCGCCCTCACCGCGCCCAGCAGGCTGTACTTGGAGTTGCTGGCCCAGCCGCCCAGGGACACCCCGTACACCCCGATGGAGGAAAAGGCCAGGGCGTAGAGCACCCCCACGTTGAGGTCCAGCACCATGGGCTCGAAACGATGGCCGAAGATGTTGAGCGCCGGGCCGAACGGCACCACCGCCGCGATCAGGAAGGCGGTGAGGGCGGTGACGGCCGGGGCGAACCAGTACAGGAAAAGATCAGCCCCTCGCGGCCGCGCGTCCTCTTTGGTGATCATCTTGACGACGTCGGCGATGGGTTGCAGCGCGCCGTGCCAGCCCGCCCGGTTGGGCCCCAGGCGTATCTGCATGCGGCCCAGCAGCTTGCGCTCGGCCAGCACCAGATAGGCCGCGATCATCAACAGTCCCACCAGGGAGACGGCCAGCTTGATGACCAGCAGGCCCACGTCGATCAGCCAGGAGGGAATCATCATGACTCTCCTCCCGCCGTGATCCGGTCAAGCGCGATCACCTGGCGGCGGCCTTGCAGCATCTGCCAGCCGTGGTCCGGGCCGGGGACCAGCACCGCGACGCGCGGGTGCATGTCCATGGTGGTGCTCAGGGGCAGTTCAAGCTCGCCTTGCCCCAGCCGCAGCCTGATCCGGGCCTGTCCCTGCAGGCCCAGCGCCTTGGCGGTGTCCGCGTGTATCCAGAGCAGTGTTTGGCTCGCCGTTTCGCTGAGCAACTGGGAGTAGGAGGCCAGCTCCTCTCCCGGCGCAAAAGCCGGGCTCACCAGGATTTCCAACTGATCCTCGTCCGGCAAGGCGGGCAGGGGGTCTGCCGAGACGGACCCCTCGCCGCTGGCCACGGGCAACAGGCGGCGGCCGAACTCCGGCCTTCCCTGGGCGAAAAGCGGGGCCAGAGGCGAATGCTTTTCGGCCAGCCATTCCCAGCCATTCTGCCGGGGCGGCTCGGGATCGGCGCCAAGCAGCTCGCGGGCGGCTGTATCCAGAATCTCGTGCGAGGTCAGCAGGTCTCCTCCCGGCGCCTCCAGGGAGTAGACTCGGGGCGGATGACCGCCGCCCGCGATCTGATCCAGAGGCGTGCCCATCTCTCCGGCGGGCAGGGCCTGTTGCAGGCGGCCCTCCTGGTTGACCAAGCTGAAGCCAGCGCTCTCGTACAGATTGGCGATGGGGATGAATACGTCGGCCAGCTCCTTGATCGCGCTGGGCAGGTGATCCAGCACCACCAGCAGATGCAACTTCTCCAGGGCGCGGGTCATGCGGGCCCGGTCGGAGCAATTGAAAAGCGGATCGCTCTCCACCGCCAGGAGCGCCTTGACCCCGCCCTGCTCCATGGACTCCAGCAGACTGTCCGAAGCGGCCTCGTCCGGGTTGACCAAGGCCGCGCCCAGGGCGTTGGCGCCGGGAAACACGTAGAACAGGCCGGCCGCCTGGCCTTGCCCGCGCAGCAGGGCGGCCAACCCGGCGGCGCGGCCCGGCAGGCCCTGGGAGACCAGGTCCGTGCCGCACACCAGCACCGGCCGTTCGCTTTTGGCCAGGGCGCGCGCCATCCGCTTGAGCTCGCGCAGCTCTTTCTTGCTCAAGCCCAGATGATCGTCCGGGCCCATGAGATGAGGATGCTCCTCTTGCAGTGCCCGGCGCTTTTTGGCCCCAAAGCTTTGCTTGACCAGCCAGGCCAAGGCGCTGTCCAAAACGCCCGGAGCCAAGGGCAGGTGCTTGACTTCCAGTTGCAGGGTCATGGGGCGGGGGTCCAGTAGGGCCACCGTGGCCCCGGCCCGCCAGGCCTGGCGCAGGGCCAGGGCCAGCAGGGGCGCCTCGCCCAGGGGCTCCACCCCGACCACCGCGATGAAGTCCGCCTTGGCCAGATCGGACTGGGACACGGCCAGCTCCGGGGTCAGGCCCTGGGCGGCGGCGCTCACCCGCGCGGCCAGGTCCGGCTCCGAAAAGAAGCGGGCTCCGGCCCATCCTTGCTCGGCGCAAAGCCGTTGCAGGGCGATTTGGGCCTCCAGGCCCATGCGGGTCGAACCCAGGCCGGCCACGGCGGCGGGTCCGTATTCCCGGGTGATCTGCGCAAGGCGCCGGGTCGTCTCGGCCAAGGCCAGGTGGAGTTCGGCCTCCCGGTTTTGCACCAGAGCCTGGCGGGGGCGCTGGGAGTGGTTGGCAAAGGCATAGCCATAGCGGCCGCGGTCGCAGATGAAGTGGCCGTTGACCTCCGGGCTTTCTCGGGCCTCGAGGCGCACCACCTTGCGGTAGCGGGTGTTCACCGTGACGGCGCAGCCCAGGGAGCAATGGGGGCACACCGAGGCGGCGCGGGAAAAGTCCCAGTAGCGGCCCTGGAAGCGCGAGGGCTTGTCGGTGTACACGCCGGTGGGGCATAGGTCCACGATGTTGCCCGCAAAGGGGCTCTCCAGACGCCCGCTGCGCTGGCGGCCGAAATAGGTGCGCCGGCCGATCTGCATGGCTCCCAGGTCGCGGTAGCCGGCATACTCCTGGTAAAAGCGGCGGCAGCGCCAGCAGTGGATGCAGCGGTTCATCTCGTGAGACACGAAAGGTCCCAGGTCCTGGTCCCGGAAGGTGCGCTTGTCGCCTTCGTAGCGCCTTATGCCGTGCCCGCTGGACACGGTCATGTCCTGCAGCAGGCACTGGCCGCCCTCGTCGCACACCGGGCAGTCGTGGGGGTGGTTGAGCATGAGCCACTCGATGACCTGACGGCGGAAGTCCTGGGCCTCGGGATGGTCGGTGGAAACCACCATGCCTTCCCTGGCCTCGGTCATGCAGCTCATCTCCAGCCCCTTGACCGGGCCGTCCAGGAACATCACCGCGCACATGCGGCAAGCCCCCACCGCGCCCAGGGCCTCGTGGAAGCAAAAGCGGGGGATGTAAATCCCCAATTGCTCCGCTGCCTGGATCACCTTGGTTCCCTTGGGAACCTCGATGGCGCGGTGGTCTATGGTCAAGCGCGGCATTATGGCAATAACCTCAAACGCCCTTGTAGGGGCAACAACCCTGGGAAATATGCTCCAGCACTTCGTCCTCGAAATATTCCAGCAAGCCCAGTACCGGGGCGGCGGCCCCGGGGGCAAAGGCGCAGTAGGAATGGTCTATGTAGTGGGCCATCTCCCGCAGCCTTTTTACGCAGCCCTCGTCGGCGTCGCCCAGCTCGATCCTGAGCAGCAGATGGCGCATGTAGGGCAGCCCTTCCCGGCAGGGCGTGCACCAGCCGCAGGACTCCCGGGCAAAGAAGGTGAGCAGGTTCAGGCAGGCCGAAACCAGGCAGGCCCCCTGGTCGAAGACGATGATGGCTCCGGTGCCCAGGCGGTGGCCTATCTTGGCCAACGACTCGAAATCCATGGCCACGTCCAAATGCTGGGCGGGCAAGAGTTTGGTGGAAGCCCCGCCGGTGAGGCAGGCCTTGAACTCGCGGCCGCCTTTCATGCCCCCGGCGTGCTCGAAGATGATCTCCCTCAGCGGCGTGCCCATGGGCGTTTCGTAGCAGTCGGGCTTGTTCACCATGCCGCTCACCCCGAAAAGCTTGGTGCCGTCGCCGCCGGGGGTCAGGGCCAGGCCCTTGAACCACTCCGCCCCGTGGCGCAAGATGTGGGGCAGGCAGGCCAGGGTCTCCACGTTGTTGACGATGGTGGGCCGGCCCCAGAGACCGCTATCGGTCATGTGGCTTTCCTTGTCCGGGCGGGGCCGCTCGCCCTGGATGGCCTTTACCTGGGCCGAGGCTTCGCCGCAGATGTAGCGCCCGGCGCTGCGGTGCAGGGTGATGTCAAAGTCGAAGCCGCTGCCCAGGATGTCGGTCCCCAGCAGGTTGGCTTCGCGCAGCTTGGCGAACTCGCCCTCCAATATCTCCGCCTCCAGCTCGTAGGAGGGGCGGATGAAGATGACCGCCCGTTGGGCCTGGTTGGCGTAGCCCGCCAAGATGGTCCCCTCGATGATCTGGTGCGGGTCCGCCCCCACAAGGATGCGGTCCTTGAAGGTGCCTGGCTCCATCTCGTCGGTGTTGGGGATCACATAGCGCGGATGCGGAGCGTCCTCCCGCAAAAAGCTCCACTTGCGGCCCGTGGGGAAGCCCGCGCCCCCCCGGCCCTTGAGGCCGGAGTCCAGCACCATCTTGGTCAGATCGCGGGGCTTGGCCTTGCCCAGCACCTTGGCCAGGGCCTCGTAACCACCGGAGGCCCGGTATTCCTCCAGGGTGGCGGGCCGGTCGGGCCGGCGATTTTGCAGTAGAACTTGCTCGCTCACGATCAGCGGTCCACTACCATTTCCTCGGGCGGCTGATTCCTCAACTCTTCCAGCACCTCGTCCAGCGAGGCCGGAGTCAGCGGGCCGTAGGGCTTGCCGTTGACCAGCATGGCCGGGGCGTTTTCGCAATAGCCGATGCAGGCGGAAGGCAGCACGGTGAACAAGCCGTCCGGGGTGGTCTCGCCCACCTCCACCCCCAGGCGGGCGCACAGGTAGGTGACGATGCTCTCCTCCTCGCCCACGCACTCCCAGCCCTCGTGGCACATCCAGCACACCACCCCGTCGCAAACGTGCAGCACGTACTTGCCCACCGGGCGGCGGTAGATGTAGTCGTAAAAGGTGGCCAGCTCCTCCAACTCCAGCTCGCTCATGCCCAACAGCTCGGCCGCCTCGGCCAGGCCCTCGTCGGAGAGATAGCCGTAGTGGCTTTGCACGGCGTACATTACGTCCACGGCCTTTTCGCGGGGGTGGCCGCTTTGCTTGATGTCCCTCTTGAGCGTCTTTTTCAGCTTCGCAGGCAGCATGCTAAGTACCCTAGCGATCGATGTCCGGCAGGATGAAGTCCCACGAGCCCAGCACCGCCACCAGGTCGGGCAGGGTGAGTCCCCGGCATATGCCGGGCAAGACCTGCATGTTGGCAAAGCCGGGGGCCCGGATGCGCAGCCGGTAAGCCGCATTGCCTCCGTCGCTGACCACGTAGTAGCCCTGCTCGCCCCGGGGGGTCTCCACGGCGTGGTAGAACTCGCCCTGGGGAATCCTGGGGCCGCGGGTGGCGTTGATGAAATGGTGGATCAGGCTCTCGATGTCCTGGAGGGTGTCCTTTTTCTCGGGCAGGTGATAGCGGTAGTCGTCGCTCAGGTAGCGCCCCTGGGGCATGCCCTCCATGGCCTGCTTGACGATCTCCAGGCTTTGACGCATCTCGGCCACCCGCACCAGGTAGCGCGCGAAGCAGTCGCCGCCCGTGGCGGTGGGCACCTCGAAGTAAAACTTGTCATAGCCCGCATAGGGCATTTTCTTGCGCAGGTCCCATTCCAGGCCGCAGGCCCGCAGGCTGGGCCCGCTCACGCCCCATTCGATCGCCTGGTTCAACCCCAGCACGCCCACCCCTTCGGTCCGTTTGCGGAAGATTGGGTTTTGGCGCACCAGCTTCTCGTATTCTTCCAGGCGTTCTTCGAATACCTCGACGAAACGCTTCACCGCCTCGCGCCAGCCGTCGGGCAGGTCCATGGCCACCCCGCCCAGCCGGAACCAGGAGGGGTGCAGGCGTCCCCCGGTGATCAGCTCCGCGATGTCCATGATCATTTCGCGTTCCCGGAACTGATAGAAGATGGGGCTCATGGCCCCCAGGTCCTGCACAAAGGTGCCGTAATAGACCAGGTGGTTGCTGATGCGGTAAAGCTCGGTGAGCATCACCCGGATGAACTGGGCCCGTGGGGGCACCTCGATGCCGGCCAGGGCCTCCACCGCGCACAGATAGGCCAGGTTGTTGCCCGCGCCGGACAGGTAGTCCACCCGGTCGGTGTAGGGGATGAACTGGTGCCAGGACTGGCGTTCGCCCATCTTCTCCACCCCCCGGTGGTGAAAGCCTATGTCCAGGGCTATGTCCTCGATGGTCTCGCCGTCCAGGGCCACCACCACCCTGAGGAGGCCGTGGGTGCTGTAGTGGTGGGGCCCCACGTTAAGCACCATCAGCTCGCCGCCCCGGGAGTCCACCAGGGCGCCGCCGTCCAGGGGCTGGCGGTTCAGGGCGTCGGTCTGGGTGTAGGGCGGCATCCGGGTGGCCCGCCCCTCGTAGCCCTTGCGCAGGGGGTGTCCCTCCCAGTCGTGGGGCAGCAGAATGCGCCTGAGGTCCGGGTGGCCCTCGAACTCTATGCCGAACAGGTCGTAGGTCTCGCGCTCGTACCAGTTGGCCGAGGGCCAAAGGTCCGTGAGGCTCGGCGCCTGGGGGCGGCGGGCATCCACCAGGGCCTTGACCCGCACCCGGCTGGCGTTGTCAAAGGACATCGCCTGGTAGACCAGGCTGTAGCCGGCGCGGTCCTGGGCCGCCCGGCGGGCCGATTCATCGATGGCGGTGAGGTCCTCCAGGCGCTGATGCCGGGGCTCGCTCTGCTCCTTCAGGAACCTCATCACCTCGGGCACCTGGGCCGAATCCGCGTGCACCGTGAGGTGGTCGTTGCTGGCGGCCTGCACACGCACCTCATCGCCAAAGCGCTGGTGCAACTGACCGATGAGGGAGCGGTCCACCGGGGTGAACTCCACGGTTGGGGCCGGCGGGGTCCACATGTTGCGGGCGCGGCTATCCTCAAAACCGGGCGGGCTTACCGAGCTGCCGCGCACCGGCACCTGCTGGTAGCCCGGCCCTCGGGGATCGCGGTCCTTGTCCACACCCAGGCGCAGGTGGTCCCGGCGGCCCCCCTGGCTTCCTCCGGCGAGATGCAAAATCCGGCGGGTGGGGCGCTCCAGCTTGATCTTTTCCTGCAAGAGCACCAGGCCTTCCAGAACCGCTTCGGGCCGGGGAGGGCAGCCGGGTATGTACACGTCCACCGGCAGGATCTGGTCCAGGCCCTGCACCACGCTGTAGACGTCGTACATGCCGCCGGAATTGCAGCAGGAGCCCATGGAGATGACCCACTTGGGCTCGGGCATCTGGTTGTAGAGCCGAAGCACCACCGGAGCGATTTTTTTGAAGATGGTGCCCGAAACGATGAGCAGGTCCGCCTGGCGCGGCGAGCCGCGAAAGACCTCGGCGCCGAAGCGGGACAGGTCGTAACGGGAGGTGAAGGCGGTTGCCTCCTCCACGAAACAGCAGCTAAGCCCGAAGAACAGGGGCCACAGGCTGTAGCTGCGGGCCCAGTTGATTACCGCGTCCATCCCCCCCAGGGCCAGATTGGTCAGTCCGCGGGGTTGCCGGGGGATCGTCTTCCCCAAGTCAAACCTCCTTTGGACCAGATGTAGAACAAACTCAAGAGCAACACGAAGATGAACAAGCTCATCCGCAACCAGCCGAGAAAGCCCAGGTCCTTGGCCGCCACCGCCCAGGTGAAGATGAACACGCCCTCTATGTCGAACACCAGGAAGAACACCGCGACTAGATAGAACACCGCGGGGAAGGCGAAGCGGGCCGAGCCGGTGGGCACGATGCCGCATTCATAGGGCATGTCCTTGTCCCTGGCCTGGCGTTTTTCGCCCAGCCACCAGGCCATGAACAAAAAGGCAGCCAGCAGGCCCAGCACCATCCCCACATAGATGAGCCAGCCCAAAAGCTCCATTTCCCAAGGTTTGAATACAGCCGGGTCCAATTTCGTATCGCCATTTCCCCATGGAAGGTTTGTACTTAGTGTAGGCGCTTTGGTTGGGTGGTTGTCAACTTTGCCGGTTAGGGAAGCCGCCAATGGAGCACCCGTGACACGCAACATGTGGCTGTCGTTGGAAAAATTGGACCGAGCCACACGACGGCGAACGAGGACGGGAAGCGTCCCGATACCGTCGGCCAAGCCCGGCGGCGCATGAGGGGCAACGGCCGAAAACCTGGGGCCGCTCCAGCCAACTATCTAAAAGCATCAAGATATTCAGGAGGGATGAGCCGGGTTGCTTGCATCCGGGCCTGGTTCAGTCCTTATAATAAGGTCAGCAATGGGGGTTTGGGCCCGCCTTGGGTCGTTCCCCATTTGATCCAGCCTTCTTCCACGTCTGGGGGTGGTCTTATTTCCACGGACAACGTGAGGATAACCGGCGCTCGCAACATTGCCGCCTGGTATCGGTGGTTGGGCCTGTTTTTTGCCCTGTCGCGCACCCCTCACGGGATTTTGGATCTGGCCACCCCGGCCGTGGCCGCCTTGCTGTGGCTGGGAGCCTTCCCTCCGCTGGCCACCACCTTGTTGGGCCTGCTCACCGCCTTTGCCGGTTACACCGCGGTGTATGCCCTCAACGATCTGGTGGACGTGGCCAACGACAAGGCCCAGATGGCGGCCGACGAACGCCAAGACGAAAAGCAGGGAGGTTACTTGGACGCGGTGGTGGTGCACCATCCCGTGGCCCAGGGCCTGCTCAGCCTGCCCGCCGCCCTTATCTGGTTCCTGTTGTGGTCGGCCGTGGCCATGGTGGGAGCCTATCTGCTCAACCCGGTTTGCCTGGCGCTCTTTTTGGCCGGGGCCGGCCTGGAGGTGATTTACTGCCTGCTGCTCAGGATCAGCCACTTGCGCACCCTGGTCAGCGGGATAGTGAAAACCACCGGAGGCATGGCCGCGGTGTTCGCGGTGGACCCCAACCCCTCGCCCTGGTTTTTATTTTTGTTATGGGCCTGGCTTTTTTGTTGGGAGATCGGCGGGCAGAACCTCCCCGCCGACTGGCACGACCTGCAGGAAGACCACAACTCCGGCGCCCGGACCATGCCGGTGGTTTACGGGCTGCACCGGGCCGGGGGCATAGTCTTCCTCAGCCTGAGCCTCACGGTTATCTTGAGCCTGGTGGTCCTGGCCGTGGCCCCGCTGTACGTTCCCTGGGGGGTGGCCATCGCCGCCTGGGTGGCGGGTCTGTATTTTCTCTTGGTTCCGGCCTGGAATCTGTGGCGCGACAAGGCCGGCATCCAGGCGACGCGCCTGTTCAACCGGGCCAGCTGTTATCCCCTGGCCATGCTCACCCTGGTTCTGCTCAGCCTCGTGTTGGGCGCGCCGGGCTATTGATCTTCACCAAACTCTAGAGAACAAGGCTATCCATGGCTAGCAACAATCAAGACGATTTTCTCCGGCCCGCCTCGGAGCTGGACCAGAGCTGTATCAACACCATCCGCTTTTTGGCGGTGGACGCGGTGCAAAAGGCCAACTCGGGCCACCCGGGCATGCCCATGGGCAGCGCGGCCAAGACCTTCACCCTGTGGGACCGTTTTCTGCGCTTCAACCCCCGCGACCCCGCCTGGCCCAACCGTGACCGCTACGTGCTTTCGGCCGGGCACGGTTCCATGCTGCTTTACGCCCTGCTGCACCTGACCGGCTACGACCTGCCCCTGGAGCAGATCGAGAACTTCCGCCAGTGGCACAGCCTGACTCCCGGCCACCCGGAACACCCCCACACCCCGGGAGTGGAGGCCACCACCGGACCGCTGGGCCAGGGCATTAGCAACGCGGTGGGCATGGCCCTGGCCGAAAGGGCCCTGGCCGCGCGCTTCAACCGGCCGGGGCATACGGTGGTGGAGCACTTCACCTACGTGGACGCCAGCGACGGCGACCTCATGGAGGGGGTGGCCAGCGAGGCCGCCTCCCTGGCCGGGCATCTGAAGCTGGGCAAACTCATCGTCATGTACGACGACAACCACATCTCCATCGAGGGCGACACGGCCATAGCCTTTACCGAGGACCGCGCCGCCCGCTTCGAGGCCTACGGCTGGCAGGTGCTGGGCGTGCCCGAGGGCAACAACGTGCAGGCCGTGGCCGCCGCCCTGCAGGCCGCCAGGGAGGACGGCGAAAGGCCCTCCTTCATTCACGTGCGCACCCACATCGGCTTTGGCAGCCCCCACAAGCAGGATTCTCCCGATGCCCACGGCTCGCCCCTGGGGCCGGAGGAAGTGGAGCTGACCAAGCGCAACCTTGGCTGGCCCCTGGAGCCCGCTTTCCTGATCCCCGACGAGGTGCGCGAGTACATGGGACGGGCCGTGGGGCGCGGGGAGGCTTGGCAAAAGCAGTGGGAAGAGGCCTTTGCCGCCTACGAGAAGGAGTTTCCCGACCTGGCCGCCGAGTTCCGGCGGACCCAGCGGGGGGAATTGGCCCAGGGCTGGGATCGCGACCTGCCGGTGTTCCAGCCGGAAGACGGCCCCCTGGCCACCCGCAAGGCCAGCGGCAAGGTCATCAACGCCCTGGCGCCGCACGTGCCCGAGCTGATGGGCGGCTCGGCCGATCTGGCCCCCAGCACCAACACCCTGGTCAGCGAAGGGGGAGCCTTCCAGCCGGACAGCCCGGCCGGGCGCAACCTGCACTTCGGGGTGCGCGAGCACGCCATGACCGCGGTGCTCAACGGCATGGCCCTGCACCAGGGCCTGATCCCCTATGGAGCCACCTTCCTCATCTTCAGCGACTATCTACGGCCCTCCCTGCGCCTGGCCGCCTTGAGCGAGCTGAAGATCATCCTGGTGTTCACCCACGACAGCATCGGCCTGGGCGAGGACGGCCCCACCCACCAACCGGTGGAACAGCTCCTGGGCTTGCGTTCGGTGCCGGGCGTGCTCCTGCTGCGCCCGGCCGACGCCAACGAGACCGTCGCCGCCTGGCGCGTGGCCCTGGAGCACCAGGGCGGGCCGGTGGTTCTGGTCCTGAGCCGGCAGAAGCTGCCCATCCTGGACATGGGGCGCTATCCCAGCCTGGCCGCGGGCGTGGCCAAGGGCGGCTACGTGCTCAGCCCGGCCGCCGAGGGCCCGGAGGCCCTGGCCCTGGTGGCCACCGGCTCGGAGGTGTCCCTGGCCCTGGCCGCCCGGGCCCAGCTGGCCGAGCAGGGCGTGGCCGCCAGGGTGGTGAGCCTGCCGGCCTGGCATCTGTTCCGCCAGCAACCCGAGGAGTACCGTCGCCAGGTGTTGCCCGAGGGGCTGCCGCTTCTCATCCTCGAGGCCGGGGTGAGCCTGGGTTGGCAGCCTTACCTGCGGCCCGATCCCCTGGTGGACACGGTGAGCGTGGACACCTTCGGAGCCTCGGCTCCCGGCGGGGAGGTGATGGCCCACTACGGCTTCAGCCTGGACAACGTGTGCCGCAAGGCGCTGGATTTGGTGGGGCGGACCAAACAATCCGCTAAATGAGGAGGTGATATGCCCGAGCCGCGCATAGATACCCTGCTTTTGGACATAGGGGGCGTGGTGCTGACCAACGGTTGGGATCGGCACAGCCGCCGCAAGGCCGCCGAAAAGTATGGGCTCGATCACGAGGACATGGACGAGCGGCACCACCTCACCTTTGACACCTACGAGGAGGGCAAGCTGACCCTGGACCAATACCTGGACCGGGTGGTGTTTCATCAGGAACGCTCTTTCGCGCGCGAGGAGTTCAAGCAGTTCATGTATGCCCAAAGCCAGGCCAAGCAGGACATGCTGGACTTGGTGCGCGGCCTTAAAAAGCGCCACGGCCTGCACGTGGTGGCGGTGAGCAACGAGGGGCGCGAGCTGACCGAGCATCGCATCGCCACTTTTCGCCTGCACGAGATCTTCGACTTTTTCGTCAGCTCCTGTTTTGTGCACTATCGCAAGCCGGACGAGGACATGTATCGCCTGGCCCTGGACGGGGTGCAGAGCAAGGCCGAGGAATCGATCTACATAGACGACCGCCTGATGTTCGTGCAGGTCGCCGAAACCCTGGGCATCAACGGGCTCCACCATATTGGTTACGAATCCACCCGAGACCGGCTGGCCGAGCTGGGGCTGGAATAATGAGGCGGGACGGAAAACATGAGTGATCCCAAATGCGACATAGGGGTGATCGGCCTGGGCAACATGGGCCGGAACCTGGTGCTCAACCTGGCGGACAAGGGCTTCACCGTGGGGGTCTACAACCGCACTACGGAAAAGACCGATGAGTTCATGAGCCACGAAGCGGGCGGCCGCTCCATCCAGGCCGGCCGCACCTTGCGAGAGTTCGTGGACCTGCTGGAGCCGCCGCGCTCGGTGCTGCTCATCGTCTCGGCCGGCAAGGCGGTGGACGCGGTGATCGACGAGCTGACGCCCTTGTTGGGAGAGAGCGATTTGATCATCGACGGCGGAAATTCCCATTTCAGCGACACCGACTGGCGCGCCGCCAAGGTGGAGAAGCTGGACTTGGGTTACTTGGGCATGGGCATCTCGGGCGGCGAAGAGGGGGCCCGCCACGGCCCCAGCCTGATGCCCGGCGGCCACAAGCAGGCCTACGACCGGGTGCACTACATCTTGGAGAAGGCGGCGGCCCAAGTGGACGGCGAGCCCTGCGTAACTTTTCTGGGAAGCGGCTCGGCCGGGCACTACGTAAAGATGGTGCACAACGGCATCGAGTACGCCTTCATGGAGATGATCGCCGAGACCTACGATCTACTGCACCGGGGAGCCGGCCTGGGGCCCGAGCAACTGGCGCCCATTTACCGGGGCTGGAGCCAGGGTGAGCTGGGATCCTACCTGCTGGAGATCACCGCCCGCATCTTCGAGGTCAAGGACCCCCAGTCGGATCACTTCTTGGTGGACATGATTCTGGACCAGGCCAAGCAAAAGGGCACCGGCAAGTGGACCTCCCAGGACGCCATGGAGCTGCAGGAGCCCACGCCCACCATCGACGGCGCGGTGAGCATGCGCAACCTGTCGGTGCACGGCCAACTGCGACAGCAACTGGAAGAGCGCCTTGGCCGCTCGGAGCCTGTGCAGATCGAACCGGAGCGCTTGAGCTCGCTGCTGGAAAGCGCCCTTTACACCGGCCTCATCCTGACCTTTAGCCAGGGCATGGCCCTTTTGGCCGGCGCTTCGCGGAAATACGAATACGGCCTCAAGCTGGAGGAGGTCTGCCGCATCTGGCGGGGCGGCTGCATCATCAGGGCCAAGCTCCTGGAGCGCCTGCGGCTGGCCTACCAGGATCGGCCAGACTTGCCCTGCCTTTTGCTGGACCACGAGCTGGGCGAGCAGGTGCGAAGCGGCGCGCCGGCCCTGCGCGAGGTGGTGAGCCTGGCGGCCGCCTCCGGCATCCCGGCGCCCGGCCTCATGGCCTCGCTGGCCTATCTGGACGCCATGCGCTCCGAGCACCTGCCCACCAACCTGGTGCAGGCGCAGCGCGACTTTTTCGGGGGGCACACCTTTGAGCGGGTGGACCGTGAAGGCGTCTTCCATCACCAATGGCAACAATCACGAGGCAGCGTATGAGCAGGCAGGAAAGACCCGAGCCCACCATCTTCACCATCTTCGGAGCCGCCGGAGACCTGGCCTGGCGCAAGCTGGTGCCCGCCATATACGATTTGTTCCGGGACGGCTGGCTGCCGGACAAGTTCAGCATCATGGGCATAGGACATCTGCATACCAAAAAGAGCCAATACCTGGACCACCTGCGCGAGGGGGTGGAGCAGTTCTCCCGCCACGGCAAGCCCGGCAAGGAGTCCTGGGAAAATTTCGTGAGCCATCTGGATTTTCTGGAGGCCGACCTGGAGCAGAAGCAGGCTTACCAGGATTTGAGCGACGAACTGGAGAGGATCGAGAAGGACTGGGGGGACAAGGCCCAGCGGGTCTTTTACCTGGCCATGCCGCCGGCCATGATGGCGCCCATAACCGAGGGCCTGGCCAAGGCGCGGCTCAACCAGCGGCGGGAGCACGCCCGCATCGTGGTGGAAAAGCCCTTCGGCTCCGACCTGGAATCGGCGCGGGAGCTCAACCGGCTGTTGGGCCGGCTCTTCGACGAGAAGCAAATTTTTCGCATCGACCATTTCCTGGGCAAGGAGACGGTGCAGAACATCCTGGCCTTTCGTCTGGCCAACGCGATGTTCGAGCCCATCTGGAACCGCCACTACATCGACCACGTGCAGATCAACGTGGCCGAGAAACTGGGAGTGGAGCACCGGGGCCATTATTACGACAAGGCCGGCGCCCTGCGCGACATGATCCAAAACCACCTGCTGCAGATACTTTGCCTGGTGGCCATGGAAGCGCCCATCACCTTTGACGACAACGAGGTGCGCAACAAGAAGGTGGACGTGCTGCACGCCATCCGCGACATACCCCCCAGCCAGGTGCATGAATACGCGGTGCGAGGGCAATACGGGGGAGGCTGGCTGCAGGGGGAGCACGTGCCGGGCTACCGCCAGGAGCCCAACGTGGACCCAGAGTCGCTGACCGAGACCTACGCGGCGGTAAAGCTCTACGTGGACAACTGGCGCTGGCAAGGCGTGCCTTTTTACCTGCGCACCGGCAAACGGCTCTCCGACCGCATCACCGAGGTGTCGATCCAGTTCCGCCCGGTGCCGCACCAGACCTTCCCGGCCCGGGCACTGCTGGACCGCCAGCCCAATCGCCTGATCATCGCCATTCAGCCCGAGGAGGGCATTCTGTTGCGCTTCGAGTCCAAACAGCCGGGCCCGTCCCTCCACCTGACCCCGGTAATGATGCAGTTTTTCTACAAGGAGGCCTTCCGCGAGGAGCCGGTGGACGCCTACGAAACCCTGCTGCTGGACATCATGAACGGCGATGCCACCCTGTTCATGCGGGCCGACCAGGCCGAGGCCGCCTGGGGGGTCATCCAGCCCATCCTTGACGTTTGGGCCGAGCAGCGCCCGACCGATTTCCCCAACTACCAGGCCGGGACCTGGGGGCCCGAGCAGGCTGAGGTGCTCATCGCCAAGGACGGCCGCACCTGGACCCTGCCCACCATCTTGCAGTGCCAGGAGGACATCGCCATGTGCCGGGTGCACTCCGTGGACGACAGCTAACCCTTGCGGGCGGCACCCACGATGCCCCACCAGGAGTGCTCGCGGCAGGCCAGGAGGCCGAGGCCGGCCCGCTCCAAGCCGTCATGCAAATCCAGGCCGTGAAAGCGGTCCTGGGCGGGGTGGGCCAGGATGTGGCGCGTAAGAAAATTTTGGTAGGTGGCGGGGTAAAACTCCTCCAGGAAGTAGACCCCGCCGGGCTTGAGCACCCTGGCCACCTCGCCCAGGGCCGCCCGCCAATCGGGCACGTGGTGCAAGAAACCGAAACCGAACACCGCGTCCAGACTGGCGCTCTTTAGGGGCAGGGCCTCGGCGTCCCCCACCAGGACGTTCTCCCCCCGCAGCCGCGCCAGGCGGGCCATGGCCGGGTCCATGTCCATGAGCAGCAGGCGGCGGGGCCGGGTGTGCTCGCGCAGGAGCCGCCCGCCTTCTCCCCGGCCGCAGCCTATCTCCAAGACGTCGCTCCCCGGCGCCGGGCGGGCCATGGCCAGCATTTGGCCGAGCACCCGTCGCTGCAGGGCCAGGCGCACCGGGCTGTTGACCATCCAGCGTTCGGCCAGGTTGAGCTTCACGGCTTGCGCGCCCAATGTATGGTGGCGATGCCGCCGCTCAAGCGGCGCCAGCCAACCCGGGAGAAACCCGCCTCCCTGATGACGCGGCCCAGCTCGTCGGGAGCGGGGAAGCGCCGGATGGAGCCGGCCAGGTAGGAATAGGTGCTCCAGGAGCCGGTGAACACCCGGCCCACCAGGGGCATGAGAAGGCAGGAATAGAGGTCGTAAAGCCAGGCGAACCAGGCGGCGGAAGGCTGGGAGAACTCCAGGCACACCAGCCTGCCGCCAGGCCGGAGCACCCGGGCCATCTCCCGGAAGCCCTGGGCCATGTCCGCGAGGTTGCGCACCCCGAAGCCCACCATTACCTCGTCCACGCTGCCGTCGGCCAGGGCCAGGTTCTGGGCATCGCCCTGCACAAAGCTGATGCCCCCGCCGTGGGCGGACCGCCGGGCCTTGGCCCGGCCCAACTCCAGCATGGTGCGGTTCAGGTCGTAGACCACCGCCGTGCCTGACTGGCCTTGGGCAGCGCGGTGGCGCTGGGCCAGCAGAGCCAGGTCCGCCGTGCCGCCGCATATATCGGCCAAGCGCTGGCCGGGCCGCGGGTCCAGAATCTGCACGGCGAGCTTTTTCCAGGGACGGTGCAGGCCCAGGCTCATGATGTTGTTGGCCAAGTCGTAATGCCTGGCCACCGCCTCGAAGTGCTCTTTGACCAAGGCCGTTTTAGTCTCGGGGCTTAGTGGCCCCCGGGCGGGTGTCAGCCGCAGGAATGATCTCAAGTCAGGCATGGCGCTTCAGCGGTTGAGGTGCCAGTCGTGAAAAAGGTACTCCACCTCGACCTTGTCCAGATTGTCCAACAGATAACGTTTGTGCTCGTCTTCGGGCATGAACTCGGCCACGAATTTCAGCATCGGCTCTTGGCCGCCGAAGTCTTCCTGGTACCACTGAAACATCTCCTCCATGGCCACCCGGTTCTCCTCCGGGTCCACCAGCACCTCGGAGCTGATGAAGGATTTGACCGCGTTGTCCAACTGTTCGTCAAGCTCCCGCGCCTCATAGTAGCCCGCCTTGGCGCAGGAGCGGGAGCCGCAGGAAAGGGCGAAATGGACCCTGGGGTCGGGTTGCGCGAAGGCCAGCTTGCGCCGCTTGTCCCAGGGCATGAACTGGGGCAGCAGGCGGTGGGGCGGGGCCTGGTTTCCCCGCAGCACGCCGTGGTAGATGTCGAGCGGCGAAAAGAGGTGGGGGCCTACCTTGTAGGCCACGCGGTCGAAAAAGTCGGGCACCTCGGCCACCGAGCTTTTCATCCCCAACTCTATCACCCCATGGATGACCAGCATGTTGAACAGGTTGATCCAAAAGGCCAGGGCCTGCTTTCCCTGACCCAAGGACGCCAGGTTCAGCCCGGGCAGCAGTTTCACCGCTGCGCAGTATTTGTGGTACTGCTCCGATTGGGCGATGCCCTTGTAATCCACCGCCCCGCGCACGGAGCCCAAAAACGATTCGGCCACCTCCTTGATCGACTCGCTGACCGCTTGATCGACGCCGCCTCCCGCCTCGCCGGGGGCGGAGTCCGGGTCGTTCAGGACTCTGGTGTGTCCCAGCTTGCCGCTGAGCACTATCCCCAACAGGCCGGGCTCGGAATCCTTTTGCCGATAATAGCCCTCGAGCACGTCGATGAACAGGGCGGCGCTCCAGGAAAATTGTTTGGAGCCCAGCCCCAGGCCCTTATGGGAGTCGTAATATTCCCGGAAGCCGAAGCGGACCGCCAGCTCCAGGATGTCCTTGCGAAGGATCTGGGACTCGAAATAATACCCGTAGTCTTCCAGGCCCTGCGCCAGCATCCAGTTGATGTTGAGCCACACCGGCCCCCGCCAGTAGTTTACCTCGCTGTAGTCCTCGGCGGTCATGTCGTAGTCGGGTATGGCAAAGCAGTTGCCCTGACGCAGGCCGCAAAAGGACACCGAGTCCATCTGCCCAAACAACTGGGCGCTCTTGGCGCTGTCCACCACTCCTGCGTACAGGGGCATGAAACCCATGGCCGTGGGGCTGTCCAGGAACTTTTGGGCCCGCAGATCAAAGGATTCAAAGCGCCCGTAATCCTCGGACCAAAGCTTGTCGCGAATCCCCTTGGAAGTCTGCTGGTACCACTCCTCTATCTCGCCCTGGTCTTTTCCCAGCAGGCCGGCGATCTCCTTGAGGGCGCGGTTGTCGCGGCAGAGGATGCTGTTGAAGCCGATGTCCTGCACCAGAAAGGGGCATTCCTTTTGAATGGCCGCCTCGTCGTAGTCCAGGCGCCGAAAGAGGTCCACCAGGTAGACGTAGCGGTCGTAGTCTTCGTCGGCGGGCCTCTGCTCCTGGTCCACGCCCTTGTCCAAGTCCCGGCGCTGGTAAGCGGGGATGCTCACCTGGTTCAGGTCGATGGCGCCCAGGGGAGCGTCCCAGGCGGGCGCGTTGTCCCGGCCCGACTCCCAGGGATGCCGGATATAGATGAGCCCCTCCCGCTCGGGGTCGCGCTCGCGGTATAGATAGCGGTGGCCTTGCAGGAGCTTGGGAAACATCTCGGCCAGAAAGCCGCGGCTGCTTTCCTGGTCGTGGGCCAGCCGGTGCAGGCGCAGGCAGGCCTCGGCGTGCAGGGGCGGCATGGTCAGGCCGCTGGTTTGGCGGCCCTGGGGACACTGCCAAAAGTCGGGCTCCGGGAAATAGCCTCCCAGGTAGTCTGGGTTGAAGACTATATGGGGGACCATGCCGTTGGGCCACTGGGCGGCGAACAGGCGGCCAAGCTCCCGCCTTCCCCTTTGCGGCAGGTAATTGGCATAGCCCAGGGCTATGAAAGCGGAGTCCCAGTTCCACTGGTGGGGGTACAAGCCGTTGGCGGGCCTGGTGTAGCTCCCCATCCAATTGCTTTCCAACACCTCCTTGGCTTGGCCCAAGTGCTTTTCAAAAGGTCGGCTGGTCGAGAAAAAGCCCATGCGATTCCTTGGAAATTGTTGCGCGAAAGGTCTTGGACCTATTATGCCTGTTCGAGGGGCGCGGATACCATTCGCTCATGCCCGTTCCCATCCAAACGCGTGGCACGCCTCCGCGCATCATGCGAAGGCGGGCATCGGTTATTGTCTGCTATTTTGCCTTAGGCGAGGGCGTGGAACTCGGTTGTCCGCCCCTCCGGGGCGTTTGGCAACCAGAGCGGGCCTGTGGTCATTTTGGGGGCAGCGGCGCCCTATCCGCCTCCGGCGGGCAACATCAGGCTGACCAGATCGCCTTCATTCAACACTCGCTCGATGGTGGCGGCCTCGCCGTTCAAAAAAATAAGGATGCTCAGTTCGGGAGGGATGTTCAGGCGCTCCAGCAGGTCGGATACTTTGGCCCCTTCGGGCAAGGGGTAATCAAAGAGGAACTCCCGGCTCCCGGGAAAAGCCAGCTTGCGCAGATTGTGGAAAAGTTTGAGCTTGATGTCCATTGGCCTTAACCATCCGAACGGCGCGTCCCTTGCCGGACCGTATATAAGCACTTGCCTAAATAATTCTATACTGGTGAAATTGATAGACTGCATCAATGGATAAGTAAAATGGACCCGCAGGCAAAAATCATTCGATTGGAGAAAGAGCTGGCCCGGTTGCGGTTGCGTCTGGACGAACCGCCAAGGGCCTCGGCTGGCTTCACGCCGCCCGCCGCCTTGCCCCAGGAGGGGGAGCTGCTTTTTCAAACCATGTTCCAGGTGGCAGCGGTCGGCATGACCCTGACCAGCCTGGACCATCGCCCCATGGAGATAAACCCGGCCATGCAGCGCATGCTGGGTTACAGCGCCGAAGAATTGAAAACCATGACCATACCGGATTTCACCCATCCGGATGACATCCAGCGGGAACAGGCCATCGTGGCCGCCCTGATGAACAGCGAAGATCATCAGCAGGTGCACTATGAAAAGCGTTACATCCGCAAGGACGGGGGAATGGTCTGGGCGGAGCTGGCCCTGAGCATCGTGCGCAACGCGGACGGCAGCCCCAAATACAACCTGGTCATGGTCGAGGACATAACCGCCCGCAAGGAGGCGGAGGAAAAAGTAAAAAATTACGAGGAGCAGCTGCGCTCCCTGGCCACCGAACTGTCCCTGGCCGAAGAAAGGGAAAAGCGCAAGGCGGCGTCCTATCTGCACGACCGGGTGGCCCAGAACCTGTCCCTGGCTGTGATGAAGCTGGAGTTGTTGGGCCAGGTCCCCGGCCAGGCGCCTCTGGCGGAGTCTCTGGACCAGGTAAAAAAGATGATCCAAGAAGTCATCGCCGAGACCAGGGCCACCATCCTGGATCTCAGCCCGCCGGTGCTCCAGGACCTCGGCTTGTCGGCCGCCCTGGAATGGCTGGCCGACCGCATGTGCGACCTGTATGGCCTGGAGGTCGTCTTGAAGGAATCCGACCTGGAGGAAAACCTTACCCACGATTTGGGCGGTTTCGTGATCAGGTCCGTTCAGGAGCTCTTGTACAACGTGGCCAAGCACGCCGAGACCCCCAAGGCCTGGGTAAGCATCGCCCGGTTCAGCAACCAGTTGCGCCTGGTGGTGAGCGACCATGGCCGGGGCTTTGACTACCGGCCCAACGACACCCAGACCGAATCGGGCGGCGGGTTCGGCCTGTTCAGCTTGAAGGAGCGCCTGCGCCATTTGGGCGGACGCCTGCAGGTGCACAGCCAGGTGGGCAACGGCACCCAGGTGGCGCTCATCATTCCGCTGGACATCAGGATTTCCGCCAAGAGAAATATGGAGTAACTATATTGAATTTAAGGTTATTGTTAGTTGATGACCACAAACTGATGCGCCAGGGCCTGCGCTCGCTATTAGAGCCCCAACCGGACTTGACCGTGGTGGACGAAGCGGATGACGGCGCCGGCGCCCTGCGCATTTGCCAGAGCCTCAAGCCGGACATCGTATTGATGGACATCGCCCTGCCGGATATGAACGGCATCGAGGCCACCCGCCGCATAAGGCAGGCTTGCCCCCACACCAAGGTCATCGGGCTGTCGGTGCACCGCGACCGGCAATACGTGGAAGGCATGCTTAAGGCCGGCGCTTCGGGATACCTGCCCAAGGACAGCGGCTTGGGCGAGCTCTTGAACGCCATAAAGGCGGTCAGCCAGGGCCACACCTACCTGAGCCCCCAGGTGACCGGCACCCTGGTCCGGGGCTACATCCAGGAAGATGACGACCAGGCCCGGCAAAAGGCGGCGAGTCCCTTGTCCCAAAGGGAAAAGGAGGTGTTGCAGCTTCTTTCCAAGGGCATGACCCGTTCCCAGATAGCCGACGCCTTGAACTTGAGCCCGCGAACGGTGGAAACCCACCGCCGGCGCATCATGGAAAAACTGGACCTCAGCAGCACCGCCGCCTTGATCAAGTTTTCTATCCGAGAGGGCATTACTTCCCTGGGCGACTAACGAAATTGTTGTACGGGAACCCCTTACAACCCCATCTGGTTACTCCTTAATAAAAGACGTATTCCCTGCATTGTAATCCCCCTCGTTTCGGTGCCATGCTTAAAGCCTATAGAGATGCATAGAAAGTATCGATGTCATTTATGACATAGGTACTCCGGCTGGTGAGCGCTACCGGATCTCGACACCGACATACTGGGTTTGTAACTGAAAATACGCGAACTTTAGGGGAACGCCGTCCAATTATGGAGCAGGAAACCGCGCAATACACCGTCACCGGCAGAAAGGTGACGGACATTGACCGGGCCTTTGAGGCCCAGGTCAAGGGCGTGGTGGTGCTCACCAGCCGCCTGGATGAGCGCCTGACGGGCATGACCGCCTCCTGGTTCACCCGCGCGGCGGAGCAGCCTTTTCTGGCCGTGGCCTGCGTTTACAAAGAGAACTTCAGCCACGGCATCATCCGCCAGAGCAAGGCGCTGGCCGTCAACTTCCTGGGCGAGGGACAGCAGGACCTGGCCCGCTGCTTTGGCCGCCAATCCAGCCGTCAGGTGGACAAGTTCGCGGGCCTCGAGTTTTTTACCGGCCGCAACGGCTGCCCCGTGCTGGCCGAAGCCGCGGCCTATCTGGAATGCCGCCTGGTGGACGAAATGGACGCCCGCGACCACACCGTTTTTCTGTGCGAGGCGCTGGCGGGGCGGGTGTTGCGCTCCACCAGGGGCCTGGTTTACGACCGCCGGGACTACCTGCCCGGCCAAGGATGAAGATGACTACTTATCGGATCGAGATCGAACGGATACTGGAAGAGGGCGTCTGCCCCTTCGGCTACCAGGTGGGCCAGGTGTTCGAATTCCCGGTGGGCCCGCGCACCGAAACCTTCCCCAGCTTTTGCGGTTGGGCCTACCACGAGATGTTTCCGGTGCTGGTCGCTCTCAAGTACGGAGCGCGTCTTCCCTTTTGCCGGGACGAGCGCGCCGCCCGGGTAACCTGTTCCGACGCCAAGAATCCGGTGGTTTTCAAAGTCAGTCTGGTTGAATCGACTGTTTCCGATGGCGGGCCCAAGGGCTAGGGCCTTTGGGCGGGTCAAGGGTATTTTTTTTTAGAGGCGAGGAGAGACATGAAGGCAAAAAAATGTTGGTTGAGTTGTTTGGCGCTGGCCCTGGCGGCGACCTTGGCGCTGGCGGGCCCGGCCCTGGCCGCCGGCAAATTCGTGGACGACGGCAAACTGGTTTACTCGGTGTACACCGATATCCAGACCATGGACCCCCACGTGGCCTTTGTCTGGTATTCCTGCACCATTACCCGCAACACCCATGAGGGCCTGTTGCAATACGACCTCAAGGACTACTCAATAAAGCCCCTGCTGGCCGAGTCCTGGAAGCTTGACGAAAACGGCGGCACTTTCAAGCTGCGCAAGGGGGTCAAGTTCTCCGACGGCAGCGAGTTCGACGCCGCGGCGGTGAAGTTCAACCTGGAGCGCATCAAGGCCATCAACAAGGGCCCGGCCACCTGGGTCAAGGACATCAAGGAAGTCAAGATCCTCGACAAGCACACGGTGCGCCTGGAGACCACCAAGAACTGGGCCTTCCTGGAGGACGTGCTGGCCGCTCCCTGGTGCTTCATCATGGTCAGCCCCACCGCCATCAAGAAAAATGCCACCAAGGACGACCCCTGGGCCACCAAGTGGATGCACGACCACACCGCAGGCACCGGCCCCTACGTGGTTGAGAAGTGGGCCCCCAATCAGTACATCAAGCTGGTGCGCCACAAGGGCTACTGGCGCGGCTGGGACGGCAAGCACTTCAGCGAGGTGGTCTACCAGGTCAACAAGGAAGACTCCACCGAGCGCATGCTCATCACCAAGGGCGCGGTGGACATGATCAACGACATGACCGCCGAGTACTGGGACGTGTTGGCCGCCGATCCCCACATCAAGGTCAAGACCTTCCCCTCCCTGGCCGAGCAGTTCATCCTGATGAACAACGCCCGTGGCCCCCTGGCCGACGAGAACATGCGTAAGGCCGTGACCTACGCCGTGGACTACGAGGCCTGCCGGGCCGTGGTCAACGCCTCGGCCAAGGGCCTGTTGGTGGGCACCCCCATCAAGCGCGACGTGGCCAAGGCCAAGGCCTTCAAGGCCAAGAGCGCCTACGCCGGCAAGGAAGTCACTCTGAAGCTCTGCTACGTGAGCGGCATCGAGAACCATCGCAAGTGGTCGCTGATCCTGCAGGACAACCTGAAGGATATCGGGGTCAAGCTGGACATCCAGTCCATGACCTGGCCGGCCTTCGCCAAGCAGGTCTACGGCACCCCGGACGAGGCGGCCGACCTGTATCCCTTCTACGCCTCCTCCATCATCGCCGACCCCTACGGCGTGCTCTACAAGGTCCTGGATTCCCACAGCCTGCAAAAGGGCGGGGCCAACCTGGGATATAAGAACGCCCAGTTCGACGCCCTGATGGACAAGGCCTCCCAGACCATCGACCGGGCCAAGCGCATGAGCATCTATGAGCAGGCCCGTCTGCTGCCCGAGAAGGACGCCACTTACCTGTGGCTGTTCATGCTGCCCTACGTGGCCATCTACCGCGACAGCGTGGGCGTGTACGACTACACCCAGATCGGCGACGCCCTGGGCAACATGTTCTATTTCTACGACTACTACCGGAAGTAAGAGCCAGCCCCCGAGGGGGGCGCCAAGCGCCCCCCTCGTTTAGCAAGTTTCGCGCGTGAACCGTCAGGGATTGCGAATTCGCCCATGAGCAGCATGCTTCTGCAAAAAATACTGCGGCGCATCATCACCATAGTGCCGGTGATCGTGCTGGCTATGACCGTGGTGTTTTTTGTCTCCCACATGGTTCCCTCGGACCCCGCCCGGCTCATCGCCGGGCAGTACGCCTCCGAGGAGCAGGTGGCCCAGATCCGGGCGGAGTACGGCCTGGACAAGCCCCTGCCCACCCAATACCTGATCTATCTGCGCGACACCTTCACCGGCCGTTTCGGCAAATCCATGCACACCCGCCGGCCGGTGATGGAAGACATCGAAGAGTTTTTCCCCGCCACAATGGAACTGGCCCTGGTGAGCATGTTCATCGTGATCGTGGTGGGGGTGCCCCTGGGGGTGGTGTCGGCGGTGCGCAAAGACCACCTATCCGACCACGCCTCGCGCCTTTTCGCCTTGGGAGGGGTGTCGGTGCCGGTGTTCTGGCTGGCCATCCTCATGCAGCTGTATTTCTATTTCAAGCTGGGCTGGCTGCCGGTAGGCGACCGTCTCACCTACGGCCTGGCGCCACCCACTGACATCACCGGGCTCTATATCCTGGACAGCCTTTTGACCGGCAACTGGCAGACTCTGGGCGATTCCATCCGCCACATCATCCTGCCCGCCGCGGCGCTCAGCATAAGCTCCATGTCCTCAGTGGTGCGCCAGACCCGCAGCGAGATGCTCAAGGTGCTCAAGGAAGACTACGTGGTGTTCCACAAGGCCTACGGCCTGGCCCGCTGGCGGGTGATCTACAAGTACGCCCTGCGCAACGCCCTGACCCCTACGGTCAGCCTGGTGGGCCTGGTGTTCGGGCTCTTGTTGGGCGGATCCTTCCTGGTGGAGACGGTGTTCAACTGGCCGGGCATCGGCCAGTACGTGGCCCAGTCGGTGCTTTCCAGCGATTTTCCAGCCATCATCGGGGCCACCATGGTGGTTACCCTGAGCTACGCCTTGGTCAACCTGCTGGTGGATGTGGTCTACATGCTTATCAACCCCAAGGTGCGGCTATGAGAGGCCTGGCCACCATAGTGCGCAGCGATTCCTTCCGCTACGCTACCTACTCCCTGCGCCGTTCGCCCCTGGCCATGGTGGGCATCGGCATGATCCTGGTGGTGGTGCTGGTGGCGGCCTTCGCCCCGGCGGTGGCACCCCACCCGGAGCAGGTCTACAAGGTCAATCTCAAGCAGAAGCTGCTGCCCCCCAGCGCCGAGCATTGGTTCGGCACCGACGACATGGGACGCGACGTGGCCAGCCGCATGGTCTACGGCGCCCGCATCAGCCTGAAGATCGCCTGCGTGGTGGTGCTTCTGGCCGCCACCATCGGCTCGCTGCTGGGGCTTATCTCCGCCTACATGGGCGGCTGGTTGGGCGGGTCGATCATGCGGGTGACCGACGCCTTCCTGGCCTTCCCGCCCCTGGTGCTGGCCTTGTCCATCCAGGCGGCCCTGGGGCCCAGCGTCACCAACACCATGCTGGCCCTGGCCCTGGTGTGGTGGACCTGGTACGCCCGGCTGGTGCGGGGCCAGGCCCTGGCCATCAAGGAGGAGCTGTTCATCGAGAGCGCCCGCATGCTGGGGGCCTCGCGCGTGCGCATCATGTTCCGCCACATCCTGCCAAACTGCACTGGGCCCATCATCGTGCAGGCCACCCTGCAGATGGGCTACGCGGTGATCACCGCCGCGGGCCTGGGCTTTTTGGGCATCGGCGCCCAGGAGCCGGCGCCCGAGTGGGGGTTGATGGTGGCCACCGGGCGGGCCTTCATCCCCAAGTGGTGGTGGATGTCCACCTTCCCCGGGTTCGCCATTTTCTGGTTCGTGCTGGGCTTCTGCCTGTTGGGCGACGCCATCCGCGACATCTACGAGCGGAGCTGAGACATGGGCTCGGCCAAGCAAGAGATGCTTTTACAGGCGAAAGGGCTGCGCACCCACTTCACCACCCACGAAGGTTCCTTCGACGCGGTGGCCGGGGTGGAGCTCGGCATAGCTCCTAACCAGGCGGTGGGCCTGGTGGGCGAAACCGGCAGCGGCAAATCGGTAACCGCCCTGTCCATTTTGCGCTTGGTGCCCGAGCCGGCGGGGCGCATCACCGAGGGGCAGGTGCTGTTCCAGGGCCGCGATCTGCTGTCCCTGAGCGACCGTGAAATGCGCCGGGTCCGGGGCGGGGCCATCTCCATGGTCTTCCAGAAGCCCATGAGCTCGCTCAACCCCACCTTCAAGATCGGCACCCAGATGGCCGACATCATCTGCCTGCACCAGGGGGTGGACCACAAGGAGGCCCTCCAGCGCGGCGCGGCGCTGTTGGCCAGCGTACGCATGTCCGACCCCGAGCGCATCCTGGACCGCTACCCCCACGAGCTTAGCGGCGGCATGCGCCAGCGGGTGATGATCGCGGTGGCCCTGAGCTCCAACCCCGCGCTGATCATCGCCGACGAGCCCACCACCGCCCTGGACGTGACCATCCAGAAACAGATTCTGGAGCTCATCGCCCAGACCAGGCGGGAACACGGTTTCTCCATGTTGTTCATCAGCCACGACTTGCGCACGGTCTACAACACCTGCGACTACATCTACGTGATGTACGCCGGGCAGATCGTGGAGCACGGGCCGGTGGACGAGGTCTTCCTGCGGCCCCGCCACCCCTATGTGGAGGCGTTGCTCAGCAGCCTGCCCCTGCTGGCCGCCCGGCAGGAGATGCTCAACGTGATCCCCGACACGGTGCCCAGCCTGTTGCACCCGCCCTCCGGCTGCCGCTTCCACCCCCGCTGTTCTTATGCCGACAACATCTGCCGGAGCCGCCCGCCGGAAATGATCGAGCCCTCGCCGGGGCACTGGGCCGCCTGTTGGCGCAATCAAGCGGAGGTGGCCCATGCCTGATCTGGTGCGCGTGGAAGGGCTGCGCAAGCGCTTTCCCATCGCCGGGCTCTTCGGGCGGCCCAGCGGCTACGTCTCCGCCGTGGAGGACGTGAGCTTCTCCATTCCCCATGGCTCCACCCTGGGCCTGGTGGGGGAGAGCGGCTGCGGCAAGACCACGGTGGGGCGCCTGCTCTCGCGGCTCATCGAGGCCGACGAGGGCCGCTTCGAGTTGGGCGATCAGGAGATTCTGGCCAAAAGCGCCCGGGAGATGCACAAGGCCAAGCGCGACATCCAGATGGTGTTCCAAGACCCCCAGGCCTCTCTCAATCCGCGCATGACCGTGCGGGGCATCCTGCGCGAGCCCTTCGTGGTGCACCATTTGGTGGCAAAGCGCCAAATCGAGCAAGAGGTGGACCAACTCATCTCCATGGTGGGCTTGAGCCCGGAGCACCTTAACCGCTACCCCAAGGAGCTATCCGGCGGCCAGCAGCAGCGGGTGGGCATCTGCAAGGCCGTATCCCTGAAGCCGCGCTTTCTGATCTTGGACGAGCCCACCAGCGCCCTGGACGTCTGCGTGCAGGCCCAGATACTCAACACCCTCAAGCGCATCCAGCGGGAGATGGACATGACCTGTCTGTTCATCTCCCACGACCTCAGCGTCATCCACCAGATGAGCGACAACATCGCGGTGATGTATTTGGGACAGTTGGTGGAGATGGCCTCCAACGAGCGCATCATGCGCCACACCCTGCACCCCTACACCAGGGCCCTTTTCTCGGCCATACCCACCCTGCCCGGCGAGGAGCGGGCCCTGGACATCACCCTGGCGGGCGACGTGCCCAACCCGGCCGACCCGCCCTCGGGCTGCCGTTTCCATCCCCGCTGCGCCGAGCGGGCCGCGGTTTGCTCGCGCCAGGCCCCGCCCTGGCGCCAGGCGCGGCCCGGTCATTGGCTGCGTTGCCACCAGAGCCCGGACACGGGCTCCGCCACCAACAAGGAGTAGGACATGAAGCTCAACCTGCTGGGCATATCCGCCAGCCCCCGGGGCAAGGCCAACAGCTATTACCTCTTGACCCAGGCCATGCAGGCGGTGCGCGAGAGCGAGCCCGAAGCCGAGATCACGGTCTACGATTTCAAGAACAAGACCTTCGGCGGCTGCATCCACTGCTACGGCTGCCGCAAAAAAGGCCACGAGGGCCAGTGCACCATCAAGGACGACTACCAGGAGCTGGCCGACTTGTGGGTCCAGGCCGACGCCATAATCTATTCGGTACCGGTGTACCACATGTCCATACCCGGCCAGCTCAAGTGCTTCATAGACCGTTTGGGCCAGTCGGGCATAACCAAGTCCCTGCCCTCGGCCTCACAGACGGGCTTCACCAAGTCGCTCAAGCCCATGGGCATCATCAGCCAGGGCATGCACATCTTCTCCGGCCAGGAGCACGCCATCACCGAGCTGGTCAACCACGCCCTGCTCATGGGCTGTTTGCCCGTGGCCGGCAACCTCTGGCAGGGCTATCTGGGGGCCAGCGGCTGGACCGAGTGCCTGGCCGACCGCAAGGCCCTGGCCCAGCTCAGCGAGCAGGGCACCATCGGCGCCCAGGCGGCGGTGGACGCGGCCCGCACCCTGGGGCACAACGTCATCACCCTGGCCCAGGTGGTGCGCGCGGGACGCGAAGTGGTGTTCGGCCAGGGGAAGGACTAGGGGTCATGAAAAAAATCCTGCTGGCCGATATGGACAAGTGCAACGGCTGCGAGTTGTGCGTGGACGCCTGCTCCATGAGCCACGGCGGGTTCTGCTCCCTGAGCAACTCGCGCATCCGCATCTTGCGCGAAGAGCCCACCGCCCAGTTCGCTCCGCTGATGTGCGAGCAGTGCGGCGAGCACCCTTGCCAGGACGCCTGCCCGGTCAAGGCCATCGTCTTCGACCCCGAGCTGTCTCTGCTCACCGTGGACCCGGAGCTCTGCGTGGCCTGCGGGGATTGCGTGGAGGCCTGCCCCTATCAAGGCATCTTCCTGGGCGAGGAGACGGCCCTCAAGTGCGACCTTTGCGGCGGGGACCCGGCCTGCGCGGGGCTTTGCCACACCGGCGCCTTGCGGGTGGTCGAGGTCAGCCCCCAGACCGTGGCTTCGGGCCTGGACCGCAAGCAAGCCAAGCTGCATTTCATAGAGAGGAACCGCCATGCCCATTGATCTCGGATTCAAGATCGCCCGCATAGATCTGAGCAATTGTCAGGTCAGGGTAGAACGGCTGGAAGCGGACACCTTCGATCTTTTGATCGGCGGACGGGGGCTGGCGGCCAAGCTGCTGTTTGAGGGCCAACCGGCCGGGGCCGACCCCCTGGGGCCGGACAACCAGCTTATCTTCGCCACCGGCAAGCTAGTGGGCACCCCGGTGCCCACGGCGGGCCAGACCACCATCACCAGCAAAAGCCCGGCGACGGGGCTCTACTTCAAGTCCAACACCGGCGGCGCCTGGGCCAAGGCCCTGCGCCGGGCGGGCTGGGACGCGGTGGTGTTCACGGGCGTCAGCGAGCGGCCGGTGTACGTGACCATCGATGACGACCAGGTGGAGATCCACGACGCCGGCGAGCTGTGGGGCAAGACGGTGCGCGAGACCGAGGCCTGGCTGCATCGGGAGCTTCGGGGCCAGGGCTGGGACAACGCCACCATCGGCCAGGCCGGGGAAAACCTGGTCAACTTCGCCTGCGTGATGACCAACCTGTTCCACGCCGCCGGCCGGGGAGGCCTCGGCGCGGTGATGGGCTCCAAGAAGCTCAAGGCGGTGTCGGTGCGGGGCACCGGCAAGACCCCGGTGGCCGATCCCACGGCCTTGCGCCGGGAAATCGAGGCGGTGCTGGCCAAGATTGACGGCACCGTCAAGGCCAAGCTCTACGTGGACTACGGCACTTCGGCCACCGTGGAATACGTCAACGAGAGCTGGTCCATGCCGGTGAACAACTTTCAGAAGAGCCACATCGAGGACGGCCATCTCATCAGCGGCTCCTACCTGGACGAAAAGCGCTACATGCGCAAGGGCAGCGCCTGCTCGGCCTGTCCCCTGGGCTGCCACAAGTACTCCGAGGTGCGCCAGGGCGTTTTCCGGGGCAAGAGCGGAGGGCCGGAATACGAGACCCTGGCCGCCCTGGGGGCCAGCCTGGGCATCAACGACGTGGAGGCGGTGCTGCGCGGCAACGAGCTGTGCAACGACTACGGCATGGACACCATCAGCGCCGGCGGAGCAGTCGGCTGGCTGCTGGAGTGCGTGGAGCGCGGGGCCTTGCCCCCGGGCGCGGCCGGGGATTTGGACCTGAGCTGGGGCAACGGCGAGACCATGGTGGAGTTGCTGCACTGGATCGCCCACCGGCAGGGCATCGGCGACCTGCTGGCCGAGGGCACCCGCATCGCCGCCGAGCGCACCGGGGGCGATTCCTACCAGTGGGCGGTGCAGGCCAACGGCCTGGAGCAGTCGCGGGTGGACACCAGGGTGGCCAAGGCCTACAGCCTGGCCTTCGCGGTGAACCCCCGGGGGCCGGACCATCTGCACGCCCAGCCCATGGCCGAGTTCGGCCACTTCCCCGAGGCCCGCGAGCTGGTCAAGCGCATCCTGGGCCGCGAGGAGGAATGCACCGGTACCACGCTGAAGGGCAAGCCCGAGCTGGTGCGCTGGCACGAGGACATGTTCGCCCTTACCGACTCCCTGGGCATCTGTTCCTTTGCCACCACCTCGTCCTATATCGTGTCCCTGGAGTCCCTGGCGCTCATGGTCAGCGCGGCCCTGGGCGTGGAAATGAGCGGCGAGGAGCTGCTGGAGCGCGGCCGCCGCTGCGTGGTGCTGGAGCGCTGCTTCAACCTGCGCGAGAAGCCGAACCGCAAGGACGAGCTGCCCTGGCGGCTGATGAACGAGCCCATCTCCGAAGGGCCCCTGGCCGGGCACGTGAACTCCGCCCAGGAGCTGGGCGGGCTGTTGCGCCAATATTACCGGCTGCAGGGCTATGACCTGGAGACCGGCAGGCCCACCCGCGAGTTGCTGGGCCGCTTGGAACTGGCCGAGGGAGTCAAGGGCCTGGATGACTGGGCGCAAACCTTGCCCTAGAGAGGGAGCCGTGGAAGTAAGCGCGCAAATGGTGGAGGCCCTGGTCATGGGCGGGGCCTTTTTGGGCGGCGGCGGCGGCGGATCGACCGAGGAGGGCCTGCGCCTGGGCCGGTTGGCCCTGGAGCTGGGCACCCCGATCATCCTCGAACTGGATGACATGGACCCCGCCGCCTGGGTGGCCACGGTATCCATGGTGGGGGCTCCGGCCGCCCAGGAGGCGTTCCTGGAGCCCATGGACCATGTGCGCGCCCTGGGCAAGCTGGCGGAAAACCTGGACGCCCCCCTGGGGGGTATCATCTGCAACGAGATGGGCGGGCTGGCCTCGGTGAACGGACTGTTGCAGTCGGCCGTGCTGGGGCTGCCGATGATCGACGCCCCCTGTAACGGTCGGGCCCACCCCATCGCGGCCATGGGCAGCATGGGCCTGCACCTGATGGAGCGCTACGTTTCGGTGCAGGCCGCCTGCGGCGGCAATCGCGAACAGGGCCGCCGCTTGGAAATGGTGGTCAAGGGTGGCCTGGAGAACTGCTCGGCCATGGTGCGCCAGGCGGCGGTGCGGGCGGGCGGCCTGGTGGCGGTGGCACGCAATCCGGTGCAGTGCGCCTGGCTGACGGAACATTGCGCGGTGGGTGCCATGGCCATGGCCCAAAAGCTGGGCGAGATGCTTCTGGCGGAAGCGGCGGCGGGGCGCAAGGCCGCCGCCGTGTCCGATTTTCTGGGGGGAGCCGTATTGGCCACGGCCAAGGTGGAGCAAAAGGAGCTGGTGACAAAGGGCGGCTTCGACTTGGGAAGCCTGGTGTTGGCCAGCGGGCACGAGCTGGTGTTCTGGAACGAGTACATGCTGGTGGAGCGCCGGGGCAAGGTGCCTTTCTCCTTCCCCGATCTCATAACCACCCTGGACGCGGCCAGCGGACTGCCGGTGAGCAGCGCCGAGGTTGGCCTGGGCCAAGAGGTGATTCTGGTGGGAGCCCCGGCGGGGTCGTTGCTTCTGGGGGCAGGAGCGCGTGATACTGAATTATGGCGGCGGGCCGAGGAGGCCATAGGTAGTCCCTTGGGGGCCGACGCCGCGGGAGACGTCAATGCTGCCTGAGATCATGGAAGCGGCCGACCTGCTCGACGACGCGCGGGTGGACGGCGACAAGGTGGCCGGCTGGCTGGCCCAAAAAGGCTTGGACCAGGTGGAGGTCCACCGGGTGCAGGGCCCCCAGGGACACACCGACTTTATCAAGGCGCGCCTGATCTCCCCCGAGCCCGGCCCGGTTCTGGGCATCGTGGGCCGCCTGGGAGGCATCGGAGCCCGGCCCGAGCGCATCGGCATGGTTTCCGACGCGGACGGCTGCATCGTGTCCCTGGCCTGCGCCGCCCGCCTGGCCCACATGGCCAGGCGGGGCGACGGCCTGCCCCAGGGCGGGGTGATCGTGGCCACCCATATCTGCCCCAACGCCCCCACCCAGCCCCATGAGCCCACCCCCTTCATGGGCTCGCCGGTGGACATGGCCCAGATGAACCGCATGGAGGTGGACTCGGCCATGGACGGCATCCTCTCGGTGGACGCCACCAAGGGCAACTGGGTGGTCAACCAGAGGGGATTCGCCATCACCTCCACCGTCAAGGAGGGCTGGGTGCTCCGGGTCAACGAGCGGCTCCTGGAGCTGATGCGCTTCGTCAGCGGCCGCCTGCCGGTGGTGTTGCCCATCAGTACCAGCGACATAACTCCCTACGGCAATGGAGTGCACCACGTGAACAGCATCATGCAGCCCGCCATAGCCACCAGCGCCCCGGTGGTGGGAGTGGCCACTACCTCCGTGGTTCCGGTGGCCGGGTGCGCCACCGGGGCCAACCAGCTAGGCGACCTGGATGAGGCGGGGCGTTTCTGCCTGGAGGTGGCCAAGGAGTTCACCGCCGGGCGCCTCAGCCTGCACGACCCGGAGGAGTTCCAGCGCCTGAGCGAGCTCTACGGCAGCATGGGCCATCTGCAAGGCCTGGGTGGCCGGAAAGGCTAGGGCCGCGTCCACCTGTTTAAACTGATTTCCCAGCGAGGAGCGGCGATGAAGCAGATCCAAACCGTGTGGGTGGTGGGTGCCGGGGCCTTGGGCTCGGTGCTGGCCGCCCTGTTGCATCTAAACGGCAAGGCCCAAACCTATCTGCTGGGGGCCAGCCCTCATTGGCAAAAGGTACGCGACGAGGATCTGCTCTTGCAGCAGCCCGGCCGCGACGACCGGCGGATTCCCCTGCAAACTTGCGCTTGGGATGAGGTGCCTGAACTGGGCGCGGGACACGCGGTGCTCTTGACCGGCAAGGCCACGGACCTGCCCCAGGTCTGCGCCAGGCTGCGGCCCAAGCTGGGCCGGGAGGCCCTGGTCTTTACCCTGCAAAACGGCCTGGGGGTGCGCGAGATGGCCGGGGGGCTCCTGGAGCGCCCGGTGGAGGCGGGGGTGGCCCTGTTCGGAGCGCGCAGCGTGGCTCCGGGACAGGCGTTCTTCTTCGGCCCCGGCCGCTTGATTCTCAGCGCGGGCCCGGCGGCCCAGGCCCTGAGCGAGGTGCTGGCCAGCGAAGACCTAGTCTGCGAGCAGACCGAGGATTATAAAAGCGCCGAGTGGTTCAAGCTGGCGGTCAACTGCCTGGCCAACCCCTTGGCGGGCATCCTCAACCTGCCCAACCACCAGCTGATCAGCCCGACGCTGGACCCGGCCAAGGAGGCGCTGTTGAGCGAGGTCAAGGCGGTGGCCTTGGCCGAGGGGGTGGAGGTGGAGCTGAGCGTGGAGCGCTTCAACCAGATGTTGCGCGGCGACAACGTGCCCTCCATGCGCACCGACATCGACCGCGGCCGTCCCTCGGAGATCGATTTCATCAATGGGGCCATCGTGCGTCTGGCCGCCAAGCACGGCCTGACGGCTCCGGCCAATCAATTGGTTACTTCCCTTATCAAATGCCTGGCCGGTTGAGCCAAGGCGGACATCGCGCTTGAACAACCGCCGCCGCATCGGCGGCCATGAGCGGGAAGGAGAGGAAGGCCATGCTTATCGGGGTTCCCACGGAGATAAAGAACAGCGAGAACCGGGTGGGCCTGGTGCCCGCCGGGGTGAGCCTGCTCAAGCGGGCGGGTCACGAGGTTATGGTTCAGGTCGGAGCCGGGCTGGGCAGCGGCATCAGCGACCAGGAGTTCGCCGAAGCCGGGGCCGAGATGGTGGAGGGCGCGCCGGAGATCTACGGCCGGGCCGAGATGATCATCAAGGTCAAGGAGCCTCTGCCCCCGGAATACGGCCTCATCCGCAAGGGGCAAATCATCTACGCATATCTGCACCTGGCCCCGGACCCGGCCCAGACCCGGGCCCTGGTGGATTCGGGCTGCATCGCCGTGGCCTATGAAACCATCCAGCTGCCCGACGGTTCCCTGCCCCTGCTCACCCCCATGAGCGAGGTGGCCGGGCGCATGGCCACCCAGGTGGGGGCCAGCTACCTTACCAAGTCCCACGGGGGCATCGGCACGCTGCTGGGCGGGGTGCCGGGGGTGGAACGCGGGGTGGTGACCATCATCGGCGGGGGCGTGGTGGGGTCCAACGCGGCCAAGATTGCGGTGGGCATGGGAGCCCGGGTGTATCTGCTGGACCTCAACCCCCAGCGCCTGGCCTATCTGGAGGACATCTTCGGCAACGGCATCGAGACGGTGATGTCCAACCACAAGAACATCGAGCGCCTGGTGGCCGCCTCGGACCTGGTGATCGGATCGGTGCTCATCCCCGGGGCCAAGGCGCCCTGGCTGGTGTCGCGGCGCATGATCAAGGCCATGCGCCCCGGCTCGGTGGTGGTGGACGTGGCCATAGACCAGGGCGGCTGCTTCGAGACCAGCCACCCCACCACCCACCAGGACCCGGTTTTCCTGGTGGACGGGGTGATCCACTACTGCGTGGCCAACATCCCCGGCGACGTGGCCCGCACCTCCACCTTCGCCCTGACCAACGTGACCCTGCGCTACGCCCTGGCCATCGCCGACCACGGCCTGGAAAAGGCCGCGGCCCAGGACCCGGCCCTGGCCAAAGGCATCAACGTGTACATGGGCAAGGTAACCTGCCCCGGCGTGGCCCAGGCCCTGGGGTGCGAATGCGCCGACCTGGATTCCTGCTTGGCCTCGGGGGCCTGAGCCGGGCCGCCTGCACAACGCCGCCGGGCGAAAAGCAAGACAAGACCACGGTCCGGGCCGCAAGGCTCGGGCCGGTTTTTTAGCTATAAAGCTAAATAGAGAAAAAGTATTCACTAATTATGATAAAAAGATAAAATAACTAAAAATAATTTGACAAAATGCGCACTCATGGTCAGCATAGGGGCCAGAAGGCCGGGACGGTCCGTATGGCCGACTGGGGGTGGGCATGAAGCTCGACGACATCAACCTGATGCTGGTGCGGCACCTGCGCGAGGGACGCAAGTCCCTGGGGGTGATCGCCAAGGCCCTGGGCATCACCACCAACACCGTGCGCTCGCGCCTGGCCAAGCTGGACCAAGACGGGGTGCTGACGATCCGGGGTTTGGTGAACCCCGACCAGATCGACGGCCATATGCTGGTGGTCATCGGCATCAAGCTGGCCACCCCCCGGCTGGTGGACGGCGCGGAAAAATTCAACCAGCTCAAGGGCGTGGCGTCGGTGGTGGTGGTCACCGGGCGCTTCGACCTGCTGGTGACGGTGCTGCTCAACGACCAGTTCGGGCTCACCGAGTTTTACGCCGAAGAGGTGTCCAAGATAGACGAGGTGCTCTCCACCGAGACCTTCGTGGTTTACAAAAACCTCAACTGTCATGTGCCGTATGTGCTCTAATTAATAGTAACCAGCAGGTATTTCAGCGGGAGAGCGCCGCCGGTCCGCCAGAGGGCCGGGGCCGCCGAAGGTGCAAGGCCCCATGGGCCGAAACTCTCAGGCAAAAGGACCGCTGAAAACGCGACTCCTGGAGAGTGCCGGGCCAACCGGCCGCCGAAGGAGCAAGCCCTACGGGGCGAATCTCTCAGGCCCAGCAACAGGAGGAACCTCTAGACGGGCGCCCTTGGCAACAAAGGAGGAACCTTCCGTATGACGGCCAAAACTCCCCTGCACGACTGGCACGCCGCCCATGGCGGCAAGCTGGTGGACTTCGCCGGTTGGCGGCTGCCGGTGTCCTACGGCGATGGGGTCATCGCCGAGCACCTGGCCACCCGCAAGCACGGCGGCCTGTTCGACATCAGCCACATGGGCCGCTTCGCGGTGACGGGCCCCCAGGCCCAAGCCTGGCTGGCCTCGCTGCTCACCAACGACCCGGCCAAGCTGATCCCCGGCAAGGCCCAGTACACCCTTATCTCCAACCAGTGGGGCCAACCCCTGGACGACGCCTATCTCTACCAACAGGCCCCGGAGCGCTACCTGCTGGTGGTCAACGCGGCCAACCGCGACCAAGACCGCCGCTGGCTTCAGGAGCGGCTGGGCGAGGGGGTGGAATTCGTGGACCACAGCCTCCGCCTGGCCATGCTGGCGGTGCAGGGGCCGGAGAGCGAAACGCTGCTGGGCGAGTTGCTGGACGAGCCCTTGCCTCCGGCCGGACGCAACCACGGCGCCTTCAACCGCATGGGCGGGGTGGAGATGTACGTCTCGCGCACCGGCTACACCGGCGAGCCGCTGAGCTTCGAGTTGTTTTTGCCCTGGGAGGCGGCCGGGACGGTGTGGGAGCGGCTGGCCACCCAGGGCGCGCCCCTGGGGGTGGTGCCGGTGGGCCTAGGGGCCCGCGACACCCTGCGCCTGGAGGCCGCCTTGCCCCTCTACGGCCACGAGTACGGCCCGGATCGCCCCATCCTGGAGATGCCCACCGCCCGCCTAGGGGTGGATCTCAAGCCGGGGCGGGGCGAGTTCCTGGGCCGCGCCGCCCTGGAGACCCAGGCCGCGAGCCTGTCTAAGCGGGTGCGGGCGGTGGTGGCCTTGAGCAAGGGCATGATGCGCGAAGGTTCGCCGGTGCTGGTGGGCGGCCGGGAGGTGGGGGCCATGACCAGCGCCACCACCGTGCCCGCCTGGCGCTTTGCGGGCGAGGCCCCGGGCGATGAAAGCTATGTGCGGCCCCTGGGCCTGGCCCTGCTGGACAGTGAAGTAGGGGAGGGGCAGGAAGTGGAAATCGTATACCGCAAGCTGACCCTGCCCGGCAGGGTGGTCAATGCATTCACCCGGCCCAACGGCCGTTATCTGGAACCGATCCAGTTCGATGGAGGTATCAAGTGAGCGAAGCGAAAAAGGCGCCCGGGGGCCTGTACTACACCAAGGAGCACGAGTGGGTGAAGCTGGAGGGCGAGTTGGCCGTGGTGGGGCTCACCGACTATGCCCAGGATCAGTTGGGCGACATCACCTACGTGGAGCTGCCCGAGGTGGAGGCCGAGGTGGAGCAGATGGGCGAGATGTGCGTGGTGGAGTCGGTGAAGACCGCGGCCGACGTGTACGCGCCCCTGGGCGGGGTGGTGGCCGAGGTGAACTCCGCCCTGGAGGACCAGCCCGAGCTACTGAACCAGGACTGCTACGGCGCGGGCTGGCTGGTGAAGCTCAAGGGATTTGACCAGGCCGAGCTGGACAACCTCATGGACGCCGCCGCCTACGGCCAGCTTCTGGCCGAGGGAGAGTAGGGCCATGCGTTTCACCCCCCACACCCCCGAGGACCGGGCGGCCATGCTGGCGGCCTTGGGCCTGGGCTCGGTGGAAGAGCTGTTCGCGGTGATCCCCGAGCCGCTCAGGGCCAAGAGCTGGGACCTGCCGGCGGGCATGAGCGAGCCGGAGGTGAGCCAGTATTTGGCCAAGCTGGCCGGGCTCAACGCCCAAAACCTGATCAGCTTCTTGGGCGGCGGTTTCTACGACCACCACATCCCGGCGGCGGTGGACGCCCTGATCAGCCGGGGTGAGTTCTATACCGCCTACACCCCCTACCAGGCCGAGATGTCCCAGGGCATCCTGCAAAGCATCTTCGAGTACCAGAGCGCCATCTGCCGCCTCACCGGACTGGACGCGGCCAACGCCTCGCTCTACGACGGGGGCACCGCCCTGTACGAGGCGGCCATGATGGCAGTGCGCAAGACTCGGCGCAAGAAGCTCATCGTGTGCACCTCGGTGAGCCCCATCTACCGCATCATGCTCGAGACCTACACCGTGAACCTGCACCTGGAGCTGGTGGAGGCCGACGTGTCCGACCCCGCTGCCCTGGAGGGCCTGCTGGACAACGACACCGCCGGGCTCATCCTCCAGAACCCCGATTTCTTCGGGGTGCTGCACGACTACACGCCCCACTTCGCGGCGGTGCACGGGATCAAGGGCCTGGGCATCCTGGGCTGCAACCCCATCGCCCTGGCCGTGGCCAAGACCCCGGCGGAGATGGGCGCGGACATCGCGGTGGGCGAAGGCCAGCCCCTGGGCCTGCCCCTGTCCTTCGGCGGCCCCTATCTGGGCTTCATGGCCGTAAGCCAGGCCCTGCTGCGCACCATGCCCGGCCGCATCGTGGGGCGCACCCACGACGCCCAGGGCCGGACCGGCTACTGCCTGACCCTGCAGACCCGCGAGCAGCACATCCGCCGGGAAAAGGCCACCAGCAACATCTGCTCCAACGAGGCGCTGTGCGCCCTGGCCGCGGTGATCTTCCTGGGGCTCATGGGCAAGAAGGGCCTGGTGGAGTTGGCCGAGCTGAACATGACCCAGGCGGCCTACGCCCGGACGCGCCTCACGGACATTCCGGGGGTGGAGGCGGTGGACCAGGGCCCCTGGTTCAACGAATTTCGGGTGCGCCTGCCCATCGACGCCCGCGTGGCGGTGAGCCGCATGATCGACAAGGGTATCGCGGCGGGCTTCCCCCTGGGCCGCTACTATCCCGAGCAGGCCAACAACCTGCTGGTGGCGGTGACCGAAAAGCGCTCCAAGGAAGAGATCGGCTATTTGGCCGAGGGTCTGGAGGCGGTGCTGTGAAAACCATATACGAGATAAGCCGGCCCGGCCGCCGGGCGGCCTCCTTGCCCTGCTCGCGGGTGGATGAGAGCTTCTGCCAGATGAGCCAGCTTCCCCCGGAGCTTAGGCGGGCCCAGCCCGCCGAGCTGCCCGAGGTGGCCGAGGTGGACCTGGTGCGCCACTACACCCTGCTGTCGCGCATGAACTTCGGGGTGGACGTGGGCACCTATCCCCTGGGCTCGTGCACCATGAAGTACAACCCCAAGTTCACCGAACAGGCCGCGCGCCTGCCCGGCTTCGCGGGGCTGCACCCCCTGCTGCCCCAGCTCCGGCGGGGCGGGCTTTTGGCCCAGGGGGCGCTAAGGGTGATCCACGAACTGGAGGATCTGCTCAAACAGATCACCGGCATGGACGCCTTTACCATGCAGCCCCTGGCCGGGGCCCACGGCGAGCTCACCGGCATCATGCTCATGGCCGCCTATCACAACGACAAGGGCAACCAAAAATCGCTGGTGCTGGTGCCCGACTCGGCCCACGGCACCAACCCTGCCTCGGCGGCCATCGCGGGCTACGAGGTGGTGACCGTGCCCTCCAAGGGCGGAGTCATGGACCCCGTGGCCTTCAAGGAGATGCTAAACGACCAGGTGGCCGGGGTGATGATGACCAACCCCAACACGGTGGGCCTGTTCAACCCCTACATCGCCGAGATCGCCGAGGCGGCCCACCAGGCCGACGCCCTGATGTATTACGATGGGGCCAACCTCAACGCCATCATGGGCATGGCCAAGCCGGCGGACCTGGGCTTTGACATCGTGCACCTGAACCTGCACAAGACCTTCGCCACCCCCCACGGCGGCGGCGGACCGGGGGCCGGTCCGGTGGGCGTGGTGGAGCGCCTCAGGGACTACCTGCCCATATCCCGGGTGGAGATGCGCCCCGACGGCACCCTGTTCCTCAACTACGACCACCCCAAGTCCATTGGCTACGTGGCTCCCTTCTACGGCAACTTCGGGGTGTGCCTCAAGGCCTTTGCCTACATCCTGGCCCTGGGCGGCGAGGGGCTCAAGGAGGTGAGCCAGGACGCGGTGCTGGCGGCCAACTACCTGCGGGTCAAGCTGGGCGACAAATGGCAAGTTGCCTTTGACAAGACCTGCATGCACGAGGTGGTGTTCAGCGCCGAGGACAAAGTGGCCGACCACGGCGTCTCGGCCCTGGACGTGGCCAAGGCGCTCATCGACGCGGGCTTCCATCCGCCGACCATCTACTTCCCCCTGGTGGTCAAGGAGGCCCTGATGATCGAGCCCACCGAGACCGAGTCCCTGGAGAACCTGGACGCCCTGGTGGCGGCCATGGGGCGCATCGCCGATATGGCCGCCTCCGACCCGGAGGCCCTGCACGCCGCGCCGGTGAGCACCCCGGTGGGCCGTTTGGACGAGGTGAACGCGGCCCGCCATCCGGTGTTGCAAGAGCCGGAGGCCTAGAGCCGGCCGAGCCGCGCGCCCAAAAAAATTTCACCATCGCCGGATGCCGATTCCTACCGCGGGGTCGGCATCCGGCTTTTTTGCCTGGTGAGGCTTTTCTTCTGCGCCCAGCCGGGCAGGGGACACGGCCCCGAACGGCGCTAGCTTCTCTCCTTATTTCGCAAAGTAACCGCCCGGCCGAACCGGCACTCGCCCATGTCCGGCCCGGTTTACATTTTTGGCAAGATAGCGCCCTGAACAAAATAAGAAAAAATAATGAACAAGCTTAAATAATTCTAAAAACAAAAAAATGAACTATATAACCAAATAAGTATTGCGACGGCTGTCAAGCTGTAGCATGATTAGCTATCGACGAGCCCGGCCCGGCTTCGGGTGATCCCTCTGGGCCGGTCGTCTCGGCGGGAAACCATGGAGATGCCATCGATGGCCAGGTCCAAAACCAACCAGCGCGGCGGCAAAGCCCCCATACCCGCCTATTACAAGCTCCAGATGGAGTTGCTCAAGGGCATAGAAAACGGCCGCTGGGCTCCGGGCGAGGCCATCCCGCCGGAGCGCAAGATGGCCGAGGACTGGGGGGTCAGCCTGGGCACGGTGAACCGGGCCCTGGCCAACCTGGTCAACGAGGGCTACCTCAAGCGCATTCAGGGCAAGGGCACCTTCGTGGCCGGCACCACCATCCCCCGGGAGAGCGTGCGCTACACCCGGCTGCGGCGTGATTTCGGCGACCCGGACCCCCGCTTCAAGATCCAGGTGCTCAGCCTGGCGGAGGTCCCTTCCTTCGAGCCGGCCAAGCGTTTGCTCAAGATGCGCGGGGCGGGCAAGCTGTGGGAGGTGCGGCGGCTTTTCGTGAACCGCAAGGGCCCCCTCATGTATTTCATCTCCTACCTGCCGCAGCGCTTGTTCAAGGACCTGGACCAGGTCATCGCCCCGCTCATGGAGAAAATGACCCTCTACGAGGGCATAGAGAAAAAATACGGCCTGCCCACCATATTCAACCAGGAGCTGTTCAGCGCCGTGGCCGCCGACAAGGACGTGGCCAAGGTGCTGGGGGCCAAGGTGGGCGCGCCGGTCCTCAGGATCGAGATGCTTTCCTTTACCTACAAGGAAAAACCTTACGAATACCGGGTCAGCTACTGCATCACCGACGAAAACAAGATGTTCCGGGAGATGTAGGGCCGACGCTGTGTCGCGGGAGAAGAAATGGCTTACGACTATCCAGTAATCAACGCCGACGTGGTCGTGGTGGGAGGCGGCAGCGCCGGAGTTATGGCCGGCATCCGGGCCAAGGAAGTGGCCCCGGATCAGGAAGTGATCGTCTTGGAAAAGGGCGACGCCAAGTACTCCGGCTGCATCGCCCGGGGCATGGACGCCCTGAACATCGTGGCCGTGCCCGGCGTGGCCACCCCCGAGCTCTACGTGGAGTCCAATCGCATGGCCTGCGAGGGCATCATGGACGAGCCGGTGAACTACCGCATGGCCGAGCGCTCTTGGCCCCTGATGAAAAAGCTCATCGACTGGGGGGTGTGCTTCCCCACCGACGACAAGGACGAGTACGAGATTCTTCAGGTGCACCCCAAGGGCCGCTTTTGCGTGACCATGAAGGAGCCCGAGCTCAAAGCCATCCTGCACCAGCGCCTGGTGGCCGGCGGAGCCAAGGTGTTCAACCGCACCATGGCCGCCGAGATCCTGGTGGAAGAGGGCCGCGTGGCCGGGGTCATCGCCATGAACGTGCGCACCGGCGAGGTTATGGTAATAAGGGCTCCCAGCGTCATCCTGAGCGCCGGGGGCACCGCCCGCTTCGGCCTGCCGGCCAACGGCAACCTCTACGGGGTCTACGACTTCCCGGGCAACACCGGAGACGGCTACTGCCTGGCCTACCGGGCCGGGGCTGAGCTGAGCGGCTTGGAGTACACCCTGTACTACTACATCACCAAGGACATCAACGCCCCGCTGCTCTACATCACCCTGACCCGCGGAGCCCATCTGCTCAACGCCTTTGACCAGCGCCGCGACAAGGAGCACCCCTCCATCAAGAGCATGTGCATGGAGGACTTCTTCGATCGCTCCGGGCCCCTGCGCATCCGCATGGATCATTTGCCCGAGGACAAGATCAAGGAGATCGAGGAGATTCTCTTCACCACCGAGCGCCCGGCCTGCGAGCGCTTCCACGCGGGCCGCGACAACGACTTCCGCACCGGCGAGATAGAGCTGTGGCCCACCGAGGTGTACCTCTGCGGTGGCCACGGCATGACCGGAGTGCGCATCAACGAGCGCGGCGAGAGCAGCCTGCCCGGCCTCTACGCGGCGGGCGACACCTCCCTGTGCGCCCGGGGCCACCTCTCCGGGGCCTTTGTCTACGGCGAGATCTGCGCCGAGAGCGGCAGCGAGTTCGCCAGGGAGCACGGGTTGACGGACTATGACTCGGCCAAGGTGGACGCCTTCCTGGCCCGGCGGGAAAAGCGCCTGGCCCAGGGAACCAACCCCATCGCGGTGGAGGAGTTCGAGTTCAAGGTGCGCCGCATCATCACCGACTATCTCACCCCGCCCAAAAACGAGTACAAACTCAAGCGGGTGCTGTGGTGGATGGACCGCTTCCGGCGCGAGTTGGACGAGATGGTCTACGTCAAGGACATGCACGATTTGTTCAAGACCTACGAGGTGGCCAACATCATCCAGTGCGCCACCCTGAGCGCCACGGCCTCGCTGGAGCGCACCGAGAGCCGCTGGCTGCCCTGGCACTATCGCACCGACTTCCCGGAAAAGAACGACGAGCAATGGCTTAAGCACATCGTGCTGAGCCAGGGCGAAGGCCCCGGCGAGGTCAAGATTCAGCACAAAGACATCGTGAAGATGCAGGGTTAAGGAGGGTCGTCATGCGAATCAATCTGCTAGAGGCCCTTTCGGACAACATCAAGGTCAACAAGGACAAGTGCACCGCCTGCGGGGTGTGCGTGGATACCTGCATCCTAGACAACCTGCGCCTGAAGCTGGCCCCCTGCCGCCAGGCCTGTCCCCTGGGGGTCAACTGCCAGGGCTACGTGCAGCTCATCCTGCGCGGCGAGGACGCGGCCGGGCTGGAGATGGTGGGCCGCACGCTGCCCTTCCCGGGCATCCTGGGCCGCCTGTGCTCGGCCCAGTGCGAGGCGAGCTGCGAGCGCAAGAAGCAGACCGGCGAGGCGGTGGCCATCCGGGCCCTCAAGCGCTACCTGAGCGAAGCGGGGGGCGAGATGCCCCTGCCCGAGCGGGCGCCGGAGACCGGCAAGCGCGTGGCGGTGGTGGGCTCCGGCCCGGCGGGCATGCTGGCCGCCTGGGACCTTGCCGTCAAGGGGCACACGGTCACGGTGTACGACGCCCAGTCCGAGCCGGGCGGCATGCTGCGCTGGGCGGTTCCCGCCTACCGTTTGCCGCTGGAGGTCCTGGGCGCCGAGTGGGGCCGCTTGGAGGCCCTGGGGGTTTCCTTCCAGGGCAACACCGCCCTGGGCCGCGACTTCACCCTGGAGCAGCTCAGCGGCGACTACGACGCCGTGGTGCTGGCCCTGGGCTGCCCTGAGTCCCGCCGCCTGGGCGTGGAGGGCGAGGACGCCCAAGGCGTGTACCACGCCCTGGATCTGCTCAAGGCGGCGCGCGGCGACGATCCGCCCAGCCTGAGCGGCAAGGTGGTGGTGATCGGCGGCGGCGAGGTGGCTCTGGACACCGCCCAGACCGCCCTGCGCCTGGGCGCGGAGTCCGTGACCGTGGTGAGCCTGGAGGATCGCCAGGGCATGCCTGCCACCCCCGAGGCCCTGGCCCTGGCCGAGGCCGAGGGCGTGGTGCTGGACGGCTCCTGGGGCCCCACCCGCATCCTGACCCAGGACGGCGCGGTGAGCGGCCTGGAGCTAAAGCGCTGTCTGGCGGTCTTGGACAACGAAGGCAACTTCGCTCCCAGCTATGACGAGTGTCAGCTCAACACCATGGAGGCCAACGCGGTGATCGTGGCCATCGGCCAGGAGCGCGAGGCCTCGCTGCCCGGCGGCCCCGGCTCCTGCGATCCGCTCACCCTGCAGACTCCGGTGGCCAACGTGTTCCTGGCCGGCGACGCGGTGGGCGGCCCCAGCACCATCGTCGAGGCCATGGCCTCGGGGCGCCGGGCGGCCGAGAGCGCCCATCGCCTGGTAAGCGGCGAACACCTTACCTACGGCCGGGAGTACCCCGGACCGGTGGAGACCGAATACGAGATCGACCACAGCCGGGGCTCGGACGCCGCGCGGGCGCAGATTCCGCTGCGCAGGCTGAGCGGCGCGGGCGACTTCGCCGAGGTGGAGCAGTGCCTGAGCCCCGAGGACGCGCGCGCCGAGGCGGGCCGTTGCTACAGCTGCGGAGCGCCCTTCGGCAAGTTCCGCACCTGCTGGTTCTGCCTGCCCTGCGAGGTGGAGTGCCCGCAGGAGGCCCTGTGGGTGGATATTCCCTATTTGCTACGCTAGGGGAGCCAAGCTTCCCCTGACTGGATCGAAGGCTTTTTAACGTACCGGGAGGAAAAGAATGAAAAAGTTAATGGCGGCTGTGACCTGCTGCCTGGCCTTGGCCCTGATGGCCGTGCCGGCGCTGGCCAAGGACTACCCCACCAAACCCATCACGGCCTACATTCCCCTGTCGGCCGGCGGCACCTCCGACGTGTTCGTGCGCACCATCGCGCCCCACATGGAGAAATTTTTGGGCAAGCCCCTGGTGTTGGTGAACAAGCCCGGCTCCGGCGGCGCGGTGGCCATCGCCACTCTGGCCAAGGCCAAGCCCGACGGCTACACCTTCTCCTGGGCCAACCTGCCCACCCTGGTGACCATTCCCCAGATGCGCAAGCTGACCTACGATCCCAAGGAGCTGGTCTACATCGCCTCGCCGATGCACTATGACTACATCCTCTACGTGGCCAAGGACTCGCCCTACAACAGCCTCAAGGAGCTCATCGACTTCGCCCGCAAGAACCCCGGCGCGGTGACCTACGGCACCCCCGGCCTGGGCACCACCAACCACCTGGGCGTGGCCTGGCTGGCCAACCACGAGAAGGTCAAGATGACCCCCATCCCCTTCAAGGGCAACCCCAAGTCGGTGGCCGCGGTGCTGGGCGGCCACGTGGTGGCCTGCAACACCTCCACCACCGCCTCGGTATCCGCCTATAAGGGCGGCAAGCTCAAGCCCCTGGTGGTCATGAGCGCCAACCGCATCCCCTTGACCCCGGATACCAAGACCCTCAAGGAGCTGGGCTACGATTTCGCCCAGTTCTCCTGCATGGGCGCGGTGTTCCCCAAGGGCACCCCCGAGGCCATCCGGGCCAAGATCGAGGCGGCCATCAAGTACGCCGTTTCCCAGCCCGATGTGCAGAAAAAGGCCAAGGATGAGCTGTACGTGAGCATCGACTACCTGGACGGCAAGAAGTACCGGGAGCTTTGCAACCAGTACTGGGGCATCTGGGGCGGCATCCTCAAAGAGGTCGGCCTGAAGAAGTACTAGAGACTCGGGCGCCGTCGCGCCTGGTCCAGACTGCTTAACACTACATAGACGGCGGGCCGGTCCGGTTGGGCCGGTTCGCCTTACGAGGGATTCCATGAACGCGCGGTCAGAGCTGTCCCTAGCCCTGGTGCTCATCGGTTTCAGCTTGCTTAACTACTTCTATTTGATACCCACCCAAGTGGTGGCCGAAGGCTCCTCGCCCGTTTATCCCGCCCTGATCAACACCATGCTGCTGTGCTTTTCCCTGGCCTATCTGGCCGAGGGCGTGCGCTGCTGGCGCAAGGAAAAGGCCGCCCAGGGAGAAGGCGGCTCCTGTTCCACGGGCGGCGGCAAGCTCATGGCGCGGCCCCTGATCCTGCTGGTGGTGACCGGTGCCTGGGTGTTGAGCATGGACCTCCTGGGGTTCCTCATCTCCACATTTTTCTTCCTGCTCATCGCCTCGCGCATTTTCGGTTCCAAGAGCTGGAGCAAGACCATCATTTTGAGTTTGGTCATGCCCCTGATCATCACCTTCGTGTTCCGGGGACTCAACGCCGTATTGCCGGAAGGGCCGGCCGAGGAATTAATCAACTTGCTTTTGGGCTGAGACGGACGGGCGGAGTAACCTCATGGGCGAAATATTTGGTCATTTGTGGGAAGGGGCGGTATACGCCCTGTCGTTATGGAACCTGCTGGCCATCGTGGTCGGATACTTTGTCGGCATCGTCGCCGGGGCGATTCCGGGAGTCATGGCGGTCACCGCCATGGTGCTCATTCTGCCCTATACCTTTACCCTGGAGCCCTTGTTCGCCATATCCCTGTTGATGGGCATCTACAAGGGCGGGGCCTACGCCGGCTCCATCACCGCCACCCTGTTCAACATCCCCGGCACCCCCGAGGCGGCGGCCACCGCCCTGGACAGCTATCCCATGTTCAAGCAGGGCATGCAAAGGCGCTCCCTGGAGATCGCCCTGTGGGCCTCCCTGATCGGCGGCACGGTGAGCAACCTGTTGTTGGTGTTCACCGCTCCGCCGCTGTCCGAGGTGGCCCTGCGGTTGGGCCCGGCGGAGATCGCCGCCCTGATCCTGTTCTCGCTCACCGCGGTGATCACCCTGTTGGGCGACAGCCGCATGGACATCTGGAAGGGCTTCATCTCCATAACCATGGGGCTGATGCTGGCCATGGTGGGCCTGGACAACATGAGCGCCTCGCGGCGCTACGTGTTCGGCGTGGAAGACCTGGACAACGGGGTGCCCTTCGTCTTGACCATCATCGCCCTGCTGGCCCTGTCCGAGGTGTTCATGCAGGCCGAGCGGGTGGGCACCTTTACCCTGGGCGACGCGACCGACGCCGTTACCAAGATCATTCCCTATAGCTGGAAGCAACGCTGGCAGGATCTGAAGATTTGCGCCAAGGATCTGATCCGCTCTTCCCTGGTGGGCTCGCTCTTGGGCGCCCTGCCGGGCATCGGGGCCACCACCGCCGCCTTCGTGTGCTACGGCGAGGCCCGGCGCTCGGCCAAGAAAAACGCCCGCTTCGGCAACGGCGACCCGCGGGGCATCGCCGCCCCGGAGGCGGGCAACAACGCGGTGGCCGCCTCTTCGCTGATACCCCTGGTCACCCTGGGCATCCCCGGCTCGGTGGCCGCGGCGGTGATGTACGGCGCCTTCATGATCCAGGGCATGATCCCCGGCCCCATGCTGATGATGGAGCACCCGGAGATCATCTACGGCCTGTTCGTGCTGCTCATCGTCACCGACTTCCTGGGCGCCTTCGTGGTGGCCCTGCCCTTCATCTCGGTGGTGCAGAAAATCTTCAAGAACCTGGATTACGCCCTGTTCTTTCCCGGGGTGATCGTGTGCTGCGTGGTGGGGGTCTACGCCGAGGAGTTCAACGTCTTCAACCTGCGCATCTTCCTGGTGCTGGGTTTCGTGGGCTACATCATGCGCAAGATGGGCATGTCCATTCCGCCTTTTATCCTGGCCTTCATCCTGGGGCCCATCCTGGAGCGCAACACCCGCACCGCCCTGTTGCTCAACAACGGCAGCCCCACGATTTTCGTGCAGAGCCCCGTGGCCCTGGCCCTGATCATCTTGGCCGTGGCCGCCCTGGGCTGGTCCCTGTGGCGCAAGGCCCACGGCGGCAAGAGCGTCTTGGACGTGCCCGACCAGTTCAAGCACTAGCGACAAAAAACCTGCCCCGGGGGCTTAGCCGCTCCCAGGGCAGGTAATCGCAGGCAAGGGTCGCGCGGGTTAGTCCGCGCGGCCTTTTTTTATGGCCACGGCCAGGCACAGGGCCGCGCCGCCCAGGGTTACCAGGAACCCGCCGACCATCATTATCCAGGCGCCCAGGCTCATGCTTATTCTCCTTGCCTAGTAGGCCCAGCGTTTGGTGGCCAGCCACCAGGCGGCCAGGCCCATGAGGGCCATCAAGACCCACCCGAAAGCGACGAGCGCGGTGAGGGGATAGCCGCTGTATGGTTGGGCCAGATCGCCCACCAGGTTGGAGATGGCCATCACCCCCAGGGTAAGCGGGGTTACCACCTTGAGGCAAACGGACCACCAGGAGCCCAAGGGAAAGTCGGACACCTGGTTCACGTACCGGCGCATCTCGGGCAGCCGGCCCAGCCAGGCGATCATAAGGATCTCGGCCAGGCCGCCGAAGACGATGCCGTAGTTGTTGATGAAGTGATCCACCAAATCCAACAGCAGCAGCCCGCCGCCGGTGGAAAAGGGCAGGCTGCCCACCAGGCCCAGGCCGCACAACACGCTTACCGCCTTGGTGCGGCTCCAGCCCAGCTTTTCCATGAGCGGGGCCACGCAGGCCTCCACGATGGACAAAAAGCTGGAAAAGCCGGCAAAGAGCAGGGCCAGGAAAAACACCACTCCGAACACCCCGGCGGCGGGCATCATGTTCAGGGCCGCCGGGATGGTGGCAAAGGCCAGGCCCACGCCCTGGGAGACCACTTCCTTGATGGGCACCCCCTGCTGGGCGGCCATGAAGCCCAGCACCCCGAAGACCATGGTGCCGGCCAACAGGCTGAAGCCGCAGTTGAGGAACACGGTGATGAAGCCGTTGTTGGTGATGTCGGCGTCGTCGGGCAGATAGCTGGAGTAGGCGATCATGATGCCGAAGCCTATGGACAGGGTGAAGAAAATCTGGCCGTAGGCGGCGGTCCAGACCTTGTAGTTCCACAGGTTGGAGAAGTCCGGCGCGAAGAGCCAGTTCAGGCCGTCGGCCGCGCCGGGCAGGGTAAGGGCCCTGGCCAGCAGCACCAGCACCAGGACGAAGAGCACGGGCATGAAGACCTTGTTGACCCGCTCTATGCCCGCGTTGACCCCGCGCCACAGCACCACCCAGGAGACCAGCCAACAAAACACCGTGGCCGCCACAATAGGCCAACGCATCCCGCCGGGGTCCAGGGGGCTCTTGGTCAGCTGCAGGAAGTCCTTGAAAAAGTAGTCCGAGGGGGCGCCGCCCCAGCCCTGGTGGAAGCTGAGGAAAAAGTAGCAAACCGTCCAGCCCAGGATCACCACGTAGTAAAAGGAGATGACCAGGCACACCAGAACCTGCCACCAGCCCAGGCCCTCCCAACGGGCCTTGATGGCGTGGAAGGTCAGCGGAGCCGCGCTCTTGTAGCGATGGCCCAGGGCGAACTCCATGATGAGGAAGGGAACTCCGGCGGTGAGCATGGCGAAAAAATAGGGGATGAGAAAGGCCCCGCCCCCGTTTTCATAGGCCATGTAGGGAAAGCGCCAGATGTTGCCCAGCCCCACGGCCGAGCCCACCGCGGCCAAGACAAAGCCGGTGCGCGAGTTCCATTGCTCTCTCATGCTCCTCCTCGTGCCTCGACGCGCCCCTGGGACGGGCGCCGCGCTTGATTGGTCGCCCCGGTCATTATAGGACACGGCCGGGCGATAGTCATAGTGCAGCCCGTACTCGCTAGGGGCGGGGCATAACCCTATAGACCTGAATGGGGTAGTGGAACCCCTTGACCTCGATGGCGCCGACTTCCTCGCAGGGTATCTCGTCCTTAACCAGGGCCCAGGTGGCGTGGGAAACGTAGATTTGGCCCGGCCGGCAGATATGCTCCAGGCGGGAGGCGAGGTTTACGTTCAATCCTATGGCCGAGAACTCCATGAAACCCTCGGACCCGCAGTTGCCCACGTTGGCCATGCCCGAGTGGATGCCGCAGCGAATCTGGAACGGGAACTGTATGCCCTCGTTCCACCATTTGCGGCGGAGGTGTTGCATGTGGCTTTGCATCTCCAGGGCCATGCGTACGGCGGCCAGGGCGTCTTCCCGCGCCCCCCGGCTGTCCGGGGCCCCGAATATGGCGTAGATGGAATCGCCGGTGAACTGGGGGATGGTGCCGCCCCAGCGCCGTACGATCGTCGCCATCTCGCCCAGGTACTCGTTGAGCAAGCGGGCCACCTCTTCGGGGTCGGAGGCGTCGGTGAACTGGGTGAAATCCTTGATGTCGGAAAAGAACATGGTAAGGCGGGCCCGCCGGGAGGTGAGCTCTGCGCTGAGCTCCCCAGAGAAGATCTTCTCCACCACGTGGGGGTCCAGGTATTTGGATATCTGCTCCTGCACCTCCTCGAGGTTGCTCTTGGCCCGGGCCAGCTCCGCGGTGCGCATGGCCACCTTTTCTTCCAGGTTGGCGCTGAATTCGTGGATGGTCTCCCATTGCTGGCGCATGAGGCCGTAGATGAGCAGGAAACACAGCACCAGCCAGGCTATGGCGGCGAAGCTATGGGTGGGCACGCCGAAAAAATCGGGAAGAACCAGGCCGGTGACGATTACCCAGGATTGAGCCACGCCGATGGCGGCCGTGGCGATGATGCGCGCCCGGCGCAGGATGGGGTCGGGGCTGGTCTTGATGCCGCGCTGCAAAATGAACAGCAGCAATACCAGCAGATAGACGTTGGCGAAAATGATCTCCCGGTGGAGGGGGCCATAGCCGTGCTCCCAGCCGGTGACGGGGTTGTAGACCGGGGCGGCCACGACCAAGTCGCTGAGGCCCACCAGGCCGAAGACCAGGGCCAGGACGCCTATGGTGAGCCAGTAGTGCAGCCTGATGGGCATAAAGAGGAAGCGCTCGCCCATGCGAGCCTCGCCGCCGGAGATGATCAGGGTGTACTGCAGAAAGAGCCAGTAGGTGGCGCAGTTGAGCAGATAGGGCAGGCGGTTCCAAAATACGGCCTGTTCCCGGCTGGCGGCCAGGTGCAGCATGCCCCCGGCGCCCGCCACCAGGGCGTTGCCTATGCAAAAGGCACAAACGATCTGGTAAAGGCGGTTGCGGGGGTTTTGCAGAATTATGGCCAGCCCCAGCAGGATTAGGGGCACGAAGGACATCAAAAAGGGCAGGGCGTAAGGGTTCACCGGTTTTACCTCACCTGGGTGAGGGAGTGGACCGTTAATACCAGGTTACGGTAAACCCGAGAGAATGTCTATTGGCGAGGTATGGTAAAGGTTCGGCCTTGCCCGCGCGCTACAGGTCGCGCTCGCAGTCGATGCCCAGGCGGTTGATGCGGTTCCACACCGTGGCCCGGCACACGCCCAGCATTTCGGCGGCCTTGCTCTTGTTGCCTCCGGCCCGGCGCAGGGCCTCGAGCAGCTCTTGGCGCTGGGTGTGGCGCTTGCCGGCCGGCCCGGCGGCCGGGGGCGCGGCGGGCTCCGCTTGGCGCAGCTTGGGCGGTAGGTATTCGGCGGTTATCAAGCCGCCGGGGCAGAGCACGCAGGCGTATTCCACCGCGTGGCGCAGCTCGCGCACGTTGCCCGGCCAGGGGTAGGCCTCCAGCAGGCCGAAGGCCTCCGGGGACATGCCGGTGATCTCCTTGCCCGACTTGGCCGCGGCCTGGGCCATGAAGTGCTCCACCAACAGCGGCAGGTCTTCCCGGCGCTCGGCCAGGGTGGGCATCTGCACCGGCACCACGTCCAGGCGGTAGTACAGGTCTTCCCTGAAGGCGCCCCGGCGCACCAGCTCGGGCAGGTCGCGGTTGGTGGCGGCCAGGATGCGCACGTTCACCCGGCGGGGGCGGTTTTCGCCCACCCGCTCGATCTCCTTTTCCTGCAACACCCTGAGCAGCTTGATCTGGGTGGCCGGGGGAATCTCGCCGATCTCATCCAGGAGGATGTCCCCGCCCTCGGCCGCCTCGAAGCGGCCCACCCGGTCGCGGTCCGCCCCGGTGAAGGAGCCCTTCACGTGGCCGAAAAGCTCGCTCTCCAAGAGGTTGGGGTTCAGGGCCGCGCAGTTCACCTTCACGTAGGGCTTGTCGGCCCGGGGCCCCCGGCGGTGGATGGCCAGGGCGGCCAGCTCCTTGCCCGTGCCGCTGGCCCCCTGGATCAGCACCGGGTAGTCGGACTGGGCCACGGTGTCGATGAGGCGGTACAGGCTGGTCATGGCCGGGGAGCTGCCGACGAGGCCCTCGAAGCCGTCCTCGGAGCGCAAGCTGCGGCGCAGCTGGGTGATCTCGCGCTCCTTGGCATGGAGCTCGGTGAGGTCGGTGAGGGTCTCCACCGCGCCGGTGATGTTGCCTTGCTCGTCCTTGAGCACGCTGGCCCGCTTGAGCACCACCACCGGCTCGCCCGCCCGGTTGGTGATGGTGCAGCGCTTGGAGCGGACCTCCCCGGCCCGGAACAGGCCGCAGTAATCCACCCCGCTGCCCTGACCGATGATCTTGCAGCCGGTGCAGTTGAGCACCCGGCAAGATTGGCCGGCCAGTTGGTCGTTGCGATAACCGGTGAGCTCTTCGCCGGCCCGGTTGATGCGCACGATGCGCCCTTGGGGATCCACCACCAAAACCACGTCGTGCAGGGTGTCGGCCACGGTGCCCCAGTGGGAAGCGATGTCCACGTCCATGTCTACCTACCGTTTAAACAGTGTCTAAACAATTAATAGTCTACTTAGACGGTATTATATGCGCAAGCGATTTATATAAATTTTAAATATTAACTATATCAATATGTTAAATATCATATCCCGCAAATCGGGTATTTGGCACGATACCTGCTCATGTAGCTGGGCAACGAGTTGCAGAACTTTAAAACTTGGGAGTTTCAAAAGTACCAATATGAGCAGCCTAGCCGAAAGCCAGGAACGGGCCGACGCCGTCACCGAGATGGTCAAGGCCATTGCCCACCCGGTGCGCCTTAGGATCATCTCCCTGTTGTGCCAGTCGGATCAGCGGGTGATCTTCATGGCCGAGCGTCTGGAAAGGACCCCGGCCGCGGTGTCCCAGCAGCTGCGCATCCTGCGCATGAGCGGGCTGGTGAGCACCGAGCGCCGCGAGGGCGAGGTGTTCTACACCCTGGCCAACCCCCAGTTGCGCCAGCTCCTGGCCTGCCTGGATGGCTGCCAGGCCGCTTGAAACCCCTGACCAACCCTTAAGACTCAAACGCCCCTGGAGGAAACATGAGCGCCGAAGCCGCAACCCAAATGCAACAGACGCCCCCCGCCCCCAAACCGGCCGGGGTGCCCCTGGAAAACAAGCTGTCCATGGTGGTCTTCTCCGGCGACCTGGACAAGATGCTGGCCGCCATGATCATCGCCACCGGCGCGGCGGCCATGGGCATGAAAGTGGTGATGTTCTTCACCTTCTGGGGCACCGCCGCCTTGCGCGACGCCAAGAAGCAGGTGGGGGGCAAGGACTTCATGTCCAAGATGTTCGGCTGGATGCTGCCCAAGGGCCGCAACGCGCTGAAGCTGAGCCAGATGCACATGGGCGGCATGGGCACCGCCATGCTCAAGAGCCTGATGAAGAAGAAGAACGCCCCCACCCTGGACCAGCTTTTTGAGATCGCGGCCCAGCTAGGGGTGGAGATCAAGGTATGCGAGATGTCCATGGACCTCATGGGCTTCAAGCACGAGGAGATCATCGACTACCCCAACATGGAATACGTGGGCGTGGCCACCTTCCTGGCCAACTCGCGCAAGTCCGCCAACCAGCTTTTCATTTAAATCAATTGGCCCGGACCAACCAAATACCCGGCTAACCCCAAAAGGAGAAAGCAAAATGTCCGACATTCAAGCCGCCAAGATTCTGGATCTCAAAGGTCTGCCCTGCCCCATGCCCGTGGTGAAGATGAGCCAGGAAATCGGCTCGGTAAACGTGGGCGACATCATCGAAGTGCACACCACCGACCCCGGCTCTCTCTCCGACTTCCCGGCTTGGGCCGAGACCTCGGGCAACGAGGTGGTGGACACCGAGCAGGGCGAGTTCATCAAGATTTTCGTCAAGCGCAACAACTAAAAGCCGGAACGCCGAGAACATGGTTAACCAGATCTTCTATGTAATCACCGTGCCGATGGTCTACCTGGCCGTGGCCTGGTGTCTCGTGGGGATCGCGGTGAAGGTGGCGCGGGTGGCCAAGACACCCGCCCACCCCTTCACCCTCAAGATCTTCCCGGACAAGGACCACCCGGTGCCCAGCGCGGTTTGGGGCGCCCTGAGCATGCCCACGGTGCGCCGTCACAATCCCACCTTCTGGGTCTTTTTGATCCTGTTCCACATCGGCGTGGCCCTGCTGATCCTATCCCACCTGGACATGCTGCCCTGGTTCAACATCTACCCCGAAGACTCCCCCAACATGATCGGCAACGGGGCGGTGGGCGTGGTGGTCACCGCGGCCATCCTCTACTTCCTGCTGCGCCGCTTCGCCGGTCCCCTGCGGGAGGTTTCGGTGCCCGCCGACTACCTGCTGTTGTTCCTGTTGTTCTGCGTGGCCATGTCCGGAGACATCATCTCCTGGGCCAACTCCTGGAGCGAGAACGGCTTCGTGTTGACCAAGCAGGACTTTGGCGAGTACCTCAACGGCCTGTTCCACTTCTCCTGGGCCGACCCGGCGGAGACCATCGACGGCGGCCACTACGTGGTCCTGGTGACCCACGTATTTTTGGCCAACCTGTTCTTGATGGTGCTGCCCTTCAGCAAGATCATGCACACCTTCTTCGCCATCCCCCTGAACAAGCTGAGGAGGGGCTAAGGCCATGGACGCCAAGCTGAAACAAGAGCTCATCCAGACCTTCTCCGAGCGTCTGAGCCAAGCGGCCAAGATGTATATGGAAAACTGCTCGCGCTGCGGGCTGTGCATCGAGGCCTGCCACGCCTACGCCTCCTCGCCTGAGACGCGCTACACCGCCGTGGGCCGGGCCCAGAACATCAGGCGCATCTACGAGGAGTATTTCAAGAAGGGCAAGATCGCCAAGAAGCTAAACGAGGCGGTGGAGCTCAGCGACTTCTGGATGGAAAAGGTCTACGAGACCGCCTACACCTGCACCGGCTGCCGCCGCTGCATGACCTATTGCCCCTTTGGCATCGACACCGGGGTGATCCAGGGCATCGCCAAGATGATGCTCATCACCGCCGACCAGGAGCCCAAGGCTCTGAGCATGTTGGCCGACATGTCCATCGCCAAGGGCAAGACCATCGAAAAGACCAAGACCAACTTCGCCGCCGCGGCCAAGAACCTGGAAAAAGAGGTTCTGGAGCGCTGGCGCTCCGAGGGCGGCGAGGACGTGGTGCCCCTGGACGTGCAGGACGCCAATGTGCTCTACGTGGCCCTGGCCGGCAAGCACTCCATAATCCCGGCGGCGGCCATCATGAACGCCGCCAAGGAGAAATGGTCGCTCAGCTACTTCGAGGCGGTGAACTTCGGGGCCTTCGTGGGCAACCCGGCCAAGACCAAGGAGATAGCCGGGCGCATCATCGACGAGGCCAAGCGCCTCAACGTGAAGGAAGTGGTGATCTGCGAGTGCGGCACCGCCTACCGGGTGATGAAGCACATGACCGGCGAGAAGCCCTTCGGGGTCATCACCTTTGCCGAGCTCATCGCCCGCTACATCGAGCAGGGGCGCATCAAGCTGGACAAGAGCAAGCTGCCCGGCAAGGTGACCTATCACGATCCCTGCCAGATCGCCCGCCAGGGGGGCATCTACGAGCCGCCCCGCTACGTGCTGAACCACCTCACCGACCACTTCGTGGAGATGACCCCCAACCGCCAGGCCAACTGGTGCTGCGGCGGGGGCGGCGGCCTGGTGGCCATCGGTGAAAAGGACTTTCGCATGAAGTCGGCCAAGGTCAAAGCCGATCAGGTAAAGGCCACCGGAGCCGAGGTGTTGTGCACGGCCTGCGAAAACTGCCACACCCAGCTTTCGGACCTGAATGAGCACTACGGCCTGGGGGTGGAGGTTATGTACCTCTCCGACCTCACCGCCAAGGCCCTGGTGCAGGACTGACCTTCCTAGGGGCTGGGGAGTTCGGCCGGTTGTCCGGCTCCCCGGCCTTGGGCCATTTCCGGAGCGGCGGGAGGCAGCAGGGAGCGCAGGTGCAGGCCCAGGGCCTCGAAGCGCTGGAGATCGAACCGGCACAGGCGTTCTTTGATGGCCTCGGCCTCCATGAGCGGAACGCGGGCCAGGTGCTCGACCACGCTACGGCCCTCGGGCAAGTTGAGCGAGGTGATGTGGCACAGCGCCCCGGCCACCCGGTCCAGGCGCTGCTGGAACTCCCCGCAAGCCTTGGGGGCCTGATGGGGCCAGTGGCTCAGATCGTCCAGGAGCGTGGGCAGCAGGGGCTGGGTCTCCACCACCAGCATGGTCCGGTTCTTGAGCCACTGCACCAGGTTGGCCCCTGCCGGGGCCAGGAGGCGCACCTGCTCGGTGATGGGTTGGTGGCGGCGCAGGCGCACGGGAAGGGCGCGGCCCTGCACGTACAGCGTCTTGCGCGGGGCGTTGAGCAGCAGGTCGCCCACCGCCTGGAACTCCCCGGCGTCGGCCAGGCTGCCGGTCCACCACAGGGCCAACTCGCCCAGGCGGGCCAGGCTGAGCCAAAAGGCCTGACCCTTGGGGCCCGCGTACTCGTGCAGTTCGTCGCGCAGGTTTCTCAGGCTCTCCTCGTCGGTCCAGCCGCGGGAGGCCTGGCGCTCCATCTCATGGTTGATCCGGCCAAGAAGCCGGGCGTTGCCCTGTACGAGGTGGTGCGAGTTGGTTGCCGGCAAGGTTAGGGCCTTTGCTCGATGGGTTGCCAAGAAGCTATGACTAATTTGACATATGTCGTGCGTGGCATATTTGCAGAAGCGGCAAGACTTGTCAACCGCCTTCAGCTTGGCGGAACCCCGCGCTGGGCATGAGCATGTCGCTTGGTTGCGGCCCCGGCCGGTGACGGCGGGGCCAAGGGCGGCCACGGCGCAAAACAGACCCCTCGGGCCGGGGCGCTTCGCTCTTCAGGAGGCGCTCCGGCCCACCTCCTTGCCCCTCAGTCCTAGTCCTCCCAGACCGGCTTGCGCTTTTCGATAAAGGCGTTGCGCCCCTCGATGGAGTCGCTGGTCTCGCTTACCATCACCACCATGTTGCGCAGATAGGATATGGCCTTGGTGTATTCCAGGTCGCCGATGTGGTTGAAGGCCTCCAGGCCCAGGCTCATGATGGAGCGGCTCAGGCCCTTGAGCTGGTTGGCCACCGCCAATACCTCGTCCAGGAGTTCGTCGCGGGTGGTGACCTTGTTGATCATGCCGATCCGGAGCGCTTCTCGGGCGTCGATCTGCTCGCCGGTGCAGATGAGCTCCAGGCCCTTTTTGCGGCCCACGGTGCGAAACAGGATGGCCATGACCATCATGGGCCACACCCCCACCTTGATCTCCGGCACCCCGAGAACCGAGTCGTATGTGGCGATGCTGATGTGGGGCAGCATGGCCAGACCGCAGCCCCCGGCCAGGGCGTAGCCGCTGATCATGGCGATGGAGGGGGTGGTGATGCGGTTGAACACCAGGCACAGATCGGCGTAACCCTGCAGGTTGTTCTTGCCGGCCAGCACCGACTCGGCCGCGAAATCGCCCAGGTCGCCGCCCGCGCAAAAGGCCTTGCCGCCCTCGCCGCTGATGACGATCACCTTAACGCCGGGGTCCTTGTCGGCCTTGTCCACGGACAGGGCCAACTCCCGCATGGAGGCGAAATCCAGGCGGTTCATCTTTTTGGGCTGGTTGATGGATATCCAGGCGATCTGGTCTTCCACCCGGTAGAGGATGGGTGCGCCGTCCATGCTGCTCTCCCTGTTGACAGGTTCCCGCAAGTGTGTCGCGCCCTAAAATAAAGGATTCAACACTACTAGTATAGTGTTAATTTGGGCGGTCTCTCCGGCCTTGGCGCTGGCGGTTCAGGCGCCCAGGGCGGGGTCTTGAACCAGCTCCATCAGCTCGTCCACCAGCCCCGGAGCCAGCTCCGGCCCGGCCGGGACGGGATCTACCCGAGGCGCGCCGCCCAGGATGCGGCAGGCATGGGCCAGGACCCGGTCCTGGCTCACCCGCTCCAAGGGGGTGGGGGTCAGGGCCAGGGCGCTGAGCCCCGCCCCCAAGCCTCCCAGCATGCCCGCCACCGCGTGGTTGGCCAGGTTGGCCAAGAGCGGGCTGGCGTTGGGATCGCGCAGAAAGTTGGTCTGACCGGGGTCCAGGGCGCGGCGGTTATGGATGAGCCAGGCCAGGGAGACCAGGTCGTGGGCCACCACCGAGGGCGAGGCCATTACCAGGCCCACTTCCGGGGTGAGCACATGGCCCTTGTCCGGACCGTAGGTGGCCAGCACCTGGTCGGCCGCACTCACCACCAGCCGCTGCTTGTTCAGCAGGGTGCTCACCGTGTTGGCCTCGGCGGTCATTTCCTGGATGGCGGCTCCCTGGTGGTGATACTCCAGGCGGGTGTCGAAGCGCATGTAGCCCACCACCGCCTTGAGCCCCAGGGTGCTGCCCAACAGGGCGTGGCGGGCGCAGCGGGGCATGAGCACGATGTGCTCCACTTGGCGCAGCACCTCGGGCAGCATCAGGCCGCTTTTCCAGTGGGAGCCCGGCAGGGGGCGGTCCTCGAAAAAGGCCTCCCACCCGGCTTCCTCGAAAAAGTGCAGCTCTGCCCCCGCCTCTTGGGCCGCCTGGGCCAGGCCGTTTTGCATGGCCAGCTTTCGGGTGCTGCCCTTGACCCGGCCGGGCCGCTGGCGCACGTGGGCCACGCCGCCCATGTCCCCCACCAGCACTCGGCCCGCGCCCCGCTCCCGGAGTAGGCCCACCACGGCCGCCAGGGCCGCGGGGCTGGTGGTGGCGGGGTAGGGGCTTCCCGAGTTGATCACCGGCTTGATGAACACCGCATCGCCGGGCCGCAGCCAGGCCAGGTCGTCCACGGCCAGGGCCGCCCGGCGGGTGGCCTCCATGATTTGCTCTGCTGAGGCCCCGCCCGGCACCTGGGCCAGGGAGACCACGGTTTTCTCTTCTGCGGAGGTTACGGACAAGCTGATCCCTCCAGATTGAGGTGAGCGGGCCCGGGGGCAACGCCCCGAGCTCCAAGTTCAAGTATAAGGCCTGCGCCCTCCGACCGCCCAGCCCAACAGTTTTTGCTGCTTAGGTCTTGGCCCGCCATGAACAATGGCGCGCCAGGCGGTATGATTCCCCCAGCCCGCCGCGCGGCGGGCAACAACGCTGAACCAGGTGGAGCGAGCGACCTTGGCCCTGATTAACCTTTTCGACGTGAGTCTGGCCTTTGGCGGGCCCAAGCTTCTGGAAAGCATTTCCCTGCGGGTGGAGCCTGGCGAGCGGCTGTGCCTGTTGGGGCGCAACGGGGCGGGCAAGTCCAGCCTGCTGGGGCTGCTGGCCGGCGAGCTGACTCCCGACGGGGGCGAGATCAGCCGGGCGGTGGGCCTGGAGACCGGTTTCCTGCCCCAGGACGTGCCCTCCGGTCTCAGCGGCGAGGTCTACGAGGTGGCGGCCCAGGTATTGGACGGTCTGGGGCGCACCCTGATCGAATTGCGCCGGGGGCGGGGCGGGGAGCACAACGCCGAGCAGGGCAACGAGCAAAGGCTCTGGGAGGCGGACCGCCGTTTGCGCACCGTGCTCACCCGCCTGGGCCTGGAGCCCCGGCAGCGGGTGGAGACCCTGTCCGGCGGGTTGCAGCGCCGGGTGCTGCTGGCCCGGGCCCTGGCCAAGAGCCCCCAACTGCTGCTGTTGGACGAGCCCACCAACCATCTGGACATCCAGGCCATTGTGTGGCTGGAGGAGTTTTTGGCCGCCTACCAGGGGGCCCTGGTTTTCATCTCCCACGACCGGGCCTTTGCCCGCAACCTGGCCACCCGGGTGGTGGAGCTGGACCGGGGGGTGCTCTACGACTGGAACTGCCCCTACGACGAGTTTCTGCGCCGCCGGGAAGATGCCCTGACCATCGAGCAGGAGCAGCGGGCCCGCTTCGACAAGAAGCTGGAGCAGGAGGAGGCCTGGCTGCACCGGGGGCTCCGGGCCCGGCGCACCCGCGACGAGGGCCGGGTGCGGCGCTTGCTACAGATGCGCGAGGAGCGGGCCAAGCGCCGCGAGGTGCTGGGCTCGGCCACCCTGCGGGCCCAGCAGGCCGGCTTGTCGGGCAAGGTGGTGGCCGAGCTAAAGGAGGTAAGCTTCGCCTACCAGCCGGAGCATCCGCTCATCGCGGACTTCAGCACCCTTATCCTGCGGGGCGACAAGGTGGGCATCATGGGCCCCAACGGCTCGGGCAAGACCACCTTGCTGGGGCTGATCCTGGGCAGCTTGCAGCCCAGCTCCGGCGAGATTCGCCTGGGGGCCAACCTGGAGATCGCCTACTTCGACCAGATGCGCGAGGAGCTGGACCAGGGCAAGAGCGTGCGGGACAACCTGGTGGAAGGCCAGGACAGCCTGATAATCGGGGGCCGCCAGCGCCACGTGGTCAGCTACCTCAAGGACTTTCTCTTCAGCGCCGACCGGGTCCACACCCCGGTGCGGGTGCTTTCCGGCGGGGAGCGCAACCGCCTGCTCTTGGCCAAGCTGTTTGCCAAGCCCGCCAACCTGTTGGTCTTGGACGAGCCCACCAACGATCTGGACCGCGACACCCTGCTGCTGCTGGAAAACCTGCTGGTGGAGTTCGCGGGCACGGTGCTGTTGGTCAGCCACGACCGCGAGTTCCTCAACAACGTGGCCACGAGTAGCTTGGTGCTGGAAGGCGGGGGCCGGGTGGGCGAGTACGCGGGTGGCTACGACGACTGGCTGGCCCAGCGGGCCGTGGGCGCGCCCACTACCCCGGCGCCCAAGGCGGCCAAGCCCAAGAAGCGTCCCGCCCCGGAGCGCCCGCTCAAGCTTAGCTTCAACCAGAAGCGGGAGCTGGCCGAGCTGCCCGGCCGGATCGAGGCCCTGGAGAAGGAGCAGGCCGAGCTGCACCGGCGCATCGCCGACCCTGATCTGTACGCCAAGGGGGGCAAGGAAGCGGCCCAGATCAGCGAGCGCCTGGAAGAGCTGGAGGGCGAGCTGGAGCAAACCTACGCCCGCTGGGAGGAGCTGGAGGCCATCCCCGGCTAAAAGGGCAGCCCTCGGCATATAGCCGGGGCGCAGGATCGAAGGGGGGAAAGTCCTTCGAACCTAGCTGTCGGAATCCTTGGAGATGGCCTTGAGGACCTTGAGCAAGGCCCGGTCGCGCATTTTGTCCGGCGACGCGCCACCGGCGCCGGAGCCTTCCTGGTCATAGCGGAAAAAGCCCTGTCCCGTCTTGACCCCCAGCTCGCCTTGCTCCACCTTCTGGCGCAAAACCTCGGGAGCCTCGCTGCCGCCGGCGATGTGGCCGAACAGGTAGCTGCAGCCTTTGAGCATCAGGTCCAGCCCGGCCAGGTCCATGGTCTTGAGCACCCCCTGCACCGACAGGCGCAGGCCGAAGCTGCCCGCGATGGCCCGGTCGATGTCCTCGGCCGAGGCCACCCCCATCTCCAGGAGAGAGAGCACCTCGCGGAACATGGCGGTCTGGATGCGGTTGACCAAAAAGCCGGGTATTTCCTGGTTCACCAGCACCGGCGTCTTGCCGATGCACTTCAGCAGCTCAAAGGTCGCCTGCTTGGTCCGTTCGCTGGTGCCTTGGCCCAGCACCACCTCCACCACCGGCACGATGTGGGGCGGGTTGAACCAATGGGTGATGATCAGCCTGCCCGGATCGCGCACCTGGGAGCCGAAACGGGAGATGGAGAGCATGGAGGTGTTGCTGGCCAGGATGGCCCCTTCCGGGGCGTGGCGATCCATCAGGCCGAAGAGCTCCTGCTTGAGCTCCAGGTTCTCCGGGGCTGCCTCGGTGACGAACTCGGCCTTTTCCAGGGCCCGGGGCAGGTCGGTGAAGGTGCTGATGCGCCCCAGGGCACGGGCCGCGCCCTCCGGGGTCTCCAGGCCCATCTCCACGAAGGTGCCCAGGTTTTCCTTGATGGAGGCGACGGCCTGGGCCAGCAGGTCTTGCCCCAGGTCGTAGAGGCACACCTCCAGGCCCTTCTGGGCAAAGGCCTGGGCGATGCCGTGGCCCATCAGCCCGGCTCCCACCACGGTGATGTGCTTGATCGCGGACATCGCCCTTCCTCCCGTCTTAGCCTTGGTTCATGGCCTTCATGTCCGCGATGAAATCGCGCACCATGTCCTCGGCGCTACCCGTGAGCTTCCAGCCCCATTCCTTCTCGGCGTTGCTTCCGTCGATGTAGCTGGGGATGTAGCGCAGCACCTCCACCGCCTGGGGGTCGGGCTTGAAGGTGATCTGAGCCTCCGGGAAGAATCCCTTGACGATGCCGGCCAACTCCGCGGCGGTGGGCGCGGGAGTGATCTGGCCCAGGTTGTAGACCCTCGTCTTGATCGCGGCCGCCTCGGCCTCGTAAAGCTCGGCCAGGCTGCGGATGGCGTCGCTGATGTACATCAGGGGCAGCACGGTGTCCTCGGGCACCCATACCTCGTAGGGCCGGCCCTGGGCGGCGGCCTCGATCATGCCGGGGTTGTATTGGCCGAAGCCCCCGGCGGTGACCCCAGGGCCCACGATCTGGGGCAGGCGCACTCCCCGGAAGTCCACCCCGAACTTGCGTTGGTAGTAGCGGCCCATCAGCTCGCCGAAGACCTTGGTGACTCCGTAGATGATGGTGGGCTGCTGGATGGTGTCGTCGGAGATGTGGCCGTCGTGGCCCATGCCGTAGGAACCCATGGAGCTGGAAAAGAGGAACTTGCCCACCCCGCAGACGCGGGCGGCCTCCAGGGCGAAGTAGGTGCCCTCGTTGTTGATCTTGTAGGCCCGCCAGGGGTTGGCCTCCGAGGGGGCCGAGAGGGTGGCGGCCAGGTGGAATACCTCGTCCACGCCGTGGTCGCGCAAGGCGTTGAGCACCTCGTGGTAGTTGGTGATGTCGCCTTGCACGTGGGTGACCCTGGAGGCCAGGTCGGCGGGCAGGGCCTGGGCCGGGGCCACGTCGAAGGTGACCACCTCCCGGCCCTTTTCCAGCATGATGCGCGCCAGGTTGGCGCCGATGAGTCCGCAGCCTCCGGTGATGATTATGGACACCTGAATCCTCCCGTGGTGACTCTGATCATGATTTGAGCAGGCGTTCCTTCAGCTCCTTGACCACTCCCCGCCGGAAGGTCATCACGGAAACCACGTATAAAAGGCCCATTATCAGGGGCCAGACATCGGTTTGGGAGCTGAGGAAGTCCTTGACGTAGACGATGGCCATGGCCCCGACCACGGGGCCGTAGATGGTGCCCATGCCGCCGACCAGGGTCATCAGCACGATCTCGCCGGACAAATCCAGGCCCAGGCTGAACAAGGGCACGAAATTTTGCAGCATGGCGTATAGCCCGCCCGCCAGGGCGGCGAAGCCGGCCGAGATCACGAAAGAGATCAGCTTGTACTTGCGAGGGTCGTAGCCCACGCTCATGGCCCGGTCGCCGTTTTCGCGCAGGGCCTGCAAGACCCGGCCGAAGGGCGAACGGATGACCCGGACTCCTACCACCAGAGCCAGGATGAACATCAGCAAAACGAAGTAGTAGTAGACCAGGTCCGAGCTGAGGTCCACCGGCCCCAGGGAAGGCCGGGGCACACCCTGCAGGCCGTCGTCGCCGCCGGTGAGCGAGCGCCACTGAAAGGCGATGAAGTAGATCAACTGGGCAAAGGCCAGGGTGACCATGGCGAAGTAGATGCCGTGGCGCTGGGTGGAGAGAAAGCCCATGGGCACGGCCACCAGCACGGCCAGCAGGATGCCCAGGCCCAGGGCCAGGGGCACGGAGCTGGTCAGGTGGATCAGGCTGAGCCCGGTGCCGTAGGCCCCCAGCCCGAAAAAGGCGGCGTGGCCGAAGGAGAGCAGGCCGGTGTAGCCGAAGAGTATGTCGAAGCCGATGGCGAAGATGGCGAAAATGAGCATCTGGGTGGCCAACGCCTGGTAGGGGGCCAGATAGGGCGCGGCCAGCAGCAAGGCCGCGCCGACGATGATGCCGGCGGTTTTATGGCGCGCCTTTAGTTGCATGTCCGCTCCGGATTACTCAAAAAACGATACCCGTCCGAAAAAGCCCCGCGGCCGGGTGACCAACACCAGGGCCATGAAAGCGTAGATCAAGGTGGTGGAGCCCGGCGGCCAGAAGACGATGGAAAAGGTGAGTATCTGGCCGATGACCAGGCCCGCCAGGATGGAGCCGGCGATGCTGCCCATGCCGCCGATGATGACCACCACGAAGGTCTGCACCAGGATGTCCATGCCCATGGCCGGCTGCACGTTTTGAATGGGCGCGGCCAACACCCCGGCCAGCCCCGAGAGCCCGGCCCCCAGGCCGAAGATCAGGGTAAAGGTCCAGGAGATGTTGGTGCCCAGGGCGTCGGCCATCTCGGCGTTGTCGGTGCCCGCCCTGATGATCGCGCCCAGGCGGGTTTTCTCGATGAACAGCCACAGCCCCAGGGACAAACCCGCCGTTACCACCAAAATGAACAGGCGGTACTTGGGGTAGTACATGAAGCCCAGGTTCACCGCCCCCTGCAGCAGCTCCGGAATGTTGAAGGGCTCGCCCTCCGGGCCGAAGATGATCTTCACCGCGTCCTGGATGATGAACATGATGCCGAAGGTCAACAGCAGGTTGTAATAGTGGGGCAGCTTGTAGAGCTTGCTGATCAGAAATTTTTCCAGGATCATGCCGATGGCGGCCACGATCAGCGGGCACAGCACCAGGCAGGCCAGGAAGTTCAGCTGCAACTTGCTGGAGATGGTGTAGGCGGCGTAGGCCCCCAGCATGTACAGGGCCCCGTGGGCGAAGTTGACCACCCCCAGGGTGCCGAAGACCACCGTGAGCCCCAGGGAGAGCAACACGTAGATGCAGCCCAGCACCAGGCCGTTGAAGAATTGGCTGAACAGGAAAACCGGTTCCATGGTGTTTCCAGGCCGGGCGGGGCGTTAGAAAACGCCCCGCCCCGGGCCGCTTGGAGTTACTTGTTTAGCTTGCAGCCGAACTGGCCGGGTTTGCCAAAGGCCTGCTCCGCCGGGAGCGAGCCCACGACCTCGAAGTAGTCGTCGGTGCCCTTGACCTGGTCGGGCTGCTTGACCCTGAGCAGATAGGCCTTGCCCACCTGCTGGTGGTCCTCGGGGCGGACGTAACCGGGATTGGCGAACATGTCCTTGAAGGTGTGGCCTTCCAGGGCCTTGATCACCTTTTCGGTGTCCGCGCCGCCCGCGCGCTTGACCGCCAGGAGGTATTGGGTCACCGCGCTGTAGACGGCGGCGGCCATGAAGTGGGGGCGCTCGCCGGTCTTTTTGAGGTAGCGGTCCGCGAAGTCGCGGGCGCCGGGGTTGTCCACCACCCAGTTCCAGGGCGCGGCGGTGTAGTCGCCGGCAAAGGTGGCCACGCCGCCTCCGCGGATGCTGGGCTCAAACAGCAGGGCGTGCACGATGGTGACCTTTTTCTTGAGGCCGTACTCGGCGGCGGCCTTGGTGGAGTTAACCGCGTCCTTGCCCACGTTGAGCAACGCCAACACCTCGGGCTTGGCGTTCATGGCCTTGAGGATGTAGGGGCTGTAGTCGGAGGTGTGCAAGGCCACCATGTCGTTGCCCACCACCTTGCCGCCCTTGGACTCCACCGCCTCGGTGAAGTGCTTGAGCAGGTTGTGGCCCCAGGCGTAGTCGGAGGTGATGGTGTACCAGCGCTTGCCCAGCTTCTCCGCGCCCAGGATGCCCACGGTGGTGGCCAGCATGTAGTCGTTGTAGTTCCACTTGAACACGTAGCGGTTGCAGGCCTTGCCGATCAGGTCGGTGGTGCCGGCGGAGGTGGAGATGAACAGCTTCTTGTGGAGCTTGGCCTGCTGGGCCACGGCCAGGGCGGCGGCGCTGTTGGGGCAGGCGATGATGACGTCCACGTTCTCCTTTTCGTAGAGCTCCTTGGCCTTTTCGTTGGCCACGCCGGGGTTGTAGGCGTGGTCGCGCACCACCAGCTCTATCTTGGTGCCTTCGATGCCCTCGAAATCGGCCACCGCCATCTCGGCGGCCCACTTTTCACCGTTGCCGATGACCGCCACCGGCCCGGAGAGCACGCTGACAATACCGACCTTGACCACCTTGGCGGCAACCGCGGGCCCGCCGACCATGAGCAGAGCCGCGGCCAACATGAACGCTACGACCAGACATTTTGCTCTCATCTCACTTTTCCTTTCTTGCAACCAGCTTGCCCCTCGGGTCTTCCGGCGCGGGCTGTCGGGCGCGCGCCCAAAGGATGTGCGGGTCCAAAGGGCGTTTCAAACTCCCAAATATTTGTGCTGAATATCCATATCGCGCATGAATTCATCATTGCTGCAAGTGTGCACGATTCTTCCGCCGTAAAGTATGTGGTGCCTCTCGGCTATCTGACAGGCGAAGCGGGTGTTCTGCTCCACCAATAGCACCGTGAGGCCGGAGGCCTTTATTTCCTTGAGAATGGTGCCGATGGTCTCCACCAGCAGAGGGGCCAGGCCCTCGGTGGGCTCGTCCAGAAGCAGCAGGTCCATCTTGGCCCTGAGGATGCGGGCGATGGCCAGCATCTGCTGCTCGCCGCCGCTGAGCTGGGAGCCCTTGTGCGCGGCCCTTTCGTGCAGCCTGGGGAAAAAGTGATAGATGCGCTCCAGGCTCCAGCCGGTCTCGCCCCGGCCCCAACTGGGGAACATCAGGTTCTCCGAGACCGTGAGGCTGGGGAAGATGCCCCGTTCCTCGGGCACGTAGCCCACCCCCAGCTTGGCTATGCGGTTGGGCACCAAGCCGCTGATCTGTTGGCCCTTGAAGCTGATGCGGCCGGACAGGGGGGGCAGCAGGCCCATGATGGTGCGCAGGGTGGTGGTCTTGCCGGCGCCGTTGCGGCCCAACAGGGTGACCAGCTCGCCCTTGGCTATCTCCAGGGAGACTCCGGTGAGCACCTGGCTCTCGTCGTAGGCCGCGTGCACCTCTTCCAGTCGGAGAAGCGTCATACTCCCCCCAGGTAGGCTTCTTGCACCTTCGGGTTGCCCTTGACCTCTTCCGGCGTCCCCTCGGCGATGACCTGGCCTTGGTTGAGCACCGTGATCACGTGGGAAACGGAGGTCACGATGTCGATGTTGTGGTCGATGAGCACCACGGTCATGGAGTGGGCCATGTCCTCGATCAGGCCCACCAGGCGCTCGTGGTCGGCGGCCTGGAGCCCGGCCAGGGGCTCGTCCAAAAGGACCAGTTGGGGTTCGGTGGCCTGGGATATGCCGATATCCAGCACCCGGCGGTCGCCGTAAGAGAGGTTCTTGCAAAGCTGGTCGCGTTGCTCGTAAAGGCCTATGCTGGCCAAAACGGCGTCGGCCTTGGTCTCGGCCTGCTTGAGGCGTTTGTAGTTCATCATGAAGTTGTAGTGGTGCGCCTGGGTGGCCTGGGCCGATACCCGCACGTTTTCATGCACCGTAAGCTCGGGAAAGACGCTGGTGATCTGAAACGAGCGGGCCATGCCCATCCTGGCCACCTTGAAGGGCGGCAGGTCGGTTATGTCCTTGCCCTGGTAGATCACCCGGCCGGAGCTGGCCTTCAAGAATCCGGTAAGCAGGTTGAACAGGGTGGTCTTGCCCGCCCCGTTGGGCCCGATTATGGAATGGATGGCCCCGCGGCGCACCTGCAGGTTCACGTCGTTGATGACCTGCAAGGCGCCGAAATTTTTGCTGAGGCCCCTGGCCTCCAAGACCACCTGGTCGTCCATGCTCGCTTCCCGCCTGTCCGGTTATTTCCTGGGCGGCAGGCCCAAAATCTGCCGGGCCTCTTCCGGGGTGGCTATCTCCCGGCCCAGCTCCCGGGCCATGCGCACCGCCTTTTCCACCAGCTCCGCGTTGCTCTTGGCCATCACCCCGGGGCTCAGGTAGAGGTTGTCCTCGAAGCCCACCCGCACGTGGCCGCCCATGATCATGGACATGGCGGCCATGCGGAACTCGTTGAGGCCTATGGCGCACACCGACCAGGGGGAGCCCTTGGGCAGGCAATGCACCATGTGCAGCAGGTTTTCGGGAGTGGCCGGTATCTGGCCCAACACGCCCAGCACGAACTGGAAATACATGGGCTCTTCGAGGTGGCCCAACTCGGCCAGGTGCACGGCGTTGTTGATCATGCCCACGTCGTAGCACTCCAGCTCGGGCTTGACCCCGCAGGACTTCATGGTTTCGGCCATGTGCACCATGTCCGGAAAGGAGTGCACCATGACGAATTTGAGCATGTAGTCCTTTTTGCTGGCGCTGTAGATGTCGATCACCGGAGAGCCCGCGTTGAAGGAGGCCAACTCCGGCGCGGCGGCCGGGTTTTTACACAGCTCCGGCACCACCGCCAGGCGGCCTTCCACGCTCTCCAGAGGCATTTTTTCGTAGAGATGATCCCCGTCGCAGCGGCGCCCGGAGCCGCCGGTGCTGACGTTGACGATGATGTCGGTTTTCTCGCGGATGGGCAGGATGGCCTGCTCCAGCCACTCGGACCTCTGCTCGCCCCGTCCGGTCTCGGGGTTGCGCGCGTGAATGTGCACCACCGAGGCTCCCGCGTTGTACACGTCGATGGTGGCCTGGGCCTGCTCGGCGGGGGTCTTGGGAAGGTTGGGGTTGCTATCCGGGGAGGCGCCGCCGGTAATGGCCGCGGTGATGATCAGCTTTTCCACAGCGTAATTCCTTTCGCTCCGCAAGGCCCTTTGCCAAGGGCTCTAATTTCAAGTCGAGGTTCGTGGAGAACCGGCTTCAGGATGAGCGCCCCTGGCCGGTGGAGATGACCAGCATGGCTTCCACCTGTTTGCCGCCCAAGGCAAAGCCATAGTGGGGGAGGCTGGCGTCGAAATAAACGCAATCCCCCGGGTGCAACTCCAGTTGCCGCTCTCCGACGTGCAACTCCAACTCGCCGCTGAGTATCAGCATCAACTCGTGCCCCTTGTGCTGGAAAACATAGGGCTCTCCCTCGCGGGGCCGGATGCTGATGTAGTAAGGGTCCATCAGGCGCTTGGGAAACACCGGGGCCAGCGGCGCGTAGCTGTATCCCACCTCCACGCCGTGGCGAAAGCTGGCCTGGCGTTCTTCGCTTCTTACCACGGTGACCATGGTCGCGGGCTCGTCGTCGGCAAAGATGTCGGCGACGTGCACCCCCAGGGCCTCGGCTATGGTGGCCAGGGTGGAGACCGGAGGCGCGCTCTTGGAGTTTTCCACCTTGGAGAGATAGCTGCGGCTGAGATTGGTTCTCTCGGCCACCGCCGCCAGGGTGAGATCCCGGTCGATGCGCAGGCTCTTGATGCGGGCGCCTATTTGTTCCTCATTAAAGGTAGCCATGCCTGGCTCCACTCAACCTGGTGATTCGTTGAGCAAAGGGGCGAACCAAGTTGGCGCATCTGTTGTTGACTATCGTTGCCCGATTAGAAAGTCTTGTTGACTATTAGAAAACAAACGTACACTAGGGCGGCTCGGGCGGTCAACCCCATTCGGCGCAAGGGCGCTTTTGACGAAAAGGCCCTGGGAAGCGCAGGCGCTCGGCCTGCTCCGGCCAGGTTTCAGGCCAGGCGCGGATAGGGGCCTTGGTAGCCCAGCTCGCGCGAGATGGCCTCCCCCACGCTCAGAAAGTCGGACAGGGAGGCGGCGAGTTTTTTCTTGTCCCTCTTGTCCTTGATGGGTACCGACAGCCCGGCCGCGGCGGCTATCTTCTGGCGGCCGTCCAACAGGGGCACCCCGATGGAATAAAGATCCAGGGAGAACTCCTGGTTGGAGACCGAGTAGCCCCGCTTCCTGATGCGGGCCAGCTCCTGGCGAAGCTCGTCCACCTCGGTGATGGTCTTGGGGGTAACCTTGGTCAGGCGCAGGCCTTTCAGCAGGGGCTCCAGCTTTTCCGGCGGCAAGCCGGCCAGGAGCGCCTTGCCGGTGGCCGAGCAATGGGGCGGCAGCTTGGAGCCGGTGTAGATGGCGTAGGGCAGGTAGCGGGCCCTTTCCTTGCGGTAGATCACCAGGATCTCCGAGCCCTCCAACACGCTCAGGGTCACGCTGTAGCCCAGGCGGTCGGAAACCTCCTCCAACAGAGACTGGGCCTGCTTGTAGAGGTTGTCCTTTTGCAAAAGCTGGAAGCTCAGCGACAGCACCTTGTTGCCCGGCACGTAACGCTTGCCCTCGATGCGCTTGAGATAGCCCAGGTCCAACAGGGTGTTGATCAGGCGCTGGGCGCTGGTCTTGGTGTGCCCCAGGGCCTGGGCGATCTGGGTCAGGGTGAGGGGGTCGGGCGAGCGCACCAGGAGCTCCAGCAGGGTGAAACCCTTGGCCACGGATTTTATGAGCTGAATGTTACTCAATGCGGTATCTGCTCCCGTATGGCGTTAACTCTAGAATTTTGCCCGGTCGGTGTCAAGCGAGGCCGCAAGCCCGTTTTTCTCGCTCGGTGGCCGGGCGGCCGGGGGAATAGGGCGTGAATACTCTTTGGCGGAGGCGGGGCATGGCGTATATATATCCTCTAGCCCCACTTGCCCAGGTTGTCCAACGCGCCCTCCGGGGCCCATCGATTGTGAGCCGCCATGCTGGAAGAAGTAGCGCCGCGTCTTTTCCGGGTGCAGATACCCCTGCCGGGCAGCCCTCTGAAGTACCTCAACTCCTATTTCATCCTGGGCCAGCCGCGCAACCTCATCGTGGACACCGGCCTGAACCGCCCCGAGTGCGAGGCGGCCATGACCGGGGCCATGGGTGAGTTGGGCCTGGACCTGGGGCGCACCGATTTTTTCATCACCCATTTGCACGCGGACCACTTCGCCCTGACCTCCAAGGTGGCGGGCCAGGGCAGCCGGGTGTTCTTCAACCGGCCCGAGGCGGAGCTCATCGAGGCGCACACCGGCTGGGAGCCCATGATCAACTTCGGCGGGCTCAACGGTTTCCCTCGCGACGAACTGGTGGCTGCCCTCAACAACCACCCCGGCTACAAGTACGGCTCCGAGTGGGTGCCCCAGTTGAGCCTGATCAGCGACGGCGACCACCTGACGGTGGGTGAGTACGATTTCACCTGTCTGGTAACCCCCGGCCACACCCTGGGCCACACCTGCCTGTGGGAGGAACAGCGGGGCATCCTGTTGGCCGGGGACCACGTGCTGGGGGACATCACCCCCAACATCCAATGCTGGAAAGACGACTACGATCCCCTGGCCGACTACCTGAAGAGCCTGGCGCGGGTGGCCGAGCTTCCGGTGCGCCTGACCCTGCCCGGCCATCGCAGCCTGGTGGCCGACTGCCGGGCGCGCACCCAGGAGTTGGACCGACACCACCGCCAGCGCCTGACCGAGATCAAGGGCATCCTGGCCACCGGCTCCTACAGCGCCTATGAGACCGCCGCCCGCATGCGCTGGGACATCAAGTGCGACACTTGGGAGGAGTTTCCCGTGGCCCAGAAGTGGTTCGCCACCGGCGAGGCCATGGCCCACCTGCGCTACCTGGAAAACCGCGGCGAGGCCCTGCGGCAAGAGCGCGACGGGGTCAGGGTTTACGGGCCGGCGTAGCCGAGACGCGTCTAGTCCTGGGGATGCCAGCGTTGCATGTGCTCAGCGTGGGTTCTTAAGTAGGACCCCGGCTGGTAATAGCGGTCGTAGAACTCCAGGTCCAGGTGATGGGCCTGCAAATAGGTGATCAAAAAGATGGAGGGCACGGTCCCCGGGAACTTGCCGAAGGTGTCCAGAACGTACTGGGCCTGCAGGGCCACGCACTCGCGGAAATCCTCGGCATGCACCTGGGCCGAGCCCCGGACCAAGGGGGAGTTTTTCCAGGGGCCCGGGGTTTCGGGGTTAAAGGGGCCGCCCGGTCCGAATTTGCGCTCGCAAAGCGCATCCACCGCCGCGCGCATGTCCGGGTAGTGGGGCGGACAATAGCCTTCCATGACCCCCGGCAGTCCGGTGGGGTTGGGGTAGGGCCAGTCCGGGTGCTCATCGTAGCGGAAGCCCAGGCCCGGAGCCTGGGGATCGCCCGATGCCCCCAGCGTCGCGAAGGGGTCCACGCCGTTGAACATCCAGCCGCCCAGGCCCATGGCCTGGAGCATCAGGTTGCCCGCATAACAGCTCATGGACAGCTCGCTGGTCAGCTCGGCCAGGGACCATTGCTCCACAAAGGTCAGGGGCCAGAAGTTATCCACGTCCACCAGGCGCTTGAATTTCTCGAGGCCCGGAATGGAGCGCCCATTGACGTCGTCTCTGAGCACCAGGCCGTTTTGCAGCATGTAGCATAGGCCCAGCAGCACGTGTTGGGCCAAATCGCCCACCGGAATTACCAGCAGGGTGCCGGGGTGGTTGACCACCCAGGTGTTGTGGGCCTCCACAAAGGGCACTTCGGACGGCAGCCCCAGACGCCCTGGCTGGATTTTTTTTATGCGGCCGCGCAGGGCGGTGAGCAGGCTTTCCAGGTCCAGGGAGCCGTCTTTTTCCCGCTCCGCGAAGGGCGGGGTATCGCGGGCATCCAGCAGGTACACCCCCTCGTCGTCGGTGAAAAAGGTTTGGCTGGTGTGGAAACCGGCGGCGGAAGGAAAGGTGCGCCCCCCGGCCGCGGCCGCGTAATTGGACAAATGGGGCGCGTAAAGCTGGGCCCGGTAGATCAGGTGGTGCCAACTGGTGTTACCTCCGCAGGCGGCCACCACCAGGAGCTTTTCCAGCTCGGACAGGGGCACGGCCGGGTGTCGGGACTTGTAGGTAAAGACCCCGTCGGGGATCTCGGCCCCCATAAAAAACCGGCGTGAGCGGCGGCCTAGCAGGGCCTCCACCAGGCCGAAGGAAAGCATGTCTTGAAAACCTTGGGGCAAGTCTCGAGCGCTCATTGTCTTCCATCCAAGCATCCGGATTAATTATTACTTAATCAGTATGAATGCTTGGCGAGGCTCAAACAACGCCGAGGGAAGCTGATGGGATGGGGTGGGTTCTGGCCAGGCCCTAGGCGGCCTGCTCCGGGACGGCCCGGGGGCTCAAATAGCGCTCCACCCGGCCCGAGGTCTTCAGCATGGCCAGCATCAGGGGCACCTGGATCACCGGGGCCACGGCCGCGGGGAGCACCGCCGGGGTGCCCGCGAAAACGGTGGCCGCCACCCCGATGGTGATGGCGTGGGCCTTGGCGGTCACGCTGTAGCCCATGGCCACGGCGTCGCCGTAGTCCACCCCGCCAATTTTGGCGAAGGCGATGGCCGCCATGTAGAGCAGGGGATACATGGTGCCGATGGCCACGATCACCAGGAGCATCCAGTAGAGGTTTTCGACGATCATCACCGCCTGGAAAGAGACGATGATGAACAGCATGGGCATCATGGCGCAGGTGGAGATCACCGGAAACACCTTGGCCCGCTCCTGGAATTTGGCCTGGCCCCAGCGGCGCACGGCGTAGCGCCGGGTGAGCACCCCGGCAACCAGGGGGGCCACCACGATGAGGCCCATGGCGCGGAAGATGACCAGCGGCTCGATGGTCACATAGGCCCCGGCCAACACCCACATCCAAAACGGCACCATCACCAGCGACAACAACAGGCTCACCGCCACGATGACCAGCGCCGAGCCCACCTTGCCCCGGGCGTACCCGGTCCAGGCGGCCACCATGCCGCTGCCGGGGATTAGGGTCTTGAGGATGAAACCGGCGGTCAGGTAGGAGTTGGTGCCGCTGAAGAAAATATGACCCCACAGCCAACCCAGCAGGGGGGTGACCGCGAAGTTGAGCACCATGGCCGTTGCCAAGAGCTTGGGGTGCTTCAGGGCGTTGCCCACCTCCTCGATGCGCAGGGTCACCATCATGGGGTAGAGCATCAAAAACAGCAGCAGGGGGACCAGATGTTCCAGCACCGAAACTGCGGGGAACAGGTAGCCCACCGTGATGGCCAAGATGATGTCCAGGCCCACCCACAGGGGCAGGTATTTGGTCATGATGTGCGCGAAGGTTTGCATGGAGCTTGATCCCGCCCTGGTGGTGGTTGCCGCAATGCAGGTTTTTTTACACCCAAGGGCAGAGGCCGTAAACGTGCGCGGTAATTAATTCGCCTGGAGTTGGGGCCTATAGTCTGCATAGGATAAAAGGAGTGACCCGGTAGGGCGTTGACGGGGAGGGCCCCAGGTGGTGTAACCAGGAATACAATGACCTGGGCCACCCGGGTCATCTTGTATATCATGGCGATATCCCCACCCCGTCTTGACACCCATGCCCCACGGCGCTAACGTAGAGACTGCGTAAACAACCTATCCCGTTAGGAGGGGATAACCCATGATAGCTATTGAACAAATCGTCGCGCGTGAAATCCTGGACTCCCGGGGCAATCCCACCGTGGAATGCGACGTGATCCTAGAAGACGGCTCCATGGGCACCGCGGCGGTTCCCAGCGGCGCTTCCACCGGCGAGCACGAGGCCCTGGAGCTTAGGGACGGCGACAAAAGCCGCTACCTGGGCAAGGGGGTCAAAAAGGCGGTGCTCAACGTGGAGGACATCATAGCGCCCGAGCTGATCGGCCAGGACGGCCTGGACCAGGTGCTCATCGACTCCATCATGATCGACCTGGACGGCACGCCCAACAAGGCCAAGCTGGGGGCCAACGCCATCCTGGGCGTATCCATGGCCACCGCCCGGGCGGCCGCCGAGGCCCTGCTTATCCCCTTGTACCGCTACCTGGGCGGGGCCTACGCCCGGCTGCTGCCCATGCCCATGATGAACATCCTAAACGGCGGCTCCCACGCCCCCAACAACGTGGACATCCAGGAGTTCATGATCGTGCCCGTGGGCGCGGACAGCTTCGCCGAGGCCCTGCGCATGGGCGCGGAGGTGTTCCACAACCTCAAGAAGGTGCTCACCGGCATGAACCTGGTGACCAGCGTGGGCGACGAGGGCGGCTTCGCCCCCAACCTGGAGGGCAACGAAGAGGCCATTCAGGTGATTCTCCAGGCCATCGAGGCGGCGGGCTATACGCCCGGCGAGGACGTGGCCCTGGCCCTGGACGCGGCGGCCAGCGAGTTCTACAAGGACGGCAAGTACGTCTTCGCCAAGTCCGACGGCCGCGAGATGAGCGCCGAGCAGCTGGTGGAGCTCTACGCCGGCTGGGTGGACAAGTATCCCCTGGTGAGCATCGAGGACGGCCTGGCCGAGGACGACTGGGCCGGCTGGACGGCCATGACCGATCGCCTGGGCGGGCAGATCCAGATCGTGGGCGACGACCTGTTCGTGACCAATCCCGAGCGCCTATCCCAGGGCATCGAGCAGGGCTGCGCCAACAGCATCCTCATCAAGCTCAACCAGATCGGCTCGGTGACCGAGACCCTGGCCTGCATCGACCTGGCCAAGCGCAACGGATACACCCAGGTGGTGAGCCACCGCTCCGGCGAGACCGAGGACACCTTCATCGCCGACCTGGCCGTGGCCATGAGCACCGGCCAGATCAAGACCGGCTCCCTGTGCCGCAGCGAGCGCATCTGCAAGTACAACCGCCTGCTGCGCATCGAGCAGGAGCTGGAAGACACGGCCCGCCTGGCCCAACCTTTCTAGGACGTTGCTTCGCGGCGGGAGGCGGTTCGTGCCTCCCGCCGCGAGTCGTTTCTTCGCTCAAGCGCCACAAGAGACGTTGCCGGCAGACCAGAGCCGTACCAGGAGGGCTCGCCTTTTTTCGTCCGGCTCTACCGTCGGCGCTTGTTGCCTGCCTGAGAACCGGCCTGGACGCCGGCCGCGCCAGTCCCCGGGCAGGCATGCCGGCTGAAATCCCCCGATTTCTCCTGGTTGCGCCTCGTGGTTTTTGGTGAGGCCGGACGGACAAAGTAGCCCAGGGTATCAAGTAAGACAGGGGGATAGGCTTGCGGATAATGGCCCCAAGGGCGGCGCCCAGGCTGCACGTGGGCTTCTCCGACGAGGGTGGGGCGGCCTGGGCCATGGCCGGGCACCCCTTTTAGGGGGCAAGCGGCCCGTAAAGCTTGACAAAACACCTGTGGTGACGATAGCCTCTGGCCAGAGAAAACCCCCGAGCGGGAGGGACAAGTGAGATCCATCGCGGCTTGTGTCGCTTATATGTTGTTGCTGGCAGGCCTGGTCCTGGGGACCGGCTGTTCCACCATTAAAACCGCGACCACCGCCGACGCGCCCACCCCCGCTCCGGGGCCGGTGGTAAAGGCGGGCCTCAAGGCGGTGATGCCTCCGGTGACCGACAAGCGGTCCTGGCCCCGCGAGGACAGCGACACGCCCGATCCCAACATCCATATCTTCGCCCCGGGCATAACCGACCAACTGCGCCAGGGCCTGCTGGGCAGCGGTCTGTTCGTGGCCCTGCCCGCGCCGGACCAGCCGGCGGCCCAGAGCCTCAACGATCAGTTTACCGTGACCATAAACGAGTTCAGCCTGAGCACCTTGGGCAACAACTCCTGGTCCGCCGGAGCCTATATTCTTGACGGGCTGATCCTGCCGGTGTTCGGCGTGGTGGTCGTGGCCACCAAGGGGGAAGTCGACAGCGGGGCTTACGTGCTGCCCAGCACCAGGATGGGCACCACCATCAACGCCGATGTCGCCTGGGGGGAAAAGGGGCTCAAGAAGCCCATCCTCACCCGGGGCTACCAGGTTAAGGTGGAACTGGGATCGGTCAGCCAGCGCGAGGTCATGGCCTACGTGGGAGGCACCAGCTCCGAGGACGGGGTCAAGATAGGCAAGGCGCAAGGCATGAAGGCTTTGCAGGAGTTGACCGCCCAGATCAGCCGGGACCCCAACTGGCTTTATCTCAATTCCTGGGTGCGCCTGGCTCGGGCCCGCGAGGTGATAGAAACCTCCACCAACCCCGAGGAGCGCATGCGCGCGGCACAGGGTCTGGTGGGGCTGCTGGGCCCCTTGTCCTACTCACCGAACGAGGCCAAGATATTGCGCGACGGCTTGGTCGGCGCGGGCATGCGGGCCGAGCAGGTCAACGAGCTTAGGGCCAAATACGCCGGCCTCAAGGAGGTCAAGGAGCTGCCCGCCAAACAGAGGCTGGGCGAGGCGCAGGCCGAGAAGCTGTTTGACGACCCCGCCGTGGAGCGGGCCCTGGCCCATGGCGAAGTGACGCGGCAAGCCCTGGCTCTGATTCTGAACGCCATGGCTCCGGTGACCCCCAAGGCCAAGGCCGAGGCCGAGGCGGCGCCCCCCGCCACCAAGGTTCAGATCCCCGTCCTGGCTCGCCCCACCATGCCCGATCCCCAGGAGGATTACACGGGCCAGAGGCCCAAGGTGACTCCCAAGGCCGACAAGCCCAAGGAGACTCCCAAGCCGCTGCCTCTGACGCCCCAGGCCCAGACCCTGCAGGACGAGCTCATCGACCAGCTGGCCGCCGCCCTCAAGGGCAAGCCCCGCTTGCAGGCGGTGTTCCTGGACCAGGCCGACACCGCGGTGGGCCCCCTGTGGCCGGTGGCCAAAAAGGTGCTCTTGAAGGTGGATTCGCCCCAGGCCAAGAACTATCTGGCCAAGCGGGAGGCCTCCTAGGCGGGGTAACGCGCGTGAAGGTAATAGCCCCTTACTATGAGATTTTGTTCCTGCCCCCGCGGGAGCAGGTGTTGGCCCTGGTGGAAGCGGCCGGGCGCACCTGTTACAAGTCCGAGCACCTGATCAGCAGCGACTCGGCGCCCGAGTTCGTCAGGCGCATCGTGGATTCGGGCCATCACAGCGTAATCGAGCACTCCAGCCTAACGGTGCGCTTCGTGTGCGACCGCGGGGTGACCCACGAGCTGGTGCGCCACCGCCTGGCCGCCTACAGCCAGGAATCCACCCGCTATGCCAACTATGCCCAGGATCGTTTCGGCAGCCAGATAACGGTGATCAAGCCCATGTTCTGGCCCGAGGACAGTGAGCCCTACCGCCTCTGGGAGGCGGCCATGGCCGCGGCCGAGGAGGCCTACCTGGCCCTTCTGGCCGGCGGCGCCAAGCCCCAGGAGGCCCGGGCGGTGCTGCCCAACAGTCTCAAGACCGAGATCGTGATGACCGCCAACCTGCGCGAGTGGCGCCACGTCCTTAACCTGCGCAGCTCCAAGGCGGCCCATCCCCAGATCCGCCAGGTATCCCTGCCGCTCCTGGGAGAGCTGGCTGAGCGGCTGCCTGAGTTTTTCGCGGATTTGGCCGAAAAATACGCCAAGGATATCGCCGATTTTGCCCAGGGGCCGGCGGCCCTGGGAGGAGCGGAGCCCGCCTAACCGGCCGACCACGCCCCACAAAAAAGAACCGGAGGCCGCGGCCTCCGGTTTCGTATTTTATTTAGGCGTCTGTTTAGCGGCGGATGCTGATGGCGCTGCCGACGTCGCTCACATGGGGGCGGCTGCCACCGCCCAGGAAGGAAACACTCAAGATCCCCATGGTAAGGGCCGTGGCCACGATTCCCAGGCCCAGCCAAATCACCACGCTACGGGGCACCCGCCCGAAAAGCACCGCCTGCGCCGCCTGGCGGCAGCGCTCCACGCCGTGGCAATCTTTTTCGATGGGCAGCTTGCACTGGGGGCCTTCTTTGCCGTAATAACGCATGGGGTCGCTAGGCCTTATGAAAGAAAGTTGGAGTGTTCACGTAATGATACCTGTGTCTTAATTATATCCCAGGGAGATAGTGGGGGCAAGCCTTGCGCGAAAATTCAGGGAGACCGCCCTTATCTCTCCCACAAGGTGCACTTGCTATGTCCGGCCTGAATGGTGTCTATGTGCGCCAATTCGGGGGGTTGGAAGTAAGCGCCATAGACCAGCAGGTTGCCTGCCCAGTCTTCCGGTAGCCTGGCCACCAGCCAGTCCAAAGGCTTGTCGGGGTAGATGAACAGCAGGTCATAAGCGGCGAGGTCCACCCGGCGGCAGTCGTCGCAAAGGAAATTGGCCTGGTTTAACCCCAGGCGCCGGGCTATGGAGCGCCCCGCCTCCACCAGAGCCGGGTCCGCTTCAATGCCCGTGGCGGGCATGAACAGCGAGGCTATGAGCACCGCCCGGCCGTCGCCGCTGCCCACGTCGGCAAAGCTTCGGTAGCGCCCCAGGTCCATCCGGCGCAGCAGGTCGTAGACCTCCTCGCTCTGGGAGCAGGCCCACATGCCCGCCGGGGTCATCCTGTAAGGCTCGTCCAGACTGGCGTGAAATTCGTCCAGGGCCGCCTGGATGTCGGCCAGGCCCATGGGGGAGGCGGCGCTCAAGAGAGCAACCGATGGTGCTCCACCTTGAGGCAGGCGTCTTGCACCACCATGATGCCGTGCCGGCGCGCCAGGTCGGCCGATTTTTGGCTCTGCACGTCCAGCTGCATCCACAGGGCCTTGGGCTTGATCTTCACGGCCGCCTCGGCGATCTCGGGCACCGCGTCGCTGCGGCGGAACACGTCAACCAGATCCACCGGGCCGGGCACCGAGGCCAGGTCGGGGTAGGACCTTTGCCCCAGAATCTCCTGGGCCATGGGGTTGACGGGGATGACCTCGTAGCCGTGGTCTTGCAGGTAGCGGGCCACGCGGTAGCTGTCGCGGGTGGGCTTGTCGGAAAGCCCCACCACGGCGATGCGCTTGACCTGCCCCAAAAGTTCCTTGACCTCTTGGTCGCCGGGATTGTCGAGCGTGCTTCTAAGGGACATGGGCGCCTCCATATGTGCCGCTATTTTAGCATGGCCCCCCCGGCCGGGCCAGAACGGCGCTCCAGGCGGGCGGCGATCAGGCACCAGCGCATGAGCAATAGGCGCAGCTCTCGCGGCCCGGCCCCGGCGGCAAGGTACGGGAGGAGGGCCGCGGCCTCCGGCGGACAGCGGCGCACCAGGCCCAACAGACGCAGCGCCTCCCAACCGGCGGCGGACAGGGGGGGCAGGGGACAGGCCGCGCAGTCCGGCGGGCCCTCGCCGGCGGCGTCTTGCTGGGCACAGGCCGCGCAGTCCACCCCCGGAAAATCGGCCCGGTGCTCCAGGTGCCGGGTCAGCAGGGCCATATCCGCCGCCTCCTCCGGCGTGAGCCAGGGGGCCTGTAGGGCCGTGAGCAGCGTGTCCAGGTAGGCAGCGGGCAAGGCGGCGAGATTATCCGTGGCGGGCTCGGCCACCTGGCCTTGGCAGGTGAACACGTCGCGCCAACCCACGGGAGCCTTCCCCAGCAGCTCCAGACAAAGGGAGGCCGGGCCGCAGGAGGCCTCGCGGCGGGGGGCCCATTGCCAGGGTTCCAAGGGCCGCAACCAAAGGCGGGCCGGGCCCAAGCTTATTTCGCGATATGGCGTGTCCCAGGTTTCCATGGCCGCAAGCCTATACCCCCGCCCGGCGGCGGGACAGGAAGGCGGCTCCGCAAAACGGCGCTTTTATTAAAGTAATTACCGCAAGTACGGTTCAGGCGGAGGGGCGCAGATCCTTGATCACCATTTCCAGGTGCGGCCCCCGGAAGGTGGATATGCGGGGAATGAAGGCCGCCGAGAGCCGGGAGCCGTTTTCGATCCAAGGCTCGTCGCAGTTGAAGGCGATGGCGGGCAGGCGCACGCCATCTTGCGACAGCTCCATTTTTAGGTGGTTTTCCCCGACCACCCGGCAAGAGTCCACCTCCAGGCCATGGGCGCAGAGCATGGGCTCGGGGTTGGCCTGGCCAAAGGGGGCCAAGCGCCCGATGTGCTCCAGCATCTGGGGGCCGAGCTGGCCCAGGCTCACCTGGGCGTCGATGTCCAGCGCCTGGCCGGTGTCCGGCGGCAAATGGCGGGCCGCTTCCAGGGCCAGGGCCTGGGCCAGGCGCCCCAGGTCGGCGCTGGGCATGGTGGCCCCGGCGGCCAAGGCGTGCCCGCCGTAATGGGTGAGCAACTCGGCGTTGGCGGCCAGGGCCCGTTGCAGATGAAAGCCCTCCCGCGAGCGGCCCGAACCCACCGCCGTACCGTTTTGCACGGAAAACAGCATGGTTGGCCGTCCGGTGCGCTCCAAAAGCCGGCCGGCCACGATGCCCAGGACTCCCTGGTGCCAGCCTTCGCCGCCCAGCACCAGACAGGCCGCCTCTTGCAGGGAGGCATCGTCTCCGATGCATTTTAGCGCTTGCTCGAAGATAACCGATTCCACCTCCCGGCGGTCGCCGTTGAGGCGGTCCAGACGCTGGGCGCGGCGCAGGGCCTGCCCCTCCTCCGAGGCCAGCAGCAGCTCCAGGGCCGGGTCCGGGCTGTCCAGGCGGCCGGCGGCGTTTATGCGCGGGGCCAGGTAGAAACCCAGATCCATGGTGTCCAACACGCCTTTGCGCCCGGCCACCTTGGCCAGGGCGGCCAGGCCGGGGCGCAGACCCTGGCTCATCACCTTGAGCCCCTCGGCCACCAAGACCCGGTTGGCTTCCACCAGGGGCACCACGTCGGCGCAGGTGCCCAGGGCCACCAGGTCCAGGCTGTGGCGCAAGTTGGGCTCGGGCCGGTCCTTGAACCAGCCCGCCTCGCGAAGGGCGGCCCGGATGCCGGCGGCCAGATAAAAGGCCACGCCCACCCCGGCCAGGTGGACCGACATGCCGCAGGCCTCCTGCTTGGGGTTGACCACCGCCGCGGCGGGCACCAGGGGGCCGGGCGGAAGCAGGTGATGGTCGGTGACCACCACCGGCAGGCCCAGGCGGGTGGCCTCGTTCACCCCCTCGTGATCGCTGATACCACAATCGGCGGTCACGATGACCTGGGCCCCGGCCTGGGCCAGGCGCCGGGCCCGCTGGGGCTTGAAGCCGTAGCCGTCTTTGACCCTGTGCGGCAAATCCCACACTACCGAAGCGCCGCAGGCCTCCAGAAACTCCACCAGCAGGGCGGTGGCGGTCACGCCGTCGGCGTCGTAGTCCCCGGCCACCCCGATGACCGCGCCGGAGCGTATGGCCGGGATGATTATCTCCAGGGCTTGGGGAAGCCCCAGCATCTCCTCGGGCATGGGAAGCTGCTCCAGGCCCGGGCAAAGGAAGCGCCGGGCCTGCTCGGGGTCGTGCAGGTCGCGATGGCACAAGATCTGGGCGGCCAGGGGCGGCAGCCCCAGGGAACGGGACAGCGCCGCGGCGGCCTCGGGGGTGGGCTCTTTGACCCGCCAAGTCAGCGGTGGGGGTGAAGGTACCATACGACCACTATATATGGTGGTCGCCTTCAAATCAAGTCGCACCATATTGTGTGGCGTAGCCAACTGAGAATGTTGGCCTTTTGGGGTCGGCCGCCATGACCCGTCCCTTGCCGGGCCTGGTGACGGGGCCATGCCGGGGCCGCGTCTTTTTCTAAAAGGTCTTGCTTACCTATCCGGGATGCGTTAATTGAATCCAATCGATACAGGAACTCCGCCATTTCCCCGCACGGATGAAACAGGCGCATGGCCGATAACACCAAGATCTTGCTCTTCGGAGCCGGGGGCATGCTGGGGCGCGAATTGCTGGGCGCGCCGCTGCCCGGCGGCCTGAGTCTGGTGGGGCTAACCAGGGCTCAGGCGGACATCACCTCGCCGGAGCAGGTGGACCGGGCCCTGGCCGAGCACCGGCCCGGCCTGGTCCTCAACGCGGCCGCCTTTTCCAACGTGGACGGGGCCGAAAGCCAACCCAAGGTGGCCCTGGCGGTGAACGCCCAGGGGCCGGGCAACCTGGCCCGGGCCTGTGGCCAGGCCGGCATACCCCTGCTGCAGGTGTCCACGGATTACGTGTTCGGCGGCAGCGGCCAGACCATCCCCTACCGGGAAGACGACCCGCCCGCGCCGCTCAACCAATATGGCCTGACCAAGCTGCGCGGCGAACAACTGGTGCGCCAAGCGTGCCCCAGCCATCTAATCGTGCGCACCTCCTGGCTTTTCGGGGCCCTGTCCCGCAACTTCATCCACCTAATGCTGGAGTTGATGCGCACCCGCGCGGCCATCAAGGTGGTGGCCGATCAGGTGGGCTGCCCCACCTCGGCCGGTGACCTGGCCCAAGGGCTGTTGCGCCTGGCGGGTCTGGTGTTGTCCCAGCGCGAACCCGTCTGGGGCACCTATCATCTAAGCGGTCCCTTGGTGCTCAATCGCTACGAGTTCGCCCAAATGATTTGGGCCGAGGCCTGCAAGCGCCTGGACAAGGATCTGGTCATCGAGCCGGTGGGCAGCGAGGCCTTTGCCGCCCCGGCCAAGCGGCCGGCCTATTCCGCTTTGGATTGTAGTAAGATAGAGCAAACTTTCGGCCTGGCCATGGAAGACTGGCGTCCGGAGTTGGCCCGCATCGTGGAATATTTGCAGAAATCGGAGCAACCACCCCGTGTATAAAGGAATCGTCTTGGCCGGGGGAAACGGCACCAGGCTCTACCCGGCCACCAAGGCTGTAAGCAAGCAGCTCATGGTGGTTTACGACAAGCCCATGATCTATTACCCCATAGCCACCCTCATGCTGGCCGGCATAACCGAAATACTGGTGATCACGACTGAAAACGACCAGCCCGCCTACCAGGCCCTGCTGCGCGACGGTTCCCAATGGGGCTTGAAGTTCTCCTACATAGTCCAGCCCCGTCCCGAGGGCCTGGCCCAGGCCTTCACCTTGGGACGCGAGTTCCTGGACGGCGCGCCAGCCGCCCTCACGCTGGGCGACAACCTGTTCTTCGGGCACGCCTTTACCAATCTGCTGCGCCAGGCCACCTCCCGCGAAGACCTGGCCACCGTGTTCCTCTACCAGGTCTCCGATCCCGGACGCTATGGCGTGGCCGAGTTCGACGAGCAGGGCGACATCTGCCAAGTGGTGGAAAAACCGAAAGAACCTCCCTCGCGTTGGGCGGTGACCGGCCTGTACTTCTTCACTCCCGAGGTGAGCGAGGTGGCTGCCGGGGTGCAAAAGTCGGCCCGGGGCGAGTATGAGATTACCGAGGTCATCAACCACTACATCAAGTCCCAGCGCATCCAGGCCATCAAGATGGGGCGGGGCTACGCTTGGCTGGACACCGGCACCCCCGAGGCCTTGTTGCAGGCCTCGAGTTTCGTGGGCACCATCGAAAGCCGCCAAGGGGTCAAGATCGCCTGCCTGGAGGAGATCGCCTACAACCTGGAGTTGATGGGGCGAGATCAGTTAAAGCAAATGCTCGAAGATAAGCGCGACATACCTTATTACAAGTATGTCCTGGACCTGATAGAGGCGGGTGGCCCAGTGCCCCCGGCCTGACACCCATAACTCAACTTAAAGCATGAACTTGGACACGACAAATTTACTGGTCACCGGAGGTGGGGGCTTCATCGGCTCGGCCCTGGTGGAAATGCTGCTGGCCCGGCCCGGGGTGCGGGTGCTCAACCTGGACAAGGTGACCTACGCGGCCAACCCCGAGGCCCTGAAGCGCTTCGCCCGCGAGCCCAATTACGGCTTCGCGCGGGGCGACATCTGCGACCGGCCCCTGGTGGAGCGCCTGCTGGCCGAGTTTCGGCCCCAAGGCCTGATCCACCTGGCCGCCGAATCCCATGTGGACCGCTCCATAGACGATGCCGCCGGTTTTTTGCAGACCAACATCATGGGCACCCACGCGCTACTGGAGGCGTCCCTGGCCTATTGGCGCGGCCTGGCGGGAAGTGAAAAGGAGGCCTTCCGTTTTTTGCACGTGTCCACCGACGAGGTGTACGGCTCCCTGGGCCCCCGGGGCCTGTTTCGCGAGGACAGCCCCTATTTGCCCAATTCACCCTATTCGGCCAGCAAGGCCTCTTCCGACCTGTTGGTGCGGGCCTGGCAGCGCACCTATGGCCTGCCCACCATCACTTGCCACGCCTCCAACAACTACGGCCCCCGCCAGTTTCCGGAAAAGCTCATCCCCTTGATGATCATCAAGGCCCAAAACGGCGAGGCCTTGCCGGTGTACGGCAAGGGGGACAACGTGCGCGACTGGATGCACGTGAGCGACCACGCCCGCGGCCTCCTGATGGCCATGGAACGTGGGCAGATCGGCCAGACCTACAACCTGGGCGGCGGGGTGGAGCTTAACAATCTGGAGTTGGTCCAACGTATCTGCCGTATGCTGGACCAAGAGCTGGCCGGCAGCCGCCGGGGGCCCCACGAGGAGCTGATAACCTTCGTGCCCGACCGGCCGGGTCACGACCAGCGCTACGCCCTGGACATCGGCAAGGCCCGGGCGGAGTTGGGCTGGTCCCCCCAGGTGGAATTTGACCAAGGCCTGGCCGACACGGTGCGCTGGTATCTGGACAATCGAGCCTGGTGGGAGCGCATTCAAAAGGAACGCTACGACGGGGTGAGGCTGGGGCTGGCCTGAGCCCGCCCCCGCCGCGCAAGGGAGAAGACATGGATTTGCTGCACGGGGTCAAGGTGAAGCCCCTAAAGGTGATCCCCGACGGGCGGGGCCGCCTGGTGGAGATTCTAAGAGCCGACGATGAGATGTTTCAGGGCTTCGGCCAGGTCTACATGACCACCACCCGGCCGGGCATCGTCAAGGCCTGGCATCTGCACCGCAAACAGCACGACCACGTGTTCTGCGCGGCGGGCATGATCCGCCTGGGCATCTATGACGACCGCGAGGACTCGCCCACCAAAGGCCAGGGCAACGAGTTTTTCATCGGGGTGCACAATCCCCTGCTGGTGCAAATCTCGCCGGGGCTCTACCACGGCTGGAAATGCATCAGCACCGAGGAGGCCCTGATCATCAACACCGTGACCCATCCCTACGACTACGCCGAGCCTGACGAATACCGCCGAGACGCCCACGACCCCCACATCCCCTGGGACTGGAGCGATCGCGACGGCTAGGCCGCATCCCTCATGAGTTCCATGCGTCTGGCTAAGCCGGAACTGGCCGGAGGCGATGCGGGGATGACATCCTTTTCCCGGTTTGTTCCATGGCGCTGGCCAACTGACGGGCCAGGCCGGGCCAGGCGATGGACTGGGCCGCGTATTCACTGGCCCCGGCGGACAGGCGGGCGTAGAGGGCGGGGTCGCTTATCACCCGGGCGATGGTGCGGGCCAGGGAGGCCGGGTCCGGGGGGCCGGACAGCAGGCCGGTGACCCCCGGCAGCACTTGCTCCCGCAGGCCTCCCACCTCGGTGGCCACCACCGGCAGCGCGTGGGCATAGGCCAGGGGCAACACCCCGGACTGGCTGGCCGAAGTGTAGGGCGCCACCAGCAGGTCGCCCTCCGCGATGATCGCCGACACCTCCTCGGAGGCCAGCCAGCGGTTTACCACCTTGGCCCCCAACTCGGCCAGGGCCTTGCGGTTGCCTTCGCCCAGGTTTCCCTGCCCGGCCACAATCAGTTTCACTTCGGGGAAATCCCGCTTCAGCAGGCGCATCGCCTCCACCAGAAGGTCCAACCCCTTGTAGGGCAGGATGCGGCCAAAGAACAAAAGCCGCATGGGCATTTTGGCGGGCGGGGCGCTGGCAGGGGTTCGGGGCCGTCCGTAAAAAAACGGCCCGTGCGGTATCACACACACGTTCGCTGGTTGCAGCTTAAAAGTCTCGATGGCCTGGGAGCGCACGTATTCGCTCAGGGTCACCACAAGGTCGGCCCGGTTCACCTCGGATTTGAGCATGCGCCCCAGCAGCGGATAGCGCTCGCCGGGATGATGCCGAGCGTCGTGCAACACCAGCAAATAGCGAGCCCCGCTTTGCCGCACCCCTTTCAACATGAAGGGGTTCCATAAATGGGTCATGGTGCAGCAGACCCAGTCGAAACGCTCCCGGTCCAGATAGGCGGAGAACTTTCTGCGCAAACGGGGCAGCCGCAGGCTGGCCCGCAAGGCGTCCATGGGGCCGGTATAGGTGTCCACCGGCCAGCCGGGCAGGCCGAGCTCCTGCGACTCTTTCAAAAGCTCCGATTGGCGAGACAGGGACAGATGCACCTGCAGCGAGGGCAGGGTGGACAAGGCCCTGGCCATCTCATAGGTATACATGGGGCCTCCGCCCCTGCGGCCCCAGTGCCACAACAACAGCTTCATAGCATGAGTCCCAATTGGCGATTCATGATGGCAACTTTTTCCAGTCTCGCGAAAAAAGGCCCTGGATAATGCCCGCCGCCGCCGCCCGGCGTCCTTGGGCCAGGCGGCGGGCCAGGCGGGCGGCGCTGCCCAGGCCCACGGGCAGCCAGGGCAGGGGGGCGTGCTTGCCGAAGAAACGCAGCGAGCCCCCCGTATAGAGCCGGTGCCAGGCCGCCTCGTCGTGGCCCAGCCCGGTGCTGGGCTGATGCTCCACCACCGAGTCCGGGGCCACGGCCAGGCGCCACCCGGCCCGGCGCAGGCGCAGGCTCAGGTCGGCGTCCTCCCAATACAGCGGGAAGCCGGGGTCCAAAAGGCCCACCTGCCGCAGGGCCCGGGCGCGCAGGAGCAGGCTGGCTCCGCAAAGATAATCCAGCCCGCCGCGGTCGGGCGGGCGGGTGAGGTGGCGGGCCCGTCCGGTGACCAGGCTGACCCGGCCTCCGCCCCAGGCCTGCACACGGTCACGGCCGGCCCAGCGGAGCAGAGAACCCACCGCTCCCACCTGAGGATCGGCATCCAGGACCCGCAGCATGGCCTCCAGGGCGCGGGGATGGGCCCTGGCGTCCGGATTGAACAGCCACACCGTGTCGGCGCCGCGTTGCAAGGCCAACTCCAGGCCCAGGTTGGCCCCTTGGGCGAATCCGGCGTTGACAGGGGAGGTCAGCAACTCCACCATCGGGAAGCGTTCTCGCACTATATCGGGCGAACCGTCTCGCGAGGCGTTGTCCACCATTACGATCCGTTCCGGCGCGCGGGCAAGATCCAACAGGGATAAGATGCCGTCCAGCACGTGGGGCAGGCCGTTATAATTCACCAGCACCGCATACACGGTGCTCCGGCGGGATCCCTGGTTGTAACGCAATCCCGTTCGCCCTCGTTTGTGTTTAAGCGCGCAGAGGAATGGTCCTCCAAAGGGTCGCTAAATGAGGCAGGGTTTACTTATGCGTGGTCAGTTTTATATTTTTGACATATCATAATTAACCGCGCAAGGATATCTTTTTCGGGCAGCGACCCCGCAACCATCAGGAGCGATCCCCAACAATGACCACTCCCCGACCCACAAAGACCAGCGGGTCCCAGATCGGCTTGGCCGAACTGGGAGTGACCAAGTCGGTGTTGGCCTGGCTTTTCATGTTAAGCATTGTGCTCGCGGTGTTCGAGGGGGTGGGCCTGGGGATGCTGCTGCCGGTGCTGGCCTACGTGCGCACCGGGGGCCTGCCTGCCGACGGGTTTATCGGGCGGGTCATGGGTGACGCCCTGGGCTGGTTGGGGGCCTGGGGCAAGAACTGGGAGCTGGCCGGGCTCCTGGTGCTTACTTTTAGCATCATTTGCCTGCGCTACGCCGTCAACTACGTGCGCGACGTCCGGCTGGTCCACTTGCGCCTTTCCATTACCCGCATGCTGCGCGACAAGGTGGTGCGGGTTCTGGTGCGCTCGGACCTGGGCTATCTGCTTTCCCGCCGCAGCGGAGAGCTGCAATCCAGCCTGACCCTGGAAACCGAGCGGGCCGGCCAGGCGGCCTCGGCCCAGGTGAACCTTATCACCGCGACGGCCCTGGTGGTGGTTTACATGCTGCTGCTGGTGTTGCTCTCCCCCCTGCTCACGGCGGTAACGGTGCCCATTTTGGCCCTGGTGGCCTTGGTCCTCAGATGGCAGAGCCGCAAGTCATTTTCCCTGGCCACGGCGGTCAGTGAGCAGAACCTGCGCTTGGGCGATCAGATTTCAGAGGTGCTGGGCGGCATCCTGCGCATCAAGATGCGCGGCCAGGAGGCCAAAGCCGAGGAGCTGCTGTCCACCACGGCGGAGCGCATCTTCCGGGGGATGTTCAACCTGGAGCGCCTGCGCCTGGCGGTGGAGATTTCCACCCACCCGCTGATGGCCGCGGCGGGCCTGTTGGTGATGCTCCTGGCGGTGGCGGCCGCCGAGGTCAGCCTGGAAGTCATGGCGGTTTTCGTTTTCGTGCTGGTGCGCATGGCCCCGCAGGTGAACCTGTTCATCAACATATGGTCCCAGCGCAACGCCTGCATGGCCAGCCTGCAGCGGGTGCGGCAATTGGTGGCCCAGGCCGGTGAGCGGCGGGAGTCGGGCGGCGGTCACCGCCCGGGACCGGTGCCGGTCGAGGGAGTGGAGTTCCGCGACGTCTGGTTCCGTTATCCCGGAGCCAAAGAGGACGACTACGCCTTGCGGGAGGTGAATTGCGCCATAGCCGCCAACTCGTTGACCGCCGTGGTGGGGCGCTCGGGGGCGGGCAAGTCCACCCTGGCCAACCTGCTGGCCGCCTACCACCTGCCCACCCAGGGCGAGATTTTGCTGGACGGGCACCCCCTGGAGACCTACCGTTTGTCGGCCCTGCGCCATGGCATGGCCTTCGTGGACCAGCAGCCCTTTTTCTTCAACGACACCATCCGCGAGAACCTCAACTTCGGAGTGGTGCCTCCCCTGTCCGACGAGGCTTTGGAACAGGTGCTCAAGGACAGCGGCAGCTGGGAGTTCGTCAGCCGTCTGGAACAAGGCCTGGACACCCCGGTGGGCGAGCGGGGTTCGCGCCTGTCCCAGGGCCAGAAACAACGCCTGGCCATCGCCCACGCCCTGGTGGTAAAGGCCAGGGTGCTGATCCTGGACGAGCCCACCAGCGCCCTGGACAAGACCTCGGAGCGCATCATCGCCCAGACCATACGCAACCTGGCCTCGCGCCTGATGGTCATCGTCATCGCCCACCGCCTGCAAACCGTGCGCTGGTCCGACCAGATCCTGCTGGTGGAACAGGGCCGCCTCATAGCCCAGGGAAACCATGATTCCCTGTTGGCCAGCTGCCCCCAGTACCGCGAGCTTTTCGGAAAAGACGACTAGCCGGCATCTTTAATGCCGGCGGCCGGCGAAACCAGGCACACCTCCCCCCCGGGATCGGCGCGCCAAGGGCTCGGCCTCAACCTCGCTTGGGCAACAGGGCGCGCAGACGCAACCGCACCGCCTTGAGCAGGTGGCGGAGCGCCAGGTGGCGGCCCAGGTAGCGGCGCGCCCGGATCTCCCAGCTGGGTATCTGGGCGGCGGAACTGGGCAAGGCCTGCAGCATGTTCAGCGGCGGGCGGGGCTCCAGGGAGTCCCAGTGGATGAGGCCGCGCATCACCGAGTCCCAGGCCATCACCAGGGCCATGGCCTCCGAAAGATCGCCGTCGGTCTGGGGATCGCGGCGCAGGGCCATTTGCTCGTGGGCCTTGGCCAGGTAGGCGGCGAAGTCGAAGGACTCCGGGTCGCTGGGATATACGTCGCTCAGGGCATAGTCGAGCTGCCGGGCGATCAGCTGCCGCAGGTCGCGGTAGTTGCGGTGGTGAATGTGCGGGCCTTGGCTGGGAGGCACCTCCCGCAGCCGGGCCGGGCCGGTGGTGATCACCGGCGGGGTGTGGTGGGCGTCGGGCCAAAGCACCGCGCCCTTTTTGAACAGCCGGATCTGGTAGTCGGGATGGCGGCCCCCACCCAGGGTCACTTGCTCTCCCAGATAGTTGTAGCGGGGCAGGGCATAGGCGTCGTATTTGCCGCCCGACTCGGCGATGAGCCCCCGCACCAGCTCGGGAGCGTCGTCGGAGAGGTACTCGTCGGAGTCCAGCACCAGAACCCAATCCCCCGAGGCCTTGGCCACGTAGCGGTTGCGCACCCCGTCTATGCGCGGGGCTATTTCGGCGTGGTGCACCTGCGCGCCCATGCGCTTGGCTATGGCCACGCTGTCGTCGCTGCTTTGCATGTCCACCACCATCAGCTCGTCGACCCAGGCCAGGCTGGCCAGGGCCGCTTCCAGGGTGGCCGCCGAGTCGCGGGTGTGTACGATGCCGGTGATCCTGGTATCAGACATAACTCATCCGTCTATGGTGTAATGCCCCTGCCAGCGGGACATAAACTGCTTGCGGCTGCCCACGTCCAGCTTGACCCGGCCGGGGGTCATGGATTCGAAGTGCAGCGATTCGCTGTCCTGGCAGCAAAAGATGCGCCAGCCTAGTTGCCGGGCCCGCAGGCAAAAATCGATGTCTTCCAAGCCGAAGGGATAGGATTCGTCCAAGCCGCCCAACTCGTCCCACAACTCGCCCCGGATAAGCAGGCAGGCCCCGGTGACCGCCTGGAACTCGCGCTCCAACCGAGGCATGAGATGGCTGGGCTGGGCGCGCAGCAAGTGATAGGGCCCCTGCTGACCCGGGCCGAACACCACGCCGGCGTGTTGCAGGCTGCCGTCGGGAAACACCAACCTGGCTCCACAGATGCCCGCCTGGGGGATCCGCCTGAAAAGTCCCAGCATCTCGCCAATGGCCGAGGGAGCCAAGAGCACGTCGTTGTTGAGCAGCAGGTAGTTGGCCGCGGGCAGGTGCCGGGCGGCCAGGTTGTTGGCCCGGGAAAAGCTGTGGTGCCCGTCCAGCCTGATCAGCTCGGCCCCTCCGGCGGCGATGCGCCGGGGGGGCAGGGGGGGCTGGCTGGCGTTGTCCACCACGGCCACGCAGCTGCGCTCGGCCACTCCAGCGGCGTCCAACGAGCGCCACAGGGTAGCCAGGCACTGCTCCAGCAGGGGCAGCATGCCCCTTGAGGGTATTATCACCGTAAGCAGCCTGGAACCCATGGTGAGATCCTTTCGCTTCGCCTCGGGCCCATCATTGCCTAACCATTGCCTTTCATCGGGCGATATCCGTGGCCACAGGGCAGGAGCATCGCGCCGCCCCATGGGGAGCGACGTGGCCGGGTCGCGGCCCACCATACGCCGGCCCGCCTCAAGCCCTCAATCCCTCTAGAGGCCCGTCAAGCAGGTGGGCCAGCCGCCGCTTGAGGGTGTAGGGGTGATAATTATAGGCCGTGGCCCTGGCCCGCAGGCGCATAAGCTCGCGCAAGGGAGCCTGTTCGGGGCGGGTGAGCTTTTTAAGTCGGCCTACCAGGGCCTCGGGTTCATCCACCAGACAGTTGTAGCCGTCGCGCAAAAACTCCATGCCCCCCACCACCGGCACCGAGGCCACCAGGCAACCGGCGGCCATGGCCTCCAGGGGGGGCAGACCGAACTGCTCTTTTACCGCGGTGGCCAAGTAGACCCCCGCCTTGTGCAGGTGGCGGCATATCCCGGCCTCGTCCATGCCGTCCAGGGGATGCCAATCCAGGTGGTCAAGGGAGCGCGCGGCTCGGGTGGCTATGCTCAGCCCCCGCCGAGGCATGTAGGCGGCCTGGTTGTCCCGTTTCATCTCGCCCTGATTGAAAAAGCACTGGGAAACACTTATGCCCACGAACACGGGGTCATGTCCGTAGTTTTTCTTCAGGTGCTGGGTCGCCGTCTCCCAGCAGGTCAAAAACCGGACGCCCGGATGGCGGAAGACAGGCTCCATGTCGGGGACGCCCTGCACGTGGGCGGCCAGGCGGGCTCCGCTGGCCGCCAAGTCGTCCAGGTCGTGGGGCCAGTTGAGTATGGCCCAGTCTTGGGGGGTGATGCGCTCCAGGGCCCGACCGCGATCCATCACCGGCACGGAGCAGGAAAACCACTGGGCCGCCTCGCCGCCAGGGGTGGCCACCACGCCGGGAACCCCCAGGGAAATGAGCGCCTCCATGAACTGGAAGCCTACCTTGACCCCGCCGGCGACGCCCCCGGTGGGCAGAAAGTAGTAGATCATTTGAGCGCTCCCTTGGCCCATAGGCCCGGCAGGGTGAGCAAGCCCAGGCCCACTGCGAACAACGTGCCGTAGTGCCGGGCCGCGTATTTGAGGCGGCCCCTGGCCAAAAGCCAGCGGCGGCGGGCGGCGGTCACCACGGCTCCTTGGGCGGTGAGATGGGGCAGGGTGTAGGGCAACTCCACCACCCGGCCCCCGGCCCGGCGCAGGCGCAGGCCCAACTCCACGTCTTCCATATATATGAAATAGTTGGTGGGCATCCCCCCCAGGCGCAGGAACAGCTCGCGTTGCATGAATAGGCAGGCCCCGTGGGCCCAATACCACGAGCGGTCATGATAACCGGGCCGGCGGCTCATCCAGGCCAACTTGTGGGGGAAGGGCCAGCCCAGCGTCAATAGGTCGTGGGCCAGCTTGAGGCGGCTATAGCCCGGCTGGCGGCCGGGCACGGTTTGGCCGTGATCGTCCAGGGCCGGGGCGGCGATGAGCCTTTCTCCGCCTTCCAAGGCCGCCAGCCCCAGGGAAAACAGCTCCGGCGTGGCCAGACAGTCCGGGTTCAGCAGGCAGACATTACGGCTGAGGGCGGCCTTTACTCCTCGGTTCACCGCCCGGGCAAAGCCCAGGTTGCCGGGCATACTGAGCAGCCTTACCCCCCGGCGGCGCACCAACTCGGCCGTGGCGTCGCTGGAGGCGTTGTCCACCACCAGGGCCTTGCGGGCCCAGGGCCCCAGGCTGTCCAGGCAGGCTTCTATCACTCTGGCCGAATTGTAGGTGACTATGATGATCGCCAGGCTCAATGTTTATGCCATCCCTCGTCGCCAAGCGTTTCGAATGCGCCAAAGCCCGCGCCAACTGGGACCCAGACAGTGGTTGCTGAAATGGGCCACATAGGCGCCCGGCCGGGGGAAGCCCCGGTCCCAGTGCTCGCAATGGTTCCATCGCCAGGGCAACTCTTGGCAGGCTTCTGGGTGCAAATTGTTGGCATAATACTGGAAATAATCTTGGTCGGCTACTATGTGATCCCCAACTTGGTGGTCGCCGGGCCGCTTGGCCAGCATATCCACGGCCCAGTCGCAAAAGCGGCCCATTTCCCGCCGTTGGGCCAAGACCACCCCCGAATTGTAAAACCGGTATTCCTCCAGGGAAGGGGCCGCCGCTTCGGGGGCCAGCCAGCGGAGGGAGTGCTCCTTATAGTGCTTCAAAAAAGCGGCGCGGTTCATGGTGGAATTTAAAATGGTGGTCTGCTCCACCATGCCCAGGCCCTTGCCGTTCAAGGCCTTTCTCACGTCGTCGGCGCCCAAGTCGCGCACCAGGACCGCGTCCGCGTCCATGAGCATGACCAGCTCGGAGTCGGTGTGGTGCAACATGGCCCTGAGAGCGTTGAACTTGGCCAGGAAACGCCGCGCGCGCACGCCGCTCTCCACCGGGCCCAGGGGATGCGCGACCAGGCGCTCACTCCGGCGCAGGCCGGTCTTATACAGGTGGTCGGTTACCAGGAAGACCTTGAAGTCGCTACGCCGAAGGACGGACAGCACGGTTTGCCGCCCGGACAAATAATAGGTGGGATGCCCGTGTATCAGCACGCACACCCATACTTCGGCTTGCTTCATCATGGTCCCATTACCCCCCCCAAAATAAGCTAACCGTGAGCAGGGGCTAAAATTCCGGCTTCCACCGTAGATCGGCGCGGCCGTTGTGAGCCTTGGAAATGCCCTTTTACTCACGTATTGGCATTATCGACAGCCCGGGCGTCGTTTGTAAAGCCCGGGGCGGGCCGGGGCCGGCGCGGCGGCCAGTTTGGCCGGGAAGGCGGGGGGGCCGGTTGACTGGGTGGTTGGGCGCTGTTGCTCCGGCCCGAGCAACAGCGCCGCTTTGCGCCTTATCTGGTCTTTCGCCTTAAAAGGTGACTCCCGCGGTCTGAAGCCCTGTCTTACCCGTGGCCGAGGGGCACTTGAGCAGGGCCAGGGAGACCACGACGTGGAGCTGGCCGGTACAGGTGCGCGCTGCCTGGCGCAAGGCCGAAGACGCCTGCGCTCCCCCGATTCGCGCCAGGGAGCGGGCAGCGGTGCAGCGTGCGGAGTCCGGCCGGCCGGGGTCGTTCAACAGCTTGGCCAGGGGGTCTACCGCCCGCTCACTGCCTATCTTGCCCAGGGCGTGGGCCGCGGCCCGGCACATATGGGCGTCAGGCGAGGCCAAAAGCACGATCAGGGGCTCCAGGGCCGCGGGCTCGCGGATTTCGCCCAGGGTATATACCGCCACCATGCGCACGTGGTCGCAAGGAGCCTGCAACAATTCGAGCAGGGCCGCCCGGTCCACACCGGCAATCGGGGCCATGAGGCCCTGCTTGGCGGCCTGGTCGCAGGACTCCAGCACCTTTTGCTGCAGATAGGGGGGTATATCGCCTTGCGAGGTTTCGGCCCAAGCGCTCACCGCGCCGGAGCAACAAGCCAAAAGCAAAATACACAGGCTGAAGTAGCCGATGGTCCTGGTCATGTCCCGCCTCCATTGCCTTGGAAAAGTTCCGGTTTGTCCGTAGCCAAGATGTCATCCGATGTTGTAGCCCCAGGCTAAACAAGCTTCGGCAAGGAGGGTTAGGCGCCTTGGCGCTAAGAGACTAAGGTTTTGGTGGATTGCCATTCAGGGGACGGTGCGGCCGGACATGGCTATTTAGACCGCTGAGTGGAGGCCGGGCGCCTGGCTTCGCCTTATGAGACGCCTGGTTTTAAAAAGGGCGCTATGCCCCTTTGGCTTGGTTATGGCGCGTTCCAGGCGGGCCGCCCCTGCTTGCAGGTAAAAGAGGCCAGCTCGCCGCCCAGGGTCTGCTTGATCAGCTCGGTGGCCTCCAGCAGGCGGTCGAAATCCACGCCGGTGGCCGCGCCCATCTCCTCCATCATGTTCACCAGGTCTTCGGTGGCTACGTTGCCCATGGCCCCCACCGCGGTGGGGCAGCCGCCCAGACCGCCCACCGAGGAGTCGAATACCCGGCAACCGGCCTGGTAGGCGGCATAGGCGTTGGCCAGGCCCAGGCCCCGGCTGTTGTGGAAATGGGCAGCCAGGGGCAGGCCCTGGTGCTCCGCGCCCAGCCGGGCGAAGACCTCGCCCACCTGGCGGGGATTGGCCATGCCGGTGGTATCGCCCAGGGATACCTCGCGCGCCCCCAGCTCGCCGTAAGCCTCGATGATGCGCTCCACCCGCTCCAGGGGGATAGCCCCCTCGTAGGGACAGCCGAAGGCGGTGACCACGTAGCCCCGGAGGCTCCTGCCGGCGGCCAGGGCCTGCCGGGCGATGTCGGCGAAGCCCTTGAGCGAGTCCTCGATGGACATGCCCACGTTCTTGTGGTTGTGGGCCTGGCTGGCCGACACGAACAGGGCCAGCTCGTCCACCGGGGTCTCCAGGGCCCGCAGGCAGCCCTTGAGATTGGGCACCAGGGCGCTGTAGATCACTCCCGGCGCTTTGTGGATGCCGTGCAGCACCTCCAGAGCGTCCTTGAGGTGGGGGATCACCTTGGGATGCACGAAGGAGGTGACCTCGATGCGCCGGAGTCCCGTGGCCGACAGGCGGTCGATAAGGGCGATTTTGGCCTCGGTGGGGAAAAACACCGACTCGTACTGCAAGCCGTCGCGCGGGCCCACTTCCACCACGGTCACGGGGTCTGGTTGCATGGCTCGTCCTCACTGGTCTGGGGGCGGGGCCCAAGGCCGGGCGCCGCGCCGATGCTCGGGGGGCTCCGGGGCTCGGGCCGTCTGTTCGGCTCTATAGCCCAGGATAGCCCTTTACGGAGGATAAACGTACTACTCCCTAATGGCCGAAATCAATCCTAGTGCTTGCGCTACGCTTGCATTGAAAAGATTGGCCGGCCGCCGGGACCTGTAGCCTGATGAAAGCCCCTGCCGCCACGTGGAGAGGTTCAAGGAGCGCAAGCGAAAACGCTATCTCAGCCGGGACGAGCTCGCCCGCCTGGGGGCCGCCATCGACAAGGCCGAAGAGAGCAAGCAGATCTCCTCCACCGCCGAGGCTGCCTGACGGCCTCCAGGCCGGGCTTTTGGTTGCCATGCGGGTAGGAGGAACGACTGAGCCGCTCAATTTGGAGTCCTGGCCCAGTGATGAAAAGTTTATTGAAGCCGATTAGCGATTATAGAACCTCCACACCATCCCCCTCTTTTTAATTTCGGCTTAATTATGGTGAGGACGCGAAACTTGACATTTTTGTTTTTATCATTTAACTGTTTGCTCAAAATGGCTGCGAAGAAGCGTGGCAGGGTCATTTCAAGATAACTATTTAGCCTGAACAATCTACCAGGACGCTCCTAGGGGAAGAAAACCTGGGGGAACCGCGGAAGCGGTTTCGCCTGGGTTTTTTCTTTAGGAGACGCCATCATGCCGCGATCAATCAGAGTCAGTTTAATATTCAGTCTGTTTTGCTTGTTGTGGCTCGCCACCGGAGGCATGGTCTGGGCGGCCGAAACAACCACCGGCCAAGAAACCGTTAGTTCCAGCAAGGAGGTCAAGGAAGCCCAAAAAGAAAGGGCCGTACTGGAGAAAATCACCGTCACCGCCACCCGCACCGAGGTCGACCCATCTCTGTCGCCGGCGGACTCCTACGTGGTAGACCGCCAGGACATCGCCGACCAGCCCAATTACTACATGAATAACTTCGGCGAATACATCCGGGACATCCCCGGCGTGCACGTGGCCCAATACTATCCTTGGGGCCCCCCCTGGGTGCACCTGCGCGGCACGGGACATTTCCTGCAGCGCACCGCCTATCTGATCGATGGCGTGCCCATCCACGCCTTCCTGTCCCCGGCCATCAACCCCCACGACATCGAGCGGGTTGACGTGGTGCTGGGGCCCTCCTCGGCCCTGTACGGAGCCAGCGCGGCGGGCGGCGCGGTGAACATCATCACCCGTAGCGGCAAGGAGGGCGAGGGAGCCACGGCCCAGATGGCCTACGGCTCCAACAACACCTTCCGGCCCTACGCCTCGGTGGGCGGCGTGGAAGGCGACTTCAACTACTAGATGTCCTACAGCGGAGATTACTCCGACGGCTATCAGATGAAGCCCATCGACGGCATGGTCGACCTGTATAAACGCGGCAAGTGAATCGCCCCGGTTTTTCCGGAGGCTCTTTTGTTTGAGTCAGGCCACCATGGCCTGGGCCTGTAGGGACCGATAGTATGACATCTCGAGTTCCACCGGGGGAATGTTTCCGATGGGCTCGAGCAGTCGGCGGTTGTTAAACCAGTCCACCCATTCGAGGGTGGCGAATTCCACGGCATCAAGATTTCGCCAAGGGCCCCGCCTGCGGATCACTTCTGTCTTGTAAAGGCCGATGACCGTCTCGGCCATGGCGTTGTCGTAGGAGTCACCCACGCTGCCCACCGATGGCTCGACGCCAGCCTCGGCCAGGCGCTCGGTGTAGCGAATCGAAAGGTACTGGGAGCCGCGGTCGCTGTGGTGGACCAGACCGTCGATGTCTCCAGGAGCCCACAGGGCCTGCTCCAGGGCGTCCAGGGCCAGATCGGTCCGCAAGGAACTGGAGGCCCGCCAACCCACGATCATGCGGGCAAACACATCGATGACAAAGGCCACGTAGGCGAAACCCAGCCATGTGGCTACGTAAGTAACATCTGCCACCCACAGTTGATTGGGGCGGCTGGCGGTGAAGTCGCGATTGACCAGGTCGGCGGGCCGGTATACACCCTCATCGGGAATGGTGGTCTTGCACTTCTTGCCCCGCACTGCCCCCTGCAGGCCCATAGCACGCATGAGGCGCTCCACCGTGCAGCGGGCCACCTCGATCTCCTCACGGTTTAATTGACGCCAAACCTTGCGCACGCCGTAGACCTGGAAATTGGCCTCCCATACCCGGCGAATCTCGGGCCGCAAATAAGCATCGCGCTTGGCCCGCTCGGGCAATCGCTCGGGATCAGCTTGACGGGCTTTACGCTCGTAGTAGGTCGACGGGGCGATCGGCAACACCGCGCAGATCGGCTCGACCCCGTGGCCCTGGCGCTGGGCGTCGATGAAGGACACCATCATTTCGGTCGGCGGTCGAGCTCCGCCTGGGCGAAATATGCCGATGCCTTGCGCAGGATCTCATTGGCCCGCCGAAGCCCCCGGTTTTCCCGCTCAAGCTGTTCAAGACGCTCACGCTCCGACGTGGTCAGGCCGGCCCGCACACCCTGGTCGCGCTCGGCTTGATGCAGCCAACTGCGTAGAGTCTCGCCGGTGCAGCCGATCTTGGACGCGATGGAGCAGATGGCCTGCCACTGGGAAGAATACTCATCCTGGTGCTCCAGCAGCATCCGCACCGACCGTTCCTTAACCTCTGGGGAATATCTGATTCGCTTGCTCATGACTCCATCCTCTCAAGTAATGGAGTCTCCGGCAATCCCGGGGCGGTTCAACGTCAGCATTAAGGCGATCCAGGGTTTACTTCGGCATCAGAGCTTGCAGGCCACCGAGAGGTATGTGCAGCGGATATCGAGTGATTTGCGGGATACGGTTGGGATGTTAAGCACGATGTAACAACTCCGCGTTAAATCGCTTACTGGTTTTCGGCCATCATCACTCGCCCTCGCTTGGCACAAAATCCAAATTCAAACTGTGGTCCGGGTTAGGGGGTCAGGTAACCTGGAACCTTCACTAGCTACTGGATGATGAATGAAATCCCGAAGCAGCATCGTTGACCGTCCAAATCTCCGACCCACTTGCAGACGTTCAGCGTAGCGTCGCCGCGGACGGATTGCCGCACATGCTCATGGATAAAGGACGTCTTTCCGGTTTCCAACACCTGTCTGTCATCTGCCTGTAACGCGTCCGCATCCTTTGCCCAAATTAATTCCCGGTCGGTTTTTCCGACCACGTCCTCGCCGGCTAGATCGCAAATCACCTTGTTACCAAAGAGGTGTTTGCCTTCCTTGTCCTTAACCCAAAACAGGAAGGGCATTTGGTTGAAAACGTCCAAATCTTTGAGACGCATAATAAGTCCTCCCTCAATGAGGCGATAAGAAATTGCTTTTTCCAGCGGCGAAACTAGAGGCAATTTGAACTATTCATAATTATTGTACTACTATTCTGATTGTATGAAGGTGCCTTCGAATTAGAAAAGGCCAACAGGTGAGGATTTGGCCCTTTGGAGGTAACCCCGGATTAGATTCGGACAGCGGGGGAGGATTTAGCAATTTTGGAAATCCTCCGGTTGGGGTTTGGGCCAGCTGGAGTGTAGCCCAAGGAGATGTGATCTGCCTCCCCCAACCCTACTTCACCAAAACAAAATGGGGCCCAGCCAGATGGCTGAACCCCGTAAAAATACTATGGCGTCACCAACGGGTACCGAGAATTAACCACTATAGGCCGCGGCCAAGTTGAAGGTGGCGTGACTAGGCTGGATAGGCTGGAATGGAATTGAACTAGTTAGCTGTGTTTTGAAGGCCACCAGTACTCCATCTTTGGGTCCTCGTTCCAACCGTATTTGCCGTAGAAATTGGGATCCTTGCGTAACAGGTTGGCCCGGTGGGAGGAGTGCAATTCTTCACGCCCCAACCACCAGGGTGAGACCAGTCTTTTATGATTGATCCTTTCCAAAGGAATTCGGTTCTCAAAACCCCGCGCAACCCATTCTTTGATGCAAGCGTTCATATATAACTTCAAGGCCTCAGCATAGCCTTTCCACATGAGCACAGCGGGGTGGGTGCGCCATCCACGCTTTTCCGTGCGATTATCAATGATGCGTAGGATGGCTAGGGCTTCCGAGCGCTGTTTACCCAAACGACGGTTGTCCAGCACCTGGGCGGACCGATCATAATCGGAATATGGGAGAAATGTCTGCATTTATACATTATACCGGTGAATAGGTGGCCAATCAGCTTATCAACCCGCTCCATCGTTTGGCCATTGGCAAAAAAGGTCTCAACCTCACGAAGCTCGCCAAGGATCTGCTCGTCTTAGTAGCGCTGCCTGGCCATAGTCATTCTCACTCTCTTGGCCCAAAACCCTAAACTAAAACCTAGACTGGGTTAAAATAGTTCAATCACCACCTTCTCCGAAGGCCATTTTGCATTAAGGTAGTGAGAGGGCCTTTCCCAATATCCCGACGCCTAAAATAAATATGGCCTGCCTCTAGGAGGGGTGCATGAAGAAGGAGTAAAACCGTTATCCCTTGAAACGCTCTTAAGCTTTTAGAAAACGTCCCGTTGCCCTGTTAACCTAGGTTTAATTTTTTTATGGAGGAGTTTGTGCATTTGAATCTCAACCCACCTGGCCAGCAAGCCCAGGAGCTAGAACAGCATTTGCGGGATATGGCGGCAAGCCAGCTTTTTGCGGTTCTGTCCACTGTGGGGGGGAAGCAGCCCTACGCTAGCCTTGTGGCTTTTGCGGCTTCAACGGACCTTGCACGCATTTACTTCTCCACCAGCCGTACCACTCGCAAGTTTAATAACCTGCAGGGAAACCCCAGAGCGGCGATTTTGATGGACAACCGCAGCAACCAAGCAACAGATCTTCGCCTGGCGGCTGCGGCCACTGCCGTGGGCAAAGTAGAGGCGATAGGGCCTGACAAAGAGGCGGTATTTAGGCAGGTCTTTTTGGCCAAGCAACCTCACATGGGTGAATTCCTTGAAGCCTCAAATACCGCTCATCTGTGTCTCAACGTCGATGCCTATTATGTGGTTAGCCGGTTTCAGAGTGTATTCGAGTTCAGGGTCGTACCATGAATTGGATCTTGACCCTTGACGAAATAGAGCCTAGCAGCGAGGTGGGAGGCAAGGCCAGGGCGTTGGCCGCCCTCAAACGACAAGGTCTGAAGGTGCCTGCGGCCTTGTGCCTTCCGGCAGTAGCCTATCGCTATTACTTAAGCCGGAATGGCCTCGACCAGCGGATCAGCCTTGAACTAGGCAAAAAGAGTTTTGACAACATGCGCTGGGAGGAACTATGGGATGTCTCGCTACGTTTGCGCAATGTCTTTGGAAAAGCCGAGATACCTAGCGACTTGTCACAGGCCATAGAGGATGGCGTGAACCACCTTTTTGGAGACCGTCCGGTCTCGCTACGCTCCTCAGCCCTGGCCGAAGACTCGGCTCAAGCCTCCTTCGCCGGGCTGCACGAGTCATTTATTAATGTCCGCGGCATCCATAGCATACTCAAGCACATTAAATTGGTCTGGGCCTCGCTTTGGTCCGACCGAGCCCTGTTGTACCGGCAGGAACTGGCATTAGATCCTTTTGCAAGCGCCATGGCCGTAGTGGTGCAAGAGATGGTTGTCGGGCAAAGCTCCGGCGTTGCTTTCAGCATGAATCCCCTGGACAAGTCCCGCGCTTCGGTAGAGGCGGTCTACGGGTTGAATCAGGGCTTGGTGGACGGTTCCATCGAGCCAGACCACTGGGAGTTGGACCGGGCAACAGGGCATATTGTTGAGCACCGGGGGGCCCAGCGGCGCATGGCGATTGCGCCGGGACCTGAAGGTTCAGTGGCCGAAGCCCTGCCCGAAAAGCAGCAGCAACAACCGCCCCTAAGCTCCGCACAGGTTATAGAAATATTCCAAATTTCCCGCAGCCTGGAAGTGGCTTTCGGCGCTCCCCAAGACATGGAATGGACCCTTGAAGACCATGAATTCCACATTCTGCAATCACGCAACATTACCACCCTGGCAGTTTCGGGGGAGGATGATGAACGGAGACGCTATCTGGGCCTAAAGCGAAGCATCGAGAACCTTAAGGCCCTGCGGAAGTCAATCGAGGAGACCTTGCTTCCAGAAATGGAACGTCAATCCCGTGAACTGGCCGCTAATAATCTCAGCCGTCTTACGGACCGTGAATTGGTCACAGAGATAAGACGACGCCAAAAAATAGTTCAAAAGGGAGTCGATGATTACTGGCGGGAATGCATTCCTTTTGCACACGGAATGAGGCTTTTTGGCCAAGTCTACAATGACCGTCTGGCACCCCAAGACCCATATGAGTTTATGCAACTGCTATCCGGTTCAAGGCTGCAGAGCACCAGCCGGAACCGATGCCTTTGGGAAATAGGCCAATTAATAGCGGCGGACCCCACCCTGGCCCACGCCGTGTCTCAAGAGGGAGACATGGCAGGATTTCCACATTTTCTTTCCTTGATTGATCAATATATCTCCCTTTATGGTGACACATCTTGGGGGGGGCGCGAGTTCCGGTTGAACCGCAAGACGGTGGCTAGGCTTGCGGCTAGGTATGCCAACACCTCAGCGCCGGCAGAGGAGGCGCTGAGCTCCGACAAGGGGGAACTGGAACGGGAATTTATTCGGAGTTTTGCGGTTACCCAGTCACCGTATGCCTTGGAACTGCTAGAGATAGGCAGGGCCAGTTACCGGTTAAGGGACGACGACAACATCTATTTGGGGAGGCTCGAGGGGGAGCTTGCACGCGCGGTTTCAGAGGGTGTTGCTAGGCTGAGCGCTAAATGGGGTGCTATGCCAAAGGACCTCCAAGCTGAGGACGTCTTGCTAGCGCTTGAAAACGGCCGGGCTCCAGCACCCCCCCAAAAATCCAGGGCAAAAAAGAAAGGGAAAGCTGTCTTGTCCTTCAAGGCCCGGCAGCTGGTAGGCCAGCCGGCGAGCGAGGGATGGGCCTCTGGTCATGCCAGGGTGGTCCAAGACCCGCAAGATTTGTTTGCATTTGAGAACGGCGAGGTACTGGTCTGTGACGCCATTGACCCCAACATGACCTTTGTCGTCCCTTTGGCCGCGGCGATTGTGGAACGCCGGGGAGGCATGCTTATACACGGGGCCATAATTGCCCGCGAACATAATATACCTTGCGTCACGGGTGTTCCTGAGGCAGTCAACCTTATCAGTACGGGAGACATGTTAAGTGTCGACGGTAATTTGGGTATAGTCACAGTGGGAAGTAACAGTCTGCCAGTTGATTGATCGGAAAATGAATGAGATGTCTTGCCTTCACCCCTGGTTGTTTTTAAAATATTAATCAACCCATAGGTTGCATAGACGAAGTTAATATTATTAACCAACTAAACAATCAAAGGGAGGAAACAATGACTGAAGCCACCAAGACCGATTGGAATTACGTTTGGGTTAAAGACAAGGCTGGTAACGAGTTCATTTGTAAGATCGGTGACCTCAAGGACCCCAAAAAGGCCAGCAAAGAAGAATTGGACAAATGTGTCGATGACGCTACTGCCGGGGTTGCCTTGGGCGACTAGCTAACATCCGTTAAAAATACTGTGAGGATTCAGTCAGTTGGCTGAGCCCTCCTTGTATTTGGTGAAGTGGGTGGTGAAGTAGATTTTGGTTAGTAGGCAGCAAAAGGCCAAGTGTCTCTCCCATAGTCCTTACAAAATTACTTCTTGAGCTTGGCCCAGGCATCCCGGAAGGCTTCACCCATTTCTTTTGCGGCTTTTTCGAAGCCCTCGGCCAGCAACTGCCAGCTTCCCATACCTGTTTCTCGGTAGCGCCTAAGCTCGATGCCCAAATCGTCCATTTTTTGTCGCAGTTCGTGAAATTTCATGGTGTAATCAATCTGTAGGTCGGTTTTGCTCAGTTTGGCGCGCTCGCGCAGATGTTTGTATTCCGCCTCCAAATCCTCCAACTTCTGCTTGGCCATTTCTTGGACCTTTTCCGTATCCATCTTTTCTCCCTGCCGCTAGAGTCCTAATTTTTGTGGTCTGGGCTATTTACCATGGTGGGCCATGGGTCTAAACGAGGCAAGTCGATTCAACCCTTAGCCGCAGGAATTGCAGATAAATCATCAACCTACCCAATTGACCGGCTGATCTGGTTAGGCGATTTCGCTTCCTTCATTTAAGCTAGCATCTGTGCCAGTGCCGCTTGGTTGGGCGCTAAAAAAGGTTTCGAAGCCGGAACTTAAGCAAGCGTATCCAGGAACTTTGAAGTCTTCCGCACCGCCGGCAACCCCGCTTTTGTCGACCAATGGGGCGCGGCCCAAGACGCCGACCGGCTGCGGGACATCATGCTAATCGCCAAGCGCCAGCGCACCTGCACCATATAGCTACAAAGTAGCTACACATATCCTAAATCAATGAGACAGGCCAGAGTTAGCGGGTAGGCTAGATTGATGTCAATTATCCAAACATTTATTATGAGCCGCCGTTACCGCGGATGCACCATTTTGCCGTCCGGCGGCCGTCAGTACGCGCCGCCGCCCAACACCTCGTAGAGCTTCACCTGGTTGGCCAGCTTGGCCAGACGCAGGATCACCAGGACCTTTTGCGAAGTGAAGAGGGATTGCTGGGAGTAGAGCACCCCCAGGTAGTTGTCGATTCCGTTGACGTAGCGTTGCGCGGAGAGCCGGTAGGAGTTCTTCTCCGCGTTGACCAGGGCCTGCTGCGCCGATAGTTGCCGGCCTATGGTGCCTTTTACGGCCAGAGTGTCCGCCACTTCGCGGAACGCCGTCTGGATCGTCTTTTCATACTGGGTCAGGATGATTTTCTGGTCGGCCTCGCTTACCCGCAAGGCGGCCCAGACGCGGGGGTCGAATATGGGCATGATGAGACGGGGCGCGAAGTTCCAGGTATCGGACCCCGCGCCGAACAGGTCGGAGAGCTGGTTGCTGGCGGTGCCTACGGAGCCGGTGAGGACGATGCGCGGGAAAAAGGCGGCCCGCGCCGCGCCGATCAAGGCGTAGGCACCCATCAGCCGGTGTTCCGCGGCCATTATGTCCGGCCGCTGCAAGAGCACCTCGGAAGAAAGGCCCGCCGAGACTTCCTCAGGTCCGGTCAGGTCGTCCAGCCCGGCGGGCAGCAGTTCCCGGGGCACGCTGGCCCCGGCCAGCAGATTGAGGGCGTTCAGGCTCTGGGCTGCAAACTGCTGATAGCGGGCTATGTCCACCTTGGCGGTCTGCAGCGGGGTTTCGGCCCGGAACAGGTCCAGCTCGGTGGCCGCGCCGACGTCGAAACGTTTTTTCACCAGGTCGTAGGCGTATTGTTGCGATTGCAGGGTTTCCTGGGCCAGCCGCAGGTTGTCGCGGTCGGCGGCCAGGGCCAGGTAGGTCCGGGCGGTTTCCGACACCAGCATTATCTGCACGCTACGCCGGGCCTGCTCGGTGGCCAGGTATTCCTGCAGGGCCTGTTCCTCCAGGCTGCGGATGCGCCCGAAGAAGTCGATCTCCCAGGCCACCACGCCCAGGTCGATGTTGTATTTTTCCGAGGTCCTGGGGTTGCCGGGAGTGGTCAGCTCGACGGCGGTGCGCTGCTTTTGGGCCCCGGCCCCCAATTGCACCTGGGGAAACAGCTCCGCCCTTTGTATGCCGTACAGGGCGCGGGCCCGCTCCACGTTCAGGGCGGCTAGGCGCAGGTCCCGGTTGTTCTCCAGGGCCATGGTGATGATCTTTTGCAGCCGCTGGTCCCGGAAAAAATCCTGCCACTTCAGCTGGGCCACCGCCGGCGCGCCGGGCGCGACCTGGGACGGCCGGTAGGCCTCCCCCTTGGGCCACTGCGCCGGGACCGGCGCCTCGGGCCGGCGATATTGCGGCGCCAGGTTGCAGCCGCCCAGCAAGACAAGCAGCGCCAGCCACACCGGTAACAACCGCCTAGTCATGTGCTGGCCCCCCCCGGTCGGCATGGCGGCCGGGTCTGGGCGCCGCCCGTTTTTTGTGTTTGCCCAGCAGGTTGTAGATGATCACGTAAAACAGCGGCGCGAACACCGTAACCAGGAAGGTGGAGGTAAACATGCCGCCCAGCACCGCGATGCCGATGGCCTTCTGCGCCCCGGAGCCCGCCCCGGTGGCCAGGGCCAGGGGTAGGATGCCGAAACCGAAGGCCATGGAGGTCATGACAATGGGCCGCAGGCGCAGCTTGGCCGCCTCCAGGGTCGCCTCCAGCAGGGGGGTCCCCTGGTCCACCCGGGCCTTGGCGAACTGCACGATCAAGATGGCGTTCTTGGTGGTCAGCCCCAAGGTGGTCAGCAAGCCGATCTGGAAGTAGACGTCGTTGGGCAGGCCCTGCCAGTAAGAGCCGGCTACACCTCCGATGACCCCCAGGGGCAAGGCCATCAAGATGGAGATGGGAATGGGCCAGCTTTCATACAGGGCCGCCAGGCACAGGAAGATCACGAAAATGGAAAAGGCGTAGAGCAAGGGCGCCTGGGAGCCGGCCATGCGTTCCTGGTAGGACAGCCCGGTCCAGTCGTAGCCTATGCCCTTGGGCAGCTTGTCCGCGATTTCCTCAATGGCCTGCATGGCGTCGCCGGAGCTGTAGCCGGGGGCCGGCTCGCCCCATATGTTGACCGCCGGGAAGCCGTTGTAGCGCTCCAGCATGGGCGAGCCCGAAGACCAGCGGCCGGTGGCGAAGGAGGAGAAGGGCACCATCCTGCCGGCGTTGTTGCGCACGTAGAGCTTTTGCAGGTCGCCAGGCAGCATGCGGTGGGGAGCGTCGGCCTGGATGTAGACCCGCTTGACCCGCCCGGCCTGGATGAAGTCGTTGACGTAGGCGCTGCCGAAGGCGGCGGAGATGGTGTTGTGAATGGCGGCGACGGACACCCCCTGGGCCCCGGCCTTGCGCCAGTCCACGTCGATGTAATACTCGGGCACGTCGTTCATGCCGTTGGGCCGCACCCTGGCCAGGCGGTGGTCTTGCGCGGCCATGACCAATAGCTGGTTGCGGGCCGCCATCAGCTTTTCGTGGCCCAGCCCGCCCCGGTCCTGCAATTCGAAGTCAAAGCCGTTGGCCCGGCCCAGCTCGATGACCGCCGGCGGCGCGAAGGCGAAGACCATGGCCGACTTGATGGTGGAGAAGTAGCCCATGGCCCGGCCGGCTATGGCCCAGACGCTGAGGTTGGCGCTCCGGCGCTTATCCCAGTCCTTGAGCTTCACGAAGCCCAGGCCCACGTTCTGGCCCTGGCCGCCAAAGCTGAAGCCCGCGACGGCCATCATGGACTCCACCGCGTCCTTCTCGTTCTTGACGAAATATTCCCGCACCTGATTCAAGACGTCCTGGGTCTGTTCCAGGGTGGCCCCGGAGGGCAGGATCGCCTGGACGTAGAGTATGCCCTGGTCCTCGTCCGGCAGGTAGGAAGTGGGCATCTGCTGGAACAGGTAGGCCATGGCCGCCACGATCAGCACGAACAAGGCCATGTAGCGCAGCTTCTTGCTCAAAGCCCGGCCCACCACCCCCAGGTACCACTCCCGGGTGCGCAAAAATACGCGGTCGAACCAGCGGAAAAAAGGCCGCAGGAAAAACACCACGTGCTCGGAGGACTCGTGGCCCTTGGCCACGGGCTTGAGCAGGGTGGCGCACAGCACCGGGGTGAGGATCAGGGCCACCACCACCGACAGCAGCATGGAGGAGATGACGGTTACCGAAAATTGCCGGTAGATCACCCCGGTGGAGCCGGGGAAAAACATCATGGGGCCGAACACCGCCGAGAGCACCAGGCCGATGCCGATCAAGGCGCTGGTGATCTGATCCATGGACTTGGCGGTGGCCTCCTTGGGGGGCAGGCCCTCCTCGGACATGATCCGCTCGACGTTCTCCACCACCACGATGGCGTCGTCCACCAACAGGCCGATGGCCAGCACCATGGCGAACATGGTCAGCATGTTTATGGAAAAACCGAAGAGATCCAGCACCGCGAAGGTGCCCAGCAGCACCACCGGCACCGCGATGGTGGGGATCAGGGTGGCCCGGAAGGTGCCCATGAACAGGTACATGATGATGAACACCAGCAGGATCGCCTCGAAGAGCGTCTTGACCACCTCGTCGATGGCCACCTGGGTGAAGGGCGTGGTGTCGTAGGGGTAGATGACCTTCATGCCCGGCGGGAAATAACGGCTCATCTCCACCAGCTTGGCCTTGATGGCGTTGGCCGTGTCCAGGGCGTTGGCCCCGGCGGCCATGCGGATGGCCATGCCCGCGGCCGGCTTGCCGTCATATTCGGCGACCACGTCGTAACGCTCGGTGCCCAGCTCGGTGCTGGCCACGTCCTTCACCCGCACCACCGAGCCGTCGGGGTTGGTGCGGATGGGTATGTCGGCGAACTGCTCCGGGGTCTGCAGCAGGTGCTGCACGATGATGGAGGCGTTGAGGCGCTGGCCCTTGACCGCCGGCGCGCCGCCGAACTGCCCGGCCGAGATCTCGACGTTGTAGGTCTTGAGCGCCTCAGTCACGTCGGCCAAGGTGAGGCGATACTTGATCAGCTTGTCCAGGTCCACCCAGATACGCATGGCGTACTGGGTGCCGAAGTTGTTCACCTCGCCCACCCCGGGCACCCGCGAAAGAATTTTCTCCAGGTTGGACTGGGCGTAATCGCGCAGGGCGTCGCCGTCCATACTGCCGTCTTCGGAGATTAGGCCCACGATGATGAGGTAGTTGCGGGTGGACTTGCTGACCTGCACCCCCTGGCGCTGCACCACGTCGGGCAGGCTGGCCATGGCTAATTGCAGCTTGTTCTGCACCTTGGACCAGGCGATGTCCGGGTCGGTGCCGGCGGCGAAGGTGAGCTCCACCCGCGAGGCCCCGGAAGAGGAACTGGTGCCCGACAGGTAGAGCATGTCCTCCAGGCCGGTCATCTTCTGCTCGATGATCTGGGTCACCGTGTTCTCGACCGTCTCGGCCGAGGCCCCGGGGAAGAAGGCGTCGATGGCGATGGAGGGCGGGGCGATGTTGGGGTACTGGGATATGGACAGGTTGTGGATGGCCAGCAGTCCCGCGGTCATCATGATGATGGCGATGACCCAGGCGAATACCGGCCGCTCCAGAAAGAACTTGGAGAGCATGACGCGCGCCTCCGCTACTTGGACCCGGCGGCGGGAGCGGCCGAGGGGGCGGGGGCGGGTTTATAGGGCACCGGCTTGGCCGGCGCGCCGGGGCGGACCTTTTGCAGTCCCTCCACGATCACCCGGTCGCTGGGGGCCAGGCCCGCGGAGACCAGCCATTTATCCCCCACCGCCCGATCCACGGTGATCATGCGTAGCGCCACCTTGTTGTCGGAGCCCACCAGCAAGACGTAGGGAGAGCCCTTGGGGTTGCGCGACACCGCCTGTTGGGGGATCAGGATGGCGTGGTCGTTGACCCCCTCGGTGATCTCGGTACGCACGAACATCTCCGGCAGCAACACCCCCTCGGGGTTGGGGAAGATCATGCGCAGGAAGACCGAGCCGGTGGTGGGGTCCACCGACACGTCGCGGAACTGCAAGGTGCCCTCCAGGGGGTAGGGCGTCCCGTCCTCCAGGAATAGCTTGACCTTGTTGTGCCCCTGGCCGCTGCGGATCAGGCGCCCGCTGGCCAGGCGGCGCTTCAGCTCTAGCAGATCGGAGGTGGATTGGGGCACGTCCACGTAGATGGGGTCGAGCTGCTGAATGGTGGCCAGGGCCTGGGGCTGGTAGGCGGTGACGATGGCCCCCACAGTGACGTTGGATTTGCCGATGCGCCCGGCAATGGGCGCGGCCACTTTGGTATAGCCCAGGTTGATGCGCGCCGTCTGCACCGCCGCCTGCCAATAAAGGATGTCCGCCTTGGCCTGGGCCAGGGCGGCCGCCGCGTCGTCGTAGTCCTGCTGGCTCACCGCCTTGGCCGCCGCCAGCGACTTGTAGCGTTCGGCCTTGGAGGTGATGGAGGGCAGGTTGGCTTTGGCCTTGGCCAGGGCCGCCGTGGCGCTGTCCAGGGCGGCCTGGAAGGGAGCGGGGTCGATCTGATACAGCGTCTGACCGGCCTTGACGTCGGAGCCCTCCGTAAACAGGCGCTTTTGAATCAGTCCGTTGACCTGGGGCCTGATTTCAGCGATGCGAAAGGCCGAGGTGCGCCCCGGCAGCTCGGTGGAAACGGTTATGTTCACCGGTTGCACCGTGAAGGTGGAAACCTCCGGAACCGCCTGCTGCCGCTGGGTTTTCGGTTGGTTTCCGCAGGCCGCTACCAGCAGCGCCGCCAACAGGACCGCCAGCAGGACCGCCGACCTGGCACCGTGCCCCATGAGTCCACCTACCCCGCCGTTGGATTGCATCAGATACGCTCCATGTGACTTGACTTTGGCTGACATCTAACTATTTTGGGCCGCCGGGCGGGGCGAGTGGTACTCCCCCGGAATAAGCCCTTGGAAGATTATATTGAGGATGACGTCCGGCTCTTCCGGGTACTTGTTGTTTTGCGGATCTTCCAGCCAGCGCATGATGAAGCCGCTGCAGATGTTTTCCAGGGCAACGGCCAACTGCCTCGGCTCGGCGATTGGGCGGAAAATTTTCTTCTTGATCCCGCTGGCGAAAATCGAGGTGAGCCTTTCGCGCAATTCATTCAATTGTTTTATGATTTCGTCGTCAAGCCCAGCACGGAGGTTGAAGCTTCTTCCGCGCACCTCCGCATGGTAGAGACGCACCACCGCTTCTTTTTCGGTTACCGCCACACCTCTGGTGGACACGTAGTTGCGCAGCTTCTCGATCTCATCGCCGCCGCTGTCCAGGGCCTGGTCCATGACCTTATGGAACCAGTCGGTCTCCTCGATCATGATGGAACGGTAAAGGTCTTCCTTGTTCTTGAAAAATTTGTACAGCGTCCCTACCGCGAATTCGGCTTTCTCAGCGATCTCATTCATGGAAACGTTGTAATAGCCGTTACGGGAGAACAGCTCCAATGCGGCGGCAAGCATGTCCCGGCGTTGCCGCAACCGCTCCCTTTCCCGGCGTGAAAGCTTTTTGACAGGCGTCATTGAATCTCCTCAAAACCAGCAATGCCGATCCAAATCGACATGAAGCAATTTTACACCAAATGAATTTTAATTCTAATAAATGAATTAAACGTCACATAAAAGGCAAAACCCGTACTCCTCCAAGGTCCGGCGGGAAAATTCTGGGGATTTTTCTGGGGATTCAAAGGTAAATTAGCCGGTTGCGTATGGCTGGTGCATCGGCGGGCGCTTTGCCGGGCCAGCCATAACCAGCGATCACGGCAATTGAAAGCTGCCCCCCTTGACCTGCCCCCCTTAACCCGGTCCACATTTTACGTTAGGATTTTGGGCCGTGAGGTGCTACCCGTTTCGGGTCCAGGTGAGATGAGAGATTCCCAGGTTTGCTTCTTTGGAGATGGAGCCCTGGGGGAGGCCACGCAGGGGGCAGGTCCCACCTGCTTGGCATAGGCCTCCGGGGTCATGTTACCCAGGGAGCTGTGTGGCCGATGTTGGTTGTAATCCAGCCGCCAGGTGTCCAGCTTGTCCTGGGCGTCCACCACCGACACAAACCAGTTTTCGTTTAAGCACTCCTCCCGAAGACGTCCGTTGAATGACTCGATAAATGGGTTGTCCGTGGGCTTGCCTGGGCGGCTGAAATCAAGCTCCACCTTGTTCCAGTACGCCCACTGATCAAGGACTTTAGAGGTGAATTCGCTCCCGTTGTCCACTTTGATGGATTTGGGGGCTCCACGTTCAGCGACCAGCTGGTTGAGCACTGCCACTACATCATCGCCCCGTAGGCTCTGACCAGCCTTCAAAGCAAGGCTCTCACGACTAAAGTTGTCCACTATCGTCAGCACCCGGAGCTGATGCCCAGAATAAAGCTGATCGGACACAAAGTCCATAGACCAGCTCTCGTTGCTCCTCTTGGGCTTTGGCTGGCTGACCACCCGGCGGGTCGCGCTCACCCGGCGCCGGGGGCGCTTGCGGCGCATGGTCAGCCCCTCCTCGGTATAAAGGCGATAAACCCGCTTGGCGTTGACCAGCCAGCCCTCCCGCCTCAGGAGCACATGCAGGCGCCGGTAGCCATAGCTGACCCGGACCGCGGCCAGGTCCCTCAGCCGCATGCGCAATTCGTCCTGCCTGTCCGCAATACTCTGGTAGCGATGGCTGGAGCGGGCAAACTTGAGCACCTGGCAGGCCCGCCGCTCACTGACCTTGAATACCTTCTCCAAATAGCCGGCCAGAGCACGCTTGCGGACAGGCTTCATAGTTTTCTTTTTATGACGTCCTGCAGCATGGCCTTGTCCAGGCTCAAGTCAGCCACCAGCTGCTTGAGCTTACGGTTTTCTTCCTCAAGCTGCTTCAGGCGCCTGATCTCCGCCACGCCCATGCCCGCGAATTTTTTCTTCCAGCGGTAAAAGGTGGCCTCGCTCACCCCCATCTTGCGCACGATCTCCGCCACCGGGGTGCCGCTGTCAGCCTGCTGCAGGGCAAAAACGATCTGGGGCTCGGTGTACCTCCTGCGCTTCATCCAGTCCTCCTGGTCAAATGAGAATTATGACGATTTTCTCATCCGATATGGACCAGAATTCGGGAAGCAGGTCATGTTTCATGTTAGTTTGGGGCTACCATCCCTTGTTCTGGTCCAAGCTAATCTCATCCTGCGGCGTAATTTGATGAAACAGTCGGCAGCAGTACCTCCGCCAGCACAAACCGAGCAGAGCCTAAGCATAGGCGTGGTCCTAACTATGCTGGCCCTGGCGCTGCTCTGGGGCACCAACATGGCCGTGGTCAAGCTGGCCGCGGGCCAATTGCCTCCCATTTTCCAGGCCGGAGTTCGCTCGGTAGTGGCCGCATCTTGCCTGTGGGTGTGGATGGTGTTCAAGGGGGTGCGGGTATTTCCGAACCGGGTGGTGGTGGTTCACGGCCTAGTCCTAGGCCTTTTCTTCGGCACAGAGTTCGGCTTTCTTTATCCGGGCATGGTCTTGACCAACGTGGCCCGCAGCTACCTGCTACTGTATGCTGCGCCGTTTTTCGTGGCCGTGGGGGCCCATTTCTGGCTGCCAAACGACCGCTTGACGCGCCTGAAGGTGGCAGGCTTGGTGCTGGCCTTCGGCGGCCTGGTGGTCCTGTTTGGCCAAGGTCTAGACCGAATCACGCCCAGGTCCCTGTTGGGCGATCTGTTTTCACTAACTGCCGGGGCCCTGTGGGGAGCCACCACCGTCTATCTGAAGCGATTCCTAGCCGAACGTGCGCAGGCCCTGCAAACGCTCTTTTACCAACTCTTTTTCTCAGGGCCGTTACTGCTGGCAGCCAGTTTTTTGCTGGAAGACCCGCTGTCGGCCAGCCTAACCGGCTTCGGGGCCTTCTCGCTTTTCTATCAGTCGGTAATAGTGGCCTTCATCAGCTACCTGGCATGGTTCAACCTGATCCACCACCACCCGGCCAGCCTGGTGCAGGCCTTCACCTTCTTCACACCAGTGGCCGGGGTGTTCATCAGTGGGTTTTGGATTTTGCATGAAAATGTGGAGATCCGATTATTGCTGTCCTTGGCTCTGATCAGCATCGGCCTGGTATTGGTCAACCGTCCGACCCACAAAGCAACGGTGGCCTAGCGTCTTTTTTGGGCGGTATTTCCAATTTGGTTGTCCAAGGACCTGTGGGTACGCTTCCGGTTGTAATCTTTCTTCCATGCCTCGATCATGGATTGGATACCCCTGAACGGGTCAAACCTATTTCTCCTATGATTCTTAGCTGGTCAGGCAAAAAGCCCAGGATCCTGGGCTTCCCTTACACCAAGTTGACATTAAGCACCCAACCACCTAAGATCACGCCAAAATACCAATTCCTCAAGGGGGGACACCAATCCATGAACAAATCCGACCCGATCAGAATGCTTGCCGAGAAAGAGGGCCTCACCCTCAAAATGGCCGAAAGCACGGTAAACACCGTTTTCAACTCCATCGAGCAGGCCCTTTCCCAGGGTGGGCCTAATATTGAAAGTTCTGTTAAACTGATTGTGCTCTAGGAAAAACATATATTAGCATAAGACATCCGATGAATAAGTAAATTATAAAAAATGAGCCTATACAACAAGATAAAAAAAACGGCCATATTCGCTATGCTCGCAATCATTAGCACTGGTTGTTCGGTGTTTGGGGTTCATGACTATGAGTCACCCAGCTACAAAGTCATCCAGCAAGATGGTGACAAGGAGATCAGGTATTACAAGCCCTTTATCGTTGCCAAGACCACAGTAAAAGGTAATTTCAAAGAGGCGCAGACCGCCGCCTTCAGGATACTGGCTGACTATATTTTTGGGAACAATATCAAGAAGCAGAAGATCGCCATGACCGGCCCGGTAGTGCAAAAAAAGGATGCGCAAAATGAAAAAATTGCCATGACCGGCCCTGTGGTGCAAAGCGGCAGTGGGGATGAATGGGTGATGACCTTTATGATGCCTTCCACTTACGACATGGAGGAGTTGCCCACACCAAGGGATAAACGGGTAAGCTTCGATAAAATCCCTGCCAGGTATGTGGCGGTCATCAGTTATGGCTGGTACGGCAGCTTGGAGCGTAACGAGGATAAGGCCAAAGAACTACTGGATTGGCTTGCCAAAAATACAGATTTTAAGGTTGTCTCCACACCTATGTATGCTGGCTATGATCCTCCGTGGACCATACCATTTTTCCGGCACAACGAGATGATGATCGAGTTGCAAAAGAAGTAAACCTGTTAATGGGCCGCCAAGCAGCTTTTACGGGATTTACTCCTTCATTACGTCATGGCCAGGATCATGTTGCACAAGCTGCGCATCCCATATGAACTCAGCGATTAATTTGAATTGTTAGGTGCCTCGGGACTGGTCGCAAAGTCCCACAACAAAGTTGGCCTGTTGAAGCAGATTTAGAAAATACTGGATAGGTGACCTAGCATTTTTCGAGATAGGCTCACTGGCATTTTAATCTGCCTGGCCGAATAGCGCTTCCTAGCCATCGTCGCCCTCCCTCTCTCGTCCCAAATCCTAACTTAAAATCTTGGACCGGGTGAAGGGGGGTAGGTCAGGGTGCCTCGCCAGAAGGAACGAGGGCATGTCAGGTTAAGAGGATAGGTCACTGACACCCTGAAAAAAACAACTCCGCGATCAGGCCGACAAACGTTTCATCTCTCCCCATGCCTTTTAAAATAGCCTTAAGTGTTCCTATCCATATCTATAATGGGAATAAACTACCAACATCGGAGGAATAAGTGTCGCCACTCCGCAAGTTGTCCTGTACTTTCAGGTTCTTCGTGGTGGCTCTTTGCCTAGCCACCGCCTGCATGTGGCAAATTCCCTTGGCCGGACCGGAGGTGGACGCCCGCTACAAGAGCCTGGCCCCAGCCTCCGGTAAGGCCCTTCTTTATCTTATCCGGCCACCCCAGCCAGGAGAAGGAGACCCCATAGGTACTAGGATTTTGCTGGACGGGCGCGGTTTCGGGACAGTTAAGGGGGGAGCCTATTTGGCAGCTATGCTGCCGCCCGGGCAACATACTTTAAGTGTTTCTCTGCATAATAGAGCCGAAATTGTCCTGCAATTGGTCCCTGGCCGCACTTATTACGTGGCCCAAGGCCTCCGCTGGCGCGAGGGGAAATTTTTCGTGTGGTTAAAAAGGTTAAAACCGGCCCAAGGCAGGAAAATGCTCGAGCAGTGCCGCTATGCCCTTAAAAATGAGTTTGACGCAAGCTTGAGATAACCATACCAAAGCGCTTTTAATCTGACTGTCTGGCCTGCGACCTGCAGTAGAAATAAGATGATCCGGGGTCCAATGTACATCGTCAAAGCGTTTGGAACACGACTAGGTTTTTTCTGATGGACAGAGTCCCGGTAGACCTTAGGCTTAATAACCTCTTCGTTTAGGGGGCTCAGTCCAGGTTATGGCGACTCCTGCGCCGCAGGCCTATACCCTGAGTAGCTTCCTCTGCGTTAGTCTAACAAAAAACCCAGGATCCTGGGCTTTTCACCATAATCTCCATCCACACAAATTACTCATATCCTCACCGATCCCAAATTCCACATGCCCATCCGCATAAAACTCCGCATCCTCTTCCATGCGCTTGATCTTTCATTTTCAAGGAAATTCCCCTAGGACAAACTTTAAAGAATATTCAACGTAATACCCAAAATGGAGGACCTTATGAAAACAGCAATTTGAATCGCCCCGGTTTTTCCGGAGGCTCTTTTGTTTGAGTCAGGCCACCATGGCCTGGGCCTGTAGGGACCGATAGTATGACATCTCGAGTTCCACCGGGGGAATGTTTCCGATGGGCTCGAGCAGTCGGCGGTTGTTAAACCAGTCCACCCATTCGAGGGTGGCGAATTCCACGGCATCAAGATTTCGCCAAGGGCCCCGCCTGCGGATCACTTCTGTCTTGTAAAGGCCGATGACCGTCTCGGCCATGGCGTTGTCGTAGGAGTCACCCACGCTGCCCACCGATGGCTCGACGCCAGCCTCGGCCAGGCGCTCGGTGTAGCGAATCGAAAGGTACTGGGAGCCGCGGTCGCTGTGGTGGACCAGACCGTCGATGTCTCCAGGAGCCCACAGGGCCTGCTCCAGGGCGTCCAGGGCCAGATCGGTCCGCAAGGAACTGGAGGCCCGCCAACCCACGATCATGCGGGCAAACACATCGATGACAAAGGCCACGTAGGCGAAACCCAGCCATGTGGCTACGTAAGTAACATCTGCCACCCACAGTTGATTGGGGCGGCTGGCGGTGAAGTCGCGATTGACCAGGTCGGCGGGCCGGTATACACCCTCATCGGGAATGGTGGTCTTGCACTTCTTGCCCCGCACTGCCCCCTGCAGGCCCATAGCACGCATGAGGCGCTCCACCGTGCAGCGGGCCACCTCGATCTCCTCACGGTTTAATTGACGCCAAACCTTGCGCACGCCGTAGACCTGGAAATTGGCCTCCCATACCCGGCGAATCTCGGGCCGCAAATAAGCATCGCGCTTGGCCCGCTCGGGCAATCGCTCGGGATCAGCTTGACGGGCTTTACGCTCGTAGTAGGTCGACGGGGCGATCGGCAACACCGCGCAGATCGGCTCGACCCCGTGGCCCTGGCGCTGGGCGTCGATGAAGGACACCATCATTTCGGTCGGCGGTCGAGCTCCGCCTGGGCGAAATATGCCGATGCCTTGCGCAGGATCTCATTGGCCCGCCGAAGCCCCCGGTTTTCCCGCTCAAGCTGTTCAAGACGCTCACGCTCCGACGTGGTCAGGCCGGCCCGCACACCCTGGTCGCGCTCGGCTTGATGCAGCCAACTGCGTAGAGTCTCGCCGGTGCAGCCGATCTTGGACGCGATGGAGCAGATGGCCTGCCACTGGGAAGAATACTCATCCTGGTGCTCCAGCAGCATCCGCACCGACCGTTCCTTAACCTCTGGGGAATATCTGATTCGCTTGCTCATGACTCCATCCTCTCAAGTAATGGAGTCTCCGGCAATCCCGGGGCGGTTCACAATAGTGGCACAAACGGTGTTTCACAAAAAAATTGGCAACTCCGCCATAGCTAGAGTTGCCAGGGTAACCACTTGATTTTATTGGTGCCGGAGGCGAGACTCGAACTCGCAAGGCCATAAAGACCGGGGGATTTTGAGTCCCCTGCGTCTACCAATTCCGCCACTCCGGCGCACAGGCCAATTTATAGGCCCCAGAAGGGCTCAGGTCAAGAGTAAGAATGGGGCTTTTTGTCGGTGCGGTCCCATTTTTACCTAAAATTTCTTGTGAGTACACGCAGGGTGGGATATAAAAAAATTTCCGGGCCCCACACCCCCATTGCCGGGAGCAATAACAAACATGGATCTCAGCCAGGCGAAAGTGCTGTTTGACGCCGCGCAGATGACCGCCCAACTGGAGGCCATGGCCCGGGCCATCGTAGGAGACCAAAGACAGTGTCCCGACCTTTGCCTGGTGGGCATTCGCACGGGTGGGGTGCACCTGGCCAAGAGGCTGGCGGTCCTGGTGGGGAGCCTGTTGGGGGCGGAGCCGGACACCGGGATCATGGACATCACCCTGTACCGGGATGATTGGACCACGCAGCACAGCCGGCCCAAGGTGGGCACCACCCAAATCGCCTTTGACCTGGAAGGTCGGCGGGTGGTTTTGGTGGACGACGTGCTCTACACCGGTCGGACGGTGCGCGCCGCTCTGGATGAACTGATGGATTTCGGGCGGGCCTGCCGAATCGATTTGGCGGTGCTCATAGACCGGGGGGGGAGGGAATTGCCCGTACAGCCGGATTTCGTGGGGGCCACGGTGCTGGGGGAGCCAAATCAGGTGATCGAGGTGCTGCTTACCGAAGAGGGATATCCAAGCGATCAAGTAGTCTCCTTACCCCGCTGAATTCCTGACAATCCGCTTAAATGCTAGTGATTAAATAGACAAAGTAGGGGTATGGGTTGTGCATGAGGTCTCATTCATACCATCGGAAATTAGAGAAAACTTGACACGTTTTGGAAAATGTGTGTTAAAGATATTACCTTGTAAACCGTAGAACAAACTGCTTATTGTTCATGTAATATCGGTGGGTTTCATCGAGTCTCACTTTGAGAAGGAATAGGTTAGGCCAATGGCAAAAGCCAAGCAAGTCACCGGTGCGGTTATGGTGGTGGGCGGCGGCATTGCAGGTATGCAGTCCGCTCTCGACCTGGCCAACTCCGGCTATTATGTCTATTTAGTGGAGAAGAGCCCGGCCATTGGTGGGGTCATGTCCCAGTTGGACAAGACCTTTCCCACCAATGACTGTGCAATGTGAATTATCTCGCCCAAACTGGTCGAGGTCGGCCGGCATATCAATATTGAACTCCTGACCCTCAGCGAGGTTCAGGATATCGAGGGCGAAGAAGGCGACTTTTCGGTAAAGGTCGTCAGCCATCCCCGCTATGTGGACCTGGACAAGTGCATTGCCTGCGGTGCTTGCTCTGATAAATGTCCCAAGCGCATCCCCAACGAATACAACGAGGGCCTGGACAAGCGTAAGGCCGCCTACGTGCGCTACGCCCAGGCCGTGCCACTCAAGTACGGCATCGACGCCGATAACTGCATCTACTTCCAAAAGGGCAAGTGCAAGGCTTGTCAGAAGTTCTGCCCCACCGGCGCCATCAACTACGAGCAGCAGGAAGAGGTTCGCGAGATCAACGTGGGCTCGGTGATCATCAGCGCCGGGTTCAAGCCCTTTGATCCCAGCCCCTACGTGCAATACTCCTACGCCAACTTCCCCAACGTGGTGACCGCCTTGGAGTTCGAGCGCGTCCTGGCCGCCTCCGGCCCCTGGATGGGCCACCTGGTGCGGCCCAGCGACGAGGCCGAGCCCAAGAAGATCGCCTGGCTGCAGTGCGTGGGCAGCCGCGAGGTCAACACCTGCGACCATCCCTACTGCTCGGCGGTGTGCTGCATGTACGCCATCAAGGAAGCGGTGATCGCCAAGGAGCACTCGCACACCGATCTGGACGCTGCCATCTTCTTCATGGACATGCGTACCTTCGGCAAGGACTTCGAGCGCTACTACGAGGGGGCCCAGGAAGACGGCGTGCGCTTCATCCGCAGCCGCATCCACTCCATCAGCGAGTTGGAAGACCACTCCCTGCAGATCGAGTACGCCACCGAGGACGGTCAGGCCAAGGTCGAGACCTTTGACATGGTGGTGCTCTCCCAGGGCCTGGAGACCTCGCCCGAGACCATCGAACTCTGCCAGCGCCTGGACATCGACCTGAGCCCCGGCAAGTTCATCTCCACCAGCTGTTTCGCGCCGGTGACCACCAGCCGCCCCGGCGTGTACGTCTGCGGCGCCCTGGCCGGTCCCAAGGACATCCCCCTGTCGGTGATGGAAGCCTCGGCCGCCGCCTGCGCCGCGGCGGGCAAGCTCTCCAGCGCCCGGGGCAGCCTGGCCCAGGAGCAGCAATACCCGGCAGAGCGGCCCGTGGCAGGCGACTCGCCCAGGATCGGCGTGTTCGTGTGCTCCTGCGGCATCAACATCGCCGGGGTGGTGGACGTGGAGGCGGTGGCCGAATACGCCAAGACCCTGCCTTTCGTCACCTACGTGCGCAACAACTTGTTCTCCTGTTCCCAGGACACCCAGGACAAGATGGCCGAGGTGATCGCGGAGGAGGGCCTCAACCGGGTGGTGGTGGCCGCCTGCACCCCGCGCACCCACGAGCCCCTGTTCCAGGAGACCCTGGTCAACGCCGGGCTGAACAAGTACCTGTTCGAGATGGCCAACATCCGCAACCAGGACTCCTGGGTGCATTCCGGCAACCCGGACGCGGCCACGGAAAAGGCCATGGACTTGGTGCGCATGGCCGTGGCCAAGGCCGCCCTGCTCAGCCCCCTGGAGGAGGTGCAGCTCGAGGTCACTCCCGGCGCCATGGTTATCGGCGGCGGCGTCTCGGGCATGAACGCGGCTCTGAACCTGGCGGCCCAGGGTTACTCCTGCCACCTGGTGGAGCGCGACAACGCCCTGGGCGGCAACGCCCGCAGCCTTAGGGTCACCTACCAGAACCAGCCCATCGCCCCCTACCTGGACGAGCTCCGGGAGAAGATCGCGGCCGAGCCCCTGATCACCGTGCATCTGAACACCACCATCAAGGAGGTGGAAGGATTCGTGGGCAACTTCAAGACCACCCTGGCCGGTGACGCCGGCGAAGAAGTGGTGGAGCACGGAGTGGCCCTGATCTGCACCGGCGCGGGCGAATATAAGCCCGCCGAATACCTCTACGGCCAGGACCCCCGGGTGATGACCCACCTGGAGATCGACCAGGCCGTGCTGGGCGGCGAGCTGGATTTGAGCAAAGTGAACAAGGCGGTGTTCATCCAGTGCGTGGGCAGCCGCGAGCCGGAGCGTCCCTATTGCTCCAAGGTTTGCTGCACCCACTCGGTGGAGAGCGCCCTGGCCATCAAGGAGGCCAACCCCGAGTCCCAGGTGGTAATCCTTTACCGCGACGTCCGCACCTTTGGCGAGCGGGAGCTCATGTACAAGGAGGCCCGCAGCAAGGGCGTGTTGTTCGTGCGCTACGACGTGGACCACAAGCCCGAGGTGCAGGCCACCGATGGTGGCCTGGTGGTCAAGGTGCGCGACCACATCCTGGGCCGCGACCTGCTCATCGAGGCGGACCTGCTGGGTCTGGCCACGGCCATCGTGAGCAACCGGGCCAACGACCTGGCCCAGATGTTCAAGGTGTCCATGGACGCGGACGGCTGGTTCCTGGAGGCCCACCAAAAACTGCGCCCCGTGGACTTCGCCACCGACGGCGTGTTCATGGCCGGCCTGGCCCACTATCCCAAGCCTCTGGAAGAGGCGGTGGCCCAGGCCCAGGCGGCGGTGGCCCGGGCGGTGACGGTGCTCAGCTCCAAGGAGATGATGCTGCCGGGCACCGTGGCCATCATCGACCAGCGCAAGTGCGTGGGCTGCGGGGTTTGCTGGACGGTTTGCCCCTACCAGGCCATCACCCAGGACGAGAACGGCCTGGCCGTGGTGAACGAGGCCCTGTGCAAGGGCTGCGGCACCTGCGTGGCCTCCTGCCGCTCCGGCGCGCCGAACTTGAGAGGCTTCACCAACCAGGGCGTCATGGCCCAGATCATGGCTCTGTAGGAAATAGGACGGTACGGTCCCATGAGTGATAACGAACAGTTCCAACCGCGCATAGCGGCGTTTCTGTGCAACTGGTGCTCGTATGGCGCGGCCGATTTGGCGGGCGTCAGCCGGTTGCAGTATCCCCCCAACATCCATGTGATCCGCATTCCCTGCACCGGCCGGATGAGCCCCAAGTTCATCCTGCAGGCTTTCAGGCAGGGAGTGGACGGGGTCTGGGTCTCCGGCTGACACCCGGGCGACTGCCACTATATAGCTGGCAACATGTTCGCCCGACGGCGGTTCGCCGTACTAAAAAACCTCCTGGAGTACGTAGGCATCGAATCCGGCCGGTTGCACTTCAGTTGGATATCCTCGGCCGAGGCCACCAAGTTCCAGGATACGGTCATCAAGGTAACCGAAGCGGTTAAGGAGCTCGGCCCGGCCACGCGCATGGTCAAAGACATCCGGAAGGTGGCCTGATGGAAGCCCTAGTCACCAAGATCCGCGAGGCGGCCAAAAAGCTTTTGAGCGACGGCACGGTCGATTGCGTGATCGGCTACGCGCAGGGCACCGTGCCCATGCGCGACTATCCCTACTTCGCCTACACCCCCGAGGAGGCGGACAACCTCACCTGGTCGCCCTTTTGCACCAACAACCTGGCCAACTTTTTGATCCGCCGTCCCGCGGGCGAAAAGGGCAAGGTGGCCATCGTGGCCCAGGGCTGCGTAAGCCGCAGCATCGTGGGGCTCATCAAGGAGAACCAGATCGCCCGCGATCAGGTTTACATCCTGGGAGTGCCCAGCCCGGGCATGGTGGACCGGCGCAAGGTGGAGGCCCTGTTCCCCATGAAGACCATCACCGAGGTGACGGTGGACGGGGAAGACCTAATCGTCAAGGGCAAGGGTTTCGAGGAGCGGGTGGACCAGAAAAAGGTTCGCCGCGACAACTGCTACACCTGCGTGCAGCGCAACCCGGTGATCGTGGACGAGTTGATGGGCGAGGAAGGCCCCTCCGACTGGGGCGGCAACATCGACGCGGTGGCCGCGCCCTGGGAAAAGCTGGAGCCCCTGGAGCGCTGGGCGGCCTTTGAGGACACCATCAAGGACTGCATCCGTTGCTATGCCTGCCGCGACGCCTGCCCCCTGTGCTACTGCCACGTGTGTTTCGTGGACGAGAGCCAGCCCCAATGGTGCGGCAAGGGCCAGGACGAGGCGGACGTGGCCACCTTCCATCTGCTGCGCGCCTTCCACTGCGCGGGGCGCTGCACCGACTGCGGGGCCTGCGAGAGCGCCTGCCCCATGGGCATCAAGGTGCGCCGCTTCACCAGCAAGATCGAGAAGGACGTGCGCGAGTTGTACGGTTACACCCCGGGCCTGGACTTGGAATCCACCCCGCCCCTGAGCGTGTACCGACCCAACGACCCCCAGGAATTCATCAAGTAGGAAGGCTAGGCAATGGCTGAGAAGATACTGGCCAAAGACAAGCTGGGCGGGTTCCTGGAAGGGCTGACCTCCAAATACGAGGTGTACGCCCCGCAGGAGTCCGAGGGAAAGGCCCAATGGGCCCGGCTGGAAGATACCGACAAGGCTTTGTGGGAGTTCAGCAACACCCACATGAGCCCCAAGGAGTTTTTCTTCCCCCAAAGCGAAACCATGATGCGCTTTAAAAACGTGCAGGACGGCGAAGAGGGCATGGTGATGCACTCCGAGCCCGGCCTGGGTGACAAGCGCCTGCTGCTCAACATCCGCCCCTGCGACGCCAAGGCCTTCCAGGTCTTGGATCTGATCTTCGTGCAGGACGAGATGACCAACGACTTCTACTGGCGGGACAAGCGGGAGAACACCACCCTGGTGGGTCTGGGTTGCTCCGATCCCTGCCCCACCTGTTTTTGCACCTCCATGAACTGCGGCCCCCACTCCACCACCGGTCTGGACGCCTTGCTGGTGGATTTGGGCGACAAGCTTTTGGTCAAGACGCTCACCGAAAAAGGCGAGGCCCTGGCCGAGGGCCTGGCCGACGCGTCGGCCGAGGAAATCGCCGCGGCCGAGGCCCAGCAAAAGGCCTCCGAGGAGCAGATTGAGTCCCAGGTGGGCATGGACCAGGTGCTCTCGCGCGAGGTGATGGAGCTCTACGAAGCGGGCCATTGGTCGCGGGTGCAGGAAAGCTGCCTGAACTGCGGCACCTGCACCTACTGCTGCCCCACCTGCCACTGCTTCGACATCCAGGACGAAACCAGCGGCGAGACCGGCCGCCGGGTGCGCAACTGGGACTCCTGCATGAGCTGGCTGTTCACCATGCACGGCACCGGCCACAACCCCCGCGGGACCAAGCTGGACCGGGTGCGGCAGCGCTTCATGCACAAGTTCAAATACATCCCCGCCAAGCGGGGTGGTGAGGTCGGCTGCGTGGGCTGCGGGCGTTGCGTGCAGCTTTGTCCGGTGAACATCGATGTGCGCCGCGTGGTCAACGACATGAACGCTTAAGGCAAGGTCCAATAGCTATGCGAAATACCTACGTACCCTATCCGGTGCGCATCAAAAAGGCCGAGGTGGCCACCGAGGACAAGATGCTCAAGTCCTTCTGGCTTGAGTTTCTAAACGAGGCGGATGCAGAGGCCTTTGACTACATGCCCGGCCAGTTCGCCGAACTGAGCGTATCGGGTTACGGCGAGATACCCATCGGCATCGCCTCCAGCCCCACCGAGGGCAACGATCTGCTCTTCACGGTGAACAAGGTGGGCCACGTTTCCAATCGCCTGCACAACATGAAAGAGGGCGATATCATGGGGGTCAGGGGCCCCCTGGGCAACAGCTATCCCCTCAAGGACATGGAGGGCAAGAACGTGGTCATCGTGGCCGGCGGCTTCGCGGTGACCACCCTGCGCTCCACCATGAACTGGCTGTTGCACCCGGACCACCGCTCCAAGTACGGCGACATCACCTTCATCTACGGCGCGCGCACCCCCGGCCTGCTGCTCTACGAAGACGAGTGGCGCAGCTGGCGCGACAGCGGCCAGGCCAACGTGAACATCACCATCGACCGCGAGGCCGAGGGTTGGGACGGCCTGGTGGGCTTCGTGCCCACGGTTACCGAGCAGGTGGCCCCCAAGCCCGACAACGCGGTGGCCCTGATCTGCGGACCGCCGGTGATGATCCGCTTCACCCAGCCGGTGTTCGACAAACTGGGCTGGCAGCCCGAGCAGATCGTCATGAGCCTGGAGAACCGCATGAAGTGCGGCATCGGCATCTGCGGTCGTTGCAACGTGGGCCCGGAATACGTCTGCAAGGACGGCCCGGTGTTCACCAAGGCTCAGCTGGATAAGCTGCCGAAAGAATACTAGAAAGCAAGTTCCAATCCGTACCGGCCCCAATGTTCTTGCGCGCCGGTAGGGATTGGGATAGTCTATCGAAAGCCCTGTTTTGGTATAGGATTGGGCACCACCGCCGGCCCAGAAACAAGGGTCCGGTTGCCCGGCAAAATAGATTTTTGGGAGACAACATATGAGCCAAGAGCCGATCAAGCTGGGTAAGCGCGAATCGAAACTTCGCGTGGACCCCAAATGGGCCGATGTGTGCCTCACTTGCGGCACCTGCGCCGGAGGCTGCCCAGTCACCGGCGTGGACGGCATGGACCCCCGCAAGGCGGTGCGCATGGCCGCCTTGGGGCTGGACGAGGAACTGATCAACTCCCGCTTCCCCTGGGTGTGCACCCTTTGCGGCCGCTGCGAGCGCGCCTGCCCCATGGGAGTGGAGATCCTGGCCATGATGCGCACCGCCCGCGGCCTGCGCGAGCGGGACAAGGTGCCGGGCCCCATCCACAAGGGCACCATGATGTCCATGGAGCGGGGCAACAACCTGGGTATTCCGCATGACGACTGGCTGTTCCTCTTGGCCGACATGTCCAAGGAAATGGAAGACGAGGGATTCCCCGGCTTCTACGTTCCCGTGGACAAGGTGGGGGCCCGGGTGATCTCCACGGTCAACTCCAAGGAGCCCTTCGGCGAGCCGGACGACATGAAGTTCTGGTGGAAGATATACTACGCCGCCCATGAAAGCTGGACCGTATCCAGCGAGAACTGGGAAGGCGTGACCTGGGGCCTGTTCGGCGGGGACGACGAGTCCATGAAGGAACAGGCCCGGCGGGTGCTGGAAAACGCCCGCAACGTGAAGGCCGAGGTCCTTCTCTTACCCGAGTGAGGCCACGCATATTTTGGAACTAGGCTTAGTTTCAAGAAGTGGTTCCCCGAGGCATTCGAAGAGTTCAAGGTCATGAACGTCTTTGAGTTGATGATGGAATACATCAAGGAGGGCCGGTTAAAGATCGACCGCGAGAAGTTCGCGGGCAAGCTGGCCACGGTGCACGATCCCTGCAACTACGGCCGCAAGAGCGAAAAGACCTTCGGCAAGGCCTACTACGACGAGATCCGCTGGATCACCGATCAGATCTGCGACACCTGGGTGGACACCTATCCCACCCGGGAAAACAACTACTGCTGCGGCGCCGGCGGCGGCGCCTGGGCCATGCCCTACACCAACGAGCGGCTTTACTACGGCCGCAAAAAGGCCCAGCAGATCCAGGAAACCGGCGCGGAAATCGTGGTGGCCCCTTGCCATAACTGCCGCGATCAGATAATGAAAGCCCTGACCAAGGAATACGACCTGGAGATAGAGACCTTCTACCTCTGGGAACTGTTGGCCGAATCCATCATCGTCGAGCCCTGGAGCGAGGAAGAGGTGGAGAAGGCCCACGCCGAGGCGGAGGCGCAGTGGGAGGCGTTGGGCGTCGAGTTGGAAGACGAAGACGACTGGGCTCCCCCCGAATAGGCTGCATTCATCAGCAAGCCAAGGGGCCGCCTCAGCGAGGCGGCCCCTTTCTTTTGGAGGAACGCTATGGCTGAAATAAAGTCGGCCCTGGAAATAGCCCTGGAGCGGGCCGCCGCCCTGGGCGCGGGAGAGGACGACAGCAAGCGCCAGGCCCAGGAAAAAGGTCAGGCCCTGGCCCGCCAATGCCTGGAGGGCGATCTGAGCGGCGCGGAATTGGCCGCCGAGTTGTCCGGCCTGGGCGCCGAAGCCAGTGCCGCAACGGTTGGCCACCTGCTGGAGGCCCTGGACGAGGGGCGCGCGGGCGCCTTACCCGCCCTGGCGGCCCTGTGCTCCCAGGGCCCGGCCCGTCAGGCCTACGAGGCCCTGAAGCTGGCCCAGGCCCAACGCGCCGCAGCCCTGGAGGCCCTGGAAGCGGAGCTGGCCGGCGAGATGAGCCAGGGGCTGGCCGCCTTGGGCATCGGCGGCGACGCGGCGCGCCCCAACCCGGCGGCCCATCCCGAGTATCAGGCCCGATGCGACGCGGCCCTGGCCACGGCCCGGGCCAAGCTGAAGGCGGCGGGGCAAACCCTGCTCCAGGCCCTGGCCCGGGCCGAGTAATCAAAGAAGGTAAATCATGATCGAGAGACAACACCTGCTGCAAAAAGCTGACGAATTGAATAAGCGGGGGCAGGAAGTGCTTAAGCGCCTGGGCCTGCTGGAGCGCTGGGCCTAGGTGGGACGGCCGGTGGTGGTGGGCTCCTTGCGCTTCGGCCTGATGCGCCACCCCAACCTGGACCTGGAGATATATACCGAGACACCCCAGGTGGCCCAAGGCTTCGCGGTGGTCGCCGAGCTGGCCCAGGTGCCGGGGGTGCGCCAGGTGTTTTACCTGAACGCCATGGACACCCCGGACCAGGGCCTTTATTGGCGGGTGGACTTTGAGGACGAGCAGGGGGATTTGTGGGACATCGACAACTGGCTGGTGGCCCACGACCATCCTAACGCGGGACTGGCCGACGGCCTGGCCAGCGCCCTGGCGGCCAAGCTGACCACCGAGCAACGCCTGGCGGTGCTCACCATTAAAAACGCCTCGGACCGTGCGAACAAGGCCCGGGGCGTAGATATCTACAAGGCGGTGATGACCGGCGGGGTGCGCACCGCCCAGGAGTTCGAAGCGTGGCGCGCGGCCAACCCGCCCGCCGAGATCGAGCTCTGGCGGCCCTAGCCGGGCCTAGAGCATGGGGAAGTAGAACTGCTCGATCAGGGCGAAGTTCTTGGCCACCTGCTCCTGTCCCTTGACGATGGGCCCGTGGCCGGGCAGCACCAGTTCCAGGTCCAGGGCGGCCACTTTTTTGATGGACTCCTTGAGCAGCTCGCCGCTGCCGCCGGGAAAGTCCACCCGGCCCACGCCCTGGGCGAAGACCAGGTCCCCGGCGATGAGCGCCTTGTGCTCGGGCCAATACAGGCACACGTGGCCGGGGCTGTGGCCGGGGGTGTGGATCACCTGGAGGGTATGCTCGCCCAGGGTAAGCTCGCCTTCCTCCAACAGGACGTCAAAGGTCAGGTCGGGAAAGTTCATGCCCAAGGCGCTGGCCAGGGCCCGCCCCTCGCCGTTCATATAGGCGATCTCCTCGGGGTGCATGGCCAGCTTGGCCCCGGCCCGCTGCAGCTGGGCCGCCGCCTCCAGGTGGTCGGGGTGGCAGTGGGTCATCACCACCAGCTCCGGGATATCGCGGAAGCCGTCGCCGGCCAGGCCGTTTTCCACGTGGCCGTAGAGCTGGCTGTGGCCGGGATCGACGAGGGTAAGCGGCCCGCCGGAGATGAGCACGCTGTTGCAGTTGTTGACCGTGGTCTGGGTCCAGGGGTAAAAGTACAGTCCTTGGGCTAGTTGCATGTCCACTCCTTGGGGCTGCGGTTGTCCTGGGGGCCTAGTCTGCCGCAAGATGCCGGCGCAAGCAAGGAGCGGGCATAAAAGTTTGACCCGGGCGGCCCGCCCCTTTATGCTCAATTATACCCGAGCGCCCGGTTTTGGCGGGCGCGTTGGAGAGACGATGGGCGATTCCGGCCTTCCCAAATGTTTCGGCGATCTGGAGCGGGTTTTTCCTCCCGGCGGCGGAGGTCTGCGTCAGGTGGCCGCCGGCTGCTGGGACTGCGGCCATCGGGTACAATGCCTGCGGGTGGCCGCTTCGGGACAGGGGCGCGAGACCCTTTACGAGGAAAAGGCCCTCCGGGGAGACCCCGAAGGCGTGGCCGGGTTCATGCGGCGCTGGTCGCGGCGCAAGACGGCATCGCGCCGGGAGGAAAGTTGATGGGAGTCTTTTGCCCCTTTTGCGGCAGCGGCGTGGACCCAGCTCAGGCCCAGCCGGGCGAGTTGCCCGGAACCGTGCGCTGCCCCACCTGCCGCCAAGAGATAGACCTCCCCGGCGCAGCGCCGCCCCCGGGCCCGGCCCCGTTGGTGCCGCACCTGCCGGGGTTTCCCGGCCAAGAACCGGAGACGCCGTCAGGTTCCTATGCGGCCTGGGAAGGCGAGGGCGGCTTTTTCTCCCGCTTGTTGCGCACCATCGGCCTGGTGCTGTTCCACCCGGTGCGCTTTTTCTCCGCCCCGGCCCGTCCCGGTTACGCCTGGGCGCTTAGCTTCGCCCTGATCCTGGGCACCCTGGGCCAGGCCTGCAACGTCCTTTGGGGCCACGGCCTGGGGCAGCAATACGTAACCCTGCGTTCGGCGGTGCTGGGCCTGGTCTTCGCGCCCTTGATGGTGCTGATCTCGGTGTTTTTCACCACCTGGGTGTTGCACTTTTCGCTGTGGATTTTGCGGGGAGCCCATAACGGGGTGCGGGCCACCTTTCGGGTGATGGCCTACGGTCAGGCCACGAGCCTGCTTTTGGCCTTGCCCTATTTGGGCATCTTCCTGGCCGCGGTGTGGGGGATGGTGGTGGCCATCGGCGGCCTGGCCGCCGCCCACGGCACCGGGCGCTGGCGGGTCTTCTGGGCCCTGGTGCTGCCCCTGGCGCTGCTTTTGGGCCTGATAGCGACCATCACCCTGGTCATGTTCGCCGTGGGTTTGGGGAGCTTCTTCCTGGAGCGCATGCAAGATTTCCGAGGCACCATCTAGGCCTCGATTCAATCTTGCGGTTCGCTTTCCAGGGCGAAAAAGGCGGCCACCTCGGCCAGATCGTGGGTAAGGGGCACCGGGGCCAGGGCCTTGAGAAAGCGCCGTCCATAGCCCTTGGTTATCAGCCGTCCGTCCAAGACCGCCAAGAGTCCCCGGTCGGTGGGGGTGCGCAGCAGGCGGCCCAGCCCCTGCTTGAGGGACAGGATGGCCTCGGGCACCAGCAAATGGGCGAAGCCGCTCTGGCCTTCCTCTTCCAAACGGCGGCAGCGGGCCGCTACCAACGGGTCGTCGGGCGGGGCAAAGGGCAGCTTGTCCACGATCACCGCGCTGAGCGCCGGGCCGGGTACGTCCACCCCCTGCCAAAAGCTGGCCGTGGCCAGCAGCACGCTGGGGCTATCCTCTACAAAACGCGCGAGCAACTCCAGGCGGGGCGCCTGTCCCTGCACCAGCACGGGGTAGGGTAGCTGCCCCTCCAGAAGCTGGCTCACCGCCTCCAGGTTGCGGTGGCTGGTGAACAGGACGAAAGCCCGGCCCCGGCTGTGCTCCAAAAGCCGGACCACCTGCTGGGCCACCGCGCCGGGGAACTTGCCGTCGCCCGGATCGGGCATGCCTTTGGGCACGTAGAGCAGGGCCTGGGAGGCGGGATCAAAGGGCGAGGCCACGATCTTCTTGCGGGTCTCGGGAGGCAGGCCCAGGCGGCGGCAAAAGGGCTCCAGGTCGTCGGTGGCGGCCAGGGTGGCGCTGGTGAACACCAGGCGGCCCTGGTGGGCGTAGAGGGCCTCCTGCAGATGGGGCCCCACCTCCACCGGCGATAGGTGCAGGCTGGCCCCGCCCCGGGCCTCGGCCCAGGCCACGCTGTGCCCGGCCACCGGCTGGGCCGCCGCCTCCAGGTCCAGGGCCAGGGCCTGGGTCCGCTGGGCCAGGGCCTCGGAGACCTCGTCGTCGCCCGGCAGGCTGTGGGCCAGGGCGTCCAGGGCCTCTTGCAGCTCGCCTCCCGCCGGAGCCAGGCGGGCCAGCTCTTCGGGGCTCAGCGTGGCCCGCCCCCCGGGCCCCAGGGTGCGGCGCAGCTTGCCGAAAAAGCCCTTGCCCGCCGTATCCACCTGCGCGGCGGCCTGGGCCACCTGGGCGTTGCCGACAATCTCGCGCAGCAAATCGCGCAAGAGCAGCGACAGGCGCTGCTGGCTGAGGCTCACCCCGAAGGCCTGGGTGGCCACCTCGGGCAGGATGTGGGCCTCGTCGAAGACCACGGCCTGGTAGCGGGGCAGGGCCTCGCCGTGGCCCCCGGCCCGAAGCACCAGGTCGGCCAGGAACAGGTGGTGGTTGACCACCACTATCTGGGCCTCGGCGGCCCGGCGGCGGGCTTCCATGAGAAAGCAGTCTTGCCGCAGGGGACAGCGCCCCCCCAGGCACTGCTCGCTGTTGGTGCTTACCTCGGCGGCCAGGGCGGGGCCCAGCCCCTGGCCGCGCACCTCGTCCAGGTCGCCGCCGGGGGTGTGCTCCAGCCATGGCTCCAGCAGCGAAAGGGCGCTGTTGAGCCCCGGCAGGGACAGGTCGGGCTGGGCGGCCAGGCCCAGGTAACGGCGGCGGCAGAGGTAATTGGTGCGGCCCTTGAGCACCGCCCAGGTCAAATCCGGGGCCAGGGCCTCGCGCAACAGGGGCAACTCCTTGCCCTGCACCTGGTCCTGCAAGGTGCGGGTGCCGGTGGAGACCACCACCTTGAGCCCGCTGGCCGCCGCCGGGGCCAGGTAGGCCAGGGTCTTGCCGGTGCCGGTTCCCGCCTCCACCACCAAGGGAACCTGCTGGCGCAGGGCCTTGGACACCTCTGCGGCCATGTCGATTTGGCCCGGCCGGGGGGCGAAACCTTCGATGAATTGCGCCAGGGGACTACCCCCGCCCAGCATAAGCTCGGCCCAGGAGGCGTCGTCGGGCGATTTTGCTTGCTCCGTCACCGGGATATCGCATCCAGCCACTTGAAAAAACTTGACAACCAACTAGGGCGGGATTGTATCTTGAGGAAAGCGCAGACACAAGTTCTCGGCTATAATTCCGTCGCAGGCGGGCCGGATAGAGCCGGTCCTGAGTTCATATGCTCTTTCAGGTGCTCATAAAAGCTGGGAGGAAATTAAGATGCTGGTCAAATATTGGATGACCTCGGACCCCGTAACCGTCACGCCCGATACCTCGGTCATGAAGGCTTCGCAGTTGATGAAGGAAAACAACGTGCGCCGCCTTCCGGTTATCGATGAAAAGGGCGCCTTGGCGGGTATCGTCAGCGACCGGGATCTGAAGGAGGCCAGCCCCAGCAAAGCCACCACCCTGGACGTGCATGAACTGTATTATCTGCTCAGCGAGCTCAAGGTCAAAGACATCATGAGCCGCAAGGTGATCACCATCAGGCCCAACGACACCGTGGAAAAAGCCGCGGTAATGATGTTGGAGCACAAGATCACCGGCCTGCCGGTCACCGAGGACGGCAAGGTAGTGGGTATCCTCAGCCAGGGCGACGTGTTCCGGGTCTTGACCAGCATCACCGGCGTTTATCGCGGCGGAGTGCAGTTCACCCTGAACCTGGAAGACCGTCCCGGTTCCATCAAGGAAGTGGCCGACGTAATCCGCAAGCATGGCGGCCGCATGGTCTCCATCCTGACCTCCTACGAAATGTGCGAGGAGGGCTGCCGCAACGTGTACATCCGCATCGCGGACATGGCCGATGACAAGCTCAAGGCCCTGGTGGATGAGCTGGAAGGCAACTTCACCGTGGTCCAGGTCAGCAACGACCAGCTCAGCGACATCTAAGAGCCCCAAACCAAGACAAGCGCGGCCTCCCATCCGGGAGGCCGTTTTTCGTGGTCAACTGGTCGCTCGGGTTTTCCGCGCCGCTTGGCTCAGTGGCCGGGGGCGGGGAGGGCCTGGGGCCGCTGGGTGGCGCCGGGGACCGCAGGGGCGACAGGCGCCGCGCCGAAGGACTCGCTCTGCAGAAAATCCTGGGGCTTTTCGCTCTGGCCGCCGCCGCTATCCTCGCCGGGGGCCGGCTCCCGTCCCTGCTTGAAGGACTCGAAGAATCCGCCCTTGCCGCCGGCGGCGATGGGCACCCCGGTGTTGCGGTCCACCCTGGCGAACACCACTCCCTCGGGCACCGGGAAGTCTTCGGCCGGTTGGTCTTTCAGGGCTTGGCCCATGAACTCCCGCCAGATGGGGCCGGCGGCCCTGGCCCCGGTTTCGCGCTTGCCCAGGGGCGAGTTGTCGTCCTGGCCCACCCACACCCCACATATTAGCTGGGGGCTGTAGCCCATGAACCAGGCGTCGCGCAGGTCGTTGGTGGTGCCGGTCTTGCCGGCCAGGGGCCGCTTGAGCACCAGCATGCTGCGGCCGGTGCCCTCTTGGATCACCCCCTGCAAAAGGTGGGTGACCAGATAGGCGGTGGCCGGGGAGATGACCTGGCGTTTCTGGGGGGCGGATTGGTAGATCTCCACGCCGTTGCGGTCGTTGACCCTTTCCACGAACACCGGGTCCATGAGGATGCCCTGATCGTCGAACACCCCGTAGGCCAGGGTGAGTTCCAACAGGCTCAGCCCGCTGGTGCCCAGGGCCAGGGACAGGTTGGGGTAGAGCTCGCTGGTTATGCCCAAGCGGCGGGCGTAATTGATCACATAGCTGATGCCCAATTCGCTCAAAAGCTTCACCGTGACCACGTTGCGCGAGTGGGCCAGGGCCTGGCGCACCGTGGTCGGCCCGTAAAAGCGGCTGCTGTAGTTCTTGGGCCGCCACTTTTCCCCGGGCTTCACGGGGTCGTCATAGGTGATGGGCGCATCCAAAATCTGGGTGGAGGCGGTGTAGACCTTGGTGGGGTGATCCAGGGCCGCGGCATAGATAAGGGGCTTGAAGGCGCTGCCCGGTTGGCGGCGGGCCTGTAGCGCGCGGTTGTACTGGCTTTTGTCGAAATTGGAGCCGCCGATCATCACCCGCACCCGGCCGGTGTGGTTTTCCAGGGCCAGCAGGGCGGCCTGGGACACCGGCTCCTGCACCAGCTCCAGGCTCCAGGATTGGGTGTTGGCCGAGTATTTTTCCGGGCGCACCAGCACCACGTCGCCCGGAGCGAACACCTCCTCTATGCTCTTTACCCGGGGGGTGGGGGCGCTCAGGTCCTTTACCGGTGGATGAGCCCACTTGACCTGGTCGAAGCCGATGTAGCCCCTGGCCGCTCCCAGGCGCAGCTCGGCTCGCTGCTTACCCCGGTCCACCGCCGTGACCACCGCTTCCTGTCTGGCTCCCGGCGCCACCTCGCCCGGCCCCACGGGCCGGGAGCGCGCCTGGGCCAACGCTTCGGGGCTCAGGCGCTTGAGGGGTCCGAAATAGCCTTGGCGGTGGGTAAGCTCGGCCAGCCCCGCGGCGATGGCCGCCTTGGCGGCGGCGGTCATGGCGGGGTCGCAGGCGGTGTGGACGGTCAGCCCGCCCTCGTACAGGAGCTTGCTGCCGTAGCGCTCTTCCAGCCATTGGCGCACGGCCTCTTCGTAATAGGGGGCCATCACCGTCCGGGGAGAGTGCAACTCCACGTCCATCGGCTGGTCCATGGCGGCCCGGGCCTGCTCCTTGGTGATGAAGCCCTCCTCGGCCATGCGCCCGATCACGTACACCTGGCGGGTGCGGGCCCGGCGGGGGTGGCGCAGGGGGCTGTAGCGGCTGGGGGCCTGCACCAGCCCGGCCAACAGCGCCGCCTCGGCAATGTCCAACTCATTGGCCGGTTTGCCGAAGTAGGTGCGCGCCGCCGCCTCCACCCCGTAGGCCCCATGGCCCAGGTAAATCTCGTTGAGATATATGTAGAGGATCTCTTCTTTGCTGAGGGTCTTCTCCATCTTCCAGGCGAAGACCATCTCCTTGAGCTTGGCCACCCATACCTTGGCCGGGGTGTGCAACAGAGCCTGGGCTACCTGCTGGCTGATGGTGCTGGCCCCCTGCACCACCCGCCCGGCCTGAATGTTGGCTATGGCGGCACGCAAGATGCCCAGCAGGTCGATGCCTTGGTGTTTGAAAAAGTTGCCGTCTTCCGCGGCCACGAAGGCCAGGATGACCTGGCGGGGCACCTGGTTGATGGGCACCAGGAAGCGGCGCTGGTGATAATATTGGGCCATGAGGCTGCCGTCGGCGGCGATGACCCGGGTCACCGTGGGCGGACGATAATCGGTGAGGCTTTCCACCCGGGGTAGATTGTCGGTGATATAGAACCAGCCCACCACCGCGGCCCCGGCGGCCAGGATGGCCAGCACCAGGGTAAGGCCGGCGCCCCATATAAGGATGCGCCCCAGCCAACCCATGCGGCGACCGGTTGGTTTTGTCTGCGAAGATGGCAACTTATCCCTCCACGGCCTTTGATTCAGGAGTCTACCAGACCCCAGCGGCCCAGCCAAGCGGGGGGCGGGGCCTCCTTGACCCCGTTGAGCGCTGCGTGCTACATTCAAAAGTCTCTTAACATGCCCAGGTTGCGGGAAAAATCGTGCACGAACTATCCATCGCCCAATCGCTGCTGGGCATCGTCTTACAGGAGGCCTCCCGCCACGGGGTGGGTCGGGTGACCAAGGTGGCGGTGAAGATCGGGTCCCTAGCCGGGGTGGTGCCCAGTTCCCTTACCTTCAGTTTCGACCTAATCAAGGAAGGCACCGCGGCCTCCGAGGCCGTGCTGGATATCGAGCGGGTGCCGGCCATGGGGATCTGCCACGCCTGCGGGGAGCAAATGGACATGAGCGAGCTGGTAGCGGCCTGCCCGGCCTGCGGCTCCCGGGACATCGAGCTCTGTTCCGGCCAAGAGCTATACGTTGATCACATCGAGGCGGAGTAGACCTCGGGGAGGACCGGCATGGCCGAGATAGAGGTGGGGCGTAACATCCTGGAAGCCAACCAGAACATGGCCGACAAGTTCCGGCAGCGTTTTGCCGCCCAGGGGCTCAAGGTTCTCAATCTGATCTCCAGTCCCGGCGCGGGCAAGACCAGCATCCTGGAGCGCACCCTCACCCGCCTGGAGGGGCGTATCAGGTGCGCGGTGATCGAGGGCGACATCCAGACCGACGAGGACGCCCGGCGGGTGGCCGCTTGCGGGGTGCCCGCGGTGCAGATCCAGACCCAGGGGGCCTGCCATCTGGACGGCCCCATGATCGCCGAGGCCCTGGAGGCCCTGGACCTGAGCCAGTTGGATCTGCTGATCATCGAGAACGTGGGCAACCTGGTGTGCCCGGTGGATTTCGACCTGGGCGAGGACATGAAGGTGGCGGTGCTCTCGGTGACTGAGGGCGACGACAAGCCCGCCAAGTATCCCGCCTTGTTTCGGGCGGCCGGGGTGCTGCTGGTCAACAAGATCGACCTGCTGCCATACATCGATTGCGATCTGCAGCGCATCCACGACACCTGCCGGGCGCTCAACCCAAAGCAGAAGGTGTTCGACATCTCCTGCCGCACCGGCGAGGGGCTGCGGGAGTGGGTGGGCTGGCTGGAGAGCTGGGTCAAGGGGTAGGCCTTTGAAGCAGGGGAGGGCACGCAACCAAGCCCGAGTGCGGGGGGTGGTGCAGGGAGTGGGCTTCCGCCCCTTTATCTACAACCTGGCCCGCGGCCTGGGTCTCACCGGCTGGGTGGAAAACACCGGCGCCGGGGTGGAGTTGGCCGTGCAGGGCAGCGCGGCGGCGGTGGAGGAGTTTTTCGCCCGCCTGGTCTCCCAGGCCCCGCCCCTGGCCGCCATCCACGGGGTGGAGCGCGGGGAGGCCTCCCTGGAGCCCGGCGAGTGCGAGTTCAGCATCCGGGCTTCCCGGCCGGGCCGGCGCAGCACCCTGATCAGCCCCGACGTGGCGGTGTGCGAGGCCTGCCTGGCCGAGATGAACGACCCAAGCGACCGCCGCCACGGCTACGCCTTTATCAACTGCACCCATTGCGGTCCCCGCTACACCATCATTAAGGACCTGCCCTACGACCGGCCCCAGACCACCATGGCCTCCTTCACCCTGTGTCCCGTCTGCCAGGCGGAATACGATGACCCCGGCGACCGGCGCTTCCACGCCCAGCCCAACGCCTGCCCGGAGTGCGGCCCCCGCCTGTGGCTGGCCGATGCCGCCGGAGTGGAACTGGACGAGCCCGAGCCGGTGGCCGCGGCGGCCCGGGCCCTGGCCCAGGGCAATGTGCTGGCCATCAAGGGTCTGGGCGGCTTTCACCTGGCCGTGGACGCCAAGAACCCGGCGGCGGTGCAGCGTCTGAGGGGCCGCAAGCACCGCGAGGAGAAGCCCTTGGCGGTGATGGTCCCAGATCTGGCCGCGGCCCAGGGCCTGGCCGGGTTGGACGAAGAGAGCGCCCTGGCCCTGGCCAGCCGGGAGCGGCCTATCGTGCTGGCCTCGCTGCGCCCGGAGGCCGGGTTGGCCCCGGCGGTGGCGCCGGGCAACCGCCTGTTGGGCCTGATGCTGCCCTACACCCCGCTGCACCATTTGCTGCTGGCCGAGGCGGCGCGCCTGGGCCTGGAAGCCCTGGTGATGACCAGCGGCAACATCAGCGACGAGCCCATCTGCCTGGACAACGACGAGGCGGTTTGCCGCCTGGGGGCCCAGGCCCCGCGCGGGGCCATCGCCGATCTGATGCTGTTGTACGATCGCGACATCCACCTGCGTAGCGACGACTCGGTGGTGCGGGTGGTGGACGGGGCCCTGCGCCAGGTGCGCCGCTCGCGGGGCTTCGTACCCTCGCCGCTCGTCCTGCGGCCCGGTTTGGTCCCCGCGGGCTGCCCGCCTATCTTGGCCGTGGGCGGCCACCAGAAAAACACCCTATGCCTGCTGCGGGAGCGCGAGGCCTTCCTCAGCCAGCACGTGGGCGATCTGGACGATATGCGTACCCTGGAGTTTTTCGAGCTCACCGCCGATCATCTGAGCCGCATCCTGGAGGCCTCGCCTCAGGTCATCGCCTGCGACCTACACCCCGACTATCTCTCCAGCCAATGGGCCGCCCGCCAAGGCCTGCCCCTGGTCCGGGTGCAACACCACCACGCCCACGCGGTGGCGGTGATGGCCGAGCACGGCTTGGAGGGCCGGGTGCTGGGTCTCTGCCTGGACGGCACCGGCTATGGCGACGACGGCACGGTGTGGGGAGGCGAGCTGCTGGCGGCTTCCCTGGCGGGCTACCGCCGCCTGGGCCGGTTGCGCACCTTTGCCCTGCCCGGCGGCGAGGCGGCGGTCAAGGAGCCCTGGCGGGTGGGCCTGGCCCTGCTGCTGGAGGTTCTGGGGCCGGAGGATACGGCCAAGCTGGATATTCCCCTGCTGCGGGCCCACGGGGACAAGCTGGGCCTGGTGGGCCGGATGACGGCCCAAGGGATCAACACCCCGCGCGCTTCCAGCCTGGGGCGGCTCTTCGACGGAGTGGCCGCCCTGTGCGGCCTGCGCTGGGAGGTGGCCTACGAAGGCCAGGCCGCGGTGGAGCTTGAGCAGGCCATGGAAGGCCCATCCAATGAGGGCTACCCCCTGGCCTTGCGCGAGCACGACGGCCTGCTGGAGCTGGACTGGGGCCCGATGGTGGAGGCAATCGTGAGCGACGCGCTGGCCGGGGCCACGCCGGAGCGGGTGAGCGCCCGCTTCCATGCCGGGCTCCTGGCCGGGCTGGCCGCCTGGGTGGCGGCCGGGGCCTCGCTCGCGGGGCTCAGGCGGGTGTGCCTGGGCGGGGGCTGTTTCATGAACGCCACCCTGTTGGGCGGCCTGCCGCCGCTGCTGCGCTCCGCCGGGCTGGAGCCCTACAGCGCGGCCCAGGCTCCCAGCAACGACGGCGGTCTGAGCCTGGGCCAGGCCGTGATCGCGGCCAACGCCCGGGGGGCGGGCCGGCAGGGCGGCGATGTCGCCAGCTTGCGCAGCGAGGAGGACCCGGCGTGAAGCACGTGGACGAATACCGCGACCCGGCCCTGGCCCAGGAACTGGCCGCCCGGATAAGGCGCCTGAGCCGCACCCCGGCCCGCTTCATGGAACTGTGCGGCACCCACACCATGGCCCTGGCCCGCCACGGCCTGCACGCCATGCTGCCCCCCACGGTGAGCATGGTCTCCGGCCCGGGCTGCCCGGTGTGCGTAACCGCCACCGAGGAGATAGACCGGGCCGTCAAGCTGGCCCGGACGCCGGGAGTGGTGGTGGCCACCTTCGGCGATCTGGTGCGGGTGCCGGGCAGCCGGGGCTCCCTGGCCGCCCAGCGGGCCGGGGGCGCGGCGGTGGAGGTGGTGTACTCGCCCCTGGACGCGGTTAGCCTGGCCGCCAAGCGCCCCGAGGCGCAGGTGGTGTTTCTGGGCATCGGCTTTGAGACCACCGCCCCCACCGTGGCCGCCGCCATCCTTACCGCCGAGCAGCAGGGGCTCAAAAACTTCAGCGTGCTCAGCGCCCACAAGCTCTTGCCCCCGGCCCTGGGCGCGCTGCTATCCGGCCCGGACCTGGGGCTGGGCGGCTTCCTGTGTCCCGGCCACGTGACCACGGTGATCGGCACGGCCTGCTATGAGCCGGTGGCCCGTGAACGCGGCCTGCCCTGCGTGGTGGCGGGCTTCGAGCCGGTGGACGTGCTGGCCTCCATCCTCATGCTGGTCAAGCAGGTGGAAGAGGGACGCAGCGAGGTGGAGATCCAGTACCAGCGGGCGGTGAGCCCCCAGGGCAACCCGGCGGCCGTGGCCCTGATGGATCGTTTCTTCGAGCCGGTGGACGCGCCCTGGCGGGGACTGGGGGTCATTGCTGCCAGCGGCCTGGCCCTGCGGCCGGAGCACGCCAAGTGGGACGCGGCCCGGCGTTTCGATCTGGAGGTGCCGCCCGCCCAGGACCATCCCGGCTGCCGCTGCGGCGAGGTGTTGCGCGGTATGCTGACCCCGCCGGAGTGTAAGCTCTTCGCCACGGCCTGCACCCCCTCCAGCCCGGTGGGGCCCTGCATGGTTTCCAGCGAGGGCACCTGCGCGGCCTGGTACCGCTATCGCCGCGAGGAGTAGCGCAACCGACTCAACCAAGACCACGAGACGTTAAGTGAGATTGGACCACACCATGAGCGACGAAAATACCCAGGTATTGCTGCTGCACCCCGATGACGACGTGCTGGTGGCCTTGACCGAGCTGCCCGCGGACACCCGTCTGGAGGCTCACGGCCTGACCACCCGCCAGGCCATCCCCGCCGGGCACAAGGTGGCCCGCCGCGACCTGGCCCTTGGCCGGGCGGTGCGCAAGTACGGCCAGGTCATAGGGGAGACCACCCAAGCGGTGGGCGCCGGAGAGCAGGTGCACACCCACAACCTGCACTTCGCCCAGTTCGACCGCGACCTGGCCATCGGCTCCGAGGCCAAGCCCACGGCCTACGTGGACGAGGCGGAGAGGGCCACCTTCCAGGGCTACCTGCGCCCCGACGGCCGGGCGGCCACCCGCAACTACCTGGGGGTGCTGGCCACGGTGAACTGCTCGGCCTCGGTGGTCCGCTTCATCGCCGACGCGGTGGGGCCCGAGCTCTTGGCCCGCTACCCCCACGTGGACGGGGTGGTGGCCCTGGGCCACGGCACCGGCTGCGGCCAGTCCGCGGCCAGCCTGGGTTTCGAGCACCTGCAGCGCTGCCTGGCCGGTTACGCCCGTCACCCCAACTTCGCCGGGGTACTGCTGGTGGGCCTGGGCTGCGAGGTGAACCAAATCAGCTCGCTCATGGAGAACATGTCGCTCAGTGACGGACCACTGCTACGGACCATGAACATCCAGGACGCCGGGGGCACGGCCAAGACCGTGAGCTGGGGGCTGGAGGTGCTGGGGGAGATGCTGCAGGCGGCCGACCAGGCCCGGCGCCAGACCCTGCCGGCCAGTCACTTGATGTTGGGCCTGGAGTGCGGCGGCTCGGACGCCTACTCGGGCCTCACCGCCAACCCGGCCCTGGGCGCGGCGGCGGACCTGTTGGTGGCCCACGGCGGCACGGCGATCCTCAGCGAGACGCCCGAGATCTACGGGGCCGAGCATTTGCTCACCCGGCGGGCGGTGAGCCGCGAGGTGGGCGACAAGCTGGCCGCGCGCATCAAGTGGTGGGAGGGCTACACGGCCCTGCACGGGGCCAGCCTGGACAACAACCCCTCGCCGGGCAACAAGGCCGGGGGGCTCACCACCATCCTGGAGAAATCCCTGGGCGCGGTGGCCAAGGGCGGCACCAGCAACCTGGTGGAGGTGTACGAATACGCCAGGCCGGTCACGGCCAAGGGCATGGTGTTCATGGACACCCCCGGCTACGACATGCCCTCCATCACCGGCATGGTGGCCGGCGGGGCCAACCTGGTGTGCTTCACCACCGGCCGGGGCTCGGTGTGCGGCTCCAAGCCCGCCCCCAGCCTCAAGCTGGCCACCAACAGCGCCATGTATCAGCGCATGGCCGAGGACATGGACGTCAACTGCGGGCTCATCGCCGAGGGCAAGGCCTCGGTGGAGGATATGGGCCGGGCCATCTTCGAGCTGGTGCTGGCCACCGCCTCGGGCCGGGCCAGCAAGAGCGAGGCCCTGGGCTTCGGCGACCAGGAGTTCGTGCCCTGGCAGGTGGGGGCCATGCTGTGAGATCGGTAGCGTCAGGGAGGGAAGCCGCATGAGCCGGGGAGAGCACATCCTCTTGGACCACGGGGCCGGGGGCAAGGCCAGCGCCGAGCTGGTGGCCGAGCTTTTCGCCCGGCATCTGGGCAACGAGCTGCTGGGCCAGATGGACGACGCGGCGGTGCTGCCGCCCCTTGGCGGCCGCCTGGCGGTGAGCACCGACAGCTTCGTGGTGGACCCCATCTTTTTCCCCGGCGGCGACATCGGCTCCCTGGCGGTGCACGGCACGGTCAACGACGTGGCCATGCGCGGGGCCACCCCGCTTTATCTCACCACGGGCTTCGTGCTGGAGGAGGGGCTGCCCATCGGCGACCTGGAGCGGGTGGTGGCCTCCATGGGCCGGGCCGCCCGCCAGGCCGGGGTCAAGGTGGTGGCCGGGGACACCAAGGTGGTGGGCCGGGGCCAGGCGGACAAGCTGTTCATCAACACCACCGGCATCGGGGTGATCCCCGATGGGTTGGAACTGGGCGCGGCTCGGGCCCGGCCCGGAGACGCGGTGCTGGTCTCGGGCACCCTGGGCGATCACGGGGTGACCATCCTGGCCTCCCGCGAGGGCCTGGGCCTCACCGCGCCCATCGCCTCGGACTCGGCTCCGCTCAACCATCTGGCCGCCGGGCTCATCGCCGCCTGCCCCGGTCTGCGCACCCTGCGCGACCCCACCCGGGGCGGCCTGGCCACGGCCCTCAACGAGATTGCCGCCCTGAGCGGAGTGGGCATCGAGCTGGAAGAGGCGGCCATACCCATCGACCCGGTGGTGGCCGGGGTGTGCGAGCTGCTGGGCCTGGACCCCCTGTATTTAGCCAACGAGGGCAAGCTGATCTGCATCGTGGAAGGGAGCCAGGCCGAGGCGGCCCTGGCGGCCATGCGGTCCGATCCCCTGGGGCGGCGGGCGGCGCTCATCGGCCGCTGCGGCGGCCAGCGGGCGGGACGGGTGTGGAGCAACACCAGCGTGGGTGGCCGGCGCGTGCTGGACATGCTCTCCGGCGAGCCCCTGCCGCGCATCTGCTGAAAAATGCAGGGAGCGGGCCGCAGCCCGCTCCCTGGCGATGACTATTGGGTGGCGGCCCTAATCGCCCAGGTAGGTGGCCCGGCTGTCGTCGGACTCCCAGGCCGATACCGAGTACATGCTTACGTGCTCGGGCAGGCCCTGGCCGATGGTCTCGAAAAGGTACTTGGCGATCTGCTCGCTGGAGGGGTTCACCTGGTCAAAGGGCGTGATCTCGTTGAGGTGGCAGTGGTCCAGCCGGTCCATGGCCTGGTTCATGAGCTTCTTGAGCTCGCCGAAGTCCATCAACAGGTCGGCCCGGTCCAGTTGGTTCCCCTGCACCACCACTTCCACCTTCCAGTTGTGGCCGTGCAGGGCTTCGCAGCGGCCATTGAAGTTGCGCAGGTTGTGGGCCGCGGCAAAGCGGCCGGTCACCATCAGGCGATACATGGGCGTGGGGTCCTTACTCGGCCGGGCCGGTGTAGGGCTTGCCGCACTCGGTGCACTTGCCGTCCGGCCCGATGATGCCGATGCAGTTGCCGTCGCTGCAGGCCTTGCGGTCGGTGAGATCGCCGAAATCTATCTGGCCTTCCGGAAGACCACCGTCCTCGCGCAGCGATTCGCCGCACTGGGCGCAATAGTTGGCCGTCTCCGGGGCCACGTGGCCGCAAGAGGCGCAGGTCAAAAGCTTGGGCGGCTCGCCTTCCGGGGCGGGCAGCTCATGGCCGCAGTTGTGACAAAAGGCCGCGCCGGGCAGGGCCTTTTGGCCGCAGGTGGCGCAGGGCAGGGCGGGCAGTTCCTGTTGACAGTGGGGGCACTCCATGCCGGGCTCCCTTGTAGCTGGTAGAATAAGGTCACGTGCGCCACGGTGGGGCGAGGCGCGCCATAGCTGAATTGTGGTGCCCTGGGCGGCCCGTGTCAAGTCGTTGGGGCCACGGCCCTTTTCTTGACGCTGGTGGCCGGGCCGTGTTACAGCATGGCAATCCATGCTGAAGCCTCGCCCATGTTGGTGGAGTTGTTAGTTCAGAGGAGTAGTCTATATGAAACGCAGCCGTTTCTTTTGGTCCGTGGTGGCACTTTTAGCGGTACTGAGCGTTGCCCTAACCGCCCCCGTCGCCCTATCCGCCGCTCCCAAGCGCGTGGTGATCCTGCCCTTCACCACCAACAGCCAAGAGGACATCTCATTTTTGGCCAAGGGATTGCGGGACATGTTGGCTTCCCGTCTGCCCTGGCAAGACAAGGTAACCGTGGTGGAGCCGGACCTGGTGGCTCCCCTGCTCAAGAAATATCCCGCGCCCTATACCGAGGCCAAGGCCCGCGAGATCGGCAAGGAGTTGAGCGCCCAGGTGGTGGTTTACGGATCCATCACCAAGCTGGGCAGCACCATCAGCGTGGACGCGCGCGTGCTCAAGGTGGATCAGCCCGGTCAGGCCCTGACCGCCTATGTGAACGCCAAGGACATGGACGAGGTGATCCCCCAGATCAACCAGTTCGCCCAGCGCATCAACGCGGAGATATTCAAGCGGCCCGACGCCATAGCGGCTCAGAACCAGGCCAAGGAAGCCACCAAGGTGGCCTCGACGGGCGGCTCCGCCGACTCTGGCGGCCTGGAAAAGCTGCCGGAGAACATCAGCCCGCTGAACCCCTTGTTCCTCAAGGAGCTCTCCGGCGTGGAGAGCGACCGCTACTGGCGCAGCCCCCGCCTCAAGGGCATCGTCAACTCGGTGGCGGTGGGGGATATCGACGGCGACGGTAAGAACGAGTTGATCATCGCGTTCCCCAACCGGGTGCGCTTCTACCGCCTTACCGCGGGCGCCTTCCGCCTGCTGTACGAGTTCAAGGACGGCCCTGACGGCGACTATCTTTTCGTGGACGTGGGCGACATCAACGACGACGGCCGGGCCGAGGTCTATGTATCCAACCGCCTGGTCAGCAGCAACGAGAGCTTCGTTTTGGAGTGGCAAGGCGGCCGTCCCCAGATGAAGGAAAAGGGCCTCCCCTATAGCTTCAGGGTGCAGGCCAGCCCCATGGGCAAGGGCGACTGGCTCTTTGCCCAGCGCAGCGCCGTGGACTCCCCGTTCTTCGGGCCGGTCTACAAGATGCACTACGTTAACGGCAAGCTCGAGGAAGAGCGGGCGATGAACCTGCCCGACACCGCCATGATCTTCAACTTCGTGGTGGCGGATCTCAACGCCTCGGGCCGCCTGTACACCGTGCTCGTCGGCCCCACCATGCACCTGAGGGTGTACAACGACAAGAACGAGCAAATCTGGATCAGCGGCGACACCTACAACGCCTCCAGCAAGTTCCTGGAGTACATGGAGCAGCAGGGGACCGGCTACGATTCTTCCTGGTGGTATCTCTACAGCCGCCTGTACCTCACCGATATGAACAACGACGGCCGCCAGGAGATTCTCTGCCTGCAGGTGAAGGGCCGTTTCGGCATGGTCTTGACCCACACCCGCATGATCTACCAAGGCACCATCTACAGCATGAGCTGGAACGGACTTTCCATGGTGGAGGATTGGCGCACTCCGCGCATCCAAGGTGACGTGGTCGATTACGTGATCGGCGACGTGGGCAACGTGGGCCGGCCGGCCCTGGTGCTCGCCTTCACCCAAAAGGTCTTCGGCGGCATGATGGACAAGGGGGTGAGCAACGTTGTTGCCTTTACCCTCAAGCCGACCACCGCCAATAAGAAGCCGCCGGTCAACAAGGGCCTGTAGCCGACGGCAAGACGCGGCCGGGGGAAAAGCCCCGGTTATTGAAAACCAGTGAAGCCCGGCGCCTAATGAATGGCGCCGGGCTTTTTATCGGCGTAGAGGGTTCCGCTGCGAAAGGCTTCCTGCAGCATGCGCCGGGCCAGGCGCTTGGGGTTGGCATAGCGCACCTTGCCGTGCACCACCAATACGGCCACCGCCAGGGTGTGGCCGCTCTCCGGGTCGTGGCCGTAGCCCGCGAACCACTCGAACAACTCGCTGCGGTCCGGCCCCCGGATGGTGCCGGTCTTGCCGCCCAACTCCAGATTTTTGAGCACCTTGTCACGGTTGAGCCGCCGGAAGGCCTTGCGGGCGGTGCCCACTTCCACCGTGGCCTCGAACAGGCGCTGCATCTGGTCGCAGGTTTCCGGGCTAATGATGGGCGGGCCCAGGTGGGGCTTGCCCAGATAGTAGGTCATGCCGTCGGCGCTGCTGAGGCGCTTTACTATGTAGGGCTCGGGCAGGCGGCCTCCATTGAGGAAGGTGGAAACCACCAGGGCCGCGTGCAGGGGGCTCATGGAGGTGACCCGGTTGTAGCCACTGGCCATCTCGCCCACCCCGTAGGAGCTGGCCGGCTTGACCAGGCAACTGGAGTTCAGCGGCAGCTCAAAGGGCAGCTTTTTTTCAAAACCCAGGGAGTGGGCGTAGTTGGTCAGGATTCTGCCACCCACCTGGTATATGCCTAGCCGGGCGAAGATGGGGTTGTTGGAAGAGGCGAAGCTCTTGGCCAGGGTGACCTGCTGGGGCCGGTAGCGCGGTTTTTCCTTTAGCTGAAAGCGGTAAAGGGTGTGGGCGCGGCCCACGTAACCCAACCGGCTGTCCGGGTCCAGCCCGGTTTCTTCCAGGGCGGCGGCGGCGGTGACCACCTTGAACAGGCTGGCCGCCGGGGCGGTGGCGTCCAGGGCCACGCCCGGATCCAGGCGGCCGCGGCGCACCCCGGACAACACCAACACCTTGCCGCTGGAGGGCTCCAGCACCACCACGGCGGCGCGGTGGCTTTTCAGGGGCTTGAGCAGGTTGTCCGCCTGGGCCTGCAAAGAGGGGATGATGGTGGGCTCCAGGCGCATGCGGCCCAGCCGGTCGTGCCTGAGCTCCAGGGTGTAACCGGCGGCCAGCCGGGGCGTCCAGCCGCCACCCAACATGCGGGCGAGCTGGGTTTTGTCCAGCGTGGTGGGGCCGGCCAGGGCGGGAATCGCCGCGCCCGCCAGGCAGGCCAGTACCAGGAAAAACGCCGCTACCGGAGCTAGGCGGCCAAATACAACCAGGCGACGAACCATATTCGCTCTCACCTGCGTAATTACTCCTCCGGGGTAATGACTTCCAGACCGCCCATGTAGGGGGCCAGGGCGGCCGGCAACTTTACCGTGCCGTCGGCTTGCTGGCCGTTTTCCAGGATGGCCACCAGGGTGCGTCCCACCGCCAGGCCCGAGCCGTTGAGGGTGTGCACCAGGCTGGTGCCCTTGGCGCCTTTTTCCTTGAAGCGCAACCCCGCCCGCCGGGCCTGGAAATCCTCGAAGTTGGAGCAGGAGCTTATCTCCCGGTAGCGGTTTTGGCCGGGCAGCCACACCTCCAGGTCGTAGGTCTTGGCCGCCGAGAAGCCCAGGTCGCCGGTGCAAAGCACCACCTTCTGATAGGGCAGCTCCAGGCGGCGCAGAATCTCCTCGGCGTTGGCGGTGAGCTCTTCCAGGTGCTGGTAGCTCTCTTCCGGGCGCACCAGGCGCACCAACTCCACCTTGTCGAACTGGTGCTGGCGAATGAGCCCGCGCACGTCCTTGCCGTGGCTGCCCGCCTCGGCCCGGAAGCAGGGGGTGTAGGCGGTGTACTTTAGCGGCAGGCGCTCGGCCTCCACCACCTGGCCCATGTGCAGGTTGGTCACCGGCACCTCGGCGGTGGGGATCAGCCAATAGTCGGTGCCTTCCAGCTTGAACAGGTCCTCGGCGAACTTGGGCAACTGGCCGGTGCCGGTCATGGCCTGGCTGTTGACCATGAACGGCGGCAGGACCTCGCGGTAGCCGTGCTCAATGGTCTGGATGTCCAGCATGAAGTTGATCAGGGCCCGCTCCAGCCGGGCCCCGGCCCCCTTGAGCACCACGAAGCGGGCTCCGGTCATGCGGGCGGCGGCCTCGAAGTCGATGATGCCCAGGGCTTCGCCGATGTCCCAATGATTGAGAGGCTCGAAGTCGAATTCGGGCGGCTCGCCCCAGGTCTCCACCACCGGGTTGTCTTCCTCGCCCTTGCCCACGGGAACCGAGGCGTGGGGCGGGTTAGGGATGGTCATAAGCACCCGCTTGATGGCCTCCTCCACCCCGGCCAGTTCGCCTTCCAGCTCCTTGATGCGTCCGCCCACCTCTTTCATCTCGGCGTAGACGCCGCTGGGGTCGCCGCCCTCGCGCTTGACGCGCCCCACCTGTTGGCTCACCTCGTTGCGCCGGGCGCGCAGGCTTTCCAACTCGGGCAATATCTGGCGGCGCTTGGCGTCCAGATCCTCGAAACCGGCCAAGTCCACCTCGGCCTGCCTATTGGCCACGGCGGCTTTTACCAACTCCAGGTTATCACGGAGGAATTTAAGATCAAGCACGGGAAGACCTCCCAAGCGGTCCGACCCGCCCTTCGGCTCCCATTCCGGGGGCCGAACCGGCGAAGCCTATATTCATGCCCAACATGTTGGGCTATAAAAATCTAACACAACAACATAGGGGGTGTCAAAGGCTGGCTTTGAGAGCGCCCCAGTTGGCCTAATCGATAAATCTAACGATTTTTCGGTTGATTACCAGGGATTTTTAGTTCCGCGGCAACCTCGGAGGCGGAGCGGGGGAAATAGTCGGGATAGAGCTCGTGGGCGCATTGGGGGCACAGGCTGTGGCTGAACTCGGCCTGGGTGTGCTTTTCCACGTATCGTTCGATCTGGCGCCAATAACCCGAGTCGTCACGCACCTTTTTGCAGTGGGAGCAGATGGGCAGCAGGCCGGACAGGGTTTTGACCTCGGCCAGGGCCTCTTGCAAGGACTGGATGAGCTTCTCCCGCTCCTGGGCATACTTAATGCGCACCGTGATGTCCAAGCCGCTGATGACCACGCCCAGGGGCTGGCCTTGTCCGTCCTCCAGGCAGGTGCAGTTCCAAAGCATGTGGTGAGGCTGCCCTTGCTTGTCGTGCATGACCGTTTCGACCTGCCTCTGGGGCCGTCCGTCCAAGCTTTGGCGCAGGATGTCTTCCACGCCGGGCGCCTGTTCGGGGGAGATCAGCAAACTCAGAAAGTCCCTGGACAACACCTCTTGCCGTTGCCAGCCCAACGTTTCCTGCGCTCCCCGGTTGAACTCGTGCACCTTCCAATCCGGGGCCAAGAAGATCACCAGGGCGGCGGCGTTTTCCAGGATGGCCCTGAGGCGGCCCTCGCTGGCCCTGAGATGCTGCTCCCGCAACCCGAGATCGCGGAAAAGAACCTGGTAGGGCCGCTTCAGGCTGGCCACCACGCTGGCCCGGTATAGCAGGTAAAAGGAAATGATTTTGAGGTAGTGGCCCACCTGGTTGGCCGTTCCAAAGGCGTTGACGTAAATGGTGAAGCACACCTCGGAGACTATGGTGCAGGCGATGGAGGCCAAAACCAGGCGCAGCACCAAGGGGTCCAACATGGGCGCCCGCCACCAAAACAGCACCCCCGCGCCCGCCAGGAGCAGGCAGACCAGGTATTCGCCGTAAACCTTGAAGGGGGTGAGTCCCTGGCCCGGGATGTAACAAAGCGGAAAGTGGTCGGTGAAAATAAGCGTCAGCAACCCGGCGGTTACCAGGGCGTAGACGATCAGAAGGGCCTCTGCCTTGAAGCGGCGCATGCCCAGCAGGGGGGCCAAGACCAGGGAAACGGCCTCCATGACCCGGGCGACCAGCCATAGCTGGGTGGTCAGGTCCGGCCTGGCGTCCGGGAAGATATCCATGCCCTGATAGGCCAGGGTGTGCAACACGTCCAGGCCGGCCACGAAGAGGTAGGCCACGCCGAGGAAGGTGAGGTAGGGGACCCGGCTGAACTCCCTGGTGTTCCAGGCCACCATGAAGATGCCGCAAGCCACCACCACCGAGAAGGTTTCGGCCAGGCTGTGGAAAAGATTGTAGGAGTAGGGAACGCTCAGATGCAGGCCCAACAACAATAACACCCAGGTCAGAGCGAATCCCGACCAGCGGAGGTATTGGTGTCGGGCCGCGGGCATTGACGGACCTTTCGGTTAAGTAGCTTTGTTCGCTAATGAAAATGGTGATGTTTTTGTAGTGGAAATAAGCTCGCCTACCATATCACAGACGGTATAGATTTGGCATCAGGTCTTGACCGTAGTTTTTCTTGTGCTCCGCGCAAAATTCAACTATGCTCCCAGCTATAATACAGCTATTAAGTGGCGCCGGGCGGCCGGCAGCGCTCCCGGCCACCTGGTAACAAGGAGTTAACTATGCCCAAAGTTGCCGTAATCGGGGTGGGGCAGTCGGCTTTTGTGCGCGGCTACCCCGGCTCCATCCGTGAACTGGCCTTCGAGGCCTACGCCGAGGCCATGGCCGATGCCGGGGCCCAAAACAGCGACATCGGGGCCACGGTGATCTGCTCCAGCCCGGAGTACGACAAGCAGCGTTCCCCGGCGGGAGTCATCGCCGAGTACTGCGGCCTCAACCCCCAGCCCACCTTCTACGTGGAGACCCTGTGCTCCAGCTCCTCCACCGGGCTCAAGCTGGCCTATTCCCTGGTGGCCAGCGGCCTGCACGACAGCGTGATGGTGCTGGGCTTCCAGAAGATGAGCGAGATAAGCAGCGCCGAGAGCCAGGAGCGCATGGGCCGCGGGGCGGACATCCAGTTCGAGAGCCCCTTCGGCACCATGATGCCCGCCTATTACGCCATGCACGCCAAGGCCTATCTGGACCACTTTGGGGCCAGCGAGGAAGACCTGGCCCGCATCCGGGTGAAGGCGGCCACCTACGGGCAGATCAACGCCAAGGCGGTGTACCGCAAGGGTGTCGAGCTGGAGCAGTGCCTCACCGCCGATCCGGTATCCAAGCCGCTCAAGGTCTTCGACTGCTGCGCCAACGCCGACGGCAGCTCCTGCGTGATCGTGGCCAGCGAAGAGCGGGCCAAGGCCATGGGTATCAAAAAGCCGGTGTGGATTCTGGGCATCGGCGCGGCCTCCATGCCCATCAACATGTCCTGCCGGGACAAGTTCCACGGCCTGGAGGTGGCCGAACAAGCGGCCAAGCAAGCCTACGCCATGGCCGGTCTGGGCCCCAAGGACATCAACGTGGCCGAGGTGCACGACTGCTTCACCATCGCCGAGATGATGGCTTACGAGAACCTGGGCTTTGCCGAGCCGGGCCAGGGGCCGGAGCTGATCCGGGCCAAGGAGACCTACAAGGAGGGCTCCATCCCGGTGAACGTGGACGGCGGCCTGCTCAGCAAGGGCCACCCCATCGGAGCCACGGGCGGCAGCCAGGTGCGCACCATCGTATTGCAGCTTCGCGACCAGGCGGGGGACATGCAGGTCAAGGACCCGCAGTTCGGCCTGGTGCACAACATCGGCGGCGTGGGCCTGTACGGCAACGTCACCATCTTCGGGAGGTGAGGCATGCCTAAACCGGAAATGGACACCCGTTTCAGCAAATTCGGCACGGTGAGCTTCACCGCGGTGACCAAGGTCAACGATTTCATCGGCTACCTGGAAGAGGGCAAGGTGGCGGGCACCCAGTGCACCAAGTGCGGGCAGAAATTTTTCCCGCCCCGGGCCGACTGCTTCGCCTGCCCCGGTGAGCCGGTGGAGTGGTTCGAGGTAGAGGGCACGGGCAAGCTGATGACCTTCAGCGAGCTTATGTACGCGCCCATCGGCTTTGGCGAGGACCTGCCCTACGCCATCGCGGTGTTGGACTACGGCGACTTCAAGGTCTTCGGCCGCATCGGCGAGGTGCCCTTTGAAGAGGTGAAGATCGGCATGGAAATGGTGACCAAGGTCAACCAGCTTCCCAACGGCAACCTCAACTACGTGTTTGAAAAAGCCTAGGCCGCCGGCTCAACGTCCATAAAAAACGGCCCGCTTCCGCCAACCGGCGGGAGCGGGCCGAAATTTTTAGGCTTGGGCCGGGCCTATTTGTAGATCACCAGCTTCTGGCCGATCATCACCATGTTGCTGCGCAGGTTGTTCCAGGTCTTGATGTCGCGCATGGTGACCTTGTAGCGCTGGGCGATGGTGAACAGGGTGTCGCCCCGGCGCACGGTGTAGACCTGTTTTTCCCGCTCGGGCTCCTTGGCCTTGGGCGCGGGCTTGGGCTCCTCCTTGGGCGGGGCCGCCTTGGCCGGGGCCGCCTTGGCCGGAGCGGCCGAAGGGGCAGGGGCGGCGCTCTTTTTTTCCATGGTCGAGATTTTGCGTTCCACGCTCAAGGCGTCCACGCGGTCTTGCAGCCCGGCCACCCGGTTGGACAGCTCGGTGAGCTTGGTCACCGAACCGGCCTTGGAAGACACGGCCTTGATTTCCTTCTCCAGGGTGACCATGCGCAACATGAGGTCGCCCACGTCCTTTTCCAGCTTGGCCACCCGTTCGGCGGTGGCCCCGGGCACCACCGAGGATGAAATCGGGGGTTGGGGGATCATCTCCGGCTGGCTCAAAAGCCCCCAGATGGCCACGGACAGGGCCAGCAGGGATAGCAGGAGGCTCACCAAGCCCAAGGCGCCGGGGCCGCTCTTGGGGGCGCTGGGACGCAGCGTGGGGGCCGCGCCGGGTATGCGGGGCGCTTTGGGGCCCAGGCCGGGGGAGGGAGCCTCCGGCGGCGGGGTTTCGCCTCCCAGGTCGATGCGGGGTCCCATGTCGTCGTAGGAAGAAATCATGCCATTCCCTTCCGAGATTGGGTCCGGCGACGGCGCGGACCATTAACCTTGATTTATAGCATCCCCCACCCGGCCACTCAAGGGCGGCCTATTGGGTGCCCACGAAATCTCTGCGAAAGGCGTCGCGGGGCAGGCAACGGGCCTCCTCAACCTGGGCCAAAAGCAGCTCCCGGTCTTTGGGCAGGCTTCCGCGCAGGTTGAGGTGGTTGGTGTAGTGGTCGCTGTGCAGGCTCAGGGGACCGGTGAGACCCGCGATGATGAGCCCCGCCTCGGCAATGGTTTGTTGGGGGGTGCACAGGGTGAAGCGGCCCTTGTTGAGCTGGTGCAACAGCAGGGTGTTGATCTTGGGCAGCAGGGTCCGGAGTCTCAGGCTTAGCGTTCCGGCCTGGTTGATGGCGTTGACCACCCAGGCCGTGGCCCGGGCGTGGGCTTGGGATTCCTCCGGCCCGGCCAGGCCCAGCACCACGTAGAGGCTCAACTCCAGACCCGCCTCCAGGGCCAGGCGACCGGCCTCGATTTGCTGGGCGCTGGTCACCCCTTTTTTCACCCGCAGCAAGGTGGGGTCGTGGCCGGTCTCCAGACCCACGTGCAGGCGTTGCAGCCCGGCCTCCCGGAGCCTTCGCAACCCTTGGGGCCCGTGCTTCAGGATGCTCTTCATCCCGGCGTACACGGTGATGCGCTCCAGGTGGGGGAACAGCTTGCGTCCCTCGGCGCAGATGGCGGCCAGGTCGCCGGTGGGCATGGCCAGGCTGTCGCCCGCCGGGAAAAACAGGGTGCGTACCCCGGGCCCCAACTCCTCGCGGGCCTCGCGGAGGTCCTGCACGATCTCGGCCACCGGCCGCACCCTAAAGGGCGGGCCCTTTTTGTAGGTCATGCAAAAGCTGCACTTGTTGTGGGGGCAGCCCACCGTGGCCTGCACCAACAGGCTGTCGGCCTCGGAGGGGGGGCGGTAGATGGGGCCGTCGTAGCGCATGGGAGTTAAAATACACCCCCCGGAGGTAGGCGGCCAATGGTTTGACTTTCGCGGCGCATGCTGCCAACATTTCTGAACACGCCCGCGCCAAGGATGATTGATGAGCAACTGCCGCAAACACCACCTGGAACTCACCCCGCCCAGCCTGGGAGACAACACCGCCTTCATAGACCGCCTGGCCAAGGCCCTGGAGCGCCTGGAAGGCGCCTGGCCCGCCGTGCCGGTGGGACGCCTGGACGCTTTTGCCCAAATCATGCGCCAAGCGGCCTTTCAGGTTACCGCCACCGTGTGCGACGGCCCGGCCGGACCGGTGCTGGTGGAGCTGGAACCGGGCGACGCCCGCGCCACGGCTCCCGAGCCCGCCCTGGCCCGGCGAGTCCAAGAGGTGCCCACCGCGCTGTGGGGCGACCACGGCCTGGGCGTGGCCCTGGACGTGGGCTCCACCCATTTGCAGGCCTCCTTGCACGACCTGGCCGACGGGGAGGAACTGGCTCGGGGCACCCGTATGAACCCCCAGGCCCAGGTGGGCGCGGACATCCTCACCCGCATCCACGCCGCGGCCCAGCCCGGCGGCCGCGAGCGCCTGCACCGCATGCTGGTGGAGGCGGCCGGGGAGGTTATCGCCGAGATGTGCGCCAAGGCCGGGCGGCAGGCCGGGGAGGTCGCCGGCCTGGTGGCCGCGGGCAACACCACCATGACTCATTTCCTCCTGGGCCTGGACGCGCAATCCATCCCCAGGGAGCCCTACATACCCGTGGTAAACCGGCCCAGCCCTTTTTACACCCAAGACCTGGGCCTGGAGCTGGCCCCCGGCGCGGTGGGCTGGGCCCTGCCCAACGTGGGCTCTTATTTCGGCGGAGACCTGGTGGCGGGCATCGTGGCCGCCGACCTGCACCGGCGCGAAGACACGGCCATCCTGGTGGACGTGGGCACCAATGCCGAGGTGGTGCTGGGCAACCGCGACTGGTTGGTGGCCTGCGCCGGAGCCGCCGGACCCGCCCTGGAGAGCGGGGTGGCCAAGATGGGCATCCTGGCCCAGCCCGGAGCCATCGAGGGGATCAAGATCGACCCCCAGACCTACGAGCCCACCCTGAAGATCATCCCCGGCCCGGACGGCGCGCCGGTGAAACCCAAGGGCCTGTGCGGCTCGGGCCTGTTGCAGCTTTTGGCCCAGCTCTATCTGACCCGGCTCATGGACATGCGGGGCAAGTTCCGCCTGCACGACCACCCGCGCGTGTTTGAGAGCGAGGAGGGCTGGGCCTACATCGTGGCCACGGCCCAAGAGTCGGCCACCGGCGCGGACATCTACGTGGACGAGGTGGAGATAGACATTCTGCTGCGCTCCAAGGCGGCCATGTACACCATCCTGAGCACGGTGCTCAAGGAGGTGGGCCTGGAGTTCAGCGATCTGAGCGCTTTTTTCGTGGCCGGGGCCTTTGGCAACGTCATCGACCCGGACACGGCCATCACCCTGGGCATGCTGCCCGATCTGCCCCGGGATCGCTTTATTCCCCTGGGCAACTCCTCCCTGGCCGGCTGCCGCAAGCTCCTGCTGGAGCCCGAGGCCCGGCCCCAGGTGGAGGCGGTGGTGGGGCGGCTCACCTATCTGGAGCTCAACGTGAACCAGGCGCTCATGAACCGTTTTTCCGCCGCCCGTTTCATTCCCCACACCGATCCCGGCCGCTTTCCCAGCGTGCCGGTGTGGCACTAGGGGAAGCCATGCGCGAGGCCCCCGAGCTTTTGGAGCGCGCCCGGGAGCTGACCGGCCGCCGCCTGAAACAGGTGCGCCTGATCACCGACACCACCGAATTCATGAACCTGGAGCCCGGCGACGTGCTGGAGCTACAGGGGCGGCGCTATGTGCTCAAGGGTAGCGAGTACGAGGGGCGTTTCGGCCTGGACGAACAGCCCAAGTATTGGGTGAAGCGGGCCCTGGACTGGGAGGACGGCACCCCCAAGATCATCAAGCTGGTGTTCTACGAGGAGTTCGACATGTCCCTGGGGGAGATCACGGTGCGTTGCTACCGCTCCCCCTCCAAGGAGGGCCGCATCCTGGCCCTGGTCAAGGGCAATCCCAACTTCATGCAGGGCATCACCCTGCGCGACGCGGCGGACAACCAGGTCAGGGTGTTGGACCGCATCCACGGCGGCCCCCTGGACCAGCACCTGCAAGAGCTGGAATGCGACCACCGGGAATATTACGAGCGCCACTTGCGCCGGGTGCTCAGCAAGCTATTGGTGGCCTTCGAGGCCATTGCCTGGCTGCACAACCAGGGCGAGCGCCACGGCGACGTGCGCCGGGACCACCTGTTCGTGGACCGCGACAGCGGGGCCTGGTCCTGGATCGACTTTGACTACAACTTTGAGTTCCGCCAGAACCCCTATGGCCTGGATCTTTTCGGCCTGGGCAACGTGCTGGCCTATGCCGTGGCCCGGCGCGACGTCACCCACCACGTGGTACGCGAACATTATCCCCAGGCGGAAGATGCCCTGGCGCCCGACGACTTTTCCCCGGTGATCAGAAACCGGGTGATGAACCTCAAGAAGGTCTATCCCTACCTGCCGGAGAGCCTCAACAACGTGCTGCTGCACTTCTCCCGAGGCGCCGGGGTATTCTATGAGAGGGTGGAGGAAATGATGGCCGAGTTGACCCCGGCCATCGCCGAGCTCCCCCAGGGAGAGGCGTGATGCCCATCTGGAACCGCATATTGGCCACCGTGGACGAACACGACAGCTCCATGCAGGCGGTGCGTTACCTGGCCGGGGTGCTGGGCGGCTCCGACGCCTGCCGGGTGCGGATCATGGCCGTGTACCAGGCCCCGGAACCGGACGCCCATCCCCAGCAGGAGCAAAGGGCCGCCGCCGCGGCCCAGCGCAAGCAATTGCTCCTAGAGCGCCTGGAGGCCGCCCGCCAGGTTTTGGTGGGGGCGCGCATACCCGCCTACAACGTAAGCACCCAGTTGCAGGAGTCGGGCGGGCGCACCATCGCCGAAACCATCATGGCCGCCCAGCGCCAAGGTGGCTTCGGCACCATCGTGGTAGGCCGCCGCGGCCTGTCCAAGGCCGAGGAGTTCCTCTTCGGCTCGGTGAGCAATTCCATAGTGCATAACGCCACCGACTGCGCCGTGTGGGTCATCAGCTAACCCGGCGCAGCCGGGCCCCGCATGGCTGCGTTGTCGGCGTCACTCGGTCCTCGACGTAGGAAAGACTACGCCTGCGTCCCTCGTTCGCCTGCCGCCTTGCCATGCGGCGTCTGGCTGCGCCGGGGGATTAGCCAGGAAGTGCCATGCCGCGTTGGCGGCATCGCTTAAGCCTCGGCGTATATAAAAATACGCCTGCGGTCCGCGCTCGCCGCCGCCTTGCCTGGCCCTCCCTGGCTGCGCCGGGGGTTGGGCAGCGCCATGCCGCGTTGTCGGCGTCGCTCCAGCTTCGGTGTAGGAAAGACTACGCCTGCGTCCCTGGTTCGCCTGCCGCCAGGTGCCGTGGCTGAGCGTTTATGACCCTTCGGGCGATACCCGCCTGGCCCCTCGTCCCGCCCCAGCCGGGGCCTAGTAATAGCCCAACTGCTTAAGGCGCTTGGCGGCGGCCTTGCCGTAGCCGCTCTTGGGCGAGGCCGCTTTCACCTTGCGGTAGTAGGTCACCGCCTGGGAGCGCGGGCCGATCTTGTCATAGGAATAGGCCAGCATAAAATTGTTGATCACGTGGTCGGGCATGGTCTGGGCCGCCGCGCGGTGGGCGTCCACGGCCAGGCTGTAGTCGCGGTTGGCAAAGGCCACCATGCCCAGGATCAGGTTGGGGTAGAAGCGGCCATCGCTCAGCCGGGCCCCTTCCTTGGCGTTGCTCAGGGCCGTGGCGGTCTGCTTCTGCTTGATCTGGGCGATGGCCAGGCGCGAGTAGAACATGCTCTCCTGGGGATAGAGGGCGATGGCCTTTTGGTATTGGCTCACCGCCTGGCCCCATTGCTTTTTCTTGGCCAGGGCGTTGCCCTTATCCAGGGCCGCGTAGGCCGGGACCACGCGCATTTGTTGTTTCAGGCTAAGTTGGAATTGTTTGGTCTTGTATGGCTGGCTGCTCAGGGGCGAGGCCAGGGCCCGCTGCTCGGCGGCGGCGATGCGCTCCTGGGGCAGGGGGTGGCTGGAGAGCATGCCGTCGATCATTCCGGGCTCGCTCTTTTGCATCTTCTGGAAAAGCCGGAAGGTGTTGACCATGGCCGTGGGGTTGTAGCCCGCCTTGGTCATGTACTCATAGCCCAACTCGTCGCACTGGCGCTCCTGGTCGCGGGAATAGCTGAGCATCATCAGGCCGCCCGCCACCCCGGCGGCGGCCAGGGCCACCTGCGAGTATTCGCTGTCGCTCAGGGCGATGGCCAGGCCCAGCATGGCCCCGGCCATGAGCACCTGGCGGGTGTAGGCCGATACCGCGTGGCGCGCGGTGACGTGGCCGATCTCGTGGCCCAGCACCCCGGCCAGCTCGTCCTCGCTGTCCATCTTGGTGATGAGGCCCCGGGTGATGCAGATCTTGCCTCCGGGCAGGGCGAAGGCGTTGACCTGGCTGGAGTCCACCACCGTGAACTGCCAAGGCAGGTTGGGCCGGTGGCTCAGCCGGGCCAGCTTGTTGCCCACCCCGCTGACATAAGCCTGTAGCTGGGGGTCTTGCGGCACGGGGCCGTTGTTGAGCTGGATCACCTGGGGGTAGTAATTGTTCCCCATGGTGATTTCCTGGTTCTCGCTCATGAACACCAGCTGTTCTTCGCCGGTGACCGGATTTTTGGCGCAAGCTGCCAGGAATATGGCGAAGAATACGAGCAGTACCGCGGCGGCGGCACGGTAGGAACATCGGTGGCGCATGCTTACCATGGCTGCTCTCCCCCTGGGAATTTACATCAACCGCAGTATAGCCTATCGCGTTTTGCGCCCCAAGCCCTATTTGGGCAGTTTGTCGCGCACGCTCTGGAGCTTCTGCTCCATGGTGCCGGTCTTGTCGCGGCGGTCGTCGATGTTGATCAGGGTCATCACCCGCGAGGGACCGGCCTGGAAGGGCAGCTCGTGCACCTGGCGGATGACCGCCAACAGCTCGTCCAGGGGGCCTTCCAAAACGGTGCCCATGGGGGTGAGGGTGTGCTTGACCCCCGAGTCTTCCAGGGCCTGGTGCACCTGGGCCACGTAGGCGCTCAGGCTGGTGGTTTTGGTTCCCAGGGGGACGATGGTGAACTGGACTACGGCCATGATCTCTTCCTCCGGCGCTTCCCGCGGGGCGGGGATAAGTTGTGTGCCCCAGGGGGGTGGGGTATAGTCTGAAATTGAGGCAGCATAGCGTCCATGACGGGCGCTTGGCGCTCTCCTGGTTAGGAGTGTACACCGTGGAGCGAGATTACTACGCCGGGCTGGCCGATGACCAGCTTTTCGAGGCCATGTTCACCGCCGAGGACCGTCTGCCCAGGGACGCGGCGGAGGAGCTGGCCTTCCGCGACGGCCTGGCTCCCTACCTGAGCCAGATGGTGATGGACAAGCAGAGCTGGTTGGCCGACCTGCCCGACTGGTGGGCGGTGGTGCACGCCACCTACGCCCTAGGCCTTCGGGGCGGCGACGAGGCGGTGTTGCCCCTGGTGGCCGCCCTGCGCTGGGCCGACGCCTTTGACTGCGACTGGGTCACCGAGTTGCTGCCTTCCATCTTCGGCAGCGTGGGGCCCTCGGCCATCCCCTGGCTAACCGCCGTGGCCCGCGACCAGGCGGCCGGATGGTCGGCCCGCGATCTGGCCTTGCGCTCCCTGGCCTCCATCGGCCTGAAGCACCCGGACAGCTATGAGCACGTGTTCAAGGTCATCGGCGAGCGCTTCATGGACGAGGGCGAGGACCGCCTGGTGCGCCAGGTGGCCGGCCAGGTGCTGTTGGACTTCCGCCATCCGGGCTACCGCATGGCCCTGATCAAGTTCGCCCGCGAGGACTGGGCCTTCAAGGACATGGACTACCTCTACCCCGCCTGCCTGGACCCCGAAGAGGTGGAAATAGCCTTTAAGCTGGGCGAGCCCGAGCTGTGGCACTACCAGGAAGACTGGATGCACTTCTACGACCCCGGCGAGATTCAGCGCCGCCTGAAGCGCTGGACCCGCGAGCGCCTGTCCGGCGCGGGCCAGCCCCGCCAGGTGAAGCCCCCCACCGGCGGCGGTCGGGTGCTGCCCCTGTGGCGCACCGACAAGGGCCCGGTGGAGCCGGTGGACGGCGGCTCGGGCGAGGGCGAGGAGTAAGGGGTGGCTTTCTCTCGCTGGTGCCGGGGGCGGTGGCCTTCAGCGACCATTTGACAGTTCCCGCCGGGCGATGCTATCTTTATTTCTGCGTGTCAATTAATTTAGCCTGATATTTCGGGCAATTATCCACCCCAGCCCTGGAGGGGCGCGTGAGCTATCTGGTCCTGGCCCGCAAGCACCGGCCCGCCACCTTTGATCAAGTGGTGGGCCAGGAGCACGTGACCCGGACCCTGGCCGGGGCCCTGGAGAGCGGCCGCCTGGCCCACGCCTTCTGCTTCACCGGGCCGCGCGGGGTGGGCAAGACCACGGTGGCCCGCATCCTGGCCAAGGCCCTGAACTGCGAACAGGGCCCCACCGCCAACCCTTGCGGCAAGTGCGTGCACTGCCTGGAGATCAGCGAGGGCCGCGCGGTGGACGTGCAGGAGATCGACGCGGCCTCCAATTCCCGGGTGGAGGACGTGCGCGAGCTTCGGGAGATGATTCGCTACCATCCCCAGTCCGGGCGCTACCGGGTGACCATCCTGGACGAGGTGCACATGCTCTCCAAGGCGGCCTTCAACGCCTTGCTCAAGACCCTGGAGGAGCCGCCCGAGCACGCCGTGTTCATTCTGGCCACCACCGACGTGCACAAGGTGCCGCTGACCATCCTCAGCCGCTGCCAGCGCTTCGATTTCAGGCGCCTGCCCCCTCGGGTGCTGGCCGAGCATTTGCGCCAGGTGCTGGCCGCCGAGGGCCTCAGCCTGCCCGCCGAAAGCCTGGCCCTCATGGCCCGCGAGGCCGACGGCAGCGTGCGCGACTCGCTTAGCCTGTTGGACCAGGTTTTGGCTGCGGACAAGCCCTCCATGAGCCACGCCGAGGTGGTGGAGCTGTTGGGCCTGGTGGACCGCGAGCTGGTGGTGGCCACGGCCCAGGCGGTGCTGGCCGGCGAGGCGGGCGAGGTGCTGGACCTGGTGAGCCAGGTCTATGCGGCCGGCGGCGAGATGCAGGCCTTTTACGGCTCGCTGCAGGAACACTTCCGCAACCTGGCCGCCGCCAAGGCCGCGCCCCAGGGGGCGGAGCTGTTCGGGCTGACCCCCGAGGAGATGGCCGCCCTGCGCGAGCAGGCCGCGCCGCACAGCCCCGAGACCCTGCACGAGATTTTCGGTCACCTGGCGGCCAGCGAAGACCTGTTCCGCCGGGCCTCCCAGCCCCGCCTGGTCATGGAGATGACCCTGCTCAAACTCACCCAGGTCAAGCCGGTGGTGAGCCTGGCCGAGATCATCTCCGGCCTGGAGCGGGCGGGCGGCGGCGAGGCCCCGCCCACGGCCTCCCGGCCTCCCAGCCAGCCGGCCCCGGCCGCTCCCGCGGCCCGGGGCGGCAAACCGGCCTCGGCGGCCCAAGCGCGCCCGGCCCCGGCCCGCCAAGCTCCCGCCCCGGATTCGGCCCCCGCTCCCAAGCAGGCCTCGGCCGCCCAACCGGGCGACGCGGCGGGCATGCTCAAGGAGTTGGTGCGCTACGCTGAGCAGCAGCAACCGGCCCTGGCCTCCTACCTGGGGCGGGCCACGGCCAAGCTGGAGGACGGGCTGCTCAAGGTTACCCTGCCCGCGGGGGCCATCGCGGCCAGCTACGCCACCGAGAGGAACCAACAACGTCTGAACCGCATGGCCGGCGAGCTGTGGGATCAGGCCCCCCAGGTGCGCCTGGCGGCTTCCGCCGAAACGGTGCAGGCCCCGGACCACCAGGCCCGGGCGGCGGCCCGGGCGGCGGCCGCGGCCGAGCTGGCCGATCACCCGGTGGTGCGCCAGGCGGCCGAGGTTTTCGAGGCCGAGGTGGTGGCCCTCAACCCGGCCGAAACCAACGAAACAACCAACCCTCTATCCACGGAGCAAGATTGATGATCCCCCGAGGCGGCATGGGCAACCTGATGAAGCAGGCCCAGAAGATGCAAGAGCAGATGCTCAAGATGCAGCAGGAGCTGGAAGCGCGTGAAGTGAACGCCTCTTCCGGCGGCGGCATGGTGGAAGCCGTGGTCAACGGCAAGGGCGAGTTGCTGCGTCTCAAGCTGGACCCCGAGGTGGTGGACCCCGAGGACGTGGAAATGCTCTGCGACCTGGTGGTGGCCGCCGTGGGCGAGGCCCAGCGCCGGGCCCAGGAGATGACCCAGGAGGAGATGGGTAAGCTCACCGGCGGGATGAACATCCCCGGCCTTACCTAACTGGCGGCGCCATGTATCCCAAGGCGGTAAACAACCTCATCACCGCCCTGAGCCGCCTGCCCGGCATCGGCTCCAAGACCGCCGAGCGCCTGGCCCTGTTTTTGGTGCGGGCCCCGGCGGCGGAGGTGCAGGCCCTGGCCCGGGCCGTGGCCGGGGTGGGCGCCGTGAAGGCTTGCGGGGTGTGCTTCAACCTCACCGAAAGCGATCCCTGCCCCATTTGCGCCGACCCCAACCGCGACGCACAGAGCATCTGCGTGGTGGAGACCCCGGCCGACCTGGCCGCCCTGGAGGCGGCGGGCTCCTATCGAGGCCGCTACCACGTGCTCTCGGGCGCCCTGTCGCCCCTGGACGGGGTGGGGCCCGAGGCCCTGCGCCTGCGCGAGTTGGTGCGCCGGGTCAAGCAGGGCGGGGTGCGCGAGGTGATCATCGCCACCAACCCCACCGTGGAGGGGGAGGCCACCGCCGACCTGGTGGCCCGCTCCCTGGCGGGCTGCGGCGCGGTGGTGACCCGCCTGGGCTACGGCATGCCGGTGGGCGGGGACCTCAAGTACATGGACGGGCTCACCCTGAGCCGCTCCCTGGAGTCCCGCCGCAAGCTGAGCTGAGCCGGCCCTGACGCAGACGGGCCGGGCCTTTGGCCCGGCCTTTGGCTTGGGGCTTAGTCCTGGTGGGATTCCAGTTGCTCTTGTATGAAGGCGCGCACCTCGTCGGCGGGCCGGAACACCCCGAAATGCCCCTCGGCCAACATGTCGGCATTGAGCTCCAGCAAGCGCTGCATGGAGTCGCGCCACTGGTCCAGGTTTGAGCCGAAGGCCGGGGCAAAGGGGCCGTGCACGTCCTGGCCGAAGAGCACTTTGAGGCCGTCGGTCAGACACCAGGCGGCCAGCGAGCCGGGGGTATGGCCGGGGGTGTGTAGGATATGGAGCTTCTCCTGGTCCGACAGGGCGATGGCCCCGTCGCCCCCCAGCACCTCGTCGGCCTCCAAGGGCTCCAGGGCCAGGCCGTACCAGTCGGCGGCGGAGCGCTTGGTGTCCCCGTCGGCCAAGACTTGGGCGTCGTCGGTGTGGATGATGACCCGGCAACCGGTGCGCCGCTTTATCTCGGCCGCGCCCCCGGCGTGGTCGATATGGGCGTGGGTGAGCAGCAGATGGGTGGGTGCCTTGTCCACGGCGGCCACCGCCATTTCCAAAATGGCGTGGGCTCTGGGACCGGCCCCGCAGTCGATCAACACCCTGGCCTGGGGGCCGTCGACCAAATAACAAAGACAATCACGCGGATCGGTAAGGTCCGGCCCCCCCACCATGAACACGCCGGATGCCAACCTCCTAGGTTTGCGGTCCTGGTTCATCGAGGCTTTCTCCTTTTGATGATCTCGGGGCGAGGCCTCCTTCCTGGACGCCTAGGTTGTTCTTTCTAAAGCTAGCACGACCGGGGGCGGCGAAAGAAGGCCTTGGGGCATATAAACCTTTGGTTAGCTTGCCGGAGAGAGGCCTGGGGGCGGCTTGGCGCCACCGTGTTATAGTGGGCCCGTGGGCCAAGGAGACGATGCTATGCGCATGCTCGAGCAGAGAAAACTGGTGGTGGAATTCGGGCGTAAGTTGCTGGCTTGCGGGCTGACCACCGGCTCCGGCGGCAACCTGAGCCTGGTGGACCGGCGGCGGGGCCTGTTGGCTATCACCCCCAGCGGGGAAGACTACTTGGAGATCACCCCCGGCCGGGTGGTGCTGGTGGACCTGGATGGAGACCAGGTGGACGGCCCCGGCCGCCCCTCCAGCGAGTTGGGCTTCCACCTGGCCTTGTACCAAGAGCGGCCCGAGGTCAACGCGGTGGTGCACACCCATTCGCCCTATGCCACCACCCTGGCCTGCCTGGGCTGGGAGTTGCCCCCGGCCCACTACCTGGTGGGCTTCGCCGGGCCCAAGGTGCCCCTGGCTCCTTACCACACCTACGGCACCCCGGAGTTGGCCCGGGCGGTGGCAGAGGCCATGCAAGGCTACAACGCCGCCCTGCTGGCCAACCACGGCCTGGTGGCGGTGGGGGACACCCTGTCCCGGGCCTTTGCCGTGGCCGAGGAGATCGAGTTCGCGGCCCGGGTCTATTATCAGGCCAAGGCGGTGGGTGAGCCCCGGATACTGAGCGAGGGGCAGATGCGCGAGGTATTGGCCAAGTTCGCCACCTACGGCCGGCAATAGCCGCCACCCAACTAGGCGATGCTGTCTAATCTATTCAATATGCAGGAAAATTAATTTTAATAGCATTTTCTTGTCCTCAAGGTCAAGCCTTGCTACCCTATAAGTGTGCAAGGAGTGATGACCATGTACCAAAAAGAGACCCCCCATCCCATGCATCCGGGCCACGTGTTGTTGGATCAGTACCTGCTGCCCCAGCAGGAGACGATCAGCCGTCTGGCCCGCCGGATGAAAGTGCCCCAGGGTATGCTGCAGAGGGTGGTTAACGGTGAATCGCCCTTGTGCCGGGCCTTGGCCCACAAGCTGGCCCAGCACTATGACCAACCGGTGGACTACTGGTTGCGCCTGCAAGTGCGCTACGACCAATAGGCCCTTCAGGGCCCGACGAGATTTTTCCCAACAATCCAAGCTTGCTCCACCCACTGCCTGGTGGAGATTTATGCTCCGGCGTGCTACAAATGTCGCCGTGGCGGGTGTTGGTGATAACCCCGCCCGGTTAATCCGTTTTGACGAAGGGAGCCCCCAAAATGGCCACGGGTGAGAGCGCCTCTCCTTCCAATTTTATTCGCAACATCATCGATGAACACAACCGCGGCGGGCGTTTCGGGGGCAAGGTGGTGACCCGCTTCCCACCCGAGCCCAACGGTTATCTGCACATCGGTCATGCCAAGAGCATCTGCCTGAACTTCGGCCTGGCCGCCGACTACGGCGGACGCTGCCACTTGCGCTTCGACGACACCAACCCCTCCAAGGAGGAGCAGGAGTACCTGGACTCCATCATCGAGGACGTGCACTGGCTGGGGTTCGACTGGGGCGAGCACCTCTACTACGCTTCCAACTACTTTGACCAGCTCTACGAGTTCGCCATCAAGCTCATCGGCGACGGCAAGGCCTATGTGGACGACCTGAGCGCCGAAGAGATCCGGGCCCACCGGGGGACCCTGACCGAGCCGGGCACGGACAGCCCCTACCGCGAGCGCGGGGTGGAAGAAAACCTGGACCTGTTCCAGCGTATGAAGGCCGGCGAGTTCGCCGACGGCTCCCGGGTGCTCCGGGCCAAGATCGACATGGCCCACCCCAACCTGGTGATGCGCGACCCCACCCTGTACCGCATCCGCCGGGCCGTGCACCACCGCACCGGGGACAAGTGGTGTATCTACCCCATGTACGACTTCACCCACTGCATCTCCGACTCCATCGAAGGCATCACCCACTCCATCTGCACCCTGGAGTTCGAGGACAACCGGGTGCTCTACGACTGGGTCCTGGACCAGCTGGACATCTATCATCCCCAGCAGATCGAGTTCGCCAGGCTCAACCTGGAGTTCGCGGTGATGAGCAAGCGCAAGCTGCTGGAGCTGGTCAAGGAACACTACGTGGAGGGGTGGGACGATCCGCGCATGCCCACCATCCGCGGCATGCGCCGCCGGGGCTTCACCCCCGAGTCGCTACGCCTGTTCTGCGAGCGCATCGGGGTGGGCAAAAAAGAATCGTGGATCGACATGTACTGGCTGGAAAAGGCGGTGCGCGACGACCTGAACGAAAAGGCCCCCCGGGTGATGGGGGTGCTGGACCCCATCAAGGTGGTGATCACCAACTATCCCGAAGACCAGGAAGAGATATTCGAGGCCCCCTACTTCCCGGACAACCCCCCGGCCATGGGCTATCGTGATGTGCCCTTCTGCCGGGAGCTTTTCATAGAGCGGGAAGACTTCATGGAGGATCCGCCCAAGAAGTTCTGGCGCATGGCTCCGGGCCAGGAGGTGCGCCTCCGCTGGGCCTATCTGGTCACTTGCGACGAGGTGGTCAAAAACGACCAGGGCGAGATCGTGGAGTTGCGCTGCACCTACGACCCCGAGACCCGGGGCGGCTGGGCCCCCGACGACCGCAAGGTCAAGGGCACCCTGCACTGGGTGTCGGCCCGCCACGGCCTCAGGGCCCCGGTGCGCCTGTACGACCGGCTGTTCAGCGTGGCCAATCCCGGCGCCTTCAAGGACCGCGACTACAAGGAGTTCCTCAACCCCGAGTCCATGGTGCTCATGCCCCAGGCGGTGGTGGAGCCCAGCCTGGTCGGGGCCGCGCCGGGCAGCCGCTACCAGTTCGAGCGCAAGGGCTTCTTCTGCGCCGATCCGGTGGACTCGGCCGAGGGCGTGCCGGTGTTCAACCGCATCGTGACCCTCAGGGATTCCTGGGCCAAGATATTGGAGCAGCAGAAGCGCGAGGCCGCCGAGCAGGAGCGCGCGGCGCGCAAGGCCAAGAAAAAGGCCAAGCAAGAGTGAGCCCGGCGTGTCCCGGCGCATAATCTGCCGGGACGCGCCCGTGGGCCGGCGTTGGCCCCGGCCGCCCGCCCAAAACAAAGCCGCCCCGGCCCGATGGCTGGAGCGGCTTTTATCTTGGTTGCGTCAAAAGGCGAGGGTCTAGACGTAGAGCTCCCTGGCCAGGGCGCTCACCTGCACGGTGAGGTCCAGGATGGCCCGCGCCTGATCTTCGGTCAAGGTGCCCATGCCGCAGGCCGGGGAGACCAGGGCCTGGGAGGCCAGCAGGTCGTGGGGCAGTCCCTTCTCTTCCAAGGCCCGCAGCAGCTCGTGCAGGCCGGCCCACAGGCCCTTGGCGGTCTCGTTGCCCTTGTACTCGGCGGTGGGCACCGCGCCCCAGGCCACGGCCCCGCCCCGCTCCAAGAGGGTGCGCACCGACTCGGGGTAGAGCAGCAGATGGCGGCTGTAGCCCTCGGAATCCAGGTTGAGTACGTCGGCCCCGGCGTCCACCAGCAGGGACCAGTCGGTGTTGCCGCAGCAGTGCACCCCGATGACCATGTCGGCCCGTCCCCGGGCCTCCTCAAAGGCGGCGCCCAGCAGGGCCAGCACCCTTTCACGGCTGATGGGGGTGAAGGCGCTGCCAAAGCCGGAGAGCCCCGGCTCGTCGAAGAAGATCATCACCGGGCGTCCCGTGGCCCCCAGGCGCCGGGCCTGGGCCGCCGCCGCCGCGCCCAGCCCCCGGGCGATGGCCTCGGCCACCTCGTCGTCGTAGAGCAGGGCCTTTTCATCGAGCCCGGCCAGCCCCAGGCCCATGGTGATGGGCCCGGTGACGTGGCCCTTTAGCCAGGGGAAGGCTCCGGCCGGGGCTTGGCTCAGGGCTTCCAAAAAGGCGAAGTAGCCTGCGGCCATGGCTGGTTGCAGATCAAAGGACTCCAGCGAGCCGCCCAACAGGCGCTCGTAAAAGGCGGCCAGGGCCTCTTCGCGCCCCAGGCCGCCGAATACCTTGACCTGGCGGGTGCCGGGGGTGGCGCTCACCAGGGGCTCCAGGGCCGGGGCGTACTGGGGGGTCATGTCCTCGGCCGGGTCGCGCTGGGGCAACTGGGGCCAGTAGGGCATTTCGTCCAGGCGGGTAAGCACGTCGCTCACCGCGGCCTGGGGGTCGCGGTGGGGCAGGGTTCCTATACCGGTGGCCGTAAAGCCGGGCTTGAAGTTATCAGGCACGCTCCAGGTACTCTCCGGTGCGGGTGTCTATCTTGAGCACCTCGCCTTGTTCGATGAACAGGGGCACCTGCACCACCAGGCCGGTCTCCAGGGTGGCGTTCTTGGTGGCGCCGGTGGCGGTGTCGCCCTTTAGGCCGGGCTCGGTATCGGTGACCTCCAGCTCCACGGTGATGGGCAGCTCGACCCCTATGGGCTTGCCGTTGAAGAACACCACCTTGACGTCGATGTTGGGCTTCAGGTAGTCCACCGCGTCGCCCAGGTATTCCTCGGCGATGAAAAGCTGGTCATAGGTATCGTTGTCCATGAACACGTAGCTGTCGCCGTCCTGGTAGAGATACTGGACGTTGTTCTCTTCCAGGTTGGGGATGTCAACTTTGGCCCCGGAGCGGAAGGTCTGTTCCAGCACCTGCCCGGTTTCCAAGTTTTTGAGCTTGGTGCGCACAAAGGCGCCGCCTTTGCCCGGCTTTACGTGCTGGAACTCCACGATGGTATAGGGCTTGCCGTCGATCTCGATCTTAAGGCCGCGGCGAAACTCTGCCGTGCTGTACATGGAATCGTCTCCAGTTTCATTTTTCCGGTGGCCGCTGGGCCGGGGCCTTCTTGCCCGGTCCGCTGTAGACCACCTCGTCATCGCCCACCAGGCCCATGTCCCGGCGGGCCGCCCGCTCCAGGGCGGTTTTATCTTGCCTCAGGCGCTGCACCTGGCGGTACAGGGCCCGATTTTCCTTGTCCAGTCGGGCGTTGGTCTGGCGGGCGGCGGCCAGCTCCTCTTGCAGGCCGGTCAGCTTGGCCACGCCGCGCCAAAGCACCAGGGCGCACAGAACCAGCACCGCGGCCAGAATCAGCGGCCACCACAAGCGCGAACGTTCGCTGGAGGCCATCAACCCCTCCGGTTTGGTCTGGGAACCAGGGGTGAACTATAGTATGAGGCCGGGTAAGAATCAAGCAGCGGGGACAAACCCGTGAGCCCGCGCAGCAGACAGAGCCAAATGTCACCCGGCGCCATCTCTCCCCTGAGCCAGTTGAAGCCCAACTCCACCCCGCCGGGACGCCGCCGGGCCAAGGCGTGGAAAACCTGGGGCACGCGGTAGATGAGCCGGGCCAGCAGGCGCGAGTGGCAATGATCCCGCAGCAGGGTGTCTTCCACCGCCCGCTGATACAGGCCCAGGTCGCCCGCCAACACCGCCTGGGCGGCCAAGCGTCCCGAGACCACCGCCTGGGCGATGCCCTCGCCCAGTACCGGGTCGGCCAGCCCGGCGGCGTCGCCCAGGGCCGCCCAACCCTCGCCGCACACCCTTATCCGCCGTCGGTGGGGGCAGGGGATCAGCGCCCCCCGCGGGGCGCCCACGCCGGACAGGCCCAGGCGGCGGGTGAAGGCCTCCCAGCGCCGCCTAAGGCCGCCGGTTCCCCCCTGGTCGCGCCCCAGGAGGCCGGCGATGCCCAGGTTGAGCACCCCGCCCCGGTCAAAGGCCCAGCCATAGCCCCCGGCCACCCCGCCCAGCTCCAGAAAGGCCGCCTCGGACAGCGCCGGGCGCAGGCGCTCAGGCAGGGGAATCTCGCGCACCAGGGCCGCGAAACGCCAGCCGCCCCCCTCCAGGCCCAAACGGCGGGAGACCAGGGAGCGCGCCCCGCCGGCGTCCAAAAGCCAACGGGCCCGCCAGGGGCCACCGTCCGCCTCCATCCGCCAGATGTCCCCTTGGCGCGCCACCCCCCGGGCCCTGGACTCTACCACCGTGACCCCGGCCCCCCGCGCCTGCCGGGCCAGCCACTGGTCCAGGCGGCCGCGTTCCACCAGATAGGCCCCCGGGCGCGACGAAGTATGCGCCGCCGCCGGGCGGCCCGGATAGCCGATCCACAAGCGGCGTACCGGATAGGCCCTCAGCCAGGCGGGGGGCTCCAGCCAGGCCAGGGCCTCCAGGCCCCGGGCCGACAGGCAACCCCCGCAGGGCTTGCCGCGGCCGGCGGAGCCGTCCAGGACCAACACCCTGGCCCCGGCGCGGCAAAGCTCCAGCGCTGCGGCGGCTCCCGCCGGGCCCAACCCCGCGATTATGGCGTCGAACTCGCGCTCCATGGCCCCAAGATTTAGCACGCCGGGGTTCCGGCCACAAGCGCCTGCCCTTGCCCGCCGGGGCGGGGCATGGTAAACACGGCCTTATCCTTGCAAGGGTTGCATTACGTCCCCATCGCACACCGGAGGTCCCATGTCCACCCCCCGACTTTTATACGCCGACGGCCAGGGCAACATCCTGGACCATCCCGGAATGGGCATGGCCGGCTCGGCCGGAGGGCGCTGGGAGCCGGTGGCCGAAAACCAATGCATCCCCCTGCCGCCGGGCAGCGAACTGTTTCTGCTGCCGGGGCGCCTGCCGGTGGGAGTGGACGAAAACGGCGGCTTCGAGGTGCTGGAGCGCGATCCGGCCAACGGGGCGGCCAAGGTTAGCGCCGTGGCCGCCTTCTTGGCCCCGGCCCACACCGCCACACTGTGGAGCGCCTTCCAGACCCAGGCGGGCGCGCCCGTGCTGCCCCTGTTCGCCTACGCGGCGGTGGGCCTGTCCAAAGAGCGCCTGGTGGCCACCGCCATCCGGGTGGACCCGCTGCCCCGGCAGGATCCGGACAAGTTTCCCCCGCCCCAGCGCCTGCAGGAGGCGGGCCGCCGCCTGCTGCGCAAGTTCCGCCACAACCGCCTGATGCAGCACCTGGGCCACTGCGCCATGGGCTACGGCTGCCCGGCGGCGCGCAACCTCATGCTGGGCCGCTGGGAGGCCCCCCTGCCCACGGCCGGGACCTGCAACGCCTCCTGCCTGGGCTGCATCTCCAGCCAGCCCGAGGGCCCCTTCCCGGTCACCCAGGAGCGCATCGCCTTCACCCCCACGGTGGAGGAGGTGGTGGAAGTGGCCATGCACCACTTCAGCACCGCCCTGGACCCGCTGGTAAGCTACGGCCAGGGCTGCGAAGGCGAACCCCTCACCCAGGGCGAGCTGCTGGAGGAGTCCATCCGCTGCATCCACCAGCGGGTGCCCCAGGGCACCATCAACCTCAACAGCAACGGTTCCCTGCCCGACGTGGTGGCTCGGCTCATGGATGCGGGCCTCAGCTCCATCCGGGTGTCGGTGAACAGCCTCATCCGCGAGCGGCACCAGGCCTATTACCAGCCGCGAGGCTGGTCCCTGGCCGATGCCGTGGAGTCCATCAAGGTGGTCAAGGCCGCCGGAGGCCACGCCTCGCTGAACCTGCTGACCATGCCCGGGGTGACCGACCGCCCGGAAGAGGCCCAGGCCATCGCCGACCTGGTGGCCGAGACCGGCCTGGACCTGATCCAGTGGCGCAACCTGAACATCGATCCCGAGATTTATCTGCGCACCCTGGGCCTCACCCCGCCCCAGGAGCGTCTGGGCATCGCCGAGATGATCGACGGCCTGCGGCGGCGCTTTCCGCGGCTTAAGCATGGTTATTTCAACCCCAAGCTCTAGTCCGGCTTCGCCAGACCCCGCATGGCTGCGTTGTCGCCATCACTTGGTCCTCGGCGTAGGCGTACTACGCCTGCGTCCCTCGTTCGGCTGCCGCCTTGCCCTGCGGCGCCTGGCTGTGCCGGTCGGCCTTGCCCGGCAGCTTCATGTTGTCTAGGGAACGGCTTGTGACCCTCGGCGAAGGCATACTATGCCTGCGTTCCTCGTTCGGCTGTCGCCTTTCCTGACCCACCCTGGCTGTGCCGGTTCGGCTTCGCCACGCCCACGCCTCTAACCTGGTTGACCAATAAAAACACCCCGCCTCGATAATGAGGCGGGGCGTAGACGTTGTTGGCGAAGCGGCCTAGTCGTCCTCGGCCGGGACCGGGGCGCGGCCCCGCAGGCGGTCGATGATGGCGTGGATGTCGTCGAGCATCAGGTAGCCGCAGGGGATCAACAGCAGGGTGATGCCCGTGGCGAACAGCACTCCGAAGCCCAGGCTCACGGCCATGGGGATGAGGAACTGGGCCTGCAGGCTGCGCTCGAAGATGATGGGGGCCAGGCCGCCGAAGGTGGTCAGAGAGGTGAGGATGATGGCCCTGAAGCGCATGGGCCCAGCCTCGCGGATGGCCTCGCCGGGGGTCATGCCCGCGTCGCGCAGGCGGTTGGCCGCGTCGATCAAGACCAGGGAGTCGTTGACCACCACGCCGGTGAGGCCCACCATGCCGAACAAACTCAACAGGCTGGTGCCCAGGCCCATGATGAAGTGCCCGGCCAGGGCTCCCACCAGGCCGAAGGGAATGGCGGCCATGACGATGATGGGCTGGCTGAAGGAGCGGAAGGGGATGGCCAGCAGGGCGTAGATGAGGAACAGGGCCAGGACGAAGCCGCTAAGCACGTCGCTCAAGGATTCGCGCTCCTCGCGGCCCGCTCCCTCCATGGTATAGCGCAGGCCCTTGTACTTGGCCTCCATCTCCGGCAAGACCGTTTTTTCCAGCCAGGCCCTGAGCTCGCTGGCATTGGCCAAATCAGTGTTCACGTCGGCGGTCACCTTGATGACCCGCCGCCGCTGGGCCCGGTCCACGCTGGTGTAGCCCCTGGTCATGGTGACCTCGGCCACCTGGCTGAAGGGCACCTCCTTGCCCGTGGCGGTGCGAATGCGCATCTGGCGCACGTCGCTCAGGGTGCGCCGCTCGCTTTCCGGGAAGCGCACCAACACCCTGACCTCGTCCTCGTTGCGCTGCAGCCTCAGAGCCTCCGCCCCGTAGAAGGCGTAGCGCACCTGCTGGGCCAGATCCTGCAAGGTCAGCCCCAGGCTGCGGGCGGCCGGCTTCAGCTTGAGCTGCATCTCCCACTTGCCGAGAGTGAAGCTGTCGGCGATGTCGAAGACCCCGGAGTAGGTGGCCAGCTTGGCCTTGAGCTCGTCGGCCGCGGTGATCAGCTCCTCCTCGTTGGGCGCGGAAAGGTGCACTTCGATGGGGTTGCCGGGGCTGAACATCTCGCCGGTGAACGACAGCGACTCCGCCTCCGGCACCTGGCCGGTTTCCTTGCGCCATTCGGCCACCAGGCCCTTGGTGCTCATGTTGCGCTTTTCGCCCTCCAAAAGCTCCACGAACACGGTGGCCAGGTTGCCTCCGGCGCTGGAGGACCCCCCGCTGTGGCTGGCGCGGCCGCCGGTGCTCATCCCCACCAGGCTCACGGTGTACTTGTGCAGGGGCTCCGATCCCTGGGGCCGCTTCTCGTCAGCATCGGCGAGCACCCTTTTAATGGACTTCTCCAGCTTGTCCACCACCTGGGTGGTCTGCTCGGGCGGCGCTCCGGCGGGCAGCTCCAGGTTGGCGGTGAGCAGGTCGCCCTCCACCACCGGGAACAGGGTGAACTTGATGTAGCCGCCCATCACCAGGCCCAAGGCCACCAAAAGTACCACGATGCCCGAAGCCAGGGTGGCATAGCGCCAGCGCAGGCAAAAATCCAGGGTCTTGTAATAGGGGCCGCGGATGAAACGCCTGAGCAGGCGGACGCTGCGTTTTTCCTTGCCATCCTTGCGCGCCTTTACCTTGGAGCCGGCCAGGTGGGAAGGCAGGATGAACAGGGATTCGATGAGCGAGGCTATGAGCACCGAGATGACCACCACGGGTATGTTGCGCATGATCTTGCCCATCATGCCGCCGGCCAGCATCAGGGGCATGAAGGCGGCCACCGTGGTGAGCACCGAGAAGATCACCGGCTTGCCGATGATGGTGGTGCCCTCGATGGAGGCCTGCATGGGCTCCATGCCTTCTTCCCGGAAGGTGAAGACCTGCTCCCCCACCACGATGGCGTCGTCCACCACGATGCCCAGAACCATGATGAAGGCGAACAGGCTGATCATGTTTATGGACACGTCGGCAAAGGGCAGGGCCCAGATGGCCGCCAGGAAGGATATGGGTATGCCCAAGGTGACCCAGAAGGACAGGCGGGCGCTGAGGAACAGGCCCAGCACCAGCACCACCAGGACCAGGCCCTGGGCCATGTTCCTGAGCAGAAGATCGATACGGCTCTTGAGGATCTTGGAGCGGTCGCTGAAGAAGTCCACGTTGACCCCGGCGGGCAGCTCGGGGCGGACCTTGGCCACGTAGCCCTTGACCTCGCTGGCCACGTCCAGGGCGTTCTGGTCGGCCACCCGGTACACCTGGATCAGGATGGCGGGCTTGCCGTTGAAGCGGGCGAACATCTCCTGGTCGTCCTGGAAGCCCTCCTTGATCTGGGCGATCTGGCCCAGGGTGACCTTGCTGCCGTCGGTCCTGGTGATGATGGGTACGTCGTAGTATTCCTTGGCCAGGTATTTGCGCCCCTTGGCCCTGACCAGCACCTCGCCGCCCTCGGTCTTCACGCTGCCGCCGGGCAAATCCAGGCTGGCCTGGGCCACCGCGTTGGCCACGCTTTTCAGGGTGAGGTTGTAGCGCCGGAGGGTCTGCTCGGAGACCTCGATGTGGATTTCGCTGTCGCGCACCCCGAACAGCTCAGCCACCGTGACGTCGGGCAGGGCGGTGATGTCGTCCTTCATGCGCTGGGCGATGGCCTTGAGGCTGGCCTCCGGCACGTCGCCGAACAGGGCCACCCACAACACCTGGGTGCGCCGGGTGGTTTCGCGTATTACCGGTTTCTCCGCTTCGTCGGGCAAGGTGGTGATGCGATCCACCTCGCTTTTCACCTCGTCCAGGAGCTTTTGCAGATCCCAGCCTTTGACCACCTCGATGATGATGGTGGCCATGCCCTCCACGGCCTTGGAATCGATGCGCCGGATGCCGGCCAGCCCGGCGATGTTCTCCTCTATTTGCCGGATCACCCCTTCTTCCACCTCGGCGGGGCTGGCTCCGCGGTACTCCACGCTGATGGTGATGGTGTCCAGGCTGGTCTCGGGAAACACCTCCAGCTTCATGGTCAGGGCGGTGACCGCCCCGGCCAGGAGAAAGAAAATCATCAGCAGGTTCGCGGCCACATGGTTATGCGCGAACCAGGCGATGATGCGTTTCATGGCTTAACCCTCCTGCCCGGTGGTGCGCACCTGCATGCCGTCGCTGACCTCGCGCAGGCTGGTGGTGACCAGCTTGGAGCCCGGGGGCAGACCGGGATCCAGCAGGACCTGGTCGCCTCGCATACGGGCCACCGTGACCTTGGTGAAGCGCAGCTTGCCCTGCGCATCCACCAGCCACACCACGTCGCCCTGGTGCAGGGCGGCGCGGGGGATGAGGGTGGCCCGGGGCAGGGTGTGGCCCACCAGGCGAACCTTGACAAAGGCGCCCATGGCCAGGGGGGGCAGGGTGGAATAGGGGTTGTCTACGCGCACCACCACGCCCACCAGGCGGGTGCTGGAGTCCACCTGGCCCAGGGCCCGCACCACCCGGCCTTGCCAGGACATCTGCTTACCGGCGAACTCGGCGCTGACCACGGCGGGAGAGCCCTGCTTGTCGTGGGTGGTCAGGCCGGGAACGTTCAGCCAGGCCAAGTCGTGGTCCTCGATGTACACGTTGATCTCCGCCGCCTCGGTGGAAAACACCGTGGCGATGACGCCTCCCTTGGCCAGGTATTGGCCCAGGTCCACGTTTTCGGCGACCACCCGTCCGTCAAAGGGGGCGCGCACCTCGGTGCGCGCCAGGTTCAGGCGCGCCTGTTCCACCTGGGCCTTGGCCGCCTCCAGGCTGGACTTGTATTGGGCTATCTGCGGTTCCTTGATCAAAAGAGAGGGCGGTTCGCCCATCTTGTTGTCGCTGTCCTTGTTGAGCAGATGCCATTCCTCCCTGGCGCTGGCCGCTTCCTCCCTGGTGGTCTGCAGGCTGGTCTCGGCCGCCTTCACCGAGGCCTGGGCCAGGGTCAGGGCCAGTTGGTAGTCCCTTTGCTCTATTTTAAGGAGCAGCTCGCCCTGTTTGAACGAACCGCCCGCCACCAGGTGGGGAGACACGTAGACCACCCGCCCGGCCACCTCGGCGGACAGCACCGGCTGGGTCATGGGAATCACGGTGCCTTCACCCTGGACGGTGACCTCCACCGGCCGGCTGGCCACCTCCATTACGCGCACCAGGGGGCTGACCACCTGGGCCGTTTTGCGCGCCGGGGGCTTTTTGCTGAGCACAAAGGCGGCCAGGGCCGCCGTGCCCGCGACCAGCAGCACAACCACCAAAATGATTTGCCCTAGGACTTTTTTCCTGACGGCCATGATCGTCTACTTCTCCGCCTTGGCCAGGGCCGGGGGCTTGGCCCAGCCACCGCCCAAGGCCCGGTACAAGGTTACGCGATTGGTTAATACGGAAAGCTCGTTTTGCACCAGCTGGTCGTCAAGGTTGTAGCGGGTGCGTTGGGCGTCCAGCACGGACAGATAATCCTGCAGGCCGTGGATGTAGCGGTTTTGCGCCGTGCTCTGGGTGGCCGCCGCCTCCCGCGCCGCGTCCTTGAGCAACTGGCGCCTTATTTCCTGCTGCTGCCGGCTGAACAAGGCGCCCTCCACCTCGGCAAAGGCGTTGAGCACCGTCTTGGCGTAGACCGACACCCCCTGGGCGTAGCGGGCCCGGGCGGCCTCTTCCTGGGCGGCCAGGCTGCCCGCGTTGAAAATCGGCTGAGTCAGGCCCAGGGCCAGGTTCCAAAGCTCGTTGGCCGGCGTGAACAGGCTGTGCAGGGCGTTGTCCGCGTAGCCGTAGCCTCCGGTGAGGGTGATGGAGGGGAAGCGGGCCGCCCGGGCCACGCCGATCTTTTCGCTGAGGGACTTGAGCCCCGCCTCGGCGGCCTTTAGGTCCGGGCGGCGCAGGAGCAGCTCCGAGGGCAGGCCCGGAGGCACCGGCCGCATGCGGGCCAGGTAGTCGATGCCCGGGTCCGGGTCGGGTTTGATCTCGGGGTAGCGGCCCAAGAGCACGGCCAACTGTTGCTGGGCCAGGCCCAGCTCCTGCTCCAGGGCGGGGGTGGCCGCCTTGGCCTGGGCCAGGGAGCGCCGGGCCTGCCGCAGATCCAGGGCGCTGGTCAGGCCCCGGCGATAGCGGCCTTCCACGAACTCCACGCTCCTGGTGTAGGCCTCGATGCTGTTTTGGTTGACCACCAGGCGCCGCTGGATGGCCCGGATATTGAAATAGCCGGTCACCGCGGAGCTGACCACGGTCTGGGCCACGGTGCGGCGGCTTTCCTCGGCTTGCAACAGGCTGGCCCTGGCCGCGTCCTCGGACCGGGCCAGTTTGCCCCAGAGGTCCACCTCGAAGCTGGCGGCCAGGGAAAGCTGGTAGGTTTCCAGCTCATAGCCGGTGGTCTGGTTGGTGGGCAAGTTCAAGGCGGTGGTGGTGCGCTGCTTCTTGCCCGAGCCGTTCAGGTTGACCGTGGGAAAGCGCGCGGCCCGGCTTTGCACGAAAGAGGCCCTGAGCTCCAACACCCGCCCGGCGGTTTCCTGCAGGTCCAGGTTGTTTTTGAGCACGTCCCCTACGACCTGGTTGAGCTGGGGGTCGCCGAATTGCTCCCACCAGCGGTCCAACTCGTGATAGGGGACCTTGCTCTTGGCCTGATCATAGGTCTGGGGCACCTTGAAGGCGAAGTCGGGACGCTGGTAGTCGGGCCCCACCTTGATGCAACCGGCCACGGCCAAGAGCAGGCCCAGGGCCAGGGGTGCGAGGGCCCAGGTGAAACGACGCTTCATTGGATTTGGTTCCCGTTGAGCCCGCACAAGGCGAAGCGGGTAATGTGATCCACGATAAGTTCCACGAACTCCGGGTCGTACTTGCGACCGGTGGCCATGCTTACCACCGGGCGGGCGAAATTGAAATAGAGCACCTGGGCGAAAATGGAAAGCATGATCAACTTGATGCGGTCGATTTCAATCTCCTGGGGCAGGCAGCGCCGCCACATGCCGATGCCCAGCTCCATGAAGGGCGCCATGGCCTCCTCGGATATGAGCTTGAAGGCCTTGGATTGCTGGCCCATCTCCCGGGCGATGAGTTGGGAGTGGAGCATGCGCTCGCGGTCGGTCAGCGGACCGGCCAAAAAGGCCTTGGCCATGGTGCGCACCAACTCCTCGGGAGTGAAGCTATCGCGCTGGGCCAATTCCCGCAAGGGTGCCTGGATTTGGCGGGTCCGCTGGGCCCAGCGCTGGCGAAAAACCTCCAGGTACAGGTTTTCCTTGCTGCCGAAATGGTAGTTCACCGCCGCCAGATGGGTGCCGGCCGCGGTGGTGATCTCCCTGAGGCTTACGGCATCGTAGCCCTTGCCGGCAAACAGCCGCTCCGCCTCGTTCAACAGCCGCTCGCGGGTGGGGTCGGCCTGCCTGGTTTGAGTTTGGCTCATGGATGCTCCTCCAATACGAACGTTTGTATCAAACGATTGTTCGTATGTCAAGGATGCGGACATTTTTATCGGCCGGCTTTCTTGCGGGGATCATTGACCGCCACTCCAAGCTTTGCTAATTAGCGATCATGCCTTTCCAAACGGGTGTCGGCCCCTGGTGAAGCACGATACATGCCACAGTTTTTCTAAAGATTTATGGATAATTTGACAATAAATTCCGAGTGATAGTGTTTATGGCCCGGTAGGGGCCGCCAGGACGCGCAAAAAATATATGCATCGGATGCCCTGGGGGGATATTTTTTATACGCCACCCACGGGTTTGCGAAGCGAGGAGGAAGCAAGTTGAGCGAGCATTACGAGGACGATAGCCTGGGGCGCACCAGCGACCAGTTTTTGACCCATGCCTTGACCCCGGCCAATTTGGGGGCATTGCCTCATCCGGACGGCTACGCCAATCCCTCGGGAACCTGCGGTGACAGCATCGAGTTATATCTGCGGGTGCAGGACGAGGTGATCACCGACGCCCGTTTCCTCACTGATGGATGTTTGCACACCGTGGCCTGCGGCAGCGCCATGACCAGCCTTATCAAGGGCCGTCAGGTCAGCCAGGCCCTGCAGGTGGGGGCCGACGAGGTGGAGGCGGAGCTGGGCGGCCTGGAAAAGCCCCATCGCCACTGTGCGGTCTTGGCCGCGGTGACCCTCAAGGCGGCCCTGCGCGATTATTACAAGAAAAAGCAGGCTCCTTGGAAAGCCGTATACGGCAACCGCTGAGCCGGAGGGCCTGACCAGCCCAAAATTTGGTTTCCCCCCATTTATTCCTGCATAATAAGTAGTGGCGGTCTTGCCCCCGCGCGGTCGGCGCCTAGCCATGGCTTGGCCGGTCCCGCGTCCGGACCATGGACCGCCAACTCAAACATCCAACTTGGAGGATTTCGTGAAGCGTTTGGTTTGCCTCACCGCCGCGATTGTGGCCGTGGCTTTGTTGGCTCTGGCCGGTTGCAGCGGGGATGACGAGCAGAAGGTGACCGCCGAGCAGGTGAAGAAACAGGCCCAGGAGGCGGTGAACACGGCCGTGGCCTACAGCAAGCAACAAAAAGACGAGCTCATGGCCAAGTTCAGCGAACAGTACGACTCGCTCATGAAGCAGGGCGACGAACTCATGGCCAAGGCCAAGGAGCAGGCCGCCGCGGGCCAGGAGAAGGCCAAGCAGGTGCTGGCCGACTTGCAACAAAAGCAAAAGGCGGTGCAAGAGAAGATGGCGGCCATGAAGGACGCCAGCGCCGAGGCCTGGGCCCAGGCCAAGCCCGAGTTGGAAAAGGCCCTGGAGAACCTGAAAGAGGCCTACAAAAAGGCCATGGCCGAATTACAGTAGGCCCAACGTCCACGGCCGGGGTTTGCCCATGGCTAACGGAGGAGCAGTTTGTCGCCCAGCGAGTTCGTCATCTGGCGCATGAGCATCTTCATGGGCGGCTTGGTGTTTTTTCTGCTCCTGGAGTTGGCCGTGGCCTACCGCCGGCCGTCGGTGAGCAAGACCAAGCGCTGGTTCGTCAACCTGGGCATCACCGTGTTCAACAGCCTGGCAATGCGTATTATCTTTGCCGGGGCGGTCCTGACGGTCAGCGCCTATGTCACCCGCAACCACCTCGGCCTGCTCAACCTCACCCCCTTGCCCTATTGGGCCAAGGTGGTGGTCACCGTGGTTTTCCTGGACCTGTTGCTATGGGTCTGGCACCTGCTCAACCACGTGGTGCCCCTGTTTTGGCGTTTCCACCGGGTGCACCATACGGACCTGAACATGGACGTTTCCTCGGCCACCCGCTTTCATTTGGGCGAGTTGTTCATCAGCGAGTCCATCAAGCTGGGCCTGGTGTTTTTTGTGGGGGCCGATTTCCTGGGGGTGCTCGTCTTCGAGTCCAGCCTGGTGCTGGCCGCCCAGTTTCAGCATAGCAGCCTCAAGGCCCCGGCCTGGTTCGAGCGGATATGGTGGTGGCTTTTCGTGCCCCCCTCCATGCACCGCATCCACCACTCGGTAAAGATAAACGAGCGCAACACCAACTACGGCACCATCCTGAGCGTCTGGGACCGCCTTCTGGGCACTCTCCTGCACGACGTGAATCAGGAGCGCATCAAGATAGGGGTGGGCGGCCACTTCGACGAAAAGAAGCTGGGCCTGGGCCACTTGTTGGTCATGCCCTTCGCCCATTACGTGCGCTAGCATTCTGGAAAGGCTTGTCATGAAATTCAAGGAGCTGTTTCGCCGCGCCCCCAACCTGAGCCCCGACGCCCTGCGCAAATACCGCGACGAGCACCGTGAGGACGAGTACACCCTGTTGGACGTACGCCAGCCGGGGGAATATGAAGGCCGTCATCTGGCGGGGGCCAAGCTCATCCCTATCACCGAGCTGCCGGGCCGCCTGGACGAAGTGGACCGCGACAAGCCGGTGGTGACCTATTGCGCGGTGGGCGGACGCAGCCGGGCGGCGGCCCAACTGTTGCAAGGCCAAGGCTACAAGGAGGTCTACAACCTGGAGGGCGGCATCAAGGCCTGGGACGGGGAAACCGCCCGGGGCCCCCAGGCCTGGGGTCTGGAGATCATGGACCCCGGCGACAGCCCGGCCCAGGTGCTGGCCGCCGCCTTTTCCCTGGAGCGGGGCTTGCGGGCCTGTTACGGGGCCCTGGCCCAGGCCACCTCGGACGCCGAGTTGGCCCGGCTCTATGAGCGGCTGGCCGGCTTTGAAGATCGCCACATGGAGCGCCTGCGCGGGGCCTGGGAGGAGCTGCCCGCGCCGGAGCGCGAGGGCCACGATCTGGACGCCCAGGGGGAGGCCCCTCTCATGGAGGGCGGCTGGAAGGTGGAGGAGTTCGTGGCCGAGCACCAGGGCGCCTCAGCCGACCGGACCGAGGCGGTGATGCTGGCCATGGGCCTGGAGACCCAGGCCCTGGACCTGTACCTGCGCCTGGCCCAGGTAATGCGCACTCCCCAGAGCCGGGAGTTGCTGCAAGAGCTGGGCGACGAGGAGAAGAGCCACCTCAAGGCCCTGGGCCAGATGCTGGAGAAGTTGCAGGCGGACTAACCGCCAAATTCCCCTTTAACGGCAACGGCCCCACCGCTTTGGCGGTGGGGCCGTGATGTTTTAAACGAGGGTCGGAGCTTAGCTACCCCGGCCAAAGCCGCACACCGGGAAGCGGCAACCATCGGCGCAGTCCTGGCAATAGCCTCCGTGGGCCAGGGCGGCGATGCTCTGGCGGGTGAAGCGCTCGCCGGCCAACACCCGGGGCAGGATCAGGTCCAGGATGGTGGTGGGGTGGAACAGGGCGCAGGCGGGCACGCCCAGGATGGGCAGCTCACCCTGGGGGCCGTCCAGCATGCCGTAGAGGAACATGGCCCCGGGCAGCACCGGAGTGCCGTAAAGCAGATCGCGCCCGCCGGCGTCGGCGATGGCCAGGCGGGTGACGTCGTCGGGGTCCACGCTCATGCCCGCGGTGGTGATGATGATCTCGGCGCCCCGGCGCACCAGGCTCTTGATGGCCAAGGCCACCGCCGCGCGGTCGTCGGGGGCGAACTCCACCCCCATGACCCCGGCGCCCAGGTTGTCGAGCTTATTGGTGACGATGGGGGCGAAGCGGTCCTCGATGAGCCCGCTGGCCACCTCGTTGCCGGTGACCACCACCCCGGCCTGGAGCGGGGCCATGGGCAGCACCCTGAGCAGGCCGCCCTGGGTCGAGGCCAGCTCCGCGGATTCGGCCACCGCCTGGCGCTCCACCACCAGGGGCACCGCCCGGGTGGCCCCCAGTCGATGTCCCTTTTTCACCGGAGAGTGGCGGTGGATGGTGGCGCACATCACCTGGCCGCCCAGGTTGAAGCGGGTCAACTGCTCCGGGTCCACCTCGAAAAGGCCGTCATGGGCGGCCACCAGGGTGATCTTGCCTTCCGAGGGCGGGCCCAAGGGCTCCACCCCGGGGCCGCAAAGCGCGGCGGCCAGTTGCTCGGCCGCCTCGTTTTCGTGCATCTCGTGGGGGGCGATTTCCAGCACGTACAGGTGGCGTTTGCCCATGCGGGCCAGACGCTCCAGGTCGGTGGGAGTGACCATGTGCCCCTTCTTGAAGGCCGGGCCCTTGCTCTGGCCGGGTATAACCTCGGTGAGGTCATGGGCCAAGACCAGGCCCACGGCGTCTTCCAGGTTTACCAGCCGCCCCACCGGGCCGGCGGCGCACTGATCGCCGCAATCAAACTCCATCACAACTCCAACTTCGCACCTGGGTTGAAATAGGCCCTTCCCGCGCACACGGGACATAGCGTGCGTCCGTCTTGGTGGACCGCCTGGCCGCTGCGCACCATCACCCCGCATTGCTCGCAGGCCATCTTGGGCGGCCTGGCTCCGGGCATCTCGTGGGCCGGTATCTTGAGCTCCACCCAGGACGCGTCGAACAACTCGTCGTTGGGCATTATCTTGTAGGCCTCTGTTTGGGCCGCGTGCGGGTTATTCGCCTGGGGAACATAGTCCAAGGCCAGCTTGCGGGCCTTTTCCCGGCTGATCAGGCGCACCGCCCGCCCGCTGGAGATTTCGCCGAAGCTGACCGCCAGCAGACCCAGGTTGATTAATTTAAGGGAACCGCGCCCAAAGCGCAACCCGCTGGCCACCGCCACCGCGTCGGCCAGGCAGCGCTCGCTTTCCACCACCCCCACCAGGTTCTTGATCTCCGGGTAGGGCAGGGGGGAGGGATAACCCAAGAGGCCCAGGCCCAGGATGGACATGCGTACGCCGATGACCTGGCCGGGGCACAGATGGCCGTGGATGCGGGCCGAGGCCGACACCAGTTTTTCCACCTGCTCCAGGGGAGGGACCGGCGGCATGGCCTCCGGGGGTAAGTTCTTGGTGAGTTCCACGTCCATGGCTTTCCTATTTTATGCGATGCAACACGCTGATTCGGCCGTGGCTGGCCACCGTCCTGGGAGCGGAGGCTCCCGCGGCGCCGGTGACCCTGAGGGGGCGGGTGCGATAACGAGGGGTGACTGCCGCGCACATGGCCCAGTGGCTGCCCAGGGGCCAGTGGCGCAGGTTGGAGCCCCGCCAGGGAGGCGTTCCGGCCCAAGACCTGGGAACCGGCCCCAAGACCTCGCGCACCAGGCGAAACAAGGACCAGGGAGGCAGCAGCCTGCCTGAGGCAAAGGGATGTCCGGCGCCCGGCAAATGGGCCATCCAGGTGCGCGGGGCCAGCAGGTTCATGGCCACCAGGCACACCCGGCTGGTGGCCACCCTGGCCGCCTCGGCCACCACCTGGGCCCGGCGCTCGGTGAATTGCAGGGTGTCCACCAGGATCACCGCGTCGAAGCTGTTGTCCTCGTAGGGCAATTCGTGGGCGTCGCCCACTTCGATGTCGGCCTTGGGGCCCAGGCGGCCCGCGGCCAACCGCGCGGCCACCGGCCCGGCCTCCAGGCCATAGGCCAGGGCGCCCCGGGACATGAGATGGGCCAGGTGCACTCCCAGGCCGCAGCCCACGTCCAGCACCCGCCAACCGGGGTGCAGGTCCAAGGTGCGATCCAGCAAGGCGCAGCTGTCGCGCACGTAGGTCTTGCCGGTAGGAGTCTCCAGCCAGCGTTCATAGGCTTGGGCCTCGGCTGCTTCGAAAACGGTGTCCATACCACTAAAGGTATACTTCTATAGCATAGGTGGCAAGGGTTGGCGGGAGGTAGGCGCTTGTGCTAGATTTGCAGAAATCGTAATCCATAACTCGGCAGCGTCCATGCGTCATCGCAACCACAGGCCCCACGGGCCGGCTTACCTGGATAAGCCTCTCGCCTTCGAACAGGTGCCCGAGCACCGCAACGTGGATTGCGGGCTGTATGGCGTGTGTCTGGAGGTGGTGGTGCGCCGCCGCTGGCCGTCTTTTTCCTGCCGCCCCTGTTCCCTGTGGTCCCGTGGTCCGCGGGCCCAAAACCCCGAGGGTCCGGGTCAGATCCTGGTCATGCCCTTGGCGGCCCATCGCTAGAGCCCTCGTCGTTGTCATCCCCGTTCAGGGGGCCCCGGTTTTTATCCAAACGGTAAAGCAGACGATAGATGCGCTCGCGCCAGAAGTACACCGGCGCGATGAAGGCCAGGCTTAGCAGGCCCAGGATCACGAAGCTCCAGTAGTTTTCGTGGTAGATGGCCGCTCCCTGCAGGCTGAGCATCAGGGTGCCGGGGATGCGGCCCACGGAGCTGACCACCAGGAAGATGCGCCAGCTCATGGGCGAGAGCCCCAGGGCGAAGCAGAAGTAGTCCTTGGGGAAGCCGGGGATGATGAAGAAAATGAAGCTGGCGATCACCCCCTGGCGTTCCATGAGAAAGGATATCTTGGCCAGGTATTTGGCGGGGACGAAGCGCTCCACCAGGGCCTGGCCCAGCAGGCGGGCGGCGAAGAAGTTGATCCAGGAGCCGATGGAAAGGCCGATGGTGGAGTAGACCAGGGAGGGGAACCAGCCGAACACGTAGCCCCCGGCCGCGCCCACCAGTTCGCCGGGGATGGGCGAAACCAGCACCTGGAAGATCTGGAAGACCACGAAGGCCAGGGGAGCCCACACGCCGTAGGACTCGATGCGGGCCCTGAAGGCCTCGCGGTCCTGCAAAATCTCCCACAGCTCCTGGGTGAAGTGCCACAGGGGTTGCCAGTAGACGATGAGCAGCGCCACCACCACCGCCAGGCCGACCACCCCCACCACGATGGGGCCCGTGGGCTTCTTGCGGGGTTTGGCCGAAGGCGCCGGGGCGATGGTGGGTGGTGATGACTTCACGGACTCATCCTGCGGCTGAGGGCCTCGACCGTGAGTGGGCGGCTGGGGTCCTGGTTTGCTGCGCCTGGATTCTCCGCCGGCGGGCCGGGCCGGCTGGTTCAGCCCTGGGCCGTCAGGGCCAGGGCTTCGGCCAGATCCAAGGTGCCTTCGTAAATGGCGCGGCCGGTGATGAAGCCGGCCAGGCCCAGGGGGGCCATCGCCATGAGGCGGCGCACGTCGTCCAGGTCGTGCACCCCGCCCGCCGCGATAATCGGGGCGTTCACCGCCTGGCAAAGCTGGCGGGTGCTCTCCAGGTTGGGGCCGCTGTGCATGCCGTCGCGGGCGATGTCGGTGAACACGATGGCCGCCACCTCGGGCACGTCAAAGCCCCGGGCCGCGTCCAAAAAGTGCAGCTTGCTCTGTTCGGTCCAGCCCTGCACCGCCACCATGCCGTCGCGGGCGTCGATGCCGATGACCACCCGTTGGGGAAAACGCCGGGCCGCTTCCAGGGCGGTTTGGGGCTCACGCGCGGCCAGGGTGCCCAGGATGACCCGGTCCACCCCCAGGGCCAGGGTGCGCTCCAGGCCGTCCAGGTCGCGCACTCCGCCGCCCAGCTGCACCGGGATGTCCAGGGCGGCGCAGATGCGCTTGATCACCTCGGCGTTGGCCGGGCGGCCTTCCACCGCGCCGTCCAGATCCACCACGTGCAGGCGCAGGGCCCCCAGGCCCTGCCAGCGCAAGGCCATGGCCACCGGGTCGTCGCTGAATACGGTTTCATCGTCCATGCGGCCCTGGCGCAAGCGCACACAGCGGCCGCCTTTCAAATCTACGGCAGGTATAGCTTCCAAAGTATCTACTCGGTGAAGGGGTCGCCCTTGCGCCAGGGGAACTGCTTGAGCACCTTGGTCACGCCCATTTTGCCCAGCTCCTCGGCGGTGAACCAGCGCAGGCCGTGCTTCATGTACTGGTCAAGGTTCAACAGGTCGGCCGACAGGGATTGTTGGGTTTCATCAAAGCTGTTCTTCCAGATCACCGAGGCGTCGCTGACGCGCATCACCGTGAGATCGAAGGCCACCGAGGCGGGCTTGTCCACCGCGTAAGAGGTGCCCACGCGCTGGCGGAAGCGGAAGATGAAGCCCACCATCACCGCGTCGGCTCCCAACTTCTTGGCGGTGGCGGCCACGTCCTGGCGCAGGCTGTCCTTGAATTGGCGCCCGGCGATCTGGCCGAAGACCAGGCCGGTCTGGGCATAGGGCACCATGGGCACGCTGCAGATCTGACGCAAATCGGTGTTCAGGGCCTGGTCCAACACCCGCTCGGCCCCGGGGATGATCTGGCCGCTGTTGAAGGTCGCCCCGGTCAGGGGGCAGCAAACCGTGTTGCCGGGCATGACGGGAGAGTCCACCCGGATGAAAGGCATCACCGCCAGCTTTTTGGGCACCCAGGAAATCTCCTGCCTCATGGACTGGCTACTGCTCTTGCTGGAGCAACCCAGGCCGGCGGCCAGGGCGCAGACCAGCACCGCCGCGGCTATAAAGGCAACCCTACGGCCTTTCATAAAACCCCCTTGGTAGAGGAAACGCCGCGTTCGCGGGCTTCCGGCGCGGTGGCTTGATCCAAGGCCCGGCCCAGGGCCTTGAAGGCAGCCTCCAGCATGTGGTGATCATTGTCGCCGTAAATCAGACGCACGTGCAGGGTCAGGCCGCCGGCCAAGGCCAGGGCCCGCCAAAACTCTTCGGCCAACTGGCCGTTGAACTCGCCTACTTGGCCGGGGCAGCGCTGGTACACGCCCTTGTACAGGGGGCGGTTGGACAGATCCACCACCACCTGGGACAGGGACTCGTCCATGGGCACGAAGGCCGAGCCATAGCGCACCAGTCCCTTGCGTTCGCCCAGGGCCTGGCTAAAGGCCTTGCCCAGGCAAATGCCCACGTCCTCCACCGTGTGGTGAGGGTCCACTTCCAAATCGCCCTTGGCCTCGAGCTTTAGGTCGAAAAAGCCATGAAAGGCCACATGGGTGAGCATGTGGTCGAAAAAGCCCACTCCGGTGGAAATTTCGCTTTTCCCGGTGCCGTCCAACTCCAGCGAAAGGCTGATGCTGGTCTCCTTGGTTTTTCGCTCTATTTTGGCGCTTCGGCTCATGGCTACACTATCCTTGGAAGCTATGCGGCGGACATACCCCACCCCAGACCCCAGCGGGCCCCATCGTCTGTGATGCTAGCACGGCCCGGCCTGACTGTCGAGGGATTAGGCCCCATGGCCATGGTCAATAGTGTCAGGGGTGGTATATTGTTAGCAGTGGTGGGACGGGGCAGGCCAGAGGTTGACTTTGCCCCTGACCGCCGGTATATTCCCACCACGCCAGAGGCCCCCCGCCGGGGGCGCGGTTTTTGATGTGGGGCTGTAGCTCAGTTGGGAGAGCGCCACGTTCGCAACGTGGAAGTCGAGGGTTCGAGTCCCTTCAGCTCCACCACTTCTTTTTTACCCAACCGATATTATCTCCAAGCGGACCGCCCTAGCCGGTCACTTCACCAACTCGATCTCTCCCGCCCGCCAGCCCTTGGTGAAGAAGGTTTCCTCGGGGCCGTACAGGCGCAGGACGATGAACCAACCCTTGCCGGGCATCGACTGCACCCAGTTGCCTCGGGCCACGCCCTGGGGTTGCTGGGGAGAGATGTAGATGGTGGTCGAGCCATCGGCGCCGGCCTCCGCCGCCGGAGTGGGGTAGGTCTGGCTGCCGGCGCGGGGGTAGCGCTGCGGTGTGTCGAGCATGGAGCGCGTCTGGTTGTCGTAGAGGGTCAGCGACCAGAAGTTGACGGCCGGGATGCCCTTGGGCAGCACCAGGCGGTAGGTCTTGGCCCCGTCGAATGGCTGGCCCGTGGAGTCGGTGAAGCCCATGAGATATTGGGAGCCCACCTTGGGGATGCGCATGACCATGCCGGGCGAGTCCATGGTGTAGGCGAAATAAAAGGCGGTGCGCGAATCCAGGGTGCGGGCTCCGGTGGGCGGGAACGGCTTGAACATGCCCTCCTTGGTAAACAGGGGCGGCGGGGTTTCAAAGAAGGCGCCGCCCTCGAAGAGCATGTTCATCCACATGGAGTTCTGGTAATAGGTCCACTCCGGGTGCATAACGGCGTAGCGCCAGTTGAGCGTGCGCCCCGCCGCGTTGCCCACCGCCGCCGCGTCGCTGAGGATCTTTCTCATGCGCGCGTCGGGCTGGAAGGGCTTGCCGTGGACGATGCCGATGGCGGCCAGTTGCCCCGCGAGCTCCACGTCATAGCTGGTGGCCGGCTCGTTCTGATAATTCTCGTTGATCATCTCGAAGAAACGGTAGTCGCTGGGCGGAATGGTGTTGAAGGCCTTGCCGCTGGCGTCGAGGAACTTGGTCGCGGGAACCGGCGGGTTGCCGCTCAAGCGAACCTTGCCCTCCAGCGCGGTGGCGATGCTGGTTCCCACGCCGCCGGGCTGATAGGGATAAATCTTGAGGTGCTTTTTGACGTTGGCCACGGCCGGCGCCGGGTCGTTGTTCACCAAAAAGCAGCGCGCCGCGTACAGCGCGCGCACGGTCTTGGAGTGGGCGACGTGGAAACCGCTGTCGGGCAGCGGGCCGTCATAGCCGGGCGGCACCAGCAGGTACTTGCCGCCTTGCCCGCGATCCGGTCCGGGGGAGCCGATGTCGATGATCCAACTGAACCACATGTCGTTGATGGTGCCCAGGCCCATGGAGGGCTGCTCGATCACCATGGGCCCCTGGGACATGTTGATGACCGACAAGTAGTAGATGGTGTCGCAGTTGGCCGTGAGGAACAGCGACTTGCTGTCCATCAGCTTGGAATATATGACCACCGTGTTGTCCTGGGCCCCAATGCTCTCCATGCCTTTGGCGATGGCCAGGGCCGAGGCGCCCCGGAAACTGTTGTTGTACACGGCCAGGGCGTTGTTGAAGGCCAGCGCGTCGCGCACCTTTTCGGCGGTGGCCAGGCTGGGCACCCCGTCCTTGAACTCCAAAGTGCCGATGCTCGATGGCATTTGATCGGGGGTGACCAAGCCGGGGGGGATCGCGGCGGCCGTCTTGGCCGCCACCGAACCGGGCATGGCCAGCACCAGGAAAAGGATCGACGTCGCCAGGGTCTTTATGTTCTTTTTCATTGGCCTTCTCTCGCCGTTGATGATTGCATACGCCACCCCGCCGCTCGCGACTCGGTGATGATTCCTTTGGGCATTCAGCTTTTAAGTATTAATTATAGGCGTTGTAGACAAGGCTAAACAAGCGGGCCCACCCACCCACCGAGGCGGCGATCAGGCGCTGTGGCCCAAGCTCGGGCCGGGGAAGGCAGATAAGGTTGGCTCCGCCATTCGTCCAGGGGGCTAATTTTTCCGCTTAAACGCCTACCAATTACATTATAATTGTAAAGTATAGATTAGAGCGCAGCTCAAGAATTCATTACCCAACAACGAGACCTTGATGAAAACCCTTTCCGGTTTTAGCCGGAAAGGCCGGGCAATACCTGGTCTGTACAAGGACGATGAAAAGAGCCGCAATGCTTACCAAGGCGCTACGCATGGGTGCCAGTGTTTTGGGGGCCTGCCTGTTGGTCGCCATGGCCATGGGCGCCGCCTGGGCCGCCTCCGCCGGCAAACCCAATATCGTGATCATCTGGGGGGACGATATCGGCCAAACCAACGTGAGCGCCTATTCCATGGGCCTCATGGGATACCGCACCCCCAACATCGACCGGGTGGCCCGCGAAGGGGTGATCTTCACCGACTATTACGGCGAGCAGAGCTGCACCGCCGGGCGCTCGGCCTTTATCACCGGCCAGAGCGTGTATCGCACCGGGCTGAGCAAGGTGGGCATGCCCGGAGCGGATGCGGGGCTCAAGGCGGAGGACCCCACCATCGCCACCCTGCTCAAGTCCCTGGGTTACGCCACCGGGCAGTTCGGCAAGAACCACTTGGGCGACAAGGACGAGTTCTTGCCCACGGTCCATGGCTTTGACGAGTTCTACGGCAACCTCTACCACCTCAACGCCGAGGAGGAGCCGGAGCTGCCCGACTATCCCAAGAGCCCCGAGTTCCGCAAAAAGTTCGGCCCCCGCGGGGTGATCCACAGCTACGCCAACCCCGACGGCACCCAGAAGATCGAGGACACCGGCCCCCTGACCAAGAAGCGCATGGAGACCATTGACGATGACATCGCCGCCCGGGCCTGCAAGTTCCTGGAGGAGAAGGTCAAGGCTGGCAAGCCGGTGTTCCTGTGGGTCAACTTCACCCACATGCACTTCCGCACCCACCCCAAGCCGGGCAGCGTGGGCCAGGCCGGACGCTGGCAGGGCATTTATCACGACGTGATGATCGATCACGACAAGAACGTGGGCACGGTTTTGGACCAGATCGACAAGCTGGGCATCGCCGACAACACTATCGTCATGTACAGCACCGACAACGGCCCCCACATGAACACCTGGCCCGATGCGGCCATGACCCCCTTCCGCAGCGAAAAGAACTCCAACTGGGAGGGCGCCTACCGGGTGCCGGCCATGGTGCGCTGGCCGGGCAAGATCAAGGCGGGCAGCGTGAGCAACCAGATCATGAGCCACCTGGACTGGCTGCCCACCCTGCTGGCCGCCGCCGGGGTGCCCGACGTCAAGGAAAAGCTGCTTAAGGGTTACAAGGCGGGCAAGCGGACCTACAAAGTCCACTTGGACGGCTACAACTTCGTACCTGTCCTCACCGGCAAGACCGGCAAGGGCCCCCGCGAGGAGTTCTTTTACTTCTCCGACGACGGCGACCTTACCGGCCTGCGCTACGACAACTGGAAACTGGTTTTCGCCGAGCAACGCGCCCGGGGCCATTTGCAGATTTGGGCCGAGCCCTTTACTTACCTGCGCGTCCCCAAGCTGTTCAACCTGCGGGCCGATCCCTACGAAAAGGCCGACGTTACCTCCAACACCTATTGGGACTGGTACCTGGACCATGCCTTCCTGATGCTCCCCGCCCAGGAGTACGTGGCCAAGTTCTTGTCCTCCTTCAAGGAGTTTCCGCCGCGCCAAAAGGCGGCCAGTTTCACCATCGACCAGGTGATGGAGACCCTGAAAACCCCGGTGGCCGCCCAGTAAGCGGCCCTTGGGCATAGCCTCGTAAGGGCCGCGCCCGGTGTTGCGCCGGGCGCGGCCCTTTTTTGGGCGGGCGTGTCAATGCAAAGCTCTGCGGTTGATGATGAAATTTGATTGCTCCAGCCTTGAACAATTTAACGCACCTATCGTATTGTCAAATGGTTATACCGTGTAATCATAGGCCGGCCTACAAATGGCCGCCGGCGCCGGCGAAACACTTCGGGGAGTTGACTCAATGCTTCGTATTACGCAAAGGGTCTTTCAGGATCTGGCGATTTGGATGACAGGACTGGGGCTGGTCATGGGCGTGGTCTTCCCCTTTTTCGTGCGCTTCATGGGCGTGCCCTCTAATTTGGTCCTTACCCCCTGGTTTTTTGCCGCCTGCATGGGCGCCGGTTTCATGGTTGGCGCCTTGAATATCCTCCTGGCCAAGAATGTGGTGGGTGGGCGGCTCAGGCTGCTGGCCGAGCGCATACGGGTGGTGGAGGGCAACCTGCGACATATGGCCGCCGGCGGCGGCATGGAGGGATGCGCGCCCGAGGATTGCTACATTGAAATCGATTCCCGTGATGAGATCGGTGACAGCGCCCGAGCCTTCAACAATTTGGTGACCGCCTTGGCCACGGCTCATCAGAGCGAGAGCGCCTTGCGCGATTTCAGCCGCCTGCTGGCCAGCCGGTTGGATCTGGAGATACTGACCACCGAGGCCCTACAACAGCTCATGGCCCACACCAAGGCCACCGCCGGAGCCTTGCTGGTGGAAAGCGAGGGCCAGTTGACCACCAGGGCCTCCCATGGCCTGAAAAACATTGCCGAGTTGGAAAACAACGACTGCGTGGGAGCCGCCTTGCGCAGTGGCCAGCGCCAGTTGGTGCGTCTTCCCGCGGGAATCGAGCTCAACGGGGTGTTGGCCGAATTCCGGCCCAGCGAGGTGCTGGTTGACCCGGTGATGTACAAATCCGTGCCCATCGGGGTGATCGTACTGGCCACGGGAGAAGCGTTTGGCGAAGACGCCCTGCACAGACTGGGGTTGCTGCGCCAGGCCCTTGCCCTGGGTCTGAACAATGTCCTGGCCCACGATCGCTTGCAGCGCCTGGCCGCTCTGGACCCCCTTACCGGGATATACAACCGCCGCTTCGGCATGGCCCGCCTGCGCGAGGAGTTCAGCCGGGCGGTTCGCGACGATTCTCCCCTGGGGGTGGTGTTGGTGGACCTGGATCATTTCAAGAGCGTCAACGACACCTACGGCCACTTGGTGGGCGACCGGGTGCTGGTGCATCTGGTCAAGCTGGCCCGCAGCGTGATGCGCGAGGGCGACGTACTGGTGCGCTACGGCGGCGAGGAGTTTCTGGCCATTTTGCCGGCGGCCTCGCGGGGCGACTGCGTGGAGGTGGCCGAGCGGCTGCGCCGCCTGCTTTCCGAAAGCGCTGTCACGGACGGGGAGCAGAGGATACGGGTCACGCTCAGCGCCGGGGTGGCCTCCACTTCGGAGCTAAGCGTGGACAGCCCCAACGATCTGGTGCATCAAGCCGATCAGGCCCTGTATCAGGCCAAGGAGGCCGGCCGCAACCTGGTGCGGGCCGCCTAGCCGCCCCCGAGCGCCGGGCGGGCATGGATCCGCGCCGGCCACGGCTTGCCGGCTACTTTTCCAAATAGATGTCCGGCCAGCGGTCGTTGCCCCCGTCGAAGCTAAGGCGCAGAACCTGGCTGGTGGGGCGGGTGGTGTCCCAGAGGAAAACCTCGTAATCGGCCCGGTCGTGCTCGTGGCCCTTGGCCGCCGCGCACCAGACCATCCAGCGGCCGTCCGGGCTCAGGCGCACGAAGTACTCGTGGCTGTAGGGGCCGGGCTTGTCCACCCACACCTGGGGCCGCACCGGGCTCAGGGCCGAGCGCATCACTCGAGTACCGCCGTTGCCGTGGGCCTCCACCCAGTGCAGGTTGCGGCCGTCCGGGAACCAGCCCAGCTCGCAGCCCTGGCCGATGGGGATAAGGCGGTTGCCCCGGGCCAGGTCCACCACGAACACGCCGTTGCGCTTGCCCCGGGCGGCCACGGCCAGCAAGGAGCGGTTGACCGGCGACAGGGCCGGGGTGCCGATGGTGCCCTCCAGGGGCGGGCCGGTGCTGTCGAACAGCACCTTTTCCCGGCCGCTGCCCAGGGTGTGCAGCACCACCTGGTTGCCCCTGAGGAAGCTCACCGCGTCTGCCCCCACCCACAGGGGGTAGTCAGCGTTCTGGGCCACCAGGCGCTCCCGCCCGGTGGCCAGATCCAGGCGATAGACGTCCCACTGCTTCCAATCGCGCTCGCTGACCCAGGGCTTTTGGCTGCGGGCGAACACCAGCTCCCGGCCGTCCGGGGAAAAACGGCAATAGAAGTCCACCCGGTCGTTGCGGGTGAGGCGCTCCAGCTTCAGCTCGGGCAGGGTGAGCAGGTACAGCTCGTGGCTGCCGCTGCGGTTGGAGGACCAGGCGATCTTGGCCTTGAGGCTCCCGGTGGCGGCGCGCAGGGCCTCCCGGGCCGTGGCGGGAATGCCGCTGGGCACCTCCTCGAACACCAGGCGCGAGGACATGGCGTGGGCCCAGCCCAACAGGCCCAGCGCCGGGATGAGCAGCATCAGGGCCCAGGGCCAGATTTTGCGCGGCGGCTTCAGGGCGCTCTCCGCTGTTTTGCGACCGTAGTCATGGGTTAAGCCTACTTGAAGATGAGCTGAAAATCCTTCACTTCCAGGGCCTGACGGCTGTTGGGCGGGGCCTCCAGGGACAGGGCGTTGTAGGGGATGGACAGGTCGGGACTGACCACCTTGATGTTGTACTCGCGCCAGGCGGGCCCCAGGCTGAGGCGGGCGTCCACCCGGTCGTTGACATAGAGCCAGGCCGGGGCCGGGGCTCCGTCTTGGGCGGCCCGGGCCCAAAAGTGGATGTACCTAGCGTTTTCCAACAAGTCGCTACGCACCCAGCGCTCGTAGTGCAGGGTGGGGCGGAGGGGGAACCGGGGCTCGAACACGGCGTAGGCCTGGTCCACGAACAACGGTTTGGTGCGTTCGCGGACCATCTGCTCCGAGACGCGGTAGGCCCGCTTGGTCACGTAAAAGTTCAGCGCCGCGCGGTCCACCACTATGAGGGGACGGGGCCACAGCAGGCCCAGACCGTGCATCCCCTGGTCCCATTTGCCCGAGGAGAACAGGCGGCCCAGGTTGACGGCGTGGGCGTGCTGGAAGCCGGTCCAGCCGTTGAGCAGATAGCGTTGGGGCCGGGCCCCGGCCACCCTGAGCATGTAGCCGCTGTCCAGGATGCGGTCGCCCAGGGGCAACACCATCACCACGCAGGGCTCCTGGGTGCGCAGGAAGCGCTCCAGGGCGGGGTCCGGGTAGTTGGCCAGGGGGCGGTAGGGACTGGTGATGGCGATGTCCGCCTCCAGGGTGATGAGCGCCAGGGCCATGGCCAACAGGGTCAGCTTCAAGGGGCGCCGCAGCTCCAGGCCGTCAAAGGCGATGGCCGCCACCACCACCAAGGCGAACAGCACCATGATGGCGTAGCGGCTGAGCACCCGCGTGGCCCCCAGGATGCCCGCGTCCGAGAAGAAGTACACAATCCAATCCTGGGCCAGCAGATGGTGGCCGTCCGCCCGGATGTTAGGCCCTAGGCTGATGAAAAAGCACAGCAGGGCCGCGGTGGTCAGCCCGGCCACCACCCGGCCGCGCAGGCCCAGGCGGCGGGGCAGAAGGGAGAGGGCCAGGCTGGTGCCCAAGACCCCCAGCACGGTGACATTGAGCACGATAGTGGCCAAATCGCCGCCAAAGGCCCGGGCCGAGGTATAGGAGGCCAGGGCGACCCAGCCCCAGAACACGGCCAGAAAAATCGCCCGCCCCCAGCGCAGGGGATCCAGGTAAGGGTCGAATTCACCCGCTACCCGGTCCCCCCGGGTGGGCAGCCAGCGGAAGCGATACCAATAGACGATGGCCAGGGCCACCACCACCACCCCGGGCCACAGGATGGCCTCGGTGAGGGCGGCGGGTATGCCCCGTCCGGGCCAAGGCGAGGCGGTGTGGGGCACGTAGCCCGAGCAGGGGAGCAGGTAGGTGAGGGCGTCGGCCGAGTGCATGGCCATTTCGCCCACGCTGCGCTTGAGCTCCATGTGGTGGTGCAGGGACATGTAGGGGTACAGATAGGCCCAGCTCAGGCCCGCCACCAGAAGCATGCACACCACCGCGTATACCCAGAAACCCACCCGCCGCACCAACTCGGCCCGTTCGCGCAGCAGAGGCAGGGCCACCAGGGGCACGGTGAGGGCCAGGATGGTGGTGTAGTACAGGGCGCTCACCGCCTGGGCCCAAAAGGCCACGGCCAGAGCCACGGCGATACCCAGGCCCGGCCGCTTGAAAAAGCGCACCAGCAGCCATAGCACTATGGGAATGCCGAAGCAAAGCTCGCCGTTGAACTCGATGTAATAGGAGGCCATGTAGGGCAACAGGCAAAAGGCCAAAGCCCCCAGCACCGCCGCGGCGCGGCCCAAATCCAGCTCGCGCAGGAAGAAATACATGAAGGCGCTGGACAGGGCCCAGAAGAACAGGAAGGTCAGGTTGTAGGCAAGGATGGCGTTGTGGCTCAGGGCCAGGACCAGGGCCGCGAAGTAAGAGGGCACCCAGAACAGGTCGTCCAGGGCCAGGGTGTAGGCCTGGGGATAATAGAAGTTGGCGTGATAGGAAGGCAGCAGCCAGTGCCCGTCCAGGATGCGCTGGGCGTTCCAGTTGAGCTTCCAGGCGTGCAGGCCCACGTCCCAGTGAGTGGAAACCGCGTCGCCCAGGTGGGCTGCCCAGGGCCAGGTGACCAGGCTGATAAGCAGGCAGGCGGCCAGGAAAAGCAGCCCGACTTCGGCCAGAGAACGCGGCCAGGCGACCCCGCCGGGGCCACGCGGGGTTGGGGCGCGGTGGGTCGGTTCGCCGCCTGACTCCTGCGGATAAGTTTCTTTGCCCGGCTCTTGCTCCATGCCCCCCCCGGCAAACAATTATCGCCAAGACAGGCGCACGCCGGTTGCCCGGTGGACGCGGCGTCTACATTATGGGCTGGCGATGGGCGTGGCGCAATACCCCCACCCACGCACTGGATAATATGACCTGCGGACCGGATAGTGGCGCTAACTCATGTTTATTAATGATAAATATATCTTGAGCCTTGTCGCGGGCGCAAGCAAGCCCTTACCTCCGTCTGGTCAGGGAGCGCTGGTTTTGTTACCTTTGGTCATACGGCTCACGCGGGAGGGCGGATGGCGAACAAGGGCGGCAAGCAGGAGCCGGAAAGCCTGCTGATCAACGAGGCGCAGTTTCTCCTGGCCGACAAGCGGACCCAGTTGGCCGCGGTGCGCACCGGCCTGGCCCTGCTGGCCGTGCCCATGAGCATCCTGTCGGTGTTGGTGGTCACTTCGCGCATGTATCACTTTTGGGACAACTACTGGTACTTGGTGCCCCTGCTTCTGTTGTGCTTTGGCCTGCTGGGTCTGGGCTGTTACCTCGTCTGGCGGGGGGTGATCAAGTTGCACCGCATCGAAAAGGCCCTGCGGGAAATCGTGGCCCACAGCCCCCACCTGAAACATCTGGGCCTGGGCCGGGCGCGGGATTTGCCATAACCGCCCGCATGTGTTAATACCTGATGAAGTCAGGGTATTAACTTCGCGGGAGGCAGCAACGTGAGCGCGGAATCCGATCTGACCCTGGAACAATTCCTGAATGAATGGCCGGCCGCGGAGGCGGGCCTCAAAAAGAGTCTTCTGGCCTATCGCGAGGGGGTGTTGGCCCTGGGCGGGGTGAGCGAGAGTTTTCTGCCCCGGCCCGGGGTGAGCTACAGCCTGCGCTGGGATCTGGAGCCCCGGCCCCAGGGGCGTGAGAAACCCCTGTTCGCCATGGCCGACGTGGTGCCCCTGGGCGAAGATGAGCTGATGCTCTCCCTGTGCTTCTACGGCGACGACATCGACGACGCCGAGGAGTTGGGCAATTTCATCCCCGGCGGGCTATACGGCGAAAACGGCCACTGTTTCGACCTGGAAGGCGACGACCCCGACATGGTGGCCTATTGCCTGGAGCGGGCCGCCGAGGCCATGACCGCGGCCAAGGCCGCTGCCTAGGCTTCTTCCTGCGCCGCCCATTGCCCCAGGGATCGGCGCAACTCGGGGCCCTCGATGGGGTCTAGGCGTTGGCTCAAAAATAGGGCCAGCAGCCCCTCGGCGGCCTTGAGGGTGTTTTCCAGCAGGGCCACCCGCTCCAGCACCAGCCCCTCCAGGCCCTCGGGCTCCTCGCTGGGCGCGGCGGTGGTGGGCAGCTTGAGGCTCTTCACCGTCAGCTCGGCCGCCTCCAGGTTCAGGGCGTACTCTTCGCCGTGAATCTCCAGGCCCAGGCGCAACGCTTCCACCAGTTTGCCCTGGCGCAGGGCCTCGCGGGCCTCGGCCAGGGAGCCCTCGGCCCCGCTCACCGTGACCCGGGAGCCCTCGGCCCCCATGGCCGGGCCCAGCACCAGGCGCTCTCCCAGGGTAAGCTCCACCCAGCCCAGGTCCTTGACCTCGGCCCCGCCCTCGGTTTCCAGCAAAAACCACAGCCAGGTGAGGAACTCCTGGCCCAGGAAAATCTTCTGCTCCAGCATCTCGCTCAGGTTCATGCCTACTGCTCCCAGGCCAGGGGGCCCCAGGGCCGGGCCTCTTCCAGGGCCGGGGCCAGGGGGCTATTTGCCACCAGGTCGCGGGCCACCAAAAACGGCAAACGGGGGGTCAGCTCCAGGCCGAAGCTGGCCACGAAGTGCTCCTCGAACAGGTCCATCACCTTGCGGGTGGCCGCGCCCAGCCAAAGTTCATTGCGGGCGGTGTCCCACACCATCTCGTAGAGCTTGGTCTCCGGGGGGATGCGGGCCAAGAGCTCCAAGCGGGCCTTGTCCTTGAGCTCCTCGCGGCGCACCCGGCCCAGGTTGCGGCCCTCGTCCATATAGCTCTTGGCCTTGTCCATCTCCAGGCGGTGATATTTCTTGAGCAGGGTGGCGGGCACCCGGCGCTGGTCCACCCGGAGCCCCAGCAGCACGTAGGGCTCCATGGCGTAGGACATGTAGGCGAATTCAGTGTCGAAATAATCGTTGATCGCGCACCAGCCCACCGAGATCTCCTCGGTGCTGGACTCGATGTCCTTGAAAGAGTTGGCCTTGACCCGGCGGTCGATGAAGTCCCAGAACCCGTCCGGCGGCTCGCCGCTTACCGTGTAGCGGGTGATGGTGGCGCGTCCCTTGAGCAGTCCCATATGAGTTGGCCCTCTCCTTATGAGGTTGGAGGGCCTACTCTAGCGCGGGCGGCGGACAGGCGCAAGGGAAGCGGCTTCGCCGGGGGTCTCCGCCGCTACGGGGGACTTGTCCGGGCCCTTGGCCGCCAGCAGGATGCGGCGGCGCCGGGCCGCCCCGCCTCGGCTGGGTGGGCGATAGGGCTCTTTGTATTCGCGGCAGGTGCACATGGCCTAAATATGGTGCGCCTGGGCCCGAAAGGCAAGGGGAGGCTTGACGCGGCGGGTGGGAGGTCCTAATTTTGATAGGAACGCAGCTAAATCTGGAACCGGGAGACAAGCATGTCCGGCAATGAAGTTGACGCCAGCCAATACGTGTGGGTGATCATAGAGCGCACCAGAAACGACGAGAACTTCCTGGGGATGGCCGACGATGACGGCGAGAGCTTTATCCCGGTGACCGCGGAAAAGGATCAGGCCCTGATGTTGGTGGGCCGCCTTCCCGACACCGAAGGGGTGTACAGCCGCAGCGTGGAGGCCATTCACAAGGCCCAGCTCTTGGGCCAGGCCCAGGACGAGGGTTTCAGCGTGTACCTGGTCGATGAAAAGGGCCGCCTGTTGGAGCCCCTGACCGGCCAGACCCACTAGCGGCTTCGCCAGACCTCGCATGGCGGCGTTGTCGGCTGGGCTCGGGCCTCTAGATCGGTTCGGGGTGTTATTAGTAGAGGTTTGGAAGGGGTAAAGACGACCACCGGCGAGTCTGCTCCCAAGCATCGCAGGCCCATGGTGGTGGCCACCCTTTTTGGCATTGTCAGGAAAAAAAAGTTAATGGGCCGGGAATCTCGTTAGCGTCGAGCGTCCCGGCCCTTGTTATTTATGGCCCAGCCGGTTATGAGGATTTTGCGCCGAAATTTTCTTGTTCATATGGCGTCGTGCGGTGCCAAAGTATTTTTAGTTCTATTCGCAACCATTACCGGCACAGCCAGGGAGTGTCAGGCTAGGCGGCGGCGAGCGCGGACCGCAGGCGTATTGATATATACGCCGAGGCCCAAGCGATGCCGCCAACGCAGCATGACGCTTCCTGGCGCAGCCGGAGGACTATCGGGCTAGGCCCGCCGGCGGTGAAACACCTCCCACAGCTCGCCCAGTTCCGCCAGGCGCATGAGCTTGGCCGCCACGAAGTAGGAGGCGGTGCCCACCCCCAGGGCGGCCAGGGGCCGGGCCCAGCGCCACAGGGCGGCCTGCTGGTCGCCCCAGTCCGGGCCATAGGCCACCAGGGCCACCAGGGCGCCCATGACCGCGGCCGCCGCGCAGGTGCCCAGGCCGGACTTGAGCAGCCGCCGCCCGCCCAACAGCCCCACCCGTTTTCTGAGCAGCCACAAAAGCAACAGCAGGTTGACCACGCCCGAGGCCGAGGTGGCCAGGGCCAGGCCGGTCTGCTGCAGCGGGCCCATGAGGGCCAGGGAGAAGCCCAGCTTGATGACCAGGCACAGGGCGGCCACCATCACCGGGGTCTTGATGTCCTTGAGGGCGTAGAACGACTGCACCACCGCCCGCACCGCGGCGATGGCCCAAAGCCCGGCGGCCAGGCCCATCACCGCCCCGGCGGTCTCCCCGGCTATGGCCAGAGTAAATTCGCCGCGCATGAACAACAGCACCACCAGGGGCCGGGCCAGGACCAACAGCCCCACCATGGCCGGCAGGGTGATGAACAGGATCAGGCGCAGGCCGTAGCCCATGGTGCCCAGGAGGGCCTTTTTGTCACCGTCGGCGGCCTGGCGCGACAGGCTGGGCAGGATGGCGGTGCTCACCGCGATGGCGAACACCCCCAGGGGGAACTGGATCAGCCGGTCGGCGTAGTAGAGGTAGCTCACCGTGCCGCTGGGCAAAAAAGAGGCCAGGATGGTGTCGATGAGCACCGCCACCTGGTACACCGCCGCCCCGAAGATGGCCGGGATCATCAGGCGCAACATGCGCCTGAGGGCCGGGTTCTTCAAATCCCAGGCGGGCTTGAAGGGCACCTTCAGGGCCTTGAGGTAGGGTAGCTGCATCAAAAGCTGGGCCACCCCGCCGACGAGCACCCCCAGGGCCAGGCTGAGCACCGGCGGGTCCACCCGGGGGCTCAGAACCAGGGCGGCGGCTATGATGGTAAGATTCAACAAGGCCGGGGCGGCGGCGGGAGCGAAAAAATGCCCCAAAGAGTTCAGGACGCCCCCGGCCAGGGCCACCAGGCTGATGAAGAATATGTAGGGCAAACACCAGCGGGTCATTTCCACCGCCAGGGCGAAGGTGCCCTCGCCGGGGGTGAAGCCCGGCGCGATGAGCCGCACCACCTGGGGCGCGAATATCTCTCCGGCGATGGTGACCGCCAAGAGGGCCAGGGCCAGCAGGGAAAGGGTGGAGCGGGCCAGGAGAAAGGCCTCCTCGCGTCCCTTTTTCTTGAGCAGTTCGGTAAACACCGGTATGAAGGCTATGGTAAGGGTGCCTTCGGCGAAAAGGCGGCGCAAAAGGTTGGGTATGCGGAAGGCCACGAAAAAGGCGTCCGCCGCCGGACCGGCCCCAAACAGGTAGGCGATGGCCACGTCGCGCAGAAAACCGCCCACCCGGCTGGCCAAAGTGGCCAGGCCCACCACCCCCGCGGCTCGGGTCATTTTATGTTGTTCACTGGCTGATGACATCAAAACCCCTTGACAGGGACCCCGGCTCCCGTTAAAAGTTTGGGTCTGTCAGGGGCGACGGGCCCCTTAACCGCCCGGAGCCTAAACTTATCCGGAGGATACTGAGTTGGCCAACCATGCTTCTGCCCTTAAAAGGGCCCGCCAGATTGAAAAGCGCAGCGCGCGCAACCGGGCTTATCGCACCCGGGTTCGCAACGTGGTCAAACAGGTGCGCCAGGCCATAGACGCCGGTGACGCCGAAGCGGCCCAGAGCGCCTTGCAGCAGGCCGTGCCGGTCATCGACCGGGCCGCCGGCAAGGGCGTTTACCACAAGAAAAACGCCGCCCGCAAGATTTCGCGCCTGTCCCGCCAGGTTTCCGCCCTGTAGCGATCCGGCGCCGCAGTCCGCTTTTCTTGGCGCCCGGGCCGGCTTGGGCCGGCTCAGGCGCATAAGTCCATAATAAGACGCTCCATGATGACCCGGTCCGCCCCTGGGGAGGACTTGAGGGCCACGTCAGCGGTGAGAACCGCCTTCAAGGCCCGGCTCAGGCCGGCCGGGGTCTCGCGCTTGGCCCGCTCCACCAGGGTGCCCGTGGCCTGGGGAGGGGTGCGCAGGGCGCGCTGCACCTCCTGGGGTCCGCCGCCCTGGTCCAGAACCCGCCGAGTCTCCAGGAGCTGGCGGTACAGGCGGGTGAGCATGGCCAATACCCGCACCGCCGGCTCGCCCAGGGAGTCCAGCTGGGCATAGCTGGACAAGGCCCGGGTCAGGCCACCGGCGGCCACCGCGTCGGTGAAATCGAAAATGGAGTACAGGCGCGAATTGCCCATGACCTGGCGCACCGTGTCCAGGGTGATGCGCCGCTCCCGCCCCACGTACAGCGACAGCTTTTCCAACTCCGAGTCCAGCGCACCCAGGCCCAGCCCGGCCAATTCGGCCAGATAGGCGGCGGCCTGGTTGTCCAGGCTTTTGTCGCGCACCGCGGCCCGGCCCTGCAGCCAGGGCACCAGTTGGCGGGCGTACATCTTGGGGAACTGGTGCACCTTGCCCGCCTGGTTCAAGGCCTTGGCGAACTTGGTGCGCGCGTCCAGCTTGGTTCCGGTGATCACCAAGGTGGTGCTGGGGCAGGGGTCGGCCAGATAGGGCAGAAACTCCGCCGCCTGTTCGGCCTTGTACAGATGGGCCTCGCTAAGCACCACCAGGCGCCGGCTGCCCAAAAAGGGCAGGGTCTGGGCGCTGTCCAAGACCCGGGCGGGCTTGGTCTCCGAAGCCAGGAAGCGCTCCACGTTGAGCGAGGGGTTGTCGCTGAAGGCGGGCGAGGCGGTGAACTGCTCCACCCCTTGGATGAGCAGAAAATCCTCGTCGCTGAAAAGGCCATAGAGGGCCCCCGGTTCGCCCCGGGCCACTTCGGGCCAGGGAAGGGCCGCAGGGTCCCTCTGACGGCTGCCGGAGGCCATCGCCGCCCCCCGGCTAGAAGTTCTCGAAGACGCTGTCGTGCAGGGTTTGGGCCATCACCTTGGCCAGAGCCGTAATGGCCAGTCGTTTGTTGGTCTCGGTGACCGTGGGGCTGGCGCTTACGGCGTAGGTGTCGTTTTGCCAAAGGCTCTTGTTCTGCCACAGCACCTTGCCGTCGCGGGTGCGGGTCAGCTTGGCCGAGACCCACACCGTGATGCGCCGCTGGCGGCTGGTGTCGTTGGCGGTGAGGGCCACATCGTCGACCAGCACGCGGGTCACCGTGCCGCTGAGCACGGCGTCGGCGTCGCTTTTAGAGACCACCCGCACCATCTGGCTGCGGTTGAACTGCATGATGACCGCGTCGGTGAAGATCTGCTCTATGCGCACCTCGTTGGTGTCGTTCTTGAAGACCGGTATGGCGATGCTTTTGACGTCGCTGGGCAGGTTGTTCTGCTTGCCGCGGAATTGGTATCCGCAGGCCGCCACCAAGACCGCCAACATCAAAATGCCTGCAATCGAAAGTCTCTTCACCACCGCTACTCCCTATATGCTCCCGCCGTCAAAACCGGCGCCCCGGACGAGCCAGGGCTAGATAACGATATTCACCAGCTTGCCCTGGACTACTATTACCTTTTTAACCGGCCTGCCGTCGATGAATTTCTGCACTTTTTCATCGGCCAGGGCCGCGGACTCCAGCTCGGCGTCGGCCGCGTCGGCGGACAGGGTCAGCTTGGAGCGCACCTTGCCCTGCACCTGAACCACCACCAGCTTCTCCTCGCGCACCAGGGCTGCCTCGTCCCAGGCGGGCCAGGCCTGGTCGATGAGGTAGCCCGAGTGGCCCAGGCGTTGCCACAGCTCGTCGGCGATGTGGGGGGCCATGGGGCTGATGAGCACCACCGCCGCCTCCACCGCCTCGCGCAGCACCGCCGCCCGCAGGGGCTCGCCGGCCAGGGACTCGTCCTGCTCGGCCAGGCTGATCTGGTTGACCAACTCCATGATGGCCGCGATGGCGGTGTTGAACTGGTACTTGTCGCCGGTGTCCTCGCTGACCTTCTTGATGGTCTCGTGGGTCTTGGTGTGCAGGGCCTTGAGGCCCTCGGACAGCTCGCCGCCCGCAAAGGGCTCCACCCCGGCGGCCTGCTCGGCCACGGCCAGGCCCAGGCGCCACAAGCGGCCCAGGAAGCGGCTGGCTCCCTCCACCCCCCGGTCGGACCATTCCAGTTCCTTTTCCGGGGGCGCGGCGAACAGGATGAACAGGCGCACCGTGTCCGCGCCGTAGCGCTGCACCATCAGGTCCGGGTCCACCACGTTGCCCTTGGACTTGGACATCTTGGAGCCGTCCTTGATGACCATGCCCTGGGTGAGCAGGTTGGTGAAGGGCTCGTCCACCTTGACCAGGCCCAGGTCGCGCATCACCTTGGTGAAAAAGCGCGAGTACAACAGGTGCAGCACCGCGTGCTCGATGCCCCCGATGTACTGGTCCACCGGCATCCAATAGTCGGTGGGGCCGGGGTCCAGGGGGCCCTGGTCGTAGTGGGGGCAGGCGTAGCGGGCGAAATACCAGGAGGACTCCACAAAGGTGTCCATGGTGTCGGTTTCGCGTTGGGCCGGGCCGCCGCAGACCGGACAGGTCACGTTGACCCATTCTTCCAGGCCGGGCAGGGGGCTGCCGCCGGTCTCGGTGAGCTGGGCCTCCAGGGGCAGGGTCACCGGCAGGTCGGCCTCGGGCACCGGCACCTGGCCGCATTTGGCGCAGTGGATCACCGGGATGGGGTCGCCCCAGTAGCGCTGGCGGCTGATGCCCCAGTCGCGCAGGCGGAAGTTGATGGTCTCCCGGCCCAGGCCCTTTTTCTCCAACTCGGCGGCGATGGCCCGCTTGGCTTCTTCGCTGCCCAGGCCGTCGAAGGCCTCGGAGTTGACCAGGGTGCCGTAGTCGGTGAAGGCCTGGGTCATGTTGTCCACCCCCACCGCGCCCTCGGGCCCGGCGATCACCTCGACGAGCTCCAGGCCGTACTGCCGGGCGAACTCGAAGTCGCGCTGGTCGTGGGTGGGCACGGCCATCACCGCGCCGGTGCCGTACTCCATGAGCACGAAGTTGGCCACGTACACGGGGACGCGCCGGCCGGTGAGGGGATGGGTGCACCAGGCTCCGGTGAACACGCCCTCCTTGCTCTTGTCGTCGGCCCGCTGGCTGAAGGACTGGCGCTTGACCTTGGCGATGAATTCCCTGACCGCCTGCTCCTGCTCGGTGCCGGCCGAAAGCTCCAGGGCCATGGGGTGCTCGGGGGCCAGGCTCATGAAGGTGGCCCCGAACAGGGTGTCGGCCCGGGTGGTGAACACCCGGATCACCTCGTCGCGCCCCTCGATGGGGAAATGGATCTCGGCCCCGTAGGACTTGCCGATCCAGTTGCGCTGCATGATCTTGACCGGCTCGGGCCAGCCGGGCAGCTCGTCCAGCTTGGCCAAAAGCTCCTCGGCGTAGTCGGTGATCTTGAAGAAGTAGCCGAACAGTTCCCGCTGGTCCACCGGGTTGTCGCAGCGCCAGCAGTTGCCCGCCTCCACCTGCTCGTTGGCCAACACCGTCTGGCAGGTGTCGCACCAGTTGACCAGGGACTTCTTGCGGTACACCAGGCCCTTTTCCCACATGCGCACGAACATGAGCTGTTCCCAGCGGTAGTAGCTGGGGTCGCAGGTGGCGAGCTCCCGGCTCCAGTCGTGGGAGTATCCCAGCTTCTTGAGCTGGGAGCGCATGTAGTCGATGTTGTCGTAGGTCCAGCGGGCGGGGTGCGACTTGTTGGCGATGGCCGCGTTCTCCGCGGGCATGCCGAAGGCGTCCCAGCCCATGGGATGCAGGACGTTGAAGCCCTGCATGCGCCGGACGCGGGCCAGGGTGTCGCCGATGGTGTACACCCGGCTGTGGCCCATGTGGATGCGGCCGCTGGGGTAGGGGAACATCTCCAGCAGGTAGTACTTGGGCTTGGCGGCGTCGTCGCTTACCGCGAAGATGCCGTCTTGTTCCCACTGCTGCTGCCAGCGGCTTTCAATGCTTTTGGGGTCGTAGCGTTGTTCCATGGTGATGCCTTGACATGGCCTAGAGGTATAGACGGCCGGGGCCCGTCCATTGTAAAAACGCCCGCTTACGCGCAGGACGTTAGGCGGTTTTTACCACAGTGTCAGGCACCTGTAAACCAACTTGCCGGTGAGGCCGCACTTGACTGAGGCGGTTTCATAACCCAAGCTGACGCCTGGAACCGTACCTGGGCCCGCTGGCGGCCCCAAAGGGGGAACATGCTCATCGACGCGCACACCCATGCATTTTTGCCCCAGGATCTCGAGGTCTTGGGCGAACGCCTGGCCATGTTGGACGAGGACTTGCCCGACGCCAGCCCCCACAAGTGGCGGGTGCACGGCGGGGGCTCGGTGGAGGCCCTGCTGGAGGCCATGGCCCGGGCCGGGGCCGAGCGCTGCGTGCTCCTGCCGGTCACCGGCTCCAGGGGCCGCGTCGGGGAGCTCAACCGCTGGGTGGCCCAGGTGGCCCAGGAGCACCCCCAGATAATCCCCTTCGGCACCCTGCACCCCCTGGCCGAGCCCCGGCGCCAGTTGGGCGACTTGTTGGAGCTGGGCCTCAAGGGCGTGAAACTACACCCCTTTATCCAGCGCATCAACCTGGAGCAGCTCGAGGCGGTCCAGTTGTTCGACCTGTTGGCCGCCGAGCGCCTGCCGGTGCTCCTGGACACCATCCACCTCGAGGGCCTGGTGCGGGCCAAGCCCCATCTGGAGCAGGTGGTCAACTTCTTCGGCTTCAGCGGCTGCGAGCCCCGCCAGATCGCCGCCCTGGCCCACGCCCACCCCGGCCTCAGGCTCATCGCCGCCCACGGGGGCAGCCTCTACGGCTGGGAGGAGTTGGACCCGTTGTACGGCCTGGACAACGTCTACTTCGACATCTCATACCTGCACGGGCTGGTGGAGCCCCGCCGCCTGGTGGAGATAATCCGCCGCAAGGGCCCGGACCGGGTGCTCTACGGCACCGACAGCCCCTGGCGCGACGCCGCGGCCTTTCGCGAGTGGTTCGAGGATTTGCCGCTCACCACCTGGGAGCGGGAGCAGGTGGCGGCAGGCACCGCGCTGGAGTTGTTGGGGTAGGTGAGGAAAATATAGTCGTTAGCTCAGATAGAGCTTGCCATCGCCTTTGCTAAAATTGTTTTGAGCATAGATTTTTTCCATTTGATCAATCTCATTTTGTAGTTTTTGAGCCACACTGTTGACTAATTTTTTTATTTCTGACACCCGCGCGTTCAATTTAGCATAGTCGTATCCTTTGAACGCCATTGGGAATCTTATTTGCCCTGGCGTACTCCAGTTGACCACTTGAGGCCTGTAGTAAGTAAGGTCTGTGTGGGCAAAAAGCTGGTTACGTACTGCCATTAATTCAGTATGGAAGGGCAGAAAAATCTGGGGAACGAATTTTTTGGACCTCAGGGAGTTATGGAAGTTAGATCCTTTGTTCTTAGAGAAAGGGCGGCAGTAAGTAATAACTATATCGCGAAGCAAACAATACCGAACGTCGTTTTTTCTGTACCGACTTAAAACTCTTAACGTTCTTAGAGCGGTATCAAAATCAATTGTATAGACCTTGTAAAAAAGATACTTTTGGTATTGCTTGTCATGATTTTCTTCTTTTACGTCTTTTTTGTTCATGACCTTATTTCTTTTTATTGCCTCCCAGATTGCTCTCCCCTACATCCTCCCCCAGGGATGGGGCAGAAACACGCTCTGGTACATGTTCAGGGCGTAGCGGTCGGTCATGCCCGCGATGTAATCGGCCGCGGCCCGCTGGCGCTCGGCCAGCTTGGCGGGCGGCGGGCCGCCCAGGTACTCCCGGTAGGTCTTGTCGTACTGGGGGTTGCAGAGCATGCCGAATAGCTCTTCGACCACCTTGGAGGCCTTGATGAAGTCCTCGTGCACCTCCATGTTCTCGTAGACCCGGTCGTAGAGAAATCCCCGCAGGCCCTTCATGGCCTCCTCCACCTCCGGGCGCATGCACAGCACCGCGCCTCCGGCGGCCAGGCTCTGGGCGATCAGGTCTTTGACCATGGTGTTGATCTGGCGGCTCAGGGTGGAGCCCAACACCTTGACCACCGGCTTGGGCAACTGGCTGCGTTTCAGCACCCCGCCCCGGATGGCGTCCTCGGTGTCGTGGGCGATGTAGGCCATCACGTCGGCGGCGCGCACCAACTGGCCCTCCAGGGTCAGCTTGGTCTTGTCCCCCCGCTTGGGCAAAAAGGGCCCCTTGCCCTTGGAGTGCCCGGCGATGCCCTGGCGCACCTCGAAGGTCAGGTTGAGGCCCTTGCCGTTTTTCTCCAAGAGTTCCACGACGCGCAGCGATTGCTGGTGGTGCTTGAAGCCGCCGGGCAACAGCTTGTCCAGCACCGTCTCCCCGGCGTGGCCAAAGGGGGTGTGCCCCAGGTCGTGGCCCAGGGCGATGGCCTCGGTGAGGTCTTCGTTCAGGCGCAGGGCCCGGGCCATGGTGCGGGCGATCTGGGACACCTCCAGGGTGTGGGTCAGACGGGTGCGGTAGTGGTCGCCGGTGGGGGCCAGAAATACCTGGGTCTTGTGCTTGAGGCGGCGAAAGGCCTTGCAATACAGGAGGCGGTCGCGGTCGTGCTGAAAGGCCGGGCGCAGGGGGTCCTCGCGTTCGGGGCGCTGGCGTCCCTTGCTGGCCGCCGAGCGGGCGGCGTGGGGGCTGAGCATCAGCTCTTCCAGGGCCTCGCGTTGCTTTCTCAGGTTCATGACCACTCTCCTTTACAAACCCACCTCCAACCTTTAGACTCCCTTGCATGTTCAAGGCAAGGATAATCCACCGCTATATCCTTTTTGAGATGCTCTCGCCCTACTTCGTGAGCTTGGGGGTTTTTACCTTCGTCTTGCTCATGGCCAAGATCATGGAGCTCACCGACCTGGTGGTGAGCCGGGGCGTGGGCCTGGACGTGGTGGGCCGCCTGCTCATGTACACCATGCCTTACTTCCTGGTGTTCACCATCCCCATGGCCACCTTGCTGGGGGTGCTCATCGGGTTTTTGCGCCTGTCGTCCGACAACGAGGTGGTGGCCCTCAAGGCCGCCGGCATCAGCCTTACCAAGCTGCTGCCCCCGGTGGCCGCCCTGGCCCTGTTCTCCTGGCTGGTCACCAGCATGCTGGCCCTGTGGGCCCTGCCCTGGGGCAACAACCGCTTCGAAAACCTGATCTACCAGGTGGCCTCCACCCAGGCCGAGCTGGCCCTCAAGGAAGGCTCCTTTATCGACACCTTCCCCAACCTGGTGATCTACATCGACAAGCTGCCCGGCGGCGGAGTGCTCAAGGACGTGTTCATCGTGGACCAGCGCGACAAGAAAAAGCAGCACACCATCGTGGCCAAGCGGGGCAAGTTTTTCCCGGCCAAAAAGGGCAAGCTGACCCTGCGCCTGTACGAGGGGGGCATCTACGCGGTGGACCCGCAGCGTAAATCGCCCCAGACCGCCGCCTTCGAGACCTATGACATCACCTTGAACGCCGGGGCCTTCGTGGCCAAGCAGCGCAAGGAAAAGCACGAGAAGGAGATGTACGTCACCGAGTTGTTGGCGGCCATGGGCAAGGTGAACCCCGATTCCAAGGAGTACTACCTCCTGGATATGGAGCTGCAAAAGAAGTTCAGCCTGCCCTTCGCCTGTCTGGTCATGGCGCTCATCGGCCTGCCCCTGGGCATAGGCTCCAAGAGCGGCCGCTCCTGGGGGGTGGCCGTGGCCCTGATCGTGTTCCTGGCCTATTATCTGCTGCTCTCGGCGGCCTGGTCCTTTGGCGAGGGCGGTTACTACCCGCCCGTCGTGGGCATGTGGGTGCCCAACATCGTCTTCGCCCTGGTGGGCGTATTGATGTTCCGCCAGGCCCTGCACGAAGCCCCCATCCCCCTGCTGGACAAACTGGACCGTCTGCCGGAGCTTATCCGCCGCTTGCGCCACCGGGGCCAAGACGAAGCCACGGAGGACTGAGTGCGCATTCTAGCCCTATACGTGGCCCGCGAGTTCCTCAAGCTGTTCGGCTTTTTGGTGGTCGGCTTCGTGGCCATCTTCACGCTGTTCGATTTCATCGAAAAGGTGGACAACTTCATAGAGGCGGGGGTGCCCGCCTCCACCATGTTCAGCTATTTCCTGCTCCAGGTGCCGGAGATCACCGGTCTGATGATCCCCATGGCCATCCTCATGGGCAGCATCCTGTCCCTGGGCCTCATGGCCAAGAAAAACGAGATCGTGGCCGTCAAGTCCGCCGGCATCAGCATCTTCCGCTTCAGCCTGCCCATCCTGCTCTTGGCCATGGTCCTGGCCCTGGGGGTGGCCTTGATCAACGAGGTGGTGCTGCCCATCACCAAGAGCCGCACCAACTACATCTGGACCGTGCGGGTGGAAAAGCAGCCGGGCCGGCTGTACCAGACCGAGCATTTCTGGTTCAAGGGGCAGAACTCCATCTACCAGGTGGGGCTGTACCTGCCCGACAGCCAGAGCCTGGCCAAAGTCACCTGCTACCGCTTCGACCCGGAGTTCAACCTCAGCGAGCGCATCGACGCCGCGCGGGCCCGTTACATCGACGGCAAGTGGGTGTTTTTCAACGGCCTGTACCAGAAGCGGGTGCCGGGCGGCGGCTACGACGTCAAGATATTCGACCAACTGCCCCTGACTCTGCCGGAGAAGCCATCCGACTTCGCCGAAATGAGCAAGCCCAGCGCTGAGATGAGCCTGGGCGAGTTGGCCCGCTACGTGGCCAAGCTGCAAGGGCAGGGCTTTGACCCCGTGCGCCAAAGGGTGGACATGCAGGCCAAGCTGTCGTTCCCCTTTGTGTGCCTGATCATGGCCCTGATCGGTATCCCGTTGGCCATGTTCAAGGAAAAGGGCCGTTTTTTGCCTTCGGCCATCATCATCGGGCTGGGGGTGGCCCTGATGTATTGGGTGAGCTTCAGCTACGTGCGCAGCATATTCGGATATACGGGGGTGTTGCCGCCAGTGCTGGCCGTCTGGCTGCCCAACCTGTTCTTCGGCCTGTTCGGGGTGTTCATGTTCACCCACGTCAAACAGTAACCAACCGCCATTAATAATTTATCGACGATTCCTGCGGGTCAGGCCCCCGGTGGGGGCACAAATCGCTTGCACCGGCGCGCCTCCGCATTATAATAAAAATAAGAACTATTACTAAATGGAGGCAGCCATGCTGACATTGCAGGAAATACGCGCGGACCAGCAATTGATCAACGAGATCGATTGGGAAATGACCCCGGAAAAGGCCGTGTCGTTATATTTGGAGTGGGGCAACGGTTGGAATCACGGGATACGCATGGTGCGCTCCCAGGATGAAGAATCTTACTATTTCGTGGTTTACTCTTGGGAAGACGGACCGGTGCTGCATTTCATCCGCCGCAACATGGGCGGAGCCGAGGAATTGGCGGTAATCGCCCTGCCTGAGGATTTGCGCGATCATTTCCAGGAAACTTGGGGTGGGCACAAGGGCGTGTACGGTCTGACGCCGGAGATCGAGTCCTGGCTCAAGGATGAGTTGGGCGCCACCCAACATTAAGCAAACGCCTGTAGGACAAAAACCGCCCACCGGCCTAGCCGGGGGCGGTTTTGCTTTTCAGGCGCTGGACCCTATTCTTCCGGCAGCTTGGTCTCCAGGGCCATCTTGATCTTGTTCTTCAACTCGGTGAGGTCAAAGGACTTGATCACATAGAAGTCCGCGGCTATGGACTTCATGTCCTCCTTGAAGGTGTCGTACGCGGTGCAGAGGATCACGGGGAGGTCGTAATATTTGTTGCGGATGTCCTGCAACAGGTCCAGCCCGTTGTAGTCCACCATCTTGATGTCCAAAACCACCAAGTCGGGTTTTTCCTTTTCGATGCGCTCCAAGAGCTGATAGCCGCTGTCGGCGGTGGCCACCTCGTAGCCCTCGTCGGCCAACTCTTCGGAGTACAGAAAGCGGATATGCTCTTCGTCATCGACGATCAGTATCTTGGCCATGCTTCCACCTTAAGGTCGGTTAGGCCACCCAGTGGTCCACCAGGTAGGGCTTGGTTTCCTCGAAAACCATGCACTCGTTTTCGATGAAATCCTCGGCCTGCTGTACGCTCATCCGCTCGGTCTTGCGCACATAGGAAAGGGTCTTTCCGAAATAGAGCGGGATCAGCGAATCCAACAGCTGCTGGGAGTCCATTACTTTTCTATTATATGCCCCGGCATAGTCAAAAAGAAGTTTGGCCCAGGTTTGGGTGGGAAAGTCGAACTGCTCGGCGGGCAGGTTGGCCACCTCCTCCACCTTGGCGAAGATCGGCTCGGTGAGGATTTGTTGCCAGGTCTCGCGGTAGCGGCCCATGCCGCTCCGGAAATTCTCGGCCAGCTTTTCCTGGCTCACCTTCACGGGAGGCGGCATCTCCACCTCGCCCAGTCCGAAGCCGTAGATGGAGGTGGGTTTGGACCATTTCACCCGCATCCAGTAGCCGGCGCTTTGCACCATGAGATCGAAGATGGTTCCCACCACCTGGCTGAACATGGGGCCCAGATCCGAGCCGGGGTCCTTGGGCTTGTGGATCTTGGGGCGGCCCATGAAGGCCTGGCAGATGGGGATGTTGTTGTTCATGGCCAGGGTGGTCATCCAGATGTCGATGCCGAAGTGGCTCACCGACTCGGTCCAGGTGGGGCTGGCCAGGTAGATGCGGGCCAGCTCTCCGCTGAACCCGAAGTCGCCGCCTATGGGCTGGCGCACCCGCCGGCCATACAGGGCCCGGGTCAGGGGATAGGCGATGGAGTTGGTGATGGTGCCGTCGTACTTGTGGCGTACGTACAGGGGAGCCACGTAACCGAACTCGTTGAACAGGGGCTCGCCCAGGTGCTTGATCCATTGGGGAGTGATGGACTTGAGGTCCGCGTCCACCACCACCACCGCCTCGGCGCCCAACTCCACCACCTTGCGAAAAAGGTTGTTGAAGTTGTTGCCCTTGCCTTTTACCCCCGGGGGGGTGGAAAGATAAATCTGGGGCACGTCCTCGGTGTCGGCGCCAAAGAAGGCCTCCTTGGTGCCGTCGTCGGAGTTGTTGTCGCAGTTGATGATTACGCCTTGTTTGTCGCCGAAAAAGCGCTTTAGGCCCTGGGCGGCCTGGCTGGTGGGGTAGGCGATGAGTTCGGCTTCCCGGTAAGACGGGATGGCCACCACCATCTGGGCTGAAGTTATGTTCTGGGGGTTTTCCTCTAGGTGCACCTCAGGCATCGAGGTCTCCTTGTTGGCATCATCCCGGGGTTAAGATTATATTTACGATTTAGAAATACGCTAATCCGGGGGCAAAGTCAAACCAACCGGGCCCGGCAGGCGCTTGACACCTGGGTTGTTGCCCCAGGATTATCGGATTGACCTTCAGTCTCTCCTGAAGCTTGCGGTAAACGGGAAGACCAAAGTGGTAACTATCGCAGTACTAGGGAGGCAAAACATGGCTCGGAGCCTGTTCCTGCCCCTGTTCCTGGTGTCCTGCCTCCTGTGTTCAAACGTGGTTCCCGCTTCCGCCGGGGTCCTGGGTTTCAATGAGTGGGGCCTGACCGCCTTTGGCAACGTGTCCATGGATACCGACGACGGCGACCTTTACGAGGCGGGCATGTTCGCCGACGTGGCCATGCCGATTTGGGTAAGGAAGGATCTGCGCCTGGATTTTCGCGTGGAAGGCCAGGTGGGCGTTTTTTTTGATTACGACACCGGGGTGGAGGTGGCCATCGTCCCCGCCCTGCGTCTCTACCTCATGTGCAACGACGTGTTTCTGCCTTATGTGGAAGCCGGCGCCGGCCCCTCTTACAACACCCTGGATATAAGCGAGCTGGGCCTGGGTTTCAACTTCTTGTCCTTTGGCGGCCTGGGCCTGCGTTTTCCTCTGTGCGAGGCCATGAGCCTGGACGTGGGCTACCGCTGGCGCCATATCAGCAACGCCGGCCTGGACAACCAAAACCAGGGGGTGAGCAGCAACCAGCTCCTGGTGGGCCTGGCCTGGGCCTTCTAAGCATGGCCGCGCTGGGCGGCTCTCTCAAGCAAGCAACGATAGTGACGCCGGTCATTCGGTGGGTTTTACAGGGCCCCCTGGATGACCGGCGTTTGGTTGGCTGGGCAATAAGAGGTTTGGAAAAAAGAGTTTGCCGGGGGGCCTCTTTTGGGGCGGTCTGATCGCGCGGCCCTCGTGGTCGTTGTCCGAATCGTCACGGGGACGGTCAAATTGCGAGCCGCGACAAGGCAGCCGTCTCCGCTGCGGGCGTAGCCGGGGGTAGGGCGGCTCTTTCAGCCCAGCTCCTTCTCAAAGGCCGCGAAGTTGTCCTCCAGCTCGTAGAGCAGCTTCTCGGCCTCGCCCAGCTTCCAGCCGCCAATGGCCTCGGTGATTTGCCGGTGCAGCTGAACGATCTTGGGGCCGTAGTGGCCAATGGCCGAGGACAGGCCAGGCTCCAGGGTTTTTTCGTGGCTCAGGCGCACCACCAGGGGCACCAGGTCCAGGAAGGTGGGGTTCCGGTCGATGAGGCTGTTGTCCAGGCCGGTGACCACCCGGTAGAGCTTGGGGAAGTCCTTGGCAAAGCTCTTCTTGTACACCGGCTCCACCCGGACCCTGATCTGCATCCAACGGCTCATGTCCTACTCCCTCGGAGGCGGCAGCTTGCCCGCCAATATGCCTTGGGCCACGTAATCCACCACGTCCAAGCCCATCAGCGCGGGCCCTTGGCGGCCGTACTTCACGTTGAATTCTAGCAGAAGGGCTTGGCCGTCCACCATGGCCAGGTCCACCCCCACCTCGTCCAGGTCCGCCGCCCGGGCCAGCCGCGCGGCCAACTCCACCGCCCGGGGCGGCACCCCGGCGAAATCCACCACGGCTCCCTGGGCCACGTTGCTGCGCCACTCTCCCGGCGGCGGCACCCGCCAGTAGGCGCACACCGGCTCGAAACCGATGAGCACCACCCGGATGTCACGCTGGATGGGCAGGCGCTCCTGGATGTAGGCCACCTTGTTGTCCGCCAGATAGGCGTCGAGCTGGGCCTGGTTTTCGATGAGATACACCCCCCGGCCCCGGCAGGAGGCGCGGGGCTTCTTGGCCACAAAGGGAAAAGCGAAGTGGCCCGCGATGTCCCGGCGCTGGCTGCCGTAGAAGACCCTGGTGCGCGGGTGGGGCAGGCCCAGCAGCTTGAACAGGGTGGTCTGTTTTATCTTGTCGCCTTCCAGAAGGTGGCAGGCCAGGGAAGGGAACAGGCGCTTGCCCAGGGCGGCCAGCTGGGGGGCCAGGGCCTCGGTGGGATAAAAGACCACCGGAGCCCGGCGGATCAACTCCAGCTCTTGGGGGGAATAATCTTCCAGGTTGGGGCGGGGCCCCAGGGTGGTGAATTGGGGATAGCGCCGAAGGCGCGCCCCGATGACCAGCGGCCTAGTCACTTTCCCCCGGCCGGTGCAGGGGTAGCACGAAGTTGGCCATGTCCTCGCGCTCGTGCCAGCCCCGCTTGGCGTAAAACTCATCCAGGTAGGATTGGCGCTGGCGGTTGTTGATCAGCATCATGCGTGAGCAGCCCTCCCGCTGGGCCCAGTGCTCCGCTTCTTCCAACAGGGCGGTGCCCACTCCGTGCCTTCTGGCCTCCGGGCGCACGAACAGCTCGGCCAGGTAAACCTCCGGCGAGGCGAGGAACAGGGAGGGGTTGCGGTGCAGGGACACGTAGCCCACCAGGCCCGCGCCGGGCTGCTGGGCCACCAAGAGGCAGTGGCCGTAGTCGGCCAGGCACAGGGCTATTTGACGGATGATGCCCGCCCGGCTCTGGCTGCTGCCGTCCAGATGGGGAAACCAGCCCAGGGACTCCAGGATGCGGCACAGCCCATCGGCGTCCGCGAGCTGAGCCGGCCTGACTCGGTAGTTGTCCTTCATGCGCTAGTTCCCCGTGAAGAGCCGGGGCGGAGCCGGCCTGTAAGCCGGGTTCTGTTCCCGGCCTGGCGGCCGGGCGATGACCATTCATCTAGGACGGCGGTTGCCCGCCGTCTCCAGCGACCTACCCGGAAGCTGGGGCGGGCCGCCCTCGTGACGCTTCCCTATTTGGTCTTGCACCGGGTGGGGTTTGCCGTGCCTGGGGCGTCGCCGCCCCAGCGGTGAGCTCTTACCTCGCCGTTTCACCCTTACCCGCGCGCAACAGGCGCGGGCGGTTTGTTTTCTGTGGCACTTTCCGTGGGGTCGCCCCCCCTGGCCGTTAGCCAGCACCCTGCCCTGCGGTGCCCGGACTTTCCTCCCGCCCCCCAAGGGGGCCGGCGGTCATCCGGCCGACTCCGTCCCGGCTATTGAATTATATCTGATTTGAAGCCCTAGCGCCTATCCATGGCCTGATTGGCCAGCTCGTCCGCCCGCTTGTTGAACTCGCGGCGTACGTGCAAGATAGTCACCGCAGCGAAGCCCTGCAACAGGCGCTTGGCCTCGGCGTACATGGGCTTGAGGCCGGGAGCCCTGACCTGGTAGCGACCCTCCAACTGGCGCACGATCAGCTCGGAGTCCATCTTCACGGTGAGCCGCCCGGCCCCCAAACGCTTGGCCTCGGCCAGGCCCATGAGCAGGGCCTGGTATTCGGCCTCGTTGTTGGTGGCGCTGCCCAGGTAGCGGCTGAGGGCCGCCACCTCGTCGCCCTGGTCGTCGTAGAGCACCGCCCCGGCTCCGGCGGGGCCGGGGTTGCCCCGGGAGCCGCCGTCGCTGTGCAGGGTCAGCGCGAGGCCCTGGGGGCTCACTGGTCCTCTTTTAGCTGCTCGGCCTCGGCCCAGTAGATGAGGCGGCGGCAGGAGGGGCAGGACATGATCTTGTCCATGCGCTGCAACTCGTTGAACTGCTGGGGGGGTATGGTCATGTGGCACACGGTGCAGGTGCCTTCGCTCACCGCGGCCAGGGCCACGCCGTCGCGGGCCTGGCGGATGAAGTCGTAGTCCTTCATCAGGCCTTTGTCTATCTCGGTGGCCAACTCTTCGCGGGTGCCGGCCAGGCGCGAGATTTCGGTGTCGGTGTTGTGGTAGCGCTCCTCCAGCTGGGTCCGCTCCTCCTGGGAGGCGGCGGCCAACTGGTCATGGCGCTCCTTGAGGCCGGCGACTTTCTTTTCCAGGGCCTCCACCTGCTCCATTACTTCCAGGAGCTGGTTTTCGGTGTCCTTGAGGGAATCCTTGCCGTCGTCGATCTCGGCGTTGGCCGCCTGGTACTCCTTGCCGCTCTTGGAGCCCATGAGGCGGTTTTCGGCCCGGCGCAGGCGGGCGCGCACGTTGTCGGCGATCTCTTCTAAGTCCGCCTTGCGCTTGAGCACCTGGTCCAACTGAGTCTGTTGGGCTTCCAACTGGCCATGCAGGGCCTGCTCGGCTTGGGTCAGATCGGCCAAACGGCCTGGTATGACGTCCCTCTCCTGCCCAAGGTCGAACAGGGTTTTGTCTACGGCTTGCAGCCTTATCAACAGACGCAATTGATCAAACAAGGTTATTCCTCCTCTGGGACAACCGGCCTCCAGGGATCGATCCCGCCGGTGTATGGTTCAATGGTGCTGACCAGGCCCTGGTCGGTCAGTTCACGACGCAGGCGGCGAGCCCAGGGCTCCACGATCACCGCCTCGGTTTGGTAGTGGCCCAGGCACAGGATGCCCAGGCCCAGGTCCGCCGCCTGTTCGGCGGTGTGATGGCGGGCTTCGCCGGTGACCAGCAACTGGGCCCCGGCCGCGGCCGCCTGGGGCAGCAGGTCGCCGCCCGAGCCGCCCACCACGGCCACCCGCTCGATAACCTCGGGCGCCCGCCCGCCCAGGTGAGCCCAGCCCGCTTCCAACTCGGCCGCCGCCCACGCGGCGAAAACCTCGCTTCGCCGGGGCGCGGCCAGGCTTCCCACCCGGCCCATGCCAAAGCCCGGGGCGCTTTGGCGCAGGTGATATACGTCCACCGCCGGCTCTTCGTAGGGGTGAGTCCGGCGAATCGCGTCCAGGGCCTGGGGCACCCGTCCGGCGGGCACCACCATTTCCAGGCGCAACTCCTCCAGCATCTCCTTTTCACCGGGGCGGCCCAGGTAGGGATGGCCGTCGGGCGGGGCCCAAAAGCTCCCCACCCCCACGGCGGCGAAGGAGCATTCGCGGTAGTCGCCGATGTTTCCGGCCCCCACGTCAAAAAGGGCCCGGGAGATTTCCTCCATGGCCTCGGGCGGGGTGAAAACCACCAGCTTGGCGATGTCTTGGTTTTGCGCGGGAACCAGGGGGGTGAGCTCGCTCAGGCCCAAACGCTCCCCCAAAACGTCATTGACTCCGCCGGGGGCGGAGTCAAGGTTGGTGTGGGCTGCGAAGATGGCCAGGGGTTCACTGGCGGCTTTGATCAGGCGGGCGGTCGCCGGGGAGTCCACCCGCAGTTGCTCCAGGGGCTGGAACAATACCGGGTGATGCAGCAAGAGCAGGGCGACCTTGGCCTCCAGGGCCGCGGCCAACAGCGGCTCGTCCAGCTCCAGGGCGGTCCAGACCTTGGGGGCCGGGGCAGCCGGGTCTCCCACCTGCAGGCCCACCTTGTCCCAGCTCTCGGCGCTCCAGGCGGGAGCCCACCGCTCCATCGCCTCCATGAAATCGCCGATTGTGGCTGGCTTGCCGGACATCAATCTACACCCAAAGAAGAGGGCACCCCTTTGCTGGGGGGCGCCCGTGGAGAACCCTGCGTTGGTTGCTTTGCTCTTCCCCGGTTGGGGGGCAGGCCGCGAGGCAAGCTCGCATAGGGTGCTCTCCCTCAAAAAAATGGTGGGCCCACCTGGCCTCGAACCAGGGACTATCCGGTTATGAGCCGGAGGCTCTACCAACTGAGCTATGGGCCCGGCGCATTAGAAATTGTTATTATGGCCTCGGCCCTTAGGCCTGTCAACAGCGTGACGGCTGGTGCGTTAAAAAAGGAAAGTCGCCAATGGGACGGGGCCTCGGGCGCAACCGATGCCCGCACCGGTCGCGCCCTGCACCCATCCCCAATTGTGCCGTTGCCCACCGCCGTCGCCGCCCAGCCCGGCGGCGCGCCGCGGCGCCTAGTCCTCGAAGTTGCCCTTGGGCCCCTTGTCGCCGCCCACGGTGGCGCCGGTGGCGCGGATGTAATCCTCGCTCCATTTGGCCGGGTCTTCGATGCGCTGGGCCTTGGGGCCCAGGTCGAAGCCGCCCGCCTGGAGAATGGCCTCGACTCCCAGGGGCGCGGTGTCCTGGGCGTTGAACACCTTGGTGATCAGGTCGTAGACAAAGCGCTCCACGCCATCGACCATGCGGTGGCGCACCGAGGCGGGCTGGGCCAGCAGCTTGTTTTCAAAAGGCAGGTTGAGCTTTTTGGTGTTGCCGCCCTTCCAGCCCTTTTCCTGGGCATAGGCCATCATCTCGGCCCACATTTCCTCGGACATGCCCTGGCCGGGAACCTTGATCAGGTTGCCGTCGCCGTCCAGGGCCGCGTTGCCGTATTCGTCCACCTCGACCCCCCAGGAGATCATCTGCAGGGCGGTGGCCACGTTGGCCTTGGTGGTGTTGGTCTCCTGGGCGATGCGCCGCAGGCGGTCGGAGTTGTTGCCGCTGGTGCCGTGCTGGGCCCCGGATACCTTGTAGGCAGTAAGGGCCTGGTGAATCTCGGCGGTCAGCTCGACCTGGATGCCCTGCTCGGAGGTCTGGATGCCGTGGGCGGTGCCGTTGTTGAGCGCGATCCAATCCGGGGATATGCCGTGGGCGTTGAGCCCCTGGATGAGGAACAGGGCCTCCTTGGCGGTGGAGAGCCCCTCGCTGCCCTTGATCTCGCCCACCTCGGTCTCCAGGCCGGCCCAGGCGGGGATGTAGGGGTTGATGGCCAGGCTGGCCAGCAGGTTGTCCGGGTCGGGCTGGTGGGATGCGTCGATGGCGATGGAGGTGATGCCCGCCTCGAACATGGAGGGCACCTCGACCTTGGCCTCCTCCAGGTCTTTGGCGTTTTTCACCGCGTAGTGATCGGCGTGAATCGCCACCGGCACGGTGATGCCCAGCTCGTTCATGACCTGGTCGGCCTGGCGGGCCAGGTTCCAGTAGTTGGTGGCGCAGTAGGCGCCGCGCCCGCCCTCGCTCTTGGCGATCTCCAGGATAATGGCCGCGTTGGCCCGTTGGGCCGCCTTGAGGGCGCCTTGAATCACGAAGTGGTTGCGCCCGTTGGCCGCGATGGTCATGGCCTTGCCCTTGGCCGACAGCGCTCGGTCGATGACCTTGCCGCTGACCAGCAGGGCCTTGGAGTTGGGGAACAGGCGGGTGATGTTGGGCGGGCGTCCTATCTGGAGCGCTTTGGCGAAGTCTTGGGCGTAGGTGCTGGACATACCCTTATCCTTTCTCGTGAAAACTTCCCCGCCCCAAGGCGGCGGGGGCTGAATTTATTGGTCTAAAAATTGGGTCGGCCTAAAACCCGTCCACCCGCAGAAACTCCTCGGGAGGCCGCCGCTTGGGGGCTTTTACCTCCTGGGCCGGGTATCCCGCCGGTATCATGGCCACCACTTCGTAGCCCGAAGGCAAATTGATCACCTTGCCGGCCGCGTCGTGGTCAAAAAGGCCCACGACGACCGTGCCAAGGCCCTGGTCAAAGGCGGCCAGGCACAGGCTCTGGCAGGCTATGCCCAGGTCGAACATGAACCAATCGCCAAACTTGGTGGTCACCTTCCCATTATAATATCCCGAGGCTTCCAGGCGGGCGCAAATCACGAACAGGGCGGGAGCGCTGACGATGGCCTTGGTGGCGGGGTTGCCCTTGCTCAGGGTATGCTGCAACCCTTCGCGCCGGGCCGGATCTTTCACCTGCACCAACTCCCAGCACTGGGTGTTGGCCCAGGAGGGAGAGAACATCACCGCTTCCATCAGTCTTGCCACCACCTCGTCGCTCACCGGACGATCGTCGAATTTGCGGATGCTCCTGCGCTCCCGGATGGCCTGCATCAGTTCCATCAAGAATCCTCCAAGTAGCGGTAGTATATAGCCGGTCGTTTTGCTGCCAAAATGAAGTTAGCACATTCGGCGGCCCGCCCCAAGGGCCGCCGAGCCAATCATTCCCCTGGGAGCGTTGTTCTGCTAACATGAACCAAAAGCACTGAGGATGGTTGCCCTTGGCGGGCCCCGCGTTGCGTCTGGGCTGCGGCTAACAATCAAGCGGAAGGTGATAAATGGCTATAGTGGCAATCTCGCGCAAGGTCGGCTCCCTGGGAGACGAGATATCCCAGCAGGCGGCCGACCAGTTGGGCATCAAGGTCATCGGCGTGGCCGATATCCATCAGTTGGCCATGCAATGCGACAAGGAATTGGCGGATATTTGCCGCACTTTTGAAACCGAGCAGCCCGCCGGCTTTTTCGAGCGCGTCTTCTTTCGCGATCCTGCCGGCTCCAGCCTTTTCGCTTCCCTGATATATCAGCAAGCGGCCATGGGCGACGTGGTGATGCGCGGCCGGGGTTCCCAGATCGTCCTGGCCGGTCAGCCCAAGGTTCTCAAGGTGCGCATCGTGGCTCCTTTCCGCCTCCGCATGGAGCGTATCGCCAAGCGCAAGAACGTGAGCCTGGAGGAGGCCGCGGACTATGTGCGCCACTTCGACCGGCAGCGGCGTTCGCTGATCGAGAGCATCTTCCAGGTGGACCTCAACGACTGGAGCCTCTACGACATGGTGCTCAACTCCACGGATCTGCCCCAGGAGTTGCTGGCTGACGTGGTCTGTCTGGCGGCCAAGGAATTGGGGCCCGTCAGCGACGAGCAAAAGAACAAGTACTCCGACTTGGCCCTGGCCAAGCGGGTCGAGGCGCTGATCAAGAAGAAGGTGCCCACCTTCCCCGCCCGCGACGTGGAAGTGGAAACCCATGGCAAGGGACGCCTGGTGCTCACCGGGGCGGTTCTGGACCGGGAGGCGGTGAAGAAGGCCGAGGAGATCGCCAAGAACACCCCCGAGGTCACCGAGGTGGACAACCAGCTGCGCCACACCGACCTTACCTTCTAGCGCCGCGCCTAGGGCGCTGTGCCGCACAAATGCAAGGGACGGCCCGTTGGGCCGTCCCTTTTCGCGTCGTGCCGTTTCTAGAGGGTATCGGCGTAGATCTCCAGATAGTGCTTCACCGCCACCCGGCGGCCCGCCTGGGACAGCTGGTCGCTGATCTGCAACATGCAGGCCGGGCAGCCGGTGGCCACCGTGGCCGCACCGCTGGCCGCGATGTGCTCCAGCTTGTGCTTGCCGATCCGCTGGGACAGGTCGTAGTGCTCCAGGCTGAAGCTGCCGCCCAGGCCGCAGCACCAGTCGCTCTCGGTCATCTCCACCAGGCGCCAGGCCGGGTTGGCGGCCAGCAGGCGGCGTGGCTCCCGAAACACCCCCAGGGATTTCTTGAGGTGGCAGGGATCGTGATAGGTCAGCGGCTGGGCCTGGGGATCGGGCGCGGGGGCTTGGCCCTGTACCAGGTCCGTCTCCACCAGGAACTGGCTCACGTCCCTGGTCTTGGCGGCCAGGGCACGGGCCCGCTCCTGGGCGGCGGGGCTTAGGGAGGCGCACATCAGGGGCCAGAGCTGGTGGATGGTGCCCGCGCAGGTGGCGCAGGCGGTCACCAAATAGTCGAAGCGCCCTGGGTCCAGGCGGGCCAGGTTGTGGCCCAGAAGCTTGTTGAAGGTGGGCATGTCCCCGGCCGACAGGGCGGGTATGCCGCAGCAGGCCTCCTCGGCGGGCATCTCCACCCCCACCCCGTGGTGCTCCAGGGCCTTTAGGGCGGCGCGCCCCGCCGCCGGATAGAGCTTGTCGATGAGGCAGCCCGCGAAAAAGGCCACCCGGAGTCCCGAGGCCCCGGCCGGGGTGGAGCGCGGCGGCTCCAGGCGGTGCAGGGGCACCCGGGCCAGGCGTTTTAGGTGGCGCTGACCCAGGGGGGAGGTGAAGCGGGCGCAAGAGGTGTCCAGCAGGCTGTCCACCGGCCTGGTGAGCAGGTTCTCGAAGCGGGGGGCCAGGGACATGAGCCGGTTGAACAGGGCCGGGCGGGCCAGCACCTGGCGGAACAAGAGCTGCTTGGCCGGGGGCAGGCCCAGATAGCCGCTCAGGATGGCCCGGGCCTTGAGGAAGATATCCAGCACCTTTACCCCGCTGGGGCAGTTGGCCGCGCAGGAGCCGCACAACAGGCAGCGCTCCAGGCGCTCGCGCACCCCGTGGGGGTCTTGGAGCATCTCGTGGGCCAGGCCGTCCAAGAGGGCCAGCTTGCCCCGGGCCACGTCCGCCTCGCGGCCGGTCTCGCCGTACAGGGGGCACACGCTCTGGCAAAAGCCGCAGCGCATGCAGGTGATGAGCTGCTCGTCCAGCTCGGCCAAGAGCCGGGCCAGCTGGGTGACGCTACCCATTAGCCCAGATACTCCATGGAGGCGGCGCGTCCGGCTGCGCCGGCCACCGGCATACGGCGTTGCTGGCTGCACTCGGGCCTCGACGCAGCTTTGGCTACGCCTGCGGCCCTCCTTTGCCAGGCGCCTTGTCCGCCGCTGGCCGGCTGTGCCGAGGTTTGGTGTAATCCCTGCGCGGTGAGTATGGAAATACTTTTCATTGGGACCTCATGGATTAAATCTTTTGCGTATTGCCGCACAGCTGCGTATTGCCGCACAGCCTTCATGGAGTATCCGGGCTAGGCCCCCACGATCTTGCCGGGGTTCAGGATGCCCTTGGGGTCCATGGCCCGCTTGAGCCGCCGGGACCAGGCGATGGTGGCCTTGCCCACCTCCTTGACCAAAAAGCGGGTCTTGGTCAGCCCCAGGCCGTGCTCTCCGGACAGGGTGCCGCCCAGGGCCAGGGCCCGGTCGAACAGCTCCTCCACCGCCTGGCGCACCCGCTTCTCCTGCTCGGCGTCGCGCTGGTCAAAGACGATGGTGGGGTGCAGGTTGCCGTCGCCCGCGTGGCCGAAGGTGCCGATGGTCAGCTCGTAGCGCTTGGCCAAATCGTTGATGAAGCGCACCAGCTCGGGCACCTTGCTGCGGGGCACCGTGGCGTCTTCCAGCACCACCGAGGGCTTGAGCCGGGCCAGGGCGGGGATGGCCGCCCGCCTGGCGGTCCAGATGCGCTCCTTTTCCGCCGCGTCGGCCGCCGGGCGCACCAGGGTGGCTCCTTGGGCCCGGCAGATCTCCTGGACCTTCTGGGCCTCCTCGGCCACCTGGGCCGGGTGGCCGTCCACCTCGATCAACAGCAGGGCCGCCGCCTCGGTGGGCAGACCGGCCCCGGAAAATTCCTCCACCGTGCGAATGGTGAAGTTGTCCAAGAACTCCAGGGTGGCGGGGGTGATGCGCGCGGCGATGATGGCGGCCACGGTCTCGCTGGCCGCCTGCACCCGGTCGAACACCGCCAGCAGGGCCCGGCTGGCCGCCGGCGGGGGGATCAGCCTGAGGATGATCTGGCCGAACACCCCCAGGGTGCCCTCGGAGCCCACCATCAGCCCGGCCAGGTTGTAGCCGGTGGCGCATTTCACGGTGCGCGAGCCGGTCTTCACCAACTGGCCCTCGGTGTCGAAAAAGCTCAGACCCATGACGTAGTCGCGGGTCACCCCGTACTTGAGCCCCCGGAGCCCGCCGGAGTTTTCGGCCACGTTGCCCCCCAGGGTGGACACCGCCTGGCTGCCGGGGTCCGGGGGGTAGAACAGCCCCAGCTTTTGGGCCTCCGCGAACAACCGGGCGTTGATCACCCCCGGCTCCACCACCGCGTAGAGGTCCTCTTGGTTTATCTCCACGATGCGGTTCAGGGCGGTGGTGACCACCACCACCCCTTCCCGGGCCGGGATGGTCCCGCCGCTCAGGTTGGTGCCGGCGCCGCGCACGGTGAGGGGCAGGCCCTCCTGGTTGCACAGGCGCACCACCTGTCCCAGGGCCTCCAGGGTGGTGGGCCGCACCGCCAGGCCGGGCGGCTGGCTGGGCAACAGGGCCGCGTCGTAGGAATAGGTGAGTAGGTCCGAGGCGTCCTTAAAGACGTTCTCCGGGCCCGCGATGCGCGCGAACTCCTGGTGCAGGGCGGCGGTGCTCATCATCCCTCCCGGCGTGGTTCATGGCAGGAACCCCAATACTATAAGCGTTCAAGCACATTTTGGAAACGGCAAGTAGGCGAACGGGTTCTAACCGGCCTATGATCTGCTAATATTGGGGTGTCCGAAATGGGAGAAGACCTTGAAGCAAGACGAACTGCGAGCTGAATTCGTCCGCCAGGCCCAAGCGGTGGCGGCGGTGGTCACCCCGGTGGCCGGCCTGGAGGAGGCCTTTGCCCGGGCCGCCCGCCTGACTAAAGAGCAGGGCGGCAAGTGCCTGGCCGCGCCGGGCTGGGACGAGGGCGAGACGGCCGCGATCCGCGCCGCCTGCGCCGCCGAGGGCCTGGAGCTGATCACCCAGGGCCTTAGGGAGCGGGTGGGGGATTTCCACACCGGGCTCACCCGGGCCCAGTGGGGGGTGGCCGAGAGCGGCACCATCGTGGTGGACTCGGCCTCGGAGCAGCTGCGCCTGGCCACCATGTTGGCCGAGACCCACGTGGCCGTGCTGCCCGCCGCCAACCTGCGCACGGACCTGTTCGCCCTGGAAGGGGAGCTGAACCAGACCCTGTCTCAGGCTCCGGGCTACCTGGCCTTCATCACCGGGCCCAGCCGCACCGCCGACATCGAGCTGGTGCTCACCCTGGGGGCCCACGGCCCCCGCCGTCTGCACATATTGCTGCTGGAGGACCAATCATGAGCCGCGCCTCCCGCCGCCGCTATCACCAGAGCCTTAAGGGCGCCCTGGACAACCGCTTCCTGGGCCAGACCCTGGCCCGCTTCCAGACCCACTACCGGGGGGCCCGGGCGGCCGGTTTCGCGGGTTTGGACTTCCCGGCCCTGGCCGAGGGGGTGGGGGAGGCCAAGGACGCGGCCATCGGCCACCTGCCCGAGCTGTTTGAGCAGTTCAAGGCCAAGGCCGAGGCGGCCGGGGCCACGGTGCACCTGGCCCGCGACGCGGCCCAGGCCCGGGAGATCATCGCGGGCATCGCGGCCCGGGCCGGGGTCAAAAAGGTGGTCAAGTCCAAGTCCATGACCAGCGAGGAGATATTCCTGAACCCCTACCTGGAGGCCCAGGGCCTGCAGGTTACCGAGACCGATTTGGGGGAGTGGATCATCCAACTGCGCCACGAGAAGCCCAGCCACATGGTGGCCCCGGCTATCCACCTGTCGCGCAGCCAGGTGGCCGAGCTGTTCACCCAGGTCACCGGCGAAAAGCAGGACCCCGAGGACATCGCCGCCCTGGTGGAGGTGGCCCGCAAGCGGCTGCGCCAGGCCATGCTGGAAGCGGACATGGGCATCAGCGGGGCCAACTTCGCCCTAGCCTCCACCGGCTCCATCGCCACGGTGACCAACGAGGGCAACGCCCGTCTGGTCACCACCCTGCCTCGGGTGCACGTGGCTTTGGTGGGCCTGGAAAAGCTGGTGCCGGACCTGAACACCCCGCTCAAAATTTTGCAGGTGTTGCCCCGCTCCGTGACCGGCCAGCCCATCAGCACCTACGTCACCTGGGTCACCGGGGCGGTGGAGTGCGCGGCCAACGGCGGAACCAAGGAGCTGCACATCGTGTTTCTGGACAACGGCCGCCTGGCCCTGTCCCAAGACCCGGTGTTCAGCCAGGCCCTGCGCTGTCTGCGCTGCGGCTCCTGCGCCAACGTGTGCCCCATCTACGGCAAGGTGGGCGGCCACCACTACGGCCACGTGTACATCGGGGCCATCGGCCTGATCCTCACCTACTTCTACCACGGCCTGGAGGCGGGCGGAGAGCTGGTGAAGAACTGCCTCAACTGCCAAGCCTGCAAGGTGAACTGCCCGGCGGGCATCGACCTGCCGGGGCTGATCAAAAAGACCGCCGGGCTGGTCATGGCCGAGGAGGGCCGCCCTCTCAAGAACCAGCTCCTGCGCCGGGTGCTGAACAACCGGCCCTTGTTCCACTTCCTGCTGCGCCAGGCCTATCTGGCCCAAAAGCCCCTGGCCGGGGGCGAGAGGCTCATCCGCCACCTGCCCCTGTTCTTCGCGCCGGGCCAGGAATTCCGCAGCCTGCCGGTGGTAACGGCCGAGCCCCTGCGCGACCGCTGGGAGCGCCTGGCCCCCCGCCCGGCCGCGCCAAGGCTCAAGGTGGCCCTGTTCGGCGGCTGCCTCATCGACTTCGTGTATCCCGAGCAGGCCGAGGCCTTCCTGGGGTTGCTCCAGGGCGAGAACGTTCAGGTGGATTACGCCCGGGACCAGACCTGCTGCGGCCTGCCCGCGGCCATGGCCAGCGAGGAGGAGACCGCCCGGGAGGTGGCCCGGCAAAACCTGGCCGCCCTGGACGCCGAGCACCACGACTACGTGCTAACCCTGTGCGCCTCCTGCGCCTCCCACCTGAAGAACTATCCCCAGCTTTTGGCCGACGACCCGGACTGGGCCAAACGGGCCCAGCACCTGGCGGACAAGGTCAGCGACCTGGCCAGCTTCCTGCAAAAGGAGACGGGCTCGGCGCAGGGGCAGGAGCAGGACCGTTCCTTCGCCTACCACGCCCCCTGCCACCTCTGCCGGGGTCTGGGGGTGCACGACGCCTCCAAGGAGTTGCTTGCCCAGGCGGGTTATGAGTACCGGCCCTATGACGACGAGGAGGTGTGCTGCGGTTTCGGCGGGTCCTATTCGCTGGACTTCCCCGAGCTCTCGGCGGCCATCCTGGAGCGCAAGCTCAGCCAGGTGGCGGCCACCGGGGCTGACACCCTGGTCACTGATTGCCCCGGCTGCGTGCTGCAACTGGAGGGCGGCCTGGACCAACTGGGCTCGCCCATCAAGGTGCGGCATCTGGCCCAGGCCCTGGCCGAGGCCAAGAAGGAAAAGTAGGGATCCAGCCAGACACCGGCATGCGGCGTTATCGGCGCGCTCAAGCCTCGACGTAGCTTTACTACGCCTGCGGCTTTCGCTTGCCGAATGCCTTGTCTGCCGTAGCCTGGCTGGGCCCTTAGAGACCGACGGTCTGAGGGGGACGCACGACCGTAAGCACCATCTTGAAGCGTTGGCGGGCGTTGAGGGCGTGGGGCTTGCCCGCGGGCATGGCCACCACCTGGCCGGCGGCCACGTTCATCACCTGGCCGTCGATGACCACCTCGGCCTGGCCGTCGAACACCTGCACCAGGGCGTCGGCGGGCACGGTGTGGGCGCTGATGCCCTCCCCGGCGTCAAAGGCGAACAGGGTCAGGCTCAGGAAGTTGTTCTGGGCCAGGGTGCGGCTCACCACCTGGCCCGGCTGATATTCCACCAGGCCGGCCAGGTCCAGGGGTTGGGCAAAATCGATGTTTTTCAGCAAAACGGGCTTGTCCATGCTTGCTCCCTTGAGGTTGCCCTAAATTATAACCCAGCCCCGGCGCCGAAAACCGGCCTTAAGCCATTCCCTGAAAATCGCCGCCCCCGCGCGGGTCCGGACCACCAATTTACAAATAAACGTAACGGTAAATTAGTATTTAAATATAGAGTTATAGGTATATTAATTCATAAAATAAATTAAGTATACGGGCCCCTGGGAACGATCCAGGGCGGGGCGGCGCTTTGCCTGGGCAAAGGGCGGTGGCATAATTGGGGCCACAACCCTATTACCCGGCGGGACGAGCGCATGGCCTTGTGGGGCTTTTGGGCCAAAAAATTGATCAGTTGCTTGGCGCTGCCCCTGGGGCAGGTGTTGCTTCTGGGCTTGGTGGGGGCCCTCATTTGGTGGCGGCGGCCCACCCGGCGCCTGGGGCCCTGGCTGATGGTCCTGGCCGGGCTGTGGCTGCTGGTGCTGTCCCTGCCCGTCACCGGCATAGTCCTCATGCGCCCCCTGGAGGCGCGTAATTGGAGCTACGCCACGCCCGCCGGGTTGAGCGCGCGGGGCGTGCGCGATATTGTTGTGCTCAACGGCGGCACCAGCCTGGGGGACAACAGCCCGGCCGACCGGCTGGGCTCGGCCACCCTCAAGCGCCTTTTGGAAGGGGTGCGTCTGTGGCGGGGCCTGCGTGGGGCCAAGCTGGTGCTCTCCGGCGGCGGGGTGGACCGGCCGGTGGAGCAGGAGCAGGTGATGATCGCCCTGGCCCGGGAATTGGGAGTGCCCCGCAAGGCCATGGCCGCGGAAAGCCTCTCCTGGGACACCGAGGATCAGGCCAGGGTTCTCAAGGCCAGGCTCCAGGGAAAACCCTTTGCCCTGGTGACCTCGGCCATGCACATGCCGCGCTCCCTGGCCTGGTTCCGCGCCTACGGCCTGGACCCGGTGGCCGCGCCCTGCGACTTTCGCACCAAGGACCCCAGGCTGAGTCTGTCGTCCTTTTTGCCTTCGGCCGCCGGGCTGCAAAACAGCGAGGAAGCCATTCACGAATATCTGGGCCTGGGCTGGCTATGGCTGAAACAGGTCCTGGGGACGGAGCCCGAGAAAGCTACATCATGAATCCTGCCAATATCAGCACCCTGAGCCCGGAGATGGCCTCCGCCCTGGGCGGCCTGGCCTATGGCTTGTATTTTTTGAGCACCGGCGGTCTGGAGCAGCCCCGGGGCATGCTGGTCTCCTGGGTCAGCCAGGTCAGCGGCGATCCGCCCCTGCTCCAGGTGGCGGTACGCCACAACAGGGGCCTGCTGCCTGAAATCCTGGCCCAGGGCGAGTTCGCCCTGAACCTGCTGCCCTCCGGCGACCTGGCCTTGGCCGCCGCCTTGGGCCGCTCGCCGGAGCAGCGCTGGGACGGCATCGAGTTCCTGGAAGGCCCCCTGGGCCTGCCGGTGTTGGCCCAGGGGCCGGGGGCCATCGGCTGCCGGGTGTTGGACAGCAGCACCCCCGGCGACCACGAGCTGCTTCTGGTCCGGCCCTCCGGGGTCTTGTGGCGGGGCGGAGCGGTGCTGGGCACCGGCGAATTTGAACACGCCTATTTGGGGTTGAGTTGAGCGCTGAATTTCCCGATAGCTTCGACGTGGTGGTGGTGGGCGCGGGCCATGCCGGGTGCGAGGCGGCCCTGGCCGCCGCCCGCCTGGGGGCCAAGTGTCTGCTGGCCACCATCAACCTGGCCCACATCGCCGCCCTGAGCTGCAACCCGGCCGTGGGCGGCCTGGCCAAGGGGCACCTGGTCAAGGAGATCGACGCCCTGGGCGGGGAGATGGGGCTCAACACCGACGCCACGGGCATCCAGTTCCGCCTGCTCAACCAGGGCAAGGGCCCGGCGGTATGGTCCAGCCGGGCCCAGGTGGACATCGACCGCTACCCCCGGCGCATGGCCCAGGTCTGCGCCGAACAGCCTGGCCTGTGGCTGTTGGACGACGAGGTCCAGGGCCTGGTGGTCACCAAAGGCCGGGTGGCGGGCATTCGGCCGGGCCGGGGAGGGGAGATCGCGGCCAAGGCGGTGATCCTCACCACCGGCACCTTCCTCAGGGGAGTGCTCCACGTGGGCCTGACCCAGAGCCGGGGCGGGCGCATGGGCGATCCCCCGGCCGACGCCCTGTCGGAGCAGCTGACCGCGCTGGGCTGCAACCTGGGCCGCCTCAAGACCGGCACCACCCCGCGCCTGGAGATGGACAGCCTGGACCTCGATGCGCTGCCCCAGCAGCCGGGCGACGAGCAGCCGCGCATGTTCAGCTTTTTGAGCAGCGCCCCGGTGCTGCCCCAGCGGGTGTGCTGGCTGAGCCACACCACCGAGGCCACCCACCAGCTCATCCGCGACAATCTGGACCAGGCTCCCATGTACGCCGGGGTGATCACCGGGGTGGGGGCCCGCTATTGCCCCTCCCTGGAGGACAAGGTGGTGCGTTTTCCGGACAAGGACAGCCACCAGGTGTTCTTGGAGCCCCAGGGCCTGGACTCGCCCCTGATCTACCCCAACGGCATCCCCACCAGCCTGCCCGCCGAGGTGCAGCACCTGATGGTGCGCACCATGCCCGGCTGCGAGCGGGCGGTGATCGCCCGGCCGGGCTATGCCATCGAGTACGACTACAGCGATCCCCGCGACCTGACTCCCTGGCTGGAGTCCAAGCATTTGCCGGGCCTGTACATGGCCGGGCAGATCAACGGCACCAGCGGCTACGAGGAGGCCGGGGCCCAGGGCCTGTGGGCGGGCATCAACGCGGCCCGCAGCGCCCAGGGGCTGGAACCGGTGATCCTGGACCGCTCCCAGGCCTATCTGGGCGTGCTCATCGACGATTTGGTGACCAAGGGCACCGGCGAGCCCTACCGCATGTTCACCTCCCGGGCCGAGTTCCGCCTCACCCTGCGCGAGGACAACGCCGACCTGCGCCTCACCCCCCTGGGCCGGGAGCTGGGCCTGGTGGACGACGCCCGCTGGGCCGCCTTCAGCGCCAAGCGGGCCCAGGTGGAGCGGGCCTTGGAGTTGTTGGAAACGGTGCGCCTCAACCCCACCGCCGAGGTCAACGACCGCCTGGCCGACCTGAACAGCGCCCCCCTCAGGCGGCCCCACAGGGCGGCGGAGGTGTTGCGGCGGCCGGGCATGGACCTGGCCCAGGTGGCCACCCTGCACCCGGCCCTGGCCGAGCTGGAGGCCCTGGAGCCCGCCGCCGTGGAGCAGGTGCAGATCAAGGCCGCCTACGCGGGCTACGAGCAGCGGGAGCGGGAGCAGGTGGAGCGCTTTCGGGCCAAGGAGGCCCAGGCCCTGCCCCTGGACCTGGACTACCAGGCCATCGAGGGACTCAGCCACGAGGTGAGGGAAAAGCTCACCCGGGTGCGCCCGGCCAGCCTGGGCCAGGCGGCTCGTATCAGCGGGGTGACCCCGGCGGCCCTGGCCGTGTTGCAGCTGACCCTGCACCGCCTGGAGCGGGCCGCGGCTGATTAATCCTTGCCCCCCTGGGGGGCTTGCGCTATAGTCCGGCCTGGAAAAACGCCTGTCAATGCAAGGCCTAACGTCCTGCGCCGTGCTTCGCGACCAGGCGGGGAGAGTGCCCTTGTCTTTGGTTTCCAGCGGCGGCTTCGGGGCCTGGGTGGTGTCGTTGGTCCCCCCCTGGATCAGCCCCAACCAGATCAGCCTGTTCCGCCTGGCCTGCGCCGTGGCCATGGGGGTGGTGGGCCTGTCCGGCGACTACCTGGGCTGGGCCATAATCCTGGGCCTGTTCGCCTCCTTCAGCGACCTGTTGGACGGCGCGGTGGCCCGCCGCCGGGGCCAGGTGACCAAACTGGGGGCCTTCCTGGACCCCCTGGGCGACAAGGTCCTGGCCGTGAGCGCCAGCCTGGTTCTGTTGTACCACGGGGTGCTCAGCGCCTGGGCCCTGGCCGCCATCCTGGCGGTGGAGGCCCACGCCCTGGTCATTCCCCTGCTGCACATGCTCCGCCAGAACCGCCGTCAGGCCCCCCTGTGGCCCGCCCCCAAGGTAAAACCCAGCCGCCTGGGCAAGTACAAGACCTTTGGCCTGGCCTCGGGCCTGGGCTTTCAGCTGATCGCCGCCTGGGCCGGTTGGCACTGGCTGATGGTCGGGGCCAAGGCAGTGATGTGGATATCTATTTTGGTCGGCGCCTGGGCTAGCGCCAGTTACTACCGCGATTGGTACGCCGGCCGTTTTGATGAACCCCCCGCCGCGGGCGGGCGGTAATTTTTATGAAAGAAAGGTGCGAATAATGGCAATAAACACAATCGGTGTGATCGGTTCCGGCCAGATGGGCAACGGCATCGCCCAGGTGGCGGCCGCCGCGGGCCTCAACGTGATCATGAGCGACATCAAACAAGAGTTCTGCCAAAAGGGCCTGGACACCATCAGCGGCAGCCTGGCCCGCCTGGTGAAAAAGGAAAAGATCACCGCCGCCGATCAGGAGGCCATCCTGGATCGTATCAAGACCACGGTCGAGCTCAAGGACATGGCCCAGGCCGACATCGTGGTGGAAGCGGCCACCGAGAACGTGAACCTCAAGCTGGACATCTTCCGCCAGTTGGACGGCATCTGCCCGGCCGGGGTGATCCTGGCCAGCAACACCAGCTCCATCAGCATCACCAAGATCGCGGGCGTGACCAGTCGGCCCGAGCTGGTCATCGGCATGCACTTCATGAACCCGGTGCCCATGATGAAGCTGGTGGAGGTGATCAAGGGCCTGGCCACCAGCGAGGAGACCTTTAATACCGTCATGGAGCTGTCCAAGGCCCTGGGCAAGATTCCGGTGCCGGCCAACGACTATCCCGGCTTCGTGGCCAATCGCATCCTCATGCCCATGATCAACGAGGCGGTTTACTGCGTGGTGGAAGGCGTGGGCCAGCCCGAGGACATCGACCAGATCATGAAACTGGGCATGGCCCACCCCATGGGCCCCCTGGCCCTGGCCGACCTCATCGGCCTGGACACCTGCCTGGCCATCATGGAGGTGTTGCACAAGGAACTGGGCGACAGCAAGTATCGCCCCTGCCCCCTGCTCAAAAAATACGTGGATCAGGGCTGGCTGGGGCGCAAGACCGGCCGCGGCTTCTACCAGTATTAGCCAACAGCGCGGCCGGCCTCGCCGGGCCAGCCAGGGCCGGATGGCCGGCCGCGTGACCAAGCAAAACGGGCCCGAACCCGCCCATCGTCCGCCGCGCCCCGGCGCCTTGGCCGGGCCGGTCGCCGCAGGCGCGGCCCGACCAAGGGGGGTATGATATATTCCTTAAGCCGCGCCGGAGGTTAGGCTCCGGCAAACCATAAGGAGAACACCCTTGATCGCCATCATCGACTATGACGCGGGCAACCTCACCAGCGTGGAGCGGGCCCTGCGCTCCCTGGGGGCGGACTGCGCCATCAGCCGGGACCCGGAGTTCATCGCCCAGGCCGCGCGGGTAATCCTGCCGGGGGTGGGCCGGGCCGGATCGGGCATGGCCAGCCTGCGCCGCCAGGGAATGGACCGGGTGCTGACCGACATCGTGGCCCAGGGCAAGCCCTTTCTGGGCATCTGCTTCGGCACCCAGATTCTTTTCGACTACAGCGAGGAAGACCTCACCGACTGCCTGGGCCTCTTGCCCGGCAAGGTGGTGCGCTTTCCGGTGGAGCACCGCGACGCGGCGGGCGAAGCCCTCAAGGTGCCCCACATGGGCTGGAACGGGGTTGACTGGCGGATGAACCACCCGGTGTTCGCGGGCATCCCGGCCGAAGCCGAGTTCTACTTCGTGCACTCCTACTTCCTGCAACCAACCAGCGAGGACTTGGTGGCCGGAGTGACCGACTACGGCTTCCCCTTCACCTCGGCGGTGGCCCGGGGCTCCATGGTGGCGGTGCAGTTCCACCCCGAAAAGTCGGGCCGTCCGGGGCTGAAGCTCCTGGAGAATTTCCTGGCCTGGGACGGCAAGGAGGGCGGCCATGCTCTCTAAACGCATCATCCCCTGCCTGGATGTGCGCGACGGCAAGCTCACCAAGGGCATCAAGTTCAAGGGCAACGTGGACATCGGCGACCCGGTGGAGATGGCCGAGTTCTACTACCGCGAGGGGGCCGACGAGCTGGTGTTCTACGACATCACCGCCAGCCACGAAGCCCGCGACATCATGCTGGAGGTGGTGCGCCGGGTGGCCGAGCGCATCTTCATCCCCTTTTCGGTGGGCGGGGGCCTGCGCACCGTGGAGGACATGCGCGCGGTGCTCCTGGCCGGGGCCGAGAAGGTCAGCGTGAACTCCTCGGCGGTCACCAACCCCCAGATCATCGCCGAGGGTTCGCGCCAGTTCGGGGCCCAGTGCGTGGTGCTGGGCATGGACGTGCTCAAGGTGCCGGTGAGCGAAAATATTCCCAGCGGCTACGAGATGGTGATCCACGGCGGGCGCAAGCACATGGGCATCGACGCCCTGTGGTGGGCCCAAGAGGCCGAGCGCCTGGGGGCGGGCGAGATCTGCTTGAACAGCATCGACGCCGACGGCACCCAGGAGGGTTACGAGATGACCCTCACCCAGCTCATCAGCAGCCACGTCTCCATACCGGTGATTGCCTCTGGCGGGGCGGGCCAGCCCCAGCACCTGGCGGACGTGCTCACCGAAGGCAAGGCCGACGCCGCCCTAATCGCCTCGATGACACACTACGGTCACTTTAGTGTGGCACAAATAAAGGACTATCTGTCCGAACGGGGCATCAGGGTTCGTAAATACTGGTAGGGAGAAATCATGGTATCTCCGTCAGACCTTTTTGACCTGGAAGAGGCCACTTTCAAGGAACTTTTCAAGGGCGTGGACCTGGTCTGGGACGTACTGGACCGTATAAAGAGCTTTACGGCCGATTTGGTTGACTACGCCGGGCACACTGGGGCCCTGCTGCGCGGGGGCGGCGAGGTTCTGCCCCGCACCGTGGTGCTGCACCGGGGCCGGGTGTTCGACTGCGACTACAAGCTCCTGGGCGGCGACCCCACCAAGGGCGAGATGCGCGTGTTCTTAAACGGCCAGGAGGTCACCGACGCGGCGGTGGTCTACGCCGGGGCCGTCTTCCTGGACGACCAGGTGCACATAGCCCCCGGCGCGGTGGTGGAGCCGGGCGCCCTGTTCAAGGGCCCCACCTACATCGGGCCGGGCACCGAGGTGCGCCAGGGGGCCTACTTGCGCGGCAGTTGCCTGGTGGGGGTGGGTTGCGTGGTGGGCCACACCACGGAGATGAAAAGCTCCATCATGATGGACGGGGCCAAGGCGGGGCACTTTGCCTACCTGGGAGACTCCATCCTGGGCCGCAACGTGAACCTGGGCGCAGGCACCAAGCTGGCCAACCTGAAGATTCTGGAGCGCCCCTATCACCTCAAGGCGGGGGACTCGGTGTACCACGTGGCCCGGCGCAAGTTCGGGGCCATCATGGGCGACGGGGCGCAGACCGGCTGCAACTCGGTGACCAACCCCGGCACCGTGCTGGGCCGGGGCTCCCTGGTGGCCCCCTGCACCAGCGTGCCCGCCGGCTACTACAAGCCCAAGAGCGTCATCCGCTGATCCGTGGCCTCCGACCTGATCAGGCAAGACGCGGGCTCCAGCGGCCCGCGTCTTTTGTTGGTGGAGCCCTACCTCACCGCCTCCCACGCCGCCTTTGCCCAGGGCCTGATGCAGCATGTCCCGGCCCGCTGGAGCCTGCTGGGCCTGCCCGGGCGCCACTGGCGCTGGCGCATGCGGGGGGCGGCGGCCTTTCTGGCCGATCAGGCGGCCGAGTTGCTGGCCCGGCCCTGGGACGGCCTGGTGGCCTCGGACATGCTGGGCCTGGCCGAACTCAGGGGCCTGGTTCCCAGCCTGGCCGCCGTGCCCGCCCTGGTGGTGTTCCATGAAAACCAGCTGGCCTATCCCGCTCCGGGCCGGGCCGAGAAGAACCTGCGTGAGCGCGACCTGTACCTGGCCTTCAGCAACCTGACCAGCGCCCTGGCCGCCCGGCGGGTGGTGTTCAACTCCCGCTTTCATCGCGACGAGTTCCTGGGCGCGGCCCGGGAGCTGGTGGGCCGCCTGCCGGACATGCGCCCCCTGGGCCTGCCCCAGGCCATCGCCGCCAAGAGCCAGATCCTGCCCATGCCCATCGACCCCGGCGAGGCCACGAGCCAGACCCGCCAGCCCCGCCGGGGTCCGCTGCGCATCCTGTGGAACCACCGCTGGGCCCAGGACAAGGCGCCGGAGGAGTTTTTCGCCGCCCTGGAGGAGTTGGCCGCCCAGGGCCTGGAGTTCCAGGTGGCGGTGCTGGGCCCGGCCCCGGCCCAGCCTCCGGCGGTGTTCGCCCGGGCCCGAGAGGCCCTGACGCGACACATTGTGCAATGGGGGCACGCCCAGGCCAGAAACCTGTATTGGAAATGGCTTTTCTGGGCCGACGTGGTGGTCTCCACCGCCCGGCAAGAGTATTTTGGTATTAGCGTGGCCGAAGCGGTGTGGGCTGGGTGTCGCCCCCTGCTGCCGGACGCCCTGGTCTATCCCCAGCTCTACCCGGCCCGTTTCCGCTATCCGCCGGGCGAGTTGGGCGCGAGGCTGGTTGACCTGGCCCAAGAGCCCGAGGCCACGCGGCAAGAGGATTACCGGCCCCTGGCCCAAAACTTCACTTGGCAGTCCCAGGCCCCTGCCTGGCAAATGGTGATTGCCCAAACCATCGAGGAGACCTGACCATGCAGCGGCCCCTGCGCAAGACCCAGAAGCAAATCAACGAAGAGGCCCAAGCCATCCTGGAGCGCGGCAACATCCTTTGCCTGGCCCTGGCCCAGGGCGACCAGCCCTACGTGGTGCCCATGAACTACGGCTGCCTGGAGGGCAAGGTCTACATGCACACCGGGCCCAAGGGCCTGAAGATGGAGATATTGGCCGCCAACCCCAAGGTCAGCTTCACGGTCATGGAGTCGGTGGAGTTGATGAGCGGGCCCAACCCCTGCAAATGGGACACCCGCTACCGCAGCGTGGTGGGCCTGGGCCGGGCCACCCTGGTGGAAGATCTGGAGGCCAAGGTGGCCGGTCTGGCGGCCATCGCCCGCCAATGCGGCTATGAAGGCGAGATGGATTTCCCTCCCGAAAAGGTCCAGGGCCTGGCCGTGATCTGTGTGGAGATCGAGCATCTAAGCGGCAAGCGCAACCAGATGGGGGAGTAGGGGGCGGCTTCGCCAGGCCTCCTTGGGCGGCGTTGTCGGCGGCGCTCAGACCTCGCTATAAGTCAATGTGGCGCTTAAGTCCCCGGTCGTCGTCCACCGTTGTGCCGCGACCGGCGGGCCCGTTGTGATCGTTCCCGGGCAAAGAGTCTGGAAAAAATGAAAAGGCGGGTTGGCTGGCGCGTCGCCCCGGCCACCTGTCGCCTCGCCGCCTTGCTGAGAAGGCTGGGTCGGAGAGGCTTGCCTGGTTATCGGGGGCCTCAGTTCGAAAGCTAGGCCAGTGCAAGAGGCGCTGGGGCCTGTTGCCCAGGCGGGGATCGCCTCCCATTCATTTTTTCAAAACTCTTAAAGGTAATAGGCGCGGCGGCGCTAAACCAATTTCAGACCAGCTTCACCCGCAGGATGTCGTCAAAGGGGTCCACCCGCTCCACCATCACCTGCACCTCTTGACCGGGGCTAAGCTCCTGCCCGGCGCGGATGGGGATGTTCACCAGCATCATGATGTCGGTGAGCAGCAGTTGCCAGCGGCGCATCTGGCGCTCCATGACCACCGCCGTTTGGGGCTGGTCCTGGCGCTGGCGCAGCCACTGCAAGAGCCAGTAGCGCTGGCGCACCTGGCGCACCCGCATGGCCCGGCGCACCGTGGGGCCCACCTCCATGGCCAGCTCTTCCAACTCTTTGGCGCTGTACAGCGGCGGGCCGCCGCACAGGATGCTGCCGATCTGGCGCTGCATCACCAGGTCCAAATAGCGGCGGATGGGGCTGGTGGCGTGGGTGTAGGGGTGCACCCCCAGGCTGGAGTGCAGGCCCGGCTTGGCGGTTATCTCCACCCGGTTGAGCAGGCGACGCTGCTTGAAGTGGTGGTACACGTCGCTGGGATCGCGCTCCTCGATGGGCTCCGAGGGCTTGGCCTGGGTGCGGAACAAGGCGGGGGCTCCCGAATCGGCCAGGAACAGGGCGAAGAGCCAGTTGCCCAGGATGGCGGTCTCGGCCACCATTTCCCGGCTGGGCCCGTTGCGGTCCACCCGGCGCACCCAGACCTCCTTGGTGGCCGGGTCCACCCCCACCAGCACCTCGGGCAGGGGCAAAAAGTAGGCCCCCGCCTCGCCCCGGCGCCGGCGCAGGGCGTGGCATATGGCGTGCAGCCCGGCCAGGCGGGCATCGCTTTCCAGCATGCCGTCGGCCTCGTCGTAGGTCAGGCGCTTGTGCACCTTCAATAGGCTGCGCTCCAGGCGGTAGTCGATGAGCCTGCCCTCGGCGTCCAGCCGGGCCAGCACCGACAGGGCAGGGCGCAGCTCCCCCTGGCGCAGGGAAAGCTGGTCTTCGCTCAGGCGCGGGGGCAGCATGGGCAGGCGGTCGTCGGGCAGGTACAAAGAGGTGGCCCGCGTGCGGGCCTCGTCTTCCAAGGGGCCCTCGAGGGGCATGATGGCCCCGGCGTCGGTTATGTGCACCCCCAGCGTGCCCCCGCCGTTATCGTCCGGCTCAAAGGACAGGGCGTCGTCGAAGTCGGTGGTGAAATTGCCGTCGATGGTGAAAGTGTAGAGGTCGGTGAGGTCGGTGCGCGCCCCGCCTTGGCTGGGATTGGGGTCTAGCTCCCGGGCCTGGTCCTGGGCCTCGGCGGAGAACTCCCCGCTTATGCCCTGGCGGATCAGCTCCAGGTTGTGGTGGGGCTCCAGCACCCCCAGGCTCACCAGCAGGCGAAACAGCTTTTTGGCTCCGCCCACCTCGGCCCCGGCCAACACCTCTTTGGCCAGCTTGGCCTGGCGGCACTCTTCCTGGAAAACCAGGTAGTCCACCAACAATCGGCCCAGTTCTTCCGGGGGCTGGGGCAGGGGGCCCTCATCGGGCAGGTTCCTGAGAAAATCAACCCCTTCGGCCACCTGGGCCTGACGGGCCTGCTCCCGCTCGGCCTGCAGGCGCTTGGCCTCGATCTGCTCGGGGCTGTAGGGCAGAAACTGGCTGCCGGCCAGACGAAAATGGATGCGTTCGTTGAACAGGGCCCGGAGGGTGGCCGAGACCTGGTCGTCGCTCAGGGGACGGCCAAAGGCCAACTGGGCCAGATCCTTTAGCGACAGGGGATCGGTCTCCTCGTAGACCAACTCCCACAACTCCTCTACGTTCACCTGAGCGGCCAATTCGTCGCGGGCACAGAGCACCTCGCCCAGGTATTGTGCCTGCGCCTCCCGGGTGGCCTCCGAGCCCATGGCGGCAGGGGACATGTACAAAACCCGGTTGGTATTCAGGGTGGTCTGACGGCCGCCGGCGGTGAGCAGATTGAGCCGCCCTTTCTTGGCCGCCACCACCAAACCCAGTTCAACGCGGTTTTTCTCGATGAAATCGACTAGCTGGCCAATAGGGTCGCTCATTACGCTCCGACTTTCGCGGCAGATTGGGTAGATGAGTCTACCGGCGAAAAGGGGGGGGTGTCAACTTGCCCCCTACCGGACAAATGGTATTATCATTGATTGGTAACCCATAGGGAGGCTACATGGCTAAGGCCCTGTCCGCTTTTGTAATTTGCCTGGCGCTCTTGGCGGTGATTTTACCGGCCCAAGCCGCGCCGCCGACCACCCTCAACTTCAACCTGCCCGCCCTGGAGGGCGGCCGCCTGAGCCTGGAGCAGTTCCGAGGCCGGGTGGTCATCGTGGATTTCTTCGCCACCTGGTGCGGCCCCTGCAAGCGGGCGCTGCCCAAGCTGGACCGCTTTGCCCAGGAATACGCCGATCGCGGGGTCAGCGCCATCGCCTTCAGCGTGGACAAGGGCGGGATCAAGGCGGTCAAGCCCTTCGTGGCCCGTCTGGGCCTGCGCATGCCGGTGGTGCTGGGCGACGTGGAGTGGGCCCAGGCCAACGCGGGGGTGCGGGTGTTGCCCACCACCCTGGTCATAGACCCCGCCGGGCGCGTGGTGAAGCGCTTCGAGGGCCCGGTGTCGGAAATGCATCTGGCCAACGCGGCCTATCCCTATCTGGCCAAGGCCAAAAGCCCCGAGCCCAAGGCGGCCAAGGTAAAGCGACGCCGTCCGGGCGATCCCCGTTTCGTGGACCTGTGGGTCACCGACGGCGAGCAGTTTCAGGGCGCCAGGGGCATCTACGTGCACACGGTGGCGCAGGTGGCCGATTTGAACGCGGTGCGCGGCCTCTGGCTGGCCCTGGACATCAGCCCCGAAAACGGGGGGCAGACCAAGACCCTGTACATGCGCATCGACGACGTGAACAAGGAATACTTCATGATGTTCGTCAGATGCGACCAGCTGCCGCCCTTGGGGACCTCCTCCGCCTATGTGGCCCGCCTGTCGGTGATCGATGAGCATTACAAGGCGGTGGACTCCAGCGCCAGCTTCCCCATAGCCGCCAACTGCGGCGCGGGCGGGTATTATGCGCGCAACGCGCCCCATGCCCCGCGGTTCGCGCCTCCCTCGGCCCCGGCTCCGGGCGCGGCCCCCAACCAGGCCTCTCCCCCGGCCCAGCAGGATGACCGGACCGTCTGGGTGAACGCGGCCCGCGGGCGCATCAAGTCCCTGGCTCTCACCGAGGGCGAGGTTTATGAAGATCATCCCGGCATGATGCTCAAGGTCAAAGCCGGGCTCGGCGATCTGCCCACCGACCAGGGGCTGTGGATGACCGTCAACTTGTGGCCCGAGGACGCCAAGGGCAGGGCCCTGAGCCCCACCGGCGACGCGGACCGGCTCTACCACCGGGTGGAAAGCACCTCCCTGGACGACTACCTGCTGTTCGTGCGTTGCGACCAGATGCCCGAGTTGCCCCAGGGGGGACGGATGCGCATGTGGATCACGGTGCTTATCGGTCCGCAGAAAAACGTGGTGGCCCGCAGCGAGGAGTTCCTGTTGCCTCGGCCCTGCCGCGCGGCTTTCCTGAGGCATTGAGCCGTGTCTCTCCCAGCGAGGTGAGATCGTGAGAGCCTGGGCCTTGTTGCGCGGCCTGGCCCGGCGCAAGGCCCTGGGCCTGGGGGTGGGGTTCGTCGCCCTGGTGCTGGTGGACGTTTTCCAACTCTACATCCCCCGCCTGATCAAGTTCGCGGTGGACGACCTCACCCTGGGGCGGGCCGACGCCCAGCGCCTGATGACCATCGGCGCGGGTATCGTGGGCCTGGCCCTGGCCATGGTGCTCATGCGCCTCATCTGGCGCCCTCTGCTCATGGGCTTTTCCCGCGAGGTGGAGCGCCGCTTGCGTGGGGAGCTTTTCGAGCATCTGCAAAGCATGCACGTGGGCTACCTGGACGACCACCCCCCCGGCGAGCTCATGGCCCGGGCCACCAACGATCTGAACAACATCCGCATGGCCACGGGCATCGGCCTGGTGGCGGCGGTGGACGGCGCCTTCATGGGCCTGGCCGCCATCGGTTTCATGCTCTACATCAGCCCCCTGCTGGCGCTGCTGGCCATCCTGCCCATGCCCGCCATCGTCATCCTCACCCGCCAGCAGAGCCGCCGCTTTCACACCCGCTTCTCCAAGGTGCAGGAGGCCTTTTCGGCCATGACCGAGCAGGTGCGCGAGGTGATCAGCGGGGTGCGCCTGATCAAGACCTACGCCCTGGCCGACAGCGAGGAGCGCCGCTTGGAGGTGAGCGCCCGGGGCTACCTCAAGCAGAACCTGAGCCTGGCCCGGGTCATGGCCCTGTTCTTTCCCCTGATGGTGTTTTTCACCAACCTGAGCCTGGCCGTGGTGCTGGGGGCGGGCGGCCCCTTGGCCGTGTTCGGCCAGATCACCCCCGGCGACTTCGTGGCCTTCACCGCCTACCTGGGCATGCTCACCTGGCCCATGATGGCCCTGGGCTGGGTGGTGAGCCTGTTGCAGCGGGCCCGCGCCTCCCTGGAGCGGGTTAGCCAGGTGCTGGAGGCAAGCCCGGCGGTGCAAGACCCGGCCCGCCCGGCCCGCCTGCCCCAAAAGCCCGAGCTGGGAGTGGAGGTGCGGGAGTTGACCTACCG